>CAZEDM010000005.1:0-272451 GCA_964511075.1 uncultured Ignavibacteria bacterium
TCTACTGGGGGGCCGAGAGCGAGTGGCTTGGCGACAAGCGCTACTCCGGTGACCGAGAACTCGAAAATCCCCTCGCTGCCGTGCAGATGGGCCTGATCTACGTCAACCCGGACCCGCTCGCCGCGGCCAAAGATATCCGCGAGGTCTTCGCTCGTATGGCGATGAACGACGAGGAGACGGTGGCACTCATCGCGGGTGGCCACGCTTTCGGCAAGACCCACGGTGCCGGCGATGCGAAACATGTTGGGCCTGAGCCAGAAGCTGCAGGTATCGAGGAGCAAGGTCTCGGCTGGAAGAGCAGCTTTGGCACGGGCAAAGGCGCTGACACGATCAGCAGCGGTCTGGAAGTCACCTGGACCAACACGCCAACGAAGTGGAGTAACAACTTCTTCAGGATCCTGTTTAAATATGAATGGGAACTGATCAAGAGTCCGGCTGGTGCGTACCAGTGGAAGCCTAAGGGTGGCGCAGGCGCCGGCACGATTCCAGATGCGCACGACCAATCAAAGCGTCACGCGCCATCCATGCTGACCACGGATCTTGCTCTGCGGTTCGATCCGGTTTACGAGAAAATATCAAGGCGCTTCTTCGAGAACCCGGACCAGTTAGCAGATGCGTTCGCCCGGGCGTGGTTCAAGTTGACACACCGCGATATGGGCCCGCGCACACGCTATCTCGGGCCGGAGGTTCCGGCAGAGGAGCTCATCTGGCAAGACCCCATCCCTGCAGTTAATCACAAACTGATTGAGGCACAGGACATCGCCTCCCTCAAGGGCAAGATCCTGGCTTCAGGGCTGTCTATCTCGGAGTTGGTTTCGACCGCCTGGGCCTCGGCGTCCACCTTCCGTGGCTCTGATAAGCGCGGTGGTGCCAACGGTGCCCGCATTCGTCTGGCGCCGCAGAAGGATTGGGAAGTCAACCAGCCCGTCCAGCTGGCGAAGGTGCTCAAGACCTTAGAGGGCATCCAGAGTGCGTTCGACAGCGCGCAGTCCGATGGCAAGAAGGTATCACTGGCTGACCTGATCGTTCTGGCCGGTTGCGCGGGCATCGAGCAGGCTGCAAAGAATGCCGGTCACCAGGTGACGGTTCCCTTCACGCCGGGACGCATGGACGCCTTGCAGGAGCAAACCGACGTGGTCTCCTTCGGCGTGCTCGAGCCGATCGCGGACGGCTTTCGCAACTACCTCAAGACCAAGTTCTCTGTATCGGCCGAGGAACTGCTGGTCGACCGGGCGCAATTGCTGACGCTGACCGCTCCTGAGATGACGGTTCTCATTGGCGGCCTGCGAGTCCTGAATACCAATTTCGGCCAGACCCAACACGGCGTCTTCACCCAGCGCCCCGGGAAGCTGACCAACGACTTCTTCGTGAACCTGCTCGACATGAGTACGGAGTGGAAGGCAACCTCGGAAGACGGTGACGTATTCGAGGGTCGTGATCGCGCAACGGGGGAACTCAAGTGGACCGACACCCGTGTCGACTTAATCTTTGGTTCGAACTCCCAGCTCCGGGCTCTGGCGGAAGTCTACGCATGTGAGGATTCCCAGGAGAAGTTCCTGCGCGATTTTGTCGCGGCGTGGAACAAAGTCATGAACCTTGACCGTTTCGACCTGTCATGATCGTAGCATAAATGTCTTCGAGGGCTTCTGACAGGGCGGTGAAAAAACGGTCAGGTAACAAACAACCGGTTCCAGCGGACGGCGTATCGCCGCCGCTAAAGATCTCAGGCGATGCTGACAGGCATAACCAGCCTGATGGCGAGGGAGTGGCTAAGGGACTGGGTCTGTGATTATTGATTCAGAAAGGATTAGAGAGTTTTAGTTGTTCGCATACTTCAGGATATTTGATTAACCGATTCGTATAATTAACAAGAGAGGAGGTAAGCAAGATGAGAAATATGACAATACTCATCATCCTGATAGGATTGTTATTTCTGATAGGAGGAGTTGCAATGTCTGAAAAAGGCGAGGTAAAGGGTAAGACATACGAAAAAGCCACTTTTGCTGGTGGCTGTTTCTGGTGTATGGAGGATGCTTTTCAGGGGGTAGAGGGTGTGGTCGAAGTCACTTCCGGATATACCGGCGGTCAAAAAGAAAATCCCACCTATGGGGAGGTAAGCACAGGAAAAACTGGCCATTATGAGGCGATCCAAATCACCTTTGACCCCTTTAAAATATCGTATGAGGAGCTGCTGAATCTCTTCTGGAGACAGATCGACCCCACGGATGAAGGAGGACAGTTTGCGGACCGGGGTTCACAGTATCGTACAGCTATCTTTTATCATAATCCGGAGCAAAAAACCCTGGCGGAGAAATCCAAACAGGAGCTGGAAAAATCCAGAATGTTCGACAAGCCTGTAGTCACTAAGATCATACCCTTCACCAAATTCTATAAGGCAGAGGAATACCATCAGGATTACTCCCAAAAGAAAACCCTGCAGTATAAGCTATACAAAAAAGGGTCTGGTAGAGAAGATTTCATCAAGGAGAAATGGGAGGAAAAATACAGCAAACCAAAGGAAGAGGAATTGAAGAAGAAATTAACCCCCCAGCAATACCAGGTCACCCAGAATTGCGGGACCGAGGAGCCTTTCAATAATAAATACTGGGATAATAAAAAAGAAGGTATTTACGTGGATGTCGTTTCCGGCGAACCTTTGTTTTCCTCCAAGGACAAGTTCAATTCGGGCACCGGCTGGCCCAGCTTCTTCAAACCACTCGAGCCAAAAAACATCGTGGAGAAAAAAGATACCAGCTTGGGAATGATAAGAACCGAAGTAAAAAGCAAATACGGGGATTCGCATCTAGGTCATCTGTTCGATGATGGACCAGCACCCACCGGGTTAAGATACTGCATCAACTCCGCCTCGTTAAGGTTCATTCCCAAGGAGGACCTGGAAAAGGAAGGTTACGGAGAATACAAAAAGCTGTTCGAGAAATAGAAATGTTATCATCCCTTAACTTTAAAAGGACAGGTGATATGAGCAGATCAAATTTGGTTAGGACGCTCTTGGTATGTTTCTTCCTTGGGGGAACAGCCTTCAGCACTCAAGCTCAATATCCTGTGAGAAAGGAGCCCGATATGTCAGCTGAGGCCTTTCTGGATAAGGCAGACAGTCTTTTCAACAGCAGGGAATATGATGCCTCGCGTGAGATTTACAGACAAGCGATGGATCAGGCAAAAGCAAACAGAGAAAATTCCCAGTTGACTGAAGCTTATGCTATGATTGCCCGGACTTACCTGATCTCGGACAAAAAAGAGGAAGGCCGTCCCTGGATAAAGAGAGCCGAAGAAATTACCAACCCCCAGGAACCTCTTGGCTGGTCCAGATATTTAGGCGTGCGTGGGAGGTTCGAGTGGCAGGATAATCAACTGGATAAAGCCACAGAAACCTTCAAGGATATGTACCGGTACTGCAGTGAACATAAACTCCATGAACGGGCAGTGGATGCGGCTCATATGGTGGCTATAACCGGAACCAAGGAAGAGCAGATCGAATGGGGCAGGAAAGGGATCAAGGAAGCAGAGGAAGGTAAGGTCTACCGATGGCTGGGACCATTATGGAATAATTTAGGTTTAACCTATGAGGATATGGGTAAATATAAGGAATCGCTTGAGGCTTACCTCAAAGCCCGCGAATACCACTGGCGTTATGGTGACGAGAAAAACAAGCTCATCGCAGACTGGGCAGTGGGTCATGCTTACCGTCTGAATGGGGATAATTCAAATGCAGAGAGATGGCTTCGGCCGGTATTAGCCTGGTGCGAAAGGATTGATGAAGTTGAATTCGAAGGGTTAACCTATAGAGAATTTGGTGAAATCGCACTTTCCGGAGCAAATTCCGGCCAAGCCCTTTCCTATTTCTTGAAAGCCGAGGAAAAGCTAAAGCGTGCAGGTATGCCTGAATGGGATTCTGCAGGGTTTGCCAAGCTTCAAAAGCGGATCGCCGAATTAAAAGCCAAAGTGGAAAAATAATCAGGAGTTTCTAAAGTTATCTGAATATGAAACAGATCGAGAAGTCCTTGACTCTTAACGATATAATCTATATCTTAGGAGCATAAAGCTCCTTACATACTCAACTGTCAGATGGAGACGATCTTGCGATTTGACAATGTATATGACGATGCCAAACGTGCGCAGGCCTATGCTAAATTAGAGTTCCCGGGAACGTATTATCTTGCCTACCGGGATCTGCCCCAGATCATATCCGAACATGTCAGAGGGAGAAAAGCCCTGGATTTCGGCTGCGGCACAGGACGTTCCACCAGATTTCTGAAAAAAATTGGATTTGACACTACTGGCGTTGACATAGCCGGGGATATGCTCAAACAGGCAAATGTAAGAGACCCACAAGGGGATTATCGTCTTGTCAAAGACAACAGCCTGAGCCAGCTCAAGCACGAAACCTACGACCTTGTATTGTCTGCCTTCACCTTTGACAATATACCCACGAAGGATAAGAAGGTTGCGCTGTTCAGGGAACTGGGGAGTCTTCTGAGGGGTGAGGGAAAGATAGTGAACTTGGTCTCGTCCCCTGAAATCTATACACACGAGTGGGCTTCCTTTACCACTAAGGATTTCCCGCAAAACCGAAACGCAAAAAGTGGAGACAGGGTCAAAATAATAATGACTGACGTGGAGGATCAAAGACCTGTTGAAGACATCCTCTGGACAGATGAAGCTTATCAAGAAGCCTATAAAGAAGCAGGATTGGAACTGGTCAAGACGTATAAGCCCTTAGCCAAGGATAATGAGCCGTATAAGTGGGTGAATGAGACCAGAATTGCCCCCTGGGTGATCTACCTATTGAAAAAGCGGAAGCACTAAAGTAAGTCAAAAACTCCTGACCTTCAAATCCGCTCATATACATCATTACTTACAAGAAAATCCTTGAAAAATTTATTTTAAGAGTTAAATTAACAAACCTGAGGCAAGGATATTCATTTCAACACCTCAATGACTCTTCACGTATGGAGAGGAATAAAACAGTATGGTAAACCCTTAATACATTTTGGAGGATAAAATATGCAAAGCTTTCGTATACCTCAGCCGGTTAACGAGCCGGTCTATAGTTATGCTCCCGGCTCAAAGGAGCGGGAGAAGCTGAAAAACGCTTTGAATGAGCTGAAGTCCAGGCAGATCGAAGTGCCCTTGGTAATCGACGGCAAGGAGATTCGCACTGAGAAGAAAGTCAAAATGACCGCCCCGCATGACCATAATCTGGTTTTGGGTTATGCCTATCACGGCAGTAAAAAAGAGATACAGGCAGCAATTGACTACGCACTAAAGGCTCAGAAGACCTGGGCAGCTCTTCCTGGCGAGCAGCGTGCTGCCATTTTCCTGAAAGCAGCTGATTTACTTGCCGGACCCTATCGCTATATTATGAACGCTGCCACCATGCTGGCGCATTCCAAGAATCCCTTTCAGGCAGAGATAGATGCGGTGTGTGAGCTGGCTGATTTCTTCAGGTTCAATGCCTATTATATGCAGATGATAGCCGATATCCAGCCGAACAACCCTGACCCCGCTATCTGGAATCGCCTGGAATACAGGCCCTTAGAGGGATTTATTTTTGCCGTCACTCCGTTTAATTTCGTTTCTATTAACGGTAATCTACCCACTGCCCCTGCAATGTGGGGAAATGTGGCAATCTGGAAACCAGCCAGGAGCGTGCTTTACACCTCGCACTTTCTTATGAAGATATTTATCGAAGCGGGCCTGCCGCCAGGCGTAATTAATTTTGTTACCGGTAACTCATCCGAGATCAGCGAGGTTGTCCTGAACAATGAGAACTTAGCTGGAATCCATTTCACCGGCTCCACCGCTGTTTTCCAGGGTATGTGGAAGACCACCGGGCAGAATATCGACAGATACAAATCATATCCCAGAGTCGTGGGAGAGACCGGGGGAAAGGATTTCATCTTCGTGCACAATTCCGCAGTCCCTTCTCAGGTCGCCACAGCTATCACCAGGGGTGCTTTCGAATACCAGGGACAGAAATGCTCAGCCGCATCCAGGGCTTATATACCCAGATCACTCTGGCCGGAGATAAAGGAGATACTTTCAAAGCAGATCAAGGAAATCAAGATGGGTGACCCCTGTGATTTCACCAACTTTATGAATGCTATTATCGATAAGGGTGCCTTCGACAGTATAAAATCGTATATCGACTATGCCAAAAACGCCTCCGATGCCAAGATCATCATAGGTGGTAACTGCGATGATTCCAAAGGCTATTTCATCGACGCCACGGTGATCGAAACCACCAATCCCAAATTCAAGACTATGCAGGAGGAGATCTTCGGTCCGGTGATGACTATTTATGTTTATGAGGACTCGGATTTCGAAAAGACTTTGCATCTGTGTGACGAGACCTCTCCTTATGCCTTGACCGGTGCAATCTTTGCCACTGACCGGAAAGCTGTAGAAGTTGCTACAGATATCTTACGCTACGCCGCAGGAAACTTCTACATCAACGATAAGCCCACCGGAGCAGTGGTCGGGCAGCAGCCCTTTGGAGGGGCGAGAGCTTCCGGCACAAACGACAAAGCCGGCGCCCTGCACAATATGATAAGGTGGACCTCACCCCGTGCCATCAAGGAGAACTTCCTGCCGCCAACTGATTTTAAGTATCCATTTATGGGAGAAGCGTAAAACCCCTGCTCAGGATTTCATTTTTAATAACCTCTCCTTTATCCCCTCCTCAAAAAGGAGGGGATATTTTTTTGCCCTCTCACCGCAGGAGAGGTAAGGGCAAGATCATCTCCTCTCTTTACCAGGAAGAAATCAGGTTGAAAATCTCGCCGGAGGCGAGGTCCTCAACCTCTTTTCACTTGACAAAACTAAAAATTCACATAATGTAATCATTTTAGCTTAACCAACTGACCATCTCAAAAAAGAGGTGTTAAGATGAAAAAAGAATCCGAGTGGTGGCATGATTTTTTCCCTGCGTTTCGTTTTGTTTTTAACAGGGTTTCAAAAAAGAGTACCAATGCCCAGGTTAATTATATAATCAAAAAGCTCAATCTTTCATCTGGTAAAAAATTTCTGGACTGCCCCTGCGGTATAGGCAGGATTGCCCTGCCCTTAGCCAGAAAAGGAGTAAAGGTAACCGGAGTTGACATCACCCCCTCCTACCTGGAAGAGTTTGAGAAAAAAGTCAAAAGGCTCGGTTTGAAGATTAAACTGGTTTGCTGCGATATGCGACGGATTAATTTTAGGAACCAGTTCGATGCTTGTGCCAATATCTGGACCTCATTCGGTTATTTTGAGAAAGAATCAGATAATCTTCTGGTTTTAAGGAAAATGTATCAGGCGCTCAAGCCTGGCGGAAAATTTATGTTGCATCTTATAAACCGCGACTGGATCATAGCAAATTTTTCCCCCAGTGATTGGTTTCAGACAGGTAAGGTGAAAGTATTAGAAAAAAGAGATTTCGACTATGACACCTCTACTTCACGCAGTATCTGGTATTTCGTGAAAAATGGAAAGGAGACCTCCCACGAGGTGAAAATACGGATGTATTCCTACCACGAGCTAATCGCTATGTTCAAATCAGCCGGGTTTGTTGATATTCAGGGATATGGCTCGGTGAAGGATGAGCCTATAACCCGGGATTCAGGGATGATGTTCATAATCGGAGCCAAACTCAAGCGTGGAAGGTAGATCAATCGCGTAGGGGTGGAGTTTTTCTCCACTTTTTTTCTATAAATGTCTTTTTACCGAGCCAGTAGCTTTTCAATCTTTTCAGACACCATCCCTGCAGCTTCATCGTAATTAGCCATCACCGCCACGGTATAACCGTTATCCAGATACATATCCAGGATCGCATTGATACCCGGTGCTCCTCCCCCGTGTCCCACAATTCGCTGACCGATTACCGTTCGATCCCCGAAAAGATAAGCATACATAACCCCAGGGCTTCTTTCTGTCTTGCCCGTGGTTAACATATCAAAAGATTTTTTGCTGAGGAGCTTATTGTTGCGCAGGGCGATATCGAATCTCAACAGGTCCTCGACCGTGGAGTATCCGCCTCCTGCCGGACCTCCTTTGATGGCGTGAAGGAAAAGATTATTGCGCCATTGACCTCCTGGATTGGGTGTCCCATCATAGTTTATCTTGGTGTAGCCGATAGCCAGATTCGGCACATCCATATCCACCTCGTAGCAATCGGAATTGATCATACCGGCTGGCTTGTAGATATGTTCCCTGATGTAATCATAATAGTCCTGCCCGGTGACCTTCTCTATAATCATCCCCAGAACGATGGGACCGGAATTGCTGTAATGAAAATCCGAGCCCGGCTCGAAGAGCAGGGTATCATCGAAGATCAGGTCTGCGTATTGGCTTACGGTCTTAATCTCCCACCAGTGGGAATCGAACATCTCCTCCCAGTAATCCTGCATCCCGGAAGTGTGGGTCAAAAGATGATGTATGGTCACTTTCTCGGCGATCTCCTTGCGGGGAATGTCTGGCAGGTATTTACCCACAGTGTCATTCAAAGAGATTTTACCCTGTTCCACCAGCTGCATAATGGCTACCCCGGTGAACATCTTGTTCATCGAGCCTAAGTTGAATTTGGTATCGAGCTTGTTGGGGACATCGTACCGCTTGCAAGCCAGTCCATATACCCGGGTATAGAACGGCTTTCCATCTTTGGCAATCAGCACCGTACCGGAAAAGCGGTCTTTTGATACCAGGTTATCCAGATAGCGGTCAAGGAAATCGATTATCTGTTTTTCTGTCAGGTTTCCTGTCGGTACTTCAAACCCGGGTTCCTCTCCTGGCCGGACAGATAAGTGATTCAGCTTATGCGGAGGTAGAGTATCAGCCTCCAGCATCAGAACTACCCATGCAACTAAAGGACCACTGGGACTCTTGGCTTGCAGCAGAGCAGAAATAGAATATTCCTCTGAATTTTCAATCCGATAAAGAGCCACGCCGCCTACATCTGAGTAAACCTGTTTAAAAAAACCAAGACGGCGTTCAAACAGCCCCTCTTTCTCCTTCCAGTGGTCACGAATGAAATTTTTCCACTGTTCCTCATCCCCGGAATTAAACGCCTTCAAAAGATAGCTCAATAGTTTGCCTGAAGGTGTTTCGGGGATCTTGGGCGACTTTTGAGCATCAGCGGAAAGGACAAAAGCCAATATTAAGACAAAGAGAACAATAATACGAATTTGTAGCTTGTGCATATTTCCTCCTTTTTATTAAGCTATAGAACCTCTGCGGGCTAAATCTTACCCTTACTAATACATAATTACACAAATAAAATAGATTAAGTTCCAAAATTGTAAATAATTTTTGAAAGTTATTTTGTGTTGTTCAAATACTATATGGGGGCTAACTATAAAATGATTATATACTTTGGAGATTTGAATTTATATTCGTTAAGCTCCTTATACTCTTATCGGCCGTTTTTCCAATGAGCAAGTATTCTCCAGAATTGCTTAACAGGCCCGGACGGGGAATGTTTACAAGAGATATAGAGTAGCTATCAAATTTATACCTTACCGATTTATCTTAAAACCAACAGAGAAGCTTCTCTGGGGCATCTGGTAAACCCCGGAGCCGCTGGGAAGGTCAACGTAAACCTGATACGGTTCATCCAGGATATTTTCCACTCCCGCGAAAAGCTCAAAGTAGCTGGTAATCTTATAGGACAACTTGGAATTCAACACAAAAAACTCATCCAGCTTCTCCTGATGATGGTCTTTGGCATAATAGTTCCAGACATACTGACCGTCTAAGGATAGGGAACCTTTGGCTGAATGGAGCCTTATTTTCAGACTGAGCTTATCCTCTGGCCTGCCCTGGGTTTTACCCTGGGTGTCCAGGTGTGAGTAGTAGACCTGCCCGTTCAGCTTATACTCTTCCAGACGGGCTCCTGCTTCTACACCTTTGAAATTAAACTTGCCGATGTTCTGAAAAAGATACATAGGAGGGGGTACCGGGTTTGTACCTACTTCGATCAGGTTCTCACCCTTCATTATGAAACCAGTAAGATCCAGGCTCAGCCCGGAAAAGAGTTTTTGATTCATTCCGGCTTCGTAATTCCACACCCTCTCGGATTTAAGTTTCTCGTTTGAAGAGGGGAACATGTAAAGCTCATTTATCTGGGGATACCTGAACCCCTGGTTTACTGACAGACGAAGCAAGGTATTGCTGAAAAGGTCAAATACCACCCCCGAATGGGCGGAGAAACCGTCCCCGCTGATTCCATCATGGTCATATCTTCCACCTAGGCTCAGAAGCAGCCTTTGTAAAAACATCTGCTCATCCTGCAGAAAAACCGAGTATTGATCCCTGTTCCATTCCCCTTCCGGCTGGCTCAGTCTTTTCCCGTTCAGATACCGCCACCCGGAGCCGACTATCAGATTATTGTTTTCCGAAAGAGTCCCGTTTACCTGAAGGTCCAGTCCGTAGGTTAAATCTTTTGAATGCCAGCCATCGGAGAAGACATGCTCTCCCCAATTTGAATAGAAGCTGAGTTCCCCTTTCCAATCCTCTGAGAATTTATTTTCCAGATCAAGGCTTGCCCCTGCTCTTTCGTAATCGTTCCAGGTTCCGGCAGCAGAAGGTAGTGGCTCTTCCTTGTGTCCTTTGAAATATCTTGCGCTGAAATCCCCGTTCATTTTTTCCGTAAAAAGATACCCCATGTTAAGGGAATATTCCTCACCGTCGTAACCCGAATTATCCACGTGTCCACTGCTTTTCCTTTTATCCGCCGTGGCGTAGAAATCGAAATCCTTCAGATTGGCTCCCACCCTCAGACGATTGACATAGGTATCGAATGAGCCATAGGAGAAAGTATAATCCGTTTGTGCATCTTTCCCTTTGCTGGTGATTATATTCACCACTCCGCCTAAGGCATCCGAGCCGTAGAGAGCAGAGGAGGGACCCCTTACCAGCTCGACTCTCTCCGCATTGCTTAAGGGCAGGGAATGGGTTACCGCACACCCGAAGAGGCTCATCTTCTGCGGCTTGCCATCAATCAGAACTGCTATCCTTCTGCCCTGGCTGCCGATCCCCCTTATATCGATATCCGCCCTTCCGAAATCTCCGGTCTTCTGGATGAAAACACCTGGCAGGTAATTCAGAACATCTATGGCGTTGTTGGAATTTGACCCCTCGATATCGATCTTGTTCAGGAGACTTATGCTGGCTGAACAATCTCTCAGTTTCGCCATAGATCTTTTTGCCGTCACGGTCACATCCTCCAGGTAATAGACTTTTAACGAGTCAGCTTTATCTTCGGCTAAAAGCTTATTTATAAAAAAAGCGTATACTAACAGAACCAGTATTATTTTTACTCTCATCCTACTCTCCTCTCAGGCTAAATTTTCACCCGTAGTAGCTAAGGTCAGCTTGCCGTATTTTACTCCCCGGGTGCTGATAAGGCTGTCAGCTATTTTTCTGATATTATTCGATTTGCCCCTTAGGACCACCACCTCCAGACAGTTGTGCTTATCCAGATGAACGTGAAGGGCTGAGATCACGGAATCGTAGTGCTGGTGCTGCAGGTCGGTCAGGGATTTATCCAGCTCCCGTTTATGATGGTCATAGACCAGGCTGACCGTCCCCACGGTCGTTTTTTCACCCTGCTCCCATTCCCTCTCCACCAGATACTCCCTGATCAGGTCCCTTATCGCCTCCGAGCGGTTGGCATATCCTCTGAAGGAGATCAGGCGGTCAAAGCGGGCAAGCAAGCTCTTGGGCAGGGATATTCCGAATCTTATGGTCTGGCTCACGATCTTTTCTCCTTTAGTGACACGTTTTTTAAAATCATAACACCATATTTGAAAGAAGTCAAGAATAATTTTAAGTCCCATAAAAAGAATTACCCGATATTTTCAGGTGCAGAGAATCCGACTCGATGTTCTCTTGAGAAGAAACAGATTGCGATTATCGCTATTCCTGCTTATCTTAGCAGAAATTTTGACTATTAGGTTAAGTTATTGATATGTATAGAAATCAGCTCGTCAGAATTTCAAATTTCATAAAAAGCTACGATTACAGGCTCTGGGTGCTATTCTCCGGATGGCTGGTATCTGCTATGGGATTTGCCATGGTCATCCCCTATCTGAGCATCTATTTCCATAATCAGATGAAGATCCCCATGAGCCTGGTGGGAACGCTTTTCGGAGCTGCGGCCATAAGCCGTGCACTCCTGGGGCTGATCGGGGGGGACCTCTCGGATCGACTGGGCAGGGTTAAAATAATGGGGCTGGCGCAGCTCCTGCGGGGATTCGTCTTCCTCTTTATGGCTGTCCTGGCTTATAGAGGAGGGAGTTTTTACCTCTGGTCCTTGATGGTTATCTTGAACTGGATGTTCGGTGGTTTCTATCAGCCAGTGGCAAATGCCATGGCGGCAGATATTGTGCCCCGGGAGAAAAGGGTGGAAGCTTACAGCATCCTGCGCATCGGGGGGAATACCGGCTGGGCTATTGGGCCTATGATCGGCGGATTTTTAGCCTCAGCCTCATATCCCCTGCTTTTTGTGATTGGCGGAATCCTGACCTTCCTTTCATCTGCCCTGATATTTATTTTCCTCACTGAGTCAGTTAAACCTGATCCCTACAAGGAAAAATTCACTTTCAAGGATCTGGGTAAACTGAAAGCCGACCATCTCTTTTTGCTTTACTGTTCGGTCTCTCTTCTGCTTTTTGTGGTTATTGGCCAGCTGGTCTCAACTATATCTGTCTTCTCAGTCGATTACGTGGGCATCTCTGAAGCGCAATTAGGTTTTCTTTATACCCTTAATGGCGCTATAGTTATTCTATTCCAGTTACCCGCCTCCAAGCTTACCCAGTCTAAGATCTTAACCCGCGTCCTTCTCTGGGGAAGCTTAGGGTATTCTGCTGGCTATTTTCTGTTCGGGTTCTCGAACTCCTTTGCCTGGCTTTTCTTCTGTATGCTGCTTATCTCCTTATCCGAGATCGCAGTCCTGCCAGCCTCTATGGCAATAGCAGCTAACCTTTCCAGGGAGAAACATCACGGATTGTATATGGGGGGGTATGGGCTTGCCTATGCTTTAGGCTGGTCATTTGGACCTTTAATCGGGGGGATATTGATAGACCTGTTCAGCAGTATACCTGTTATCCTCTGGGGAGTTATCGCTTTTTTAGGACTGGGAGCTGCTTTTGGGTTTAGGTGGCTGGAGAGAAAACTACCCGCCGACGTAATCTCAATTTCCGAGAAAAGGCCTGGGCAGATAATCAATCAATAAACAGTTGGAAAAGGAAGGCTGGGTTTTTTACTGAAAAAAATTAAGGGAAGGGCAATAGAATACCCTTCCCTTTTCCTTTATCCTTTTATTCTACCGGGACTTTGAAGCTATTCTTTGCAAGGTTAATTGTTCCTGCCTTTTTTTCTCCATTAAGGCAGTCAGAACAGCACTATCCCTTATCCAGCTGGATGCAGTCTCATAGGAGATTGATTTCCTCTCATACAGATGGAAAATCGAATTGTCCATACTGTGCATATGATCCTGGGCTCCTGTCTGGATCAGGGAAGGCAGTTGTTCGATCTTCATCTGCCTGATGGTACCTCTGACTGCGGGGGTTCCGATCAGAACTTCGGTAGCAACCGCCAGCCCCTGATTATCCCTTCTGGTTAAGAGCTGCTGGCAGATGATACCCCGGATACAGGAGGAAAGCTGTAAGGCTGCTCCCTGTCTCTGGTCGTGAGGGAATATCCCCAGGATCCTATTGACCGTCTGGGGCGCATCGCTGGTATGCAGGGTGGTCAACACCAGGTGACCGGTCTCAGCGGCAGTCAAGGCAGTAACCATAGTTTCCAGATCCCTGACTTCTCCGATGAAGATCACGTTGGGGTCCTGTCTCAGAACATGCTTCAAGCCGTGTCTGAATGAATGGGTGTCGGTTCCGATCTCCCTCTGTTTGATTAAAGATTTTTTGCTGTGGTGAACAAATTCAATCGGGTCTTCCAGGGTGATAACCACTTTCTTAAACTCTTTGTTTATAAGCTCGATCATCGCGGCAATGGTGGTGCTTTTCCCCACTCCAGCAGGTCCAGAAACTACCACTAATCCCTGATGTTCCCTGGCTAAATCTGCCACCACCGGAGGTAGCCCCAGCTCTGCAATGCTTTTATCCGGTGGTTTGATCAAACGAAAGGCTGATTCCACGTTCCCCTGTTGAAGATGAACATTAATCCTCCATCTTCCTAATTCAGGAAGGGAATAGGCAAAATTCAGCTCTTTTATTTTCTCGAAATTGCTGACCTGCTGGGATGTCATAATCGAATAAATTAACCTTTTCACCTCATCTGAGGACAGGTTTTTATTCCCCAAATTTCTCAAATCCCGATCAATCCTTAAAGTGGGGGGGTGATTTGCTGTCAGGTGCAGATCCGAGGCTTCCCCTTTCACCATCTGCTCTAAAAGGGGGTAGATGTCGATATTCTCTATCTGCTTTTTTAAAAACTCCTGTGTCTCTGGCTCAAGATGAGTGAAAGCCACACCTATTATATATTGCTCATTTCCTCCCTGGGAAAGGTAAATCACCTTGCCGATGACGCTCAAAGGCTCGGAGGCACCGGTAAGATAGAGCTTGATCTCCATACTTGAGCCTATGGATAAGGGTATGGGAGAAAGAAACTGCATGCCGGTAGCGGATATATCCCTGGTCCTGGAATTGGTAAAGATCGAGGCATTGCTCGAATCCGGTACCCGGAAATCGAAGTTGAAAGTTGTTTTTATTCTCCTGGTATTTCTTTTTTCGGTGTGCATAGAAACTCCTTCAAAATTTATCTTTTACTCTATTATCGGCAGAATTCGCAAGTTCAAAACCCTGGAGAAGCTTTATTCTACTGGAATGAAAAGGACAAGCTCAACCTGCCCCTGCGGTATTTTGACCTATTGAGGGATGTCAGGGGTTACCCCCTGACATATGTTCGTATGACCTGACTGAAATCAGTTTGAGAAATTCCAGATAAAATCACTCTGCAAAAACAAAAAATCGAAATTTTTTCCTTGACAAAAAAAATTATCTTATTTTATTGAGAGCTAAACGTAGCCTTTTGTCTCAATCTGGAGCCATGTAACTGGAGATGAATAGAATGCAAATGAGAGTTAATTTAAATTTTTGCACAGGGAGTATTCTGTCCATTCCTATGGGCAAAAGGCTGAAATGAGATAGGCAAAATGGTTATTTAAAACCGTGGCTTATTCAGAGTAAGCCACGGTTTTTTAATTTAAATAAAGGATTTAAAGATGAGTTACGCAGTGGAAACTAAGGATTTGACCCGGACCTTCAAGAAAGGTAAAAAGAAGAACAACAACAATTCCCAAAAGTCCGGCCTGATAATGGCGCTGGACAATGTCAGCCTGACGGTCAAGACCGGCGAGCTCTTCGGAGTCTTGGGTCCCAATGGTGCTGGCAAGACCACTCTGATCAAGATACTGGCTACTCTGCTTCTGCCCACCTCCGGCGTTGCGCTGGTGGACAACATCGACGTTGTAAAATACCCGGAGAAGGTCAGGAAAAAGATAAATATGGTCTCAGGCGGGGAGCATTCCGGATACGGGATTCTGACCGTCAAGGAGAACCTGTGGATGTTCTCCCAGCTATATGGCATTCAGAATAAGATAGCCAAACGGAGAATAGATGAGCTTTTAAAACTTCTGGGCATGGAGGATTATGCCAGGCTCAAGATCTCCAAGCTCTCCACCGGTATGAGACAGAAGATGAATATCATCCGTGGGTTCGTCTGCGAACCGCAGATACTCTTTCTGGATGAGCCTACCTTGGGCCTGGATGTGCAGATCTCCAGGGAGGTAAGAAGACTGACAAGAAGCTGGGTTAGGGAGAATGAAGATAAAACCATCCTCTTGACCACCCACTATATGGCAGAGGCAGACGAGCTCTGTGACCGGGTAGCCATAATCGACAATGGGAAGGTCTTAGCCTGCGATTCCCCCTTGAACCTGAAAAAGTCCTTAAAGCAGGATGCGGTCTTTCATATCGAGGTGAGCTTAACCTTAAACGACCTGGATGAGTTCAAAAATATTCCCGGAGTTAAAAATTTCGCATATGAGCATAAAACTCATACGGGTACGGGCAGGACTGAGCTGAAGTTCATCCTGGAAAACGATTCCTATATCTCAAAAGTAACTGAGGTGATGAGCCTTAACGGCTCACAGATTTTGAGCTTATCCAAAGCAGAGCCGAGCTTGGAGGATGTCTTTGTATCCTTATGCGGAAAGGGATTAGAGGATGAAAACAGATCTCAGAACTAACCTGAAAGCTATCCTTGGCAGGGGTTATGTCAGACTGGTAGGTGCCCACCGGGAGCCAAGCTGGCTCTTGACTGAAACCCTTTTGCCTTTGCTCTCGACTGCCGCTTTTGTCTATGTGTACAAGGCATTAAAGGCGCCAGAGGAATACACCGGTTTTGTGGTCCTGGGCGGGGCTATGACTGCCTACTGGATGAACGTCCTATGGTCTATGGCTGCCCAGTTTTACTGGGAAAAGGAGATAGGAAATTTAGAGATCTATATGGTAGCGCCCATTTCCCGTATGGCTATTCTTTTCGGGATGGCGATTGGAGGGTTTTACATGGCAAGCACCCGTGCGGTTTTCGTCTTCTTAATCGGAAGCCTGATCTTCAAGGTTAGCTTCGCCCTGATAAGCTGGGAGAAATTGATCCTGCTGTTCATCCTTACCCAGATATCCCTTTACGGTCTGGGGATGATGTTCTCCTCTTTATTTATGCTCTTCGGAAGGGAAGCCTGGCATACCACCAATCTGTTTCAGGAGCCGATTTTTCTTTTGTCCGGATTCTATTTCCCCATAAAGAGCCTGGGATTTACCGTGGGAATGGTTGCCTCCTTGATCCCCCTGACCATGGGTCTGGACGGGATGAGACAGTTAGCTTTTAAGGGCGGAAGAGAGCTGGGCCTGATAGACGTAAACCTAGAAATAGGAGGCTTGGTCATACTCTGCATATTTTTTCTTATCGCCTCTCATTATGCTTTGAAATATATGGAGACTCTGGGAAAAAGAGAGGGAAGATTAACTATGAGATGGCAATAATAAGCAGGGGCACAGCATGTTGTGTCCCTATACAAGACTCTTGACTGTGTTCATCATGAAAAACGAATTTGATCTCTACGCTGATTTCTATGACAAGTGGAACGATACTTTTGTCTCAGACATCCCTTTATGGCTGGAGTATGCCAAAAAATGCGGCTCTCCGGTTTTGGAACTCTGCTGTGGAACCGGCAGGATTCTGTTACCCTTAGCCAGGGAAGAAATAGAGATCACCGGCCTGGATATCTCCGAGAAAATGCTGGCAAAAGCCAGGGAGAAACTGAACAAGGAGCCGGAGGAAGTCAAAAAAAGGGTAACTTTGCTTCAGGGAGATATGAGAAATTTCAACCTGAAAAAAGAGTTCAATCTGGTCTTCATCCCTTTTAACTCCTTTCTGGTCCTGCTTTCAATGGAGGAGCAGAACGGATGTCTTCATTCTATTCATAAACACCTTTCTCCTCAGGGCAGATTGATGATCAGCATATTTTACCCGGACCTTAACAGGACAGAAGGTGTTTTGAGAAGCGAGGGAGACATTTTAAGGGATTATCCTCGACCAGATGATATGACCCAGATATATTCAAATCAATTTTATGACAAAGCGAAACAGATTATAAAGGTCAGGTTCTTTGTGGATACAAATAAATCAGATGGCAAGTTCTTCCGGAAAACTATCGACTTGAAGATGAGATACTTTTTCCCGGCTGAGTTTGAGAGGATACTTCACTCCAATGGATTCGAAAAAGAGGAGCTTTTCGGAGATTATGATAAGTCACTTTTGAAGAACGGAAGCCCTTTTATGATTTTCGTGGCGAAGAAAAGAGGTTGAAATATCAAAGCATGATCCTGCTTGTCGTGAAGTAAGCGGGATCAGGGTCGTAATGTAGCGGAGGTCTTCAGACCTCCATTGAAGATGTAAGGCTGAGGCCTTCTGTTAAATATCCAAAAACAAAAGAGACAATTTTATGTTCCTAAAGCGAATAAAAGAAAACTTAAGAACTACCAGATTTGCCGGCAAATTAGGCTGGGCTATGGAGGCAAACTGGGCAGACCCTTTCCTTTTTGCCATTTACTCCATAATCCGGCCGATTGCCTCATCCTTGATTCTGGTCTTTATGTATTTGGTGGTAACCCGTGGCAAAACCTCCTTTGACCTTTTCGCCTATATCTTCCTGGGAAATGCCTTCTTTATGTATGTTTATAACGTCCTGTTCGGCATCTCCTGGGTAATCCACGAGGACCGGGAGCATTACCAGATGCTGAGGTATATCTATATCTCACCCATAAGGATGTATTATTACCTTTTCGGTAGAGGGATAGCCAAGCTCATAACTACCACCTTGGCGGTCATCATCACCTTGGCCTTTGGAATGATAGTGCTCAAGATACCGATTAATTTGCTTGAGGTCAATTATCCGCTGTTTTTGGTAACACTATTAGTGGGTCTTTTCGTGATAACCTGTCTGGGAATCCTTTTGGCTGGCATAACCATGCTGACCGCCCATCACAGCTTTGCCTTAACCGAAGGCTTAGGAGGTTTATTCTATTTAGCCTGCGGTGCGATTTTTCAGATAGACCTCTTGCCACACTGGTTACAGTATATCTCCAAAGCTTTACCTTTGACTTACTGGTTAGAGCTTTTAAGAAGGTCCATTTTGGGGAAAAGCCTGAGTAACACCCTGGCAAAATATTCTGACATCCAGCTTCTTCTGATTATGCTTCTGACCACAGTCCTCTTGGCATTGTTTTCCAACTATATCTATAAATCTATCGAATATATCGCCCGCAAAAAGGGGAAGATCGATCAGGTGATTAATTATTAACAGAGCAGGGGCACTGCGCGCCCCACCCCCCTCTCAATTGGATAAAATGTAAGTTATGTCAGGAGTTACCTCTGACACAATTATGTGAAATTTATTTCGTACCTTTATTCAGCTGTGCCAGGATCTCATCGGTCAAATCCATCTCCGGGGCGGCGTAGAGGACCTCACCTCCGGAGGAATCCAGGATCAGAGAGTAACCATCCCTTATCGCCACCAGCTGAATCACGGCATTGATTTTATCTATGAGAGGTTTGGAAAGCTCTCTTTCCCTGCGTGCGGCCTCACCTTCAGGGCCCAGCACTTTTGAAGCAAAATCCTGATATTCTTTTTGCTTGGCTATAAGTTTCTGCTGTTTCTCCTTTTTCTTTGCCTCGGTCAGAAGAGAGCTCTGCCTTTCCAGCTCCTCCTGCAATGCCATTATCTCCTTCTGCAGGGTGTCAGCCTGACTTTGCCACAGTGCCAGCTGACGGTTGAACTTCTCCTGTGCCTGCTGAAATTCCCGGTATTCGGTTTTCAGCCTCTCCACATCCACATAGCCTATTTTCAGCTGCTGGGCAGGGACAGCCTTAGCCCAGAGCATCGTTCCCACAAGCAGAATCCCCGAAAGATAAATTGTCTTCCTTAACATTCTAATCCTCCTTTTTGATCAATATATGTTCGTTCGAGCGAAATTACAAGAAAAGCTTTTTAAAAATTTCCTTACCTTCTTTTCCCACCAGAGTTATGATGGTATCATTCTCCATAAGAACAGTATCTCCCTTGGGGATGATCACCTGATTCTCCCTTAAGGCTGCTATAATTATACAATCCTGAGGCAGGCTTAGTTTGGAGATTTTCTTGTTCACCAGAAGAGAATCAGGGGAAAGCTGGGTCTGGAAGATCTCCACCTCTCCTCCCCGAAGTGCCAGAAGCGGGATGAGCATTCCGGCATCGATCTTCTCCTCGATCAGCGAGCCGATGATACGGGTGGAGGAGACAGTTGCATCAACCCCCAGGCTTTGAAAGACTTCCTCGTTTTGGGGGTCGTTCACCCGGGCGATGGTCCTGGGAATGAGATACAGAACCTTGGCCATCTGACAGATGATTAAGTTATCCTGGTCCGTTCCAGTCACTGCCACCAGAACATCTGCCCGGTTGACGCCCATATCCATTAAAGTATCAAGCTCCGTCCCGTCTCCCAGTATAACCTGTTCTCCCAATTCCTCAGAGAGTTTATTATATCTCTCCTGGTCTTTTTCGACAAGTAACACCTCATGCTTCTCTGACATAAGTAAACGTGCCAGACTGTAACCTACCTGACCACCACCCACTATGATAACATACATCTTGTTCTCTCCTGTCTTGGGATTCCGGTTAAGGTTTTCCTTGCAAAAACTCCTCTATCTTTTTAGCTGAGTCTATGGTCGGGCAGATGATATTTAAGCCCAGCTCTTTGAAAGCCTGAGCCCTTTTAAAACCATAAACCCTTAACAATATTTTGGGCGTTTTGAATTTTTCCCTTACCAGTTGAGCAGCCATAAGATTGGTATTATCGTCATTGGTTACCGCGATAAATGCATCTGCCTCATCCACCCCTGCTCTTTTCAAAGCTTCTGCATCTATCCCTATCCCCAGGATGGTTTTCCCGGAAAACTCCTTGCCTAATCTTTTAAAAGAGCCCGGGCTCTGATCTACGACTGAAACCTCATTCCCTTTTGAAACAAGCTGAGAGGCAACCAGTGCGCCTACTCTGCTGCATCCTAAAATGATCACCTTCATACTTCATCTCCTCAATGAGTTTAACTTTCCTCAGGCAGTTTATCAATGACAACCTCGCAGGGTGCCTTCCGAATCAAAGTATCGGTCGTCCTTCCCCATAGAGACTGGACGCCCCGCAGGCTGGTTCGCATTCCTAAGACTATAACATCCGCCTGATTGTCCCTGGCTGCACGGATTATCCCCTCACCTGCCTCTCTGGCCCTCTCTATCAAAAGGACCGGAGTCAGATGGTGCAGCTCCACGATCTCCTTACCCCGATTCAGGGCCTGATTTGCCTTCTCCTCGGTCTCAGGCATGGGAGCTTCCAGGGGCATAGTGCGGGGTATCTCAATCACATAAGTTAAAAGGATCTCCGCCTGATGCTCGGCTCCTAATCTGCAGGCCAGCTCAATCCCCCTTTCGGAATATGGCATCCCGGAGGTGGGAACCAAAATCCTTTTCAATGTCTCGACTGACCTGCGAGCCTTTGCCACTTCAGGTTTTATCTGGGGCGGTGGATGGAGCATCCACCACAAAATCCCGCCCATCGAGAGGGTGAAAAGAATGGCGATTACTACTCCCAAGAACGAAATCTGTGTCATTTCCTTTTTCCCACGAGGTATCTATACACAAAGCTTAAGCGATAAATCCCCAAACCAAAAAATCCCCCACCTACCAAAAGTGAAGTAGCAAAAATCCCAGAGAGAAAAGTTCTCAAGAGGATTATCCCGCCTATAATAGTCATCAGAATACTGGTTATGATCTGATAATAATCCATCCGGGTTAAATTCCCTGTAGAATTTAAGGTAAGGTTTTTCATTTTAATCCCCCTTTTCTCTTATCCCTTTCAATTAAGGCATTTTTATACTGTTCTAATAGATCAAATTCCTCAGCCGAGGTTAAAACTTCAATCTGTTCTTTCTCCCAGTTATGTTTTATACTCTTAAATACGGGATATCCCTCTTTTCTCCTGTACCAGACATAATATGCAAAGCAAAGCAGTATCCAGGCAGGTCCGGCTATCCGTCCTATGCTATGGGTAAGAACTACCATAAAAAGAATGGTAGAGACCCCCAGCATTCCGATTACCCCCAGCACCGGGAAATCGACTTTTCTTCCCTTATATCCTATTTTTAAATTCAAGGGCATCTTGTAAGGTCTGGGCGAGTATGGATCTGAGAACCTGAGCTTTAACAAGGCGATAAAGACCAGAGTATATCCCAGGGTTGCGCCAAAGGCATACATATTCCCTAAGGTGTCCATCGCTGAGGGGGTAAGAAATGAAAGAACAGTCTCGATTATACCGATCAGGGAGAAGATGATAATGGTTCGTACCGGTGTTCTGAACTTGGGATGAACTGCGTTAAACCATTTGCTAATTATCCCGAATCCGCTCAGGGAGTAGGTCAGCCTGGAGGCACCCATCACTCCTGTATTAGCCGAGATGAAAAGTATCAAAGCACCCAAGCCAGCGGCAAAAGGGCCCGCCATAAACCCAATTATGGGAATAGCCTTGGCTAATATGGCAACGGGATTATCCATATGCCTGGCAAACTCCTGCCAGGGTAAAACGCCCAAGCCCAAGGTGGAGAAGGCAACCGCGAAGATGAAAACCGTGAAGATCAGGGTTATGGACGTTCTGGGAATTATGGTTGCTGGTCTTCTGGTCTCCTGAGCCGCCTGGGAGATAGATTCCAATCCCACAAAGGAGATGATCGCCAAAGAGGAGCCATACATAAAATTATGCAGGGAGGGGAACTGGGTTTTCCACTGCAAAGCTAAAAGCTCCGGCTTCCAGGCAAAGAGAAAACCCATTAGTACCAAGGCCGATTCGGTGAGGATTACTATCACCCCGATCATCTCATTCAGAAAAGAGGATTCTTTTATCCCACGGATATTAATCAAGATTAAAATCGAGATCAAAACCAGAGTCTCCAAGCACCAGAAGTAGTTGACATTATGCAGGGGACCGATAGATATAGCAAAACTGCCTATGTCCTTTCCCAGGATGTAAGGCATAAAGAAATTCAGATAGCCGGCTGAGGCAGTGGCGAAAAGGGCGATATCTATGGTATAATCCAGAAGCAAGGCAGAACCACCCAAAAACCCCCAGAAATCACCCAGGCCCCGGAGAGTGAAGTAGGGACCTCCACCAGCCACAGGATAGGCTGAGGCAAGCTCGGTATAGGCTAAACCTATCATTATGTAGACGATGCCAGCCAGTGCAAAAACCAGGCTGGAGGCACCCTGGGCATAAGCCATAACCAGACCTAATGCCACATAGGTATCCGCACCCACATCCGCAAAACCCCACATATAAGAGCCCCAGACAGAAACATCCCTTCTGAGCTCCAATTTCTCTGCTGCCTGAACCTGTGCCATCTTATTTTGAAATAATTGATTCCCTTTAAAATGCAGTTGCTCGATTTATCGAACTCAGTGGAGACAGAACATCGTTCTGTCCTGAATCCCAGCAACTTGAATTGCTCAATGAATTGGCAACTACAAGGGAAACAATCCTCTAAACAAAAAAGACCAGTGAGAAACCAGTGGTCTATACAATTCAGATCTTCACTCCTCTCTTCACACTTGCGGAGTTAGCTGACGGGCTCGGATTAAGAGATAACCCTATTCTCCCGCAAAATATGGGAGGAACTCGCCCCAATTACTTGGTTCCTCCGCCCTCGCCGAAAGGCGAGGTTAGGCGAATTATTAAAAGTTAAATGTATATATGAAAAAAGGGTTGTCAATATAAATTTTTGGAAAGGAAGAAGACTTTATTTGAGAAAATGTAGGGGTTCAAAATTTTGAACCCCTACAACTAAAAAGTATTTTTGTTGACTTCTATTGAATTGGGTTTTAATTTTAATTTTTGATGGGAATCTATTAAAGTAATATATTTTGATTTTCCAGACTGGAGGTTTTTATGGAATATACACCGATAAAAGCTCCCCGGGGAACCGATTTATCCTGCAAGGGTTGGCATCAGGAGGCAGCTTTGCGGATGCTGCAGAATAATCTGGACGAGGAGGTGGCGGAAAAACCCCAGGAGCTGATAATTTACGGAGGAAGCGGCAAAGCCGCGCGTAACTGGGAATGTTATTATGCCATTGTGGAGGCTTTAAAAAGCTTGGAAAATGACCAAACTCTTCTGGTCCAGTCCGGCAAACCTGTGGGGATTTTCAAAACCTATTCCTACGCTCCCAGGGTTCTAATTTCCAATTCCATGATGGTTCCTGCCTGGGCAAACTGGGAGAAATTCAGGGAGCTGGAAAAATTAGGCTTGATTATGTTCGGGCAGATGACTGCAGGTTCCTGGATTTATATAGGAACCCAGGGGATCCTGCAGGGGACTTATGAGACCTTTGCCTCTGCCGCAAAAAAACATTTCAATGGAGATTTAAAAGGGAAATTTGTCCTAACCGGCGGTATGGGAGGAATGGGCGGGGCTCAGCCCCTGGCTGTAACTATGAATGGAGGAGCGATCCTGTGTGTGGAGGTGGATAAGAAAAGGATCGAGAGAAGACTTTCCAGAGGCTACTGCGATAAGATGGTGGAAAGCCTGGACGAGGCACTCGATATTGTTCAGAAAGCCAAGAACAAAGGCAAAGCCCTCTCAGTGGGTTTAGTGGCAAACTGTGCGGATACCCATCCAGAGATATTAAAAAGAGGTATAATCCCGGATATAGTAACAGACCAGACCAGCGCGCATGACGAGCTGAACGGGTATGTTCCAGCAGGTATACCGTATGAGGAGGTTTTGAAACTGAGAGAGGAAAACCCGGATGAATATATCCAGAGGTCGATGGAATCAATTGCCGGACACGTTGAGGCGATGTTAGGCTTTTTGAAAGCCGGCTCTGTGGTATTCGATTACGGCAATAACATAAGGGGCCAGGCAAAAAAAGCAGGATTGGAGAATGCCTTCGATTTCCCTGGCTTCGTCCCGGCTTATATCAGGCCCTTGTTCTGCCAGGGCAAAGGACCTTTCAGATGGGCAGCTTTGTCCGGTGACCCGGAGGATATAAGGATAACTGATAAAGTCGTCTTAAGGGAGTTCAAGCAGGATGAGCCTCTGTGCCGGTGGATAAAGTTAGCCTCCAAAAAAGTCCAGTTCCAGGGACTGCCTGCAAGAATCTGCTGGCTGGGTTATGGGGAAAGGGCACATTTCGGGGATATAATAAATTCGATGGTCAGAAGGGGAAGGATAAAAGCGCCGGTGGTAATCGGCAGAGACCATCTGGACTGCGGCTCTGTGGCATCCCCTTACAGGGAGACAGAGGGAA
Source organism: uncultured Ignavibacteria bacterium (assembly GCA_964511075.1). GTDB lineage: Bacteria > Zixibacteria > MSB-5A5 > MSB-5A5 > RBG-16-43-9 > CAZEDM01. Next base: position 24,901 of record CAZEDM010000005.1, read on the forward strand.
TGAAAGACGGCTCGGACGCAATAGCAGACTGGCCCATCCTGAACGGGCTTCTGAATGCAGTCTCCGGCGCCTCCTGGGTCTCAGTTCATCATGGTGGAGGGGTGGGGATAGGAAATTCCATTCATGCGGGAATGGTCATCCTGGCAGATGGAACAAAGGATATGAAGCTGAGGCTGGAAAGGGTCTTGACCAACGACCCGGGAACAGGTATTGCACGACACGCAGATGCCGGTTATGAGGAGGCAATTGAAGTGGCAAAGGAAAAGGGGATTAAGATACCGATGACAAAAGAAAAGTAAGAAATGAGACGGGAGATGAGATTTGTACCCGCAAGGTCCCCCAACCTTGCGGGAGAAACTAATCCAGTTGGGTCAGGGGACCCAACTGGCACTGATAAAGAAAAGTGAAAGGTGAGAAGTAAGACGTGAGACGAATTACTTTACTGCTTAAAAACGCCAGACAGCTTTTGACTTTATCCTCAGACAAAAAAGTCCCCCGCAGGGGGGAGGAGATGGAGGATTTGGGGCTGATTGAGGATGGGGCAGTTGCGGTTTCCGGTAAAAAGATTGTGGCGGTGGGGAAGACGAAAGATGTCCTAGCAAAGGTCAAAATAGACCGAAAGACAAAAATCATAAATGCGGAAGATAAAGTCGTTCTTCCTGGTTTTGTGGATTGTCACACCCATCCGGTTTTCGGTGCTACCAGGGAAGAGGAGTTTGAGCTAAGAATAAAGGGTAAAAGCTATGAGGAGATTGGCAAAGTTGGTGGAGGCATAAGGTCAAGTGTGCGGTCTCTGCGAGAATTATCCCCAGAGGAATTGATAGAATTAGCCCTGCCCCGATTGGATAGATTTCTATCCTATGGCACTACTACCATTGAGGCAAAATCAGGCTACGGTCTTTCTCTGAAAGACGAGATAAAAATTCTGGAAGTAATCAAAAAGCTAAACCAGATTCATCCACTGGACTTGATCCCAACTTTTCTGGGTGCACACGAGATCCCGGACGAGTATAGGTATAAAAGAGAGGAATATATTGATTTACTGACCATGGAGATGATTCCACAGATAGCTAAAAGGAAATTGGCTTTTTTCTGCGATGTCTTCTGTGAGAAGAAGGTCTTCAGCTTAGATGAATCTAAAAAGATATTGAATGCAGCCAAAAGATATGGGCTTAAGCCCAGGCTTCACGCAGACCAGTTAAGCTCTTTGGGTGGTGCAGAATTGGCTGGAGAAGTTGGTGCCATCTCAGCAGACCACCTGGAATACATCTCCGATTCTGGCATTCAGAAGATGAAAAGGTCTGGAACGATTGCGGTTCTTTTACCCGGTTCGGTTTTCGGGCTGGGTAAAGATAATTACCCTCCGGCACGTAAAATGATTGATAAGAGATTGCCCCTGGCATTAGCCACGGATTTCAATCCTGGCAGCTCTTTAACAGAATCAATGCCCATAATCTTAAGCTTAGCTTGTCTGAGAATGAAGCTTACCCCTGCAGAAGCCATAAGCGCAGCTACCATCAACTCCGCCTATGCCATAGACAGAGGATATTCAATCGGCAGTCTGGAGAAGGGCAAGATGGCAGATATGGTAATCTGGGACATCAAAAATTACAAGGAGATACCCTATCACTACGGAGTTAATTTAGTCCATAAGGTCATCAAAAACGGAGAGATAATCAGATGAGAAAGAAATGTTTTTTTTATTATTTTCTTTCCCTCATTACACTATGCTGTCTACTGTCTACTTTTCTATCCTGCGGTCCCTATTCCTTCACCGGCTCAGGAGTTCCTGGCATCAAGACCATCGCCATACCTTTGTTCGATAACCAGACCCAGGAATACGGCATAAGAGAGGAATTGACTGAGAAGCTAACTCAGGATTTCATCCAGGACAACACTTTAAAAGTGGTAAATGAGAAAATTGCCGATTCGGTCCTTAAAGGGATAATCACCAAATATGAGAGATCTGCCCATACCTTTGACGAGCAGGAGAATGTCAAAGAATACATCGCCAGGATTTACGTTAAGGTGGTTTTAGAGGACAAAAAACACAGCAGAAACATCTGGGAGGAGGAAAACCTTCAGGGCTGGGGAATTTATTCTGCTACAGAGGAGACCGAGCAGGATGGAAAAACCAAAGCCATCGCAAAATTAGCTGAGGATATTGTTAACCGGACTGTCAAGGGATGGTAGGTGTTAGATGATAGGTAATAGGTGGTAGGTGATAGGAAAACCTAAAACCTACCACCTATAACCTACGACCTAAAATATCGAAAACTATTGACAACCCGGATTATGTATAGTAAATTTGTCAAAGATCAAGTTCGAAGCGAGGAGAAAATGATAACAAAGAAAATCTTTTTGGTAACAGGTCTGATATTACTGTTATTTACCACTCCCCTCTGGGCGACAAATTCCAATGTGGGAACAACTGCCTATTCCTTCCTCAAGCTTGGAGTCGGTGCAAGAGCAGGCGCAATGGGCAGCGCTTTTGTGGGGTTATCGGACGATGAGTCAGCCTTATATTTCAATCCATCCGGGCTTCTGCAATTGAAAAACCGGCATTTCATCACTTACTATAATAACTATATCTCTGACATCCAGTCTGGCTTTGTGGGTTACATTCATCCTTATTCGGAAAAAGTTATCCTGGGTTTTTCCATAGATTATTTCAATTATGGCAATATGGAAGAGACCGATGAGCAGGGGAATAGACTAGGAAGCTTCAGTGCCTCTGATTTATGCTTTTCCTTTTCCTATGCTAAAAAGGTCAAACCCAGGCTGGATCTGGGCGCCAATTTCAAGTTCATCCTGGAACATGAGAGCGCCCAGGGACATACCTCTGATGCCTTAGCCCTGGATTTGGGTGGGTTCTATCGGCATACAGATAAACGCACCCGATTAGGTGCGGTGGTGCAGAATTTAGGTTCTCAACTCAAGGGTTTCACTCAAAGCCACAAAGACCCCTTGCCCACGCTGATAAAAATAGGCATTTCGCATAGCTTGAAGGAGATCCCGCTTCTGGTGGCAGGAGATCTGTCCTTCCCCCTGGACAACGACGTCTACATCAGCCTGGGAGGGGAGCTGACCTATTTCCAGCCGCTCTTTTTAAGGGTAGGCTGGACCTCCTTCGGGGAAAATTATAAGACCGATTCGGACAAAGATAAATGGGCAGGACTTTCCTTGGGTTTCGGTGTCCACTGGAGAAAATATAAATTCGATTATGCCTTTTCCTCCTATGCGGATTTGGGAGGGATGCATCGGATAACCATAGCCGGAGAGATATAACTTATTTTACGGAGGGGAGTTTATGCCAGAAGAGGAAATTGGAAAAGTGGTAGGATATTTTTCCAAGATAGGAGTAGCGGCTATAGATATAACCCAGGGGTCTCTTAAGGTTGGAGACAAAATCCACATCAAGGGACATACTACGGATCTTGAGCAGATAATTGAATCCATTCAAATCGAGCATCAGAGCGTTCCGGAAGCCAAGCCAGGTGACTCCATTGGCATAAAGGTCAAAGACAGGGTTAGGGACCACGACGCCGTCTTCAGGATAATCCCTGAGTGAAAACAAAAAAGGGGAAACAAGAGTAGTGGGAGCAGGACATCCGTCACAGGCGGATTAGACTTGTTCAATCTTTCATTATCTATTGAAGAGGAGGATAAATTGATAAAGATCCCACCGGGGGTAGATTTTAGGCAAATACCCGTAGAGGAAAAATACAGAAGCGCCACTGCTGGACTCCTTCAAAGAATACACACCATCTATAAGGGAATCTATAAGAAATTCGGTCAGGAGGGATTAGATTTAATCCGCGAGGTAAGCGAGACCTACGGAAAAGAGATTTCACAAAGAGGTAAAATAAGGGTCAAACCGGGTGATTTGAAATCATCTGCCCTTTTTCTAATAAGGGTTTTTGAGATGATTAACTGCGAAGGTGAGGTAATGGAATTCTCAGATGAGAAGGCAGTGATCAGGCTCTTCAGATGTCCTTATCCTTTTGAGGACCCCAAACTATGCGAAGCCCATACCACTATGGAAAAAGCCCTGATAGAATCCTTGGATGAAAATCTTTCCTATCACATAGAGGAATCCCTCCCCTCAGGGGGAAGGTTCTGCGAACACGTGATCAGTTTAAAAAAGTAGGCACAGAACCCACCTCAGGCGGGTTCTATCCTGTGTTATAATATACCCACCTTACCCTCAAGGTGGGTAATTATTTGTAGAGGCATATTGCAATAGGCCCCTGCTCCTTTCGTAATAATAGAATATGATCGACACTATAACCTTCGACCTCTGGAATACTTTGATCACCTCCTCGCCTATGGATAATCTCAAATTTAAAAATAAGAGGATAGAAGGCTTTATTGAGATTCTGAGTCAGATTAATGTAGATATTGATAGAGAAAAGATGGAAAAGGCTTATGATGAGAGCTTTATAACATATAAAATTGTTCAGGAAAGAGAGGAGGACATTTCCACCCAAGAACAGGTTCAGATGATTCTGGAATGCCTGGGATCCCGAATTTTTGGAACTGAATGAGGTGGTCTTGAGCAAATTAGAGGAGGTTTTAGCCAATCAACTGCTTTCGGATTTACCGGTGCTTACGAAGGGAACCCAGGAGATTCTGAGTTATCTTAAAAACAGAAGTTATAAGGTAGGTCTTGTCTGCAATACCGGCAGGTCACCAAGAAGAGTTTTAAGGCAGGTGCTAAAGAGGAGAGACATCCTCCAGTTTTTCGAATTTTTAACTTTCTCAGATGAACAGAGAGTTCGCAAGCCAAATCCGAAAATCTTTCTCCACACCCTGGAATCACTCCACAGCGACCCAGCTACTTCTATACACCTCGGAGATGAGCTGAAAAGCGATATCCTGGGGACGAAAAAGAGTGGAATGAAGGCTGGCTGGTTTGTGCCCAAACAGGAGGGATATCGGATGGATTTCCTGCCTGAGGAAAAACCAGATTTCATCTTTCCCCACCTTATTTCTCTTAAAGACATCCTGGGGTAAAATCAGCTTTTGCATGGGAGAGGATAGCCAGCTATCCTTTTCTGTCGATATATTTTTAAAACGAGGTATTTTACCTTGACAGCAGTCAGGAAAACTTTATATTAAAGTTTTAATTTTTTTGAAATGAGGTGAGCAGTATGAAGATCGGTATCTTAACTGGCGGAGGGGACTGTCCCGGACTAAACGCGGTTATCCGGGCAGTGGTGAGAAAATCAATCATCTATTACAAATCACAGGTCATCGGAATACTTGAGGGCTGGAGAGGTCTTCTGGAGGAGGGATTGACTGAGGAATTGGACCTGGAAAAAATCTCGGGGATTCTACACAAAGGGGGAACTATCATAAAGACCTCCCGTACAAATCCCTATAGAATACCAGAGGGAGAGAAAAGAATTCTTGAAAGCAAAAGGAAGATGGGATTGGATGCCCTGGTGGCTGTGGGTGGAGAGGATACCTTAGGGGTGGCCGCTAAACTTTCTCAGGCAGGTGTGAAGATAGTTGGGGTTCCCAAGACCATTGACAACGACTTGGCTATGACAGATTACACCTTTGGATTTGACACCGCGGCGAATATCGCCATGGAGGCGATAGATCGGGTGCATACTACCGCAGAATCGCATAACCGGGTAATGGTGGTGGAGGTGATGGGGAGACACACCGGGTGGATTGCCATAGAAGCCGGTATTGCCGGAGGTGCAGACATCATCTTGATTCCGGAGAAACCTGTGAATCTGGATAAGGTATGTGAGAGTCTGCGTAAAAGACATGAGCGGGGCAGGGATTTCAGCGTGGTGGTGGTGGCAGAAGGAGCCAAGATAGCCTTGCATGAAAAAAACCACCAGAAAGAGACATTTATCACCCAAGATGAGTGCAAGGATGCTTTTGGACATGTGAGATTAGGAGGCATAGGAAAACTTCTGGCAGAAGAGATAGAGAAAAGAACCGGCTTTGAGACCAGATTCGTTATCCTGGGTCATATTCAAAGAGGCGGCTCGCCCACTGCTTTTGACAGGCTATTGGGAACCCGTTTTGGAATCGCAGCAGTGGACCTGGTTCATCAGAAAAATTTTGGAAAGATGGTCAGTTTACAGGGGAATAAGATCGTGCCGGTTGAACTGACCGAGGCGGTTGCCGGTACAAAATATGTGGGCGAGGAGCTTTATAACATAGCGGAGGTGTTCTCAGCCTGAGATGAAAGACTTATTATCCAGAAAACTTCTTTTAATTTTCTTGGCTCTGTTTTTGATTTCACCTTTAGCCAAATCAATTCAGGCTACTGATATCAGCTCCTCTGATATGATAGGCTTAAGAGGTGGAGTCTGGAAGGTTGAGGAGGCTAGGGATTTGCCCCCAACTATCGACGCCAAGACCTACACCCCTTATCTGGAGCTATTTATCTCCTATGGGTTAAAAAAGGGGTTCTCTCTGGAATTGGACTTGGGCGCAGGTTACCGGGGAGATACCAAACTCCTATATGAGGATGTTTATTACTGGGAGAATTGGAACCTCTATCCCATATCCGCGAAAATCAAATACTCTTTTCTCTCATTTTACTCCTCAAATGATTTTCAGCCCTATCTGGATTTGGGCTTGACTTTTTTAACCAGCACCAGCACCTATAACGACCCCTACTATCTGGATATAGTTCATGTGAGGACCAAATCGACCCTGGGAGCCTTGGCTGGATGGGGTATGGATCTGAACCTCTCTTCCCGGATATTGCTGAATCTCGATTTCCAGTACCGCTGGGTCAGTTTCAATCAGGAGATTGCCGGAATTAAAAATTATAGCGGTCCCCAGTTGACTTTTGGATTGGAATATATTATAAAACACAAGTAAATTTTAAAGGGAATAATTTCTGACAAGGAGGTATAAATGGCAACCAGAGTTGCTATAAACGGTTTTGGCAGAATCGGCAGGTTGGTCTATCGGGCAGGTTATAAGAATCCCAATTTAGAGTTCGTGGCAACTAACGATATAACCGATGCAAAGACCTTGGCTCATCTTTTGAAATATGATTCGGTTCACGGGAAGATGGATGCGGATATAAAAGCTGAAGGGAACATGATTATCGTGGATGACAAAGCTCTCGAGGTTTATGCGGAGAAAGAGCCCTCCAATCTTCCCTGGGGCAAATCAGGTGTGAACATAGTGGTGGAGTCAACTGGGAAGTTCAGGGATGGAGAGTCCGCCATGAAGCATATTCAGGCTGGCGCCAAAAAGGTTTTGATCTCAGCACCCGCCAAGAAATCTGATGTCCCGGTTCAGACTATCGTCTTCGGGGTGAACGAGGAAAAATTCGATTCCAAAAAATATCAGATCTTCTCCATCGGCTCCTGCACCACCAACTGTCTGGGGCCCATTGCCAAGGTGATAAACGATAACTTTGGTATAAGATATGGCTTTATGACCACCATTCACGCTTACACCAATGACCAGAGGATACTGGACACTCCACATAAGGATTTAAGAAGAGCCAGGGCAGCTGCTATGTCTATGATTCCCACCACCACTGGTGCAGCCAAAGCCATATCTCTGGTCTTGCCTGAGCTGGAGGGGAAACTGGATGGTGTGGCGGTCAGGGTCCCGGTGTGTGATGCCTCGTTGGTGGACCTGGTCTGCGAGACCGAAAAAGAGGTTTCTGTGGAAAGCGTTAATTCTGTCTTTAAAAAAGCCTGTGAAGGAAAGATGAAGAAGTTTATCGAATACTGCCAGGACCCGATTGTCTCTGTGGACGTGATCGGGAACCCTCATTCCTCCATCTTCGATGTGGCTTCTACTATGGTAAAGGGCAAGAATCTGCTGAAGGTCTTTGCCTGGTATGACAACGAGTGGGGATTTTCCCTGAGGATGATAGAGATGCTGGAGTGGATGAGCAAATAGAATAAAGCGCTCAAGAGCTCAAAGGTTCAAGGGGAAAAAGGAAAAGAGGATGAAAAAATGAACAAATTGACCATAGACGACCTAAAGCTGAAGGACAAAAGGGTTCTGGTGAGGGTGGATTTCAATGTGCCACTGGATGAGAAAAAAGAGGTGGCAGATGATACCCGCATAGTGGAATCACTGCCTACCATAAAGAAGATTTTGAATGAGGGGGGAAAGGCAATTTTGATGTCCCACTTAGGCAGGCCCAAGGGTAAGGTAAATCCGGATTTAAGCTTAGCTCCAGTGGCCAGGAGGTTAGAGAAGCTCTTACGCTGGCCAGCAAAATTCGTGAATGACTGCATAGGTGAAAAAGTGGAAAAAGCCGTTTCCGAATTAAAGAATTCAGAATACCTTCTTCTGGAGAACCTGAGGTTTTATCCTCAAGAGGAAGAGAATGACCCGGAATTCGCTAAAAACCTGGCTAAATTAGGTGAGGTTTATATAAACGATGCCTTCGGGACAGCTCACCGCGCCCATGCCTCAACTGAAGGAGTTACAAAGTATTTCAAAGAGTGTGCCGCAGGATACTTAATGCAAAAGGAGTTGAAATATTTAGGCATGGCTTTGTCAAATCCCAAAAGGCCCTTTGTGGCAATTCTGGGCGGTGCCAAGATCTCAGGGAAAATAGACGTCATCAAAAACCTTATGGATAAGGTTGATACTCTCCTCATAGGTGGGGGGATGGCTTTTACCTTCTATAAAGCCCTGGGCAAAGAGATCGGCTCCTCTCTTCTGGAGGAGGACAAGATAGGGTTGGCCCAGGAGATTTTGAAGAAGGCAGAGGAAAAAAAGCTTGTTTTTTTGCTTCCCGTAGATTTTATTATCGCACCCGAAGCCAGGGAAGATGTCTCTACCAGGGTAGTGGATAAAGACAGCATCCCTGAAGGCTGGAAAGGTCTGGATATTGGACCCAAGACGGTTGAGCGTTTCAAAGATAAGCTGAATAATGCCAAAACCGTCGTGTGGAATGGACCTATGGGAGTCTTCGAGATACCTGAGTTCTCGAAAGGAACCACGGAACTTGCCCGGAGTCTTGCCCAGATAACCGAAAGAGGTGCGGTAACTATCGTGGGTGGTGGGGATTCTGTGGCAGCTTTGGCTAAGGCAAATTTAGAAAAGAAAATGTCGCATGTCTCAACTGGTGGAGGAGCCTCCCTGGAATTCTTAGAGGGCAGGACCTTACCGGGGATAGCCGCGTTAACTGATAAAAAATAAGCATATTTTTCTCAAAGGGAAAAACCCAAATTGGATCAGAAAAACAATAACCGCAACAATAACCAGCCCATTAATAAGACCCGGCCCCCTCTAATTGCTGGCAACTGGAAGATGAATAAAGATCATAATGAGGCCTACACCTTAGCCTTGGCTTTAAAGGAAAGATTAGTCGATGTAAACGGTATAAAAGTGGTTCTCTGTCCACCCTTTACCTCGCTGCAGGCGGTATCCTTAGCCCTGCAGGGGTCCTCCCTGCTTTTAGGGGCTCAGGATGTTCACTGGGAAAGGGAGGGTGCCTTTACCGGAGAGATCTCGCCGCTCATGCTCTTATCCCTGGGCTGTCAATATGTTATAATCGGACATTCCGAAAGAAGGCTTCTCTTTCACGAGAATAACAAGATCGTCAATCTGAAACTCAAAATAGCCCTGAAGGAAAATCTCACCCCTATCCTCTGTGTCGGTGAGACACTGCAGGAAAGGGAAAAGGGGAAGACCGAAGAGGTGGTGGAAGACCAGCTCAAGGGAGCTTTTGCGGAACTCCCCCCCGAGGAAATAGGGAAGCTGGTATTAGCTTACGAGCCGGTTTGGGCGATAGGCACGGGTAAAACCGCAACTCCCAAGCAAGCCAATGATGTGCACCTTTTCATCCGTAAAAAGCTTGAGGAGAGATGTGGCCAGAATGCAGTCAAGAACATAACTATGCTTTACGGCGGATCGGTTAAGCCTGAAAATGCCAAAGACTTATTAAAGGAAACGGATATCGACGGGGCACTGGTAGGCGGGGCAAGTTTGGATGTAGATTCTTTCGAGAAGATAGTGAGAAGTGGTTTAAATTTGTAGTTTTTAAAGGAGGAGTGTATTGTACGGACTTTTATTGATCTTGCATGTGCTTATCTGCATAGGGCTAATCATAGTTGTTCTTATGCAGTCAAGCAAAGGAGAGGGGTTGGCTGGTGCCTTCGGAGGCTCGGGTATCACCGGCGCGGTTTTCGGTGGAAGAGGAGCAGCTACCTTTCTCTCCAAGGCTACGACGGTATTAGCTATTGCTTTTTTCTTAAGCTCGATCGGATTATCCTTCATAACCCCAATGGTGGGTTCCCGCAGTGTCGGAGCGGGAAAAAGCGCAGTCACAGAGGAAGCACAGAAAGAAAAGACCCAGAGCCCCATGCCTGCAACCGGTATTCCAGAAACAACCCCTCAATCTCAATCCCAGGAAGGGAAAAAGATGGAGTTACCTCCTCCGCCTCCCGAGGGCGAAGGTAAATAGGCTTCACATATATTAATAAGTATTAAATGGAATTTTTGCGGAAGTGGTGGAACTGGCAGACACGCTATCTTGAGGGGGTAGTGGGGTGACCCGTGGGGGTTCAAGTCCCCCCTTCCGCAGTTTTTTTTAATCTGGAGTGCATCTAACTGGATGCATTTTTTGTTATTCCCATTAAATTAAGGTTTTTTGAGTTCTCTTTTCCTGAATGGTGAAATAAAAAGATACTACACCCTCATCCTAACCCTTTCCCTGAGAGAGGGGGGATTGTATTTTTATCCACTCCTTCTGAAGAGATTCTGGCTATGACCTCACTCAAACCCAAGAAGAAGAAGAGAATCATATGATCCTCTGCATCGGTATAATAGCATTGAAATTGCGAGGCAAAAAGATAGGCAACTACAGATAAGCCCCCCCCCAGGATGAATGCCCTGGCATAACCCTGCTCCTTCTTTTTATACCGGCGTAAAAGATTTCTCAGCAGGACTACCCAAAAGAAGACAAAAGCCAGGAAACCGATTATCCCGGCATTAACTGCCACGTTCAGAAAATCGTTATGCGCATGTCCGAAGATCTGGGAAGGGACCCTTAAATATAGCTGGTAAAATTTCGGGAAATTTCCAAACCCTATGCCGAAGATGGGGTAATCCTTGAAAATGTTGAAAGAGGTTGACCAGATAACAGATCTTATATCTGCTTTCGCAAAAGAGCCAGCCTTAGCAGCTACCAGAGTACGACCCAAAATCCCTGGGTCTATCAAATAGATCAGAATAAAATAGCCAGCTACCGCGAGCATCTCTCTTTTCTTATGAGGACTTTTAGAAAGGATGAAATAGATGAAGAAGGCGAAGACCTGGGCAAAAAGGGCGCTTCGGGTATAGGTAAACAGGTTCCCGGTCACGCACAGAACGGAAACGGTAAAATAAAATATCTTGAAAGGCTTTTTTCTCTCGTTTATTCCCAGGCAGAAACTGATCAGACCCACAAGCATAGCATAAAAGGAGTAGGTTAAGGGGAGATCAAAGAAAGCAGTAGAGCGGAACTTACCGGAGGGGAGGACCAGATCCAGGGTCTTAGGTCTTATGAGATCAATGCCGGTATAATGCTGCCAGATGGCATAAATCGCTACCAGTCCTGAAATCAGGAAGACAAGATTGATTAATTTTCTTATAAAAGCCTCATCCCTCAGATTGTTAATCAGAAGAAAGGGGAAGATCAAAAGCCATTCGTCTCCCAAGCTTCTCAGGCTTAATGCCCTGTCCTGGGAAAAGATAACCGAGAAAAGATAAGCTCCCAAGAAGACTACAACCGGCAGATCGAAAAATGACCTCTCCCAGGCAAGATCTCTTCTCTCTATGATCTTCCAGACCCAGCCCAGAAGGGCAAGACAAATCCCGGTCTGCGCTCCGGCTATGGAAAAAGGGGAAAAAAATGCAAAGATAATAAGGCCCAGATTGACTAAAGCCTGGGGGAAAAGAGATCTCTCTTTTTTTTCTGAAGGCAGATTGAACATAAGTTCCATTTAATCAAGAAGAAAATCTTTTTAACACCTCTAAATACTTACCCAACGCCTTATCCAGACTCCAGGGCAGTTTTTGAATATACCTTGAAGCTAAATCAAAATCAAGTATTTGCCATCCACGGATAAAAGCAAGTACAAATGGAAAAAGGAAGATTCCTAACATCAGGCAGATCAGAAGACCATAAATCCCGGGCAAGAATAGGGAGAAAAGATATACAAAAAATCCCATTAAAAACGAGGCTAAGCCGATTTTCAAAATGGGGATTAAAGGAAATTTATCCTTCAGGAGGAAAATATAAACATAGATGATTATTCCCAGCCCAAAGAAAGCCTGAGCTGAAAAATTCACCCAGACAGCTCCCAAGGCCTGATATTTAGGAGTTAAAAAGAAGTTCAGGACCAACTTCATAAAAACAGAAAGGATATAAAACATAAGAACGGTTTTCTGTTTTTCCAGAGTGTAAAGCAGAGAGGCTGAAGCCTGAGAGATGGAGCCGATTATACCGGCCAGAAGGACAACGGAGAATATTATAGCTGAAGACAGATATTCCGGACCATAGATGCAGGTTATGATCCTGGGGGCAAGGACGATCCCACCGGCGCACAGAGGCAAGGATAAAAGAGCCAAATACCTGGTTGAGTTGTAATGAATATTTTTCAGTCTCTCAACTTTACCTCCTCCGTAAGCCTCCGACATACTGGGCAGAAGAATCCCGGCTAAAGCACCGGGAAGAAGCAAGATCACTTTGCTGGCTAAGTTGAAACCCAAACTATAGAAAGCTATCTGATCCTCAGTGCTGTAAGCTCCCAGAAACAAAAGCTCAAACCTCTCCCAGAGCAAGGCTTCCAAAAGCAGGATGATGAAAATGCTTCTGCTGTAGTCAATGAGTTTGTCTTTTAATTCCCCGGGCAAAACACCTTTTACATAAGGGTATTTTTTAGAATGATAGAAACTAAAATATAAGAATGCCCCTAAAAGATTGGAGAGGAAACTGATCCAGAAAAGATATTCCACCTCTCCTGCGAAAATAAGAGCTAAAAGTATCAGAATGAAAGTCAAGGGGGAGAGGATAAAGGTTAAAAATACGACCAAGTCATATCTCAGAAAGCCCTCAAATGCCGCCATATAGATGGCTAAAAGACCCATGGGTATGATTCCCAGGGCACCGATTCTAAGATAGGTGCTCAGGTAGGGCTTCTGGAAAAAATTAGCAATGGGAATGGAGAAAAGGAAAAGCAATATGGTTACCCCAACTCCAGCCCAGAAGACCCATCTGGAGAAGCTTGTCAATATCCTACCAGCGGATACAGGGTCTTTTCTGCCTGAATATTCCGAGATATACCGTGTGGCTGTCTTGGGCAAGCCCAAATTGACAAAAAATCCGGCCAGGGTTAAAATCCAGAAGGCTAAACTGTATTCCCCCAGTTTTTCAGGCCCCAATAACCTGGCGATGAAGACCGAGGTTATAAACCCGAAAAAAAGCCCGGTTCCCCTGAAAAGGAAGTTATAAAGGGCATTTCTGGCTAAGGAAGGAGTGTGGGTCTTATAAGTTTCTGTCAACTTCTTTTTATCTTGAGGAAAGGTTTTATCTTAAGTTTCTCTCTATCAGGTCACAGATTATATGCCCGATCAGCATATGCATCTCCTGGATCCTCTGAGTTTCAAAAGAAGGGATGACGATGGAATAATCAGCCAATCTGGACATCTCCCCTCCATTTTTGCCAGAAAGGGCTAAGGTCCTAATCTTCATTTTCTTGGCGATTTTTATGGCTGAATTCACATTAGGAGACTCGCCTGAGGTGCTCAAAGCTAAAAGACAATCCCCTTTACTGCCCAGAGCTTCTATCTGTCTGGAAAAGATTTTCTGGAAGCCGAAATCATTAGAGGCTGCCGTTAAGATGGAAGGATTAACTGTCAAGGCGATGGCTGGAAGAGCTTTTCTTTTGGAGGTGGGCTTCAACCTCACCACCAGTTCCCCGGCGATATGCTGGGCATCCGCCGCAGACCCCCCGTTCCCGCAAAGCAAGACCTTGTTTCCTTTTCTAAGACAATCTGCCAGAATCTCCGCAAGCTTCAGAATCTTTTCAGAAAACTCTGACTTTACCTTGTGCTTCAAGGCAATGCTTTCCTCAATCTGAGAACGAACAATCAAAAGCTTTTTTGTGTTTTTAGTCATAGAATTTTTTGTTATATGGGTCTGACTTATCAAATCCCACTTTGGGAACGACAGATCGTGTAACTACATATGAATTGCCTTTGCGAAATCGTTCAATATTTTTTCGTTCCCTTTTTCCTCTAAGGCGTTTCCTATTACCACAAAACTCGCCCCGGCTTTCACCTTCGACCGGGCTGTTTTCGGGTCTCTTATCCCGCCTCCGACTATCAAGGGGATTGATATGAATTTCTTTACCTCCTTAATCAAGGATTCGGGCACAGATTTTTCTGCTCCTGAACCTGCATCCATAAAGACAAATTTCATCCCCAGATATTCTGCGGCTAATGCGTGTGCGCAGGCGATATCCGGCTTATCAGGTGGCAGGGGCAGGGTATCGGACATAAACTGCACCGAGGTCATCTTTCCGGATTCGATCAACATATACCCGCTGGGGATCGGCTCTACGCCAAACTCCCTTATGACCGGTGCGGCTTTAACCTGTTCACCGATTAGCAGATCCGGATTTCTGCCGCTGATCAGGGATAAGAACAAAACCGCATCTGCATATCTGGAAACCTGATTGGCATTTCCGGGAAAGATTATCACCGGAAGCCTGATTTTCTCTTTTATCTTTTTTACTGCCTCATCGAAACGGGTAGATAAAAGTAAGCTCGAGCCCACCAGAATCCCATCCGCTCCACCTTTTTCTGCCCGGCAAGCCAAATCGGCAATCTCTTTGGGGGATAACCTGTCCGGGTCTAACAGGACTAAAAAACCGGCTTTTTTCTCTTTGATAGCTCTTAATAATTTCTGATAGACTTTCAAGTTTCCCTCAATTTGAAATTGAAGTGTAAAGCTTTACTTAAGACAAACCTGAAGGTTTGCACTACTTCAACATCTTCTTTATTATCTCCTGCACCTGGGATAAAGCAAAATCTAATTTGTTGATATCCTTTCCACCAGCCTGGGCTAAATGTGGTTTGCCGCCACCGCTGCCGCCGGTGAGTTTCGCTACTTCTTTGACTATCTCTCCTGCTTTTATCCCCTTTTTTATCAAATCATCTGTTGCTGCAGCCACAAAAGATATTTTATCGTCCGAGACTGTGGCAAATATCCCTATGGATGATTTGAGATTTTCACGGAGCGCATCTGCTAAGCTCAGCAGATATTCTCTATTCCCTTTTTGATCGTGATATGAAATTATCTTTATACCATCCAAGTCAGAAGCAGTTTGATACAGCTCTTTGATCTTCTCCCTGGCGCTTCCTGCCTCCGCGACCTTTATTTTCTTCTCCATCTCCCTGGAACATTCCAAAAGCTCACCCACCTTCGAGCCTAAGTCTTCCTTATTAACTTTCAGAACCGAGGAGAGCTCATCTAAGGTTTTTTCCTCTCTTTTGATAAGCTCATAAGCTCCTTTCCCGGTCACAGCCTCTATTCTCCTTATCCCGGCAGCAATGCTCTGCTCGGAGATTATCCTGAACAGGCCTATCTCCCCTGTGGCTCTAACGTGCGTGCCACCGCAGAGCTCCATCGAGTAATCATCTATCTTTATCACCCTGACTGTATCCTCATATTTCTCGCCAAACAATGCCATAGCTCCGAGTTTTTTTGCCTCATTCAAAGTAGTATTAAAGATTTCTACCTTCAGATTCTCCCAGATTTTCTGATTGACCTTGAATTCTATTTCTTCAAGCTCCTCCTCAGTCAAAGCCTTGAAATGGGTGAAATCGAACCTGAACCTGTCCGGACCAACCAGAGAGCCTGCCTGATGCACATGCTCGCCCAAAGTCTCCCTTAGAGCTTTGTGCAGAAGATGAGTAGCTGTATGATTGCGCATTGTGGATTTACGGCGCTCCAAATTGATTTCGGCAGTTACTTTTTTATTTATTTGCTTGTGAACGTTCCCCTTTTTTACTTCTCCCAGGTGAATAATCTTATCATCTTGCTTGACAACCTCTTTAACTTCAAACTCAAACTCTTTATTGTAGATTTCCCCTGTGTCGCTTATCTGTCCGCCCGATTCTGCGTAAAAAGGACTTTGGTCCAGGACTATCCCTTTCCCATCATCAGATATAAATATAATTGTTGATTCAGTTTTGAAATCTTCATATCCTTTGAATTCTGAAGGTGAAAGTTGGTCTATTGAGGAATAAGTAAGATCAACTACCCCTGCCATCCTTGCAGTAGCCCCTTTTGACCTTTCCCTTTGTTTCTCCAATTCTTTTTCAAACCCTTTCATATCCACAGAAAGGTTTTTCTCTTGTGCCATTACCTGAGTTAAATCGATAGGAAAACCATAAGTGTCATAAAGCTTAAAAGCTTCTTCTCCTGGAATTACCTTCTTGCCCTTTTTTATAACCTTTTGCGCTACTTCTTCAAAAAGCTCTAATCCGGAATCCAAGGTCTCGCTGAACCTCTCCTCTTCTGACTTTATCACCTGAGAGATATGCTTTTTCCTCTCCTCAAGCTCAGGATAGACTTTTCCCATCAAATCCACTACCACATCTGAGAGCTTATACATAAAAGACTTATGTAAATCTAAAAGCCTGCCGTGCCTGGCTGCTCTTCTTAAAATTCTTCTTATGACATAACCCCTCCCCTCATTGGAGGGAATCACGCCATCTGCAATGGCAAAGCTCAAAGCACGGATATGGTCTGCAATTACCTGAAACGAGTCGGAATGAGCGGATTTCTTATATTTTTGCCCGCAGAATTCCTCTGTCTTTTTGATTATGGGAGCGAATAAGTCCGTATCGTAATTCGAATCCACGTTCTGCAGTAGAGCGGTTAATCTCTCGAAACCCATCCCGGTATCCACGGTCTTGGATGGCAAATCGGTCATTTTGCCATTTTCATCTTTGAGATATTGCATGAAGACCAGATTCCAGACCTCTATTACTCTTCCACAGCCACAGTTCACACCGCAATTGGGCTTTGAGCAACTGTATTCCTCGCCCCTATCATAATGTATCTCCGAACAGGGCCCACAGGGACCTACCTCTGCCATCTCCCAGAAATTCTCCTTCTCGTCGAATCTCAAGATCCTGCCTTTTTTGATATCCGTGTGCTCATACCATAACCTTTCAGCCTCATCATCCTCTCTGAATACCGTTGCCCAGAGTCTTTCCTTAGGCAGTTTGCAAACCTCAGTTAAAAACTCCCAGGCGTAACTTATTGCCTCCTTCTTGAAATAATCCCCAAAGGACCAGTTCCCTAACATCTCAAAGAAGGTGTGGTGAAAAGTATCCTTCCCTACTTCCTCCAAATCGTTATGCTTCCCTGAAACCCGGATACATTTCTGGGAAGAGGCAGCTTTATTGTAATCTTTCTTCTCCAGCCCCAGGATGAGTTTTTTGAACTGGTTCATCCCAGCATTGATGAAAAGCAGAGTGGGGTCATCCTGCGGAATCAAAGAGGAGCTGGGAACTATCTTATGGCTTCTTTCTTTAAAGTATTTCAAAAAATTTTCTCTTATCTCTGTGCTTCTCATAATTAAGATTCTTCAATTTTTATGGCCTGTTTAACGATATCATACGAAAAACCTCTTCTCAGCAAAAAATCAGACATCCTTCTTTTTGCCACATTTGGCTCCAGATTCTCATACCTTTTAATTCTCTTATCCAAGAGCTTCTTAGCTAAACCAAGTTCCCTGGCTTCGTCCGCCAAATATTCCTTTAATGTTTTCTCGATAATCTCCTGTTTTATCCCTTTCTTGTAGAGCTCCTGTTTCAAAAGAGCCTTTCCCCGCGGGTTATTCGAGAGCCTATCCCTTATCCAGGCGGAGGCGAACTCATAATCATCCAGTAGACTTACTCTTTTTAAATCCTCAATCACTTTTTCTATTATATCTTTTGCAAATCCTTTACTCTTTAACTTATCCCTGACCTCCTTTTCGCTCCTCATTCTGTAGGACAGAAATCTAAGGGATTGCTCCTTTGCTTCTTTCTGTATCTCGGAGTGAATTATCTTCTCGACTTCCCTCTGCTCAAGTTTCTGCCCCGTTTTTAAGCCATATCTGTACAGTACCTCCTCATCCAGGCCAAAAGCAAACTTATCCTCTAAGAAGACCGACCACCTTTTCGGGTTTCTCTTCTGAGGCTCGATTTTAGTTACCTTCGGCATATTGTATGGATTTATTTGCCCTTGGTTTTGCCAGCCTCCTCTAACTCCTTTTCTTCTGTCTTGACTGGTTTAAGGCTTAACTTCTCCCTTAGCTCCTCCTCGATCTTGCGGGATATATCCGGATTACTCATTAAAAACTGCTTGGCATTTTCCCTACCCTGACCTAATCTCTCGTCTTTGTAGGAGAACCAGGTGCCGCTTTTCTCAACTAATTTATGTTCTACCCCAAAATCGAGCAGCTCGCCTTCCCTGGATATGCCTTTGCCGTAAACGATATCGAATTCTGCCGATTTAAAAGGTGGGGCTACTTTGTTTTTCACCACCCTGACCCTGGTTCTCGAACCTGTGACATCCTCACCCTCTTTTATGGATGATATCCTCCGGATATCCAGCCTTACCGAGGAGTAAAATTTCAAGGCAGTGCCGCCAGTCGTAGTCTCAGGGTTCCCGAACATAACTCCGATCTTCATCCTTATCTGATTGATGAAGACCACACAGGTTTTGGATTTGCTGATGGTGGCAGTGAGCTTTCTTAGAGCCTGGGACATAAGCCTGGCCTGAAGCCCCATATGCGAATCCCCCATTTCTCCTTCTATCTCCGCTTTGGGCACCAGGGCAGCAACTGAGTCGATGACGATTATATCCACCGCGCCGCTTCTCACCAAGGTCTCGGTGATCTCCAGAGCCTGTTCGCCGGTATCGGGCTGGGAGATTAAAAGGTTATCTATATCCACTCCCAGGGCTTTAGCATAATTCGGGTCCATAGCATGCTCTGCATCCACAAAAGCACCCACCCCCCCTGCCTTCTGGGCTTCAGAAAGGATATGCAGGGCTAAGGTGGTTTTACCGGACGCCTCAGGACCGAATATCTCCACCACCCTTCCTCTGGGAACACCGCCTACCCCCAGGGCATAATCCAGGGCAATCGAGCCTGTATGGATAACCGGCACAGCGATCCCCAGACCTTCACTCCCCAATCTCATCACCGAGCCTTTGCCAAACTGTCTTTCTATCTGGGAGATGGCTTGATCCAGTGCTTTTTTCTTCTCGTTTGATGGCTGAGCTGACATATGTTCCTCGCTTTCTTTTGTTCTTGCAGGGACAATGCGCCCCTGCCACTTTTTTATTCAAGTAAAAGAGCGGCTTTTTTCAAGGGGGTGTAGATCGCACCTGAGGGATGCAGTTCTGATCTCATCACCGCCACCTCTTTTACCTCGATCTCCTGAGACTGAAAACTTGTATCTTTGATAAGCTCGGTTAACCTCTCAATATTCTTGGGAGACTTAACCCTGCCAATTGTCAGATGTGGAGAGAATTCCCTGTTCTCCTTAGGAAAACCAATCTTTTCCATCTCCTCTTCTATTTTCACCGCCATCAGGGACAACTCCTCTTTCCCTTTCTCAACTCCAATCCAGACCACTCTGGGTCTTTTTATATTTGGGAAATATCCCAGATTCTTTAAGCTCAATTTAAAACTTTTTATCCCCTCCAGGGCATTTTTTGTCCCTTCAAAAACCTTCTCAATTTTATCCTCTGGCACCTCACCCAGGAATTTCAGGGTTGCATGTACATTACCCGGTTTGACCCAAGCTACATTTGCATTAATTTTCTTGAGAGGATTTTGAAGCTCCTCTATTTTTACCCTTAGCTCTTCTGTTAGCTCAACTGCAATAAAAGTTCTCATCTCATTCACCTTGGGAGTGCATCCTGCGGATGCTTCACTCCAGACTCCATGAAAAGCCTAACCATATTCAAAGCCGCCTGGGCAGTTCTCTCCCTTATTGCCCGTCTGTCTCCTCCAAAGACGAATCTCTGGGCAAAAGAATCGTTCTCGTGAGCAAATCCAAGATATACTAACCCAACCGGTTTCTCTTCGGTCCCGCCTGCTGGCCCGGCAATTCCGGTGGCGGAAAGACCATAATCAGTTTTGGAGAGTTTCCTTACCCCTTCTGCCATTAAGATAGCCGCCTGTTCACTGACCGCGCCATATCTGTCTATTATACCCCTGGGTACTCCTAAAATTTCTATTTTGGCTTCATTGCTGTAGGTAATCACACCGTCCATAAAATAGTCTGAGCTTCCAGGGATGTTGGTGAACTTGGCTCCGATTAGGCCTCCAGTGCAGGATTCTGCTACTGATATTGTTTTTTTCTTGTCCAAAAGGAGTCTGCCTACAACTTCCTCTAACGTCTGTTTATCTGTGCCATATATAAATTCATTCAGGATTTCCCTTAACTTCCCCTCAATCTCTAAGATATTTTTTTGGGCTAACTCTTCGGTTTCAGATGTGACCTTGAGTTTGATATCCACCCCGGAATAGCCTGGCAAAAACCCGAACTTGACCGGGCTTTTAAGTTTTAAAAGCGGCTCTATCTTATCATATATGGCTGATTCAACTATCCCGGTCGTTCTTAAGATTTTCTGGATAGTAAACCTTCTGGAGGTTTTCGTTCTCAAAAAAGGTGAAATCTCTTCCTCGAAGATAGATTTCATCTCTAAGGGAACTCCCGGAAGCGCGAAGAAAAGTTTTTTCCCTTCCTGGATTAATATCCCTGGAGCTGAGCCGTATTGATTAGCCAAAGCTTTAGCCCCCTGTGGCAGAAGGGCCTGATTCTGATTAATCTTGGGCATCACCATTCCTCTTCTTTTGAAACCTTCCTCCACCTTCTTCAGTATCCCCTCGTGAAAGACCAAATTCCTCTTGAAGGCTTTGACAATTGCTTTTTTGGTCACATCATCATTGGTGGGACCAAGACCACCTGTGGCTATAACCAGATCTGCCCTCTCCAGGCTAAGCTTTATAGCCTCGATTATCCTCTTGATATCATCACCTACGGAGGTTTTGAACACAACCTCAATCCCCAGGCCGGAGAGCCTCTCTCCCAAATAGGCTGAGTTGTTATCCAGAATCTCCCCGTAGATTATCTCATCTCCGATGGTAATTATCTCTGCTCTCATCTTCCCCAGATCCTCGAAAGTATCAAAACCTGCAGGATAAGATTGGTGTAAATCCCGGCAACTATATCGTCCAAAGTTATTCCCAGCCCACCTTTAATTCCCTCAAGCCTTCTGATGGGGGGCGGTTTGGCTACATCCAGTATCCTGAAAATAACATAAGCTAATATATATAAAAAAAACCTTTTTGGCAAAAACAAAAAAGAGACCAGCATGCCTGAGCATTCATCGATCACTATTTTCCTATTGTCCTTTCCGAAAACCCTCTCTGCACCGTCTGCTGACCATATGCTGATAAAAAACACAATCAGAGCGACTCCGCCCAAGAGATAAAAATTCTCAGGAAGAAAGAACCAGACTAAAATGAAGGTTAAAAGACTTCCCCAGCTTCCTGGAGCAAGTGAAATATACCCAACTCCGAAAAGGGTGGCTAAAAAAATCTGGATTCTTTGCAGGAACTTTGCTGAGTTCATTTTAACACCCCCTTGAGCAGTGGGATATTCTTTATCAGATAATCTATCCCGGTTACCACAGTCAGAAGCATGCTGATAAAAACCAAGATGTCGAATATCCTGTAAATGGTGGGGTTGAAAAGAAAGCTCCAGTTGTATCCTAACGGCACCAAAGTGGTCTCGATATTGGTAAAAATCAGGATTATGGCGATAACTGTCATCTGGGAAAAGGTTTTCACCTGAGCCAAGATCGTGGGCATGATCACCATCCCTTTATAGGCTGCCAGGCTCCGCAGGCCGGTTATAAAAAACTCCCGCACGATTATCACCAGGATCATCCAGGCTTTGACATAACCCAGTGCCACGAAGGAGATAAAAGCAGTGGAGACCAGGATCTTATCTGCTAAAGGGTCCATGAACTTACCGAATCCGGTTACCACCCCGTACTTCCTGGCGATATAACCATCGTATAGATCAGTTAAAGCCGCCACAAGAAATATGAGAGTGGCGAAATAGCGAGAATAGACATTATCTATCAAAAAGAAAATCATAAAAACCGGGGAAAGCAGAATCCGGGCTGAGGTGAGTTTATTGGGTAAGTTCATGTTCTTTTAATTATCACATATTGACAATCAGGTCAACATCTTTCAGAACAGAAATATTGGTTTGCTAAATTTAATTCTCATACTCTTATCAGTCAATAAAAAAACCGTTCCAAGGATACTTCATCTCGAGAGGAATGGGGAGTGTGAATTTTATAGAGCGAAGGAAAAGCTGGAAACATATCCTCAAACAGCTCCGCAGGAAGGGTATCTGCACTATGGGTCGTAGAGCTTATATCGACTATATCTTCCTGTAGGGATAAAATCTGTCAGAGACAAGTATTAACCTACTATTTTTGCGGTTTTAAAAAGGCCTCACTGCGAAATATATATGTCACGAGAGCCAAAATCAGCCCTCCCCATAGAATCCCGTAAAAAACCCCTGCCAGAACATCCAGAGGGTAATGCACCCCTACATAGATGCGGGAGAAGGAAACTGAGGCTGCGATGATCAGCCACAAAACCCACAGGCGCCGGTAAAAGTAAGCTAAAATCGTGCCTGCCCCGAAGATATTAGCCGCATGGGATGAGGGAAAAGAGCCGGAATGAGAACAGCCAGCCAGAAGATGAATATCCGGGAAAACGTTACAGGGTCTGACTCTTCCTATCCAGGGCTTAAGCCACATATTGACCGTGGCATCAGTTAACCCCAGGATAATCAAAAGCAAGATTGCGGATATTCTTGTTTTTTTATTGCCCCAGACAAGCATAACCGCTACACATAAGAAAAAAGGGATACGCCAGTATTTGAACTCGGTTAAAATAGGCATCAGAATATCGAGTAAGCCATTTTGCAGTTTAAGATTGATAAAAAGGAAAAGCCCCTTATCCAGTCTGATAATCAACTCCAAAAGCTCAGCAAACATAGTTATATTCCCTTTCTCAGAAAATCCTTCACCTCTTTTAAACTGGGAATACCTTCTCTGCCACCCAGTTTTCTGCATTTCAAAGCCGCGCAGGCAGAGGCGAACTCTATTGTTTTTTTCATCTTCCATTTTTTTAAAAGTCCAAAGATGAATGCTCCGTGAAAGACATCCCCTGCGCCGGTGGTATCCACCACCTCCATCTTAAACCCCGGAAAATAGTCAACCTTATTAGAATCTGTCCACACGCACCCTTTTTCGGATAATGTAATGACCACGCATTTGAAACCGATTTTTTTCAACTCCGAACATGCTTTGCTCAGGTCTCCGGATTTGGTATAATCATAGGCAAACTTTCTGGAGACCACCAAATGATCGACCAAGGGGTAGAGGTCATCGATTCCATCCCGCAAACTACCCACGTCTAAAATAACCTCAGAGCCGTCTTTCCTAGCCCTCCTGGCTAAATAGATGTTCGCCTTCATATCCCTGCCGTCCAAATGTAGGTATCTGAAAGAAACTCTGTTTAAGAAATCAATATCTTTTGGCTTAATGGGCCTCATACCTGTTCGGTCCAAAGCCACAGTCCTTTTCCCCGTATTTTTATCCACCCAGATGAAGGCCTTTAAGCTCCTTGCCTTTTTATCCACTATCATATAATCTGTATTTACCTTAAATCTCTGAAGCTCAGAACAAATCAGCCTTCCCTCATAATCAGCTCCGATCTTTCCCACAAAAGCAACTTTTGCACCTAATCTGGACAGGGTGGCCAGAGCTGTAGGCACAGGACCTCCCCCTTGAACTGAGGAGGCTATGACATCCATCTTCTCATCCAGCCCTGGATAGGGGTCCAAGATAGAGAGGTAATCCAAGGGGCAGATGCCAAATCCTAAGCAGTCTAACTCAAGCTTTTTCAAACTCTATTTCTCCTCTGGTGCTGCTCTGCAATTTCTCCATTAACCTTGAGTAAACAGCCTGATTATAATCTATCTCCATCTTGACCCTATCTCCAAAGGTTAGCTTTTTAACTTTGACCTTCTCCCTGTTTAAAACCTTTTGAACGCTGTCGAAATATCTCCGGGGAAAGAGCAGAAGAAGTTTTGCTCTGCGCTCTCTTTTCAGAAAAACACAGCTGCTTAGGGCCTTTAAGGCGCTTTCATAATAAGCCCTGGAAAGGCCGCCAGTCCCTAATTTGACCCCTCCGAAATAGCGGGTTACTACAACTAAAACATCTTTTAGATTCCGGGACTCGATAGCGGAAAATATCTTTTTCCCGGCAGTCCCAGAAGGTTCCCGATCATCGCTGAACTTCTGAATCCCCCCTTCTGCGATGATATAGGCATAGGGGTTATGGGTGGCATCGTGAAACTCTTTTTTTATCTTTTCCAGGGAGAGCTTGGCCTTTTCTTCTGAACTAATCGGTATGGAAGTGGCAATAAATTTCGAGCCTTTAACTAAGAGCTTTTCCCTTCTGGGTTTTTCTATAGTAAGATATTCATCCTGATTTTTTATCTCCTTCAACTCTTCTCTCCGCGAACTGCTGGATTAACCTTTTGAGCCTGCTGCCATAGATTAAATCGAATTTCTCCATATCTTCAGGAATCAAGGACTCTGCCCTTAACCTGACCAGCGAAGCCTCCTTCTTAGCCTCACCCGGAGTCAGCTTTCCGCTTTTTATCTTCTCGCAGGCTTCGTCTACGATTTTTTTAAGCCGTTTTACCCTCTCCTCGGAATTAAGGTATTCTCTCATAGATAATTCAGGACTAAATCCAAATCCTCATATCCCCTGATGGGAATTGCACCTATTTTGACCAGATCCTCACAGCCTTCATTCTTCTCTCTGGCTACCACAAAAACAGGTTTCCCCTGCTCTATAGCTTGCTGGGCTGCATCCATCGTGCCCGAGATTTTCCTCTCGCTTTCCACCACTATGATTGTCTGAGAAAGCCCTGTTACTATCCTGTTTCTTGCCATCAGCTGTCCTACATTCACCAGTGCATTCAGGGAGTACTCGGTGATAAGTGCACCATTTTTGCTTACCTCAACTGACAGATTGAGATTCTCCCCGGGATAAATATTATTCAGGCCTGAGCCTAAAACTGCATAGGTCTTACCCTGCTTGGCAATCGTCCCCAGATGAGCGCCGGTATCTATTCCTCGAGCTAAACCGCTCACCACCACCACATCTCGTTTAGCTAATTCCTTGCCTATCTCAGTTGCATCTTTTATACCCTGGTAAGAAGAATTATGAGTTCCAACCACTGCCACAAATTGGGATTTGGCAACAGGGAATTCTCCCTTGAAATACATCAGAGGAGGTGGATTATTTATCTGTTTTAAGCTTTGAGGGAAATCCTCATCCAATATAGTCTTGATCCCGATTCCCTGCTCTTCCAGAAAAGATATATGCTCCTCTATTTCAATTATCTTTTCCTGAGATTTCAAAATCCCCTCTGCCTTGTCCCTGCTCATCCTGGGAAGCTGGGTGATCTCCTCCAGGGTGGCATTAAAGACATTCTCCGGTGAACCAAAAGCAAAAAGGAGCTGCTGGAACCCCTTGGGACCAACCCTGGCTACCTCCCTTAAGGCTATGACATATTTTCGATGGTCCGATCTCATGGTTCTAATATACATAATTTACAAAATCAAACCAGTAGTTTTCAGTAAACTCTATAAACCCCTTTCCACTGGAAAAAACAATCTCCGTCCCGAAGAGGGAGGAATCAAAATCTAATCTCTCCAGTATCTCCTGAGCCATTTTACCCTCAGCGACCTTAGGAGAGCAGGTATAAGTTACAAGCTCAATTGGAATTATCTCTGCACTAAGAAGATTTTTACCCCTGAAGTTAACTTTCAGAACAAAGCTCTGGTTATTCTTGATATCTCTCTGGTCAAAGACAAAATTCCCCAGGCTATAGGCGATGAGCTTACCTTTATATATCTCTATGCCCTGGAAAGTATGAGTATGATGTCCTATCACCATATCTGCCCCGTGATCAACTGCCATATGGGCTAAGCTTTTCTGATACTCTGTGGGAAAATCCTCATATTCGATCCCCCAGTGAAATGAGACTATCACTAAATCTGCTTTCTTTTTCACCCTCTCGATATCTTCAATTATCCAGGCAGATTCGGCTTTTGTCACCCCGAATCTATTATCCTTTGCATAAAAAGCCCCTGGAGAAACATTATATCCCAGAAGAGCGATCTTTAAGTCTCCTAAATTGAAAATCGCAGGTTTCCTGGCTTCCTGCAAATCTTTCCCTGCGCCGATGGTCTGGATATTATTCTTTCTCAAAAGCTCCACCGTTTCTTCGAAAGCTTCTTTCCCGTAGTCAAGGATATGGTTATTAGCCAGATTAAGCACATCAAATCCAGCATATGCTAAGCCCTTTACTGCCTCAGGATTGCCACGAAAAGAGTAAAAGTTTCCCTCTTTTTCGCCTTTGGTGGAAAGAGGAGATTCCAGATTACCGAAAACTATTTCTGCAGAATTAGTTACCCCCGCGATATTTTCAAAAGGATATAAATACCCTCTCCTTCTCATCCAGGAATCGACTCCGCGTGAAAGCATGATATCACCCACGAAGATCAAGCTGTGTCCCCTAGTCAAGAAATCATCCGGGGATGAAATGGGCTTGTCTTTTTTGCGATTATCGCACAAGAGAGAAGAAAATACGAGAAGAGATAATAGAAAAAATATTGTTTTATATGGCTGAGCTGAAAAAGTCATTTCGCAGAGAATTTTTTTTAAGCTTAATGATAAAGTAGGAGGAAGGTTCCTGTCTGTCAAGGAAATGTTACATCAGAGCTCCCCAGATAGATCAGAAGAGGGGTGGGGTTGAATAGGCACTAGTAACGGATCTATAGGACTGGAAGCCTGTGCTGACAAACCTGATTGAAAGTGTTTTTAAAAAAATTTATTCCTTAGAGGCGTAGAAAGGCTCAGAGGTCAGAAGGCTCAAAGCATAAAGAAGATTTTCTTTCTTAGCCTTGAAATCAGAGAAGTATATCTTTTTTACCGGGTCGGCTGCAGGTAGGTTCATCTTCAAGGGATCCACATACCTCCCTCCCACCTTACACCTGTAATCCAGATGCGGGCCCGTAGCTATTCCACTTGCTCCCACCCTGCCAACCATCTCCCCCTGACCAACTTTCTTCCCTTTACTTATCCCCTGGGCGAAGGAGGATAGATGTCCATAGGAGGTTATAAATCCGTTAGTATGTTTTATCTCCACCGTTCTGCCTAAGCCCTTCTTCCAGCCAGCGAAGATAATTGTACCATCAGCCGATGCAACCACCGGTGTGCCGTAGGGTGCGGCATAATCCACCCCATAATGAGGTCTGTAGGTTTTAAATACCGGATGCAGCCGGGAGTAGGAAAATCGGGAGGTGATCCTGCGGTAATTCAAAGGTGATCTTAAGAATGTTTTCCTTAAAGATTTACCTGACAGATCATAATAATCCTTGCGCCCCTTGGGGTCCTCATATAATAGGGCATCGTATTTCTTGCCGGACGACTCGTATTCCGCAGCCAGGATATCCCCGTAATTCACGAACTTGCCGTCCTTCTCGTACACCTCATAAATCAATTTAAACCTGTCCCCTTTCCGGGTCTCGTTCAAAAAATCCATTTCCCAGGCGAAGATATCGGAGAACATCATTATCAGTTCAGGGCTTTGGCATTTATCCCTCATCGCCTCCCACAGGGAAGTCTTTATCTCTCCTTCCAGGCCCATAACCATCCTGTTGAGCTTTACCGGCAGGGTATAGGCAACCAGCTCTCCCTCTTTATTCTCCACCTTATATTTCTCCAGGAGACCGTTCTGATATTCAAAGAAGACCAGCTCATGCTCTGGAGTAGCCAGGAGTTTAAAGAAATCTCCGGGCTTGCATCTTCTCAGGTCCAGAACCTTGGAAAGAGCCTGGGTTAGATTATAAATTAAATCCGCGGGCAGCCCCTTTTTAAAAAGGGCGGCAGCCAGAGGCTGATCCCTTTCAATGGTGCCGGAGAAGATACATCCCAGGGGGAATTGGGCAGAATTAATCTGACTTTCTTTCTCCTTCGAGGGTGAATTGGATCTGTTGTAGTAGGAATTAAAAATATAGAAAAGTCCTATGAATAGAACCAAACTTCCAATCAATTTTATCTTTTTATTCAAAACCGCTCCTTTTTTTTAAAAAATCTCTGCTGAGAATATGTATATCTCCGTGTCCTTATCCTTCCAGCAGTCTTTATCGTAGATACCCGCTTTGAAACAGGTCTGTTCCAAAAATTTTTCCCTGTCCCAGTTATTCTCCGTGGCTACCTGAGGTAAAAGCAGCCCGGAATAATAACCCTTGCGAATCAAAATCCCGTGTTTGCCGATCTGGATCTGGTTCACGTCAGTTATTTTCTTCAGGGGAGTCAAAACCGAAATCTCTATCTCCAGATCGGCTAACTCCTCGGGTGTAACCGGAGGGAACCTGTTATCATGCAGGGCTGCGGCTTCTGCCATCTCCTGCACTGTCTGGTAAAGCGGCTTTATCGCCTGAATGTATCCGATACATCCTCTGAGCTTGCCGTGTTCTTTTATGGTCACAAAAGCGCCGCGATTCTCTTTCAGAACCTCCGAAGTTATCTCATATCCCGGGCATTTTACTCCTTTGACCTTACATTCGATTGTCTCCCTGGCTATTTTGAGCAGAAGAGCTTTATCTTTATCGGAAAGTTCCAAATCGGTTCCTTCTTTCTCTGCCTCCCGATCCTTATCCTTACCCGGATTTTTCCTGGTGCTGTAAAAAACTGCAGACATATATCCCACCACACCAGACTTATCCCCGGTCACATCACCGGAGTTGGCATATTTAACTACCTTGGATTTATCTGCTCCTAACTCTTTAGCCGCAATCATAGTGGCTATGATGGGTCCCCCACCGCAGGCTTCGCATCTGCCGGATTTAAGATCTTTAAACAAAGCTTCCGGCTCAAAGGAGTTCACATCCTTGATAACCACGCTGTCCAACTCGACTGCCTCAGCATAAGGATGATAATGAGATAAATCCGAGCTGGCAACAATCAGAGCGTCTTTATCTTTCAAAACCTTACCCAGTGCCTTCCCCAATGCCTCATAGGTCTGGTAGTTATCCTCTGGTCCAAGGACTATGGGCACAAGTTTAAATTCACCCAGAACCACCTGCAAAAATGGGAGTTGAACTTCTAAGGCATGCTCTGCCCTTTGCCCGGAAACAGTATGCCCAATATCTGAAAGATAAAACCTTTTGTCTATTTTCGAAAGCTCCAAAGCCAACTCCTTATCAACCGGTATGATACCCAAGGGGGTTTGATAGGCTTTTCCATTATAGATTGAAGCTCCTTGGAAGAAAACTGTGTGGGAAGGGGAAATTACAACTACGGTCCGGTATTTCAATCCCTCTAAGGTCTTATACCCATAGGCTGCCACCTGGCCAGAATAGATGTAACCGGCATGAGGAGAGATCAGGGCAACTATTCTGCCTGGAACCTCCTCTTTTTGTGCTTTATTAAAGAAATCGGCAATTGTCTTGGTCAACTTTACAGGGTCTGAAGGATAAAAACCAGCAGGGCCCGCCCAGGCAGGTTTCCTTATCTCCTCAGTTTGAACTCCTTCTTTTCCCATATCATTACCCTCCGCCTTGGGGTGAGAGGATTCCTTACAGTAAAATAAAGAAATGGATAAAATTATAAAAATCAAGCCCATTATCCGCTTTATGCTCGAAGGGAAAATATTTTTAAAAACTCTCATAGCTGAAAATCTCATTTTTTAAGCTATTGGAGTGTAAACCTTCAGGTTTATAATGAAGAAATGGTAAAGCTAAAGCTTTACACTCCGAATGCTACATCAAATTCCTCTCCTTTAAACTCACATAGCTCTCGTTTCCGATAATCAGATGATCCAATACATCTATCTCCATAATCTTTCCAACTTCAACTATCTTACGGGTAACCTTCAGGTCGTCCTCCGAGGGACCCGGGTCTCCAGAAGGGTGATTATGAGCTAAAATCAGGGCAGCAGCACCGTATTCAATTGCCGGGCGAAAGACCTCCCTGGGCTGGACGATGTTAAAGGTCAAGCTGCCGAGGGAGATAACCTCGTCATGAATCAGGCGATTCCGTACGTTCAGGTACAGACCGCGCAACTGTTCCTTCTGGAGCTTTTTCATCTCCTCCAAATAATTATATACATCCTCCGGCGTCCTGATGGTTGGAATTCTTCCCTTATCCTCCAAAAAAAATCTTCTGCCCAGCTCAAAGGTGGCAACTATCTGGCAGGCTTTAACCTGGGGAATCCCCAGGGTTTTCATAAGTCTTCCCACGTCCTTTTCCTGGGCAATAGCCTTAGAGCCATAGTCTTTGATTATTCTGTCAGACAGCTCTATGACATTCAAGCCCTTGTAGCCGGTATTTAAAACTATGGAGAGAAGCTCGGAATTCCTCAGAACATCCGGACCGTATTTTATCAACTTCTCCCTGGGCTTCTGTTCCTCAGGCAACTCCTTTACTCTTATCTGATAATTTTCCTGCATAACTTTAAGGATTTTTGTTAAGCTTCTGGAATTTAATAAATGGTTTAGAAAAAGGAAAGAAAAAAATTATTCACAGCTGATAAAATTGATTAAACGGAGTTACATCATCTTTCCTCTCTGTTTTTTAAGGAGAGGGAAAGTGTGAAGTTGCTAGTCAAAAGTAGGGGAGGGGCTCGTCCCCTCCCGTTTTCTTACCCATGGGCGACCACAAGGGCCGCCCCTACAAATTTTCCCCTCTCCTCTGAGGAGAGGGCTTCGGCGTGAGCTCAGCCGAACGGTTAGGGTCAGGTCTAAAATAATTACAAATTACAAGGCGGCGGACCACCTTTGAAAAGATAATTTATCAGATAAACCACATCCGAAACAGATTTATTTAAATCGCAATTCATATCCCCTACCTCATAGGGACAGGGAGGAGGACCGCCCTTGAAAAGATAGTTAATCTCATACACCACATCTGAAACACTAATTGCACCATCACAGTTATCGTCACCGTGCCTGAATGATGCTGCAGGGACATATCCCTGTAATCCATAATAACTGGCACCTTGGGAAATCCCAACAACTCCAGGCTGTCCGCCTGAGCTTATCCTCTCGGAGAAATTAGCGGATGAGGCTCTTCCTCCAAATTCATCCAAAACGTCAGTGAACATCTTGTAATTTTCACTTCCAGCTTGGGTGTATAGGTTTGAGTTAATAAAGAGAGCAAAAAGCATGAGAAGGACTAGCAACTTCAGGACATTTGAATTATTCATTTCTCTCCTCCTATTTTCTATTTTAGTCAATCCTTTTTGTCAAGTAGCCCCGTTGACATACATGATCTATGGAAGTACTCTCCATGCTTATTCAAGACTTTTTATTATTTGTAGCATAGATTACAATGCTGCTATGAATACTCAATATTGAGTGCTGAAATAGATGGCTGTCATCTGTATTTGCCCGAGAGTAGCACTCGAGTAAGAAGAATCATTATTTCTAGCTACAAGATAAAAGGTTTTTTCACCTGCACTGGCCACTGTAAATTTCTCGGTTATGCTGAATGGAAAACGATAATTACCATTTGAGGCCCCAGCATTTATGCTCGCAGCCTGCATATTGCCGTAATCAGGTACAGTAGACACTCCCGATATACTGGCTACGCTTGAGCACTCGTGCGAAGCTTCTTTTACAATAAAGATAATACCACAGGCTGTGACAATGACATAACCCGAGGCTGGCACGGTAATCGTCACTGATAAAGCATCTGTGTAAGAACCAGTAAGCGAATAGCTGCCATCATAAGAAGAAGAACTAACTCCAGGAGCAGCTGGCATAGATACACCTGCTATTCTAGCGCTATCTGCAAATAGAGAGTGAAAAGAATAGGCCATACTCATCATCGCTCTTCTCGGGGTCATCTCATTATCATCACTTATTTTTGTCCCCAAGTACCTCACATTCCCATCAAAAACCGAATCCGGAATAGAATTTACACTTCCTAATAAAACACTGAAAATCCCATATTCGACTTTAACGGAATCTTGAGTTTTTGTCCATAAGGCAGTTCCTCCTGTGATGTCTGCATAGATGGAGAATACCATCGAAGTTGTGGTATCAACCAAAGCCCCGCTTGGTGTGGTTATCTTCCCCTGATAGTTAATCATTTTAGGAAGATCAGCATAACTCAAAGAATAAAAGCAAAAAAGCACAAATAAGAATCCTAAAATAAAAACTTTCACCCTCATGGCTCTCCTCATGTTTGTTTAATGGGTTGAAGGTTAAAAGGTTAACAAAAAATCTCTATATCCTAATTCCTTTCTCTTTTAGATCTTTTTTGTCAAGCAGTCCTGTGGTTTGGCTTGCTCACCACCTTGAGCTTGTCGAAAGGCGCACATGCATGACCTACAGAACTACATTTTTGCTCAGTAGCGTCTGGGTTTTCTCCAGACGTTGTCCCCCCTCTCTTTTAAGGAGAGGGTTAGGGAGAGGTCTTTTCGTCCAACTGGACGCTACCTACTCTTTCTCCACCTCCTGCAAAACAAATCTATAAACCTTACCCGTTTTCAGATTCTCCAAATACAAACCATCTTCATCCTCAAACATTCTCCATAATTTCTCTTTGTCTTTTTGAAAAATGATGTCACCAGTATAGTATCCGTCTGCCTGCACATAGCCCTCGACATCCAGTCTATATTGAGGATTAGCATTGTCGATGCCTACGTTACCTCCGGGCAATATTGTCAACCATTCATTTGGTCCGCCGAGTAAACGGAAACGACCATTCATGGTTGATGCATTATTACCAGTTTGCAACTGCCACTGGACTCCTCCATCTCCTAAAGTTTCGAGTATTGCTTCCGCCATGGAGTACCTTCCTAGAACACGTAACCTTCCAGAGTGTCCTGCAATGTCCAATTCTCTGTCTGGGGTCGTTGTCCCGATGCCGACATTACCATTCACATGATATATCGTATCTCCCTTAATTGTCCAGTCCGCATCAGGCATTGCAAAATAGGCGGTATCGGCGGTTCCGGAGTGATAAGCATATCCAACACTCACTATTGCCTTTCTGGGCGTCATCTCAGAATCACCAACTACAGTTATTCCCAAATATCTCACGTCCCCATTAAAAACCGAATCCAAAATCGGATTTACACTCCCTAGCAAAACACTGAAAACTCCATATTGAACATCAACTGTCTGGGTTTCTGTCCATAAAGCAGTTCCTCCAGTGCTGTCTGCATAGACGGAGAATACCATTGTTGTTATAGTATCAACCAAAGCCCCGCTTGGTCTGGTTATTTTGCCCTGGTAGTTAATCATCTTAGGCACGTCTGCATATGTAATGATTGAGAGACCTAAGAATACAACCAGACAAACCAAAATTTTTATAAACTTCATTTTAAACCTCCTTCCTTTAGTAGGGCAACCCTTCAGGGTTGCTTATTCCTTTGCTCTGCAACATACGGAACCCTACGGTTTTCGTCCTAACCCCACGGTAAAGCTAAAGCTTTACACTCCAACGAAATTATTTAATACCACCTCCTCAAACAGGTTAGAATTTAAAAGAAAAAATCTTTCTTTTTAATTTGAATCTCTATTTCCCCCTCGCCTAAAAGACAATCTAAAAAATCCTTAAAAACTAAAAGGATTCTCTTTTCTATGGGAAAGACAAATATTCAATTCTGTTTTCTTGGATTCTAAACTAAAAGGCTTTAATTGTCAAGGGAAATAATTGTAATTTTGTAGCTTAAAAGATAAAGGTAGGACAGACATTCCTGTCTGTCTCAAACTGAGTGGAAACCTGTTTCACCATCTTGGAAGAAAATAAAAAGGGGCGACCACAAGGGTCGCCCCTACATCTCACGTCTCACTTCTTACGTCTTACTTCTTACTTTTTCTCTTCTTATCCAGCGCTATCTCCAAAACCTCGTCCACGGTATCCACGAAGATGAATTTGATTTTCTTCTTGATCTCCTGCGGAATTTCCTCTAAGTCTTTCTGGTTGTGTTTGGATAATATGACCGTCTTTATCCCTGCTCTGTAAGCGGCTAAGGCTTTTTCCTTTAATCCGCCTATGGGCAGAACCTGACCTCTTAGGGTGATCTCACCGCTCATCGCCAGATAGGGCTTGACTGCTCGCTCGGAAAGAAGCGAGGCAATGGCAGTGGCCATGGTGATTCCCGCTGAAGGTCCGTCCTTGGGAATGGAGCCGGACGGCACGTGCACGTGTATATCGTATTTCTCAAAAAAGTCCTCAGGAATACCCCATTTTTTTGAGGTCGAGCGCACATAGGACAAGGCAGTCTGAGCGGATTCCTTCATCACCTCGCCCAGATGACCGGTTAGGGTCAGGGATTTTTTGCCTCTCATTTTGGTAGCTTCCACAAACAGTATCTCCCCGCCGGTTGAGGTCCAGGCTACTCCAGGCACAACCCCGATCCTGGATGTCCTCTCTGCTATCTCCTGGAAGAACTTCGGAGGACCCAGAAACTCGTGTGCATTTTTCGAGATTATCTCGACTTTTTTGACTTCTTCCGAAGCAACTTTCTTGGCTACCTTTCTGCAGACGGTTGCGATCTCACGGTCTAAATTTCTTAAGCCTGATTCTTTGGTATAAACGTTTATTATCTTTTTCAGTGCTGAGTCCTGAAAGGAAAGGTTCTCCCCTTTCAGACCATGATTTTCCAGCTCTTTCGGTATCAGATATTTTTTGGCGATCTGTAATTTCTCTAAATCGGTATACCCGGGAAGCTCTAAAACCTCCATCCTGTCCCTTAAAACCGCGGGGATGGGATCTAATATATTGGCTGTGGTGATGAACATAACCCTGGACAGGTCAAAGGGGACTTCCAGATAATGGTCAGAAAAGGAGTGATTCTGCTCCGGGTCCAAAACCTCCAACAGGGCAGCTGCCGGATCGCCTCTGAAATCCTGTCCGATTTTGTCCACCTCGTCTAGCATAAAGACCGGGTTATTCGAGCCGGTTCTTCTTATCCCCTGGATGATTCTGCCGGGTAAGGAGCCGATATAAGTCCTTCTGTGACCCCTTATCTCTGCCTCATCATGCATACCGCCTAAGGAGATGCGGTTGAACTTCCTACCCAAGGCCCTGGCAATGGACATACCCAATGAGGTCTTGCCCACTCCCGGCGGTCCCACAAAGCACAGGATCGGACCCTTGAGGTCTGATTTCAGCTTTCTTACTGCTAAGTACTCTAAGATTCTTTCCTTGACCTTCTCTAAATCGTAATGGTCCTCATCCAAAACTCTTTTGGCATCTTTTATGTTTAGATTATCCTGGGTCCCTTTGCTCCAGGGAAGATTAACCAGCCAGTCCAGATAGGTTCTGGAGACCGTATATTCTGCTGCTGCAGGGTTCATCTTGGAAAGCCTGTCCACCTCCTTTAAAGCAGCCTCGCTTGCCTCCTTGGGCATCTTGGCAGATTCTATCTTCTTTTTGAACTCCTCCACCTCCTGGGTTCTCTCGTCTGCCTCTCCCAATTCCTTTTGAATTGCCTTGAGCTGCTCCCTGAGTATATAATCCCTCTGCATCTTTCCCATCTCCGTGGCAGCCTGTGACTGGATCTTCCGGGAAAGTTCCAAAACCTCTGCCTCTTTGTTAAGATAAAGCGTAAGCTTCTTTAACCTCTCCTTTACCTCTAAAGTCTCCAGAAGCTCCTGTTTCTGGGCTGGAGTGATATTTAAATTCGAGGCGATTAAATCTGAGAGCTTGCCCGGGTCCTCTGTATTCAGTGCTGAGACCTGCAGATCGTCCGGAAGATAGGGAGCCAGGCTGACCACTTTCTTCAAAAGGTCTAATATCGTGCGAATCAGTGCCTCCATCTCCACGGATTCCTCCAGCTTATCCTCCAGAGGCTCTACCTTGGCTAAAAGGAAAGGCTCTTCTTTCAAGAATTTTTTTATCTTTATCCTGGTCAGGCCCTGAACCAGAAAACGCACGCTCCCATCCGGGAATCTGAGCATCTTTAAAATGGTAGCCGCAGTGCCAATTTTATATATATCATCCGGGTTGGGGTTATCCACCTCTGGCAGCTTCTGCGCAAAAAGCCCGATGGCTTTTCCACCCATTAAAGTATCATCTATCAGCTTGGCATACCTCTGATCAGTTATGACTAAGGGGATGATCAGGGAGGGGAATACTATGTTACCTTTCAAGGGCAATATGGAAAGCTCATCCGAAAGCTTTTTCATCTCCTCTGATACTTTTGTCTCTTCCTTCAACAAGTTTTACCTCCTGTATATATGTGGAGTACCTTGAGCATGTCGATAAGACATCCCACCACAGGCGGAATGCATTCTATGATTATCCTTCCTCTATCTTTATCTCCCTGGCTTTGCTCTTCTTGCCTTTTTTCTTTCTGATAATTACCTCCAAAAAACCTTCTTTGTAAGAGGCATTGATATCCTCCGGGTCTAAATTCTCCGGGAGGTAGATATTCCTCTCAAACATCCCGAAGTTTATCTCCTTGTTCCTGTAACCTGTCTTCGAGGGCTCCGTTTTCTCGTTTCTCTCACCCTTTACCGTCAGGATATCGTCCGAGAGCGTAATGGAAAAATCTTTCTGCCTCATCCCCGCGATCTCTATAAGAACCACCACCTCGTTCTCGGTCTCGAAGACATCCGTGGGCGGTCTCCACAATCTTCTGGAAGTTAGAACCGGCGAATGCCTCATCTTATAGAAATGGTCAAAAAGCAAATCCATCTCCTCCTGTATATGCCGGACATCCTTTAAAAAATCTTTTTTCAAATCATCCATATCTTTTTCTCCTGACAAATTTAAGGAGTGTTTGGGAGTGCGAGTCTCAGGTTCGCTTAACAGGTTCTTCTGTCTACTCAGAGAGAAATTGACTCTAAAGCCTACACTCCGGAAGCTCTTGCTCAAACGTTAAATCTGAAAAAGATCAAATCCCCGTCTTGAACTATATAATCTTTACCTTCCAAACGAACCAGACCTTTCTCCTTGGCATGGTGAACCGAACCCTCTTCTATTAGTTTATCGTAATTTATCACCTCGGCTTTAATGAACCCTTTCTCCATATCCGTGTGCACCGTCCCTGCAGCTTTTACTGCCCTAGTCCCGGCAGGTATAGCCCAGGCTTTAACCTCATTCTGATTTGCAGTGAAAAAGGAGACAAGCCCCAAGAGCTTATAGGAGGAGCCGATAACCCTGTCTCTGGCTTGCTCTTTTAAGCCCAGGTCATCTAAGAAAGAGGCTCTGTCCTTTTCCTCTAACTGAGATATCTCCATCTCCAGTTTACCGCAGATAGCTGAGACCAGACTACGTCTGTATTTAAGCTTTGCGGAGAAATCTTCCTCGATTCTCTTCGTCTCACCGAGGCTCTCTTCTCCGATGTTAAGTATTAACAGAATCGGCTTCAGGCTCAAAAAGCAATACCCGGATAATATCCTCATCTCCTCTGCTGTGAAATCTATATCCCTTAATGGCACATTACTCTCCAGGGTACTCTTACATTTAGTTAGTAGCTCGTATTCTCTTTTCTCCTCAGGAGATTTGGAAGTGTGGTAGCTTTTCTCTAACTTCCCCAGCCTCTTCTCTATAATCTCCAAATCGATTAAAGCTAAATCCAGATCCAGACTCTCCACATCCCTCAAAGGGTCAATATCTCCAGTGGGATGAATTATATTCTCGTCCTTGAACATCCTCACCACATGGGCTAAGGCATCCATCCCTTTCAGGTGATGAAATATCTCAGAGTCCTTTTCTTTTACAGGATGATCAGGCTCCTTAGGCTTAACCATTCCTGCCACGTCCACATACTCTATCTCAGCCGGGGTTGTTTTCCCGGGATTAAACATCTGTGCAATTTTTTCAACCCTGGGGTCAGGAACCTTGACTATCGCCCGGTTAGGCTCCTTAGACCCGCTGAGATAATCCCCGGTCTTTGCCCGGCCAGAGGTCAGGGCATTGAAGACAGTGGTCTTGCCCGAGAGCGGCAGTCCTACGATACCGATATGCATAATTAAATCTTTATATCAGAGATTCTTTGATACACGAAATCCGGCTTTAACTTCTGATTCAACTTCTTCAAAACCGAACGATCGTATTTACCAGAGAGGACAAAAGCGGTTTTAATCTTCAGTTTTTTTGCGCCTGCTAAATCCGAAAGAGGATCATCGCTGACAAAAAGACAGCACTCTGATCTGGACTTCAGTCTCCTTAATACGTTACGATAAAAATCTTCACTTGGTTTACCCATCACCAGGGCTTTCTTGTCTGAGGCATATTCCAAGGCTTTGACAATACTTCCCACCGAGGGAGCAATCTCGCCTCTTGAGTCCTTAAAGATCTTATTGGAATGCAGAGCGATAAGATAGGCATCATTTTCTATCAAAGCTCTTGTAGCAATTTTCAGCTTTCGATAGTCTAACTTCTCATCCAGACCCACCACCACTGCCTGAACCAAGCTACTCTCTTTGATTTTGATCCCCTCTTTTCTGAGATAATCCTTTAAGACCTGATTTCCCAGTACAAAACAGGATTTAACCTTCTTTCTTTCAAGCCATTCCTTCGACATCTTCATACAGGTATCCAGATTATCCTCTCCTAATTCAAAACCTTTGCTTCGGAGTAAAGACAGAAGCTTTTCCGGGGAATGGGTGGTATTATTTGAGACCAGGCTGAACTTCTTGTCTGAGGAGTTAACCCTTCTTAACCAATCAATAGCCCCTTCAACCGGGGTGTAGGATTTATCCTTGACTATAGTCCCCTCGATATCGATTAAGAAACAGCTTATCATAGGAATATTTTTCGCTGTGCGATCCTTTTAGTGTCGCTCTGGCGAGGCTAATACGCCTCAGCCAGACAGGACTTAAATAGCCTTGCCCTACATATTCAAAATCAATTTAACACCTCCAAAAATCCTTTGTCAACAATAAAAAGCCCCCTTTATACTCTCAAGGGGACTTCAAATGTTTAAGTTATTCTGAGCTCTTATTAACCTGCTCCCTCAGCCGGCGGAGTCTCTGATTTGGACTCTCCTTCTTCTTTCTTCTGTTCCTCTAACCTGATTTCCTCTTCTTCCTCCTCGGTTTTCTTCTCCAGGAGGTTTTCGTCATCCTTCTTCTTACGAATTATGATATAGGTAAGGGTCTGCCCCACGGAGAAGGTGGCTAAGGCATAGGAGATGATCAGGAAGATGATCAATATGAAGGTTATGCCGATGAGAAATGCTGCAATCCCCTGTGACCAGCTCAAATCTATACCCCATTCCGGCTCAGGTATCATATAGGCGAAGTTTATGCCCGGGAAGATATTGGAGAAGAAATATAATATCGAAGGTGGCAGGGTGAGGTATCCAGAGGCTCCGGCGATTATATCCTCAAGCTTATCCTTCATCAGGATTCCCACAGACCAATTTACCAACTGAACGCCCCTGTAGCAGAAATAGCCGAAGACAAAGGCTCCCAATTTGGCTAAGACCCCGGTTAAACCGGTATAGATAAAATACCTGCAGGGCTGGCTCCAGATGGAGGAAAAAAGCTGAACGATGGTTTCAAACACATCCTCTTTGGTAGTGGCAACAATCGCCGGCGTTAAAAGCAAAGATATTATGAAAATAAAAAGAGTGTAAACTGCGAAGAATGCCACCACGAAGATAGGAATGCCATAGAAAAGACCTAAGCCCAATTCACCTACGTAGGGTATCTTTCCCAGAAGTCCGATTATGATTCCGCAGGCCACCAGGATTACCACCAAGACCAAGACGGAAAGGGGCGAGGCCAGGACCGTTTTCCAGTGTTTACTCATAAACTTACAGGATTCCCTGGAGGAATAGAACTCGTCCCCTTTGAGCTGTTCATAGGTAACCTTGCCCACTGCAGAACTGTAAACCAGTAAGACACAGAAAAAGTATAGACAGCCAATAACAAATAAAAGCCAGGGCAAAAACCCGTTGAAGGAGAAATCATACAGGGGGAAAAGCCCATAATTATCCCAGACCTCGGAGAAGCTCAGGCCGCTCAGAAGATGGGCGATATAGGTCAGGATCAAAAACCCCAAATACCCCAGCAAAAGCCCTGAGGTCTGCAGGTAAAGCTTCTTCCCTGAAAGGGCTAAGCGAGGTGCACGAAAGATATCCCGAACATCAAAATAGAACTTCTGCACCTAACCTCCTTTTTAAAAGTTAGAAAGTGAAACTTTTTCCCATTTAAGTCCGAATCGTTTTCAAAATATTAAATTAATTAATAAATCTTGGATTTGGGTTTGTCAAGAGAAAAATCTTTTTCTGATCATCATACCTCTTTGGATTATGAGTTAACATCAGAAGGGTGAAAAATTTAAATGAAATTCTCATCTCCCTGCTTAACTCTTGTCATATTTTTTCGCATCAGAAGCTCAAACTTCAATTGACATCCGCAAAATAAAGCATATATTAATAGCCAAATTTATTGAAAATTTCAGGAGGTAAAAATTGTATCAGAAACTAAAAGAGAAAATGGAGAATAAAAGGGCTGTGGTGGGGATTATCGGCCTGGGGTACGTGGGTTTGCCTCTGGCAGTGGAGTTTGGCGACCGGGGTTTTAAGATCCTGGGATTTGACATCAGCAAAAGGAAAGTTAGTCTGATTAACTCCGGCAGGTCGGATATCGACGATATCAAGGATGAGCAGGTAAAAAAGCTGGTTAAAAAAAGGCTTTTAAAAGCCACTTTAGACTTTGCCCTGTTGAAAAATGCTGATTGCATTTCCATCTGTGTGCCTACACCCTTGAGCAAGACCAAGGACCCGGATGTTTCCTATATCCTTTCAGCAGTAAATCAGGTGAAAAAATATCTCCGACCTGGACAGCTGGTGGTATTGGAGAGCACCACCTATCCGGGAACTACAGAAGAGCTTATCAGGCCGATCCTGGAGGAGACTGGCCTGAAGACAGGTAAGGACTTTTTCTTAGCCTTTTCTCCGGAAAGGGTCGACCCGGGCAACAGGAAATACGGCATCAAAAATACCCCCAGGGTGGTAGGAGGGACTACCCCCTTATGCACTAAGATCGCTCAGCTTTTTTACGAGCAGATAATTGACAAAGCCGTGCCTATGTCCTCCACCCAGAGCGCAGAGATGGTCAAGCTACTGGAGAACACCTTCAGAAGCGTGAATATCGGATTGGTGAATGAGGTTGCCCTGATGTGCGACCGGCTGAAAATCGATGTCTGGGAGATAATCGAGTCTGCGGATACCAAACCATTCGGTTTTATGCCCTTTTACCCGGGACCAGGCCTGGGAGGCCATTGTATCCCCATAGATCCGCATTATCTTTCCTGGAAACTCAAATCCTTGAATTATTATGCCCGTTTCATAGAACTGGCAGGGGATATCAACTCTCATATGCCCGAATACGTCGTGGAGAGGATTAACCGGGCTCTAAATCAGTTCAGAAAAACCCTTAAGGACTCCAATATCTTGGTCCTGGGAGTGGCTTACAAAAAAGATATCCAGGATGTCAGGGAGTCGCCGGCCCTGGATGTGATCAAGCTATTGCAAAATCAGGGTGCCAAGGTCAAATATAACGATCCTCATGTCCCCTCTATCCTGATGAACTCTCATGTTATGAAGTCGACTAAATTGACCTCTCAGCTTTTAAGGAAAGCAGACTGCGCGGTTATTGTGACCGACCATTCTGCTTATGATTATGACTGGATCGTCAGAAATTCCAAACTGGTTTTTGATACACGCAATGCCGCCAAGCTGGTAAAGGATAATCGGGAGAGGATTGTGAAACTATAGGTTCCCCCATCGCCTTTTTTCTCGAATGATTCTCCACGAAGGGGAAATATCTTGGTTTAGGCTTCAGGAGGAAAAATCTGAAAGATATCAAGTTTTTTGTTTTTTTTCTTTTAATAATTTTTATTTTCTCTGAGCCGGTTTTACCCATCACCCTGGAGAATATCCCTCTGGATAGCTGGGTCTATCAGACCGTAGACCAGCTTTATACCCAGGGATTTTTCCCCAAACTGCATAGAAATGTAAGACCCTATACTCGCGGAGATATAGCCACCCAGTTAAAAGACATAAAATCAAAAGTGGAAGATGGAAATCTGATCCTGACGGAGTCTCAGTCCTGGCTTCTGGATAAACTTTACCAGGAGTTCGACTATGAGCTAAAAGCCATCTCTGAGGAAAACTCATCTATTATTGAGAAAGAGGAGCCCAGGAAGCTTAAGGCATCATTCAGCCCTTTTTTATATCTGGTGCAAAACCAGGATGATACCTCGTATGTTCGAGTAAGGACAGTTATGCAAGGGGCTTTCCAGTGGAAAAATTTTTTGCTCAAGAACAGGGTGATAATCGACAACCAGGCAGAAAAGGACAAAAACCTTTTTGGCCAGGAATGGAAAAAGGATTTGACCGGTGTTTTCGACCAGGGATACCTGAAGGGGAATTTTAGACATTTCGAATTTCAATGGGGCAGGGATTATCTGCGCTGGGGCCCGGGCTCCGAGGATTATCTTTTACTCTCCGGCTTCTCCCCTCCTTTTGATATGCTGAAGCTCTCCGGAGAGATCGGAATTTTTAGATTTGAATTTTTCGCTACTGTCCTGGATGACCTTTCTCTGCCTGATTCCAGCCTCTATGCCAAAAGATATTTTTCCGGACACCGGATAAATCTCAAGCTCAAGTCCGGAATAGAATTGGGATTATCCGAGGTGGTGCTGTATGGAGGGGAAAAAAGAGGGTTGGAACCCTACTATCTTAACCCCCTTTTCGTCTTCTATGCTGAACAGTTCAATCACAACATAGACGATAACCTGCTTTGGAGCATAGATTTTTCCTTCACCTATTTCAGAAATAAGGAAGTTTACGCTGAGTTACTGATAGATGATTTCCAGTACGACTTTGAATCCGAGCCTCAGCAGATAGGGTTTCTTTTAGGAACGAAAATGGCTGATCCTTTCGGATTTTCCGGAAGTTACCTCACCCTGGAATATACCAGAATCAACAACTGGGTCTACGGGCAGAATAAACCCTGGAACCTCTATCTTTATCGGGATGTAGGGATGGGAAGTTTCCTGGGAACGGATGCTGATAATCTTTACGCCAATTTGCTATACCATCTCAGCAGAAGTTTACAGCTCTCTTTTTCCTTCAGTAATAGGAGAAAAGGTGAGGGGAAAATAGAGGTTCAGCCCTCTCCGGTTCCCAAGAATAACCAATTTCTTTCTGGAGTGGTTGAGAGAACAAACGATTTC
Organism: uncultured Ignavibacteria bacterium; assembly: GCA_964511075.1. Taxonomy (GTDB): domain Bacteria; phylum Zixibacteria; class MSB-5A5; order MSB-5A5; family RBG-16-43-9; genus CAZEDM01. The sequence continues at coordinate 68,247 of CAZEDM010000005.1, forward strand.
ATCTTAGAGGGAACTTTCCAGCCGGATGCACATCTCTTTTTAAAAGGAGAGCTCGGTTATACTCATATCAAAAACTATTCGAATTTACTTGATAAAACAGAAAAAAACCTTTTTTTTAAGCTTAGCTTAAACTATAATCTCTGGAAGGAGCACTGGTTCTAAATTGCATGCTTTCACGCTTAAGGCCCCGGCTAAGATCAATCTCACCCTTAATATCTTAGGCAAAAGGGAAGATAGTTATCATGAGATCTACACCCTGATGGAGAATATCTCTCTTTATGATGCTTTAACTTTTTTCAAGATAAAAGAAGGGATAATATTGAAAAGCAATTTGCCCCGTCTCCCTCTGGATCGAAGAAATTTGGTTTTTCAGGCAGCACAGCTCATGTTGGAAGAGGGCAAAGTTAAGCATGGGGTAAAGATAATCCTCAAAAAAAAGATACCCCTTTCCTCAGGATTAGGAGGGGGGAGTTCCGATGCAGCTTTCACCCTCTTAGGCATAAACAGATTGTATAACTTGAGGTTATCTCTTCAAAAACTGCATTCCATGGCGGAGAAGCTGGGCTCAGATATACCCTTCTTCCTCTATCAGAGTACTGCCTTAGCCAGAGGAAGGGGAGAGAAGATTGTTCCCCTGAAGATATTCAAGGACTACTGGATTGTCCTGGTGACCTTTTCTCTTCAGGTTTCCACCTCCTGGGCTTACCGCATGTTCAAAATGGACTTGACAAGAAAGCCGAATTTTATTAAACTTAAAAATCTTAGGAAAAAAGAGGGTTTCCTTGAGTCTTTAAACTACTGGAGAAACGATTTTGAGGAATTGATTGTAGAAAGATATCCTCAGGTCAAGCAGGGTCTCAAGCTTTTATTGAAACTTGGAGCAAAAAAATCCTCCATGACGGGAAGCGGGCCCACCGTCTATGGAATCTTCGAGCATGAACCAAGCACAGAGGAGGTGAAAAAACTTTTCCAGAGGGATGACTGGAAGACCTTCATAACCCGTCCCATCCCCTAAGCTAAAGGGTCCGGGAAGATAAACCAATAGTCCGCAGGAGGAGAGAAGGTGGAAATCACAGAGGTCAGGATTACCCTGAGAGACGAGGAAAGACTCAAGGCATTTGCCAACATCACCTTTGATAATGCCTTTGTGATCCGGGGCTTGAAAGTGATCAACGGAAACGAGGGCTATTTTGTTTCCATGCCCAGCCGTAAAAGGTCTGATGGCACTCATCAGGACATAGCTCATCCGGTCAACAACGAGATGAGGAGGTTGATAGAGGAAAAAGTGTTAAATGCTTATGAGGAGATGCTGAAAGCCCAGGGAGTCTAATTAATAGATACATCCCTGTATATTTACTGCTGGAAATTGGGGCGTAGTCAAGTGGCAAGACACGAGACTTTGGATCTCGCATTCCCAGGTTCGAATCCTGGCGCCCCAGCTGATTAAGTGATTAGTGATTTAGTTCTGTCAGGAACTGTTCCAAAAAGAAATTGACAAATTTAGAGAATGAATAAGAGAGCGATATTCACCATCATGTTTTTTTCATCTCTGCTTATTTTCTCCTGTATAAAAAAAAGAGAGATAAAAGTTGAGTCGGATAAGACTATCGTGGAGAATATAATCCGGGAATGCGTTTTGGCAATTGACTCAGCGGACACAGATAAGCTGTTAAGCTTTTATTCCAAAAGCCCGGAGGTGATGGTAATCGGCAGCGAGGGCGGGTTCCAAAAAGGACCGGAGAGGGTCGAGAAATTTTATAAAGGGCTTATACGAACCCTCGCCAGGGAGGGAAAGAGAAGCCTTGTCCTATCGGAGCTGGAGACTAGGATGATAGACGGGGTAGCCTGGTTTTCTTCCCAGCTGGTCTTGAGCCTGGAGCAGAAAGTGAAAACCAAAAATAGAACAAATGTCAATTTGATCAAGAAAAAGCTACTCTTCAGCGGAGTTTTAGTCAAAGAAGAGGGAAACTGGAAATTAGTTCAAAGCCATTTATCTTTACCTTCAACTTAAAAAGGTTCAAAATATGCCAGATGATCTAAAAATTATAACCGGCAATTCAAATCGACCCCTGGCCGAGAAGATCAGCCAGTATCTGAGTATACCTCTTTCTAAGGCTGAGGTCTCAAGGTTCTCCGATGGTGAGATAAAAGTGAAGATAGAGGAGAATATTCGGGGGGCTGATCTCTTCATCATCCAGTCCACTAACGCGCCAGCGGAAAACTTGATGGAGCTTTTGGTTCTCCTGGATGCAGCCAGGAGAGCCTCGGCTAAGAGGATCACCGCGGTTTTCCCCTATTTTGGTTATGCCCGGCAGGATCGAAAAGACCAGCCCAGGGTCCCCATAACTGCAAAGTTAATGGCAAATTTAATTGCCAAGGCAGGAGCCAATCGGGTCTTGACTATGGACCTGCATGCTGCGCAGATCCAGGGTTTTTTCGATATACCCACGGATCACCTTTTCTCCAATCCGGTTTTCTTCGATTACTTCCTGGGGCTGAGCCTCTCCAATCTGGTGATAGTTGCCGATACCGGCAGTATAAAAATGGTGCGTAATTTTGCAAAGAAGCTGAACTGCCCCATGGCGGTGGTGGATAAGAGAAGACCTGCCACCAACCAGGCAGAGGTGATAAATATAATCGGAGAGGTTAAAGATAAAAACGTGATTATCCGGGATGATATAATCGATACCGGAGGGACCTTAACTGAGTTTGCCTATGCCCTGCAGAAAAACGGGGCCCAGGAGATCTACGCCTGCTGTACCCATGCGGTCTTATCCGGAGATTCATTAGATAAGATCGAGAAGTCACCTATCAAGAGATTGGTTGTATCAGATACCATCGATCAAGAAGGTAAAAAGCTTTCCAATAAGATAGAGGTTCTCTCCGTAGCTCAACTATTCGGAGAGGCGATAATCCGTACCGATAAAGAGGAGTCCATAAGCTCGCTTTTTGAGTATTAATCAATAATAGGCCCGAATAATGAGATAGTGAAAGGAGTACAAAGAGATGAAGGAGATTTTGCTTGAGGCTAAAAGAAGATCTAAAACCGGCAAGGAGATAGCCAAGAAATTACGAAAAGAGGGATTTGTTCCAGCAGTGCTTTATGGTCCAGGAGACCAGCCCTTGCCCTTACAGGTCGAGCTTAAATCGCTGAACTCAATCCTGCGTGCGGGCAGTGGCGAGAACGTCATCATCACCTTGAACATCTCTCAGGATGCCCCTGCCAAAGGGGAGCAGGATGAGAAAAAGCAGGTGCTTATTCGGGAGATTCAGCACGACCCGATTTACGGAGATATCCTGCACGTGGATTTCCAGCACATACTTTTGACCAAGAAAATCACAGTCCGTATCCCGGTTCACCTCACCGGCATACCTGAGGGAGTTCATAAGGACGGAGGCATTCTCCAGCATGTGCTGAGGGAGTTGGAGATAGAGTGCTTACCTGCTGACATACCGGAGAAAGTGGAACTGGATGTAAGTGCTTTAAAGATCGGTGATTCCATTCACGTCCGGGATATAAAGCTGGAGAGGGTGGATATTCTCACTGACTCTGAAGGTTCTATCGCTTCTGTGGTGCCGCCCACTGTGTTCAAGGAGGAGGTAGTGCCTGCAGCGGAAGAGGTCAAGGAACCAGAAGTCATTGGTGAGAAGAAGCCTGAGGAAGGAGAAGAGGAGAAACCAGAAGAGGGTAAGCCAGCAAAAGCCAAGGAAGCTGCCAAACCTGGCAAGGAGACCAAAGCTGAGAAACCAGAAGCAGGAGCTAAGGGGAAAGAGGAGAAAAAGGAAGAGAAGAAGAAGGGATGAAAACAGGAAAGACTATCTGGATAAAGGAGTGGTGATGAAAGGTATAATCTTGGCTGGCGGACTGGGAACCAGGCTTCATCCTCTGACCAAGATCACCAACAAACATCTGCTGCCGGTGTACAACCGTCCTATGATCTATTATCCCATTCAAACCCTCATCAATGCTGGCATTAGGGACATTTTAATCGTTACCGGTGGAAATAATGCCGGGGATTTCCTGCGTCTCCTGGGTAACGGAAAGGATTTTGGCCTTAAGCATCTAAATTACACCTTTCAGGAAAAAGAGGGAGGAATAGCCCAGGCTCTGGGCCTGGCGGAGCACTTTGCGGAGGGCGAAAGGATTCTGGTGATGCTGGGAGATAATATTATCGAGGGTAACATAAAAGATGCGGTGGATGACTTTAAAGTCCAGAAAAGCGGTGCTAAAATACTTTTAAAACAGGTCGATAACCCCAAAGAGTACGGCATCGCTCAGATAAGGAATGGCCGGATTTTAAAAATCGAGGAGAAGCCCAGAAGGCCTAAAAGCAATCTTGCGGTAACGGGTATTTACATGTATGATAACGAGGTTTTCGATATAGTGCAAACCCTGAAGCCCTCCGCCAGAGGGGAATTAGAGATCACCGATGTGAACAACGCCTATTTAAAAAGGGGAGTTTTGACCTATTCTTTTCTCAAAGGCTACTGGTTGGATGCGGGCGAGTCTATTGATGCCTTATTGAAAGCCAATAAAATCGTAGCCCAGAAAGGGGCTAATAAGAAATATTATTAGAGGTTTAGAGATGATAGAAGGAGTAAAGCAAAAAAAACTTAAAGTCATCCCGGATGAGAGGGGAAGGCTGATGGAGCTGTTGAGATCGGATGAGGAGCTCTTCATCCAATTCGGGCAGGTATATATGACCACGGCTTATCCTGGAGTGGTCAAAGGTTGGCATTACCATAAGAAGCAGATCGATAACTTCATCGTGATTAAGGGGATGATAAAGCTGGTCTTATATGATAACCGGGATGATTCTCCTACCAAGGGGGAGATCAACGAGTTTTTCATCGGAGAGTATAACCCGCTTTTGGTTCAGATACCTCCAATGGTTCTGCATGGCTTCAAATGCATAAGCCAGAATGAGGCGATCTGCGTCAACTGTCCCACCGAAGCCTATAATTACCTTCAGCCGGACGAATACCGTATCCCTCCCCATTCTGATGAGATACCCTACAAGTGGGAAAGAAAGGATGGATGATGAAGCTTCTGGTCACCGGGGGGGCGGGCTTTATCGGCTCCAACTTCATCCATCATATCCTCAGGACTTACCCTCAATACCGGATCGTAAACCTGGATAAGCTGACTTATGCCGGGAACTTAGATAACCTCTCTGATATTGAGCCTGCTCCCAATTATCAGTTTATCAAGGGAGATATCTGCGATCAGAAACTGATGGAGGAAATAGTTTCCGGAGATATTGATGCGATCTTGAATTTTGCCGCAGAAACCCACGTTGACCGGAGCCTATATGACCCCAAAAGTTTTGTCCAGACTAATATCATAGGTACTCAGATTTTATTAGAAGCAGCTTTAAGATTCAAGCTCCGAAGGTTTATTCAGATCTCCACAGACGAAGTATATGGAAGTATAGAGCAGGGAAAGTTCTTCACAGAGGCAAGCCATCTTCTGCCCAACAGCCCTTATTCAGCCAGTAAAGCCGGAGCAGACCTCTTGGTAAGGTCTTATTTTAAAACCTTTAAACTTCCAGCCCTCATCACTCGTTCATCCAATAACTACGGGCCGTACCAGTTCCCGGAAAAACTGATCCCCTTATTCATAACCAATGCCCTGGAGGACAAAGAGCTTCCCATTTACGGAGATGGACTTTATACCAGGGACTGGATTTATGTGGAGGATAATTGCAGGGGTATTGACCTGGTTTTGCATAAAGGGAAAGAAGGTGAAATATACAACCTGGGAGGCGGCGCGGAGAAGACCAACCTGGAGATAACCCGTCTTATCCTGAAATATCTGGGTAAGCCTGAAAGCCTAATAAAATATGTCAAAGATAGGCCAGCCCATGACAGAAGATATGCTATGGAATGTGCCAAGACGAAAAAAGAACTGGGATTCAGACCCAAAGTTGGGCTGGAGGAAGGGCTTAAAAAAACCGTGGAATGGTATCTGGACAATAAAAACTGGTGGGAGAAGGTAAAAAGCGGGGAGTATCTCAAATACTATGAGAAGCATTACCTCAAGAGAGAAAAGGTATGAGGGTTTTAATCACCGGCTCCAACGGGCTTTTAGGACAGAAGCTGGTAAAAACTTTTTCTTCCAATCACCGAACCGTAGGAATCGACCTCAGAACTGAATCCTTTATTACAGCACCAAATTTCAGCTATCAAAATATAAGTATTACTGAAAAGGGTAAGCTCGCAGAGCTTTTTGCCTCTTTTGAACCAGAGGCAGTGATCAACGCTGGCGCTTATACGGATGTAGACGGATGCGAGAGTAATAAAAATAAAGCCTGGGAAGTGAATGTGGAGGGTGTGAAAAATCTTATCCCTCTATGTAAGAAAAATAAAGCCAGATTGGTTCAACTCTCCACTGACTATATATTTGACGGCAAAAAAGGGCCTTATTCAGAAGAGGACACCCCCAACCCCGAGGGATATTACGGGCTAACTAAGCTGGAAAGTGAGAGAGTAATCTCAGAAGGTAGGATAGATTCTTTGATAGTTCGAACCAATGTGCTTTACGGAAAAAGCCTTGGAAGAACACATAATTTCGTCCTATGGTTGATTCAGAAGCTTAAGAATAAAGAAAAAGTCAAGATAGTCACAGATCAGTATAGTAATCCAACCTTAGCTGATAACCTAGCCCAGGCAATTAAAGAAGCGGTAGAAAAAAATATCTCGGGAATCTTGAATATCGCCGGAGGGGAGAAAGTTTTATCTCGTTACCAGTTTGCCCTGAAAGTAGCTGAGAAATTTAATTTAGATCAGAGTTTAATCAAAAAAATCTTAACCTCGGAGCTAAATCTACCAGCTCCTCGTCCCCTTAAGGGCGGGCTCAAAATCGACAAAGCAAAAAAGCTTCTTAAAACTGAGCTTCTGGATATTGAAAAGGGGCTGGAGTATATAAAATGAAAAAGTCTGCCTTGCAGCAGACTTTTCTTTTCAAGCTCTAAGATATATATATATCTTTTTATTTCCTTCTTCTTATATAGCTGAACGCACCTAATCCCAGAAGACCTGTCCCTAAAAGGATAACCGTTCCAGGCTCTGGCTGGGCTATGAGGTAGCCATTATCGACACCGGTAATAGTGTTCGCGTCTGCCATAAAATTATCGAAGTGCACCTCAACTGCTGGAGCATTTCCCTCATTCCCATCATTTCCAGTTTCCAGAAAAGTTCTGACTGCCGAATCGTATCCTGTGGGAAGATCAAAGCTGTTTGCCAGCTGCCAGTCACCACCCGAAAAATAATAGGCTGAAAGCGTAGAACCAAATCTGCTGAATCTCAGTTTACCGTTTACATCATCTGTCACTGTGCTAAATCCGGTATACCAGGAGCCATCTACCATAAAATGAACTTCCTCGTAATAATTGACGCTGTTGAAGTCAAATTTACGGGTGAGAAGCATGGCAAAGGAGTTATCTCTTGCCCAGATCCCGAAGGTTGCACTGCTGAAGAAATCATTGAACTTAATCAAATTAAAATCGATTGCAGTGACGAAATCTCCTCCCAGGCTGAAATTCGAAGAGATCGTTCCTCTGCCCCATCTAACATCTTGCGTTGTACCCAAATTAAGATAGCCATTCTCTGCAATCGCATATCCCTGGTTCTGCGAATAATCACCCCAGAAATCAGTATTAAAGGAATCGAACTTGTCCGTCAATAAAAACTGAGAATGGGCTGAGGCAGCCAACAAAAAGATCATTCCTAAGCTCAAAATTATTATCCACTTTTTCATATCTAACTCTCCTTCTTTTATTTTTCCAACTATTTTTATAAGCAACTATTGTGCCAGAAAGAAGCTGTAGTAATTAAACGACCTAACCTCTTGTAAAATAAGGAATTAAAATTATATTCTATATCTGTATAACTATGTTGTGCAAAATTTATAATGCAAAATGTCCAGTTTACTGACATTCATTATTTGTCTATATTTTATTTGTTTACTTAATTCATTGAATATTAAAGAGTTAGTATAATATGTGACAGCGTTCAGGCAAGCGACATCTTCCACAGAAATTTAAATTAAGAAAAAATTACTATATTTTAAGAAATATGTTCCCTTTTTTGAGCAGATCTATTCCCTGCATTTCAAAATTCACTCTGAGGTAATCTATTTAAAGTCAAAGGCTTATTGTTAAATCTCGAAGTGGAAGCTCCTCAGGCATAGCTTTTGCTAAAATTTTGAACAAAATTTGGTTAAGATTTTTTCCAGGCTGTCGACTTAAACAGAAGGGCAAAAATGTCCCAGGAAGGGACGAAAAAAACAAGTAGAGCATTTCCAGAGAGAATGGATTCTGAAAATCAATGCTGGGAAGCAAAGGTAAGCCGCCGGAGAAAAAGGGGGGTTTTTAGTTCAGCAGAGAATTCGATAGAACCACAAGTCTTTTTAACTTGAAACTAAACTATGATAGACCTACATACTCATATTCTTCCAGGAGTAGATGACGGAGTGAAATCCATGGAGGAAGCAGTCCTGATGATAAAGAAAGGTGCTGAGATCGGGATAACTGCTATCTGTGCCACGCCACATCTCTCCAACAATTTCGAAAGCGAAAAAACAGAAAAAATCATGAGGAGTTTTTTGGAGCTAAAACAGAGAATTGCCCAGGAGAAAATTAATGTGAGACTCTATAGGGGGAGTGAAGTGGATATCCGAATAGATATAGACTCAGCCAAAAACCTGCCTTTTTTCTTTCTGAATCATTCGCAGAAATATGTATTACTGGAACTCCCTATTGGAGATTTCCCCTCATTTGCAGAAAAGGTTTTTTTCTCCCTGCTCATAGAAGGCCTATCCCCAATTTTGGCTCATCCAGAAAGAAGTCTCATCCGGGACGAGGATTTTAAAAGGGTAGAAAAGTTAGTCGACTCCGGTGTTCTCATTCAGCTGAACGCAGGTTCCCTTACAGGCAGATTTGGGAAAAAAATCCAAGAATCTGCTGATCGACTTCTGCAGAAAGACTTGGTAGACCTTATCTCAAGCGACGCCCATGATTTGGAGTCACGACCCATAACCTTGATGGCAGGGGCTTATAAAAAGATAAAAAACCATTTTGGGGCAGAAAAAGCTCTTGAGCTTTTTGAGGAAAACCCCCAAAAAATACTTCAGGCAGAGGACATAGAAAAAAAGATGGCATTCTAAATCACCTTAACCAAGGAGTGTTAAAAATGAAGAAAATAATTATCCTCTTATTAACCACTTATATCATCTTTTGTCCCGGGCTGAACTTGACCCGGGCTCAACAGCAGGGGGAGAATAAAGCAGCCTCAAGGAATGCCGGAGCAGATTATTATCTTGCGCCGGGCACGGATAATCAGCTCTTAATTAAGGTCAACGTCTGGGGCGAGGTTTTAAAGCCGGGAATAGTGGAGGTGCCGGATAATACCGATCTTCTCACCCTTATCTCCATGGCTGGAGGGCCCACGGAAAACGCCAAGCTGAGCAAGGTTAAGATCAAGCGTAATTTTTACCAGAGCAAAATACTTACGGTGAACGTGAAGAACTATGTCCAAAACGGCAAAGCTGAGGAGATACCCATGATAAAACCCGGAGACACTGTTATAGTTCCCCGTAACAGTTTTAACAGCGTTTCCAAATATATAACCTTTCTATACAACTTGGCGGTTATAGCCAGCGTGGTTAAGCTCATCACCGACTAAAAAGGAGTAATAAAATTGGAAGAGAACAACAGAATCTCCCCCAATCAGAAGGAGATAAGCTTTCAGGACTATTTAGTCATCCTTAAGAGGAGAAGATGGATTATCCTGGGTGCCTTTATCACAGTCTTTCTCTCTGCGGGGATCTTCTCCTTCACAACTCAGCCCATCTATGAGTCCTCCACCACTCTGATGATCGAGGAAGATGGGGGAGTGAAAAGCGAGATCTTCGAGGTCTCCTCCTATCTTAAACAGGAAACCACGATAAAAAATCAGGTGGAGATCCTTAAGAGCCGAACCCTGGCAGAATCGGTTCTTCAGGTCCTTTTATACTCACCCTATAAAAGGGCTTGGGAGATAAAAGTGCTGGGAAAAAGGACAGACAGGGTTAAAGTAAATGATATGGTTTTGATTCTTCAGAATAATACCAAAGTTGTTCCTTTAAAAGAGACAGATATAATTCAGGTTAAGGTAACAGCACCCGACCCTTCACTGGCTGCATTTTTAGCTAACACCATAGCGGATGAGTACTATAAGCAAAGCCTCCAGGTTAGCCGTGGGGAGATAACCGAGGTACGTTTATTCCTGGAGGAACAGCTTAACAATATCCAGAAAGAACTGCGTCAGGCTGAGGAGGCTTTAAGAGTTTACAAGGAAAAAGAGAAGGTTGCTGCCCTGCCCGAGGAGACAGAGGAGCTGGTCAAACAGTTAGCCAGTTTCGAATCCCTGTACAACGAAGCCCAGACCGAGTTAGAAGCTAACCAGAAGAGACTCTCCTATATGAGAAAACAGCTCTCGGAACAAAAACAAAATCTGCCTGAGGAGGTAACTCGGATCTCCAACCCACTTATAGTCCGCCTGCGCCAGGAGATGGCAAACCTGGAGGGAATGAAAGCCGGCTATTTAGCTCAGGGTTTCTCAGAAGACCACCCCAAGATGATTGAGACATCCAACCGGATAACGGATATCAAGCAGAAACTTTTCAAAGAGACTTCTGTTTTGGTTTCCCGAGAGCTTTCATCTTCAGACCCGCTGGCATACTCTCAGGATTTGGTGGATAAAATTCTAAGCCTGGAGATAGAGATTCAATCCCTAAGTGCCAAGACAGAGGAGCTTAAGAAGATCGTGGATTCCTACTCTGATGATCTGAATACCCTGCCGGACAAAAGCCTTAAATTAGCACGTTTGGAAAGAAATGCTAAGGTAGGGGAGAATATCTTCCTGATGTTGAAGGAAAAATACGAGGAATCCCGCATAAAGGAGGCCGGACAGATTGGCAATGTAAGGATAATCGATAAGGCGCTGCCTCCGGAGAATCCCATAAAACCAAAGAAAAAAATAAATCTTCTCCTGGGAGCATTTTTGGGGCTGGGGCTGGGGCTGGGCATGGCACTGCTGGTGGAGAGGTTGGACAATTCACTTAAGAGCATTGAGGATGTCGAAAGGATAGGGCTCTCCATTTTGGGCTCAATCCCTATGATAAAAACTAACAAAAACAAAAAAACCAGAAAAGTGGAAAAGGAGGAGGATTATCAGGTAAAGACTATTGCCTCTAATCTGGTCACCCATTTCGAGCCTAAATCTCCTATCTCGGAGGCTTATCGAACTTTCAGAACAAACCTGCACTTCGCCAGACTGGATAATCCTATGAAGACTATTTTGGTTACCAGTTCCGGACCGGGGGAGGGAAAGTCTACCACCGTGGCCAACTTAGCCATAACCATGGCTCAGATGGGAACCAAGACCATACTGGTAGATTCAGACCTGAGACGACCGGTCATTCATTCCATCTTTGGACTGCAGAGGGCACCCGGTTTGACTAATTACTTGGCAGGGAATGTCCCCCTCCAGGAGATAATCCAGCCAACTCCCATAGAGAATCTGAGCATTCTGACCTGCGGGGTTTTACCCCCCAATCCTTCGGAGCTTTTAGGCTCGAAGAAGATGAAACAGCTTTTGGAGGAGTTAAAGGAAAGATACGAGATGATCTTATTCGATTCTCCGCCGGTGATAGCGGTGACTGATGCGGCAGTTTTATCTACCTCCATAGATGGCGTGGCACTGGTTGTCTCATCCGGATATACCTCGAAAGAGGCACTGGTAAGGGCCATTACCCTTCTGGAGAATGTGAAAGGCAGGCTCTTAGGTAGTGTTTTAAACAAGATAAAAGTAGAAAGCATCTATGGCTCTTATCACTATTACTACTATTATCACTACTACGGCGGTACCAAAACTAAACACAAGAGGAAAAAAAGGGCAGGAGAAGAGGTGAAAATCTCCTGAGCAAACAGAAAAGAGATTATGAAAATTGGAATCCTGGGAGGAGGGCTTACAGGTTTAACCATCGCTTCTCAGCTAAAGGAGGAGTTTGAGGTTCTGGAAAAAAACTCTGAGTGCGGCGGGTTATGTCGAAGCTTGAGGGAAAAGGGGTTCACCTTCGATTATGGCGGTGCACATATCATTTACTCCAGGGACCAGAATTCAGTTGATTTCATGCTAAAACAGCTGGGAGATAACCATCATCAGGGAAGAAGAAATAACAAGGTTTATTATAAAGGACATTTTGTCAAATACCCTTTTGAGAACGGTCTTTCTGATTTGTCCAAGGAGGATAATTTCGAATGCCTTTACCATTATTTGAAAAACGATTATCCGCCCCCGTCCAATTTCGAGGAATGGATCTACTACACCTTTGGAAAAGGTATAGCTGAGAAATACCTTCTGCCTTATAACCGTAAGATATGGAATACAGAGCCTGAAGATATGAGCCTGCACTGGGTGGAGGGCAGAGTCCCAAAGCCGCCTCTGGAGGATGTGATAAAATCTGCCATCGGAATAGCGACCGAGGGTTACACCCACCAGCTTAATTTCTATTATCCTGCAAAGGGAGGGATCCAGGCTTTGATCCAGGGGCTGGAGAATAAAATCAAAGATAAGATAATCACGAATTTTGCAGTTAAAAAGATATTCAGGGAGAAAGACGACTGGTGCGTTACGGATGGAGATGAGCAGAAGAAGTTCGATCTTGTCATTTCCACCATCCCCATATTCGACCTTTTGAAAGCTCTGGAAGATGTTCCTCAGGAGATTAAAGCTATATCTACCAAACTCCGGTATAATTCCCTAATAGCCATCCTGCTGGGAATTGAGGGGAAAAACCTTCCTCCCTATACTGCTGTTTATTTTCCGGATGAGGATTTGAAATTCAATCGGGTGGGATTTCCGCATATCTTCAGCCCCAATAATGTTCCATCAGGACATAGCTCCTTGGTGGTGGAGATCACCGCCAGAGAAAACGATGCTGCCTGGGGACTTTCAGATGAAGAGCTCTTGGAGCATTCCATCCAGGGCCTTTCCAGATGTGGACTTATAAAACCTGAAAAGGTCTGCTACAAAAAAGTGGTAAGGTCAAAATATGCCTATGTGATATATGATAAAGATTATTTAAAGAACATAGAGGTTGTGAGAAAGTATATAGAGAAACAGGGGATAATCCCCTGCGGAAGGTTTGCCGAGTTCGAATATCTGAATATGGATGCCTGCGTGGAGAGAGGAAGAAATTTAGCCCGTAAGTTAAATGGCTCTTTACAAGAGGGTACACTGCTCTTGAGCTCAAAAAAGGGGGGTAGCTTTTATGAAAAATGACCTGCTGGAGATTTTGGCTTGTCCTCGTTGTTCAGAAGCTTCACTGGACTTGAGAGTATCAAAACAAGATAAGGACGAGATAGTTTCAGGAGAACTGAGATGTACTGTCTGCGGCGAAATTTATCTCATTCAGGAGGGGATCCCCAGGATGGTCCCATCAGTATCAGAAAATTCTTCCGAGAACAAAAAGGGGTTAGAGGAAAATCTAAGCCCACAACACTATGATATCCGGGAGGCAAACATAACTTATTATGATGCTATGTCAGAAGTATATGAAAAAGAAATTGAAATAATACCATTTCTCCAAGACGGATTAAATCAAAGAAGAATTGAACAAATCATAAAGAATCTATCTGAAAGAACTCAGAAAGAACTGTTTTTGGATTTAGGATGTGGAACCGGCAATCTCCTTAAATTTGGAGAGAGGTATTTCAAAAGAGCTATTGGCATGGATATCTCGTTTAATATGTTAAAACAAGCTAAGAAGAATAACCTGGAGGTAGTCCAAGGTGATATTCTATTTTTACCTTTCAAATCTTCACTTTTTGATGTGGTCTCCATCTTTTCAGTGCTACATCATCTGTATGACTATCTACAGATTTTTAAACAGATCAGCAGGGTTATGAATACAGGAGGTTTCCTATATTCTGACTGGGATCCGACAAAACAACCAATAATAGATGAAAAAAAGTTTTCCTGGCGGTTATATCGGATATTTCAGCATATATATGGATATCTTCCTCCCCCTTTAAAGTTTGTCGAACAAACGACTCAATTTGACACCAGGGAAGGTGACACCCAAAAAGCGTCTATTGATTTTCAGAAAATGAGACCAGATTTAAAGGAGATCAGAGTCAAAGCAGAGTTTCATGAGCAAAAAAAGGGTGAAGAAAGAGGAATCGATTTTGATAGGCTGAAGGGAAATTTGATGAAAAACGGGTTTGACAATATTCAACCCACATTTCACTGGGCAGGAAAGTCTATAAATCAACTCCCTCTCTCTTTAAAAACAAGATTTTTCTTTTTGAAATTTCAAGACCATCCCCTAGAAAGATTCATGGAGAACTTAATGATAATTAGCCAAAAAAAGTAAACTTATGAAAATACTATTTCTGGGTCCTCATCCGTTCAAGGGTGGCGGTGTAGCATACTATCAACAGGCTTTAGCCAAGGCATTTTACGCTAAAGGCAACGAGGTGATTACGCTATCGCTATCCACAGATTTTGGAGCGACAAACTCTTACATAAAGAAAGAAGAGGCTCCTCACTTCAAATATGCAAAAGTCTATGAATTGGTAAGCAATAAGCTTTATTATTTTCGTAGCCCAGAACCTCTTCTGGATTGCCAAAGCCCAGAAGAAGAAAAGGTGTTTAGAGAATTTCTGAAGGCTATTCGGCCGGATGTTGTTCATTTTCATGCAGCCAGACCTGCCAGCTCAATCAAAATTTCCAAAGAATTTGATGCCCCGGTTATTGTATCTCTACATGATTACTGGTTCATTTGCAATGCTGGTTTTTTGTGTCGGCGAAATAATGAAGTATGTGAGGGGCCAAGAAATGGATTAAACTGTGCAAGGTTCTGTGACGTGTCAAGGGTTCCCCTCGGTGGGTTAAAAGAAAGACTCAGACAACTTATGCCACCCTGGCTGACCAATACCCTAAAGTACCTTAGAGATGAGGGATTATCCCGTTTTGTCAACAAGCAATCTTATATTGACAATATTTTGAATAACCATAAAATAAAAGAAGATTCTCAAGACAATAATATTAAGACAGCAAATTTAGAAAAGTGGGATTACAGAGCCAATTTCATGAGAGAGATGCTTAATCGATATACTAATCTTATAATTGTGGTTTCAAATGGAGCTAAAAGGATTTTCATAGAAAATGGTGTAAGTTTAAACAAAATAAGAGCGTTACATTCTGGCTTTGAATATGTAAATGGTTTTTTCACTTTCAAAAAAAGAAAGAGAGAGCTTATAAACTTAGCGTACATTGGACCTATCTGGCGAGAAAAAGGACTACATATCTTATTAAAAGCATTCCAAAGTCTTAATACGGCTAAAGTGTGTAACCTGTATATATATGGGAAAATAAGTATGGGTAACTACGGACACCTTATGAAAAAAGTAATACAAAAAATTAATGGATCAAATATATTTTTCAAGGGAGAGTTCAATTATAACGACCTTCCCTCTATCTATGAAGATATAGATGTCCAGATAATTCCTCCTATTATTCCTGACACCTCACCCAGAACCGTTTGGGAGGCTTTATCATCCGGAACACCTGTAATTGCTTCAAATACTGGAGGGATCCCTGATTTTATTCAGGACGGGGTTAATGGGTTATTATTCGAACCGGGTAACCCCGATGATTTAGCGAATAAAATAAGAATGATATTAGATGAGCCGAACCTAATTCAGAAACTTAGACAGGGTATAAAAAAGCTAAAAACAATAGATGAGCACGCAGATGAGTTAATAAAGATTTATGAAGGTTTATTAAGTAATAACGAAATTTTACCAACAGTTTTTCCTGAAGACATAATTAAGGAACCAGTGAAAGATGATAAGTAAGGTAAAAGTGCGTTTACTCCTTTATTAACGAGATTAAAGGAAGGTGGGTAATTGTTTAGTCTCTGGAGCAAGTGAAAATGGGAAAGAAGATAACGATATTAAAAAATTCAGGTGCTTTAGGCATTTCTATGATAATCGGAAAGCTATTTTATTTTCTTCTTTTCATGTGTATAGGAAGATTTTTAGGACCAGGGGAATTGGGGAAATTTGCCTTTGCCATTTCTTTTATAACTCTTTTCTCTACCATTAACGACCTGGGGTTGAATATCCTCTCTGTTAAAGAGGTCTCGCAAAATAAAAATTTAGCCACGAAGTTCCTCAGTAATCTGGTCATTATAAAGATGGGTTTGGGTTTTTTAACCCTGTTGTTCGTAGTCATTGGAGCAAAGCTTTTAAACTATCCCGCAGGAACGGTAAAACTTGTTCTTTTATTGGGTATCTCAACTTTATTCGTTATTATCTCCCAAGGTATGAGATGGTATTTTCAAGCCATACAGAGGCTCGAATATGAATCTATCATCTCCATTTCTCAGAATCTCTTATACTTCATTTTGGGATATTTAGCCTTAAGATCCAGATTGGGAATCGAGGGCATTGCCTGGACGCAGATTATAGTTGGAATATTCATCCTCTTATTAACCTGGAGGGCTATAAGAAGCAAACTGGGAGTTTTCAAACTTGAGTTTGATTTCACTTTCTGGAGAAAACTCTTGAAAAGAGCTATTCCCTTTGCTTTAATGCTCGTTTTCACAAGTATCTATCTCAACTTGGATACGGTGATCTTATCCCTGTTCAAAGGAGATAAAGCAGTGGGCTTCTACAATGCCGCCAATAAGCTAATAGGCGCCGCTAAGATGCTACCAGTCGTGATTACTCCTGCCATCTTTCCGGTGATGTCCGAGACGGTGGATTGGTCTAGGTTCAAGAGATTAATAGAAAAAGCCGTCCATTATATCCTGGCCTTAGCCTTGCCCTTAGGGGTAATGGTAACCCTTTTAGGCGAGAAGATTATCATTTCAATTTATGGAGATAAATTTATATCCAGTGCCTTCCCCTTACGGATACTGATCTGGTCTGCGGTTTGCATCTTCTTCAGCAGTATCTTTGGCTATGCCTTGATTGCCAAGGGACATCAGAAAGCTACCACCACCTTGGTGGGACTGGGGGTAGTGGTCAGCCTTGGATTAAACCTTCTTTTGATCCCCAAGTTAAGCTATATAGGAACGAGCCTCAGCATCCTCTGTACCGAGTTTTTTGTGCTTTTGGGAGGCTATCTACTTGTATATACCAAATTGGGAATAAATTTATTCTCCTTACGAAAATATTTTTTGAAAATCACCTTCTGTACCCTTTTGATGGTGGCGGGAATTTATGTTATGCAACTATGGAATTTTGGATTGTTAACTATCATACCCTTAGGGGGAGCGATTTATCTTTTCTCCTTATCCCGATTAGATGAAACTCTGGCACAGGATTGGATCGATTTTAAAAAGAGTCTAAAAATCTCTTCATTCGTTCAAAAAAGAGTGATGCCCTTAGCGGGTAGTCTATTAAAAGGGGTAAAAAGATGAGAATAATGATGGTCAACTGGGGCTGGCCTCCCCGGCAAACAGGTGGACCTATAGGCTATGCGGCTGATCTATGTAAGGAGTTAGTTAAGACTGGCCATCAGGTCTATATGTTTTATGGAGGAGATTCCGATTTTAAAGGAAAATGCTATTTGGAATACCGGGAGGAAGAAGGGATAAATTTAGCCAGCTTGGTTAACAGCCCTAATCAGTACTCAAATTTTGGATTGCCTTTAAATGAATGTAAGCAGCCTACGGTGGAGCATTATTTTGAAGAGTTCTTAGATAAGGTTAATCCCGATCTGGTTCATTTTCATAGCCTTATAGGGCTATCTGGCTCCTTGATAGAGCTGGCAAAGAGAAAAGGAATTCTTACTATTATCTCTTTACATAATTACTGGTTCCTCTGTCCTCGAGGAGACTTTCTCATTCCCCCTGATTACAGGCTGTGTGAGGGAGCAAATGAAGGTTTAAATTGTGCTCTGTGTCTGCCTAAAACGAAAAAAGGCTGGGAAAGAGGAATAGATACCTTGAAAAACATTTTCAAAACACAGCTCAAGAGGAATGTCTGGCTTAAAAGAAAACTGCAGAAGATTGTTTTGAATACAAATAAAATCAGGAATAGATTCTCTCCTTCAGACAGGAAGGCAAACAGCTCAACCTGTCACTTTCTCACTCCTGACCCGTTAATGGTTTGGGGTTATGGATTTCGCCAGGAGTATTTAAAGGGTCAGCTTTCTAAATATGCCGACTTGATAATCGCGGTTTCCAATTCGGTCAAAGATATCTTCGTGCGAAAAGGGATCTCTGAGAATAAGATTACAGTCTTACATAGCGGTATCAAATTAGCAGATAAACTAAGAGACCTTGCAGAGAAAAATGATATCCCTCCCAGAGAACCTCTAATTTTTGGCTTCTTTGGACCTGTACAGCCCTATAAAGGAGTACATATCTTAGTTGAGGCATTTGATCATCTACCCCTGGGCTCGGCTAAGCTATTAATCTATGGCACCGGACCCTCACATTACTACCAGGCCTTGATGACTAAAGCCAATCCCTATGTGGAATTCAGGGGAGCATTTGATGATCTATCAAAAATGCTTATGGAGTTTGATGTGGCGGTAGTGCCACCTATCTGGCCAGATAACGCTCCATTAGTTGTATTGGAAGCTCTTTCAGCCAAAAAGCCGATTATTGGGGCAAATATCGGTGGCATTCCGGATTTTGTTCAGGATGGCTTGAATGGATTTCTGTTTGATGCTGGAAACCCTTACGATTTGGCAGAGAAGATGAAGAGGATAATTGAATCACCAGATTTAGTAAAGGCTTTCAAAAAAAACATAAAAAAACAAATGACCATGCAAGAGCATGCTAAAGAGATGGAAGAGATTTACCGGAATTTGCTCTCAGAGAGCATGCCATCAAAAGAAGGTATGAATGAAAGTAAATTAAGTTATGCTCAGGTTAAATGAATTGAGGGATTTCAAGAATGATATTTGATTTTCTATTACTGTTGGGAATTTCTCTGGGTGTCTTGCTTTGGATAGGCAGAAGTTTCAAGAGGGTGGTCCTCTTCCTTGCCTTTTTCCTTCCCTTTGAGGAGTTTGTCCTGAAGTTTATTCCGGTCTCAGACCAGCTGTATTCCCTGCTGAGGTATGTAAGCGAGCTCATTCTGTTCATAACACTAATAGCTTTGATCGTTAAAAAAATAATCGGGAGAAAGCCTTTTGTAAAAACAGCAATAGATATTCCGGTTTTGATCTTCGCCTTCACTGCTTTTTTATCCGGGCTTTTAAATCAAATTCCTCTTCTGGAAACCGTGCTTTTCCTGAGGATAGTGCTGCGCTATTATGCCTTGTATTTTCTTTTGGTCAATGTCGAACTGGATGAGGGGTTCACTAAAAAACTCATTCGGGGACTGGTAATCATAGTTTCGCTCCAGTTCTTCATAGGACTGGCTCAGATTTTCTTTGGAAACCCGGTGAACAGCCTGCTTATGCCCAGACCTACAACTCTCAGCGTGGGAAGCTACTCCAAGGAATGGGTACTCATTCAGGGCCTCAGGGAAAAAGGTAATATTGTCTTTGGAACCTT
The DNA here is from genome assembly GCA_964511075.1 of uncultured Ignavibacteria bacterium. Lineage (GTDB taxonomy): Bacteria > Zixibacteria > MSB-5A5 > MSB-5A5 > RBG-16-43-9 > CAZEDM01. The sequence goes on from CAZEDM010000005.1 coordinate 87,814, forward strand.
TGGCGACACGGTTAATTTAGGCCTTTTTATCTTGGTGGTTTTCATTATAGCTATAGGCCTATATTTTAGTTTAGAAAAGCCTAACAAGAAGATGTGGTTGTTCTTCCTGCTTTCCTTTTTTACTCTTATCTTCACCTATTCCGTGGGTTTAATATTTACCTTACTCTTAAGTTTGCTGTTTTTTGCCCTGATAAAAAGGAAATGGCTTTTTGTGGCAGGTGGCTCACTTATGATTCTTCTGATCTTCACCCTGGTTACATATTTTCCAGCCGAGTTCATAGAGGTGGCTACCTCAGGTTATGCGGTTTCACCCTTGAAAAATTTCTCTGCAACCTTCTCCGCTTCTTTCCTGGAAAACATTCAAAGTAACAGGCTCTTTACCCTTATGGAAGTACCAAGGGTAATCTTATCTCAATCTCCATTTTTTGGTTTTGGTCCCAGCTGGGGCTTGATCAAAGACAGGATCTCCAGTTACTGGCTGGGGGATGTCTATTGGGCTCAGATACTTGGCCAGGTTGGTTTAATCGGCCTCTTAAGTTTTTTCTGGATTCTATATAGATTTTACCGCTCAGGCTGGAAGGTATACAAATATTCTGATGACTGGTTGAAAAAAGGCATTGCCCTGGGTTTCCTGGGAGTGGTGGTGGGGGTCCTCTTTTACGATTTCATTGGAGCTGCTCTGGAGACCCGTCCTCTGGCTTTTTATTTCTGGCTGTTTGCCGGGTTAACTGAAAACTGGTCGAAATCTATTTTCTTGAGAAATACAGTATGAAGAAAATCTTAATGGTAGTGGGCTGGAAAGTCCAGAATGCAAAAGAGGATGACAAAAGAAAATATCCTGCTGATCTTCTTCTGCCAGACCAGAGATACTGGTTTTTCAAGCACTGGCCTGAGAATAATCAAAGAATAGACGTTATGGGTTATAAAAAAATGCCTTGGGTGAGCATGATCGAGAAGAAGTTTTTGCATTTTCATCCTTTCCAGTCCCTGAGGATTCTACCCAAGATGAGAAAATATGACCTGGTGATTTTCTTTCATTCGCAGATTGGGATACTACCGGCATTGTTCAAAACTATCTTTAAAATAAAGACTCCCCTGGTGCTTATCGATGTTGAGGGCTTGGGCAGAAAAAACAAGTGGTATATTCTGCCTGTCATAAGAAAAGCTCTGCGGGGAGTAGACCAGCTTTTCTATTTAGCCTCCATTCAAAGGGATGATTATAAGAAATACTTTCCGGAAATCGTTAAAAAAAATCAGTTCCTTCCCTTTGGCTTGGACCTGTCCAGATTTTCTCACAATGGAGCAAAACGGGAGGATTATATCCTCTCCCTTGGCTATCAGGGCTCTGACTTCAGGGACTGGAAAACCCTGGTGAAAGCCTATGCCCGGCTGAACACCAAAACAAAGCTCTTAATCCTGGGTAAAGAAAAATTTGAGCCAGAAGAGATCGGTAACGAAGAAATCCCCTCGGGAATTGAATTTACAGGAAAAACAGACCTGGAGACCCTGAACCTAATAACCTCTAAGGCAAGATTCATAGTTCTTCCCCTGCCGGAGAGAAGACATGCCTTTGCCCAGATGACTTTGCTTGGCTGCATGGCTATGGGAAAGGGGATAATTGTCTCCAGGGTATCCAGCATAACAGATTATCTCATAGATGAAAAGGAGGCTCTTTTAGTTGAACCTTATGAACCTGTGGCCCTGGCTCAGAAGATGCGACTCCTTTTAGACAATCCGAATTTAGCAGAAAAGTTAGGCCAACGGGCAAAAACAAAAGTGGAAAAAAATTTCACAGAAGAGAACATGACAAAAATTATACATCAGAAATTAAAGGCTGAGAATCTGATCTGAGGAAATCAATTGCCCAGAGATGTCCCAGTATATAAACCTTTAATTCATAAGTGAAATAAATTATGAGGCTGTCGATATTAGAAATCAGCGGGGGTTTAACATCTTCTAAGGTGAATCGGAAAAGAATCTTACCCAAGAAGCTTGTTTTGAGGAGCTGAGGCATAAATCGTTTTTTCTGTTAGAGGAAGAGGTATGAAGATTCTCTTTGTAAACAAATATTACCATCCCAGCGGGGGTCCGGAAACGGTAATGCTACAGACCAGGGAGAAATTGGAATCTTTAGGGAATGAAGTCGTCTTTTTCTCCATGCAGCATCCCCGAAACCTTGAGACCCCTTACTCCAAGTATTTCGTTTGCAATGTGGATTATAACGGCTCCAATTCCCTTTTGAACAAAGCCAAGATGTCTTTGAATATATTCTACTCCCTGGAGGCAAGGAGGAAAATGGAGCTGCTTCTGGAAGAGGAGAAGCCGGATCTGGCTCACCTGCACAATATCTATCATCAGATCTCCCCTTCCATCCTGCCGGTTTTAAAGAAGAAAGGCATTCCGGTGGTTATGACGCTGCACGATTTCAAACTGGTCTGTCCCAACTATACTCTCCTTCGAGAGGGCGATCCCTGCGAGAGCTGCGAGGGGAAACATTTTTACAAAGCGGTTATTCATAAATGCGTGAAGGACTCCTACTGGAAGAGCCTGGTATGTTCCCTGGAAATGTATTTTCATCGATTCCTGAAAATCTATAAAAACCACGTGGATGCCTTCATAACTTTAAGCGAGTTCTCCAGAGAGAAAATGGTTCAATACGGATTGCCAGAGAAAAAAACATTGTGTCTGCCCAATTATGTCGACCTGCCCTCAAACGGCGCTGGTGAAAATCCCGGAAAGTATATCCTCTTCTTGGGCAGGCTTTCCGAGAAAAACGGGATTATGACCCTGCTCCAGGCTATGGAAAAACTAAAAGGAGTTCCCTTAATAGTGGCAGGCGAAGGTGAACTGCTTCCGGTTTTAAAACAATTTGTTAAAAATAAAAAAATGGACAATGTGACCTTTACTGGATTTTTAAATGGGACAAAGCTTGAAGAGACTATTGAGAATTCCATGTTTTTGGTCTTCCCTGCAATCTGTTATCACAACTGCCCTATGTCCGTGCTTGAGTCCTTTGCCCATGATAAGCCGGTCATAGGCTCTAACTTAGGAAGTATTCCTGAGCTAATCGATGATGGCATTGACGGCCTTCTGTTCGAGCCCAAAAACACGGAGGACTTAGCGGAAAAGATCGGTTATCTGTATAATCACCCGCTTCTGGCACGCAAGATGGGTGTCTCTGCCCGGAAGAAAGTCGAACAGAGATACTCGAAGGAGGGGTATTACAATAGGCTTTCGGATTTATATAATAGACTTATCAGAAAAGGGGGGGTAAGTTGAAAGTCAAAGAGGCAACCATTGCTGTAACCCACAGGTGCAATCTGCGCTGCCAGACCTGTGAGCTCTGGCAGAGAAAGGATAACCATTATCTTCTACCACAGGATTACCATAATCTTCCGTCTTCTCTTGCCCGGATAAATCTGGTGGGAGGAGAACCTTTCCTCAGAGAAGATCTTCTGGAGATAATCGGGATTCTGAAAGAACGCTGCCCGAAGGTGAAAATAACAGTTACCACCAACGGAGTACTGACCAGGTTAATCGAGGAGAAGGTCAAAAAGATGTCCGGGATCGGATTGAAGATCTCAATCAACGGCGTACAAGATTCCCACGATAAAATCTGCGGGGTAAGGGGAGCATTCACCAAGGCGATTCAAACTATCCAGAGGCTGAAGTCCCTGGGATTGAAGAAACTGAGCATTACCACTACTGCTTCAAGGCTGAATCAGGAATCTTTGTTTCAGGTGAAAAAATTATCGGACCACCTCAAGATCGGATTTGACTGCTCAGTTCATAATGTATCCGAGATAGTCTTTGGAGACCAGAAGGAGCTTTTGCCCCAGCCGGATTCATTAAAAAGGGAGCTCGAGAAAACCAGGGATTCGTATCTGAGTAAGTTTAAGCCGAAAGAATGGGTTAAAGCTTATTCGGTGAATACATTGATAGACTTCCTTGAAGGAAGACCGCTCTCCGTCAGATGTCTGGCAGGCTCGGCCTCTTTTTTTCTGCAACCCAACGGAGATATCTACCCCTGTAAGGTCCTGAACCTGAAGATGGGAAACATCAAACAGGGAGATTTAGAGGAGATTTTAGAAAATAACGAGCATATCAAAGAAGCTGGGAAATTCTGCAATCAAAAAAACTGTTTGCGCTCTACCATGACTTATAATCACAAGAGAATCTCGGTAAAACCTCTGTTCTGGGCTTTAAGCCACAAGCTCAGATCTGAGCTTTTAAAACTTTCAGGCAATTCCAATGGAAACAGACACAAAAGTGGTATTTATATAAAAGAAGAAAGACATATTGAAAACAATCCAAAAAGTAAAATGGAAGTTTTAGGGGGGTAATTATGTACAGGAATACAGAGCTGGCTATAATGCCAACTTACAGGTGTAATGCTCGATGTCAGATGTGCCACATCTGGAAGTATCCCAGCCGGATGTCGGAGGAGATAACTCCTGAGGATATAAAGAAACTACCTCAGGGCTTTGCCCGCATCAATATCGGCGGAGGAGAACCAACCTTACGCCGGGATATTTCTGAGATCGTAGATATTCTCTCGGAGAAGGCGGAAAATCTCGAGATCAGCACCAACGGTTACTTCACAGAGCGATTAATCGCTATTGCTAGAAAGCATCCACAGATAAGAATCAGGATCAGCCTGGAGGGCCGCTCCGAGAAAAACAACGAAATAAGGGGAATAAGAAATGGGTATGAGCGTGCCATGAGAAGCATGCAGGGTTTAAAGGAAAGGGGCATAAAAGATATAGGTTTTGCCTTGACTATCTCACATCGCAACGCAGATGAAGTGACCAAGCTATATCATATATGTTCCGACCTGGGGGTCGAGTTTAGCCAGTGCGTGGTGCATGATGCCTGGCAGTTCAGGGTGCCAGATAATATCATAGAGGATAAGGAAAGAGTTGTAAATCAGATTAAAAATTTCATTCGGGAATTACTCCGTTCAAAAAGAAGGGAACTGCCTTTAAGGATTAAAGATTGGTATCGAGCTTATCTAAACAGGGGATTTATAAATTTCATTAATGGCGATAAAAGGCTTCTACCCTGTGGTGCTGGAACAGATATAGTTTTCATCGACCCCTATAGGGAGGTCTACCCCTGTAACGCCCTCTCTGAATCGATGGGCAACATAAGAAAAAACAGTTTCGAGCAGATCTGGAATAGCCCTCGAGCAAATGAGGTTCGGGGAATGGTCTCTAAATGCCAAAGGAACTGCTGGATGGTGGGAACCTCAAGGCCTGCTATAAAGAAGAACCTGAGGACCGCAAGCCATTGGGTTTTAAAAAACAAGCTTAGGCTTTTCTGGGGTAAAGATGTGCTCTGGGATTTAGGCAATGGGGATAAAACTCAACCAAAAGAGGAAAAGGAACACTGTTATCAAATGATACATTCTTAGAGGAAATAATTGCTTTAATTCGTGAAATAAATTCCTTTTTTTGAGCAGAGCAGGAGGGTGTTTTCCTAAAATTTCTCAAATCTTAACTTATTGGTATTGAAGGGATTATCTATATACCTGAGAGAAGTTCTCCTTTGGGGCATATCGTTTGCTTAAAAATTGAACAAAATAAGGTCAAGATTTTTTAAGATGTGACGAATTAAAACAAAAGGAAAAGCGATGTCCCAGGAAGGGACTAAAATAAGGATTAAAGCCTGTACTGAAAGAAAGGAATCGGACAGGCAAAGCTGGAAGCTGAATATATACTGCCGGAGAGTAAAAAGGGGGGTTTTACAGCACATTCACGGTTTTCCATTCAATCTGAGTCTTATAGCAGTAATGATTAAACTTTATGTTTAATAATAAAATGCGCTATTTCGTTACCGGTGGTGCCGGGTTTATAGGAAGCCATCTGGTGGATAAGCTAATCCAGAGAGGAGAAGTTACGGTCTATGATAACCTCTCCTCAGGGAAAATCGAATTCATCTCACACCACCTTGGAAAACCGGAGTTTGAATTTATACAAAAAGATTTATTGGCTCTGGAAGATTTAAAGGATGTAATAAAGGACCATGATATAGTTTTACATTTAGCTGCTAATCCGGATGCCCGCTTAGGCTTAGAAAACACGCGACTGGATCTAGAACAGGAGACCGTGGCTACTTATAATGTCTTAGAGGCGATGAGGGAAAACGGGATAAAGAAGATAGTCTTCTCCTCAAGCGGAACTATTTATGGTGAAACACCAGTCATCCCTCTGCCTGAAGATTATGGACCGGTTCTCCCCATCTCTCTTTATGGAGCAGGAAAAGTAGCCTCTGAAGCCTTGATCTCTGCTTTTTGTCACTCTTTTGGGATACAAAGCTGGATATTTCGCTTTGCCAATATTGTTGGCCCCAGAGGAACCCATGGGGTGATCTTCGATTTCATTCATAAACTAAAAACAAATCCAGAGGAGTTAGAGATACTGGGAGATGGCACCCAGGAAAAACCATATCTCTCGGTAGAGGATTGTGTGGATGGAATTCTCTTTGGTTTTGAGAATTCAGATGAAAAGGTGAATTTCTTCAACCTGAGTTGCGAGTCTACAACCCGGGTGAGCACTATAGCTAAAATGGTGGTGGAGGAAATGGGGTTGGAGAATGTTAAACTTAGATACACAGGTGGTGACAGGGGCTGGCCCGGGGATGTTCCCCAGGTAAGATTCGATATCCAGAAGATAAAAAGTTTAAGCTGGAGACCAAAGCTTTCCTCTGACCAGGCGGTTTTAAAAGCAATAAAGGAACTTGTTCGGGAAATCGTGGAGGAGAAAGTATGCAGATGGTGATCTTAGCAGGAGGCTTAGCCACAAGGCTGAGGCCCTTGACATCCGATATCCCCAAGTCAATGATAAAAATAGCGGGGAGACCTTTTCTGGAACATCAGTTAGAGCTTCTGAAGGAGTATGAGATAAAAGACATTCTTCTTTGCCTGGGATATAAGGGTGAGCTGATTAAAGACTATTTTGGAGATGGAGGAAAATTTGGAGTCAGACTCTCCTACAGTCTCGACGGAGAAAAACTTTTGGGAACCGCTGGAGCTCTTAAAAAAGCATTTAAGCTCTTGGAGGAAAACTTCTTCTTGATGTACGGGGATTCATACCTGCCTTATGACTATCAAGACATTGAGAAATTTTTCAAAAGCTCAGACAGACTTTCTCTGATGACGGTCTATAAAAATCAGAACCGGTTTGACAAAAGCAATGTGATAATCCAAGACGGAATAATAAAAGCTTATGATAAGACCATGGAAAGCGAAAAACTTGAATATATCGATGCGGGGCTCTCCATCCTCAGAAAAGAAGTTTTGAATTTAGCGCCTTCAGATGAGCCTTATGATTTACAGGAGCTCTATAAGATCCTTGTCTCCCAAGAGGAGATCTCTGCCTATGAGGTCAAACAGAGGTTCTACCAGATAGGCTCAATCGAGGGGTTAGAGGAGTTTAAGGAATTAGTTGAAAGGGGGGTAAGAACAGTATGATAGTAACCAGGACTCCAGTAAGGATACCTTTGGGTGGAGGGGGAACGGACCTCCCCTCCTATTACACCCAGTATGGAGGATTCTTAATCAGCGCAGCCATAGATAGATACATCTACATAACTTTAAACAAAAGGTTTGAAAAATCTATCCGGGTCAGCTACTCACAGACCGAGATAGTAGATTCGGTAGAGGAGATAAAACACCCCATTGTCAGGGAAGCATTGAAATTATTGAAAATCGACTCAGGTATTGAGATAACCTCAATCGCTGATATACCCTCTAATACCGGATTAGGGAGCTCTTCTGCTTTTACTGTGGGGCTTTTGAACACTCTCCACACCTTCAAGAATGAGAAGGTGGATACTAAAGATTTAGCTGAGGAAGCCTGTTATATAGAGATCGAGCTTTTAAAAGAGCCTATCGGGAAACAGGACCAGTACTTAGCCGCCTTCGGAGGGATAATCTGTCTGGACATTGACCGCTTGGGCAGTGTGAAAGTATTGCCACTAAAACCTTCCGAGGATGCTTTAGACCAGTTGGAGAGTAATACCCTGCTTTTCTATACCGGCATAAGGAGGTCTGCTTCTGAGGTTTTGGGTTCTCAGAACAAAGGCGCCAGCCAGAACCAAGATCAGGTCATTCAGGGTATGCATCAGATAAAAAAGATCGGTTTGGAGATAAAAGAGGCCTTTGAGAGGGAAGATCTGGAGAGGTTTGGAAACCTTTTGGACCTGCACTGGCAGACCAAGAAAACCCTCTCAAACAAAATCTCCCAGGAAAGGATTGACCAGTGGTATGAGATTGCAAAAGAACACGGTGCCCTGGGAGGAAAACTCATGGGTGCAGGTGGTGGTGGATTCTTTATGTTTTTCTGTAATAATGGTAAAAACGGTTTCAGAAAGATAATGGAACGGGAGGGTTTAAAGGAGATGAGATTTAGATTGGATTTCGAAGGTTCAAAGGTTTTGATAAATATCTAAAAGGAGGGAAAATGATAGAGAGCAAAACCTTAATCCAGCCTACTGCCTCCGAGAAAAAGCTTATAAACAAAGCTTTCATCGAATCATACCTGGAGGATATGAAGGAAATTGTGGATAGGCTGGACAAAGGGAAGATCGATCGGATAATCGAACTTCTTTTCTCTGCCTGGAAAGAAGGCAAAACCGTCTTCGTTATGGGTAACGGTGGCTCTGCTTCGACTGCGACTCATCTTGCCTGCGATCTGGCAAAATGCACCATCGTCGAGGGGAAAAGAAGGTTCAAGGTAATCTGCCTGAACGATAATATCCCGCTGATGAGCGCCCTTATAAACGATAACGGTTTCGATAATCTCTTCTCTGAACAGCTTAGGAATCTGATGCAGAGAAATGATTACCTGATAAGCTTCTCCGTGCATGGAGGAGAGGGCAAGGACAAAGCCGGACTCTGGTCCCAGAACCTTCTGAAAGCTATGCACCTGGCCAAGGAGGAATATCAGGCAACCTTAATCGGATTCTCCGGATTCGAGGGAGGGGCGATGAAAGATATGGCAGACGAGTGCCTGGTGGTACCATTTAATTCTACTCCTCAGGTAGAGTCATTTCATCTGGCTATGGAGCATCTTGTCTGCAACTGCTTAAAGAAGAAGATAGAGGAATATGAATAGGGCAGTTTTCTTAGATAGAGATGGAGTTATAAACCAGATAATCTATCATCAGGATATTGGGGTTTTGGATACCCCTTTTCATCCTTCACAGTTCAAGCTTTTGCCGGGGGTGGAAAAAGCCTTGAGAAAGATAAATCGCCTGGGGTTAAAAGCAGTACTGGTATCTAACCAGCCGGGTGTGGCAAAAAAGCACATGAGCCTGAAGGACTTTCATAAGATAGACCAGAGGATGAGAGAGGATTTAGCTAAAAAGAAAGTAAAATTGGATGCAGTCTATTATTGTCTGCATCATCCACAGGGGGGTGATAAAAGGTTTAAGAAAAATTGTGTCTGCAGAAAACCGAAGCCTGGATTACTACTTAAGGCTGCCAAGGAGCAGAAGCTCGACTTGAGTCACTCATATATGATCGGCGATAGCCTAACAGATATACAGGCGGGCAAATCTGCCGGCTGTATGACTTTTCTTTTGGGAAATCATAAATGTGACTTATGTAAGCTGATGGAGGAAAGGAACACTAAGCCGGATTTTATCGTCAGAGACTTATACCAGGCAGTCAAGTTAATAGAAAAAAATGAGGGGGAAAAAGATGGAACTCTATATTGATACCGCTAATATCCGGGATATAAAAGAATCGCTATCCTGGGGCTGCATCTCCGGAGCGACTACCAATCCCAAGATCATGTCCAATGAAAAAGAGGAGTATAGCTTCAAGGAGAAGATTTTAGAAATTGTGGAACTGGTCAAGAACCCGGTTAGCGTTGAGGTGACTGAGGAGAATTACCAGGAAATGGTCCAGGAGGCGAAGACCTATGCTTCCTGGGATGAGAAGATCGTGATTAAAATCCCCATGGGGATTGAGGGTTTAAAAGCTGTGACTCAGCTGGAAAAGTGCGAAGGAGTCAAGACCAACGTCACCGCTATTATGGCAACTAATCAGGCTGTCCTGGCCGCATTATCCGGAGCCTCCTATGCCAGTATCTTCTATGGAAGGATCTCCGATATGGGCTATGATCCGGTGCAGGTCATAAGGGAAACCTCGGCTCTGTACAGGGAGTTGAATATTCACACCAAGCTGATCGTGGGAAGCATACGCACGATTTTAGATGTCAATAAAGCCTTTTTGGCTGGTGCGGACATAGTCACAGTTCCCTTCCCCATTTTAAAGAAGATGACCCAGAATCCTAAGACCGAGGAGACCGTAAAAGAGTTCAACTCCATCTGGAAGGAGATGAAGGAAAGAGGGTTGATAAAACTGGAGGAGGAAGCCCCGTCCAGGAAGTTAACCCTGGCCAAGGCTTTGAAGGTATGAGGATAGCCTTTATCGGACAGAAAGGGATACCTGCTACCTATGGAGGGATAGAGGACTTTACCGAAAAGGTGGCACTCAGGCTTTCTCAAAGAGGTCACCAGGTTACAGTCTATTGCAGACCTTACTATACCCGGACGGATGGGGATTATAAAGGCGTTGTTTTGAAGAAGATAAAAAGCATAAAGACCAAACATTTTGATGCTATCTCCCATACTCTATTCTCCAGCCTGGATGCACTATCTGGGGAATTTGACGTGATTAACTATCAGGGTATAGGTCCTTCCTCTTTGTCCTTTCTCCCCAGGTTAAAAAGAAAATCCAAGGTGGTGGTAACCATTCACAGCCTGGACTGGAAAAGAAACAAGTGGAACCCTTTGGCTAAAACCCTTCTTAGGATGGCAGAGTATCCCTCTGTGTTTTTCCCGCATAAAGTAGCTACCGTCTCGGATGAGTTGAAAAAATATTTAGAGGTAAGATTTAAAAAGAAGATCTTCAAGTTTACTCCCGGAATTGATTCACCGAACTATAGGAAACCACAAAAAATCAAAAAATTCGGATTGGAAAAAGATAAGTTCGTCTTGTTCCTGGGAAGATTAGTCCCGGAAAAGGGCTGTCACTATCTATTGGAGGCTTTTAAAGGCCTGAATACGGATTTTAAGCTCTTTGTTGCCGGGAATGGCTTTTTCTCAGAGAATTATCTAAAGAAGCTTCATCAGTATAAAAACGATAAGATAATGTTCGGGGGTTTTGTGGAAAATGATGTCCTGGAAGAGCTTTTCTCCAACGCCTATTTATACGTTCTGCCTTCGGAGGTGGAGGGCGTCCCTCAGACCCTTCTCCAGGCTTTGAGTTACGGAAGATGCGTCTTAGCCAGTGACATCCCTGAAAATAGGGAGGTTATGGGAAAGTGGGGTTTTAATTTCAGGAATAAAGATGTAACAGACTTAAATCAGCGCCTAAGTCTTCTCTTGAATAACGATGAATTGGTCCTCAAGGGACAGAATCAGAGAAGTGATTATGTTAAATCAAGATACTCCTGGGATAAAACCGCTGACGACCTGGAGAGGCTTTTTACTCAATGTGTGGAGATGAAGTAATGAGTAGAAAAGCGGTTTACCTGTTTTCGTTCCTATGGCTGTTTGCCTATCTATCAGCACAAGCTGGTCAGATGGAAACAGTGCCGGTAGGCGACAAAAGCTATGAGTGGATTTATGATTACATAGATAAGTTATATCTGAGAGGCTATTTTAAAGAGATTCACATCGGGACCAAGCCTTATTATCGCGGCGATATCGCCAAGGCCCTTATCGACCTGAGAAAGAAAATCGAAAGTGAAAACCTCAAGCTCGGCCCCTTTGAAAAATATCTTTTCCACCAGTTAGAGGACGAGTTCGAGCCGGAGATGGTAAGCCTGGAGAAGAGAAAAAGACTGAAAGGGGGATTGGATTTTCTGGAGAACTCCAGGCTGATCTCCAACAGGAAATCCATCTTCCATGAGTCTTTCCTCCCCTATCTGCAGGCGGATATCGGAGATAATTTCTCCCTGCTCTGCCGCTACAGTATAGACGAAGGCTTAGCCAAGGATTCCACCTACACTGGTAAGGTCTGGAGAGGCTTTGCCGGAGATGCGGCTCAGGCTTATCTCTCTTTTAAGCTTCCCTATTTCAATTTATTCATAGGTCGGGAGAACCTCTCCTGGGGACAGAGCAGGCTCTCTCCTTTGATCCTCTCCCCCAATTCAGCTTCTATGGATATGCTTAAGCTTCAGGGGGAGTGGAGCTTTTTTAAGCTGAGCTCCTTTTTCGCCCAGCTTGACCCTGTTACAGTCTCTGAGAGTGCTGGAACTATTAGATATCGGAGATACCTTTCTGCTCATAGATTCAGCTTCAAGCTGAAAAGCTTACTGGAGCTGGGTTTCTCTGAGACGGTGATCTATGGTGGCAAGGACAGGTGGTTTGAGCTTTACTATCTTAATCCCCTGTTATGGTTTCATGCCTCCCAGCTGAATGAAAACGAGGATGATAACACCTTCCTAGGATTGGATTTCAACTTCTCCCCTTTAAGAAGACTCCTCTTGTATGGAGAGTTTTTGATAGACGATTTTCAGATAGAAAAAAAGAGCGCCTCAGACAGAGAACCAAATGAGCTGGGATACTCCTTGGGGTTGAAGTTGGCCGATTTCCTGGGGTTGAACGGCTCTGAGCTTGATTTAGAATACTTGAGAATAAACAACCGGACTTACAACCAAAAAAATCCCTGGAATAGATACCTCTACAAAAATAAACTCATTGGAAGCCCTTTAGGTCCGGATGCTGACGATCTCTTTCTCTCTATGGGTGGATATCTGGGAAAAGGATTGCAGGCGAAAATCTCCTATGAGCATATCCGCCAAGGTGAGGGAAAAGTTACCTCAGAATGGGATGAGCCCTGGCTCTCTATAGAGGATTATAAGGAGAGCTTCCCCAGCGGTATTGTGGAGAAGACTGATAAATTCCAGCTCTGGCTGGATTATAATTTCAAAAACATATTTAGAGCTGATCTCTCTTTTGATTATGCCGTAATCTCTAATTTAGAAAATATTTCAGGTTCAGATGAGAAATTTTATGGGTTTTCAATTCTGCTACATTATCATTTTGTGAAAAAATAGGGGGACAATATGATAAGGGGCAATGAATCTTTCTATAAAAAACTGCATTTTTTATTCGACCTTTTTCTCACCGTCATAGCCTTATACCTATCCTTATATCTGGGAAGCCAGGACCTGTTTGTGGAGGATAGCTACATCCACAAGCTTCTGCTCTTTATCCTTCCAATCTGGAGCTTCTTTTTCTTAACTGACCAGAGAGCCTATAGATACAGCCATATCCCCTTGACCCGGATATTCAAAAATCTTTTTCCTCCTTTTTTGAAAAGCTCTTCTATTCTTGTTCTGATCCTTCACATCTCAAACTCCCTTAACCAGAGTCTCGGGATGTTAATTCTATTTTTCAGTTTTAATCTTTTGTTCTTATCTGTTTTCAGGGGAGCGATAAAGCTCCTGCTGAAGATAAAAAATTCGAACGGAAATCATCTGCAGAATATCCTGGTGGTGGGAACCGGCAGCCTGGCACAGGATTTTATCCGGAAAGCAAAAGAGAACAAGGACTGGAAAATAAAGATATTGGGTGTTTTAGATTGGGAAAAAAACCAGAAGGGGAAATTCCTTCAGGGGGTCCAGGTAATTGGGGTCTTGGAGGATTTGCCCCGGCTCATCAAGAACAAACATATCGATTACATAGTCTATGCCGTGTCTAGAAGATTTTTGAACATTATAGAGAAAAGCATCTCCCTCTGCGAGAAGATGGGTGTCTCAACCTGCATCCTGGCGGATTATTTCCCCAACAGAGTCTCCAGGCAGAAGCTCTTCACCTTTGAGGATAAACCTTTCATCTTCAACTCCTATGCTCCTCTAAAAGAGCAAGGGGTCTGGCTGAAGGAGATATTGGACCGGGCCCTGTCTTTCATCCTGATTATCCTTTCCTCGCCCCTGTTACTCTTGATTACGTTTTTAATCAGGATCAGCTCCAAGGGACCTGTTCTCTTCAAGCAGCAAAGGGTGGGTTTAAATGGAAAAAGATTTACCCTGTATAAATTCCGGACTATGGTGGAGAACGCGGAGAAGCTCAAAGATGCCCTTCTGGATAAAAATGAGATGCAAGGGCCGGTTTTCAAGATCAAACAGGACCCCAGGATAACCAGGCTGGGCAGGTTTTTAAGGAAAACCAGCCTGGATGAGCTGCCCCAGCTTTTCAATGTCCTTTACGGGGATATGTCCCTGGTGGGTCCCCGGCCTCCTCTGCCAGAGGAGGTAAGCCAGTATGACCTGTGGCATAGAAGAAGGCTCAGCATGAAGCCGGGGCTAACCTGTCTCTGGCAGGTGAACGGCAGAAACAAGATTAACTTTGAGAAATGGATGAGGCTGGACTTAGAATATATAGATAACTGGTCCTTGTTCCTGGACCTTAAGATTCTGCTTAAAACCATCCCTGCGGTTCTATCTGGAAGCGGGGTTTAAAATAAGTTTGGGTAACGGTAATTAAAAGGTAACTTGTTTCCGATATAAGAAGAGAAGTGGCTTTTTCTTGTAAAAATTTTCTATGGAGGGATAATTAAGATGAAAAAGATAAAGATCATATTCTTTTCGGTTCTAATCGTTATAATGTCCTGGGCTAACCTTTCCTATTCCTATGATAATACGGGTTATGGTGCCAGAGCAACCGGTATGGGCGCCTTTGTGGGACTGGCAGATGATCCCAGTGCTATCTTCTACAACCCCGCGGGAATTGCCCAACTGGAAAAACCTCAGTTTTATTTTATGTATGATAAGAGGTCAAAATACACCCGGGGAGAGGATGAGAACCCTTACCTTTTATCCGGGGTGGGGGTTTATCCTTTGAACGAGAAGTTGAAACTCTATATGGGCGGAGGCCAGGAAGGTTCCTGGGCTGATCCCACTGGAATCGTGACCCATAACATTGGAATAATGGGTATGGCAGGATGGGTTATGCCCGATCTGTCCCTGGGATTTAATGGAAAATTCCTGTATAACTCGAATTATGGCAAGAAGAAGGGCTTTGATCTTGATTTAGGACTATTCTATCGGGTCTCTCCCAAGTTCTCCTTGGGGATAGCCCTGGAGAATGCATTAGCCTCGGATATGATCCCGGATAACGGCGACACGCTGGGATATGCGGTAAGGGAAGGTAAATTGGGCCTGGCTTACCATTTTGATATGGAGAGGTACTCCACCATCTTAGCCTGGGATTTGAGACTGAAAAACTCGATGGAACCGGAAAACGAGAGCTTCACCTTAAGCTCCTTCGGAGTTGAGGAATGGATTTTGGCTGGCAGCGATTTGAGCTTTGGGTTAAGGGGTGGATATACCTTTGGAAAAGAATACGAACAGGACTTAAGTCAGCCCAGCTTCGGCTTCTCCATCCGATATGCAGGCGAAAGCCAGATCTTTCAGCTGGATTACAGCTTTCAGAAGTATCCCTATAAAAGCGATGAGAGCATTACCGGTGATCACCGGATCTCTTTCTCTATCTTGTTCGGAGGAGGCACAAACAACAATAAGCAGAGCTACGATCTCACCCGCTTAGAGTACCATGAAAGACCCATTCCTCAGATAATCACTCCGCAAAGAAAAATCGAGGAAAAAAGTCCGCCCAGCGATAATGATAACACTTTTGATCTTTCATCTTCCGTGGAGGAATTAACCTCCGGCAGAAACCGCTCCCTGATGTTCATGCTCAAGCCGGACCTGGAGGAGCAGATAGATTCCTGGAAGCTTTATATCTGCAAAGACAGGCCCCTGGGGTTCGAGAGTGCACAACTGCAGCCGCTTCTTCTGAAGACCGTGGAGGGAAGAGGCTTCCCCTCATCCGGTATCATCTGGGACTGCAGGTATAACGGGAAAAAGCTGGAAAAAGGAACCTATTATTATGCTCTGGAGATAATGGATACAAGCGGACAGCTCTCTTATAGCCAGTGGAAAACCTTTAAGCTGAAATAAAATGTAGGGATGACCTGATAGGTTGCCCGATAGCGTAGGGGCAGAACATCGTTCTGCCCTTTTTTATTTATGAGGTGTCAGGAGGTAACTCCTGACATCAGCATAAATAGTTCTCAACTCCCAGTCCCAGATTTTCTCTGGACATTTTTATTCTACTTCTACATAACCTTGATTATATTTGACAATCCCAGCCGCAGTTGACATTGCATGGTACTGGAGGCAGGCCTTCTTTAAATAAATAATTTATCAGATAAACTATGTCTGAAAGGCTAACGTTGCAATCACCGTTGACTTCACCCTTCCAATACGGATCAGGCGGAGGACCTCCATGGAAAAGATAGTTGATTAGATAAACTACATCCGAATTAGAAACACTACCATCGCTGTTAGCATCGCCTACTATATTTGGGAACCTGATGATGAAATCATAGGTGCTAGAGTCTGATGCATTATTCCCTGCACAATCCTGAGCAACTATTTTCATTCGACATTGGGTAGAAGCCGGTCCTGTCACTGTCCAGGAAATATTGGGATATATCTTCCTTGGAAGATCGTTAAAAAGCAACTCTTGATACCCGCCAGCACCGCCATGTCTATCAAGATAAACATCAATCAGCGTACTGGAATCGACTCCAACTGAGGTTTCGCTTCCAAAAAAAGACCACATAATTGGTTGCTCATCTCCAATGGGCCATTCCTCCCCTCCGTCCGGCATAAAAAGATCAGCTGAATAAGGACCACCTGTATAATAGGCTACAAAGGTGTGAGTCGATTCGGTAGGGTCAACAATCATTGACAAACAGTTGTATGGCGGCCAGTCTACTCTGGTTCCTGTTTCAAGTTCTTCTACATGATGTAATATGAAATATTCCAAACTAGCCCCACAGGAATCAAGAAAAGATTCATAGGCACATATAGTATGAAACTGCAGATCTGAAAACGTCCAGCTGGTTTGAAATGGGCATTCTTTATCAACCCCATCAATAATTATTTTATACTTTGCATCACACAATCCTCGAACGTCCACAGTCACAATTCCGTTATTTTCATAATAACTCCTCCATCCTCGAAAAATGGCATCAGCTTCCTCTTTTACATGCACAAGATTTGGATCGTCAAAAAGAATTGCTTCATCCTCATTATGCATATTTGTCCCTTCTGAATAGCAAGAAGCCATAGTAGTATTATCGAGGACATAATAACATGTGACTTTGCATCCTCGTGGAGAATAAGGAGGATAAGTAAACTTGTCCCTTAATCTCCAGAATATTTTTTGAGCTAACAAATTTGTGTTGTTGCGAGGGTATTCCCAACTATTAATTACTACTGTTTCGTGATTGCACCAGAAAGTCTCAACCCCTTGAGAATCTAAAGGTAAGCCATTATGGTGGATAGGGATGAACTCATCAGCAGCACAGAATTCTGGTCGAGGGTCAACATCACAATCTGCAAAGTTAGCACTGTCCACTCTATCAGCAAGGAGGACATATTGAGTGTCGGTTGTACGCGTCATTGATACGTTTCCACCGCAGTACTTGTCTATAGAATCTCTTAGTGCCAAAGCAACCTGAAGGTTCACCCATTCCTCAGATAACTTTGTACCATCCGGAAGAGGCCCGTCAGTTCCTTGTCCATCTCCATTCGATCCATATTTACTTGCACCAGGCCCTCCATGTCCCGGGTCGATGCACACCTGAACTAACTGACCAAATGGATTTGACTGAGTAAAGAAGACTACCACAATCAACATCAGAAAAAAAATATTAATTTTTTTCATCTTAACCTCCCCTCTTCTTATGAAGATTCAAAAAGTATTATTTCAATTTTATAATAAATATTTTATCTGTATTAAGGATTCCATAGAGTATTTTAGTCCCATCTGGAGACCAGCTCGGATCAACCTCTATTTCGTCAGGAGTATCAGTTATTTGCATCTTCCCGGTGCCATCCCAGTCGACGATAAATATTTCAGAAGCCTCGATATAATATTCACTTTCCACCATCAAAGCATAAACAATCTGTTTGCTGTCAGGAGACCATTCTTCATAACCACCCGCTCCCTTATCAGGTGTCCATCCTTCGTAAACCCCAGTACCTAACGAACTCAATACCTTTCCTTTCAGATCAAGTATTAGTAGATCTCCTCGACTATTTTTTGTCATTATCTTTGTTCCATCTGGAGAGAGGCGAGCACCTCTATAGTATGTCCCGGATGTAATTTTCCTTTTTATGGTCCTATCTATGCTTTCTAACCATATATCACCTCTAGTTACAGCCCTCAATTCTTTTGTTGCATCTTGCGGCTTTAACTTGCCTTGTTTAATTACCTTAAAGACTTTATCTTTTCCCGGTAAGGTAAAGCGCCCTTCATAATAACCAACTGTTCCGTCCTTCAGAAAGTGAGGGACTGAAATATTATGTTCCTGACGATACGGCACTATGTCTTCCACTATCAGGCTTTCCCTTCCATCTGTGTTAATAGTTATCATCTTCCATATCTCAGATACTTTTTTCCCATTTTCCTCTTTGTATTCACTTGAAGTGGCGAGAAAAGTAGTGGAATCCATCCAGTCAAAGGTTCCTAGATCGTATGCGGCTACTTTCTTAATTTCTCCTTTCCCTTCTGCATCAGCAATTGTTAGCCACCCGTCCTCCGCAATGTAAGCTATTTTTGTTCCATCTGGAGACCACTTGGGTGAACTACCTTTGCCAATCAAAATAGTCTCAAACTCTGTTTTGGTCACTTCGGCTGTCTGCTGTCCAGATATCACTATATAGCTTAAGGTCATAAGAAGTGCTAATATAGCTAAAATAAAAACACCCCATTTACTCATAAGACCTCCTATTTCAGATTGGTTTTCAACTTAAAATATAAAATCATTATTAAGATTGTCAAGGAAATTTTTGCATCAAAATAAAGCTGGTTCTTTCAAAGACATTTTCTTCAGCAAAAGAATTTTTGAGAACAAAAAAGCTCATCAAAATTAGCACCTCTAAGGCCATTGATTTTTTCTTGTCAGCTCTCCTTAAAAAAGTTTATCTCAACTTCAAAATAAGAATTTTATTTTTTCTATAAGTCTGACATGCAATCATAGTTCCATCCGGGGACCAAACCGGCTCCTCTTCCATCTCATCTGGAGTTTCAATCTGGAATCTACCTGTCCCATCTGGATTTTCAATATATATATCAGATCCAATTGTCTCCAGTTCCTCGCCCTTTCCGGTCATATACATGTAAGCGATCTTCTTACTATCTGGTGACCATTTCCCACCTAAAGCACCACTTGCGATATCTACAGTTTCAACCCCCTTCTTCCCTATACAGGTATAATTCCCTTGAAGATCTACTACGCACATACTCCAACATAATGA
Organism: uncultured Ignavibacteria bacterium; assembly: GCA_964511075.1. Classification (GTDB taxonomy): domain Bacteria; phylum Zixibacteria; class MSB-5A5; order MSB-5A5; family RBG-16-43-9; genus CAZEDM01. Next base: position 107,166 of record CAZEDM010000005.1, read on the forward strand.
ACCACATACTGCCAATATTTTAGTTCCATCAGGTGATAATTCTGGAAAAGAAAATAATCTGCCTGAAGTAATTTGCTTCTTCACTTCGCCATCCATACTTTCAATCCAGATATCTCCTGCTCCAGTGGAACCGCTTGGAACTACATAAGCCCTCATCTGCTTTTGAGTAGAATCAGATTTTAATCTGCCAAATTTTATCACCTTAAAAGTTCTTTTTCCTGCAATATAGTCAGGAGGCTGTTCAAAACAATTCTTATAATATCCAATAGCCCCATCAGGCAAAAAGATAGGGTAGGTTATTCTTGGAGCTTCTCCCTTACCGGGATGATCTTCGACTATCAGCTCCTCTTTTCCATCAAACAAAAGTAAGCCTTTTTATCCTGGTTATTGGTCTTTCTAAAACTCCTTCAATCCTTTGTTCCTCCCTCTCCCAAAGGATGAACTCAATTTCACTCAACCAATTAAAACCAGCAGCCTTTATAGGAGCTACCTTCTTAATTTCCCCATTCCCTTCTACATCAGTGACGGTTAGCCATCCGTCTTCCGCAATGTAAGCTATTTTTGTCCCATCTGGAGACCACTTGGGTGAACTGCCCTTACCAACCAAAATAGTTTCAAACTCAGCTTTGGTCACTTCGGCTGTCTGCTGTCCAGATATCACTATATAGCTTAAGGTCATAAGAAGTGCTAATACCGCCAAAATAAAAACACCCCATTTACTCATAATACCTCCTATTTCAGATTGGTTTTCAAATTAAGATATAAAGTCATTATTAAGATTGTCAAGAAAATTTTTACATTAAAATAAAACTGGTTCTTTCAAAGACATCTTCTTCAGCAAAAGAATTTTTGGAAACACAAAAACTTATCAAAATTAGAACCCCTAAAACCATTGATTTTTTCATGTCAGCCCCCGTAAATGAAAGTTTATTTTAATCTCATAATAAACACTTCCAAATTCTCCCACTTTGGGTCTCTCGTCCAATAAGCTATCTTAGTCCCATCTGGAGACCAAACCGGGTCGTGTTCAAGCTCATCCGACGTATCCGTAAGCTGAGTTTTGCCACTACCGTCCACATTTATTAGATATAATTCAGAGGCAAGAACATAATGCCCATCTTCCTCAGTATCGAAATATACAATTTTCTTACTATCTGGTGACCAGTTACCTGTTCTCCCTTCACTCAAGATTATTCCCACCCCTAAATTAGCTATCTCGTTCCCGGTGCTGTCAAATACAATTATCTCACCTCTGGAGTTCTTTCCTATAAATTTGAGACCATCTGGTGAAATCTGGGCAAACCTATATTCCTTATCAGTTATTCTCTTTTTCACGGTCCTATCCGCACTTACTAACCAAACTCCCTTCTCACCTTTAATCCCTGCAACAATCATCTGTTTTTCTGCTTGTACTGGCTTTAATCTGCCGTTTCTTATTACCTTGAAAAATGGCCCACCTCTGAGGGCATGCAAATCTTCATAATATCCCACTGTGCCGTCTTTTAAGACAATAAACTTACTTGGCTTATCAGGGGCTGGGTCTTCAAATGTAGGATGGGTTTCCCTAATCGTCTCTATTTTACCGTTTAAGCTTGCTTTTTTCAGTCTGGTAGTTACAGTCTGTCTTCCTTTTATCCTGCCATATTCCCATTCAGAAACCACTAATTCGCTGTCGCTCAACCATTCATAGAATTTGGGCTTAAGGGGGGAAATTTTCCTTATTTCTCCTTTCCCTGACGAATCTGTTACACAAATCCCCTCCGTACATAGAAAAGCAAGTTTGGTCCCATCTGGAGACCACTTGGGTGAACTGCCCTTACCAACCAAAATAGTTTCAAACTCAGCTTTGGTCACTTCGGCTGTCTGCTGTCCAGATATCACTATATAGCTTAAGGTCATAAGAAGTGCTAATACCGCCAAAATAAAAACACCCCATTTACTCATAATACCTCCTATTTCAGATTGGTTTTCAAATTAAGATATAAAGTCATTATTAAGATTGTCAAGAAAATTTTTACATTAAAATAAAACTGGTTCTTTCAAAGACATCTTCTTCAGCAAAAGAATTTTTGGAAACACAAAAACTTATCAAAATTAGCACCCCTAAGACCATTGACTTTTTCATGTCAGCCCTCCTTAAAAAAGATTTATCTCAACTTGAAAATACGGATTTTATTTGTTCTATAAGTCTGACACGCAATCATAGTTCCATCCGGGGACCAAACCGGTCCCTCTTCTATTTCATCTGTGGTTTCTATCTGGAACCTCCCTGTTCCATCAGCATTTTTTATCACTATATCAGAGGTACCAAGATCTTCATAGTTTGTTTTTTGATACATATAAACAATTTTTGCCCCATCTGGAGACCACTTAGATAAAGAACCAACCGAGCCTTCAATATCATTATAAAGGATCTTTCCAGTAGAATCATACACGGGTATCCAAACATCTTTATCTCCAACGTAAGTTTCATTTCCCTGGAGATCGATTACATAATCCCCTTGTCCTAAATATGGGTCTTTACCCGGAACCTTGTGTGCCAAGATTTTCCTTCCATCTGGTGATACTTCGGGGAATGAAAATCTCTTATTTGTAGTTATCCTTTTTTTAGTACTTCCATCCACGCTCACCAGCCAGATATCACCATACATAACATATGAATTTTCAAAGGCTATCTTTGCTTGTAACTGCTTGAGAGCAGAATCAGGAGACAGAGTCCCTTCCTTTTCAACTTCAAAAATTATTTCTCCTCCACTCCCTTTTTTGTAAAAACCAATCGTTCCATCTTGAAGGAAAACCGGCGGTGCCTCTACTTGTATTCGTCCCTCACCGCTCACCAATGTATTCTTCTCACCATTCAATCTAACCGTTCCTATTATTCTCCCTTTAGTTTGAGAATCTTGCGACCAGTAAACGAATGTGCTGTCATCCATCCATTGAAAATCCAAGGCATTAACCGTTGTAATTTTCTGAATCCCCCCTGTTCCATCTGAATTGGCAAGACATAGCCACCCACCGCTAAGGAAGGCTATTTTTTTGCTATCAGGAGAGAATCTCGGAGCTCTGCCTGTTCCAATATCGATAATATCAAATCCTGTAATAACTGCAGGAGTTCTAACCTTATCACTCTCAAATTTAGCTTTGGTCACCTCTGCTGTCTGCTGTCCAGATATCACTATATAGCTTAAGGTCATAAGAAGTGCTAATACCGCCAAAATAAAAACACCCCATTTGCTCATAAGACCTCCTGTTTCAGATTGGTTTTCTATATAAGAAAATAAATGATTCAATGTCTGTAAAGGAAATTCTTACATCTTAATAAGCCTAAGCTGGCTTCTACCGTGGCATTTATCTATCTTCTGTTAAATTCCTCCAAAAAATCTCAATTCCCCTTGACAAACCATAATTTAACCCTATTTTATAACTTACCATTTTAAATGGTGTTTTATTTTTTTGTGCCAAAAGTAACAGATTTTGTGATCGAGGAATGATAAGATTGGTAGTGGGATTAGGTAACCCCGGAAGAAGTTATCAGAAGACCAGACATAACTTAGGCTTCAGGGTAGTCGACCTTTTAAGCGAAAAATACAAAAAAACCTTCAAAGGAGGAAAAGGAGAGTATTCCTATTGTCAGATAGAGATCGAAGGCAGAGAGGTTATTTTACTTAAGCCTCTGACCTATATGAACCAAAGCGGTCAGGCGGTTTTAGACTCCTTAGGGTTTTTCGACTTGACTCCGTCTGAGCTTTTTGTTATATGTGATGATGTAAACCTGCCCTTTGGCAGGCTGAGGATAAGGGAAAAGGGAAGTGATGGAGGACATAAGGGCTTAGGCTCGATCATCTATCATCTGAGGACCGAGGGTTTCCCCCGCTTGAGGCTGGGGATAGGCCCTCTGCCGGAGCAGACGGTGCTGGAGGATTTCGTCCTGGAGAAGTTCAAAAAAACAGAGGAAAAAAGCGTAGAGCAGTTAATTCACAAAGGTTTTCTGGCAGCAGAAAACTCGATTGTTTGCGGCCTGAAAGAGAGTATGAACAGGTTCAACCAGTAGAGAATTTAGGAGGTGAGATTTGAGAAAATACGAGACTATCTTCATCCTGGATCCGGGCTTGGATGATGCCGCCTGGGATAAGGAGGTAAAAAAAGTAGAGGAGCTGATCGAGAACCACAAGGGTAAAGTTCTGCAGACCGAGCGCTGGGGAATGCGAAGGCTTTCCTACCGTATCAGGAAGAAAAACGAAGGATACTATGTGTTTATCCTGTTCGAGGCACCGACATCTACGATTCGGGAGCTGGACAGGCTCTATAAGCTGAACGAGAACTGTCTGAGGTTTTTGATCGTGCTGCAGGAGGCGAAGGGTAAGACCCTGGAAAAAGAGGAAAAGCCCTCGAAGACAGAAGAGAGCGAAGAAAAGGTGGAAGCATAATTTGAGTGTGAAAAAATAAGGAGGTTTCTTATGGCCAATACCAGGCTTCCGCATCTGAACAAAGTTTTGATAACGGGAAACCTAACCAAAGACCCGGAGCTGCGCTACACCACCACCGGGGTTCCGGTAGCGAATTTCAGAATGGCCTCCAACAAGAAATACAAAGATAACACCGGCTTGAACAAGGAGGAGGTCTGTTTCATAGGGGTGGTGACCTGGCAGAAGTTGGCTGAAAGCTGCAGCAAATTTCTAAAGAAAGGAAGCGCCGTACTGGTGGAGGGGGAACTGCGCAGCCGGTTCAAGGAAAATGAGGATGGAAGCAAAAGGAACCTGATAGAGATCCGTGCTTTCCAGGTGCAGTTTCTGGACAGGAAGGCAGAAGCAGCCGTACCGGTTTTCGAAAACAACCTGAGCGAGGATTTGAACTTCGAGCAGGAGAACATATCCGAGCTGAGAAAATCCATAGAGAATTTATAATTAAGGAGGAAGGATCCAAACCATGCTAAACGATCTGGAAAGAAGAAGAAAAAAAACCTGTCGTTTCTGCGGTGAGAAACTAAGGGTCATCGATTATAAAGATGATAAATTGCTCAGGAGATATACCAGCGACCGGGGGAAGATAATCCCCAGAAGAATAACCGGAGTCTGCGCTGGCCATCAGAGAGAGCTGACCCAGGCCATAAAGCGGGCCCGGCATATAGCCCTGCTCCCCTTCACCACCGAGACCGTCAGATAAAAAGAGGTGTAAAGGAAAATGAAGATAATCTTAAAAGAGGATCTGGAGAAGCTGGGGAAATGCGGGGATGTGATTCAGGTCAGGGACGGGTATGCGGCAAATTATCTTTTCCCCAGAAACCTGGCTATACCGGCCACCAAAGGTAACCTCAGCTCCATACAGGAGCTTACCCGGCAGAAAAAATTCAGGGACGAGAAAAAGATAAAGGGAGCTGAAAAGTTTAAATCTGACCTGGAGAAAATCTCCATCACGGCTGAGGTCAAGGTAGGAGAGGAGGACCGGGTCTTCGGCTCAGTCACCTCCCAGGATATAGCTGATCTTTTGAAGGACAAGGGATTTGTCATAGACAAAAGGAAAATCGAGCTGGAGGAGCCGATCAAAGCCTTAGGGGTATATACCGTCCCTATAAAAATCCAGGCGGACATCGTAGCAAATTTGAAGCTCTGGGTAGTGAAGAAAGGCGAGGAGTAGCTTATTTGTAATCAAGGCTGAAGAAAAAGTCAGGGAGTTTTAATGAGAGAGGTTAAAATAAACGGGTTAGCTCTGGATATGACCACCAACTCTCCGGTGGTGATCTTGGCTCCGCTGGATACTGACCAGCTTCTCCTGCCTATCTGGATAGGACATTATGAGGCCTGGGCTATCGGCATGGAGCTTTCCGGCGTCTCCTCCAAAAGACCCCTGACCCACGACCTTTTGAAATCGGCTATCGAATCCCTGGGTGGCAAAATCAAGAAAGTGGAAGTAACCAAACTGGTGGAGCAGACTTTTTATGCCAAGCTCTATATAGAGCTGAATGGAGAGATTAAGGAGATAGATGCCCGACCCTCAGATTCCATCGCCTTAGCCTTGAAGGCTGGGGTCTCCATCTATGTGGCAGATGAGCTTTTCCAGAAAAAACCCGCAGATGGAAAAACCCCGGGCGCTACCGATGCCGAATCTTTGAGGGAAAGACTCAAGAGGTTAAATCCGGAGGATTTTGGCAGATATTCCCTTTAAGGCTGTGATCTTGACCTTCTTGCAGGGACCTTCTTTATGAAATCCGCACAGTCCAAATTCGAGCATCTAATAACCAGCTTAAGGGAGATGGGAGATGTGCTGGTTGCTTTTTCCGGAGGGGTGGATTCCACCTTTTTGTTAAAAGTAGCCCAGGATGCCCTGGGCCCGGAAAATGTTCTGGCAGTAACTGCTGATTCCGAAACCTATCCTCAAGCGGAGCGAGAAGAAGCCTTAAGGCTGGCTAAAAAGATGGGATTAGATGGCAGACACAGGATAATCAAAACCTCAGAGCTAAAGATAAAGAATTTTTCGGAAAATCCGCAGGATAGATGTTACTACTGCAAGTATGAGCTGTTTTCCAAGCTGAAGGAAATAGCCAAGAAAAATAAAATTCCTTTTGTTTTGGACGGCTCCAATTACTCAGATAGGGATGATTTCAGGCCCGGCAGAAAAGCACTTCGAAAATTAGGCATCAGAAGTCCACTTCTGGAATCCGGGCTTACCAAAGAGGAGATCAGAATACTTTCCAGAAAACTTAAACTTCCTACCTGGAACAAGCCCGCCTTTGCCTGCCTGTCTTCCAGAATACCTTATGGCCAGAGAATAACTCTGGAGAAGCTGAACAGAATTGAAAAGGCTGAGGATTTCCTGAAAAGCCTGGGATTTACTCAATTAAGAGTCCGGAACCATGACGGCATTGCCCGGATTGAGTTAGAGCCGGAAGAACTCAAGAGTTTAATGGACGAGAAATTAAGAAAGAAAATCTACGCTAAGTTAAAAGGTTTGGGATTTACCTATGTCACAATAGACCTTATGGGATATAGAACCGGCAGCATGAACGAGGTCTTATCCTCAGCCCGGAAAAAGACAGGCAAGCCCGGAAAAAGGAGATAAAGCTTTTGGAGGAAAAAGACAAAAAAGTCGCTTTGAAGATTTTTTACGACGGGAAATGGAAAGAGGTAACCTTCGAGGAGCTGTGCCTGTCCAACAATCTGGCTCAGGAAGCTTTAGTCACACTTTTGGTCACGAAGAAGATAATCGATCCCAAAGAATTACTCCAGCAGATGGAGAAGATCAGGAAGAACCGTTACCGGGCTTCAGAGGAGAGAAAAGAGTAAATGGGAGATGAGAACTTGAGCTGGACCAGTCATCCCCTGAGGAGAAACAAAAGGAACACGATTTTGGTTATCCTGTTCGTCATCCTGGCACCGCTTATTGTTTTTATCTCAACCGATAGTCTTTTTTTCCTTTTACTTTCCTTGGTCATCCTTTTAGGTTCTCTTGCCTCCTTCTTTTTGCCTACTACTTACGAGCTATCCCGGGATAAGATAAAGGTGAAGTTCTTAATAAATACCAGGGAGGTGGAATGGGACAAATACCGCAGTTTCTACGTGGATAAAAACGGAGTGCTCCTCTCCCCTTTTGCCAAGCCATCCCGTTTGGAGAATTTTCGCGGAATATATTTGAGATTCGAACAGAATAAAGACGAAGTGGTCAATTTCATTAAGCAGAGGATAAAAAGCTAAGATGCCTTTCAGACACATCTTCTCCTCGGAGCCCAAAGGCTCAAAAGAAGAAGAGAAAGGGCTCACCCCTAGACAGCAGGAGATACTGGACAAGATTGCCAAGAAAGTGGTCTTGTGGAAGATGTCCGTGCCAGCTATTTTGTTTCTGGAATCGGTCAAGCCCCTGAATTATGTGGGCTCCCAGATGCTGGTCTTCTTCGAGCCTTTTGTGCAATCCCTTTTTTCCTGGAAAGACTACGATGAGTTCAGGAGGATGATGGAGGAAAGGGGAAATGTGGAAAGGCTTTTGCAGACCATAGAGAAATTCGAGGCTGAAACACAAGCCAAGGAAAAAGAGGAGAAGAAAAGGATAAAGGAAGAGAGGAAGAAAAAAGGAAGAAGAACTTTGTGGCAGGTAATTACCGGGAGAGAATAGATAATTTTGGAGTGTGAACCTTTAGGTTTACCAGTATCTATGTGACCTTCGGGTCCCCTGACCCGAAGGGGAACTTGCCAGGTCAGAATCGTAGGTCAAGCATGGCGTAGCCTGCTTGACAAAAAATATAAATCGTCGAGCAATCCTTTCGGATATGCTCGACCTACAAATAGAATGATATTGTAAAGTCATAAAGGAGTTGTATGAAAGATTTAAAACCAGAAGATATAAAAATAATCGTAGCCACGGACTGCGGAAGCACTACCACCAAGGCAATTTTGATCGAGAAGAAAGGGGACGAATACAGGCTGATCGTTCGAGGTGAGGCACCTACCACAGTTGAGGCGCCTTTTGAGGATGTGACTATGGGGGTATTGAATGCGGTGGCAGAGGTGGAGGAGCTTTCCGGCAGGAAAATACTGGATGAGAAGGGGAAGATAATCACTCCCTCTAACGGAAATGTGGGAACCGATATCTATGTCTCTACCTCCAGCGCTGGTGGCGGCTTGCAGATGATGGTTGCAGGGGTGGTGAGAAGCATGACTGCAGAGAGCGCGGAAAGAGCCGCCCTGGGTGCGGGTGCTATCGTGATGGATGTTATTGCCTCCAACGATAAAAGGCTCCCTCACCAGCAGATCCAGAGAATAAGGCAGCTGAGACCGGATATGATATTGTTATCCGGGGGAATCGATGGAGGAACCACCACTCACGTGGTGGAATTAGCTGAGCTGCTCTCTGCCGCAGACCCCAAGCCGAGATTGGGTATAGGATACCAGCTTCCGGTCATATATGCAGGCAATGTGAATGCCAGGGAGGCGATCAAAAACACCCTTTCGGAGAAAGTTGATTTGACCATAGTGGATAACCTGCGGCCGGTCCTGGAAAGAGAAAACCTGTTACCTGCCAGGGAGAAGATTCACGACCTTTTTATGGAGCATGTGATGGCTCAGGCGCCCGGATACAAAAAGCTTATGACCTGGACCGATGCTCCCATTATGCCCACACCGGGTGCGGTCGGCTTGATTATGAAGAAGATCGCAGACCAGGAAGGGATTCAGGTGGTGGGTGTGGATATCGGCGGCGCCACCACCGATATCTTCTCCGTATTTCAGGGAATTTTCAACCGAACAGTCAGTGCAAATTTAGGGATGAGCTATTCTGTATCCAATGTCTTTGCCGAGGCTGGGCTGGATAATGTGATGCGGTGGGTTCCCTTTCATCTGGACGAAAGAGACCTGAGAAACCGGGTCAAAAACAAAATGATTCGCCCTACCACCATCCCGCAGTCGATGGAGGAGCTGATCTTCGAGCAGGCAATTGCCAAGGAAGCTTTAAGGCTTGCCTTTATCCAGCATAAATCCTTTGCTACGGTGCTCAAGGGCATCCAGCAGCAGAGAACCATAGCGGATGCCTTTGACCAGACCGTTGGCGGGCAGACCCTGGTGAACATGATGACCCTGGATATGCTGATCGGCTCAGGCGGGGTATTGTCCCATGCCCCCAGAAGGCATCAGGCTGCCTTGATGCTGATCGACGGATTTATGCCTGAGGCGATAACCAGTTTGGCAGTTGACTCTATCTTTATGATGCCCCAGCTTGGGGTTTTGACCACAGTTCACCCAAAAGCCGCAGTAGAGGTCTTCAATAAAGACTGTTTGATTCATCTGGGAAGCTGTATTGCACCTGCAGGAGAGCTTAAGGACGAAAGGGAGATTTTGAAATACAAATTCGAGATGCCCAATGGCGAAACCATCGAGGGAACATTGAAATACGGTGAGATGAAAAAATTTCCCTTGGGACTGGATGAAAAAGGGAACCCCTTAAAAGCCAAGGCTATTTTAGACCCACTCAGAGGATTTGACCTGGGCGAAGGCAAAGGCGGGAAAGTCGAAAGGGAGATTTATGGCGGAGTTACCGGAATAATCTTAGACGGCAGGGGAAGACCTTTTAACCTGCCTGCTGATAATAAGATCAGGGTTCAGAAATTAAAAGAGTGGATGATTGCCTTGGATATATATCCAACGGAGGCATTGGAGAGGTTGTAAAGTACTAAGGTAGCCGCAAGCTTTAGCTTGCGTAAAGTGAATATACGCAGACATAAAGTCTGTGGTTACCTCGATATTAATGATTGAAATCTAAAAGGAGTTAAGTATGACTCATGCATATACGCCAGGTTTGAAAGTAACTGATAAGATGCAGATTACCAAGAAAAGGATCTTACCCTTAAAAGGAGAGGTTCTGGTTAAGATAGGAGACAAAGTGACTCCTGATACCGTGGTTGCCAGAACCAATCTGCCGGGAAACGTGGAGCCGGTGAACGTGGCGAATATCCTGGGGCTTCCGCCTGAGGATGTGCCTGAGCATATGTTAAAAAAAGAAGGGGACAGGGTAAAGGAAAAAGAAATCATCGCAAGGAGCAAATCCTTTTTTGGGCTTTTCTCCTCAGAGTGCCGTTCCAAATCCGAGGGAACAATAGAGAGCATCTCCTCCATCACCGGACAGGTTCTGATCCGTGGAAATCCCATACCGGTAGAGGTGAAAGCATATCTGCAGGGAGAGGTAATGGAGGTTTTCCCCAAAGAAGGAGTTTCTGTCAGAACCTTGGGCTCTTTTGTTCAGGGGATATTTGGAATAGGGGGCGAGACTCATGGGGAGATAAAAATTCTAACCAAAGACAATACCGAGGTCTTGACTGACAAGCACATAGACAAAGAGTGTGAGGGAAAGGTAATTGTGGGAGGAAGTCTGGTCACCAGCTCTGCAATTAAGAAAGCCGTCTCAGTTAAAGCCAAAGGAATTGTCGTAGGTGGATTCGACGATAAGGATTTAAGGGAATTCTTGGGATATGATTTGGGGGTGGCCATTACCGGCTCAGAGGAATTAGGCATAACCCTGGTGGTAACAGAAGGGTTCGGGCAGATAAATATGGCAGAGAGAACTTTTGAGCTGCTCAGTTCTAAACAGGGACAGATGGCTTGCATCAATGGAGCCACACAGATAAGAGCAGGTGTTATAAGACCGGAACTGGTCATACCTTTTGAGGGAGACGTCCACAAAAAAATCGAGACTGAGGAGTTTGAAAATATCGGGCTGGATATAGGAACCCCTGTGAGGGTAATCAGAGAGCCTTATTTTGGTAAACTGGGCAAGGTGGTTGATCTTCCTCCAGCCTTGCAGAAGCTTGGGTCAGAATCCTCAGCCCGGGTTTTAGAGGTTGAATTCCAGGACAAAACCAGAGCCATAATCCCCAGAGCTAACGTGGAGATGTTGGAAGGATAAAAATTCAAAGGTTCAAGAGTTCAAAAGAAAAAACCTGAGACTTACCTTACGCCCGACCTTATTGTCGGGCGACTTTATTTCTCCTCTCCCCTCTGTAGGAGAGGGCTAAGTTGATGGGGAAATAAAAATGACACGGTCCTTCTCTATGCGAGGCTCTGCTGTCATAGCGAAATTTTTACCCTTACATAAAATCTGCGGTTATCGAGGGTAATCCAGGTTATTCCCTCCTGAAGAGAACAGCCCTAATCTTCAGATGGCATAGCTTTTCTTGTAAAAAATGCTTGACTTATAAAATTACACTGGTAAATTAGAAGGCGAAATATGGATTCTTGAGCCAGGAGGTCCTTTCTGAGAGAGAAGACAGCTCAAATCAAAAAAAGCGATTCGGGGATTTGGGCGATTTATATTTAACTACTGATCTCTATTTTCCGGTCAGTAGTTTTTTTATTTTCTAAAAGCAAGGGAATCAAATTGGCTGGAAGATCGAATAAAGTAAATAGACGGAAGAGCTCTATATCACTATTGTTTATTCTTAGCCTATTTGTTTTATCCCCTGCCTTTGCTCAAGTAGATAAAAGCGTTACTCCTCTACAGGAAGATACCCTTCCCCCTTCTCCACCCACAGAGGTAAAGGCAAAAGATACTCCCAATGATGCTGGTGGCAGTATCACCATAACCTGGCAGAAATCTCCGGATGATATTGGGGTAGTCAGGGATGAGAACAAGGTGAAGGGTTATGAGATACTCAGATCTACCAGTCCAGAAGGGGAATATGAGGCTTTAGGTAAAAGCACTGCAGGTGCAGAGAGATATTTTGATAATCATGCACAAAACAAAGTTGAATACTATTATAAAATAAGAGCTCTGGGATTAAGTTATTCCTCTGAATCTTTGCCCAGCCCCCCTGCTAAAGCCAAACCCCAGTGGATGGACTGGAGACGTAAGTATACTTTCATCCTGGCATTAATATTAGGGCTGTCCGTAATTTACTTCATCAATAAGGCCCGGGGCGGTAAAGAGCTTTTTATCCGGAAGATAGCCGGGCTGGAGGCAGTGGACGAGGCAGTGGGCCGGGCAACTGAGATGGGCAGGAAGATCTTCTATATCCCGGGTATTATGGATATGGACAGCATGCAGACCATCGCCGGCATCACCATCTTAGGCCGGGTGGCGAAGATAACTGCAGAATATGAGGCTAAATTAGAGGTCCCCACCTCCCGCTCTCTGGTTATGGTCTCCTGCAGGGAGACTATTAAAGAGGCTTATTCTAATGCTGGCAGACCTGACCTGTACAACGAGGATATGGTCTATTATCTCACCGACGACCAGTTCGGTTACACTGCGGCAGTGGATGGGCTCTTCGTCAGGGAGAAACCGGCTGCTATTTTCCTTCAGGGTCATTTCTTTGCAGAATCCCTTATATTGGCCGAGACCGGAAATTACGTGGGTGCAATCCAGATCGCTGGAACTGCCCAGCCTGCCCAGCTTCCCTTCTTCGTGGCAGCCTGTGATTACACCTTAATCGGTGAGGAGCTTTTCGCCGCCTCTGCCTATCTTTCCAGGGATCCAAAGCTCTTAGGAAGCTTAAAGGGACAGGATGTGGGAAAATTTATTTTCCTTTTCTTCATCTTGGTAGGCTCAATCCTTTTGACCTTAGGTATCTACGATATGAGAATTTTTATGAGATAGCCCTTTAAATTATTGAAGGCATTGCTCCTGTCGAGAGGAGTCAGTTAAATGCGTAGAGAAATACCCTTAGCCTTAACAGCCATAGTAGGATTTACCCTGATAATAGTTTATTTCATTCCTCATCCCCCCTTCAATCATCTCAGAGATTTTTTCGAGGACCTTTTCTTCATCATTGCCGCTTTCGCCATCTGGCTGGGATGTCTGAATCTTCTGAAGGTAAATGCTGACAAGTTTTATTTTAAAAGGAAAGACTGGCCCTTCAGCATAGTGGTCTGGTTCGGGTTTTTCCTCATGGTTATAGTTGGCTTCTGGGAAGGCAGGGGATTTTTGAATCCGGGTACTACTTTCTACTATCTATACCAAAAGCTCTATTATCCACTTAGTGCCACTATGTTCTCCATCTTAGCATTCTTCATCGCCTCAGCCTCCTATAGAGCTTTTAGAGCCAGAAACTTAGAGGCGACTATGCTCTTGGTGGCTGCGTTATTTGTGATGGTGGGAAGAGTGCCTTTCGGATATTATATCTCCTCCTGGCTTCCTGAAGGATGGAGATTGGGAAATATCACCGACTGGATAATGGATTTCCCTCAAACTGCAGGACAGAGAGCCATTATGATAGGAATAGCCTTGGGGATAGTCTCCTCCTCCCTGAGAGTCATATTAGGGCTGGAGAGAGCTTTTGCCAGTGGAGATTAAAAAAAGAGTTTGGGAGTAACGGATGAATTTTTTCGATAGACTCTTGGCTATTGACCGGCGGATAATATTTCTCCTGATTGCCGTTGGTGTAGCCATACCTTTATTTTTTACGGTGAATCTACATATCGAGGTAACCCCTGTTGTGCAGAACCTTTATAATGCTTTGGAAGCTTTACCCCCGGGGTCTAAAGTTTTAGTCTCTATGGATTATGACCCAGGCTCTATGCCGGAATTGCAGCCAATGGCAGAATCGTTTTTCCGCTATTGTTTCACCAGGCATCTGAAAATGATAATCATCGGGCTTTGGCCCAATGGGCCGATCCAGGCAAATCTGGCTCTGGAGAAAGTCTTAAACGAAGATGAGATCAAAAAAATAAATCCCCAGTATGGCATCGATTATGTGAATCTGGGTTATACTGCTGGAAACGAGGTAGTTATCGACAGGATGGGAAATAATATCCCGGAGACCTTTCCCCGGGATTATCAGGGAACCAGAATCGAGGAGCTACCCCTGATGAAGGGGATAAGGAATTTCAACAATATAGATTTCGTGTATAACCTTTCAGCTGGCTACCCTGGAACAACCGAGTGGGTCTTATTTGGAGTTGACCCCTACAAGATAAAATTAGGCGCGGGAAACACTGCGGTCCAAGCTCCCTTAGTATACCCTTATGTGCAGAGCGGTCAGCTCATAGGGGTGCTGGGAGGGATGAAAGGCGGAGCGGAATTTGAGATCATCACCAACAGACCTGCCAGGGCAGTGCAATATATGTTCTCACAATCTGTAGCTCATGCGATCATATGTGTCTTCATCCTGATAGGAAATATAGCTTATTTTGCCACTAGAAAAAAGAAGGGTCAATAATCCGGAGTAAAAGATGGCAGAAACAATCGGAGTATGGATAGCAGCTTTACTTACCTTGGGGATTTTCAGCTTTCTTTACAAGGACAATCCGTTCTATAAATTCTGCGAGGCTCTATTTGTGGGCGTATCTGCTGGCTACTGGTTCGTGGTTATCTTCTGGCAGTATTTTATGCCCAAGTTCGTGGACAATCTGGCTGCGGGTAGATTATATTATATCCTAGGAGGGGTCTTTGGCGTGATGATGCTGCTTCGTCTCTTCCCCAAGGTGGGATGGATTTCCAGATGGTCCTTGGCCTTAGTGGTGGGAACAACCGCCGGCCTCTATTTCACCCGTTATCTGGTAAGCAATGGAATGGTCCAGGTCCAGAACACTATCATCCCTTTGGAGGGGGATCTGTATTCCTTCACCGGAAAATTAATCATAATCTTGGGCACTTTCTGTGGCTTGATTTATTTCTTCTTCTCCAAGGAGCACAAGGGCACCTTTGGAGGCCTTGCCCGGGTGGGTATCTGGTTTCTGATGATCTCCTTCGGCGCCTCTTTTGGTTACACGGTTATGTCCCGTATGTCCCTTCTGATCGGCAGGATGGATTATCTATTCGGAACCTGGTTAGGCTTAATAAGATGAGCTAAAAATTTTTAGCATAGAGGTATAGATGAGGAAAATCACAGTTATTCTCTTAACTACTTTACTCATACCTTTGCTTGCCAGCCTCTCTTTCTCGCAGGAAAAACCTCTCCCTCCCACTGAGGTCAAAGCCTTTGATACTCCCAATGACAATGGGCATGCGCTGACTGTTACCTGGAAGCTTTCCCCGGACGATGGTGCAGGGAAAAAAAATGTTGTAGCCTATGAGATTCTAAGGTCAGATTCTCCAGAAGGGGAATTCGAGGTCAGGGGAATGGCTCCCGCAGGAGAGAACATATTTGTAGACAAAGGTGCCAAGGAAAAACAGGATAAAAACTATTTCCCCAGCCATAAGAACTTCTATTATAAGGTAAGAGCTAAAGCGGATAAGACCTATTCTGAGTCTAAGATCTCCAATCCCGCATACGCTTACGGTCAATGGTATCATACAGGTAAAACCACAGTTTTGATCGGCGTAATCGTCTTCTCCGCTTTTGCCCTCATCTTCATCAGCTTAGCCCGAAGGGGCAAGGAATTATATATAAGACCCTTAGCCGGAATCGAGGCAGTGGATGAAGCTATCGGAAGAGCCACGGAGATGGGCAAGCCTATCCTCTACATCATAGGATTGGGCAGCGCTGATATGATAGCCACGATCGCCTCTTTCACCATATTAAGCCGGGTAGCCAAGAAAACTGCCGAATACCAGACCCCGATTTTGATCCCCTGTTACGATTCTGTGGTTATGGCTGTTGCTCAGGAAACAGTCAGGGCAGCTTATCTTGAGGCAGGGCGGCCGGATTCCTACAAGGAAGAGAACATATTCTTTGTTACCTCCATGCAGTTCGCCTATGTGGCAGGGGTTAATGGAATAATGCTCAGGGAAAGGCCAGCTACTAATTTCTATTTGGGGAAATTCTACGCTGAATCCTTAATCTTGGCGGAGACCGGCTCTGTAGCCGGCTCGATCCAGATCTCAGGCACAGATGAGATAGCTCAGATACCTTTCTTCATTGCCGCCACCGACTACACCTTAATAGGTGAGGAGCTTTATGCGGCCTCAGCTTATCTGGGAAAAGAGCCGGTGCTTTTGGGAACCCTTAAGGCTCAGGACTGGGGAAAGGCTCTGGTCATAATCTCCTTGATCCTGGGAGCCTTAGCTGCCAGTTTCAATTTCCAGTTCTTTTTAAACCTCTTCAGGGTTCAGCTATAAGGAGAAAAAGATGCGCAGAACCTTGCCTTTTGCAATCGTCACCGCTGTGGGGTTTTTCATGCTGGTCCAGTATTTCGTCCCCCGTGAAGAGTTCGAGATAGTGTATGAGTGGTCCCTGGACTGGATTATCGTCATTGGATGCTTTGCCATGCTTTTGGGATTATGGAGCTTGACCCTAGCAAGCGTTCGCAAGGTACAGAGGAAAGCGCCTGGTTGGGGCTATAGCATAATAGCCTTAGCCGGCCTGATCTTCATGCTCTTGGTTGGATTATATCCTGGTCAAGCAAGTCTGGTGCGGGGGAGCACCTTTATGCTTATCTTCGAATATATCTATATACCAATCCAGGCGACAATGTTTTCACTTCTGGCATTTTACATCGCCTCAGCCGCTTACAGGGCTTTCAGGGCTCGCACAATCTTAGCCACTATACTCCTTGTTTCTGCCGTGGTAATTATGCTCAGATTAGTTCCTCTTGGTCCCTTATCCGCTATTAACCAGTGGTTAGCAAATTTCATCCTAACTGTTCCCAATATGGCAGCCAAAAGGGCTTTCTGGATAGGGGTGGGGTTAGGAGCCACAGCTACGGCCTTGAAAATCATGCTGGGGATTGAAAGAACCTATATGGGAAGAGATTAAGGAGCAGATATGAGTTTCTATGAGCGGATGATGAATTTAGATAGACGCTGGGTCTATCTGATTATAGGACTGGTGGTGGTTATAACCGCCATCTTTCCCTTTGATGTCCCCCTGTACGTCACCCCGGAGGTGAGAAGCGTTTACAATTTTGTGGAAAGCCTGAATCCCGGAGACGTTTTGATGATAGGCATCGACTATGCTCCTGAGGCAATGGCTGAGCTTCATCCTATGACCTATGCCATAACCCGTCAGGCTTTCAAAAGAGGTGTCAAGCTCCTTCTGTGCTGTCTTCATCAAAACGGTCCCGGCATGGTGGAACAGGTAATCTCCCAAGTCTCCCAAGAGTACAATAAGATAAACGGTGTAGACTATGTCTATTTAGGATATAAGCCCTACCCTGCTATCACTATCTTAGCTATGGGGCAGAACTTCAGGATTCCCTTTCCGGAAGACTACTACGGCACGCCCCTGGATTCCTTGCCCATGATGAGAGGCATAACTAATTATGACAATGTGAAGGCTATTCTAAATATCTCCGCTGGCTCTTCTACCGAATACTGGATTAACTATGCTAACGGACGCTATAACGCTCTCTTAGCCATAGGAGTAACCGGGGTTATGACCTCGGATTACTACCCCTTCCTTCAATCCAAACAGATATTCGGTTTGATAGGCGGAATGAAAGGTGCTGCCGAGTATGAGTACCTGGCGGAGAAGGATGGCTACATCTCCAAGCAGAAAGATCAGTTGTCTGCCTATAAGAGTATGCCTATACAGACCACCACGCATGTGGTGGTTATACTGTTCATAGTCGTAGGTAACATAGGTTATTTTGTATCCAAAAGAAATAAATCTCGGATTTGAGCCTTTAGGAAGGAAAGACAAATGGGAACAGAAGAGATACTCTGGAATGCGGTAGCAGCGTTTTTAACTATTTGTATCTTTACATTTCTCTATAAGGATAACCCCTTCTATAAGTTTGCTGAACATCTGGTAGTGGGAGTGTCTGCTGGATACTTTGCGGTGATCTTGTATTACAACGGATTCGTGCCGAAATTGATTGTTCCCTTAAGGCATGGAGAATGGATCTACATAATCCCAGCCATATTGGGGTTGATGATCTGGACCCGCTTTTCCAGGAAATGGTCCTGGATTTCCCGTTTCTCCTTAGCCTTCTATATAGGAAGCGGTACCGGGTTTGCCATAGCGCTCTATATGCAGAATTACGTTATACGGCAACTGAGTTCAACTATGCTTCCGATCGGATTTACCTCCTGGCAGCTTTTCACCAATATACTGATAATAATTGGGGTCCTTTCAGCCCTGGTCTACTTCTTCTTCTCCAAAGAACATACGGGGCTTTTTGGTGGAACAGCCAAGATGGGTATCTGGACATTGATGATCGGATTCGGCGCTGGTTTCGGCTTGACTGTTATGGGAAGGGTCTCCCTTTTGGCGGAAAGGGTGGTTTTCTTAAGGGAATATCTCATTGAATTGAAATACTACCTCTACCTGCTTATAAAATATGGGCTGCCCCTATGAGAAAAACCCTCGGGAGAATTCTCTCTCTCGTTCTTTTCATCTACCCCACCTTTTTTTCTATTTCCAAGGCAGTAGAAACTGAGACCTCCGCAGAGATCTCCTCTGCTCAGTGGTTTAATCCCCAGAGGATTAATACATTCATTATCCTGATTCTTTTCTTTGCTTTTGTTCTTTACTTCATCCAGAGAGCCAAAAAAGGGGCAAACCTCTTTGTCAGAAGGATTGCCGGGCTGGATGCCATTGAGGAGGCAGTAGGCAGGGCAACAGAGATGGGGAAACCCATCCTTTATATCTCCGGGATCGAGGATATGGATAACCTGCAGACCGTCGCCAGTATGATTATCCTGGGGAATGTGGCAGAGCTCATCGCCAGCTATGATGTCCCGCTTCTGGTTCCCATCTGTGTGCCATTTGTACTGACTGTGGCTGAGGAATCAGTAAAACAGGGTTATATAAAAGCGGGCAGGCCTGAGGCGTACAACCCCAATAACGTCAAGTACCTGACCCAGGAGCAGTTCGCTTATGCCGCCGGGGTAAATGGTATAATGTTGAGGGAGAAACCCGCGGCTAATTTTATGTTTGGGTCCTTTTATGCGGAATCCTTGCTTATGGCGGAAACCGGCTTTTCCACTGGAGCCATACAGGTTGCCGGAACAGCCAATATCCATCAGCTTCCCTTTTTTGTGGTAGCATGTGATTATACCTTAATTGGAGAGGAGCTATACGCTGCCTCAGCCTATCTTTCCAAAGAGCCTAAACTATTAGGTAGTTTAAAAGGCTCGGATCTGGCTAAGTTTCTGATAATGATTTTCTTAATCTTGGGAGTTGTATTATTGACTTTTGGGATACCTATAATAAAATCCTTGTTTTCTGTGCAGTGAGACTTGCCGTTGGTTTAAACCAACGGCAAAGAGCAAAATACAAATCTTATGCGTAGAGAAGTCCCCATATTAATCTGCTTTTTAGCCGGAGCTTTTTTCATCGGCAATTATTTTTCCCCCAAGCTTCAGCCGGTTGCTCAGGTGGCTAACCAGTGGGCTATAATCTGCATTGCCTTTGCCTATGTTTTGGGCGTTGCCAATATAATCCGGGTCAATTCTCAAATCATATCCAGGAAAGGTGAAGACTGGATCTACAAGATCGTTCTTGTGGCTGGACTTTTCGTAATGCTTGGCTTTGGGATTTTAGGAGGAATCAGTGAAGGAACGACCTTCAATTGGATCTTCATGAATGCCATATATCCGATGCAGGCAACTATGTTTGCGCTTTTGGCTTTTTATATAGCCTCAGCCTCCTTCAGGGCTTTTAGAATAAGAAGTTTCGAGGCTGCACTTTTAGGGATTACCGCGGTCCTGGTGATGATCGGAAGGGTACCTATAGGGGAATTAATCTGGAAAGATTTTCCTCCTTTCGTTGAGTGGATCATGAACGTTCCCCAGCTTGCGGCCAAAAGGGCTATCATGATAGGTGCTGCACTGGGAGCCATATCCACAGGATTGAAGGTTTTGATTGGAATGGAAAGAACCTACATGGGAGGAGAGTAATTTTTTTCATGAAGGAGTTTTTCGAAAAGTTAGAGAAATTGGATAGAAGGATTATCTTTGTCTTCGTGGCAGTAGCACTCATTCTGCCTTTATTTATCCCCCTGAATATAAAATTTTCTGTCACCCCTCCGGTGCGAAGCTTCTATGATGCAATCGAGTCTCTGCCTCCGGGTTCAAAAGTTCTTTTGAGTGTGGACTATGACCCAGGCTCTATGCCTGAGCTCTGGCCTATGCATGTGGCAGCAGTAAGACAGCTCTGCAGGAAAAATATAAAAATCATCTCCAGCCAGCTCTGGGCAACCGGCTCACCCCTGGCTGAAATGGTATTTAATGAGGTGGCAGTGGGGGAGTTTCATAAAAAATATGGGGTGGATTTTGTGAATTTGGGTTTTAAGGAGGGACGGGAGGTTGTGATGGTCTCGATGGGAAATTCCATCCCTCAGACCTTCCCTTCAGATTATCACGGCAATAGGACCAGAGATCTGCCTATAATGCAAGGGGTAAGAAACTTCTCAGATCTGGCTTTGATAGTTAATATCTCTGGAGGTCTTCCCGGCACCAAGGAATGGATTCTGCAGGTGCAATCACGTTTTCATATAAAGCTTATCTCCGGATGCACTGCGGTCAGTGCCCCGGAATTTTATCCCTACCTTCAATCCGGACAATTGTCCGGCCTTTTGGGAGGTATGAAGGGGGCAGCCGAATATGAGCAGTTAATTAAAAAACCAGGTTTAGGGATGAAGGGAATGGACTCCCAATCGGTAGCCCATCTGGTTATCTTCCTCTTCATCCTTATCGGAAATATCGCCTATTTCTCCCTTAAAGTACTGAGAGGTGAGGAGAAGAAATAATGCCTACATCTGAATTAATCGGGACCTGGGTAGGGGCAGGCTTGACCTTGTTCTGCTTCAGCTTCCTATATAAAGATAACCCTTTTTATAAATTCGCTGAGCATCTGTATGTAGGAATCTCAGCCGGCTATTGGACTTCCTTGGAATATCACAACGTATTCCGTCCCAACTTGTGGGACCCTCTGATGGGGCTGGACCCAAACCTCATCTTCTCTTTCCCCCAGCTCTCTTTTGCCTTTTTCTGGCAATCTATAATTCTGGTAGTCCCCTTTGTTTTCGGGATTTTGTTCTTTACCCGCTTCACCAAGAATTTCGCCTGGCTTTCCAGATGGTCTATGGCTTTGATAATCGGTATCTTCGCCGGTATCGCTATAATTGGATATGGCACTGGTGATTTAATCTTGCAGATCTATGCCAATTTTCTACCCTTGTGGACTGGAAACTGGCTTACCTCTTTAAATAACATTCTGCTGACTATTGGTGTGGTCACCTCCCTGATCTACTTCTTTTTCTCCAAGGAGCACAAAGGAGCCTTGGGTAGCGGAGCAAAGATAGGAATCTGGTTTCTGATGATCTCCTTTGGTGCTTCCTTTGGATATACGGTTATGTCCAGAATGTCGCTTTTAATCGGCAGGATCTATTTCCTCTTTGGAAACTGGCTGGGGTTGATAAAATAAAAATTTGCAATGCCTTTGCTTCTCTACCAACCGTAATGCTTTTATCAGATGGTCACTGCTTACCGTAGCTTATGGTTTTTCCTCCCTTAATGGGAGGGAATAAAAAGGGAGGGTGAATATTCAGAGATTTATTATTTCCTCCTCTCCTTAATCCTCTCCCACATGGGGAGAGGAGAGATGATATAAGTTTAGGATCCTGCACGACCCAAGAAAAAAAGCCCTCTTCAAGAGGGCTTTTTTTCTTCTTTAATCTGCTATCTTTCCACTTTTATTTCTTTTTAAGAGTAGCACTCAATGAAACCTTTTTAGTCAATGTCACTCCGCCTCTGGGATCGTTATCAGTGATCGTAATGGTTGCACTTTTTATGGTGGTATCTGTCGGTGCAGTGAAGAATAAGCCAGAGGCTTCTCCATAACCGTTGGTTGTTCTGGGCGAACCGGAAATTGAGCCAGAGGTAACTGTGGCGGAGACCGAATGCCCTCCCAGAGGGTTGCCTAGACGGTCCTTTATTACCACTGTAAAAGGCTCCGTTGTTCCATACACCACAGTTCCATTAATGTCTACCTGACAGTTTTTGTAATAGGCATAACCGGTTAAGAAATTAACCTGAACCGTGGCAGAAGCCCAGTCTGCTCTGGCAGTCAGATCGGAAACCGCACCAATTCCATCGTCCGGAGAAACCGGTGAATAATCCATATCTAAAACTTGGCTTGTAAGCTCGGTCTCGTAAATGGATGCATTTATACCATCCTCTGTTGCACCAGAGGGGCAGGTTCCAAAATCAGTCTCCATCTCGACCGGTGTTCCACCCACCACGAAATTTCCATTTAGGTCAACGACTCTTACCATCACATCCCCTTTATCAGCACCATCTGCCGCAAGAGAAGCTGGATAGGACAAGAAGGTTATTGTATCAGGTGGACCTGAGACGATTATCATAATGGTATCAGCTACGGTCCCTCCTGAGGTTGAGCCGTAGATATATGCTTGACCATCGTTTCTGGGCTCGCCTGAATGATAGGTGGTCTGGGCTAAGCCTCCTGAGGTCAGAGCATAAGCATCCACCATCCCCTCCTCTGTTCCGAAATAGACCGCGGTATTATCCTGCACGGGATTGCCATAAACATCATCCACCATGGCCACTATCTCCGAGGTAGCATTAACATAGTCCCATCCTCTTATATTCAGAGGATCAGCCCCCATGGAGATATAAACCGGAGGTCCTGCATGAATAGCCACACGGGTAACTCGTGAGCGGATTAGGCCCACCTCAGCCCTTATCTCCACGGTGCCGGAGATGGTCCCACTATTTAAGGTCACATATGCTTTCCCTGATGCGTCCGTCACTGCGGTGTCCGGCCCATACCCTTTGTTCTCCAGGTTCTCGCCCCCATAAGGTCCGTTTAGAATTCTGAAAACGATCTCGTTTCCCGCTCCTACCACCTCTCCGAATTCATCATAGCCGGTTGCCACTAAAACCGCTGATTCGATCCCTCCGGTCCCTTTGACCTGAATGGATGGGCTAAGGGAAACAAGCTCTATGCTGGCAATTGAGTCAGAGGAGGAACCCGAGGAAGAGGATGTTATCTGTAAATTGGTTGAAAGGCTATCTCCGCTTAGCAGGACAGCAAACAAAGTTACCGTGCCGGAATCAGTGGCTACAAAATAGGTCGAGGCTATACCTGAGGCATCGGTATTGACGGTACTATTCCGAAAGGAACCCTTGGAGGAAGGTGAAGCTAAGAAGTAAACCGTAACATCTGCTAAGGCAGTATCATCCTGGTCTGTAACCGTAGCGGAAACCAAGCTTGAGTCTCCAACCTGAACAGAAGAAGGCAAGGCGGCAAGTGACTTTATAACTTGCTGTGTCTGTGTACCACCCCCAGAGGTCGAGGAGGTGGACTTTTTCTTACATCCTGCAAAGAAAAACAATAGAATCAGTGACAATAGAACGACGCCGAAAACAAAAAAAGCATTCCTTTTCATAACCACTCCCTTTAAAGGATTATTAACCTAAATTGTTCACTCTAAAGAGAGTTATCGGCAGGTTTAGATAAGAGTTTAGAGGTGTGCAGCGGAAACATTCAGGTTTCCCTCGGGTAAATGGAAGGCTGAATTCCTCGCCAAGATGCTGAGGACAAGACTTTGATGACTCTCCGCTACATAGCCTTTGATGAATTACACAACTATGGGAGAGACCTGATTAGAGAGCACATACTCCTAGGGATGCGGATTGAAAGAGTTAATAAACTCTCTTGGGGGTTATATCAGCAAAAACTCTTTTATCTTCTCTTTGAACTCAGCTAAATTGGAGGATTTTATGAGGTAGGCATCTGCTATCCAGGAAGAAAAATCAGATTTAAAAATCTCATAGGCTGAATTCAGGATAACCGGAAGGTTTTTGTCGAACTCCTTTATCTTCCTCAATGCCTCTAAGCCGTTGATTTTCTTTAACTTAATATCCAAAATCACCAGGTCGGGAAGACTTTTCTTTGTCAATAAAACTGCTTCCTCGCCATCCATGGTCGTCAGAACTTCATACCCCTCATCCTGAAGCTCTTCTTTATAAAGCTCTAAAAGATTGGGCTCATCCTCGACTAATAATATCTTGTGCATCGTACTCTTTTAGATTTTCCCCTTCACATCCCAGTGATCAAAAAAGGCAGATATACCGTGAACTTAGTACCCTTATCTAATTCGCTTTTCACCTCAATATAACCAGAGTGGTCTGCGATGATTTTTTTGGAAACGGGCAGGCCTAGGCCTGAGCCTTTGGGCTTGGTGGTGAAAAAGGGGATATAAAGCTTCTCCAAGTTCTCCCGGCTTATACCGTAACCGGAATCCTCAATTTCAAACAGGGCAAAATCTTCTTTCTTCTTGGTTTTGACAGTTAAAACTCCTCCCTGGGGCATTGCCTCGATGGCATTCTCGATCAGATTAAAAAGAACCTGCTCTATCCTTTTAGGGTCCATGTTTATAACAGGATTTTCCAGGGACAGCTTTGTTCTTAATTTGATCCCGTTGTATCTCAGCTTATCCTTCAACACCTCCAGGGCCTCTCTGATCAGCAGATTCAAATCTTTTTTCTCGTAGTTCAACTGGGTAGGCTTGGAATAGTCCAGGATCTCCGAGGTTATCTTCTCCAGCCTCTCGGTCTCTTTCAGGATGATCTCCAGCTCATTGGAGATCTGCTTCCCCTGCTCGCTTCTCTTTAATGCCCTGCGGGCAAAGCCTCCTATGGCCACTAAAGGAGTTTTAACCTCATGTGCCACCGTGGTGGCTAACTTACCGATATCTGCCCATCTTTCTGCCTGCAAAAGATAGCTTTGATTTTCCCTTAAAAGGGCTGTCGTATGTTCCAATTCTTTGAGCTTTTGTTTCAACTCCTCCTGCAGAAGGATATTTTCTATCTGAGAAGCTGCCTGGTTGGCAAAGGTCCCCAGAGCCACCCTGTCCTCTTCCAGGATTGTATTCCTGGTGATGAGGTTATCTACCACTAATAATCCCAGGGCTTTGCTCTCCGAGTGAATAGGAATGAGCATAAATCCTTTTGGGCTGAAAAGGCTTAAAAGCTCTTTGGTATCTAAGGTTGATATCTCCTCTTCCTTCAGATTATAACTTTTTTTCTCCAGGAGGGACTCGACCAGTATATTCTCCTTATCTTCCAGGGAAAAAGAAAGCTCTTTTATCTTGAGGCTCAGCTCATTCTCCTCCTCCTGGGATGAAAGCACCCTCTCCAGCACCTGCTCAAAAGTAAGCTTCTCCTTTTTCATCTGGGACCATATCCTGAAAGCCTCCTCCTCATCTTTTGGGCCTAAGCCCATGCTCCCCTCCAGGCTTTTAGTCTTAGGATTAACCAGAAAGACAAAAGCGCGATTAAAACCAAACAGCTCCCCGGCAGTCACCCCGGTCAGGATTATCCTTAAGGCTTTATCCAGATCTTTGGATTTAAGAAGAGCATCTGAGACCTTCTTCAATAATGACAGCTCCTCTAATTTCTTCTTGAGGTCCCTGTTGATCTTCTCCAGATAGTCATCATAAGTTCTCACCTGCCCGATCAGGGCCTTTAAAGATTCCTCCGCAATCCGATCAGCACTTCTCCTCCCGGAGAATCTGGAGGACAGCTGCTGAAAATAGTCGCACTCCAGGCAGTTCCCCAGTCTCTTTGCAGAAGGAACGGTTAATTCTAATTTATTCCCCGAAGCTAAAAGCTGTAGCCAGCAGTTCTCCTGCTCCTCTCTGGCTGAGGAGAAACATGAAGGTTGACTGTCTCGAAAATCTTGACTCATTTCCCCCTCACGGAATTTTTTCAAAAGATAAGCTATCACAGAAGATTTTGTCAAGAAAATTATATTGACAACACTCCAATTTGACTTAATTTTTACCTTGGTGAAAGATATGAAGTTTCAGGAGATTCAAAAGATAGTCAGGTCTGCCTTAAAGGAAGACCTGGGAAAAGGGGATATTACCTCTGAACTGATTGTCCCGGATAGAGAAAGGGGAGAAGGGATAATCCTGGTCAAGGAAAAAGGGATAATTGCCGGCCTGGAGGTGGCCAAATTGATCTTCAAGCAGATCGACCCACAGTTGGTCTTTAAGCCCCTGATAAAGGACGGGATAGAAGCTATACCAGGCCAGAAGATAGCCTCAGTCAGGGGCAGGGTAAGAAGTATTCTAATGTCCGAGAGGACTGCACTTAACTTCCTCCAGAGGCTCTCTGGGATTGCTACTCTGACCAGTCAGTACGTCAGGAAAGTTAAAGGCACAAAGGTGAAGATACTGGACACCCGTAAAACTACTCCCGGATTAAGAACTCTGGAAAAATATGCTGTCAGAAAAGGCGGAGGGAAAAACCACCGTCAGGGGCTTTACGATATGATACTGATCAAAGATAACCATATTAGATCCGCAGGCAGTATCTCCTCTGCCGCAAAAAGGGCTTTGAAAAAAAATAAAATTTTTAAAATCGAAATAGAGACAAAAAACCTGCAAGAGGTTAAAGAGGCTTTGAATTTTAAAATCGACCGTATAATGCTGGATAATTTCAAGCTTAAAAATTTAGGAAAAGCAGTCAGGCTCATTCGCTTAAAAGGTAAGAAAATTGAGATAGAAGCCTCTGGAAAGGTCACACTGAGAAATGTAAGAGATATTGCCTTAAGCGGGGTTGATTATATATCCATAGGTGCACTAACCCATTCTGTCAGGGCCTTGGATTTAAGCCTGACCTTGAGATAACTCGAGATGACAGCTGAGACGATTCTGACCTTACTTAGAAGGGAGAAAAAATCCGCCTCCGGTTGGCTTAATGCCAGTTTTCTTTCCTCTTCTCTCAATCTTCCTCTTCATTCCATTTATGAGGGAATTGAGGAGCTTAGAAGGCTGGGATACAAAATCGAGACCCAGAGAGGTAAGGGCTTTAAACTGCTATCTGTGCCGGATGCCTTCATACCTCTGGAGATAAAGGGTGGTCTTAAAACAAAAATCTTCGGCAGGGAGATTTTCTCCTATCGCTCTCTGAAATCGACTAACGACCTGGCTTATAGGTTAGCAGAGGAAAAAGTTCCAGAGGGGACTCTGATCTTAGCTGAGAAGCAGACTGCCGGCAAAGGAAGAATAGGCAGGAGATGGTACTCCCCTCCGGAGAAGGGCATCTGGATGAGCCTGATCTTAAGACCAGATATCCCTCCGGCTAAAGCCCCGGGCCTTTCCCTGTGCACCAGTTTAGCTTTGGCTCAAACCATAAAAGAAAAAACCGGGCTGGAGGCAAAATTAAAATGGCCCAACGACTGCCTGATCGCAGGCAAGAAGATAGCCGGCATTCTCTTGGAGCTTTCTGCTGAGCTGGACCGGGTCAACTTCGTCATAATCGGAGTGGGAATAAATGTGAACCAGTCTCAAAAAGACTTCCCCAGAAACCTGAGAGGGAAAGCCACCTCCATCTATCTCGAATCAGGAGAAAAACTCCTCAGGGTAGAACTTCTAAGAAGTTTTCTGAAGAACCTGGAGAAGATCTACGTTAATTTCAAAACCTTTGGATTGAAATATTACCATGCGGAGATAAAGAGATACTCTACCCTCCTAGGGAAAAAGGTAAGACTTCTATACGGGAAGGAGAAATTAAAGGGAAAGGTCGTAGATATAGATGAAAACGGCTCCTTGATACTTGAAACCCGAAAAGGGAAAAAGATTATTACCGCAGGTGAGGTTACCCTGATTTAAAAGGCCCTGGAGTGTAAACCTTCAGGTTTACTTATGGTGCTCTGCTGGTCGTTGGTCTAAAGACCAGCGACACTCTCTTCGCTGATGAGGATACCAACGAATGACAAAAAATGATGGCATATACACAGTAATTGCGGATATGAACGAATTAGCCATTCATTAGGCTAGACAAATTTGGAAGATAAATTATGAAGACTAGAATTATCCCTTTTTACTTTTTTATAACAATTATAGGAACGTAATGCTTGAAACAAGAGAGCCATTTCGTTATCAAAAACCACCTCCGCTTGATATCTGTCTCCAGCAATACAAGGCTGACTTAGATTTGTCTTCCGATAAAAGACTAGCTGTTAACCGTGTTTTTGTTCTTGGTGCGGGTTTCTCACGGGCGTTTGGGTTCACAACATCTGATAAGATTGTGAAGGGTGTGATGGATTTCTTTGCACCAAATATATCCAATCCATGGTTTAAGCACAATTATAGGAAGGTTAAGCAATGGCTTAACGTGTACTGCCCCAACTGGCATCAAACAAGTCCCAGTCTGACCGACGTAGCTAACAAGTTTTTCCCTTATGATTTTCACAAGCAACATGCAACTATTGACCCAATATGCGCTTATGCAGACAAGGTGTCATGGGAAGATGATAACTATCCTTTTAAGCCTCCGGGATTCCACTATGATGAGGTCTTATTATCTTTTGAAGTTTTGTTGTGTATATATCTCTTTGCTGGACTTCTCACGAATGAAGTCCTTGTCGACTGGGCTAATAAGCTTTTCCAACAGTTCAGGGGAGACGATTTTATTATTACCTTGAATTGGGACGTAATTTCTGAGACTCTTCTGACAATGAACGGTATACCTTTCACCAGATATGAATGGCATGCAGACTACGTCAAAGTCATCAAATTACATGGTTCGATTGACCTAATTGGGCTTCCGAATGAAAAAATGCGAAACCACATTCGGAAGAACCCAAACGTTTTGGAATGCCTGACTCCGCTCCTTTGGCGAGTGGTGACTTCCGAAGGTTTCTTTCCGAGAACTCACCCATGGCCTCTTGGGAGAGAGCTATTCCCTTGGGAATGGTACAACAAGTCTGCAGTTCTCATTATGCCACCTTACTATACGTATGGCTATGGATATAAGCTTATTCAGTTCAATTGGCTAAAGGCCATGACCGTTCTAGAACGGGCAAAAGAAGTTTTCATCATAGGCTATTCCCTATGCGAGAGCGATAAATCATTTTGCAGTCTTCTTGAAAGAGTTGGCAAGATTTGGCAACTCAAGAATCGTGTACAGGTTTGGAATCCCGATCCAGAAGTAGGTGAACGAGCCAAGATATTATGTGGAGAAAGCCGAATTGATTTTCACCAAAAACCAGCGTCAGAATTTAGATTTTGTTGAGAATAGAAAAGAGGATGGTACTACTTAAAAGATTGCCTTTAACAATGGCTAACAAAGTACTTGAGGCTGACACCCAAAGGTAGTCCTTTTTAAGTACTCAAACCGTTATGCTAAACCCGGCAGGCAAATTTACAAAAGGATAGTAAATAACCATGATAAAAGCAATTTTTCGTCCATCATTATTATTCACAGTTTCATTTATAGGTTTCTTGTGGCTAATTTTTGCTTGCTTTAGAGGAAAGGAGAAAATATGCTTATCTGTATAGATATAGGAAACACCAGCACTGCTATAGGTATCTTTGTAAAAAACATTTTGAGGAACCACTATAGAGTTTCCTCCAACCATTTTTTAACCGCGGACGAATGCGGGATTTTATTCATACAGCTTGTGGGAGAAATCAAGACCGAGAAGATAAAAGGGGTGATCATCGCCTCCGTGGTTCCTGCCCTAACTTCTGTTTACCAGGAGATGAGCCAGAAATACTTGCACTCTGAACCAGTCATAGTCTCCTCAAAGCTTCCCTTGGGAATAAGGATACTTTATGATGACCCTGAGCAGGTAGGTGCAGACAGGCTGGCCAATGCAGTGGCTGCTTTTGAGCTATACGGAGGTCCGGCTATTGTGGTCGACCTGGGCACAGCTACCACTTTTGATGTTGTTTCCGAAAAAGGGGAATATCTGGGTGGAGCCATATCCCCTGGAATCGAGACCTCCTCAGCTAACCTTTTTAAGAAGGCTGCTCTTCTTTCCAAAATCGAATTAGGAAAACCCAAAAAAGTCATAGGCTTAAATACCCAAGATAGTCTTAGATCCGGAATAATCTATGGAGCAGTCGGGCAGATAGATGAGATAGTAAGAAGAATAGAGAAAGAATTGGGCAAAAAAGCCAAGGTCATTGCTACTGGCGGCTTGGCAGATTTGATTTCCGAAGAATCTGCAACCATTAATAAGATAGATGCAACTCTCACTTTAAAAGGGCTCAAGATTATCCATGATAGAATTGTAAAATCTAAAAAATTCAAACAAAATTAAATAAATTTAAGTAAATTTAAAATAATGGGTTTGATAAACTTGATTCTCGTTATTATCTTAAATTTTTTTTTATTTATTGTTAATTTTTTTACTTGATTTTTAAAAAGACATATTATATACTCTTTATTCCCTTAGCACTCTAAAAGCGAGAGTGCTAAAAAAATCCTGTATCCTGAAGTAGGACTTAGAATAAGTAAAAAATTGGTGAAATTTTAAAGCATAAATAAACCCGATAAAATGGAATCAAAGAAAGGAGGAACAGCTATGCAAGTTAAGCCTTTAGGCGACAGGGTCTTAATTAAGCCACTGGAGGCAAAAGACATGAAAAAGGGAGGGATTATCATCCCTGATACTGCCAAGGAAAAACCTCAGGAGGGGGAGGTAATCGAGGTCGGTCCAGGCAGAGTTACAGATGACGGTAAAAAGGTCCCCATGGAGGTAAAAAAGGGTGATAAGGTTCTATACGGAAAATATTCCGGCACCGAGATAACCATAGAGGATACGGAATACCTGATAATGAGAGAAAGCGACATCTTAGCTATATTAAGTTAGTCCCCAGCAGGGGAAAAAAGGAGGTAAATGAATATGCCTAAGATCTTAGAATTCAATAGCAATGCCAGGGAGAAACTTAAAAGAGGCGTGGATAAATTAGCCGAGACGGTAAAGGTCACCTTGGGTCCCAAAGGCAGGAATGTTGTTCTGGATAAGAAATTTGGCTCACCCACAGTGACCAAAGACGGGGTCACCGTGGCCAAGGAGATAGACTTAGAGGACCCCTTTGAGAATATGGGTGCCCAGATGGTAAAGGAGGTTGCCTCTAAGACCTCAGATGTAGCAGGAGACGGAACTACTACTGCCACAGTCTTAGCCCAGGCAATCTATAGAGAGGGTTTGAAGAACGTTACTGCTGGCGCAAATCCCATGGCTTTGAAAAGAGGGATTGAGAAGGCTGTGGAGATAGTGGTCGAGGAGTTGAAAAAACAATCCAAGCCCCTGCCCGGAAAAACGGAGATTGCCCAGGTGGGAACTATCTCTGCCAATAACGACAAAGCCATTGGCAACCTGATTGCCGATGCCATGGAGAAAGTAGGTAAGGACGGGGTGATAACTGTGGAGGAGGCAAAGACCACAGCCACTACCCTGGAGGTAGTCGAAGGGATGCAGTTCGACCGGGGTTTCCTCTCCCCCTATTTTATCACCAACCCGGATAGTATGGAGGCGATCCTGGAAGAGCCTTTGATTTTAATCCACGATAAGAAGATCACCGCTATGAAGGATCTTCTTCCTATCCTGGAAAAGATAGCTCAACTGGGTAAGCCTCTGCTTATAATTTCAGAGGAGGTAGAAGGTGAAGCACTGGCTACCCTGGTGGTGAATAAGCTCAGAGGGACTTTGAAGGTCTGTGCAGTAAAAGCTCCCGGATTCGGAGATAGAAGAAAGGCGATGCTCGAGGATATTGCAGTTCTGACCGGCGGAAAGGTTATTTCCGAGGAACTGGGATTCAAATTAGAGAACACGGTTATCTCGGACTTAGGTAAGGCCAAGAGAATAAATATAGATAAGGACAACACCACCATAGTCGAGGGCGGAGGCAAAAGCGCGGATATCAAAGGCAGGGTAAATTCCATAAGAAAGCAGATCGACGAGACCACCTCGGATTACGACAAGGAGAAACTGCAGGAGAGGTTAGCCAAGCTGGCTGGTGGGGTGGCAGTGATAAACGTAGGTGCGGCAACCGAGACAGAGATGAAGGAGAAAAAGGCAAGAGTGGAAGACGCCCTGCATGCTACCAGAGCCGCGGTGGAGGAGGGGATTATCCCCGGTGGCGGGGTAGCTTTCCTGAGAGCACTCCCTGCACTGGATAAGCTCAAACCGGAAGGGGATGAGGCTATCGGCGTTTCCATTATAAAGAAGTCCCTGGAGGAGCCGATTCGTCTGATTGCGGAAAATTCCGGAGTTGAAGGCTCCATCGTGGTCAACCGGATAAAGGAGGAGAAAGGTGCCTTCGGCTACAATGCGGATTCCGGGAATTATGAGGACCTGATGGCATCAGGAGTCATCGACCCTGCCAAGGTCGCCCGAATTGCTCTGGAGAATGCCGCATCCATAGCTTCTTTACTGGTTACCACCGAGGCAGTGGTAGCAGACAAGCCCGAGGAAAAGAAGCCCCCGATGATGCCACCCGGCGGCGGATATGGGGATATGTATTAAAAAAGCATTTAGCCATTAGCTAATAGCTTATAGGGGTAGACCTCCATGTCTACCCTGATGTAGGGGCGACCCTTGTGGTCGCCCTTTTTATTCCCCTCTCCTTATAGGAGAGGGATAGGGTGAGGTCATTTTCGTAGTGCGGCCCTTCAGGGTCGCAAAGTTTTATGTAGCGGAAGACTTCAGCCTTCCATTCTTTCCAATAACAGACACTAAAGACGCGCTCAGATTTCATCACGAACGATGCACTCCATATAAAATTCTAATTGACTCTCCCTCAAATTTTATTATGATAAACTCAGGTTTTTCTATTTTATATTAAAGACATGGACCTTTTTGAGAAGGAAAAAGATAAGAGAATAAGCGATAATCCGCCTCGCAGGGAGGAAACTCCCTTAGCTGACCGGATGAGGCCCAGGAACTTTGAGGAGTTTGTGGGACAGAAGCATATTCTCTCCCCAGGAAGCGTTTTAAGAAATGCCATCGAAAAAGGGGAGCTTCAGTCCCTCATCTTCTGGGGACCTCCGGGAACAGGCAAGACCACTTTGGCCTTTATCATAGCCAATTATACCGGCGCAGATTTCAAAGCTTATTCTGCAGTTACCTCCGGGATAAAGGAGATCAAGGAGATCATAGCCTCTGCCACCAGACAGAAGAAGCTCTATAACCGGAAAACGATTCTATTCGTGGATGAAATCCACAGATTCAACAAAGCCCAGCAGGATGCCTTTTTACCCCACGTGGAAAAGGGAAACATAATCTTAATCGGCGCTACCACTGAAAACCCATCCTTTGAGGTGATCTCCGCCCTGCTCTCCAGAACCAAAGTTTATACCCTGAATCCCTTATCCGAACCAGAATTAAAACAGATAATCGATGCTGCCTTAAAAGACAAGGAAAGAGGTCTGGGTAATTTCAAGATAACCTTAGAGGACAAAGCCAAAGATTTCATCTATCAGATGGCAAACGGCGATGCCCGGGTTGCCCTGTCCACCCTGGAGTTTGCTGTTATGACTACCTCTCCGGATGAAAAAGGGATAAGAAACATAAACTTACGGATAGCCCAGGAGGCTATGCAGAAGAAGGCTTTGGTATATGATAAGGCAGGAGAGGAGCATTATAATATAATCTCCGCATTACATAAAAGTTTAAGAGGCTCGGATGTGGATGCAGCCCTGTACTGGCTGGGAAGGATGCTTGCCGGCGGAGAGGATCCGCTTTACATCGCCAGAAGGTTAATCCGCTTTGCCACAGAGGACATCGGAAATGCAGACCCCCAGGCTTTGCAGGTAGCAATCGCCGCAAAAGAGGCATATCACTTTCTGGGAACGCCTGAAGGAGAGCTTGCCTTAGCCCAGACAGTTGTATATCTTGCCACAGCTCCCAAAAGCAATTCCATATATAAAGCCTTTGGAAAAGTGCAGAAGGAGATCCAGGAGACCCAGGCTTTACCTGTGCCCTTGCACATCCGAAATCCGGTCACCAAACTGATGAAGGAGCTGGATTACGGCAAGGATTACAAATACCCGCATGACCACCCGTATCATTTTGTGGATGAGGAGTACCTGCCGGATAATCTGAAAGGGAGAAGATATTATCACCCCACGGATTTCGGCTTCGAGAAAGAGATCAAGAAGAGAATGGAGTGGTGGCAGAAGAAAAAAGAAGAACTGAGAAAAGGTAAGGAGAAAAACAAATCTAATAATTCGCAAAAGCAGAAATAAAGTTGCTCGATTCATCCAGCCTGTTGGGAAAGAACAGTAATAGTAGGTCAAGCATGGCGAAGCCTGCTTGACAAAAATAGAAAATGTCGAGCAAACCTTTCGGATATGCTTGACCTACGAAAACTCTCCCTTTATGGGAGAGAGTAGAGAGCGGAGTCAGATATTTCACCCTCCCTTTATCCCTCCCATCGAGGGAGGGAAATTCAATCCCCTCTCCCCTCGTGGGAGAGGGATAGGGAGAGGGGGAACATAACGCAAAAAAAGATGAACATCTAAAATAAGCTCAGACGATATCAAATAGCCCAATAATTGGGCAACTACAAAACAGGTGCTTATGTTTAAAAAAATCTTCATATTATCTCTTTTCCTGCTTTTTATTTTACTCCTGTTTCCCCTTAATTCGGACGCTCAAAAGATTCTGGTCCCCATGGATTTTTCTCAGTCTGACCATCTTAAAGGCTACGGCGTTGCCTACTGGTGCTTAAAACAGGGTTATACTGTGGAATGGCTTCTGAATTACAGAGCTGGCTCCTTTATGGCAGACTACCGGGAGAATATCGCCGATCGCTGCAGGCTACAGGGCGTAACCTTCGAGAATATAGACTTAGCCCAAGCTGGCTCCATCTATCAGGAGATAGAGGAGAACAATATGGAGGTGGTCTTGCTGGAGAAGGCTCCAGCCATTGCAGTATATGTCCCACCTAACAAGGAACCCTGGGACGATGCGGTAAGACTGGCTTTGGCTTATGCTGAGATCCCCTATAAGACCTTATGGGATGTGGAGGTCTTGAAGGGTGAGCTGGAGAAATACGACTGGCTGCATCTGCATCACGAGGATTTCACCGGGCAGTACGGGAAGTTCTATGCCAGTTTCAGAAACGAGCCCTGGTACCAGGAGGAACAGGCAACCTGCGAGGAAATTGCTAAAAAATTAGGCTTCAAAAAAGTCTCTGAGGAAAAAAAAGCAATAGCTCGGGCAATCAAAAACTACGTGGCCCAGGGAGGGTTTCTTTTTGCCATGTGCTCTGCCCCAGAGACTATGGACATAGCCTTATCTGCAGAGGATGTGGATATTGTGCCCCAGGAGTTCGATGGAGACCCTCCTGATCCCGATTGTCAGAAGAAGTTGGATTATTCCAAGACCTTTGCCCTTACCGACTTCATCCTGTCCTTAAACCCCCTGGAATATAAACACTCCGATATAGACACCTATTTAGACCGCTTCACCTGGGGCATAGATAAGCGCAACGATTATTTTACCCTTTTCGATTTCTCCGCCAAGCTGGACCCAGTTCCCTCGATGCTGGTCCAGGACCATGTTAACGTGGTCA
The DNA here is from genome assembly GCA_964511075.1 of uncultured Ignavibacteria bacterium. Lineage (GTDB taxonomy): Bacteria > Zixibacteria > MSB-5A5 > MSB-5A5 > RBG-16-43-9 > CAZEDM01. The sequence goes on from CAZEDM010000005.1 coordinate 142,811, forward strand.
GGGGCTTTATGGGACAGACCACCGCTTTCAGAAAATCACTTTTGAAAAAATATGTTACCATCTTAGGTGAGGTAGAGGGGCAGGATGAGGTTAGATATATTCACGGTAATTTCGGAAGGGGAACTTTCACCTTTTTATCCGGGCACGACCCGGAGGATTACGAACACCGGGTAGGCGACCCACCCACAGATTTGAGCCTGCACAAGAACTCACCCGGCTACCGCTTGATTCTGAATAACATCCTTTTCCCCGCAGCCAAAAAAAAGGAGAGGAAAACCTGAAGGGAATTCTATAGCAAAGATAGACACTATACAGGTGTTTGTTAGTAGACGGTAGCCACGGCCTTTAGGTTGCGGGTCCTATAAGGCAGTCTAAAGTCTGCGGCTACCAACTAAGAAATATAAGAAATAAAGGAAAACATATTCACCCTCCCTTTTTATTCCCTCCCGTCAAGGGAGGGAAAATTCAGTTTCCTCTCCCCCTGTGGGAGAGGACTAAGGAGAGGGTGCATAAGAAGATATAATTCACCCTCCCCTTAATTCCCTCCCTTCGAGGGAGGGAAAATTCTGTTCCCTCTCCCCTGGTGGGAGAGGGGTAGGAAGAGGGGGGAAAATAATAAAATGAAAACCCCGGTTAAAATCTATTACTTTATTCAGTTTCTCTCCAGTTTAGCCTTTGGCTCGATTATTCCCATCTATGTGCTTTATTTCAGGGAGTACCAGCTCAATCTTTTCCAGATAGCCCTGTTAGCCTCCGTATTTGAAGCCTCCATCTTAATAACCGAGCTCCCCACCGGGTATCTGGCGGATTTATATGGACGTAAGCTCTCGGTTATCCTTTCCAGCTTGTCTTTATTTTTCGGAGGAGCAGTTTTCATACTCTTTCCATCTCTGGCTGGATTTATCCTGGCTGAGATTTTAGTGGGCCTGGGTGAGAGCTTAAAATCCGGAGCGTTAGATGCCTGGATAGTTGATTCCTTGAAATACCAGAATGAGGCTGAGAAGCAAAAAAAGGTTTTCGGAACAGGCACGAAATACAAAACCGCGGGAAATCTAATCGGGTTAATCTTCGGTGGCTATTTGGGTTTTTTTAATCTCAAGTTAACCTGGTTTCCTTTCACACTTATCTTTTTCTTCTCCTTTTTCTTCCTCTTTTTGTTTATGACGGAAGAATACCGCACAGGGACAGAGAGTACCCCTCACAGGGTAAAACCGCTCAAACAGTTGAGGGAAACTGTACGGGAAAGCTTTTCACTTCTGAGACTTGAAAAAACAATTTTGGCTCTGATTATCCTGGGGCTTTTTTCCGAATTCTCCTATGAAACCATAAGCCAGTATTGGCAGGTTCACTTCTATGAGGGTTTAAAGATAAGCCCGGAATATTTCGGCTGGATAGCTGCTGCCTCCTCTGTGATTCTGATATTATCTTTGAATCTGGTCATGAAACTATCCTCAAGGTTCAAATCGGAAGCCAACTTCGTGCTCCTGCTGCAGTTTGGCTTTATAAGCTCTCTTGTAATTATCGCCTTGAGCATAAGCCCTTTTTTAGCCATAATGCTCTTCGTTCTCTTACAGACATTCCAGGGGTTCAAGGAGCCTATTTTACTGGATCTGTATAACAGATCCATCCCTTCCCACAGACGAGCTACCCTGCTTTCATTTATAAATCTTACCAATTCCACCGGGGAGGTCTTAGCCGGACTGTGTATCGGCATAATTGCCTTAAAGTTAGGGTTAAGGGTAACCTTTCTTTTCGGTTCTTCTATCCTTGTGGTAGGAATAATCTTATTTTATCTGGTAAAAAAGAGAAGGTGAGAGCTTTATCCTCTTACCCTTTCCAGATTTGGAATTATCACTAAAATGGAAACCTGCGTATTATAATTAAACCTTTGGCAATTGATATGTGTCTAATTTAAATCAGGAGTTTCTGCAATCAGGCTTGAAAAAGGATTATTCCCCAGACTTTAATTTTTGAGCTTAAAGAAAAGAAAGGAAATCTTATGAAGAAAGTTTTTGTCCTTATACCAATTTTGGTTTTACTTATCTTGGTTTTTTTGTTTTTCAGGGGAAAGGGAAAAAAATCAGAGGCTAATTATATAACGGCAGAAGTCCAGAGAGGGGATATTTCGATCATCATAACTGCAACCGGCGCCCTGGAAGCAGTGACCACAGTTCAGGTAGGCAGCCAGATCTCCGGCACCATCTCTGCCCTGTATGCGGATTTCAATGATCGGGTGAAAAAGGGGCAGGTCCTGGCCCAATTAGACCCCACCTTCCTAAAAGCCCAGGTTTCCCAGGCTCAGGCAGATCTGGAGAAAGCCACAGCCTCGGTCAGTCTCTCCAGTAAAGAATACGAGCGCTCTTTATCCCTTTATCAGAAGAATATGATCTCCGAATCGGAGAAAGACCTGGCTCTTACCAATTATGAGCTGGCAGTAGCGGAGGAGAAATCTGCCCAGGCAAATCTGGATAGGGTTAAGACCAACCTGGATTACTCCACCATCACCTCTCCCATAGATGGTGTGGTTATATCCCGGGATGTGGATGTGGGTCAGACTGTTGCCGCCAGCCTGCAGGCTCCTACCCTTTTCACCATCGCTCAGGATTTAACCAGAATGCAGGTAAACACAAGCATTGACGAGGCGGATATCGGGAAGATAAAAGTAGGGCAGGAGGCACTATTTACGGTGGATGCCTATCCGGAACAGTCTTTTAGCGGAAAGGTGAGCCAGATAAGACTCGCCCCGGAGATCGTGCAGAACGTAGTGTCCTATGACGTGATTATCGAGGTCCCGAATCCTGATCTTTTGTTAAAGCCCGGGATGACTGCCAATGTGACTGTGCTGGTAGACCAGAGAGGGAATGTGCTCAAAGTCCCTTCTGGAGCCTTCCGTTTCCACCCGGCCAGTGAGGAGAAATCTTCTTCTGTCAGGAAAGAGTCAAATCCCATGGCTCAGAGTATACCGTCATCCGATACCGGTGCAGTCAAGTCAAATCCCACAGGTTCCGGCAAGTCCGGTCAAAACGTTCTCTGGATTCTTGGTCCCCAGGGAATTCCAGAATCAGTCCCGGTTCAAATCGGGATATCAGATGGGTCCTTCACTCAGGTTATCTCCGATAAGATCAAACCGGGCGATAAAGTGATCACCGGCCAGAACAACTCCGGGCCTTCCTCGAATAACCAGCAGGTGAATCCCTTCACTCCCAACTTCAGAAGAGGCAGGAGATAAGCCTGTGCTCATATCCACGGAGAATTTAGTTAAAATCTATAAGCTTGGGGATTTCGAGATCAATGCCCTGAAAGGGATAAATCTGTCCATTGAGAAGGGTGAATTTGTAGCCATAAGGGGACCCTCCGGCTCGGGAAAATCAACCCTGATGCATATCCTAGGCTGTTTGGACCGGCCCACCAGGGGAAGATATTTACTTGAGGGAAAAGATATCTCCTCCCTGGACCGCAACAGCCTGGCTCAGATAAGAAACCGAAAGATAGGTTTCGTCTTTCAGGCTTTCAATCTTTTGTCCAGAACTACTGCTCTGGAGAATGTGGAATTACCTCTGCTGTATAACGGTAATTCCTCCCAAGGTAATCTCGAGAAGGCTAAAAAGGCATTATCCTTGGTGGGCCTGGAGGGAAGGGAAAACTCTTACCCCAACCAGCTCTCCGGAGGACAGCAGCAGAGAGTGGCAATTGCCCGTGCTCTGATCAACAACCCGGCGATAATCCTGGCAGACGAGCCTACCGGTAACCTGGATACCAGAACCTCTGTTGAGGTTATGGATATATTTCAATATCTGAATGAAAGCGGAATCACCATCGTCCTTATCACCCACGAAAGGGACATTGCCTCTTATGCCAAAAGGAACATAACCTTCAGGGACGGAAAAATCATCAAAGACGAGATAGTCCAGACCTCCAGAATAGCCAGGGAGGAACTCCTCTCCTTGCCCCAGACAGATGTGGAGGAGGAGATATGAGATATTTTCAGATCCTGAAGGTTGCCTATAGGGCCCTAAGCAGGAATAAGATGCGCTCCAGCCTGACCATGCTGGGGATAATAATCGGCGTGGGAGCGGTAATCGCTATGGTGGGAATAGGGCAAGGTGCAAAAAAGATGGTCGATACCCAGATCGCCTCCTTGGGGGACAATCTCTTGACCATATTCCCGGGAAGTTTTATGGGTGGAGGTGTTAGAGCAGGCGCTGGAACTATGACCACTTTGACCGAGGAAGATGCTGTGGCCATTAAGGAGAACTGTCCTGCAGTTTCAAGGGTTTCACCTGTGGTTCGAACTAATGCCCAGGTTGTGGCGGGAAATCTTAACTGGGGAACCAGGATCGAAGGGTACTCCCCGGATTTCATTCACATTCGCTCCTGGCCCTTAGCCTCTGGAACTTTTTTCACTGACCAGGATGTAAAAGGCGCTACTAAGGTATGCGTGTTAGGAAAGACTGTGGTGGATAACCTTTTCCCGGGCCAGAACCCCGTTGGGGAAATAATAAGAATCAATAAACTCCCCTTCAGGGTCATTGGGACTTTAACTCCAAAGGGACAGAATGCCTTTGGTCATGACCAGGATGATTTAATAATAGTGCCCTATACCACTGCCCAGAAGAAAATCATGGGAATAACTTATATCAATTCTATCATTGCCTCAGCCACGGACCGAAATCTGATAGACTTGGCTGAGGAACAGATAACCCAGCTTCTCCGTCAGAGACACAAGATCATACCAGGAGAGGATGACGACTTCAGGGTCAGGAGCCAGCTGGATATAGCCAGCGTGGCTGGCTCAACCTCTGGTGTGATGACTATTCTCTTGGGAGCTATAGCCTCGGTCTCCCTGATAGTGGGAGGCATAGGGATAATGAACATTATGCTGGTCTCGGTGACCGAAAGGACCAGAGAGATAGGTATAAGGATGGCAGTGGGAGCCAAGGCTAAGGATATACTGACCCAGTTTTTGATAGAGTCTATGGTTCTAAGCCTGTTCGGAGGTATAATTGGTATTATTATAGGGGTATTAAGCTCTCAATTAATTTCGGCTCTCCTGCACTGGCCCATTTTCACCTCAGTCCCGGCAGTAGCCTTATCCTTCTTCTTTGCCGGTTTCGTGGGAGTTTTCTTCGGCTTCTACCCCGCCAGAAAAGCCTCCAATTTAGACCCCATAGAGGCTTTAAGGTACGAATAATTTTGTAGGTGCATTTGTAGGGACAGAACACCGTTCTGTCCTTTACTTTTAGATATGTAGGTCAACCATGTCCGCCAGAGGCGGAACTGGTTGACATCTTTTTTTGAATTGTCAAGCAGGCTACACCATACTTGACCTACAAATTGCGGTCATCGTAAATTTTTTGCAGCAGATGAACATCCAGAAGTTTCCCGAATTTCCGCCCGACTTCCCTCATAATTCCTATATGCTCAAAACCCATCGACTTGTGAAGATGAATACTTGCCTCCCCACCCTCAGTCACCCTGGCTATTACCGTGTGCAGACCTGCTTTTTGACCTTTTTGCAAGACTTTTTCCAAAAGCTTCTTCCCGATTCCCTTGCCCTGGAATTCCTCCTTAACATAGAGTGAAATCTCAGCAGTATCAGAATAGGCACATCTGTCAGACCACTGGCTTAAAGAGGCCCAACCAATTACAAGACCCTTCTCCTCTGCAACTAATATGGGATATTTTGTGCCGTGATTTGAAAACCACACCTTTTGTTCCCTGAGAGTCTTGGGCTGGGTGTCGAAGGTGGCAGTCGTTTTGACAATAGCCTCGTTGTATATCTCAGTAATTCGACCCAGATCCTTTAACTTTGCCTTCCTGATTTTCAGCATATTTACTCTTTCGATGATCTTAGTCCTCCAAAAAACCGGAATTGGTTGATAATCCCTTCTGCTTTGTCAAACAAGCTACGCCATGCTTGACTTACAAGTTTGCTTTACTTTCCAAACGCCAAACTCACAAACTCCAAACTGCTCTCAGCCCCGCCTGTGGTGGGATTTCGCTCCGCTCAACACCCCGGTTTTGGTCCGCCTTTGAAAAGATAATTAATCAAATAGACCACGTCACTTACGCCAACATTACCATCACAATTAGCATCCGCAGATGCTGTGAATTTGGGTAAAAATCCTCCTGTGAAAAGATAATTAATCAGATAAATCACATCTGAAACGCTTAGCACTCCGTCTCCATTACAATCCCCTTCGATCCAGGGAGGATATAAAGCCAGAGAAATGGGTCCGTTCCCTACCAGGTATCTTTGGATAAGAGTCCCGGATGAATCCAGTAGAGTAACATCATCGCTCTGGTAGTTGCAGCTTAGAACTTTCGAATGAAAAAGAACAGTCACCGCTATCACTCCGGAATCAGTGGTTATGGGATTTTCTTGTCCGTAAATCATAGTGTCCGCGATGCTGTTAAAAGAATATATCAAACCCGGGTCAGGTGTCCATCCCACTGCAGTCAGATATCCTATCCCATCTGCACTGATGGAGATTACCCCCGGGGTTCCTCCTGTAACTATGCTGTCAATTACCGTATTGGTTCTTGTATTTATTCTATAAACCTTTCCGGTAACAGACCCGTAATCACCGGTGCAGACCACATTCAACTCACCCTCAGGGTCTAAATCCAGATATTGAGGATTTAGCCCTACCAATATGCTATCCACAACTGTCTCTGTCTCTAAATCGAATACATACACCCTTCCCGGAATATAGCTTAAGGCTTTAAAGTTTTCTGTCCTCTGCACGGAATCGAAAATAAATTCCTGTCTATAAAACCCGCCTGTTTTGGGCCAGGAAAAACCAGAACAGCAGATATAAAGCTTGTTCCCCACAGCAAGAATTCCCTCTGGAGCTCTTCCTACTCCATACTCCCCTGTCACAGTTTGATTTTTAATATCGAATTTGGAGATGGTGTTAGTTGCCCAGTTGGTAACGTAAGCGAATTGGGAATCCGCAAAAGCCATATGATAAGGACTTCTTGGCTCCCCGATATTTATATACCCGGCTGTGGATTCTGTTTTAAGATTTATGATCTGGATATCGTGGTCTAATGAGTTGACCACATAGGCGTAATCTCCCTTTATGACAATCTGGTTGGGAGATACCCCTAAGTTCAGGAAATTGTTGACCACCTCGCCGGTGGTTAGATTGATTTTAGATAAGGTTTCATCCCCGGGATAACTGTTGACCACATAAGCTATATTATCTGCCCGGGCAGTGGAGAAAACCAAAGTTGAACCTAAAACAAGAGCTAAACAAAGATTTTTTAACATAATACTACCTCCTTTAAACTTAGTTTACTGAATTCTCACTCATAAACTAAAAAATCAATTCCGGTTTAATCCCCAGCTCAGGGATAAACTTATTCCCCATTCTCTTCCGGGCATAGGATGGCGGTAGATAAGTTTGTATTCCTCATCCGTAAGATTATTCCATTCTAATTTGAGTTTTGTCTCCGTATTTTTGAATTTCTTCTTCAGTCCTATCATCAGGTCCTCTAAGTGATAAGGCTCCTCTTTTTTGGTGTTAGCCGGTCCGGTAAAGCGCTCTGAAACCCAGCGAATTTTATACAGAGCCTCAAACAGCTTGTACTCGAACCTGAAGCTTAAATTGGTTAGATACCGGGGTCTGAAAGGAATGAACTTGCCATCTTCCAGCCTGTCCCCGCTTCTGTTCTTGGCAATGGAGACCGTATTGTTGTAGATAACCTCAAAATACTCTTTCGGGCTTTTCCAGGTTATAAAATCCTCATGCCCGTAGATCTCCGCCTTTGATACATTGACCGGATAGTATCTGCCGTCGAAACTTCTCTGCCATTCGATAAGATCTGTTATCAGGCTGTGGAAAAAAGTCATCCCTGCGGAAAGCTCTCCCAACCAGGGAAGATGGAATTCGCCTCCTGCTTCTGAATCCTCTGATTTCTCCGGCAGAAGATTGGGATTACCCTGAGCGAAAACGTCCCCTTTCCAGAACAAGGCATTATTGGAGGGCTGGCGATAGGATTTCCCGTAACTTGCTCTTAAGGCTAAGCGGTATCTTTCGCCTTTCGAGAGCACCAGGCCCATCTGCGGGGAAAGGAAATCCCTTAGAGATTTTGAATCGTCCCATCTTAAGGCAAAATTCAAAGTCAGGTTCTTGAAGAACAACTCCTTAGGCAGAGTAAACTCCTGCTGGTCCGAGAAGAAAAGACTGAAGGTCGACCTTTCTATCCTGCCCAGGCTATTCTCCGGGATAAGAAAATCCTTGTGATTTAGAACGTCTTCCTGAAACTGGGTTCCGGCTTTGAGCCTGTTAGCTTGAAGAGGCTGTATATGCGCAAGCAGTGAGAAATCTATTATATCATCCACATATCTGGAATCGAAAACTGAGATAGTATCGTTCTGAAAATGCTGTTCGAAGCGGGAATACCCTGAACTGCCCTCCAGAAAAAAGCTGGGAGAGAATCGTCTGGTCAGTTTCAGGCTCAAAAGCCTGCGCTCATCCTCTGCCCGGGCATTTTGATATGCCACCATCCAGCCATAGCTTCCCGGAATCCCCTTCTTTGCCTGATAGGCCTGTCCGGAAAAACTCAGCTCGGTTTTCGGATCGAAGAGGTAATTTCCGGAAAAGAATATATTGGTAGCTTTGTGATAAGCGTTTTTTCTGGTAGTGGTGCTGTCTCCGTTTTTGCCCTGCTGGTTCAAAAGCTCCCGCTTCTCCGGGTCATCATAAGCCCATATATTGAAATCGTTTTTGGAATATTCATAGGTATAGGTGAGCTTCAGGAAGAACTTTCCAAAAAAAAGATTCGAAAAAGAGGAATTGAAAATCTCGGTATCCCAGCTCCCCCAATGATTTTCCAGGCTTAGCCGGCAGGGCTCCTCTCTTTGAGGGAGCGTGATTATATTGATTATCCCCCCTAAGGCATCCGCACCGAAGAGGGCAGACTGCCCTCCCTTGAAAACCTCGATCCTCTCCACCATTTCCAGAGGGATGGTGTTAAGGTCGGCTATTCCGTTTCCGGAAGGATTCAGCTTCTGCCCGTCCAGGAGGACCAGGACATGCTCGGGGGAGCTTCCCCTTATGCTAACCTGATGAGTCCCTCCCACTGTCCCGCTTTTCTGCAGGTAAACGCCGTTTGTCGACTCGATGACCTCGGAAAGATTTCGAGCCTGCAGTCTTTCAATTCGTCTCCTGTCTATGGTCTCAAGGCTGGCACTGTTGAGAGGTGGTTTTTCGCCTGAGATCTCAATTCCCTGCAGGAAATATAGCTTCTTTTCTAAGCTGACCCCCAGCTCAGCGGTCACATCCTCATATACCTTTACCTCATAGATCTTCTTGTTTTCATACCCCTGGGCTGAAGCCTCCAGAGTATATGTGCCAACCGGGATATTCTCCAGATAGAAATAACCCCTGCTGTCAGTTTTGCATTCGTAATTGGTATTCAGAATCCTGATGGTGGCTTTGGGAACAGGTTGAAGGTCCTGTTTATCACAAACCCTGCCTTCAATTTTTATGGTGGATTGGGCAAATCCAGAATAGAAAAAAAAGAGGCTGAAGAATACGGCAAGGGCAGGAAGAAAAATTTTTTTCATCTTTTGTTTTCTCGATCTTCCTGCCGGGCAGAGGAAAAACTGGAGGTGACTACTTGAGCGGCAACAAAAAACCAGCTCGCATAAGGGTAGCTGGCTTAAAAATTTCCCAACCTTTTCCCTACCCGCGCAAGGAAATATTTACGGTTAAAACAATCTGGCAGGTTTCCTGACTCTGTGGCTTCAGGCCTACCGGCTTTACCTTCCCATCTAAATGACAGTGGTATAGTCAAAGCTTTCGTAGCCACTTACAGTAGCGGGGCTGTAGCGGAATCTCACCGCCTTCCCGTTCACCAGATTGTAAATCAGATATCAAAGATCAAAATCAAAAAATATTATATCTTACCTTTTATGTTATGTCAAGCAAATTCTCATTATTTTCGGTAAGCGTCTTTTTTTATCCGGGTTAAGGTCTTATAAATCATAGAACTTCACCCAAAAAAATATTTTAAAATTAGTCTTTATCTGCTTATATTAAATCTGGTAGATTTTATTGATATGGTTAGAAGACCCTTTAAAATTTTCAAAGATAAGAATGCCTCCCTGAGATATCTTAAGGGGAAGACCATCTCCCTCCTGGGATATGGAAACCAGGGAAAGGCTCAGGCTCTGAATTTAAAGGATTCAGGTCTGAAAGTAATAATCGGGCTTCCCGGAAATAACAAGGATAGAAAGGTCGCGCTGAAGGATGGTTTTAAAGTCTATACCCCGGAAAAGGCAGTTAAGATCGGAGATATAATCTCTGTCTTAGCACCCGACCATAAGCATAAGGAACTCTATGAGAAAAGCATCCGTAAAAATCTTGCCCCGGGAAAGACACTGGTCTTTGCCCATGCCTACAGCATTTACTTTAAGCTGATAGAACCTCCTGATTTTATTGATATAATCTTGGTTGCCCCGCACGGGCCAGGCGAGCTTTTGCGAAAGCTCTATTTAGAGAAAAAGGGAATAACCTCATTTGTCGCCGTGCAGAAGGACTATTCAAAAAAAGGCTTGAACAAAGCCTTAGCCTATGCTAAGGGGATTGGCTCAACCAGGGCAGGGGCGATATTGACAACCTTCAAGGATGAGGCAATCGGGGATTTATTCGGGGAGCAGGCTGTCTTATGCGGTGGCCTGTCCGGGCTTTTGAGAGCAGGATTTGAGACCCTGGTTAAATCAGGCTTGTCCCCGGAAAATGCCTATTTCGAGTGCGTTCACCAGATAGACCTGATAGTTGAGCTGATTAAAAAATACGGAATAGCCGGCATGTTTGAAAAAATCAGCCAGACCGCGGAGTTTGGTTCCTATATCTCCGGGAAAAAGGTGATAAGCAAAAAGGAAATGGGCAAAATCTTATCAGAGATAAAAAAGGGGGATTTTGTCAGAAGATGGGCGAATGAATATAAAAGCGGAATGAAAAATTATAAAAAGATGAAAAGGGACTGGAAAAATCATCTGTTGCAAAAAACCTGGGAAAAATTGAATAGGTAGGGACAATTCACGAATTGCCTCTGCAGATTACACCAGATTAGTAGCCCTACCTTGCCTCAAGGTGGGGAAATTGACCAGAATAAAAACAAAAAATCTTGCTTTTTAACAAAAATAATTTAAGTTCTTTGGAATGAAAGCACCTGAGGATAAAATCGTCTATCGTTATTTCGGGATTGAGTTCAGGATAATCTTCTATCTGGCTGCGCTGTTTTTCCTTTTGCTATCCATAGTCATTATTAAATCGTTTTCAGCTTTGAGCCTTATCTCGTTTTTAGTCTTTCTGCTCATCACTCTCCTGACCTATTTTGATTCAACCCGCCATTTATTAACTATGGAGGAGAATGAACTGGGTCTGAAGAGGTTTTTCTCCAGAGGTAGTCTGAAAGAAATCCGTATAAACTGGGACAGGATCAATAACATAACCACCCGGGAATACGGGATTTTTAAGCTTCTGAAAACCACCCAGATAAATTCACCCGTAAAGGAAAAGATCAGAGTCTTCTCCTTTATGGAGGACTATTATCATTTTCTAAAGGATTTATGTGAAAGGTCTAAAAATGCCAAAATCGATAAGTTCACCCAGGACCTGCTCACCGGGCAGGCCGATTTTTAAGTTACTCGTAGAGATTTTGCTCTGTTTGGTATTCGCTTCTTCTCTTTATCCTCAGCCTGCATTTGCCTCGGAAACTGATCTGGATTCCATCATCTTCAGGGGAACAGATCTTATTCACCAGGATAAATTTGAGGAGGGTATTTCTGAGTTCAAAAAGATTGTGGAGAAATACCCGGACGACCCGGCAGGCTATTTCTTCATCGCCGCATCTTTACAGACCCTGATAGACGACTATAGAAACGAGAAATACAAAGAGGATTTTGAAAAAAATATCGACCTGGCAATAGAGAAAGGTTACGAAAAAGTAGAGAAAAATCCCGATTCGGCCATAGACCATTTTTACTTGGGTGGCTCCCTGGGTTACCGGGGCATCTATCGCTCTTTCAGGGGAAGCTGGTGGGGTGCATTTCGGGATGGAGGGAAAGCCAACTCTCATCTGAAACAAGCCGTGGAGCTGGATTCTAATCTTTACGACGCCTATTTCGGGCTGGGCGCCTACCACTACTGGAGGAGCGTGAAATCAAAGCTCTTCTGGTGGCTGCCCTTTTTCGGGGATGAAAGGAAAAAGGGTATTCAGGAGACGATGATTGCTATCCAGAAAGGGAAGTACGCCAAAGATGAAGCTGCCTATTCCCTTTTGCGCATCTATCTGGAGGAAAAAGATTACCCCTCTGTCTTGAAATGGAGCCAGGAGGTTAAAAGAATCAATGAAAATGACCCCTTCAGATTATGGATGACCGGCTTTGCCTATATCGGACTGGACGATTGGATGGAGGCTAAAGACATTTTCCTTGATTTATTGAAGGTTCTGAGAGCTTCGCCTTACTATGATCCGGCAGGCGAATACGAGTGCAGATACTGGCTGGCGTATGTAAATTACAATTTGGGAGATTTGCAATCCGCTGAGGAAGAGTTAAGCCAGGCTTTGAAGCTGGAGCCGGAGACAAAGGGGAATAATTATGCAGAACCTTTTATGGACAAAATTAAGGATCTTCAAAAAGAAATCTCCAGGAAAATAAAACCTAAATGAAACGCATCTTTTTTATTTTATTTATAACAGGATATTTGATTTCTATTTTTTGCGCTTTTCCCCAAGCCGAGGACTATCCCCCTTATGCCACCCTGGCTTTAGAGGGTATAAACGCCACTTTAAATGAAAACTACTTTTTCGCCGAGGATAGATTCAAAAAGATCATAAGCTCAGATTCCCTTGACCCGGCCGGCTATTTTTTCCTGGGAGCACTGTACCAGGCTGAGATGATGGACTACGAGAGCGATTTCAAGGAGGAGGAATTTTATTCTGTTCTTGAAAAAGCCATCCGGTTGGCTCAGAAGAGGATCAGCTCTGGAAGCAGCACTCTCCTCTGGGATTATCTCTACCTGGGAAACTCCTATGGATATTTGGGAGTGTATAAAGCCCGCCAGGGGAGCTGGTGGTCTGCTTTCAGAAACGCCATGGAGGCAAAATCTGCCTTTAAAAAAGCAGTTGAGCTTGATTCGACCTTTTACGACGCCTATCTGGGCCTGGGCTCATACCATTACTGGACCAGCCACTTTACCAAGACCTTTGCCTGGCTTCCTTTTTTTGCAGATGAAAGGGAGAAAGGGAAGGAGGAATTGAAATTAGCCGCGGATAAAAGCCTTTTCTCAAAAGCGGCGGCCTGGAATGCCCTCATCTGGATCTACATCAAAGAAAAAGATTACTCCCGGGCTATAGAATTATCTAAGGGCTTGCAGGAAGAATATCCGGAGGGCAAGCTCTTCTTATGGGCTACAGCCACGGCCTATTATGAGAGATATGACTGGGAAAACGCCATAGAATACTATAAGCTGATAATCAAGAAATTAAAAAAAAATCCGGAGGAGAACCACTATAATCTAATCGAATGCAAATACTACATTGCCCAATCCTATTTTAACTTTGGCGATTTCGCCCAGTGTATCCAAGCCTGCCAGGAAGCATTAAACTATAAGTTGGACTCGGAGACCAAAGAAAGACAGGAAGATAAGCTGGATAAGTTGGAAGAGCTTTTAGAAAAATCTTTGAAAATCACTGGGAAGAAATAGCCCCGGCTTGCTGGAAGTGGAGGATACTCTTCGATGGAACAGGCATCTTGCCCGTTCTATAGTTCCTTTTCCTGTAGGGACAGAACACTGTTCTGTCCCTATTTTCAAATGTAGCAGAAACCCTTAGGTTCCCATCTTAGAGAAAATGGAAGGCTAAAGCCTTCCGCTACATTTTTACTATCTTTAAAATTTTCATTTTAGTTTAATATTATTTCTTGCATCCTCAAGAGCTTTTACACCTGATATATTGATGAAAATATGAAATCTGCTGACAATATCATCTAATTTGACACTCCCTTTAGGATCTCGTTTGCGCCAAGGTAATTTTGGTTGCAATGGGAGATCTATCTCTGCAAAAGGGGAAAGTACTATCTGCTCAGTTTTATCTTCGATTCCAAACTTTTTAAAAAAATCTGGTGGAGGGTCTATTCGTCTCTTGCCACCTGAGAATATTGACGACCTGTGCTTAGATACATTATGTTGGTCAGCAATTTGACGTATTAAGTCCTTGTTTTCACACCAGTAACTTTTTAAGGAAGGGAAATAATTCTTATATCCTTCGACAAATTCTACTTTATCGTCTTTCTTTTGCTTACCTAAAATGTTCCAAGGGAAAATTTGGGCCAATTTGGTTTCATCAGTCACATCCTTAAATTGAATAGGATTTGCAACATATCCAAGTGCATTTAACATATACACTATACACTCAACTGCCGAATCCATATTAAATAGCATTGATGAAAGATGATATTCAGTGAGTTCATAAAGAAAAAGCTCTCTCGTTTTGTGAGCAATTCCAGATTGAAAAATTAAATCAACTAAGCCCCAAGAGCGGATTTGGTAGTAATGAATTTCAACACCCAGAATCCGTGCACGTAATCCATCCAAACCATTTATAAAATGATTAAGCCAGTCACCTTTATTGCCAAGATGAGTCTCATCGCTAGCATGTCGCGCAAAACTCCTTAAAACTTCAAAAGGAGACAAATCAAATTTAAGAAAATAGTCATTCGATGTTCTATTATTATTCAACAATATATCCTTCTTTCTTTATTTTTTACTTACACTATTTAGCAATGTCAAATAAGCCGCAAAAATCGTGGTCAACAATTGTAGAAACGGGGATATAAATATCATCAGAGCCAGCCAGCCGATAAAGCTGATTCTTGGGTTATAAAGGATTAAGGGAATCCCGAAATTCTTGAAATCGTATCCTAGGGTGAAAAGCAATTTAATCGTGGGCACCCAGAGAACAGCCATCACTATGAAAGTGAAAAGAGAAGTGGTGATGGCATAATGTAAAACTTTTTTGAGAACATCCCCCGGGACTTCATAAAGCAGAGTTATTCTCCTGGCAATATACCATCCGACTACAAACCCGAATAATATGCAGAAGATCGGGACGCCCATTCCCATGCCAACGCAGATTAAATCGAGAAATACAAAAATTAATAAGACAATTTTTGAGTTCAGTCTAAAAAGTCTGTCCATAGCCTACTCTCGAAATGATGCTATCGCCTCCTCCAGTGCAATTTTAACTGGAGTATAAGTTATGCCCAATTCTTTTTCAGCTTTGATCCCATCAAACCTGGTGCCTTCTTTCATCGTCCTCATCTGATCAACAGACATACCCCAGAGGGGCGGTCTTTTTACGATATTGGCTAAAAAAGTTAGAAGTATAGAGTTTACCATAACCAGAGAACCAGGCAGGCTTATTCTGGGCAGGGGAACACCTGAGATCTCACTTACCATCTTGTTTATCTCTCCAAACGTCAGTTGATATTTCCCCACTAAGTATTTCTCGCCGATATTGTTCTCCTTCTCAGTTGCTCTTATGATAGTCTCAGCCACATCTTTCACATACACAAAAGTGAAAAAGGAATTAACGAATACCGTAGCAGGTAACCGCCGATAGATCAGATCTTTGATATATTTGCCAGTGGTTTTTGGGTCTCCCGGACCTAAGACCGCACCTGGGTATACCATAACCAGAGGCAATTTATCTTTCTCATAAAGCTCCCAGGCAATAAGGTCACCCTCATATTTGGTTCGGAAATACTCGCTGAAGCGAACCGGACCAACCTCACTTTCCTCAGTGAAAGGACAATCCTTAGGTTTACCGTAAATCCCCGCTGTGCTGACATGCACCACCTTGGAGATACCCGTTTCCAGAGCACATTCCATCGCATTTCGTGTACCTTTTATATTGACCTCTGTATAGATTTGCTTATCAGGCTCCCAGAAGGAGTAGAGATTAGCTAAGTTGATCACCGCATCGCAACCCCTCATCCCCTCAAGTATAGACTTTTTATCAGTTACATCTCCAATAATGATACTGGCTCCAGACCCTTGCAGAAGATCAGTTTTGCTTTCCTTCCTGACCAGACAGTTAAGCTTATGTTCTGTTTGAGCTAATCTTTTAATTAAATGAGTTCCAATGAATCCCGTAGCCCCGGTGATGAAAAGTTTCATTTTCACTCCCTTAATTGTTATCTCTTAGTGCGGTTCTTTCAGGATCGCTTAGCAAATAGAGACATATGTTATGCTTCTCTAAAATCTCATTACTTGGCTGTATATCCTCCATCAATCACCAGCTCGCTGCCGGTAACGAATTTGGATTCATCTGAGGCAAAATAGAGGATACCATTAGATATATCCTCCGTCTCACCAATATGTCCTATTGGCTGTAAACTGTCCAGCATTTTTCTTCCTGCCTCCACATCCCCCTGAGATCTTAAGAAGTTTTCCAGCATAGGAGTCCAGATAAAACCAGGATGGACTGAGTTGACCCTGATTTTATCCTTGGCATAAAGAAAGGCATCTGTTTTGGTCATAATTCTCACCGCTCCTTTGGAAGCATGATAGGGAGGCACATCTGGCGCACTCACAATCCCATAAATGGAAGAAAGATTGATAATGCTACCACCACCAGCTCTTCTCATATAGGGTATTGTATGTTTGGTGCAGAAAAAGACCCCTTTGACATTGACTGCCATAACCCTATCCCACTCCTCCTCTGTCAGTTCATCCGTGGGTTTGCTGGGCCCGGCAATGCCGGCATTATTGACCAAAACACCTATTTTGCCAAAGGTCTGGTTAATCTCAGAGAATACTTTCTGAACCTCTTTTTCATTCGAGACATCCAGATGCCAGAATCTGGCAATCCCACCAAAGCTTTTGATCTCATCAACCACTTTCTGCCCCTCTCTGTCCAGAATATCAGTAACCACAACCTTCGCCCCCTCTTGGGCTAAAAGGATGCAGGTGGCTTTACCAATTCCCAATGAGCCGCCTGTCACGATAGCAACTTTATTTTCTACTCTACCCATTCACACCTCCTTGTCAGATTAAAGCTTTGACAGTCGAAGGATACAAATTTTGCTCTGAGAATTTCATACCCTACTTGAAAAAAGGTCGAATCACCCTGCCTGTAAATTTACGGTAAATTACCTCAATGGCGAAAGCCAGTCCGAGCATGAAAAGAAGAACCCAAAGATTGTTCTTCGATTCCCTGACTGTCTGCCAGATCAACAAGCCTAATGCTGCGATACAGATAACTATACCAGATCCCGAAATCCATCTATGGCTTTTCGTCTTTATATAAAGACGAAAATTGGAACCGTTCACAGCCGCAAAGACCAGTAAAAATCCGCAGCTTCCCATCATGGAAATGCTGGATAGATCGAACAGGTTGGCTATCAGCAGGGTCAAGGCAGAGGTAATAAAAAGACCTTCCACAGGACGATTCCATATCTTCTTCTCCAATTCCTCGGGCAGTTCTCCCTCCTTGGCGATTATGTAGCTGATGCGAGAAGCCCCATACAGGGTAGCATTGATCGCCGAGGAGGTGGACAAAAGGGCTGCGATGGCGATAAGGGTAAAACCAAAAGTTCCCATAAAGGGTTTGGAAGCAACTGCCAGCGCATAATCCTTGGCTCCCACAATCTGACTTATAGGCAGATTCCCCACTGCCACGATGGAGATGAGAACATATAATACAATGACAAACCCGACTGCAGAATAATAAGCACGGGGAAGGGTCTTCCGGGGATCTTTTACCTCTCCAGCGGTATTGGCAATTAGCTCAAAACCCTCATAGGCCAGAAAAATAATCATCCCGCCAGCTATCAGCTGCAGTGAGGTAGACCAGGTGGATAGCTGCAATCGCTGAATCTCTATGCTTCGGAAGCCCGTTACAATGAAGAGGACCAGGATGGCAATTTTGAATCCCACTATCCACTCCTCAGCCTCGCCTATGACCCTGGCCTGTAGAATATTTAAACCGGTTAACAGGAGGATAATACCACTGGTCAATATATGTTTCCAGACCATCTGATCTGTAGCAGGGAAAAAGGTAGCACCGTAACTACCAAAAGCATAGGCATAAAGGGAAAGCATCACGATGTAGCTTAACCAGAGGAGGATATTAATTCCTCCGGTGATTAATCCGGAACCGAAGGCCTGATTCAAAAACTCGACCGTGCCTCCGGGGCTGGGATAGGTGACCGACAGCCTGGCATAAGAGTAGGATGTGATTAGAGCAACCACACCTGCCAGGGTGAAAGCAATGAAGGTCCCCCCCTCTGCCAGCTGAACCGCAAGACCAAGGACGGCAAAAATTCCGCCACCCACCATCCCTCCCACTCCTATGGAAACTACTGACCAAAATCCAACGAACTTTCTTTTTGACCGGAAACTGCTCAAGGATAAAACCTCATCTCAGCTAAGGTCCTCAGCATAAAAAAAGTGATCAACAAAACAGATTAGAATTAAGGTGCTCACCGGATGAACTGCGTATTTCCCGACCGTAGACTCGAGGACCAAATTTCTGAATATCCCATTCAGTATGGTTGATATCGCAAAAACCAACCAAATTCTAAGTGCAGATTTAAGTATTTTCATCCTTATTTGAAAACTCTCCAGCTATTGATGATCCATCTGCTTACGAATCTTCTCCCTGGTTTTTTTGCCTGCTAATTTCTCACAGAGATATAAACCTAAATCTATTGAGGAGATAACGCCTCTGGCGGTAATCACATCTCCTTCATCCACAATCCTTTTATTCACCACTTTTGAACAGAATCTTTTCAACTCCTTAAAAGCTCCAGGATGGGTGGTCGCTTTTTTCCCTTTTAGAAATCCAGCCTCACCCAAAAGCAAAGAGCCGGTGCAGACCGAGACTATGAATTTACAATCTTCTGCGGTTTTGAGCCACCTGATAAAACCTTTATCCCTGGCTAATTTTCTGGAGCCGAATCCACCCGGCACGATCACCATATCATAATTTTTGAGAGATTTGTTAACCTTGGTGGGAATGAAAACAAGGCCGGTGTTGTCCTTGATTTTTCTGGTATACGAACAGATATCCCATTTCAGATTTTTTAAAAAGCCCATACCCTTAAGCCGGGTCAAAGGGTCATACACCCCTATAAAATCCAGGGCAGTCATTTCGTTATATATGATAAAAGCAATTTTCATAAAGCCCCTATGATGTTATCTCAAAAAAGCTATTTACCTCCGGCTTTAAATCTGCTCTAACCCTTTGAAAAAAGCAGGCCAGAAGGGGTCCTGTTTGGGTATAGCTAAAGTCACGGTTTTCCCATCCAGCCTTTTCATAACCCTCTTCTTGTTCTTAAGGACTTTCCCTATGATGGATGCTTTTATACCTATCTCTTTCAGCTTTTTAAGGACTTTCTTAGAGTGAGTAGGATTGACTGTAAGCAAAAGTGAGCCTTCGGCAATTGCTGCTACCGGGTCGATATTTAATTCCTCGCAGACGAATCTCACTTCCTCAGGATAAATAAATAATTCCTCGTCTATCTCCATCCCCACATTGCTGGCATTGGCAATCTCGAAAAGACCCCCTATAACCCCGCCTTCTGTGGCATCGTGCATCGAGGTAACCCCGCCTGTCTCCATTGCAGCCAGGCAATCCTTAACCACGGTCATCTGCTTGCAAAGCGATTTTGCTTTTTCCACCAGCGAGGAAGGATATTTCTCCTTTAATATTTTTTCATACAAAAAGGAGAGTATTCCCACTGTCTCTATGGCTGGCCCTTTGGTCAAAATCACATCATCCCCCGGTTTTGCTCCAAGCGGAGTAACATATTCATCCTTGTCTGCTATGGAAAAAACGGTTATCCCTCCTATTAAGGGGACAGCACCAACCGGATAATATCCTGTATGCCCTCCGACTATGGTGATCTCCAGTTCGAGCGCAGTTCTATGGATGGAATCCACGATTTCTCTGAAATCCTCATCCCTGGTCTGCGGGGGCATCAAGAGAGTATAGGTCATATATTTCGGCTTAACCCCTATCACTGCCACATCGCTTGCCCCGATATGCACGGTATACCAGCCGAACATCTCCAGAGACTGCCCGGGTATGGTGAAAATCGGATCCTCGGCAACTACAAGCACCTTATCATCGCCGATATCGATAACCGTAGCATCCACACCAGTCAAAGGGGGGACTAAAACGCTTTTGTCCTTTTTACCTAATCTCTTCAAGATAAACTGTTCAAAACTCTCCAGGTCGATCTTCCCGATCTTGGGAAGAGGCTGAAAGCTTTGAGCATAGGATCTGGCAATCTCACAAATCTGCTCTGCTATCTTTACTGGATTTTCTCCTATCATTACTGATAAAGGCTCTTTGCCTAAAGCCTCAGTCTCATAGAATATCTTTGGGGCTTTACCTTCTGAAGACCTGATCAGTTCTTTTATCTTCCAGGGCATAGAGGCGCCCTCTTTCTCTATCACTTCTGCTGGTTCCTTTTCCCGGTCGATCACACCGAAGACCCATCCTTTAGATTTGCAGTACCCTCTCAACCACTTCATCAGAGGAGGATTGGAGGCAAAATTTATCCCAGCCCTGACGGAGGGATCGAATTTATTCAATTCGATGATCAGCCTTGCCATGTGGCTGGAGGCGCCGAATTTTGGTCTGCCAGAGGCATAAGGCATTCCATTCACCATAGTTATCCTGCCGTCAATAGCCAAAACATCCTCAGGAGTTTTGGGATTTGTTTTAGCATAGACCAAATTCGCCCTTACCTCCGGGATAAGAGATACAAATTCCTTACATCCCTCGATCTTCTCCAGAGCTAAAATCATTTCAGCCAAAAGCTCTGATTTTTCATCTCTTATGCTTGACATATCTTTACCTTTCTCTCACAGTTGCCCGATTCATTGGGGGATTTCCGTAGTTAGTTTTTGTCAAGTAGTCCTACAGTCAACAAGCTCACTGCCTGAGTTTGTCGAAGGGCGGACATACTTGACCTACCTGCTGAAAGCCTCGCCCTTCGACTGTAGGGGCACATTGCAATGTGCCCCTACACAGAAAAACTAACAACTTGCTCCAAAATCCTTTTTGAAAGCCTCGACCAGCTTTGCACCCCAGTTATCCAATGGAACCAACTTGCCGAAGAAAAATCTCAAAACCGGCGGCTCCTCCACGAACTTCAATCCTTTAACCATATCCCGGTGCTGTAATAGCCAGTTCAGCCTGTCAACCACATACTCGATCTGCGACATGGTATAGACCCTTCGGGGAACTGCCAGCCGGGCTAATTCCAGGTCTGAGGCGATCTCCTCTTTTGTGTCCGGGTCACGGTCAACTGAAATCGTGCCTCTTTCCATAGTCCTCACCCCGGAGATAATATAGATTGCAGCAGATAAAGCACCTGCTGGATACTGATTCCAGGGGATATGGGGTAAAAACAGCTTGGCATCCACATGGCAGGCAAGTCCTCCTGGAGGAGTGACCACAGGGACTTTATGATCGATTAGCCTCTCTGCAAAATATTTTACAAACTCAGCCGCACTGCCTGCCACATTCACGTCCGTCATCTCCCTTAATCCCACTGCCATAGCCTCGATCTCCTTGGTTGACATCCCGCCGTAGGTCAAGAACCCCTCATACACCGGAAGCCAGGGCTTTATCGCCTCGAAATATTCCTTGTTATTGGTAGCGATGAATCCGCCTCTCACGCAACTGCTCTTTCTGCCCGAGAGATAGAAGATATCGACATAGCTCATCATCTCTGTGATTATCTCCTGAATAGATTTATTCTCATACCCCTTTTCCCTCTTTTTGATGAAATAGGCATTCTCTGAAATCAAACTTCCGTCATACACCAACATGATATTATTGTCTGAGGCAATCTTCTTCACCTCTTTTAAATTCTGCAGAGAGAATGGTTGTCCTCCTAAAAGATTTGTAGTTGCCTCCATCCTTATAAAGGATACTTTATCTTTCCCGTATTTCTTTATGACATCCTTGAACTTCTGTAAATCTAAATTCCCTTTAAAAAGGTTGGTGCTCTGCGTATTTAAAGCCTCATCCGTGTAGATTTCCAAGACCCTTCCTCCGGCCAGTTCGAAATGGGCTCGGGTGGTGGTGAAATGGTAGTTCATCGGGACAACGTCCCCGGGCTTCACAAATACTTTGGCTAAGAGATGCTCAGCCGCCCTGCCCTGATGAACCGGCAGAACATATTCGAACCCCAATACATCTTTTATGGCAGAAGCCAATTTATAGAAACTCTCGCACCCGGCATAGGCATCGTCTGAGACCATCATGGCCGCCAGCTGGTTATCGCTCATGGCATTGGTCCCGCTGTCAGTAAGCATATCCAGAAAAAGGTCTCTGGTGCGTAAAGAGAAGGTATTATACCCACCCTCTTCAATAGCCTTAAGCCTCTGGTCAGCTGGTATAAGAAAAGTCTTCTGCACAATCCTCACCTTGTGCATCTCCATAGGGAGCTCTTTACCATTGGAAAGCTTCACTATCATTTAAACCTCCTTATATGATATATAGTTGAGTTTTAAATCATCTCTTTTATCTAAAGACATTTAAGACCTTAATTTATCTTTTAAATTTATAAAAATCAACCATATTCTTTAATTTAAGGGACTAAAAAGCTCTGGTCTTTCTTTCTTGTGTAGCGGAACTCTTTAGAGTTCCATAAAAATGGAGGTCTGATCCGCCTCTGGCGGACCGCTACAAAAAATTAAGCTTCTCTCTAATTCTCTCCAGCAAGGGAGAGAGGGGATCGTCTCACATCTTACTTCTTACCTTTTAAGTAATCAATCATCGGCTGGGTGACCAAAGGCACCACATCTTTGATCATATGAGGCATCAGATTATCCATCACCCTGGGCATCAGCTCTGGCATTTGCTCTGCCATATAATCAGGCATAGGGATACGCTCTTTTACTTTCTCTAACATCACCGGCATCACCTTGGGCATCATCCTTGTCAAGAGCCTGGGAAAAAGTATGGGGAACATCGGCTTCATTAAATTCAACGCTCCGGGAATCTTTCCCATAAGCCTCATCATACCACCCATTCCGAAGGGCATGGCGGAGATAAGCTCGGGCCACATAGTTTTCATCAGGTCAGCAAATCCCTGAGGAGTCATAAGTTCAATCATCTCCTCGAAAACTGCCCATTGCCTTTGCACCTCTGGATTTGGGTCTGGGAAATCATACCCCAATGCCTGTGAGGTGAATCTGGCTAAATCTACAACTTCAATCGGCATCTTTTTCTTGTCCGCGCTGACCCGCAACTGAAACTCACAGCAGGGGCAGAGTGCCAGGACTTTCTCCGCACCCGCCTCTATTGCCTCGTCCAGTCTTGTCATGCCTATCTCAGCTGCAACTGGCGGTTCTTTTATAAGGGTCAGCACGCTCCCGCAGCAGTGCGCTTCTTCCCGGTTATGACTCATCTCCACAAATTTCACATTGGGAATAGACTTTATAAGCTCTCGCGGAGGTTCATACACCCCAGAAACCCGGCCTATGTGACAGGAATCGTGCCAGGTAACGGTAACCGGTTTTTGACCCCTTTGTGGAAAAGCAAACTCCCCTGATTTGATTTTCTCAGATACCACTTCACTGTAGTGTCTTGTAGTAATATCATACTCTATACCCAATTTCTTAGCCCATTCCGGATAGACCTGTCTCCACATCATATCACAGGCAGGACAGGAAGTGATAACTGTGTCTGCTCCGGATTCCTTCACTGCCTGAATGTTTTTCTTCATTATATCAGCAAAAAGCTCCCATTTCCCGGCAACTAACATCGGTGTACCGCAGCAGTTCTCCTTTTCTCCCAGATAGGTAAAATCAACTCCCGCCCTATCCAGAAGCCTGACGCTTGCCATACCTATATCATGCTCCACGTAACTGGCGGTACAGCCGGCAAAATAGACATTTTTGGCTTTATGAGATGCCCCGTGCTTCTCTTTTAAATCCCCGGGAAACCATTCTATGCGATTTCTCCTGTACCCTGCCCAGATATCTCCCTCTTTTCTTAAAGATTCTGCCATCATCTCAAAGGGCGGGAAGGTCATCTTCTTTTCTTCATGTATGAGCTTCCCCCGTAACTTCATCCAGGAAGACTCTATCGGGAGTGCGGCGGAACATCTCAAATTGCAAAGCTCACAGGTTGTGCAGACTACGATGGTGTCTATCATAAACTGGTCCCATTCCCTCCTGCCTTCCATATACTCCCTTAGCCAGTACCATTTACCCCTGGGGGATTGGCTCTCCCAGCCCCTTCCGTAAAACTGGTCACATTCCTCTATACAATAGCCACACTGGGAACAACTGTAGGCATACCAGGCAACATCAGAGGGAATACCCCTTACATCTCTTACGGGTCTCTCGCCAATCTGGGTGATGACATAGTTCCCAAACGGACGGATCAAAGGCTCGAAAAAACCTGCCAGGCCAAGTGCCGGACCGACTAACCCGTTGTAAAAAACCTTCCCCGGATTTAAAATCGATTTCGGGTCTATCTGTTTTTTAAAATTTTCTAACTTTTTTACCCTTTCTCTTCCCAGTACCTTGTCTGCCTTTGTGGCAAAATACAGACCTGTGGAATAAGCTCTTCCCCCATATCTCTCTGCGATCTTCATTATGGTGAGGACCAAGCTGAAGACAAAATTGTAGTTGAACCTTCGCTGGTCGCTGGGGATAAACCCCAGGATCACAACCTCAGGCTGGCCATTAAGGCTTTCCCTGATTACTACGCCTTCCTTGACTATGGGCTGGTTGACTTTTTTCTCAATCTCATCCATCACCTTGCCCAGAGAGGACAGGGGAATTATCACCTCAGCCGGAACCAGGCTCGGACCCAATCTTTTAACCACCATCAGCTTAAAGCGGTTCTTCCATTCATGCTGGGCAATCCGCTGACTTAAAATCTCTGCCTCACATCTTTTCAGAATCGCCGGTAGCTCACCCATCACTTCCTTCTCATCTTTAGCTCTGAAGGCAAGGGTGAGAATATAAGCTGCTGGTAACAAAACCCTTTCTTCAATTGGATGGCCATAATGCTCCATAAGAGGAGCTCTGTTTTTAAGCTCTGCCATACGCGGATTGATGAATACTAAAGACCAGATGGGGAGTTTTTCCTCTATCATATGTTGAACCAGATTCTGTAAGCCATTTGCATCCGCACAGCCGATGGCTAAGAGCTTTAGCTCTTCTAAAGGCTGAACCTTAATTGTTGCCTCGCTGATTAAGCCGGTTGTCCCCTCAGCATCGGCAATCAAATCCAACTCTGGGCCGGTAAATTCCCGGATTGAACCATCAGACAGAGCCACTTTAGCACTTATAACATTATCTTTGAACCAGCCTGACTCATACGAACCGATCCCGGCACCTCCCTGTGCCAGCCAGCCCCCGACTGTCGAACCCGGATAGCTGGTGGGATATAACCTGAGGGTCAGCTTATGTTTCTCCAGCTCACGGTCAAGCTTCTCCCATACCACGCCTGCCTGTACCCTGGCAGTCTGAGCCTCAGGATCAATCTGAAGAATGCGATTCATTCTGTAAAAATCTATCACCATACCATTCTTGACCGGCAAAACCCCGCCATAACCAGAGGATGCCTTTCCCCTGGGAGTCAAGGGTACATTGTTCTCCTTTGCCCAGCCTACCAGTTCGACCAATTCCTCCTCGGTTTGCGGCTGAACCACAGCCTCTGGCTTTGTGTTCCCTACCAGGATCTTAACAAGCCCGGGGATTGCGGCGATATCATGTCCATAAAGTTCACGCTCGATATTATCAAAAGAAACCCTGTTTCCGAATTTACCTTCCAGATACTTTCTCTGTTCAAGACCTATTTTGCTCATTTCCCCTCACTGAACTAATATTCAACTTCTCTTTCTTTATCCAGTCAGCCATTCAAAATCTCCTGAAGGGTAGGTTCAACCTCGGAATAAAGGAATTCAAAGCCTGCTTCCCGCAACCTTTTTGGAACCACCCTCTGACCCGTCAAAATCGTCTCCTCAGCCATCTGACCATAAATCAGGTGAAGGAAAAATCCAGGCAGGGGAAACCATGAGGGCCTTCTCATCACTCTACCCAAAACACTGCAGAAATCTTTCATCTTTAAGCTTCCCGGAGCTGCGAGATTGAATGCTCCGCTTAAATCCTCTTTCTCCAGCAGGAAACGAATTGCCCTAATCTCGTCCTGCAGACAGATCCAGGAAAAATACTGCTCCCCATCTCCTGGATGACCGCCAAGAAAGAATTTGAAAGGGGTAATCAGACGCGGAAGTGCGCCACCATCCTTTCCCAGAACAACACCTGTTCTAATGACTATATGCCTTACCCCCAAGGACCCAACCTCCTTTGTGGAATTTTCCCACCTTTGGGCTACCTCGGGCAAAAAGCCGGTTCCCAAGGGAAAGTTCTCATCGACGATTTCTTCTGAAAGTGCCCCATAATACCCGATGCCTGAGGATTGGATTACCACTTTTGGTTTTACTTTGGTTTCTTTTACAGCTTCAACCACTGCCTTACCCGCATTAAGCCTGCTTCCAAGGATTTTTCCCTTTCTGGAAGCAGTCCAGCGCCCGCCTGCGATATTCTCACCGGCTAAATTTACTATGGCAAAAGAGCCCTCCGCATAGTCTATCCATCCCTTAGCTGTTATGCCATCCCATTCAGCCAGGGTGACTTTCTCCCCTAAAATTTTGTCTACTGTCTTTGCCTTGCGGGAAAGAGCTATGACCTCATATCCAGCCTCAGACAGATATCCACTCAAAGCTTTCCCGATAAAACCGGTCCCCCCGGTGATAATTATCCTCATTACCATTAATTATATCTGAATCTTTCTATCGAACTTTCGCTTTCTCCCAGCTCTCAATCTTTCCTGCTATAATCTCGAATATGGGGTGAGGCTCAATATCCTTCACCACTTGAACCTCTTTGTATTTACGGGGCTCTCTCTTCTTTAATTTACTTCTGAGCAAATTAAATTCATGCCCAAGCTGACCCTTGGTCACCCTGATCCTCCTGATCTCTCCTCTTTCCCCGATCTTCCTCTTTTTAAAATTATACCCTCTTTTGCTGGATTCCTTCCATATTTCAAGAAGGTAATTAGCAATAGCCTTCAAGGGATAAGCATGGTTTTTGAATCTCAACAATTGGGGGTGGTTTACGTACCCTTTTGTTTCTCCCTTCAGAACCTTCTGGGCAAGCAACCCCTCTCTCCACAGAGCCAAAAGCCCTATCTTATCAAGATATTTTGGATGTATGCTCCACAACCTCAAGGATTGAGCCTCAATAAAGAAAAATTCAGAGCTGCGGCAAAGCTCACCCACAGGAGGTAGGGCAGAAGCAGAATACCGGCTGTCTTTGATACTCTAAAGAAATAAAATACAGTCAATAAAATAAAAATCCAGAGAAGCACTATCTCGATAAACCCCAGAAGTGGGGACCTGAGGCCGAAAAACAGAACCGACCAGATGGAGTTTAAAACCAGCTGAATAATGAAAAATCGGAGTGCCAGATTAACCTGTGGATTTTCTATACCCCTTCGCCAGACCAGAAAGGCTGATATACCCATCAAAAGATATAGACTGATCCAGACCGGTGAAAATATCCAGTTAGGTGGGGTAAAAGAGGGCTTGACCAGAGTCGCATACCAGGTGGGAATAGCAGGAGTGGTGAAAACAGATCCGATAACCCCTGCAAACTGGCAGATGATTATGCTTATTAAAAGCTTGGGAATCTCGTTTAGATTGATTTTCACTATTTAATCGCTCCTCTTTTTGAGTGTAAACCTTCAGGTTTATTTCTAATGTAATTATTAGGCATTTTTACCTTGGTAGATCAGACATTCTTGTATGACCGAACAGACTGGAATGTCTGTTCTCTCTGCTTTCGTAGAGCGAAGCAGTCAAGGTCTTGTCTACAGGATCCTGGCGAAGACACCAGCCTTTCACTCAAGCAAAACTAAAGTTTTGCACTCCATAACTTTTTCCCCAATTCAAATGCCTTCTGTATCATCCTTTTATCATCTTTCACCTTCCCTTTCTCAAAGAAACTATGAGCATAAAGCATCTTATCCACAAATTTTATATTCGCCCAGACGAAAAAACCTTTAAGAGTGGAAAGGGCGTAATCGAATCTCTGTCTTTCGCCAGCCACTAAGATTATTACTCCCTTTCTTTTCTTTTTCAGCTTTGATTTGAAAATATACCTGTTGTCTTTCTTAACCAAAGGAGTCAGACAGTTGCATCTATCCAAAAATAATTTCATCTGAGCGGAGACGGTGTCAAAATAAATGGGCGAGCCTAAGACCAGGACATTAGAGCTTTTAAGCCTGGAGTAAATTTTGTCCATATCATCTTTGATAATACAGAACTCCGGCTCAGGATTTTTCCCGCAGGATTTACAGGGGGAAATATCCAATTCATCCAAATATATGATCTCGGTCCTGGCCCCTTTGCTCTCTGCCCCCTTTAGAACCCCTCTGATCAACAGATCCACATTTCCGTTTTTAACCGGGCTACCCGAGATTCCTAAAACCCTCATATATATTTATCTTCCTGGAGAATTTAGAGATGCATTGCTATGCATCTCTACAGAAGTGCGGCGGGCAAGGGTGCCCGCCCTACAAATAACAAAGGTATTAATAATTGTTGGCAGTCCGCCAGAGGCGGACCAGCCCTGCATTTTCCCAAAGAACTCTTAGGGGAAAAGTTTTTTAGCTTTTCCCCTAAAACCTAACACCTATTTCCTAAAATCTATTTCGTGACCTTCTTCATCGGAGCCCCGCAGCATTTCCCTGCTTTGCTGGAGGTATATCCGCACTTGGGACACTTATAGGTGGCTTTCTTTTTTTTGACCGGCATCCTTTCTCACCTCCTTCGGTCCTCTTGTTCTTCAAGCTAAGGACCCTCTAACTCAAAATAAGACTCTTCTGATTTATCTTTTTACCCATCAATCTGTCAAGCCTATCTCGACCTTCTCGGATTTCAAAGGAATGGAAGTCTTCAAAATCCCCTCTATATAATATCTCCCGCCTAAGACATACCTCCTCTGGGTATCTCTGGCATCCCATTCAGTCTGAAATGACCAGACCTCCCCCGGATAGATGTTAAGCTCAAGCGGAGTTTTCTTGAAGGTCTTATCATAAGACCATCTCCAGACTTCCCATCCTCTTCTATATATTACGAAATCGAAGAGCTGACTGGTGTCAAAATTAAATTTAACCGGCTCAGAAGAGATATTCTCGATCTCCAGTTTTAAATCCACTGGGCCACCCAGTGGGTAACCTCTATCCTGGGTTAGAACCCGGACTTTTATTTCCTGATAGGGGACCTCCTCCGGGGGATTGGTCTGGGGCGGTTTATCCTGATACAGAGGAGTACATCCGAGAAAAAAAATCAAAGAAAAGAGAGAAAGAAAAAAACTAAATCTTTTGAACACTTTCTTCTCCTGAGGATTCTGAAAAATATTCCAAATCCCTTTTCCGGCTTTTGGATATCAACATCTCCAAGATAAACAAACCCAGGGCAAGCCACAAGAAGTTTCTGCTCAGCTCTTTTCCATATCTGGTTCTCAAGACCTCTTCTTTCAAATCCTGGTCCGGTTTCATAATCAGTATATTTTCATTCCCCTTCAACTCTTTTTTTAAATCCTCGTTTTTTAATCCTCCTGGATCCGAATCCCTAGTATCAAGGTTTACCGCGAACCGGTCTAAAACCTCGTCTGCGGATTGAAGCTTATAGATGCCCGGCATTGCCAAATCACCAAGCTTCAGAATCACCCTATCCTCAACAATCTCAGGGAGTAAAATGATTTTAAGGTTCTCGGGGCTTAAAAGCTCTAGTCTTTCAGCTTTTTTTAAATCAAATTCCTTCCTGGCCTTCTCTCCCACTAAAAATTCTTTTGAGGAGAAAAGACCTGAGGAGAGGTATTCCACAGCGCGCTGCATCAAGGGGACAAAAAAGGTGTGCTCGCCTAAATCTGAGAATTTGGGGTCCATAGAGCTCAACAGGGCGATGATCTTACCCCTTCCGTGTAAGCTCTCCACTAAGGCTGGAGAACCGTTGCTGAAACTTGCCAGGATCCTGGTACTTTTCCCGGGGATTACCTGGTATATTGAATAAAACTTTATCAGGGGGAATCTGGATCTGTTCAGACCCTTATAAGGCAGAAACAGGGGATGAAATAAATCTACCTGTTCCAGGGTTAAAAACCCCTCTGCTTTTCCGGATGGCCCTTCTTCTCCTTCGAAGGTTGAGCCAAGATACCTCTGACAGATCTCCCTATATAATTCCTCTTCTGTCTCACTGAAGAAAAAGAAAACCCCTTTGCCTGAGTTTAAAAAACCTTCTAAGCTGAAAAGATCCCCAGGCTTAATCCCTTCATAATCCGAGAAAATAATCACGTCATAATCTGATAGCTCCCTTGTGTGAAAGAAACCTGGCTCAACCTGGGTAATTTTGATCCTGCTTTCTTTCCCCCCCTTTGGATTTAGGGCTAATTTCAAATAGTTTTGCTTCTCCTCTTTACTTTTCACCAGAAGAACTTCAATTTGCTGGGGAACCACGAAGCTGAAATATCTTTTATTATCCACCAGGAGATTATCATCGGAAAGCTCCAGATAGCCCGAATGAAACCCTGTTTCACCGACCGATTGGGTGAAGCTGACCTCGCCCTCCTGGCCTTCTCTCAAGTCCACATCTGTCTGGCTTACCCTTTTCCCGTCCAAGTAAAGGCTCAGAAGCAGGTTTTGAACCGATCTCTGGCTATAATTTTTAACTGTTCCCTTTATCTCAAAGGGAATATCTGCTGTGACTATCCCCTGTGGGAGCTCGATATTCTCTATTGCCCAGTTCTCTTTCTCCTCCTGCGACAATCTGATGATAAAGAGCTTGACCCCCTTATCCTTGAAGCCAGAGCTCCATTTTATCAGAATCGAGATCTCCCCTGGTTCCAAATCTGTAAATAGATATATCTCCTTGTTCTCATTCACGCTCCGGGATAGAAGATCTAACCCCCTTTCCAAAGCTTTACCCAAATCCGCAGGCTCAAAGGTAAGCTCAATTTCACCAATGGCTCTGGATATGAGGGAAGAGTCAAATGTGGGGTGGGCTGAAAACGCCTCCGGCTCCGAATTATAAGTGATCAGGTAGATCTCATCCCCCTCTTTGTAATTTCTTAAAAGTTCCTCTGCTTTTCTCTGAGCTATCCCTAGTAGATTTCCTGTTTTTGTCTCATACCCCATCCGATAGGAGTTATCCATCAGGAAGAGTATCGAGCTTTTGGCCTCTGCTCCCAGTTTCGAGGCAAACCCACTCTGGGAACTGGGCCTGGCAAAGGCCAAGACCACACAGAGGATTATCAGGGAGCGAATCAAGAGAAGCAAAAGCTCCTTAATTTTTACTGCCCTGAGCCTGGTCCTCTCCAGCGACCTTAAAAACACCAGAGAGGAGAAATCTATTTTCTTGACCCTCTGTCTGCTGAAGAAGTGGATTAGAACCGGGAGGGCTAAGGCTAAAAGAGCCCAGAGCAGGATAGGATTAAGAAAACTGAACATCTATTCTAAGAGTTTAAGCCTTTCTTGAGCCAAGAGCTTTTCCTCATAACCGGAGGGCAGATGCAGTACCTGCTGATAATAATCTATTGCTTTTTCCTTTTCACCTTTCAGCTCATATAACTTGCCTAAATCCAGGTAAACTTTTCCCAAATAGAAGGGCCTGTCTTCCAAAAATTCTGCTATCTGAAAAGTGACCAAAGCTGAATCCAACGCTCCTAAGGACAGGTAGAGCTCCCCGATCTTCACATAGGGGTTGGCGAAAAGACCTCCGCTGGATGAAAGGTAATGAGTGGAAGACCGCAAGCCCGAATATAGATTTGCCTGTGCTCTCAGGCTGTCACCCTCTGCAGAATAAACTTTGGCTAAACCCGAATATATCTCCGCCCAGTCCGATACCCCGGGATTTAGGCTCTTGGCCTTCTCAAAGCTCTGTTTGGCTTGGTCAAAGTTTCCCTGACCCAGAAGGATCTCCCCTAATTTAATCTGAGGAGCAGCGTAGTTCGAATCCAAGCTCAAAGCCTTGAGGTATTCTATCCTGGCTGAATCTTTATCCCCCTGCACAAGATATAAACTACCCAGAATGAAACAATCGCCAGCATTCAGCGTATCGATCAGGGTCATCTGCTTATAGACCCTCTGAGCCTCTTTGTAATCTCCCAGGGAAAAATAGGCTCCTCCCAGCTTGTTTAAGATTCGCAGGATATTTTCTCGCTCCGAGTATCGGGTATAGATTTTTAAGGCATCCTCTAAGAGCTTAGCGGCTTTTGCATAATATCTGTAATCCAACCTTCTATCCGCTATCGGCTCCAACTCCTTCTCGTCCCACTTGTACTTATCCAGAAAGGAAAGCCATTCCTCTTCCATCTGGGAGAAGGTTTTGTTATATACCTTTTCGAAAACCGAATCGAAACTCAGATCTGTGACCTGAGAGTAGAACTTCTTGAATCCATCCATACCATAGATATCGATCAGGTAGCTGGTAAAGGAATATGCCTGAATTAAAGCGGTCTGCACTGGAGCTTTTCTGTAGTCTGAACTTATCTTGAGTTGGGACAGAGGTATAAGAGAGCCTTCCTCCTTGAGTTTCTTGGCGTAATAATGACTTAACTCCAAATAACCTGAAACACCCTCTGCCACAAAGGCAGGCGCATACCCCCAGTACTCGTATAAAAGAAGAAGCAGGGGGCCCGGAAAATCAACGCTCTCCCTCTCCTTTTCAAAAAGCACGTAGATCTTATGCTTGCTCGGAGCCAGGCTTATATTCAGTCTCTGGTCCCAGACCGCCTCGGGGATCTCGCAGGGACAGATGAAATAGTCGATCTTATGGGTCTGCGGATAGTCGAACCTGAAATAACGTTTTATCCCGTCATAATCCAACTCCAGATAGTTTTTATTCATATTATAGAAAAACTCAGCCAGGGAGTTCTCCATAAAGGTGAAGGCGTAGTGGACGCTCTCTTTATAGAACCAAAGGGTATCCGTAATAAGATAACTGCAGTGATCTTCCTTCTCCCTAAATCTTCTTGGGGTAAGCTCCAGCAGAAACACCCTGTCTTTTTTCAGCTTGATATCTTTTATGATATAGGTGTGCTCCAAGCCCATAAGAAAATTTTTGAAAATCTTTTCCATCTCCGGAGCCAAGGTGAAAAGGCTTAAATTCAGGTGAAGGCTTGTGCTGTCCAGCTTCTGGAAGTTTATATTTAAGGTGAAATTGCCTACGAACATAGAGGCGTTAACCCCCTCCCTGACCTCGAACTCCCTTTCATCCACAGTGGAAAAGCTTAAGGAATCCCCTTTTATCCCCTCCTTCAATTTTAACCCTACCTCAAGATAGGTTGAGGCAAATGCATTAGAAAGGCTCAGGGTTAAAATAAAAGCCATTAAAAAAAGTGAAGTCTTCATCTTCATAACCTCATCCTCTGTATAGTTTCTTTAAGGTGTTTAAGTTCTTCTTATCCCATTCCTCCTCCTTGGGGGTTTCTAAAATCTTGGGTATATTCTCAAATCTTTTATCGTTTAAAATAAGCCCGAAAGCATCTAACCCTATAAATCCCTTACCGATATGCTCGTGCCGGTCAACCCTGGTGCCCAGGTCTTTTTTGGAATCGTTCAGATGTATTGCCTTCAACCTGTTTAATCCTATTATCCTATCAAACTGCTTAAAAGTCTCATCATAAGTTTTCTTATCTCTGATATCATAACCTGCG
Organism: uncultured Ignavibacteria bacterium; assembly: GCA_964511075.1. Lineage (GTDB taxonomy): Bacteria > Zixibacteria > MSB-5A5 > MSB-5A5 > RBG-16-43-9 > CAZEDM01. Next base: position 176,593 of record CAZEDM010000005.1, read on the forward strand.
GCAAAGGTGTGAGCGGTATCATAACACACACCTAACCTTTTGTTCCCCTCTGTCGATTCTATGATCTCCGCTAACTGTTCAAATTTGTGACCCAGAGTGCTCCCCTGCCCGGCAGTTGTTTCCAAGCAGATCTGGGTTTTAAAGTTTTTGCTTTTGGAATGAACCCAGGACAAAGATTCTGCAATCCTTTTTATTCCTTTCCTTTCATCTGGATTTGATCCGGGATGCATAACTAAAAAGGGCAAACCCAACTTCTCTGAACGAGTCAATTCCAAAAGCAGTGCCTCTCTTGATTTTTGCAGAAGCTCCTTATCGCCTGAGGCGATATTTATGAGGTAGGAATCATGACCTACAACTGATGTTATCCCTGTCTCCTTTTGGGCCTGTTTGAATTTCTCTATATCCTCAGGGGTCAGCTCTTTTGCTTTCCATTGATTGGCGCTTTTGGTGAAAATCTGGATGGTGGTGCATCCAAGCTCTTTGCCTGAATGAAGGGAGTTGAAAAATCCACCTGCGATTGACATATGTGCACCGATTAGAAGCACTGTTCCTCCTTGAATTTCCCTCCTTTGTAGGGAGGGATAGAGGGAGGGTGAACCCCTCCCTCTATGGGAGAGGGAATTTATATTACCACAGCCTCTGCCTCTTATTAAGATACGCAAACAAAGCCCTGTCAAAAGGAACAGAGGTGTCCAATCTCACATAATCTACCATACTCTCTCTGCATTCCAAAGTATATCTGTTCAACAGCTCGTTCATCTTCTCCTGATACACTCTTCTTACCTGCCAGGGAGAGGTCATAATCTCCTCTCTGGTCTCCAAGTCTTTAAAAACCGCTTGGTTCTCGAAGGCGAAGCTTTTCTCCTTGGAGTCTAATATATGAAATACGATTACCTCATGCTTTTTATGCCTGAAATGTTTCAGCCCTGTGATTATCTCCTCAGGCTGGTCAAAGAGGTCAGATAAAAGTATTATCAGACCTCTTCTTTTTATCCTCTCTGCCATCTGATGCAGGGTTGAGCTAATATCAGTGGTCTCAGAGGGTGAAAGTTTATCTAACTCTTTTAAAAGGTTATGCAGATGGCTTAAAGTCGACTTGGGCGGGATATACTTTCTTATCCTCCGGTCGAATACCACCAGCCCCACAGAATCCCTTTGTTTGAGCATCAGGTAGGACAAAGCCGCGCAAAGATAGGAAGCATATTCCAATTTATTTATCCCATTGGAGGAATAACCCATAGAGCCTGAAATATCCAGAAGCAGATAAGCCTTTAAATTAGTCTCTTCCTCGAATTCCTTGACAAAATACCTGTCTGCCTTGCCGTAGACTTTCCAGTCGATATTCCTCAAGGGGTCACCCGGCATATACTGCCTGTGCTCGGCAAACTCAACTGAAAAGCCGTGATAGGGACTGCGATGCAGTCCAGCAATAAACCCCTCCACCACCAACCTTGCCTTAATCTCAATCCCGGCGAGCTTGGATACAACCTCCGGTCTCAAAAATCTGCGATGATCTTGCATATCTATTTGGAACTCTCCGCCAAATGCGGGGTTAATGCTGGAAGTCTTTAAGACCTCCGCTACATTTCCACAACTATTTTGGTGGCTCAGGCATCTTGCCTGAGCATATTGAACAGACAAGAACGTCTGTTCTACCTTTTTTCTTTCAGTTCCCCTATCTCCTTTTCCACCTCTTTGAGCTCCTCTTCCAAATCCCTTTTATATTCCTCCAACATCTTCAGATATTCCTCTTTTTTGGGAAATCTCCAGGGTCCGCGAAAATAGAAGCCAAAGGGTGGAAACCCAAAATCAAATCCAAAGTCTTTGAATCTAAACCCTTTTCTCATATCTTGTTCCTCGCGATACTTCGATAACTTAGACATCCTTACCTGAATCCACAGAACAGGCAAGATGTCTGTTCTACCTTTAAAAATTACTCCTTGCTAATGGCTACTTGCTACCTGCTACAGGCTAAAAGGAAAATCTTATCCCGAACTGGTTTACCGGCTTATCCACGAAGGTCCCTATTATCCTCTGATAGTTCAAGCCGATAACAGCTTTAGTGTTCGCAGAGCTAAATACAGAATATATATCTTTGACTAACCCGAACTCAAAATAGTGACAGATCTTATCCTTCTCCTGCAGGTTCCGGTCGAAATCCCCGGTTATCTCCAAGGTAAACCAGGTGCCCAGCTTAAAACTGTTAATCATAACTATCTGCAGGGTCTGACCCGCATCTCCCCAATCATCATAGGCATTCTGGTAAAGTGAGATATTATTGGAAATAGGGTTTACCTCAAAGGTCTGAGAGAAAACAAATGTCGGCAGAATCAGGATGAAAAAAAGAAAAATGAAAATCTTTTTTTTCACTCTTCCCTCCTTTAAAAAATAACTCTGAAGTGTAAAGCTTCAGCTTTACCTAGTACAAACGGAAAAATATTTTGATAAACCTAAAGGTTTATACTCCAGCCGTCTTAATCTTTTTCCTTTATATCCTCTAACAATTTCTGAATAATCTCAAATGTCCCCACTCCATCTGCCTCCGCATTGAAGCTGGTTACGATTCGGTGACGCAAAACCGGAAGGGCAACCGCTTTGACGTCTTCACAGGAAGGGGTATATCTTCCATCCAGAATAGCCTTGGTCTTTGCTCCTAAGATCATATACTGAGAGGCTCTGGGACCTGCTCCCCAGGTTACCCAGTTCTTTACATAATCTAAAGCCTTGTCCATCCCAGGCGGATCAGTTGACTGGGGACGGGTGTATCTGGCAAGTTTCACTGCATAATCTATCACATGATCTGATACTGGAACCTTTCGGGCAAGCTTCTGCAATCTTACAATCTCCTCTGCACCCATAACCTTTTCCAAATCCCGGAAGTAGGCTGAAGTGGTGGTCTTGACTATTAAATTTTCCTCTTCTGAGGAAGGATAATCAATATATATGTTGAACATAAATCTGTCCAACTGAGCCTCAGGCAGAGGATAGGTCCCTTCCTGCTCTATGGGATTCTGGGTGGCTAAGACAAAGAAAGGCTCAGACAACTTATAGGTTTCTCCCCCGGCTGTAACCTCGTGTTCCTGCATGGCCTGAAGCAAAGCTGACTGCGTCTTGGGTGGGGTTCTGTTTATCTCGTCTGCCAGGATTATATTGGCGAAAATCGGCCCCTGGATGAATTTAAAACTCCTATCGCCGCTAGTAACATTTTCCTGAATAATCTCCGTTCCGGTAATATCTGAGGGCATAAGGTCAGGGGTGAACTGAATACGGCTGAATTTCAAATCCAAAATCCTCGAGATCGTGCTGATTAAAAGGGTTTTGGCTAATCCCGGGACACCGATCAAAAGACAGTGGCCATTGGAGAGAAGGGCAATTAAAAGCTCGTCTATCACCTTTTCCTGCCCGATGATAACTTTCTGGATTTCCTTTTTAATCCTGTCTCTGGCTTCTCTTAACTTCTCAACTGCTATAAGGTCATCTTTTTCGGGTCTATTTTCTGTCATCCAACCTCCGGGAATTCCTTGTTTTCTCTATGTTTTATATTAATACGCAAAAAAGATAAGTCAACTTAATTCTTGGGCTGTAAAAGGGAAATAGGGGATGATGCCAAGGGAGAAGCTATTATGATGCTACGCTCTTCGTTGGTGTCCTCATCAACGGAGAAGGGGAGGCCCCTCTGAACAATATATATAAAATCTGAGTTATTGGTCAGGAGACCAATAATTAACAGAAAAGATTATTTTTTCTGAATCGACCCCTTTACTAAGCTTTGGAGATCGTAAGTGCTGATCTTATTATAAACCGTGGCTTTGCTCACCCCTAAAACCCTGGCAACGGTATCGATACATCCATCAGACGATTTTAAGGCCTGGGTATAGACTAATTTCTCAATCTCATCAAAGCTTAGCTTACCTAAGATAGGGCAACTATCTTTTGGGTTATCTTTAGTGCATTCTGTCCCCAAGAAGGAAGCTTTTTCCTTGAAAAACCCTTCCACTAAGTCCTTCAAAGTAATTAATCTGTCTGCTTTTTCACAAGCCAGAGAGATAGTATTTTCTAATTCCCGCACATTACCAGACCAGGTTTTTTCCTCTAAATATTTTTTAGCCTCAGAGGTTATCCCCAAAATCTCCTTACCAGTCCCTTTGGACTTTGCCTTTATAAAATAATCGATTAACAAAGGCAGATCTTCCTCTCTTTCTTTTAGAGAAGGAACTTTTATGGTCGAAACCTTCAATCTAAAATATAAATCCTCCCGGAAAAACCCCTGTTTGATTAAATCCTCGATTTCTTTATTGGTAGCAGAGATAATCCTTACATCTAGATCTACAGGAGAGGTAGTTCCCAAAGGCTCCAGCTTTTTCTCTTCCACTATTTTTAGAAGTTTCGCCTGCAAATCTAAGGACAGATCGCCGATCTCATTTAAGAATATAGTGCCTGAATTTGCGAGCAAAAATTTTCCGGGTCTTTCATCCACCTCAGTTGCCACCCTTCTTTTTATGCCGAAAAGCTCAGATTCCAATAAATTCTTGGGTATTGCCGGACAGTTGACTGATACAAAAGGTCCTTCTTTTCTTTTACCCAGATAATGAATTGCCTTAGCAGCCAAATCCTTGCCTGTGCCGGTTTCTCCTAAGAGCAAAACGGCGTAATCAGAGTCCAGGGAACCTTCTATCTGCTGAAACATCTTAACCATTAGCTCTGATTTACCCACCAAGCCGAAGCTATTATATCTTTCAACCAGCTCTTTTTTCGTCTTATCCTTCCACTCTAAGGCTCTCTGCATCTTGAGTTTCAAAAATAGAAAATCCTTTTGCATTGCGTCCCATTCCACATAATCATAAGCTCCTAAATGTAATGCCATCGCTGCTGAATCAAAATCCGCAAATGAGGTAACCATTATTATGGGGATATTCTTATCTATCTCCTTTATTTTCTTTAGAATTCTCAACCCCTCATTCTGCACATCTTCAATCGGACCTAAAAGCTCCTCTTTTTTTGCTTTGGCAAAGCTTTTATCCAAGAGAATCAGCTCATAATCATTCTGAGCCAAATCTCCTTGTAGGTTTTTACCATTATAGATATGAAAATATTCATAATCCTCGGAGATGAACTGCTTGCAATAAGCAGTTATATCCTCTCCGTCATCTATGATTAAGACCTTGACCATGAGTTAAAATCTCATCACTGAATAACCCTCTCCCTTGTCTGAAATCATTCCTTTTGCCAAGATAACCTCTTTTTCTCTTTCGTCAAGCACTTTATCTCTATGGAGTGCATCGTCCGTGACGATGTTGCATTGACCCGGTCAATGCACTCAATAGTTTTTAAAAGCCGCCGGACTTGTATGCTCTAAACCCGGTGGCTTTTATTTCCCCTCACGGAGTTCCTAATTCCCCACTACCTCAGCAGTATCATCCTCTTGGCTCTAATCCGCATTAAATTAAGCCTCAAAAAATAGTTTTTACCATGACATCGTCGAAATAGTTGATGCCATCTTCAACTCTAAGCCCAATCTTACCTTGAGAGTATGTATTATTATTTGCAGTAAGTTTTAATTGTCCATTCACATATAGGCTGATGGTTGAACCCTCTAGTTCCATCTTAACAGAATACCATTGCGTCGCGTCTATGGTATCAGCTACTTGGACTAAATAAGAAGGCGACCCATCGACTGTTTTACCTATCCACCAAGAACCCACATTTCCATTCCAGTTGGCATCAAATGCACCTTCGTAATAATTCTTGTTATCTTGTACTCTCCCTAATACAGAGAAATGATGCCTACCTTCACCTAACTTCACTTTAACTGTTATCGAGTAGTCATCCCAAGAATGTTGGCCAGTATGAGATTGCGCATCTGAGGTCCAATTGTATGGGTCGTATCCTTTGTAAATCTGGTTTTCAACTGTCCACGTACCATTATTCGTATCTTGCCATCCAGTGTGAACCCATCCACTATCATCACCATCACTAAAATCATCGAAAAAGAGGATATCTTCAGATGGTATTTCTGGACAGCCTGGTTGAGGTCCGCCTTTGAAGAGATAACTTATCAAATAAACTACATCTGTAACCGATAATTGTTCATCACCATTTACATCTCCGATTAGAAATGGATTGGGCGCTGAACCACCCTTGAAGAGATAATTTATCAGATAAATCACATCCGAAACAGATACAGTTCCATCACTATTAGCATCTCCACACAAAGGCATTGGCAAATCTGTTACTATCCATAGCTCTTCGTTACCTGTTCTATCAGATGAAAATACCAAAGTTCGACTATCTGGTGACCAACTTGCCCAGATGTTGTTACCCTCGCCGTTAGTTATTTGATATAAACCATAAGCTTCGCCTCTAGCATCAACTACCCAGATGTCCCACTTCCCAGATCTTTGCGAAGAAAAAGCGATCCATTTGCCATCAGGAGAATATTCTGGTTCTACACCATCTCTCGGCCAACTATATGTTAATCTTGTCCATTCTGTGCAGTCAGAGGAATTAATGCTATAGACATTCTCATCGGCACTATATTCAAATATTATCTTTGAACCATCGGGAGAGTAACTTGGATAGTTTTCACTGCTTGAGCTTGTACATAATTGGGAAGGAGTTCCTCCTGAAGATGGAACTTTCCAGAGATGATATCCGCCTGACAAGTGCCTGAATATTATAGCATCACCATCCGGCGAATAGTTTGGTCCGACGCAATCTGTCAGATAAGTAATTCTATCCGATTCTCCACCTGAAGAAGGTATCGTGTATATATCCCAATAACTCTCAGCTGTTGATTGGTATACTATGGTATCATCATTAGGTGACCATTCAGGCTCTTGCTCTCCGAAAGGACCCCAGACACCTAATCCCGATGATGGTGATAGAAGGGTTGGTGTTCCTCCTACCGCAGGCATAATCCACATGCCATATTGTCCTCCACGCTCTGATAAGAAAACAATTCGACTACCATCATGGCTCCAGCTTGGTTGAATATCCTGTCCCGAATTATTGGTTAGCTGGGTAAAAGTGACAGCGTGACTTAGTGTGACGCTCAGTAATACCAAAAGAGCAATCAAAACGTAGAAAACAAATCTTACACTGATCATGACATAGCTCCTTCATAAGGTTTTAATAATTAATCTTCTCTACCATTTATTTACCTACCGTAGTTACAGTGTTTAATATTTCGTTCATCACATCAATTACTATCTTAGCACCCTCACCAAGAGGCATAATCTTATCCCCAATTTTTCCAAGCGTGTTATCGACTAACTTTAGTTGATGTGGATATGTGTGATACCTGAGACACCAACAAGTGTTATTGTTATGTTTCATTGCTTGATCCCAGACAAGATAAGCAGTACCAGAAAGAGCAGAGAAAAGAGCCACAGAATATCCAACCTTGGCTGTAAAAGTACTTGGAATATTTGCTTCACGAAATAAAGTTAACACGATTCTATCTGCTACTTTCCAGTTATAACCGAATTCTTCTCTGATACGTTTTGATTCATAGGAGCTAATGCAGAATTGGTTTATTACTGAGCCGTCTCTCAATTGTTCACGATGAGGCTCCAAAGCCATACTTCCAGTAGGAGCAACAATTGAGAGAATCAACGTGAAAGCAATGATAAAAGTGATTTTATTCATCTCCAACTCCTTTCTTTTTTTGAGCTTAAGAGTGAACATCAAGTAGCTCCTCAGCTTTTCGCTGCATAACCGAAACTAATGAGTGCGGATGTTCCCAAAATAAGAGCACCAGTGTACTCTCCCTCACCCGCACACAAGAAGGCAAAAACAGCAAAAATCAGCCCCGGCACTATAGCCCAACGTCCTTTCTGAGGGCGTTCTCCTCGTTTCCAGAGCTCGGCGCCTGGATCCACCCTCCAAGGATTCTTTACAGACATGAATAATCACCTCCTCAATACAATTCCTTATAGTCCTTTCTTATGATTGGCAGATTTATCACCTCCTCCTTCATTACCTTAAATTAATTTTTTGTATCCTAAGCTAACTTAGTGCTTTAACCTTTGCGTGTAATTCGGGCATGCAACCTTTATGCCAGGTTGTTCCTTAAGGTCTAAAATGAAAAGGTGAATATAGGTAAGTTAAAAATATATTTGAGGATAACTATTTAATCTACTGAAGTATGAGGGGTAATAATTTACTATCAAATCCTGTTTTAGTCTCTATAAATTCTAATTTTTAGAAATTCCTATCTAAATTTTAGAATCATTCCACCCTTACCCCCTTTTCCCACCTCTCAAATTTTTTCCACTTTTCTATTACTTCAGGGGTGATGTCAAAATCAATCAATCCCCTTTGTCTTAACTTAGACCACTCATCATAAAAACGGCCTGACAAAATCAAATTTATAAAATTCAAATTTTGATCAACGAAATACTGCCTTTTCAATTCCTTATAGTCGGTCACTGTAACAGCATATTGGTCGTATCCTTCTCTTTTTCCATCATAGTAAATACCTGCATGTGGATACATCCCTATTTTCTTTTCAGGGTCTATGATCCTTGGAATTTTAATATATACTTCCTCATGAGCTTTTGGTAACACTTTGCTAAAATATGGAGGGGATTGACCTTTCACATTCCTCCCATCCAAAATGAAAAGAATGGGGGCAGCGTTACCGTTCTCTAAAAAATTATTTATTCCTCCACAAACGATCTCCATCTCGCCATCCTTATCAATGTCTTTTATAAAAACGATTTCAATATGTCCTGAATGCCAGTATTCACCTTCGAGTTTACCATCTTTATTTAAAACGAATATCTGACAGGGAAACCAAGTTTTACAGTTAGCAGATTCTATCACCTCTTTTTCGCCATCTTGATCCACATCTTCAATATAAATTTTGTGTGCAGGCGTATAAATATCTCCTCCAGTTTCATAAATGCCGCTCCTCCCAACATTGAACCTCCACAACTCATTGCCCTCAAAGTCTAAGCAGAGGATATATCCAGTCTTTGATTCGGTCTCTTTGAAACCTACAAATATTTCATTCTTACCATCTGAGTTAACATCATTAAATTCGATTGCATGCTTTATAATCAGTGCGTTTGTACCTGGAGCAAGTTCAGTAGTAAAATGGATTTCTCTTATGAATCTTCTTCTCCATAATTCTTCCCCACTTTTATTATATATTATAAGCAGCTTGTTCTCTTCAACTTCTGCAGAGGCTGGATTCCAATCCTCCCAGAACCTGGCATATTTGTTGAATTGAAAATACAAGATTAACAAAAGTATTAGTATCAACCCTCCCAGAATACTCAGTGAAGACCTCCAGCTTCTAAGCTTTATCACCAGAGCCTTACCTTCTTCGACTTCCAAATCCTGTTCTTTTGCCTTCTCTTTATTTATTTTTATCTGAATTCTTGTCCCTTGATTTATCTTATTTTCCACATTCCAATCACCATATCTTTTTATGAACTCAACTGTCTCCTCTGTTATCCCCAAACCCAAACCCGTATCTTTACCCTTTGTAAATCCTCTCTTGTAGAAACTCTCTTTTGTTTTCTCATCCATTCCAACCCCGTTATCCTCGATCTCCACCATCACCTCATCATCCTTCCCGGTCACTACTACCCTCACCCAAACTGGTAGCTGGTAGCTCGTAGCCTGCAGCTTTGTTTCCACCGCCTCCACCCCATTTCTAATTAGATTTGAAATTAGCTTCTGCCAGTCCTTGTAGCTTTTATAAGGCAGCCTGAATCTTTCACCGATATCTTCATATCTCTCTTCTATTGATATCTGTTTCTCTCTGAGTGTCCCGTCCTTCTCAGTCCTGACTATCTTGACTGCTTCCTTTATTACCTCATTCAAACTGAAAGTGAATCTCTGGGTGGCTTCGTCTAAAACTCTTTCTATTTCATTGGAGAAAATATCTAACTTATTCTTAAGCTCTAAGATTTTCCCTTTATCTTTTTCTATCCTGGCTAAATTTTTCCTCACACCCGCAAGTAGATGATTCAGCCTCACATCCACAAGGAGGGAAGAAATCAGCAAAAGGTTTCTTCTCTGGTCTTTCAGAAGGGATTCGAGCTGCCCAATTAAATCTTTGAAATATGCCAGATGAGTAGAGATACTCTCCCCTCTCTCCCAGGTAGAGAGTATCATCTCTAAGGAGGCGACCTTTTTCTTTCTTTCGTGGATTAAATCATCCCTTAAGGAGTTGAGAATTTGAAAATCTGGCTCTTTGCCTTCTAATCTGAGGGAAATGAAGGTGAGCAGAGAGTAAAGATATTCGCTGAAAAGAAAGATAAGGATTAATAGAACTATGATTATAAGATAGACAAGCATTAAACCCTCAATCAGTCATTACAAGGAGTTCCGCCAACTGCTGGATGGCGAAGCATCCATCTTTGATTGAGTAAAAAGACCGCTCTCCCCGCTAGAGGTAAAATTGCAATGACTGGATTTTATTCCACCACTATCTTTTTATCTTTTATGTAAATTTTCTTCGTTTCCCCGGGATTCAAAATGAAGAAATCTGACTCAAGCCTCTCCGGTTTCACCATAAGGAGAAGCCTTCTCCAGCTGTATATTTTCCCCCAGATCTCAGTAGGTCCTCCGGAAAGTTTATAGGCTTTTATTTTCTCCCCTGATGTATCAGAGGATGAGAAGATCTCTAAGGAGATAAGCTTATACCCATCCGCGAATCCAAATAAACCCAACCACTCCTCCCAGTTTAAAATCTCCGCTTCAAGCTTCAATCTTGTCTCCGGGTATGTTAAGTCCTGCCTTGGTAGTTCAAAATCTTCCTGGTAAACCTTTCCCTTTTTACCCTGGGCCAGGAAAGAGATTACCAAATAAGAACCTTCAACCTTTTCTGCTTTAAGCTCTGCAACAAGTTTTTCTGAGGATAGAACATTAAAGGGGCGTAGCTGATTTTGCATTTGAAAAAATAACCAGGCGAAAAAGATAAACAGAATCGAGAGAATAAAAATAATGACCCTGGTCAACCTACCGTAGTTTCTCTTCTCCTTTTCCTCTTCGATTATGCGAACCCTTTTTAAAAGCCAGAAAAAAAGGGTAAAAAGCAAAAAAAGCCCCATTACCAGAAATATGACTCCAAAGACTGCAATTTTATACTCAAAACCTATGGTTCCGAATCCGGACATAAAACCTTCTTTAGGTTTCAATAAGTTTTGAAGTTAAACTCCAACTCTTAAATTTAACTTTAAAAAGCATCAACATTTAGCAAAAAAGATGTGGATAAGTATGGTTTTAAAGTCTGCATTGTTCTGTCGTAATCCATTGGTTTGTAATCACTTAACATCTTATTCGCATATTGCGCTATTTTATAAACATTTTGAAAAATAATCCCTATTCCTCAGATTGTAATCTGCAGCAGCTCTAAAATTCGGTTAAGGTCCTCATCTGAATAGAACTCTATCAGTATCTTCCCTCTTTTTCTCCCTTTTATTATTTTAACTGAGGTCCCAAGATATTGTTTCAATTTATCTTCTATCAGCTGAAGTTGAGGATATACTCTTTTAAGTCTTTTTGGTCGGATTTTCTTTTTACCATATACTATCTCCTCTGTTTCCCTAACAGATAATCCATTGTTAATTATATCGTTAGATAAAGCTATGCGGTGCTCGTCAGAATCTAAGCTCAAGAGTGCCCTTGCATGACCCTCTGAGAGCTTACCGGATATTATACTATTCTGGATTTCTTCTGGTAAGTTCAATAATCTCAACATATTAGAGATGGTCGCTCTGTTCTTTCCAACCTTTCTGGATAGGTCTTCCTGGGTTAACCCGAACTCCATAATTAATCTTTTATATCCCTTAGCTTCATCAATTGGATTCAAATCCTCTCTCTGAATATTTTCTATAATGGACAATTCAAGCGAACCCTCTTTCGACAGATTTTCTGCCAAAATGGCCGGAATTAAAGATATGCCTAATTTTTTTGCTGCAACAAACCTTCTCTCTCCAGCTATTATTTCATATCCTTCATCAATTTTTCTAACTATAATTGGTTGAATTATACCCTTTTCCCTTATAGAATCTGCCAATTCTGTTAATTTATCCTGATTGAAACTGCCTCTGGGCTGCAATGGGTTTGTTCTGATTTTCTCAACTTCTAACTCTAATATCTCTTTTTTCACCCTGTTCTCTTCCTGGGAAATCTCAGGGATCAAGGCTTTTATCCCTTTACCTAAGGCTACTCTTTTCATGGTCCAATATCTCCTTGGCTAAGTTTATATAGTTCTCCGCACCTGTGGAATGAATATCATATAAAATAATCGGCTTGCCAAAACTTGGCGACTCTGATATCCTCACATTTCTATGGATGACGGTTTGATATATCTTTGAGCCGAAGTACTTCCTGGCCTCCTCCGCTACCTGTTTGGAGAGATTAAGCCTCACATCATACATAGTCAATAAAACTCCTTCTATTTCAAGTTTTGGATTCAGGCTCTTCTGCACCAGATTTATGGTATTTAAAAGTTGGCCTAACCCTTCCAGTCCGTAGTATTCACACTGAATCGGTATAAGTACAGAATCAGAGGCAGTCAAAGTATTAATGGTTAAAAGCCCCAGTGAAGGTGGGGTATCTATGATAATAAAATCATATTCCTCTTTAATTGGGATTAGAGCTGAGCTTAATTTTCTTTCTCTGCTTTTTAAATTCACCATCTCCACCTCTGCCCCCACTAGCCTTAAAGTGGACGGAACAATCTCCAGAAAGGGAACTTCTGTTGGAAGAATAACATCCTTGATTGGAGTTTCGTCGATCAAAACCTCATAGATGGTCTTCTCCAGGTTATTCTTATTTATTGCCATCCCGGAGGTTGAATTAGCCTGTGGGTCGATATCTATCAATAGAACTTTTTTTTCTGCCATTCCCAAACAGGCAGATAGATTAACGGCGGTCGTGGTTTTGCCTACTCCCCCTTTTTGATTAGCAACTGCAATTACCTTCCCCATTCAAAATCCTTTTCTCTTAACACCAACTCCTTATGATTTTTGTATTTATAAAAGAGAAAACTGGGAAAAGTCAAGAGGTTTTTTGAATCAGAACAAAAAATCTTTTTAATCTCATCTCAGGTATCTCGAAATATTTTATATCCTTAATCTGTAATTTCAAATTCTTACAACTTTGAAGAAACTCTATAATCTCGGATCTGTACGAGCCTCCCTTGTAGGTAACCAGCAATCCATTTGTTCTTAGAAAGGGATAACAGATTGGAATGGTCTCCTTCAATTTCCCAAAAGCCTTAGCAGTGATGTAATCAAAGCTTTCTATGAAGTCCGTCGAAGCTTGCAGATTTTCAATTCTTTCCTGAAGAACTTCGGTGTTATTCAATTCTAAAGATCCTATCATCTTTTTCAAAAACAAAACCTTTTTGCGGACAGATTCAACCATGACTATTTTTAAATCTTCCCTGACAATCTTCAGCGGAATCGCCGGAAAACCAGCTCCGGAGCCTAAATCCAAAATGTTCGAGCCTGCTGGTATATTTATAGCCTTGAAGAGTAAAAGAGAATCTAAAAAATGCCGGTGTATATCTTCAGGTTTATCTTTTTTTCTCGAGATTAGGTTTATCTTTTCATTCCAGGCACTAAGCTCGTTCAGATAAAGACTAAATTTTTCAGATAATCTGGAGGAAAGGTCTAAGCCTATATGGATTTTTAGTAGTCTCTTAAATTTTTCCTCGGGTTTCACGTGAAACTTTTGGCTTAGGTTTTTGTCTTGCTTGAGGATGTATCCTTTCTTGAGCTGAACTGCTTAATGTAGACCATAAGAACAGCTATATCCCCAGGAGATACTCCGGATATCCTGGAAGCCTGGCCTATGGACCTGGGTTTAATTCTCATTAATTTCTCCTTTGCTTCCTTTTTGAAACCCTTCAGATCAGTATAATCAAAATCCTCAGGAATAACCATATCCTCCAATTTCTTGAACTTTTCTATCTCTTTCAACTCTCTTTGAATATAGCCATCGTATTTAATCTCTATCTCCACCTTTTCTCTTAATGTTATTGGGAGCTCTGTAGAAACCTGGTCAATTTTCTCCAAGTCATCATAGGTTATCTCCGGCATCTTCAGGGCATAGGCTAAGGAAACCTGTTTACCATTGGTTTCTTCATCCAAAAATTTACCAAAAGAGCTTAAAGGGACAAATATTTTCTTTAACCTTAGCTTCTCCTCTTCTATTCTTTTGCTTTTTTCTTTAAACTCTCTATAAATGTCATCCAAGACTAACCCATATTTATGCCCGTAGCTTAAAAGCCTTTCATCTGCATTATCTTCCCTTAGGATTAGCCTGTGTTCTGCCCTAGAAGTAAACATCCTGTATGGCTCCTGAGTCCCTTTGGTTACCAAATCATCTATAAGCACACCAATATAGGCTTCACTTCTGTCCAGAATAAAAGGCTCTTTTTTTCTTAGCTTCAGGGCCGCATTTATACCAGCCATAATCCCCTGAGCTGCGGCTTCTTCATAGCCTGAAGTGCCATTTATCTGTCCGGCAAAGTAAAGATTTTCCACCAACTTTGTCTCTAAGGTAGACTTGAGCTGAGTTGGAGGGAAAAAATCATATTCTATGGCATAACCCGGACGGGTCATCTCTACCTTTTCTAAACCGGGAACTGTCTTTAAAGCCTTTAACTGAATATCTTCAGGCAAAGAAGTAGCAAAACCGTTAACGTAATATTCAGTAGTATTATCCCCCTCAGGCTCCAGGAAAAGCTGATGTCTGATTTTTTCCTTGAATTTAACCACCTTATCTTCGATTGAGGGGCAATACCTTGGACCCACGCCCTTTATAACACCACTATAAAGGGGGGAACGATCCAAGTTTTCTAAAATTATTTTATGACTATTCGCATTAGTATGAGTCAGATAACAAAGCTCATCTCTTTTAGCCAGGCTCTTTGTTCTCAAAGAAAAAGGTCTGAAGTTCTCCTCCCCTGGCTGGGGAATGGTTTTTGAAAAATCTATGGTTTTCCCGTCTAATCTTGGAGGAGTCCCGGTCTTAAGCCTTCCAACTTCAAAACCAACCTCCTTCAACTTATCAGAAAGCTTTAAAGCTGGAAACTCCCCTGCCCTTCCTGCTGAAAAATTGACTAAGCCTATATGAATCAAACCATTAAGGAAAGTACCGGCAGTCAAAATAACTATATCTCCATAATAAATTGTACCTGTGGAAGTCAAAACACCCTTGACATTTCTATCTTCAATTAAAATCTCTTCGACATTACCCTGTTTTATCCAGAGATCAGGTTGAGTTTCAATAGAATTCCTCATAGCCATCTTGTAGGCTACCCTATCACACTGAGCTCTTGAGGACCAGACAGCAGGTCCTTTTTTTCTGTTTAGGGTCTTAAACTGGATGTAGGTTTTATCTGTAATATAACCCATCTCTCCGCCCAAGGCATCGATTTCCCTGACCAGATGGCCTTTGGCTGAACCACCAATAGCCGGGTTGCAGGACATCTGTGCAATGGTCTCCTTATTAATAGTCAAAAGCAAGGTCTTACACCCCATCCGCGCAGATGCCAAAGCCGCCTCACATCCTGCATGACCGGCACCAACTACTATAACTTCAAATCTTTCCTGATATTCAATCATAGCTTCACGTGAAACATAATTAATAATTTAAATAAATTAAAATTTATACGTTATAAGTCAAGAGGATTTCTGAAGTTATTTATACTTAACCTCACAGAGTACCGAATTAAATGGATTGAAAACTATCCCCTTTGGAGAAACAGGAACTTTGGGCAATTTTATTTCCGTGTATGGTTTATCTATCAGCACCTTGACAATAGAGTACTTATCCTCCCCGAAATTCAACACCACCGGCACTACCATTTTAAAACCCTCTGAGACATTCTCCTGCTTAACCTTAAGATTCACCACGAATTTCCCGTCCTGTGTCTGCTCTTTTTCCCAGGAGACAGTATAAGTCGGGATTTCGATGCCGTAGACCCACTGGTCGAAAAACCAGCCCATATCCTCCCCGAAATGTTTATCCACAATCTTTTTAAAATCCTCCGTTGATGCCTCCTTGAGATAATATGTGTTGACGAAATCCTGCAGCATCTGCACAAATTTTCCATCATCCATGGTTTTGAAATCCATCATCATATTTCTAAGCATATGAATGACATAGGCCCCTTTCTGATAAACCAAGATATCGAAGTCCAGCGATTCGGAGGAGTCCAGCCTGTATCCCAGCCACAGAGGCCCGGCTTTTGTGCCTTTGATTTTGAAACCTC
This sequence comes from uncultured Ignavibacteria bacterium, assembly GCA_964511075.1. Lineage (GTDB taxonomy): Bacteria > Zixibacteria > MSB-5A5 > MSB-5A5 > RBG-16-43-9 > CAZEDM01. Next base: position 192,839 of record CAZEDM010000005.1, read on the forward strand.
CTTTGCCCAAGATATTATCCTTCCAGTGCTCGATTATGTTGAAAAATGTCTTGTTATCCTTGAAATACATCTGGGTATACCAGGCACCGGAATAGGTAGCCAGCCCCTCGCTTAACCACTGGTCATGATAGGTCTTCCATCCCACAATATGCCCCCACCACTGATGAGAGACCTCGTGTGCCCTGAAATACTCGGTTGCCCCCTGGACCTCATTCTGGAAAGTCACCCAGGAAAGATGCAAAAGCCCGGGGAATCCCTGGCCATAAGCAGCAGGTATCTCTGCAACCGATATCTTTGGGAAAGGGCATTTCCCAAATAAGTTCTGGAAGAAATTAAGACTGTTAACCACATCCGCGCCTATGTTCTCCTTGATATGCTTATCCTGAGCCATCAGATCCATATCCGGGTAAATGAGGGAGAGGCGGTTATAATCGGAGGTGAACTGCCTATGACTTTCTGCTACATGATAGATCGAGACGTCTGGAAGTCCCTCGTTCTTCAAATCCAGGACCTCAAAGCTCCCTAAGTTGAAAGAGACCAAGGCTACCGGTATATCCTCGACCCAGCGGGTAAGCAGAAAATCTTTTTCCATTTTCTCCTTTACTTTTTCTCCTATGGAGATGAACTTGTAACCCTTTGGGCTTCTGAAGGTAAGGTCGAAGGTTGACCTCTGGTTATACCCATACTGAGGATACCAGAAACTTGAATACTCCAGATAAAAGTCCCCGTAAATATTCTTACTCATAACGTCTCCGGAGTAAGTAAAAATTAATTTTTCCTTCTGACCGTCTATTGAGGGAGTGTTCAGTATAACACCTACCTCTGCAAAGCCTTTCTCCTGTATGAACGAAAGCTCTTTTCCGGAACTATCCTTTACCTGGCTAACCTCGAGCTTCTCAGCCATATCGAAGCTCAAGACCCTCACCCCGCTTTTAAGAAAAGTTAAATCTACTTCGCAATCTGAAGTAATCTTACCGGAAGTAGATATCATCACTTCCATTCTGTAATGTTCGATCTCTATCTCATTTATCTCCTCCTCTTTGGGGGCAGGCTCAGACTCAAAAGAGCAAACCAGATCAACCCCTTTAGGAAAAGCAGGGGATATTCCGGTTTTGAACTCCTGCATAAGTTTAACCTGCTCAATATCTTTTGGGTCATACAAAAAGAAAAGGGTGCTGCCTGAACGGGGTGATATCTCTGCCCAGAAAAATCCTTCTCCTTCTTCCTGCACTAAGTCTGACAATATCCTTGTCTCGTGATTGAAAATAAGGTCTGGATTGAAATAAAGCTCCTCTTTGATTTTTTTCCTGCCTGAATTGAAAATATCTTTAGCCTTACCAGGTATATCCCCCTCTTCAAAGTTCAATCCAGAAAGTTCCTCATCGGTCGAATCGGAAAACCTCAGATATAGCTTGTCGAATTCCGTTTTAAGAGCAGAAGATTTGGTGAATTTCTCGAGTTGATATTTCTCTATATCCGTAGGAGGAGAAAACTCAAAGACCCCTTCACCTATAAAAACCGCACCGGTGATTTTGCCAGAAACAGGCTTGGCAAGATAAATTTCACCCTTTTTTAAATGGAAGGTAGCGACATCCCTTTTTAAAACAAGATCTTCGACCTTTGCTGTTTTAGTATTGTCCAGCTCGAGTGATTTTAACTGGTCATAAAGTCCTGATATCTCAGTGCCTGAAAGCTCTGCTCTGCTCTGAGCAAAAGAGGCCCGGCTTAGAAGTGCTACTGTCAGAAACACCAAATAAAAACTGATGAATCTTATCTGGAATGTTCGTGAAGACAACCTCACCTACTCCTGCGTTTGAGTTTTTTCAGAGGCTCTTGAAAACCGTCTCCACATGCGGCTGGAAACCCATCTTTCTCCAGAATGCTTTTGCTGTCTCGTTTAAGACGGCAACCCGAAGCTCGATGCGATGCACTCCCCGTTCCGCAAACCACGACTCGGCATTTTTGTACATCTTCTCGCCTATCCCTGCCCGGCGGCACCTTTGAGTAACTGCCAGATCATATACGCTTCCGTAGTCCCGGTTCTCGAATACCGGCGGATATTTTGCCAGCATTGCCAGGCAGTACCCCACCAAAACACCTTCTTTTTCCGCCACCAGAACCAGGGAGCCATCTTTTTCGAGATGGCACGCTATAAACTCCTTGAAGTGCTCGTGCCCATCTGCTGCCCGGGTAAAAATAGGGTCTCGTTCTTTGTGAAAGTCCATAAACTCCTGCCACAGAAGCCCGATGGACTCTAAGTCCTTTGCAGTTGCCTTGCATATAACCAACTCTGATGTTTTCATTGAAATTTAGACTCCATTTATACCGTTAACGGGATGCGCTTAATTGTCTGTACCGTATCATTCTCATATTTCGCCACGTCAAGCGCAGAGATGCACCCAGCTATGGCAAATTCCTCCCTGTTCCAGGTTTCAATCATCTCCAGGCACTTCAGAGGGTCTTTTGAGTTCCCAACCCCCATATGCGGAACAAAGTCAACAAAGAGCGCCCGCTGTGGAAATAGTTTATCGGCATACAGTTTGTCGTGTAGCTTTACGATTTTGCTGTACCCCTCGTCCGGCACCAGAAAAGTGTGATAATTATCGTTGAAGGAATCTTTATTGAGGACGGCACAGCGCAGGCAGAACTTAAGTGCTTGAACGCCTTGGGCTTGCCTTTCGATTTCCGAGATAAAAGGCTCGGCTTCCCAGCCTTTGCGTATGGGAAATACCAGAGTAAAATGCGGCTCGACTATATGGTAATACAACTCGTCGTTATCTTTTCTGAATTCCTGTATCCGCTCATAATCGCTTTTTTTGATTTCCGGATACGCAATCACTATCAGTGCCATAGCTATTACTCCCTATTATGAAAGCTGATTTGAAAACTATCTTACATTTCCCTGCTTGGAGCTACTTTGGTTATTTTCCTCTCACATCTTCCTGCCAACTGCAATCAGGCGCCGACTTGACCGGCGAAATTTTTCGCCTTTGAAAGAGCCGTAGATTTTATCTATTATCAAGCCGGCTTGCTCGAACAACTTTTTTGTCTCCCCAAAGGTGTAGAGCCGCATAGAAGAGCTATTCTTAGGGTCGTTGCGCCCGTTGACGATCCTGCGGGAGATAATCTGCTTTGTATCCTTGTCCCAGTGGTTACGTACAATCACCTCACCGCGGCGTTTCTCAGGCATGAAGTGCCGCAGGATATATTCGCGATAGACTTGATCGATCAGCAAACGACCGCCTGGACGTAGCGCGCGAGCATAACGCCGGAGGAGTTCGAAATTTTCCTCATCCGAAAAATAGCCGAAACTGCCTCCCCAGTTGAAAATCCCGTCGAACTCCTCTTCAAAATCCAGTTTGCGCAGGTCCATAACCCGGAATCTGCCGGATAAACCCTGAGTGCGAAATCTGCGACGTGCACGATTCACAAATTGCAAACGCAGGTCGATACCAGTGACAGAGAAGCCCTGATGTGCCAGATGAAAGGCAATACGCCCTGCCCCGCAAGGCGCATCCAGCACACTTTGCCCCTTGCTCAACCGCAAAGCTCTCTTGATGAACCGGGCCTCTTCTTCTCCCTCCTTATCCGGAAGAAGCCAGAGAGACTCTTCCATTGTCTCAAACCAGTCTGGCATGATTCGGTTCCTATAGGGCAGATGAAATTGATAGTTTTTCTTTATTGATAAAACCTATAAGCTCTAACATTCGAATTAAGCGACTGGACTTGCGCAAAGCGCGAGAACGAGCCGCTTGAATAAGGTATTATGAGTTTTTATTTTTTCGTTTGTCAATAATATTTAATAAATGCGTTGCTAACAACAGCATTTCAAATGTTTCCCTAAACTCAAGTTCAACATCTCTATGGCTGTGAGGATTTTTATATAACCCTATAGTGCCACAAAAAAGGTCAGATATGGCTTGTCTTTCTGCTTTTGGAACGGAGGTGTCAGTTAAGGGACCCTTTTCAAGCTCAAAAGCCTTTCTCATTAGCTGAACCCCTATTAAGTCAGAAGAAAAGCCACATGCTTTTCTTGCCTCTATTTCTACTGCCTTAAACGCTTTAAAAACAGCATCGGAGAATTCTGAGCGCTCTACATGTGGCAAACATTTTTTTATGATTATTTCATGGAATAGTAGAGAAGGGACTAAAGTCCACTTACCTATCAGACGTTGAAAATCTTCTTCTTTAAATTGGACTCCTTTTTGTGTAGGGTGGAGGATTTCTCCATCTTCACCCTGTTCTATTTGAAATAATCGTAAGTCAATAAAGGTATAGGGACTATCTTTATATTTTACTCTTGATAGTCGAATTCTCTCATATGATCTTCTTGAGATCTCGACAATAGTTTCTTGGAAAAGAATATTTGATTTTATGTTTTTTTTACTCATAACATAGGTTTATCTGTACTAATTATATTGCGCTTACTGTCTTTCTGGCCATAGAAACCTCACTTAACACGACTTTCCTCATAAGTCTTCAAAGAACTTTTTGACTTCAGAAACTGACGTATCATTAGAAAAAGATTTCAACACTCTACCGTGGATACCATTCTCACGTACTTCAATCTCACCTGTATCGTGCTTGTAGGAGAGAGCGTACTTTTTTTCATCTGTGTGCATCCACAGCACGTTTTTCATTTCTCCCCTATGTTCCTTAACGAAAATTTGTTGACTTTTCCAGATAATGGCACCTGCAATTGCGTGGTAGATATAACCCGCCGCCTATGGGTAATTAAGAATAGAATCAGCATTACAAACCGCACATCGAAATTTACCATATCGATGGATTTTATAATTGGAGGAACACTTCCAACACTGCACATCGATTCCAAATGAAGGTTTAGACTTATTAAATAGAAGCAAACCCGCTAAACCAACTGCAAAACCTGCTGCGGCTCCTTCACCCCTATCTCTCTCGTTCAATAGAGCTCCCCCCACTGTTGCAGCAGACAACGTGGGAACCACATGTGAATCATCATAGTTCTCGATTATTGAACGCAGATATTTACGCCATTCTTCAGTTTTTTCAAAAAGTACATAATGATTTAAGCGAGGGATGATGACTCTGATTTTACCTAAAGACTCGACTGGTTCAAAGATCCAAATATATTTATTCTTAGCTGTACCGCATTCCCAGGTAATCCAATCTCTCGTATGTTTGAGATTTTCAACATTTTCACTTAGCAAAACAAAGACGGCGTTTGATGCCTGTATGTCTCGCTCAATTTTCTCAGCCGTCACACCGCTTGGTGGGTCTTTCTCCAATTCTTCAAGATGGGGCTTCACTTTAGTTCCAGCGAATGCCTCCAAAAAGAAATGAATTATGTCTTTATCAATCTTGCTATGGGATATGAATACCTGTGCCATTATTTGCCCTTCCTTAAGACAAGTAATCTAAAATAGTTTTATCTGTACTAATTAAATCGCTATCACTGCCTTTCTAGACCATGCAGTAAAATTCACCGCTGGCATTTTTGCCGACCGCTGAAATGATTTTTCACTACCCTTATATTTATGCTGCAAGTCCAATGATAATCAAAGGAACTGCGGGAACGCCGCGACCCTGCCTAACGACATTGTAGATTTCACCTTCATAATAGGGCACGCCGGAACTCATGTGTGATTGGAGAGATTTCATTGGTAGGATTTCAACACCGACGTCAATATAGTCGCCGACGTAGAAGGCAAGATGTTTTACGAAGAGGTCGTAGGCTACGAATGAATATTTACCGAACTGCACTTCAACGGCCACTCGGTCTTTGACAAAATCGGTCTGGTTGTAGCTAAAAATAGGCACTTCGCCTGCTGCCTCAATTTCTTTCTTCTGTGCCTCCGGTGTCATAGTAAGTGTCTTTCGAATCAGCTTTTCACTCTTAGTTACCCAATAACTGACCCGACTCTCTTCCCAGCTCTTGGCACGCAGCAGTCTTTTAAAGTCAGCATTCATACCAACAGGACTATAAAGAATTTCACCCTTCATCGTTTTCTCTTTGGAAACTTTGGCCTTGAACTTTTCTGCATCCACGTTTTTAATGACGGATTGCACTTCTCGCCACAGACCGGGTTTGTGAACCAGAAGAAATTCGCGGCCATTTAGATGGGAATAGGTTTCTACAATTTTCATCTTGTCTGGTATCTAATCTTCCTCTCTTTAATTAACAAGATTTGCTTCGAGTTTTCGGAATTGACCCAGGGGGCTGAAGTTAGCTTATTACCCGCTTCAATTGGATCATACACAGGTTTGTCCATTGGCCGGGTTTTCAAAGTTCCAATGAGTTCTTGCTGTATTCTGTTTTTGGCCAATTCAATGTACTTGGGAACTATCTCTGCACCTGCCCCACGGCGATTATGACGAATAGCGGCAATGATTGAACTACCTGTACCAAGAAAGGGATCTAAAACCCAATCCCCTTCATTTGTCATTGCAAGAACGAGGCGCTCTATCAGTTCCACAGGGAATTGACAGGGATGTTCAGTTTTTTCAACATGGTTACTCTTTACATTAGGAATAACCCATAAATCTCCCGGGTTTTTACCCAGAGGATTGCAAGAGTATTTTCCGGCATTTGGTCCTTTAAAATGTTTTTTGCCTGGATATTTCTGTGGCACTCTTACTGGGTCAAGATTGAATACATAATCATCAGATTTTGTAAACCATATAATCGTTTCGTATCGTCCGGAAAATCGGCGACTACAATGTAAACCGTGTTCAAAGTGCCAGATAATCCGATTTCTCATTTTAAGACCTAAATCCCTAAAAATCGGATATAGCACCGTGTCGAGGGGGATGATGGTACCATTGTCTACATAATTTCCAACCTGCCAACAAATGCTCCCATGACTGGAAAGGCATCTCACACACTGCCGGATAACAGACGCCTGCTGGTCAAGGTAAGATTCCAGCTTGAGTCGCCTCTCATATTCCTTTCCAATGTTGTAAGGCGGCGAGGTGACAATAAGATTTAATGATTCGTCCGGGATGGTCTTCAGTAATTCTATGCAATCACCAGGATAAACAACAATGTGCTCCGATGGTGCAAATTTCTGAACTATTTTTCTCTTATCGGACATAAAACTATGATAATAAAATAAAGGTTTAGAGTCAATAGCTTCATTTTATTTCATTCTTTCAGCGCACGATACGGCTTACCGACCATGAGCATGCAAGCGGTCAGATGAAGTACTGGTCATACATCATTTGTCAAGAATTTTTCCAATATCAACAAGCTTCTTGCCATTTTTCTTTGAAGTCCTATAAAGAGCATCCAGCAATTCTTTTATCTCATTAATCAACTTTATACGGCCTACTTTTTTCTGATCTTTTTCGAGCTTTTTTAAACGATTCGAAATACGACGCTTCTTTCCAAGAAAGCTGTAATCTGGGACTTCCCTATAGATCTCCCAGTAATCATATTTATTGAACTTTTTGTGGATATCAGCTATAGTTGCGCCTTTCTCAAGCAAGTCATTCATTTTTTCTAAATCTTGCTTGCTTATTTTCATTTCAATCCTCCTTTATATTTTATAACGTATGCATTGGTTCCAGCCAACTTGCCTATTACTGCCACGGAAAAGCCTTGTGAAACGTGCCATATTTGGCCGCCGCAGTCTCGATAAGCGCACCAATGCGTTTGAATGCCTCAACTGCTTGACGTTCGCGAATCCAAAATAGACGTCGCCGACCCGTGGGATCAGTGAACTTGAAACCAAAGCCGATTCTACGTGGTCTGCCAGGGTTTTTACACTCGAAGAGAGTAAAGGTTTGTCCATCACTGAGGTCGTAGAGTTCTTCAAGAAACTCGGGAGCCCGCACTTGAGCAGTGATCTTGTCTGGATCAAAAACCAGTTTCTGGCGACGCACCTTTGTTATGGCTGGTAAATCGGACTCTGCCGGGATGAGGCCAACAATGGCTCCAACACGCTTCTTCGCCATCCATCCGGGCCGAAGAGGGCGGATTACGCCAAGCAACGCTCGGACAGCGGGCATAGCAATTTCTTGTAACATCGAGGTCAAATCCTTGTGGCTAATTGTAAATAGTTTCGTGTGACTTTTCGAACCATCGGCGGCTGTTTGAGTTTTATGAATATCAAGGACTTGTGAGTCCGGACCGAAATGCAGCGTAAGGTGGTGCGGGGCTGCCTTCGAAGTGACGACGAACTTGTCATTCGCAAAAATGAGATCTACCTCACCAAGATCGAAGCCCTTAGCTCCACACGGCAGTTGGTTACTTGATGATTCTAGCATATCTATTGCCATCCTTTGAAGGCTTACCGGTGGCGGTTAGCGTCCGCTACAGCGCCTGGTTCGGCGTACTACATTCTGTTGTTCATAGGTGGCGCTTCCAAGTGCTCTGATGCATAGCTTACGATGAGAAACTTTTCCAAAGGAATCTTCAATTTCTGTTCTATCCCTCTTTTATTTAGCCCGATGTAGAATTTCTTATCCCAGGTCTTGCATTGGGTTAAAAAATTGCCTTTTTCATTTCCAGCAATAGTATGATCAAGCTTTCGTACATAGTAACACTTAATATTATTATCAAGTCCAATTTTACTGAAAACATGAGTCATCCGTATGTTTGTTTGTTGTGTGTTTCCAGATGTATTATTTGTTCTAGTCTCTTGTTTATACCTTTTTTTGATCGGTTGCTTCGTTTTCCCAATGTAAAGGATATCGCTACATCCCCTGAGGCGTCCATTTGGTTTTTTGAAGACGAAAACATATGTAACGTTTTTATCCTCTTGCCCTTCATAACGCACCCAACTAAAATGCCGATGAATTGATTTAAAGTTCATCACAAACCTCCTTAACATGCATCTTTCATTTCCCTATACAAAACTCCGAAAAAATCTTATTCAGGATATCCTCGGCCACAACCTTGCCGGTAATCTCCCCAATTGCATCCAGGGCAACTCTCAAGTCCAATACCACAAATTCAAAGCTCATATTTTTCAAAAAGCTTTCCTTGGCCAGTGCCAAAGCCTGAACAGCCCTTGTGAGTGTATCTTTATGCCTTAAGTTAGTAATTAATTCTCCGGAGGCGGAGAGGTCAAGTCCTTTTTTGGAAAAGAAGACCTCATCAGCTATTTTTCCTTTCAGCTCCTCGATTCCGGTTCCCTTAAGAGCTGAAATTTTATGAATCTTATTTTGCTCCAATCTTTCACAGAGCTTTTTCTCCAATTCTTTTAAATCTTTTTCCGAGACCAAATCAATCTTGTTTATGACGACAAAGTAGTTGAAATCCGAAAGCTCCTTTTCGAACTCTAAGTCTTCTTCCGTTATACCGGTCGAGGCATCTATCACCAGCAACAAAAAGTCCGCCTTGCTTATTTCAATCTTTGTCCTTTTTATCCCCTCTATCTCGATTTTGTCCTCAGAGACCCTAAACCCGGCAGTGTCTGTCAATCTGACAGGCAAGCCTTTAAAATTGGCATATTCGCTTATAATATCTCTCGTTGTCCCGGGAATTGGGGTTACAATCGCCCTGTCTTCTCTTAAAAATGCATTCAAAAGTGATGATTTCCCCACATTCGTCTTACCGACAATGACGACCCGAAGTCCCTCTTTGAGGATTTTCCCCTCCTCATAGGTATCGATCAGGCTTTTTATCTCAGACTCTATCTTTTCGATTCTTTCCAGAATCAAAGAGCGGTCCAAGTCCTCGATATCCTCATCCGGGAAATCAATCCTTGCTTCCAGTTCAGCTAAAATTCCAATTAACTCATCCCGGATAAGGTTCAACCTTTCGGATAATTTCCCCTGCAGATGTTTCAGACTGTGCTTCAGGCTTAAATCTGTTTTCGCATTAATGAGTTCAGCCACTGCCTCAGCCTGGGTCAAGTCTATCCTTCCATTTAAAAAAGCCCGCAGGGTAAATTCACCCGGATTGGCAAGCCTTGCCCCCGACTTTATTATCTCCTCTAAAACTCTCTGCAGAATATAGGGATTCCCGTGACAGCTTATCTCGATTAGGTCCTCTTTGGTGTAACTCTTTGGAGATTTAAAGACCGTAAGATAGACCTCGTCGATAACCTGATTGTCAGAGGAAACTATCTTACCGTAAATCGCCTTATGAGTTTCTGTTTTGCCTGGAACCAAGTCTCCCCTGAAGAGCTTATCTGCGATGGGAATGGAATTTTTCCCGCTGATCCTGACAACACCTATCCCGCTTACCCCTAAAGGGGTGGAGATAGCGGCTATGGTGTCTTCGGTATTGGAAAGGTAACCAAAAGAATTACTCATGCAGGCGCAACTTTTGGCTTGGTCTTGGATTTAATATAATATTGCTCGATCAAAGAAAGGATGTTAAAGAAGGTCCAGTATAGAGTCAATCCTGCTGGAAAACTCTTGAAAAGGAAGAAGAATAAAATCGGCATTAAATAGACCATAGGCATCTGTTTGGGGTCCTTTATGGTCATCTTCTGCTGCCAGAACATAGTAACTGCCATAATGATAGGCAATATGTAATATCTGTCCATCTGGGACAGGTCATTCAGCCAGAAGATGAAATTCGCACCTCTTAGCTCGATAGTACTTCTGAAAACAACAAAAAGTCCATAAAAAACAGGCATCTGAACCAAAAGGGGCAGGCAGCCTCCAAAAGGGTTTACACCCTGGTCTTTATATAATTTCATTATCTCCTGATTCATCCTCTGGGGGTCATTTTTGTATTTTTCTTTGAGAGCTGCCATTTTAGGCTGTAATTCCTGCATTTTGGTAGCTGAGGTGACGCTCTTATGCGTTAGCGGGTGAAATAGAACCTTCAATAAGATAGTAAAAACGATAATCACCAGCCCGTAATTCGGGATAACCTTATGCAGATTAACCAGTATCCACATTACAGCCAGAGAAAAAGGCTTGATAATCTTCCAGCCTAAATCCACTAAATTCTCCAGCCCTATCTTATAATTTTTAAGGATATGGTAGTCTATGGGTCCCACATATACCATAAACTTGTCTTGAAGAGTACCTCCCGAGATGGGGACTTCCAGAGAGACCCCGATTTTTTTCTTCTCCAATCTTTTGTCATTTAAATACTTAACTACCCTGCTGCCCTCTGCCTCAAACCCCGTAGCTTCTTTGGAAAGAGGAATCAGGGAAGCAAGAAAATATTTGCTTCTGGTAGCCACCCATTTGGTATCACCTGTTCTGTGCTCCTTCATCACTCCAATATCCGAACCCTTGGGCTGCTCGAACTTGTTAAGCTTGACCACCTCTGTCCCCTGCAAGGAATAGGCTGCAAAATGACTGAGGTCCTCCTGCAGGTTAGTCTCGGTAGGATTGACCCCGCTGTTCCAGGACAGAAAATAGTTCCTGCCTAAATTCTTATTTTTAGAGGAAACCTGCAGGTCAAATTGAAAATCGTATCTGTTTTCATAAAAGATGAATCTTTTTATTACGGATACCTCTTCTCCGGAAAAAGTAAAGGTCAAGGTATCTACCGGCTTAGACTTAGAAAGGAAAAGAGACTCTTTGTCTGCTGTAAAATCGAGCTTGCTTAAATTCAGGGCAATATCCGGGAAAGAGACGTTCAGAGGATAGACAGAATCGCTTGGAATAATCTCGATAAGTCCATCCTGAGAGTATTCAAATTTCCTGAGAATCAAGCTTTTCAGAACAGCTCCCCTGCTACTGAAAAGACCCTGAAATAGAGAATTCTCCACAAAAACCTCTTTTTCGGGAAGAGTGGAAACAGAAGGGGGAAGCTCGGTCAAAGCTTCGGTTTCAGGTTCTGGCATTTTTTCCTGAAGGGCTAAGGTGTCCGGAGAAATTTTTTCTGCTTCCTTTTGTGGAGTAATCCCTTTTCCGCCGGTTATAAACTGAACATAATAAGGATATAAGATTATAACCAGAGCTATGAGAAGCAGGCCTATTATATTTCTTTTATCCAATTCACCTCTCCTTTCGGGAATCTACATCTTCTTCAGCGGGTCATGTCCTCCGGGATTGAAGGGATTGCACCTTAAAACCCTTTTTAAAGAAAGCCAGCCGCCTTTTAAAACTCCGTAATCTCTTAAAGCCTGAATCGAATATTCGGAGCAGGAAGGATAGAACCTACAGCTCGGAGGAAATATCAGCCCCAGACTGTTCTGATAAATCCTTATCAAAAGAATAAAAATTTTGTTCATCTGTTTTTTTAGAATTTCTTGACCAGGTTCAAAAATTCGTTTAAGAGTTCCTGATAACCGATTTCAACTTCTCTGGATCTGTAGCTCAGAATGACTTTTTCTCCCGGGGAAAACTTTTCTTTGTTTTTTCTGAGTATCTCCCTTAAAAGCCTTTTGATTCTGTTCCTCTTGACTGCCCCCTTGATTCCCGGGCGAATTCCGATGCCGAATTTGGCTTTTTTCTCCTCGGTTTTCAAACGCAGGATAGAAAGGTTCTGACTTAAGAGCCTCTCTCCTTTTTTGACTACCTCCTGCCACTCTTTTTTCCTCTTGATTCTTATGGATCCTGGGAACCCCTCCTCTTTCATCATTTACCTTTGACACTTACGGTCAGCCTCTTTCTTCTTTTGGCTCTCCTGCGTTTCAATACTTTTCTGCCGCCTTTGGCCTCGCTTCTTTTCCTGAAGCCGTGATCTCTTAACTTCTTTATCCTGGAGGGCTGATACGTTCTTTTCATATCTCACATCCTTTTTTATCAGATATTATATAATCAGGCTCTGATGTAGTCAAGGAAAAAGGAAGGAGGATACGATTTACATCTTTTTTTCTTATCGCCTTAATCCGAACGAGGATGTAAAACTTAATTATCTGCAAACGAAAAACCTCCGGAGCAATTGTGGAAAATCCGGCTGAATTTTTTTTTATACCTTTACAATCCGTAAACCACAAACGAATTAAATCTTTCCAAAAGTTTTTTTCTAAAACCTCTTGACAAGTAATATATGCTGTTTATTTTCGAAAGGAAAACTTTTTACAAGTTTAAGCAGAGTTGTTTCAGATTGAAAAGGAGAACTATTTCTGAAAGTTATTTGTGGATAATCGAGGATTACTCTTTAGATAGAATCTTATAACTTCAAGCCCGATAAAGGTAAGCCTTCTTATAAACATCCGTGGATAACTTTTTGCGGTAGGGGGATAATTCCGCTCGTAAATATCCAATATGCCTCTGAACAACGAAAAGATCTGGGAAGAATGTCTTAACCTGCTGAGCCAGGAAATAAAAAAACAGAGCTTCCATACCTGGCTCAGGCCCACCAAGGGAATCCCCTGCGAGGAGGACGTTCTGAAAGTGGCAGTCCCCAACAAATTTGTGGCAGAATGGCTGGAGGAACACTATCTTGATCCAATTCAAAAAACCATCCTGAAGATAGCCCAGCAAAACCTGCCCTTATCGTTTTTGATCTCCACGGAGATGGGCCAGACCATAACCAGGATAAACTTCGAGAATAACAAAAGGAAGGGCTGCGGTCATCCTGAGAATTCCGAACGGGAGAGGGGGAGAAATAACCTGTTCAACCCCCGATATTCCTTTGAGACCTTTGTGGTGGGAGAGAGCAACCAGTTTGCCCATGCAGCTGCCTTAGCTGTGGCGGAGGCACCCGCTAAGACCAAGTTCAATCCCCTTTATGTCTATGGAGGGGTGGGCCTGGGAAAGACCCACCTGGTGCAGGCAATAGGTAGGTATGTCAAAGAGGAATATAAGGATCTGAACGTGGTCTACGCCACCAGCGAAAAATTCACCAACGATTTCATAAACTCCATCACCGGCAATACCACCCAGGAGTTCGTGAACTTCTACCGCAATGTCGACCTTCTGCTTCTGGACGATATCCAGTTCTTGTCCGGCAAGGAAAGCACCCAGGTGCAGTTCTTCCATACCTTCAACGCCCTTTACCAGAGCGGAAAACAGATAGTCTTAACCTCGGACCGTCCACCCAAGGAGATCCAGGGGCTGGAGGAAAGGCTTCTATCCCGCATGCAGTGGGGCCTGGTCACGGATATCCAGCCTCCGGACCTGGAGACCAGGATGGCTATTCTACAGAAGAAATGCGAATCGGATGGGGTGAATATCTCTACGGATATTGCAGAGTTCATTGCCAACAACATAACCTCTAATATCCGGGAACTGGAAGGGGCCTTGATCCGGCTTCTGGCTTACTCCTCCCTTAACGGAAAGGAATTGAACGTGGAGCTGGCCAAGCAGGTCTTAAAGGATATCATAAAAAACGGGTGCAGGGAGATAACCATAGGCGAGATCCGCAAGAAGGTGGCTCAAAACTTCAGCCTTTCCGAGGAAAGCCTCTGTTCCAAGAGAAAGACCCAGGAGATAGCCTTAGCCCGGCAGGTGGCGATGTATCTATCCAGGAATTTAACTAAAGCCTCACTCAAAACCATAGGGATGGAGTTTGGAGGAAGAGACCACTCCACGGTAATTCACGCCTGCAGTCTTATCGCGGATAATCTGAAAAAAGATTCGGAATTTAAATTAAAGATGGATCATATTATCAACCATCTATACTCATAAGTTGTGGATTTACAGTTGAAAAATGTTTTAAAGAAATTTTTATTGAAAACTGGTTCAATTTTTAATAACTTATCCACCAGGTAAAAACAAGAGGATCTTTGTTAAACCGAATGAAACTAAAAAACTTAATTAAAAAAGGGATTGATCTTATTAACAAATTCACCTCTTTATTATTATTCTATTTATATATATAAATAATTGAATAGACTCAGGAGGATGAGATGAAGTTCGCAATTTTAAAAAGTCAACTGCTCTCAGCTCTACAGGATATCGTAAGCGTAGTTCCCGCTAAAACGACCTTGCCGGTTTTATCGCATCTACTTTTGGAAACGGATGATTCTAAATTAAAATTAGCCGCCACAGACTTAGATATCTCAATCGTGACCAATATACCTGCCAATGTATCCAAGAAAGGTGCAGTAACCATTCCCGCAAAAACCTTTGCCGAGATAATCCGGGAGTCTCCCGAGACTCAGATAGAAGTCAGTTCCACTGAGAGCAGATTGGAGATGAAGATAGACCAGGGGAACTACAAATTACCGGTATTGCCCGTGGATGAATTTCCCAAGCTCCCCACGGTTAATCTATCCAAGGAGATAAAGATATCCGGTGCGGATTTATCCAGTATGATAAGGAAGACACTCTTTGCCGTTTCCGCAGACGAGACCAGGCCAGCTTTGAACGGGGTCCTGTGGCAGACCAAAGGCGAAAATATCCAGATGGTAGCCACGGATGGCCATCGCTTAGCCAAGTTCTCCAAGAAAAATAAAAGGCTAAAGGGTCTGCACGAGGACGTGATTATCCCTCCCAAGATTCTAAATCTTCTGATTAAGCTGATCGGAGACCAGGAAAAAGATGTGGGGGTGATCTTTGAGGAGAACAGCCTGATCTTTAATTTAGGCGACACTATTTTATCCACGCGCTTAATCGAGGGACCCTACCCCAATTTCGAGCAGGTTATCCCCAAGGACAACGATAAAAAGCTGATCATTGATAAAAACCTTTTGTCCACAACCGTGAAAAGGGTTTCCATCCTATCTAACCTGCTGACCCACCAGGTGAAATTCTCCCTGAAAAAGGATAACCTCGAGCTCTCCTCAGCCAATTTCGATATGGGCGGAGAAGCCAAGGAAAAAATACCCTGCGATTACAAAAACGAGGATATGGACATAGGTTATAATGCCCTGTATATTCAGGATGTATTAAAGCAGGTAGATGGTAACGAGGTGATCTTTGAGCTTTCCAGCCCGGTCTCTGCTGGGATTGTCTATTCGCCCCAGAAGAAAGAGGATGAGGATTATCTCTGTTTGATTATGCCCTTAAGGCTGGTGGAGTAGCGGACTTTCTATCCTTGCACACGCATAATATTTGAACTGCCAAATACTCATCTTTTTGTGTAAAAACCCAGCCGGATATCGAGAAAGGTTATTGAGGAAGACCATACCCAGCCAGAGGGATTCACTACTAAAGCCCAAAGAAAGGAGAGAAAAAAGCAGAGGGGAAAAGATTAAAGAACAGGAGATGCGAAAGGAAGAAAGGAATTTGCAGATTGGCTAAAGATATCAGACTGGGACTTAGTCCAGAATAACTGAAGGAGGTGAATTACATGCTAAAAAAATTATTAATACCTCTTTTACTTTTAGTTTTCACAACTTGTACGGAAAAGGAGAAAACAGAAAAAATGGTTGATCCAGGCCCACTGTTTTCCATTAAAGTCAAAGATAAGTATGGCTGTATCGATAAGACAGGCAGGGTACTTATTCAGCCTAACTTTGACATGGACATTGGTTTTTCAGAAGGCCTAGCGCCCCTCCAGATTGGCGACAAGTGGGGTTATATCGATAAAGCGGGGAAACTAGTTATTAAAGCACGCTTCAATTACGCATGGTATTTTTCAGAAGGCTTAGGACTTATCCAGAGTGGTAAGAAATGGGGTTATATCGATAGGACAGGGAAGATAGTTGTTAAACCTGAGTTTGAGTGGACTTGGGGATTTAGCGAAGGTCTGGCAGTAATGAGCATAGGAGATAACAAGTGGGGTTATATCGATAAAACAGGGAAAATAACTATTAATCCGAAGTTCAGGGACGCGGGTTCATTTAGCGAAGGCCTAGCGCCAGTTCTCACGGAGATTGGAGAGAAATATGGCTTTATCGATAAAAGGGGAAACATGATTATCAAACCCCAGTTTGATGATGCTGTTTCCTTCAGTGAAGGTCTGGCAGCAGTAAAGATTGGAGGTAAATGGGGCTTTGTAGATACAACAGGCGAGATAGTCATTAAACCACAGTTTGATTATCGTTGGAGGTCAATCACGAAAGGTGCGGAAGTGGTGAAGCTGGGTGGTAAGTGGGCGTACTTGCTTGAAGGGCATTTGGTGGTTACTCCGGGAAACGAACTGACTTGGGGATTCAGGGAAGGTCTGGCAGCAGTACAAATTGAAAATAAGTGGGGTTATATTGACAAGACGGGGAAGATGGTTATCAATCCCGAGTTTGTTGAAGCCACCCCGTTTAGCGAAGGCTTGGCAGCAGTAAAGATTGGTTATAAGTGGGGTTACATTGACAAGACAGGGAAGATGGTTATCAATCCCGAGTTTAATGAAGCTGGTCCATTTTCGTTTGGTATAGCAAGTGTAACAATTTATGGTGAAAATCCGTTGGACCTGACAAGTGACTGGGAAGGTTATATCGATAAAACAGGTAAATATGTCTGGAAGCCCTCGGATCTTCCACCAGTAAGCGAGGAGTATTTTCCTACGCCAGATGAGTTCGTGCCCACCGAGGAATTACCTGTTGCCATCAATCCTGGCAAACCACCCTTTCCAGAATTAGCAAGGAAGGCTGGAATAGGGGGCACCGTATGGGTACAATCCCTAGTCGACAAAACTGGTAAAGTAAGGAATGCGATCATTCAAAAAAACTCAGGTACCAATGTTGGATTTGAAGAAGCAGCTTTACAATATGCCTATACCATTCAGTACAAACCAGCTATTTCTAGGGGTGTACCTATAGCTGTTTGGGTCAGTTATAGAGTGGATTTTTCACCAAAATAACTGAACGAAAGCAACTGTCGGACAGTCTCAGCATTGAGATTTTTCTACATCAAAGCCTTAAAAATGGTGCTAGTTTGAATTGAATTATCCTGAGGCATTGTCTAAGGTGCTGAAGTTGTTGCGCAGCTCGTAGGTCGGGCTGTCATAGACCACCAAACGAAATTTATTAATCTTATTGTCGGGTAGCTATCGTAACCCGACCTACCATCTCTCATAAATTTCAATTGTTCGGAAATTGGCTTTCCCGAACCAATTTTTCACAAAAAAAACTTACCGAACTCCAAGAAAAATATTTGCTTATTAAGGGTAAAAATGTTATATTAAGACCTATGCAAATCAGAAGCGGAACAGGTCCGGAAAGCTTAGGGGGAATTCTTCAGAACCTGTTAAAAAACTTGGGATTAGAGAAAAGGATAAATGAACAAAAACTTATCTTGAACTGGGAAAAAATCGTAGGTAATAATATAGCCGAGAAAACCAAGGCTTTTAAGATAGAAGGGAAAAAGCTTTTCGTCAAAGTGCAAAGCCCCTCCTGGAGAAATGAGCTTTTTTATCTAAAAAAGGAGATCATAGAGAAGTTAAATGAATTTGCAAAACAAGAGGTGATAAAAGATATAATCTTTATCAATTAATTTTTATGTAGAGGGGGAAGGGAAGTTATGAGTAAAGTAAAAGAGAATTCAGAAATCGTTCAGAACGGAGCCGCTGGGAAGGCCGAGGAAAAAGTTACCCCGGGTCGTCATTACGACGCTACCACCATTACGGTATTAAAAGGTCTGGAGGCGGTCAGAAGAAGACCGGCCATGTACATCGGTGATACCGGCAGCAGGGGGCTTCATCATCTGGTCTACGAGGTGGTGGACAACAGCATTGATGAGGCTATGGGTGGGTTCTGCGACAGGATTAAGGTATGGATTAACCAGGATAACAGCGTTACGGTGGAGGATAACGGAAGGGGCATCCCGGTGGATTTACATCCCACCCAGAAAAAGCCCGCAGTGGAAGTGGTTATGACTATGCTGCATGCCGGGGGTAAATTCGACCACCAGACCTACAAGGTCTCGGGAGGTCTGCACGGAGTAGGTGTCTCCGTGGTAAATGCCTTATCCGAGTGGTGCGAGGTGGAAGTAGCCAGGGATGGAAAGATACATTTTCAAAGGTACGAGGGAGGAAATGCAAAAACGGAGCTTAAGGTAAAAGGCAAAGCCAAAGGCAGCGGGACCAAGACCACCTTCAAGCCTGACAAAAAAATATTTGAGAAAATAGATTTCAGCTTTGATATAATCTCCTCCCGTTTAAGGGACCTGGCTTTTCTGAACAAAGGGCTGAAAATAGAGCTGAAGGATGAAAGAATCGGCAAGTACGTTGATTTTGAATATGAGGGGGGAATAGTAGACTTCGTTGAATTCTTAAATGAGAACAAGGAAGCCCTGTATCCCAAACCCATCTATTTTCAGCGGGTAAGAGATAATATAGACGTGGAGATAGCGGTACAGTACAACTCCACCTATGTAGAGAATATCTTCTCCTATGTAAATAACATAGCTACTATAGAGGGAGGAACTCATCTTATCGGCTTTAAAACTGCCCTCACCCGAACCATAAATAATTACGCCCAGAAAAATAACCTGATCAAAAACTCAGATGTGACCCTGCAGGGCGAGGATACCAGAGAAGGTTTGACAGCCATAGTCTCAATCAAAGTACCGGATCCCCAGTTCGAGGGACAGACCAAGACCAAATTAGGGAACAGTGAGGTCAAGGGGATCGTGGAATCGATCACCGGAGATGGACTGTCAGAGTTTTTTGAGGAAAACTCCTCTGTTGCCAAGAAGATCTGTGAAAAATCGATTACAGCTGCTCGTTCCAGGGAAGCAGCCAGAAAAGCCAGAGAACTGACCCGCAGGAAAGGCGCTTTGGAAGGTGCCAACCTGCCGGGGAAGCTGGCGGATTGCTCCATTGAAGACCCCCAGCATTGTGAGATATATATCGTGGAGGGGCCTTCTGCTGGTGGCTCTGCCAAGCAGGGAAGGGACAGGCGTTTTCAGGCCATTCTGCCTCTGAGGGGTAAGATCCTGAATGTGGAGAAGGCTCCCTTTGACAGGGTCCTGTCCAATGACGAGATCAGGACTTTAATAACTGCCCTGGGAACCGGCATTGGGAGTGATGAGTTTGATATCTCCAAAGCAAGGTATAACAAGGTTATCATTATGACGGATGCGGACGTGGACGGCTCTCATATCAGGACATTGATCCTGACCTTTTTCTACCGGTATATGAAGGAGCTGGTAGAGCAGGGTTATATATATATCGCCCAGCCGCCCTTGTATAGATTGAAAAGAGGAAATACCGAGATGTACGCCTACTCGGACGAGGAAAAGGACAGGTTGTTAAAAAGATTGGGAGAGCAGGGTGTCGGCATCCAGAGGTACAAAGGCTTGGGAGAGATGAACCCGGAACAGTTGTGGAGCACTACTATGGACCCGGAGAAAAGGACCCTGCTTCAGGTGACCCTGGAAGATGCGGCAGAGGCTGATCACGTCTTCACCATGCTTATGGGAGACCAGGTTGAGCCGAGAAGGAAATTCATTGAAGAGAATGCCAAGTATGTAAAGAACTTGGATGTGTAAAATGTAGTGGAGGTCTTCAGACCTCCACAAGATTTGTAATGCATCCCGCCACCGAGTAGGGATGCCGCATTGACACGGTCAATGCACTCCCGAAAGAGAAAAAATGCCCTTAGAATTAGAAAAACAAAAGATAGTCCCGGTGCTCTTGGAGGAGGAGATGAAATCCTCCTATATCGACTACTCTATGTCGGTCATAACTGCCCGGGCTCTGCCGGATGTAAGGGACGGGCTTAAGCCCTCCCTGAGAAGAATTCTGGTGGCGATGAATGACTTAAATTTAGCCCCGGGCAGGCCTCATCGTAAATGCGCTAAAATAGCCGGCGATACCTCTGGTAATTACCATCCTCATGGCGAACAGGTGGTCTATCCCACTCTGGTCAGGATGGCTCAGGATTTCAATATGAGGTATACCCTGGTAGACGGGCAGGGTAATTTCGGCTCCATTGATGGGGATGCTCCTGCGGCTATGAGGTATACAGAGGCAAGGCTAACTCCCCTGGCTATGGAGATGCTGGCTGATCTGGATAAGGATACAGTTGATTTCATCCCCAATTATGACGGGACCAGACAGGAGCCTGTGGTTTTGCCCTCCAAGTTCCCTAACCTGATCTGCAACGGTTCCTCTGGCATAGCAGTGGGTATGGCAACTAATATCCCCACGCACAACCTCTCTGAAGTGGTGGATGCCCTGATCGCTTTAATTGACGACCCGGAGTTAGAAGTAGAGGCTCTTTTAAAACATATCCAGGGACCGGATTTCCCCACTGGCGGCATAATCTACGGCACAGGCGGGATAAAGGAATATTTTAAAACCGGCAGGGGCAGGATAGCCCTAAGAGCTAGGGCAAGTATAGAGAAGCAGAAATCCGGAAAGGAGAGTATAATCGTTACTGAGATTCCCTATCAGATAAGCAAGTCCAACCTTCTGGAGAAAATAGCCGAGCTGGTGAACGATAAGACTATCGAGGGGATCTCTGATTTGCGGGACGAATCCGACAGGGAGGGAATGAGGATAGTCATCGAGTTAAAAAGGGAATCGCCCGCGGAGATAATCTTAAACCAGCTTTTTAAACTCACCCAGATGCAGACCACCTTTGGGGTGATAATGTTAGCCCTGGCAGATGGTATCCCCAGGATATTAAATCTGAAAGAGCTCTTGAGTTTGTTTATCGAGCACCGGCACGAGGTTATCATACGCCGGACGAAATATGAGTTAGCCCAGGCAGAGAATAAAGCTCATATCTTAGAGGGCCTGAAGATAGCCCTGGAGAATATAGATGCGGTGATAAAGCTCATCAAGTCTTCCAAGGATCCTGCTTCTGCTAAGGACGGCCTGATGAAGAAGTTCAAGATGTCTGAGATACAGGCCAAGGCGATCCTGGATATGAGGCTGCAGAGGCTCACGGGCTTGGAGAGGAAAAAAGTTGAGGATGAATATCTGGAGACGATTAAACTGATTGCAACTCTGAAAGGGATCCTGGAGAGCAAAACCAAGAGGATGAATCTTATAAAAGGGGAACTTTTGGAGTTGAAGAAAAACTATGGGGACTTGAGAAAAACCGAGATCAGGGAGGAGGAGGAGGAGTTCACCATAGAGGACCTGATCGCCGAAGAGGATATGGTTATCACCATAACTCACAACGGATATATCAAGAGATTGGGGATCTATGCTTACAGGAGGCAGGGGCGGGGCGGCAGGGGGGTTATTGGGATCGAGACCCGGGAGGAGGATTTCGTGGAGCATCTTTTTATCGCCTCCACTCACGATCATATCCTGTTTTTCACCAACATCGGCAAATGTCACTGGCTTAAGGTTCACGAGATACCGGTTGGAGGAAGGGTCACCAAGGGAAAGTCGATTACCAATCTATTGGATTTAGCTGAAGGCGAAAATATCAGAGCCTTTGCCCCGGTCAAGGACTTCGATGAAAATCACTATGTGGTTATGGCCACCAGAAAGGGGACCATCAAAAAGACCTCACTTGCAGCCTTTTCCAATCCCCGGAGGGGAGGGATTAATGCCATAGGTATCGAGGAAGGGGATGAGCTAATAGAGGCTTCCATTACAGACGGAACAAGTGACATAGTCTTGGGCACCAGAGAAGGTCTGGCCATAAGATTTCCCGAGAATAAGGTGAGAAGCATGGGAAGGACAGCTTATGGTGTCAGGGGGGTCTCCCTGCGAGGCAAAGACCAGGTAATTGGCATGGTGGTGATAAAAAGAGAAGCATCTTTGCTGGTGGTAACGGAGAATGGCTATGGCAAAAGGAGCCCTATCTCTGACTACCGGGTGACCAATAGAGGCGGAAAAGGAGTTATAAACGTTAAGACCTCGGAAAGAAACGGGAAAGTCGTAGCCATAAAAGAGGTGCTGGAAGATGACGAGCTGATGCTTATTACCGAAAAGGGGATAATCATAAGGCAGCCGGTCAAACAGATAAAAGAGATAGGCAGGAATACCCAGGGGGTAAGGCTTATCACCCTGGATAAGGGGGATAAGGTGATGGATGTGGCCAGGGTCGTGAAGGGGGAGGAAGAAGAATAAAAAAGCTCAAAGGTTCAAAGAGAAAAGAGAACTGCTTAACGCCCGGCCGTCGTGTCGGGCATTTTAATGTAGCCTTCCATTTTTTTAATGGAAACCTAAAGATCTCCGTTATATCTAACCCCTCTTATCCCACCTACTGCACTATGACACTGTAGAACATGCATTCTTGGCTGTTCCCTGAGCCAATAGGGATGTCTGTTATACCTGTTTCTGCCTTGTTTCTTTATCCATTATGCATCATTCGATATCAGTGATTGAGTTTAATTTTATTTGCTTTTTTATTAAAAGGTCATATAATATATTTTTTAACCTGATGAACTCAATAGAAGAGAATCTAAAAAGATTAGAGGAGAGGATAGAGAAAGCGGCTTTAAAAGCAGGCCGTAAAAGAGAGGATATAACCTTAGTTGCGGTTACCAAAAACGTTGAGCCGCAGAGGGTAAATCAGGGGATTGATGCCGGGATAAGGATTATAGGAGAAAACAGGGTCCAGGAGGCAGTTGATAAGTTTAAATTTATTAAAAAAGATGTCGAAAAACATTTAATCGGGCACCTGCAGACCAACAAGGTCAAAAAAGCCTTAGAGCTTTTTGATCTGATTCAATCCGTAGATAGTTTGCATCTGGCTCAGGAGATCTCAAAAAGAGCTAAAGAGAAAGGCAAAATTGCAGAGGTATTAATAGAGGCGAATACTTCAGATGAACCCTCCAAGTATGGGGTCAAGCCAGATGAGGTTGCTGAGCTTATGGAGAAAGTATCAAACTTGGAGAATATCAGTATAAAAGGATTGATGACTATTGGACTTTTCTCTGATGAGCCGGAAAAGGTAAGACCCTGTTTTATAACTTTAAGAAAGATATTTGAATCACTTGAGAATGCAAGAGAGGATAACATCGAGATGAGATACCTTTCTATGGGAATGAGCTCGGATTACGAATTGGCAATCGAGGAAGGCTCAAACATGATAAGAATCGGGACTGCAATTTTTGGTCCCAGGAAGTAAGCTGTTTAGGATCTTTTTAGGGAGTGTAAAGCCTCAAGGTCTTGAGACTTTAGCTTTACAAAAGGCAAACCTAAAGGTTCGCACTCCAAATGGAGGTGAAAGATGAAGATAACGTCGTGGGAGGTTAAAAATCAGAAGTTCAGAAAGAAATTCAAAGGTTATGACCCATTAGAGGTGGACAGCTTTCTGGAGATACTGGGGGGAGAGATCGAGGATGGGACCAAGGAGATAAATCTTTTAAAAGACAAAATCACCACCCTGGAGAATAAGCTTTCGGAATATCAGAATATGGAGCAAACCCTGCAGAATGTCATCCTCACCACCCAGAAGACCGCGGAGGAATTGAAGAAAAACGCGGAGAAAGAGGCTGAGCTTTTGATCAGGGAGGCAAAACTCAAAAGCGAAAGGCTCCTGGAGGAGTCCAATTTAAAACTCTCTGACCTCAAGAGAGGCATAGGCGAGCTGAGGGGCGTAAAGGATGGTTATCTTCTCAGGCTCAGGAGCATATTAGAGATGCATAAAAATCTTCTGGAGGGCCTGGAGAAGGATGAGCCTCCTCCCAGGACGGAGAAAAGAAAAGAGCTGACCGACGAGGAGATGGAGAAGGTGATAAACCAGTTTGAAAAAGAGGACCCCTTGAGCCGTTAAGAACTTTATGACGCCTGTGTCGGGCTTTGTCCCCGGTAGGCAGGAGAGATGACTTAAAATGGAAAATCTGAAGGAAAAAATTAAAGAGGCAAAGGATTTCATTCAGAGCAAGATAGATTACCAGCCCCAGATAGGGGTTATCCTGGGCACAGGCTTGGGCTCCCTGGCTGAGGGTATTAAGGTAGAGCAGAAAATAGATTATCAGAATATACCCCATTTCCCGGTCTCGACCGTGGAAAGCCATGCAGGCAGGCTTTTACTCGGTAAAATATCAGACAAGAAGGTCGTGGCTATGCAGGGAAGGTTCCATTACTATGAAGGGTATACTATGCAGCAGATAACCTTCCCGGTGAGGGTTTTGAAAGAGCTGGGAATAAAACTTCTGATAGTTTCCAATGCCTGCGGAGGCTTGAATCCCCAGTTTAAGGCTGGAGATATTATGGTCATCTCGGACCATATCAATCTTCTGGGGAACAACCCTCTTATCGGTCCGAATGATGAGTCCCTGGGTCCCAGGTTCCCGGATATGTACAACTGCTATGATAAAGAGTTGATTGCCTTAGCCGAGGAAACTGCCTTGAAATCGGGGATTAAATTGCAAAAAGGAGTCTATGTGGCAGTTTCGGGACCTAATCTGGAGACAGCGGCAGAATATAGATTTCTTAGAGGGATTGGTGCGGATGTGGTGGGGATGTCGACTGTTCCGGAGGTAATCGTAGCCCGGCATCAGGGAACCAAGGTCTTGGGTTTTTCAATTGTAACGGACATGGGGCTTCCGGATGCATTGAAGCCGACGAATTTGGAGGAGATTATAGCCACCGCCAACAGAGCTGAGCCGAATTTGAAGAAGCTATTGATTAAGGTGATTGGGGAGTTGAAGATTTAATTATGCAGTGCATTGACCTTGTCAATGCGGGATGTTCCGTTCTTCCTTAAAGGGGAATGGAGTATAAAGCTTTAGCTTTATCAAAAGTAAACCTAAAGGTTTACACTCCAAAGGACGGTTTCTTAAATGTCTAATCACAACCATAACACCAGACCTGAGCCAGGGGTTTTGTTTGTTCCTCTGCTTTTGACTGCATTGATGACCCTGGTGGAATTTGGGGGTGGAATTCTATCCGGCAGTTTAGCTTTGATCGGGGATGCCGGGCATATGCTGACTGATACCTTAGCCTTAGGATTGAGCTACTTTGCCTTGAAGATATCACAAAGGCCGGCAGATGACAAAAGGACTTACGGATTTCATAGAACCGAGATATTGGTTGCTCTTGTGAATGGCTTGGTTCTGATTCTGATATCCGTTTATATATTCTATGAGGCTTTCAGGCGTTTTACTTCTCCCCCTGAGATAAAGGCTCCTTTGATGTTGGCGGTGGCGATTATTGGACTGGTGGTGAATTTAATAGCGATCTTTATTTTGAAAGGCTCAAGCAAGGGGAATCTTAACATCAGAGGAGCATTTTTACATGTCCTGGGAGATGCCCTGTCCTCTATCGGAGTAATCGGGGCAGGTATAATCATCTTCTTTACGAAGTTCTATTTAGTGGACCCGATTGTTGCGATTCTGATCGGGGGAATAATTTTGAGAGGTGCCATAGGTCTGGTAACCGAATCAAGCCATATCCTGTTAGAGGCAGTTCCCAGGCATCTGAGGGTGGAGGAGATCTCAAGGGAGATTGTAAATATCGAGGGGGTAAAGGATATACACGATTTTCATTTATGGACGATTACCTCCGGTATCTATGCCCTGTCTGGGCACCTGGTTATCAAGGACCAGATGGTGAGCAAAAGCGACCAGATTTTAAAGGAAGCCAATGCCCTTTTGAAAGAAAAATTTGGTATAACTCATACAACTTTGCAGTTGGAATGTATGGAATGCAGCAGGTTTCCAGTATGCAATTTAGGGGAATGAAAAACGCGTTTATGTTTCCTAAAAAGGATAATATACGAAATGGAGATATGAACAAGTTATATGCTATTTGCTCAGCAATAAAACAGAAGGGAGAATCAACAATGAGTAAATGCAAGTTCTGTGGTTCATCTTCGTTCGGCTCCTGTTCAAATGGCCCAAATTGAAAACATGAAAGATAATTTTTCGACAGAAGGGAAAAACACATGGCAACAATAAAACAGGTATCAGAGTCAACACATAAATACACTGAGGGTCTAAGCAAGATTAGCATTCCGCAGCTGATACATCTTACCCTATCTCAAGCTCAAGATAAAGAATATCTATGGAAGCTTGATTGGGCGTCAAAACCGGGTGTCTATCTGTTTTTCAAAAACGACCAGATAAAATATGTCGGTCGCGCTCTAACGACAACACTTGCAAATCGTATTTTTGAGCAGTCAACCGCTTTCGGTGATCCTAAATGGGATGCAGTCATCAAGGATCCAAACACAACTATTGCAGTCATTGTTCTCGAAGTGGCTGATGCACATATTACAGCTTCGCTCGAAGCGTATTTGATTGCCGAATTTCGTTCTGAGTTGGTTAATTTACGAAGCAGCTAGTTCTTTATTATTACTTATTAGCACAAATCAACTTAGGTCAATAAAAATAGCGTATATTATAAACTTGAGGTGAGATAAAGTGACTTTTAAGGAAATAAAAGAGGATTTCAACTACCCGCGGATGGAGAAAAGGATACTCTCCTTCTGGAAGGAGCATAAAATCTTTGAGAAGAGTATCCAGATAAGGAAGGATGCTCCTAAATTTGTCTTTTACGAAGGACCTCCTACTGCTAATGGGAAGCCAGGGGTTCATCATGTTATCTCCAGGACTATTAAGGACTTAATTTGCAGATACAAGACTATGCGCGGATATAGAGTCGATAGAAAAGCTGGCTGGGATACGCACGGGCTTCCGGTCGAGATTGAGGTGGAAAAAGAGTTAGGTCTGAAATCCAAAGAGGAGGTTGAGAAATACGGAATTGCCAATTTCAATGCGAAATGCAAGGAGAGCGTACTCAGGTATCTAAAGGACTGGGATGAGTTAACTGAAAGAATCGGCTACTGGCTGGATTTAAAAGATGCCTATATCACCTATACTAATGAGTATATCGAATCGGTCTGGTGGATATTATCTGAATATCATAAAAAAGGATTGATCTACAAAGGGCATAAGATCGTGCCCTATTGTCCCAGATGCGGCACTACCCTTTCCAGCCATGAGTTAGCTCAGGGGTATGAGGAGACAGAAGACCCCTCGATCTATGTCAAGATGAGGCTGGAGGAATCCAAAGACACTTACTTTCTGGTCTGGACTACCACACCCTGGACCTTGATCTCCAATGTTGCCCTGGCAGTTCATCCGGAGGTGGATTATGCTAAAATCGAGCATAAGGGGGAAAAACTAATACTGGCAAAGCCGCTTCTGGATAAGGCTATCCGTGGTGAATATAGAATCTTACAGGAGTTCAAAGGAAAAGAACTGGAAAGGAAAAGATACCTTCCGCTGTTCGAATATGCAAAAGTAGATAAAAGTAAGGCTTTCTACGTCTGCCTGGCTGATTTTGTCACCACCGAGGATGGAACCGGGATTGTGCATATTGCACCTGCTTTTGGTGCGGACGACTATAACCTGTCAACCGTGTATGATCTACCCTTAGCTCAAACAGTAGATGTGAGTGGCAATTTAACCGATGAGGTTATTCCCTGGAAAGGTCTTTTTGTCAAGGATGCAGACCCGCAGATATTAGAGGATTTGAAAAAAAGAGGGATCCTCTATTACTCAGGCAAATATGTTCATACTTATCCTTTCTGCTGGAGATGCGATTCTCCCCTGATCTATTATGCGCGCAAATCCTGGTACATCAAGACTACCGCCTATAAAGACAAGCTGGTAGCTAACAATAACAGGATAAACTGGTATCCGGAAGAAATAGGAAAAGGACGGTTCGGGGAATGGCTGGAGAATAATGTTGACTGGGCGCTCTCCCGGGAGAGGTTCTGGGGGACTCCTCTGAATATCTGGCTCTGCGAAAAATGCGGGGAGGAAAAAAGCGTTGCGAACATCGAGGAGTTGAGGAAACTGGGTAAGAATCTACCCCAGAAATTGGATTTGCACAAGCCGATGATTGATGAGGTCACTTTTGAGTGCCCGAAATGTAAAGGTATAATGAAAAGAGCGCCGGAGGTTATAGACTGCTGGTTTGATACCGGCTCTATGCCCTATGCGCAGTTCCATTACCCCTTTGAGAATAAAGAGCATTTCAAGGAAATGTTCCCGGCTGAGTTCATCAGTGAGGCAGTGGACCAGACCAGAGGATGGTTTTATTCACTCCTGGCAATCTCAGCTTTCCTTTTTGACCAGCCTGCCTATAAGAATGTTATAGTGATGGAATTCATACTGGATAAAGAAGGGCAGAAGATGAGTAAACACAAGGGGAACGTTGTAAACCCCTGGGATGTTCTGAATAATCAGGGCGCGGATGCCTTAAGGTGGTATCTGATCTGGGTAAGCCAACCCTGGCTGCCTACCCGTTTTGATGTGGATGGGGTGACCGAGGTGGAAAGAAAGTTCCTGAGCACCCTGAGGAATACCTATTCCTTTTTTGCCCTCTACGCCAATATCGACAAGTTCGATCCCTCAGTGGAAAAAGTCGAGGTAGGAAAACGCCCGGAGATCGACAGGTGGATTATCTCCCGGTTAAATTCACTGGTTAAGGAAATCATAAAAGACTTGGATGGTTACGATATCACCAGAGCATCGAGGAAAATACAGGATTTCGTCATGGAGGACCTGTCCAACTGGTACGTCAGAAGGAACCGCAGGAGATTCTGGCAATCGGCTATGGATTCGAGTAAGGTTGCGGCCTATCAGACCCTGTGGGAGGTTTTGGTCGACCTGAGCAGGCTGATTGCCCCTTATGTGCCCTTTATCTCAGAGGAACTTTACCAGGAATTAATGGTCCAAAAAATAAAGTCATCTTCCCGCAGCGTACATCTGGAGGATTATCCCGAGTTCAAGGAGGAGCTGATCGATCTTAAGTTAGAGGATAAGATGGATAAGGCCAGGATTGTTGCCTCCTTAGCCCGTGCAGGCAGGAATAGAGTCGGAATTAAGGTTAGACAGCCCCTGGACAAGATGCTGGTCTTGATTCCACCCCGGGCAAAAAAAGATGAGCTGGAGGCGATTTTACCCTTGATTTCTGAGGAGATAAATATTAAGAATATAAGCTTGGTTCAGGATGAGCTTCTGCTGGTGGATTTAAAAGCCAAGCCGAAATTCCAGTCCCTGGGCCCCAAGTACGGGAAAAAGGCGAATAAAGTGGCTGGACTTATCAGCTCGCTTGAGGCCGAAAGCCTGAAACAGGTGAAATCCCAGGGGAAGATTGACCTGGAGCTCGAGGGAGAGAAGATCGAGCTTACCCTGGAGGATCTGGAATTGGAGGAGGTGGAGAAAGAAGGGCTGGTGGTGGAGTCTGGCGACGGATATAAGATAGGGATAGACCCTAATCTCAGCCAGTCGTTGAAAGATGAGGGTTTTGCCCGGGAGCTGGTTAACAAAATTCAGAATATGAGGAGACAGGCCGGTTTTCAGGTTATGGATAAGATTAAAGTTGACATAAAAGGAACCGAAAGAATAGAGAAGGCAGTAGAATCCTTTGAGGATTATATAAAAAAAGAAACCTTAGCTGAAGCCATATCCTGCTCCGGAGAAAAAGGGGAACTTTCCCTGGAGTGGGATATCAATGGAGAAAAAACGAAAATCTCCGTGACCAGGATAAAGAGATGAAGAAAAAAGATCTGGAGAAATACGAGAAGCTCCTTCTGGCTAAAAGGGCAGAGCTCATTGCTGAGATGGGACTTCTGAAAAAGGAAGCCTTTGATTCCACCATCAAGGATTCCACCGGTGAGCTTTCCTCCTATTCCTACCATATGGCTGACCAGGGGACCGATGCTATGGAGAGGGAGAAGGCATTTCTCTTCCATTCCAAGAGCGGGAGATTGCTTTATCATATCGATGAGGCCCTGCGGCGCATCAAGGACAAGACCTACGGTAAATGTCAGGAGTGCGGGCAGGAGATAAGCTCAGCCAGATTACAGGCGGTTCCTCATGCCAGGCTCTGCATCAAGTGCAAAGAGAAGGAAGAGAAAAAGAAGCTGGTGGAAAGTGAATAGTCTTTTTAGCCGGAGAATTGAAGAGTAAATTTTTATGGATTAGCCTGCTGGTTCTGGTTCTGGACCAGTTGTCCAAGAACCTGGTGGCATCATCCCTTAAAATGGGTGATTCCATCCCGGTGTTGGGCAATTTTTTTAGGCTGACCTATATTTTGAATCCTGGTGGAGTTTTCGGGACTAAATTAGGCAGTAACTTCTTCTACTCCCTGATCTCGGTTGTAGCGATCCTTGTCGCTGGTTACATTTACTTCAAAAGCAGAAGCCAGGGGAGGATATTGTATATAGCCTTCTCCCTGGTCCTGGGCGGGGCTTTGGGCAACCTGATAGACCGTATAAGGTATGGAAGGGTATTGGATTTTCTGGATTTCGATTTCCTTAATATTCACCTACCTCCTCTTAAATCCGGATTCATAGATTTCTCCGGTTTATATTTAGACCGCTGGCCCGTTTTCAATATTGCAGATAGCGCGGTGACCATCGGGATGATTCTAATTCTATGGTATGTTATAATGCCCAGAAAAAGTAGCATTTCCACTCCTCAAAGGTGAAGCCAAAAGCTTTACGCTCCAGTGCAGGCGAATGGACGAGATTATCAAGGTAAAAACTACAGCAGAAGATAAAGGCAAGAGGCTGGATTTATTTCTGGCTGGTAAAGACTTTGGTCTTTCCCGTTCCCGGATTCAGAGGCTGATTAAGGAAGGCAGGATTTTAGTAGAGGATAAAAAAGTCAAATCGCATTATAAGATAAAAGGCGACGAAAGAGTTTCCATCCAGGTTCCCCCTCCGGAGAAACTGTCTCTGGAACCGCAGGATATCCCGCTGGATATTGTTTACGAGGATAAAGACCTTCTGGTGGTGAATAAGAAAGCCGGAATGGTAGTTCATCCTGCAGCCGGGAATTATTCAGGCACTTTGGTCAATGCACTTTTATTTCACTGTGAGGATTTATCTGGCATAAATGGGGTTTTGCGTCCGGGCATAGTTCACCGCCTGGATAAGAACACTTCTGGACTTTTAGTTGTGGCAACAAATGATTTTGCTCATAAGGGATTGGTTGCTCAGCTCAAGGGAAGGAGTTTAACCAGAGAATATGCGGCATTCTGCTGGGGGAATTTATCTGAGACCAAAGGGATTATTGAAGCCCATATCGGCAGATCGGTCAAAGACCGGAAGAAAATGACCGTAGTGAAACAACAAGGAAAAGAAGCCATAACCGAATATCAGGTGTTAGAGAGGTTTCAACTTGGAGACTACCTTAGGATAAAGCTCAAAACCGGGAGGACCCACCAGATAAGGGTCCATTTTTTATATCTGAACCACCCGCTTATAGGTGACCCGGAATACGAAGGCAGGAAAAAGCACCTGGGGATGATAAAAGAAAACCTGAAAGCTCAGGCAAATCAGGCTCTGAAATTGATAGACAGACAGGCTCTGCATGCCAGGAAAATAGGCTTTGTTCATCCGAGAAGTGAAAGATATATGGAGTTTGAGTCGGAGTTGCCAGAAGATATGAAAAAACTTTTGGATTTCTTAAGGAGAAATTAAAAGGCCTTCTCTAAAATTGGCCTAATGAATCAGGCGATTAAATATTCTTTAAAAATCTCTTGCTTTTTTTAGCGGATTTCCTTAGAATAGGGGGAATTGATTAAACCCTAATCAAAAAACGGAGGTATTAAATGAGCAAGGAGCTGAATGACAAGCTGAACGATGCCATTGCCCGGGAGATTGCGGTCTCCATTCAGTATATGTGGCAGCACGTTATGGGCGAGGGCATGGAAAGCCCGGGTGTGCTGGATGTCTTCAAAAAGATCGCCATAGTGGAGATGAAGCACGCTGAGGCAATTGCCGAGAGGCTGGATTTTCTTGGCGGAACCCCCACCACCAAGCCGGATGACATCAAGATCGGCGGAAGCCTGCAGAAGATGATAGAGGACGATATCATGGCAGAAAAGGATGCCATAAAACTTTATAGGGATATCATTGCCTTGGCGAATAAGGAGACGGATATCGTCACCCGCAAGTTGTTTGAGGACATCCTGGTGGAAGAAGAAGGGCATCTGGCTGAATTTCAGACGCTCTTAGGAAAGAAGTAATATCAGATAATTTTTGTAGGGGCAGACCTCTGTGTCTGCCCTTTGCTTTAGTAGGGGCGTTCAATTGAACGCCCCTACATTCTTTTTGACATCACTCCCGCCTCTGGCGGGATTTTCAACCTTACCCTTTCCTAAAAGTAGAGAGGTTTTGAGTAGGGGCAACCTCTTTAAAAATAAACCCTTGAAATTCTATGTTCAAGGGTTTATAATAACTTATATGAATAGTACAAACTGCAAGGTGTTATTGATTACACTCTTACTGGGTGTATTTTTGGGATGTGTGAAAGAAACCGTCTCTGCTGGACTAAAGGATAAAATTTTGTATGTTTGTGGGGAAGGTATCTGTACAATCAATCCTGATGGCACAGATCGAAAGGTTATAGTCCCTATCGAGAAAGGAGTTTCTTTTTCAAATGCAAAATGGTCACCTGATAAACTAAGAATTGCTTTTACCAGAATCACTGAAGGGAATACTCGCATTATTTTGGTTGATCACGATGGTTCGAATAGAAAGTTAATTTCTTTACCAGGGAGCCCAGAGAGAAAACTAATAAGAGAAGAAAAAGGCCTGATTCACTGGAAGTATGATTTGGAATTTCGTGAATGGTCGACATCTGGTAAATTTCTTTTGTATAGAACCGGACCTGTTCTTGAGGCAAGTGTTTTTGGTGTGATAAGCACAGAGGGAGAAGTTATTGCTCAATTAAATGGTTCTTTTTATGCAACTTTTGGGGCAAATGACCATCTGGTTTATATGGGATATTATGGTGGTGTTCATGCCATAGGATCAGATATTTTCACCTATGATATATGGACAAAAGAAAAGCGAAATCTC
Source organism: uncultured Ignavibacteria bacterium (assembly GCA_964511075.1). GTDB lineage: Bacteria > Zixibacteria > MSB-5A5 > MSB-5A5 > RBG-16-43-9 > CAZEDM01. The sequence goes on from CAZEDM010000005.1 coordinate 226,246, forward strand.
ACCAATACAAAAGGACAGAAGCCAATATCTTTCTATCCTGTTCAATCTCTTGATGGTGAGATGATAGCCTATAAGTATTCTATTTCAAGAAATACTGAATTGTGGATAATGCATTCTGATGGGTCAGGGAAGAGGAGATTGGCAAGTTTGGGAAAAGATTTTCAGAGTGTGGCATGGGGTACTTTGAGTTTTTCTCCAGATGGAGATAAAATAATGTATGTTTCCTATGATGGCGATAAAAGCCAGATTTATATTATTAATACAGATGGTACAGAATTGAAAGCAATAACAGATAAGATAGTAAAAGGATTTGGAGGAGCTGATTGGTCTCCTGATGGTGAACATATCATTTTCACTTCTAACAAAGAAGGAAACGATGAACTTTATATTATAAATGTGGATGGGAGCGGGCTTGTGAGATTGACTAATAATGAAACCCCAGATTGTTGCCCTGACTGGTAGTTCAGATTATGGGGTTCTAAGTAATAGAGACACATGCAATGCGTCTCTACTTTTTTGACCTCACCCCCGCCTCTGGCGGGATTTTCAATCTTATCCTCTCCTACAAGGAGAGGGCTTAACGTAAGGCGACCTCTTTAAAAATAAACCCTTGAAATTCCCTTTCCAGGGGCATATAATAGCTTATATGAATAGAACAAACTGCAAGGTGTTATTAATTTTGCTATTACTGGGTATTTTTTTGGGATGTGGGAAAGAAACCATCCCGCCTGAGTTTAAAGACAAAATTGTATATGTATGTGGGGAGGGCATCTGCACAATAAATCCAGACGGGACAGAACGCAAGGTGATAGTACCTATCGAAAAGGGAGGTCCCTTTTCTAATGTGAGATGGTCACCGGATAAGCGGAGAATTGCCTTTACTGGACATGTCGAAGGAAATACCCGCATTATGATTGCCAATCCTGACGGTTCCCATAGAAAAGTGCTTGCTTTAACAGAAGGTTCTCCAAAAAACCGAAAACAGCAAAAGCTATACGCCACATTTGCAAGGTATGATTTGGAATTTGCTGGGTGGGCACCTTCAGGAAGATATGTGTTATACAAACTTGGGCCGGTTCTTGACGCCTCTTCTTCTGGTGCAATTAGTATAAAAGGGAGTGTCGTGCCAGATTTCTGGGAACTTTCACCTAAGTTATGGGGAAAGCGTTTTCTTGTTTATGTAGCTAGATATGGTAGTGTAATTACGACAGGTAATGATATTTTTAAATATGATTTTGAAACAAAAGAAAAGTTTAATCTCACCAATACTAATGATGATAGTCTGGTGCAGTTCTATCCTGTCGTATCTCAGAATGATAAGATGATAGCCTTCCAATCTTCTGGTCCTTCTGAGGATGCCCTATGGATAATGAAGTCTGATGGATCAGGAAAGAAGAAGTTGGCAATCAAAGGAAGGCATTATCAAACCATGACCTGGGGTGTCCTTAGTTTTTCTCCCGCGGGAGATAAAATAATGTTTCTTTCTTGTGAGGGAGATAGAAGCCAGATTTATGTTATTAATACAGATGGTACAGAGTTTAAGGCAATAACAGATAAGATAGTTAAAGGGTTTGGTGGAGTGGATTGGTCTCCAGACGGGAAGAGGATTGTGTTTACTTCTAACAAAGATGGAAACGATGAGCTTTATATTATAAATGTGGATGGGAGCGGGCTTGTGAGATTGACTAATAATGAAACCCCGGATTGTTGCCCAGACTGGTAGTTCAGATTGTAAGGGTTCAAAATTTTGAACCCCTACGTTCAAATATTGACGGCATTAGGTTCCAACCAATAGAGACGCATGCGATGCGTCTCTACTTTTTTGACCTCACCCCCGCCTCTGGCGGGATTTACAACCTTATCCTCTCCTACAGGAGAGGGCCTTAGAGTAGGGTTGGCTCTACAGCTTTAAAAATAAACCCTTGAAATTCCCTTTTCAGGGGCATATAATAGCTTATATGAATAGAACAAACTGCAAGGTGTTATTAATTTTGCTATTACTGGGTATTTTTTTGGGATGTGGGAAAGAAACCATCCCGCCTGAGTTTAAAGACAAAATTGTGTATGTATGTGGGGAGGGCATATGCACAATAAATCCAGACGGGACAGAACGCAAAGTAATAGTACCTATTGAGAAGGAAGGTCCTTTTTCAAATGTGAAATGGTCCCCTAATAAACGAAAAGTAGCATTCAACGGCAAAGTCAATAAGAACAATCGGGTAACGGTAGTCAATTCTGACGGTTCTGACTTAAAGGTGTTTGGTTTACCTGAGCCCAAGAAGAAAAAGAAAAAACCCGGAGCGCTTACTATAGCCTTAGGAAAATATAGTTTATATTTTTATGAATGGTCGCCATCGGGAGAATATTTTAGGTATGGCTGGGGAGGGATAGATGAAAGTTATATAGGAGTAATGAACTTGGATGGGAAAAGGATAACTGAATTTAGTGGCTATCCTGGTAGCTTTATAGATGATAGTACTATAGCATTCATAGAGCCTTATATGGGTAGAAAAAGAACCGCTGACGGATTACTGATTATCAAGTATAATTTTAGAAAAGGACAAAGAGAAGAATTGATTAGGGAAGGAGGAGTTAATTACTGTATTCTGACGTGCTCTCCTCGGTTGCATAGAATTGCCTATGGAGATAATAATTGGGTTAGTGCTAAAAGTTCATTGTGGATAATGGACTTAGATGGATCTAACAGGAAAGAATTGGTTTCAGAACATGATCAAATTGAGGGAGGGCAGTTTATGAAGATAGAATTTTCTCCTGTCGGAGAAAAGATATTATTTATTCCTGACAATGGCAATAAGAGCAGGATTTACGTGATAAACATAGATGGAACAGGATTGTATTCTGTTGCAGATAATATCGTGAATGCGATTGGAGGAGCTGATTGGTCTCCTGATGGTGAACATATCATTTTCACTTCTAACAAAGAAGGAAACGATGAACTTTATATTATAAATGTGGATGGGAGCGGGCTTGTGAGATTGACTAATAATGAAACCCCAGATTGTTGCCCTGACTGGTAGTTCAGATTATGGGGTTCTAAGTAATAGAGACACATGCAATGCGTCTCTACTTTTTTGATTTCCCCTCGCCTCTGGCGGGATTTTCAATCTAACCCTCTCCTGTAAGGAGAGGGGTTTAGAGTAGGAGCACCTCCACAGCTCACTAAAATAAACCCTTGAAATTCCCTTTCCAAAGGTATATAATTTACTCAAGAGATAAAATATGGTCTCAGAAGTTTTAAAAACCTTTCTTAAGAAAGACAAAAGGGTTGTAGTGTTAACCGGTGCGGGCATCTCTGCGGAGAGCGGTGTTCCTACTTTCCGGGGTGAAGATGGATTGTGGAAAAAATTCAAGCCGGAGGAATTAGCAACATTCGATGCCTTTATCTCTAACCCGGAACTGGTCTGGGAGTGGTACGAATACAGAAGAAAGCTTATATCCGAGGTTAAGCCCAATCCAGCTCACTACAGTTTAGCCGAGATGCAGGGGTATTTTAAAAATTTTCATCTGATAACCCAGAATGTGGACGGTCTGCACCAGAAAGCCGGGTCAAAGGAGGTCATCGAGCTTCACGGCAATATCAAGAGGAACAAATGCATAAGCTGTGATAAGAAATTCGAAGATGTAGAGCTTACCTCAAAGGAGATACCTCCCAAATGCAAGTGCGGCGGACTTATTCGTCCGGATGTGGTCTGGTTCGGGGAGATGCTTCCTCAGGAGGCAATAGATAAAGCCTATGAGCTTTCCTCTAAATGCGATATTTTCTTTTCCATCGGAACCTCGGCGGTGGTCTATCCTGCTGCTTCTTTACCCTTGATTGCCAAAAGAGCCGGAGCTTATCTGGTTGAGGTGAACCTGGAGAGGACTGAACTGTCTAATTTTGCCGATGAGGATTTCCTGGGGAAGGCTGGGGAGATTATGCCTGAGATTGCTGGATTTATTAAGAATAAGTATTAAAATTGGTAGCTCTGAATCAAAAAGGATCTCTTCTAATGGATTGTTGGTAAAGCTAAAGCTTTACACTCCATTGTCGTATTAATTTTGTATGCGGGTTAAAGACATAGAAAAAAGAGTTGAGGAAGGATATAGAATCCTGGGTTCTTGCCGTCTTTGCGGGTTTGAATGTGGTGTAAATCGGCTGAAAGGCGAATTGGGCAGGTGCAGAAGCGGCAAAGAAGTATTTATTGCCAGCGCTAATCTGCATTTTGGAGAGGAGCCGCCGATTTCGGGGAAGAATGGCTCTGGCACGGTCTTTTTTACCAATTGCAGTCTCAGGTGCGTCTACTGTCAGAACTATCCTATCTCTCAATTGGGAAAAGGGAAGAAGATTTCCACTTTAGAACTGGCTGGGGAATTCATTGAACTGCAGGAAAATGGAGCACATAACCTTAATCTGGTTACTCCAACCCATTTCATACCACAGATTTTGGAGGCACTTTACTTCGCCCGGGACAAAGGTTTTTCCCTCCCCGTAGTCTACAACACCTCAGGCTATGAATCAGAAGAAGCCTTATCCCTTTTAGATGGGGTGATAGATGTCTATCTTCCGGATATGCGTTACTCAGAAGATGAAAAAGCCTCTTGTTTTTCAGGGGCAAAGGGTTATGTTGAGATAAATCGCAGGAATATCAAGGAGATGTTCAGGCAGGCAGGTAATTTGAAGGTAGATTCTTCCGGCATGGCAGTCTCAGGAGTTATTGTTCGCCATCTGGTGCTGCCTCAGGATATTGCAGGAAGCCTAAAAACTTTTGAATTTCTGGCCGGAGAGATCTCAGAAGATATACAGATCAGCTTAATGGGGCAGTATTTCCCAGCCTACCGTGCCAGCGAGCTTCCCCCTCTGGATCGGAGGATAAAAAAAGAGGAATATGACTTAGCCCTGGAGTGCTTCGATCTCTGCGGTTTAACCTCAGGCTGGATGCAGGAGGAGGGGTTACCCGGATGAGAAGAAAAATTTTGCTCTATTTGATTCCTTCCCTGCTTATTTTCTCCTGTGTATATTATAACACCTTTTACCATGCAGAACAGAGTTACAGGAAGGCGGAGAAATCCCAGAAGAAAGCCAAAAGGGAGGTAGCCACAGGCCAGGAGGTTAAGGACTATGATGAAGCCATAAAGAAAGCCTCCAAGGTTTTGACCTTTCATCCCAAGTCCAAGTGGGTGGATGACGCTCTCTTCCTCATAGGTAAATCTTATTACAATATGGGAGACTATGCTAAGGCGGAGAGAAAATTCAAGGAGCTCGTCACTAATTTCCCCAAAAGCAATTTAGTGGAGGAGTCCTACTACTATCTGGGTCTGAGTCAATACAAACAGGGGAATAAATTGGAAGCCACCAAAGCCCTGAACTCACTTTTAGATAATCCCAAGATGAAAAAAAGGAGATCCGAGGTCTGTTTCGAGCTGGGAGAGATAAAATTTGAGGAGGAGGAATACTCAGGAGCAATAAAATTTTACAAGAGGATGCTTGCCCAGTACCCCAAGGATGAGCTTAACGCCTTAGCTCAATTCAGGATAGGAGAAGCCTATTATAAGCTTAAAGATTACAATCAGGCAAAGGAGAATTTCTCAGGGGTAGGAAAATATGAGAAACAGGGGGAGCTGGCGTATGAGTCTGATCTCTGGAGCGGCGAGACGGCTTATCAGTTAAAGAACTACAAAGAGGGTTTGAAAATCTTCCTGGAATTGTCCAGGGAGAAAAGGTATGCTAAGTATCTTCCCCAGATAGAGCTGAAGATCGCGGAAGGTTATAATCTGCAGGACAGCTTAGACTTAGCTTTGAAAAAATATGAGGATATCACTTTGACCTATCCGGGCACGAATGAATCGGCAGAGGCTTGTTATCATGCCGGGATGATCTACCTGGAGAAGAAAATCGATTTAAAAAAAGCGCAGGAGCTTTTCGAGAAGGCTAAAACGGAGAGATTGAATTCCCCCTTTGCCAGACTGGCTCTGGAGAAGAGTGCGGATATCTCCAAACTCTCCTCTTATCAGGAGCAGACAACTCAGGAGGAGGCTGAGAAGGCGGTCAAGTCTATACTCCTTTTAGCTGAGTTCTATCTTACCCAGATGAATATGCCTGAATCAGCCTTGACTGAATACCAGATCATCGTCGACCAGCATCCGCAAAGCGAATATGTGCCCAAGTCGCTTTATGCCATAGCCTGGATCCAGGAGAATATTTACAGGGATTCTGCAAAGGCGAAGGAGTATTATCAGAAGATAACACAGGAGTTCCCCAACTCCGATTATGTGGAAAATGCCCTGTTGTTCCTTGGCCACAGCCAGGATTCCCTGCAGGTTAATTTAGCCGAGAAGAAGTATTTATTGGCGGAAAGCCTTCTTTTCCAGGAAGAAAAAATCGAGCAGGCAAAAGAGCTCTTTCAACAGATCGTAGGAGATTATCCCCAATCTAAATATGCCCGAAAATCGGATTTAGCCCTGGCCTGGATTCTGGATAACTACTCTAATTCCGAGGACAGCAGTGTAATTTTAGCCTATCAGGACATAATCAAGAAATATCCGGATACGGAATATGCTGACTTTGCCAAAAAGAAATTGGGTATGAAGGTGGTAAAGGCACCCCCTCCGCCACCTCCTCAGGAGAGTAAGCCGGCAGCTGCAGACTCCTCCGATACGACCAAGACACAAGAGCAATCTCCTTATGCAGATATTCCCAAGGCTCCTACGCCATTGACCAAAGGAACATTCGTCTATCCCTCATCGCTGATAGACAGCGGCATAAAGGGCAAAGTGATTTTGAAGATACAGATAGATTTCGTAGGTAAGGTGGCAGACGTGGTGATTTTAAAGTCCTTAGAAAATCTGGAGATAGACGAGGCAGCCGAGGAGGCGGCTCGAAATACCACCTTCGATCCTCAGATGATTAATCCTTTGGAATTGAATGGGTGGTTCCTGTATGAGATAGACGTTGTCCCTCCAGCTATACAAGAGTGATTTTAGATTGCTATAGACTTTTCAGAGGGAAAATGGTTTACAAAAAAGATGGAACGCTCCTCTCGGTTGAGAGATTAGACGAGAATCTGTTCAGGCTCAAGATTTATTCGCCTGTTCTCTCTCGGAAAGCTTTGCCCGGAAACTTCTGCCATCTTAGGGTCAGCCAGGGATACTCTCCTCTTCTCAGACGAGCCTTCAGCTTTCATCAAGCAGAGGAGGAAAGGCATAGCTTTGATCTGCTTTTTAAGGTGGTGGGACCCGGGACCAGACTTTTATCCCAGAAAAATCCCGGGGATGAAATCGACCTCTTGGCCCCCCTGGGAAATTCTTTTACTTTACCCGGGAAAGGGGAGAAGGCAATTCTTGTTGCCGGCGGGATGGGAATAGCTCCGCTGTATTACCTTCTGAATTATCTTCTTAAAAGGAAATTTGATCCTGAAAAAATTGTCCTTTTCTACGGGGTGAAAACTAAAGATGAATTTGTTTTATTGGAGGAGCTTTCCTCTCTGGGAATAAGGCTTCACCTGGCAGCCGAAGACGGGAAGATAGGATATAAGGGGATGTTAACCGATCTCCTACTTCAGGAACTTAAGGGAAAAAGGCTGGAATCTAAAAAAAGTAAATTCTATGCCTGCGGCCCCAATCCTATGCTGGAAAAAATCTCCGGGATCTCCAAGAGATTCAACCTGTTCTGCCAGATCTCGCTGGAAAACCATATGCCCTGCGGGATGGGTGCCTGCTTTGGCTGTGTGATTGAGACGGTAAAGGGGTATAGAAGGGTATGCAAGGACGGTCCGGTATTTGATGCTCGGGAGGTGATATTCGATTGAATCCTGACCTGTCGGTTAGAATAGGAGTAGTTAAATTTCTGAATCCTGTATTGGTAGCTTCGGGCACTTTCGGATATGGAGAGGAATACGGCTCCCTCATAGATTTAAATAAATTGGGCGGGATAATCACCAAATCGGTTACCTTAAGTCCCAGAGAGGGAAACCCGCCACCCAGGACCTGCGAGACCCCTTCCGGGATGCTGAATTCTATCGGCTTGACCAATGTAGGGGTGAAAAGATTTATCCGGGAGAAGCTTCCATTTTTGAGAAAGCTCAAAACGAGGGTTATCGTCAACGTTGCAGGGAGTACAGTAGAGGAGTATGTAGAAGTAGTCAAAAAATTGGAAGGCAAAAAGGGTATCGACCTGCTGGAGATTAATATCTCCTGTCCCAATGTGAAAGAGGGAGGAATTGCCTTCGGTTCCAAGCCTGAATCTGCTTGTGAATGCATAAAAGCTGTCAGAGAAAATACTTATTTTCCCATCATTGCCAAGCTTTCTCCAAATGTAAGTGATATCACGGAAATCGCTTTGGCTGTGGAGGAAGCCGGAGCGGATGCAGTCTCAATGATAAATACCCTAGTGGGTATGGCTGTAGATTTAGAAAAAAGAAGACCCAGGCTTTATAATATTACCGGGGGGCTTTCCGGACCGGCAGTCAAACCCGTGGCTCTGGCTATGGTCTGGAAAACTGCCCAGAAGGTAAAAATCCCGGTTATAGGCATAGGCGGCATAATGAATATCCAGGATGCCTTGGAGTTTATCCTGGCTGGTGCCTCTATGATTCAGATAGGCACCGGTAATTTCGTTGACCCGGAATGCTCGATTCAAATTGTGGAGGGTCTAAAAGAATATTGTCAGAAGAACAGGATAAAAAAGATTAGAGAGTTGGTAGGAAAGTTGAAAACCAAATGAATTCACGGCAGATTGAGCGGATTAAGTAGATGTCTCTAGCTGAGTATCAGCTTAATCATGTTAATCAGCTGTGAGGTAAATTTCGAAAGGCTACAAATGAAATTTATAGAGAAACTAAAAAATGCCTCACAGAAAAATAACTCTCTTCTTTGTGTAGGTTTGGACACTGAGCTGGAGAAAATTCCTAAATTTTTGCTGGGTGAAAAAGAACCGATTTTTGCTTTCAACCGTGAGATTATCGGTTCGACTAAGGATTTGGTCTGTGCCTACAAGCCTAACTTAGCTTTTTATGAGGCTTATGGTATTAAAGGGCTGGAGGCTTTAATAGACACCTGCCATTATATCCCCGCAGAAATCCCAATTATTCTGGATGCAAAAAGAGGGGATATCGGTAATACTTCCAAGATGTATGCCAAGGCTATCTTTGAGGAGTTTGAAGCTGATGGGGTGACTTTGAGTCCTTATCTGGGCAAGGATAGCCTGTTCCCATTTTTGGAATATGAGGATAAAGGCTGTTTTATCCTCTGTCTTACTTCAAATGCCGGGGCAAAGGATTTTCAGCTGCAGGAAATCGAGGGGAAACCCTTATATAAGATAGTGGCTGAGAAGGTTAAAACCTGGAATAAAAAAGGTAATTGCGGTTTGGTAGTAGGTGCAACTTATCCTGAGCAGTTGAAGGAGATAAGGGATATGGCAGAGGAACTCCCCATTCTAATTCCCGGAGTTGGCGCTCAAAAAGGGGATGCGGAGAAAACGGTTAAATACGGAACTGATAAGGATGGTGAATTAGCCATAATCAATTCTTCCAGAGGGGTTATCTATGCTTCATCCGAGAAGGATTTTGCCGAGGCTACAAGAAGGGAAGCTGAAAGATTAAGGAATGAATTCAACTTATATAGAGAAAAGAGGGGAGTATGAAACTGGTTACCTCAGACCAGATGAGAAAGGTAGATAAGATAACTATCGAAAAGATAGGTATCCCTGGTTTGGAGCTTATGGAGAAAGCCGGCTTAGGCTCTGCCTTAGTCGGGAAAAAGATTTTAGATGAAAAAGTCAAAGGCAAAAAAGTTATAATCTTCTGCGGAAAGGGAAATAATGGCGGGGATGGGTTTGTAGTGGGCAGATATCTGTCCAGGTGGGGTGCGAAAGTAGAATTCTATCTTTTGGGAAAAAAGGAAGAGGTTAAAGGCGACGCCTTGGCCAACCTGAAAAAAGCTGTTAAGCTGAAGCTTGCCATAAAACAGGTCTCCAGGGAAAAGGAACTCCCGGCTGAACTCAGAGCTGACCTGATAATAGATGCAATCTTTGGGACCGGATTTAAAGGTAAGGCAACTGGATTGGAAGGAAAGGCAATTCAACTTATCAATTCATCCGGGATAAAAGTATTATCCATCGATATCCCCTCAGGCTTAGAGGCAGATACAGGTTCAGTCGAAGGTATTTGTGTTAAGGCTGCTTCTACCCCCACTATGGGCTTGCCCAAAAAAGGGCAGTTTTTCTTTCCGGGGAAAAGCTTCTGCGGAAAAGTAGAAGTAATAGATATAGGCGTTCCTCAAAAAGTTATAGATGAGCAGAAATTGAATCTGAATTTAATAACCGAAGAAGAGGTAAAAAGTATAACTCCCCGGCGTCCGGGTGATGCTCACAAAGGGACTTGCGGCAAAGTTCTTCTCATTGCCGGTTCAACCGGGATGACCGGTGCGGCAGCTTTGGCCTCTTTATCCTGTTTAAAAGCCGGGGCAGGAATGGCGATCCTTGGTGCTCCTAAAACTTTGAATGAGATCTTCGAGATAAAACTGACTGAGGTTATGACCAAGCCTCTGCCGGACGTTAAGAAAAGAGGAGCCCTTGCCCTTCGGGGTCTGGGCGAGATTATGCAGACTTTAAAATGGGCCGATTGCGTGGCTTTAGGCCCGGGCCTGGGACAGCATTTTGAGACGGTTGAGCTAATCAGGAGATTAGTCAACAGAATTGAGCTACCCATGGTTATTGATGCAGACGGTTTGAATGCAATTGCCAGGGATTCTTCAATCCTGAATCAGGCAAAAGCTCCGTTGGTTCTGACCCCGCATATAGGAGAATTCTCCAGATTGATTAATGTTCCCATAGATGAAATAGAAAAAGACCGAATAAAATATGCCAGGGGATCAGCCAAAAAATTCAATTGCGTATTAGTCTTCAAGGGAGCACCTACAATAATCGGCGAGCCTGAAGGACAGGTTTACGTTAATCCCACTGGCAATGCCGGTATGGCAACTGCTGGCTCAGGCGATGTTCTAACCGGGATCATAGTGGGACTTTTAGCACAGATGATTTTCTTGAAGAAGCAGGATATTAAGAAGACAATGTTAGAATCAGCCCTGGCTGGGGTCTATATTCACGGGCTTTGCGGGGATTTAGCTAAAGGGGAAAAAGGGGAGATGGGGATGATTGCCGGGGATATGATGGAGAGATTGCCGGAGATATTGATTAAGTTTACAAAGTAATATATCTCAGATAGGAGTTTTATTGTGAAAGTTGAAGATAAAATAAAAACTATATCCAGAGAGTTTTTCCCCTCATTGTTGAAACTGAGAAGGGAACTTCATCAATATCCAGAGATTGCCTTTGCAGAATATAAGACCTCAGAGATTATCGTAAGAGAGTTAAAGAAATTAGATCTCAAGGTTAAAAAAAGAATAGCTAAAACTGGAGCTGTTGCCTTACTGAATGAGAATAAAAAAGGCAAAACCGTTGCCCTGCGCGCGGATATGGATGCTCTGCCAATAACGGAGTTAGCTGACATCCCCTTTAAATCCAGAAATCCGGGGAGGATGCATGCCTGCGGGCATGATGTGCATATGACCTGCGTCCTTGGTGCGGCTAAGATTCTGTCACAATTGAAAGATGAGTTGCCCGGCAAGGTAAAATTCATTTTTCAGCCCAGCGAAGAGGTCTCCCCTGGCGGGGCTTTATCTATGGTTGAAGCAGGGGTTCTTAAAAATCCCAGGGTGGATGGAATATTCGGACTGCATTGCGATTCCACCATTCAGGTCGGAGAGATCGGGGTGAAAGATGGTCCGATGATGGCCCAGACGGACGATTTTGATATAATCATAAAGGGAAAAGGCGGACACGGGGCCAGGCCCCAGGAGGGGATCGATGCGATCGTGGTTGGCTCAGCAGTTATCCAGGCTTTGCAGACCATAGTCAGCAGAAGGATCAGCCCCCTGAAGCCGGTGGTGATAAGCGTGGGTGAATTTGCAGGGGGTACTGCGAGAAATGTCATCTGCGATAAGGTGATTCTGAAAGGCACAGCCAGAACCTTGGAGAGAAGAGTGACTAAAAAGATTCCCGGACTGTTGAGGGAGGTTATATCCGGTGTGTGCAAAAGTTTTGGAGCAGATTTCGAGCTGAAATATTATGATGGTTATCCGGTACTGATAAATGACTCAAAGATGACGAATCTGGTCAGAAGCTCGATTAAAAGACTTTTTGCCAAAAAAGCAATTTACGAGATAGAGGAGCCGGCTATGGGTGGAGAGGATTTTGCCTATTTCCTACAAGAAATACTAGGCTCATTTTTCAATCTGGGAACCAGAAACGAGAAAATAGGGGCAGTTTCCCCTTGGCACAATCCAAAATGGAAAGTGGATGAGAGATCAATAGAGATAGGCTCAGCCCTTTTGGCTCAGGTGGCTTTTGATTTTTTGAAAGATAAGTACTAAAAGGTTTGGGAAAGATTTTGGAGTGCGAACCTTTAGGTTTGCCAATTGAGTTTAATAGGTTATTTGAGGTAAGGCTGAAGCTTTACACTCCATATTTCTTTTAAAATAAGAGGCTTTTGATGAAGAAGACTAAAATTATAATTTTGTTTTCCCTTCTGGGATTTTTGTTGTCATTGTTTTTTTCTTCTAATTCCTATTCCAAGCCCCCTTATCGTCCGGGTGACTGGACAGGCTATACGGATTTAAGATATGTCAGCTCCATCGCTCAGGGTTTCAAGGATATATATTTCGGGACTACAGGAGGAATTTCGAGGTATGATTTCTTTGCAGACCGGTGGGAGGAGCCATTGACGGAAAGCGATGGGCTCTTGGATAATCGGGTGGAGCTGGTGGCATTTGACCTGGACAGAAACGAGCTCTGGGCTAAGACTTATTCCGGGGTTTGCAGATACAGCCTCGCATTTGAGGAATGGTACAAGGAGGGCGATTTCCCCTATAATCTGGTACATAAGGATTCAGCCAACTTCACCTTTCCCTCCTTCATCATGGATTTCGGTTACTCCTTTTATCCCGAAGGCTATATCACCGATATCTATTTGGACCGTTATAAAGTTACGGATTATCTTTTTGACCAGTGGGGAAAACTGTGGATAGGAACCTGGGGCTTGAATGCCGGGGTCGCCTCGATACGCTACCTGGAGCTGGAGATGCTTAAGACCGGGCTTTACAATGAGGATGTCAAAGCCCTGCTTTTGGATGGTGATAACCTGTGGTTTGGCGGGAGAAGTTCTTATTCCCAGGATTTCGGTATAACCAGATATAATCGCAAAGAGGAAAAATGGGATTACTTTGAATCCAGGACCTTGAAAGAGCTTTCAAACAAGGATGTCACCTGCATGGAAAAGGATTCTCGCTATATCTGGATGGGAGGCACAAACGGGCTACTGCGTTATGATAAAAGAAACGATCGCTTTAAATCCTACGACAGCTTCAAGGGGTTGTGGAATAACGAGATCACTGCCCTGAAATCGGATGAGGGGCTTCTTTGGATTGGAACTGCTTGGGGACTGAATTATTATCTGCCTAAAAGGGACTCTTTGGTCAGGGTTAAAGATGACCAGCTCAAAGGCGCCCGCATATATTCCATCGAGGCAGATTCGTACTTTGTATGGGTTGGAACAGACAGAGGGGCTTTTCAATTGAATAAATCCTCTGGCGAGTGGACTCCCTTCAATATTCCAGAAGGCAACTTGAATTATTGGGTGAAATCTGTTTACAAAAATAAGGATGAGCTCTGGTTTGGAACCACAGATGCAGTAGTGGGGGTAAATCTGAAAACAGGGGAGAGAAAAATCTATCTGTCGCCAGCCAACTACCCCGGGACCGAGGTGACCAAGATCGTGTGTGACGATGAGAATCTCTGGGTGGGAACGATCCTGGGAGTCTGGAGGCTGGATCGAGAACGAAATATCTGGAAAGGTTATTATAAAGAGGATGGGCTTCTGGATAATTATATTCAGGACCTCCTTCTGGACGGAGATTACATCCTTTTTGGAACACCAAGAGGGGCTACCCGCTTTTACTGGAATAGCCCTTACCGGATAGATTAACCCTTGAGAAACGGGTCCGCAGAATGGAGCTAAAAGAAACAGGTGAATTCGGGCTTATAGAGCTGATCAGAAAAAAGATCTATACCAGGGATAAAAGGGTGATTCTGAATATAGGAGACGATGCGGCGATCCTTAGAAGCTCAGGCAGCAAGCTTCTGGTTTTCACCATGGATACCCTGATGGAGAAAGTCCATTTTGATCTGAAATATTGCTCTTTTAAAGATGTTGGCTGGAAAAGCATGAGTGCCAATCTCAGCGATGTGGCAGCCATGGGGGGAACCCCTTTAGCCGGTCTTGTTTCCCTGGGAATTCCTCAAGGGGTCAAAGTCGAAGAGATTATGGCACTCTATTCCGGGATGAAAACTCTTTGTTCCAGTTTTAGGTGCCCTATTGTAGGCGGGGATGTGTTTTTCTCCAAAAACGCTTTAATTATAACTGTTGCGCTTTTAGGAGAGGTTGAGAAAAACCGGTTTAAAACCAGAGCCGGAGCAAGGGCTGGTGATCTGATTTTTGTGACCGGCGATTTAGGTGGGGCTGAGGCAGGTTTAAAATTCTTAATGAAATATTCAGGAAAGAAAAAGCACTTGTTCAAGAGCTCAGCTACAAAGAAACATCTTTCACCCTATCCCAGGATAAGGGAAGCAAAGCTGTTAGTAAGAAACTTGAAAATAAGCTCAATGATAGATATAAGTGATGGATTATCTTCTGATTTACATCACATCTGCGAGGAAAACGCAGTCGGGGCTTTGATCTACGCAGATAAGATACCTATAAGCCAGGAGACCATTAGATCTTGTAAGCTTTTGAACCTTTCCCCATTGAATACTGCCTTGAGCTCAGGTGAGGAATATGAGCTTCTTTTTACTCTGAACCCCAGAGACGAAAAAAACCTAAGAAAGGTCGTCCGGGGTAAATTTAAAATCAGCTTAATTGGAAAGATAGTTAAGAAAGAGAAAGGGGTAAAGATTTTGGGGCAGGGTGACAGACTCGGAGATTTAAAAAAGACAGGGTATACTCACTTCTAAATTTCCCCTCAAGGCTTCCTCTAAATCAAAAAGTAGTTGACATTTATCTCCAAAGAATATTATTTGTTCAAAAAAGTTGGAACGAACGAAGCGCAGGCATAACCCCCGTCAGAGGTGGGTTAAAAGGGAGGAGGGGTAGGAATGGAGAAAATTTTTCCGGAATGCCTTAAGTGCAA
Source organism: uncultured Ignavibacteria bacterium (assembly GCA_964511075.1). Lineage (GTDB taxonomy): Bacteria > Zixibacteria > MSB-5A5 > MSB-5A5 > RBG-16-43-9 > CAZEDM01. The sequence goes on from CAZEDM010000005.1 coordinate 241,483, forward strand.
TAAGGGAGTGCTTTTGCCTCTCTCCGATTACGGGAGGGAGGGAGCGAGCATAATGTATAAAGCCTGGGTGTGCTCTAATCCGGGCTGCGGCTTTTCCATCCGCATAGACAACGGCGAGATAAGTTTTGGCAAGACCATCGGCATCTCATCTAAATAAAAACAATTTCAGTCTCTAATGCGCTTCGTTCCTTCTCAACTTATTCCGGGATTGAAAAATGTGGAAGAAACTTCTGGATAATCTCTGGCTGAAATTAGGAGCAGTGCTCCTGGCCTTACTTCTGTGGCTATACGCCTCTACTGATAAGTCCTACGAATATACCTTTGACTACAACCTGGAATTGGTCAATCTATCCCCGGAATTCATTCTGGCTGAGCCATTGCCCAAGGTGGTGAAAGTCAGAGTCTATGGCCGGGGAAAGGAACTTTTGAAGTTTTTCCTTTTCGAGAAGAAAAATTTAAAAATAGATGCCCGGGAATTCCATACAGGGAAACGGATGTTCCCCTTGAAAAAGGAGATGGTCGATATTCCGGAAGGGCTTAACCTGTCAGTGATTGAAGTGGTCTCACCCAGGGATTTAAAGATTGATTTGCAAAAAGTAGAGGAGAAGAGGGTTCCTATTGTCGCTCAGCTTTCTTTCACTCCAGCAGAAGGTTATTTCATTAAGGGAGAGACAAAGTTCATACCTGACAGGGTCAGGGTCAGGGGCCCCTCGGAAAGTATCAGGAAGGTCAAATTCGTGCTGACCGAGAAAAAGGAGTTTCAGAATTTAACTAGGTCTTTCTCCGAGAACATAGGGCTGATCTCCCCTTCTTTTTTTAACCTGAGGATTTTCCCCCAGAAGGCAGATTTCTCCGTTGGGGTAAAGAAAGGGGAAAAGTTCAGGCTGGAGAAGTTATCCGTAAAGCTCTTGAATCTGCCTAAGGGCAGAAAAGGGTATCTTACTCCGCCGACCATCGATTTGGAGCTCTTGGGTGAGAAGGAAAACCTCGAGAAGCTTGTTCCTGAAAGTGTAAATGTCATCATAGATTGCAAAGGTATAAAAAATGGAAAGATAAGAGTTTCTCCTTTAATTCAGCTTCCCGAAGATATAATTCTTTTGAAAACAGAGCCTGATAGTTTCAACTTAGAGATCAAATAGTATGCTGGTCCTGGGGATTGAAACCTCCTGCGACGAGACCGCGGTTGCCGTAATAGAAGATGGCAGGAAAATCCTCTCCAATGTGGTCTTCTCCCAGTGGGTTCACAAAAGATATTGGGGGGTTGTGCCTGAACTTGCTTCCAGGGAACATAGCAAAACCCTTCTCCCTATACTCCAGGCTGCCCTGAAGGAGAGTAAGGTCACTTTAAGGGAAATAGATGGAATTGCAGTTACCCAGGGTCCCGGACTGGTTGGTTCGCTTCTGATAGGTCTTTCCTTAGCTAAGGGCTTGTCCTATGCTTTGGAAATACCCTTTGTAGGGATAAATCACTTAGAGGGACATATCTTCTCCAATTTCCTGGAGTATCCAGACCTTTCCCCTCCCTTGATCTGCCTGATAGTCTCAGGCGGGCATTCCACTTTAGTCAAGGTTAAAACCTGGGGGGATTACGAGGTTTTGGGACGCACCAGAGATGATGCCCCAGGTGAGGCCTTTGACAAGGTAGCCAGACTGCTTGATTTAGAGTACCCCGGAGGACCTTCTATCGATAAGATAAGCAAAGAGTGTGGGTCTTCAGGTGTAAAATTCCCCCGGGCATTCTTAGAAGAGGGAAGTCTGGATTTTTCCTTCAGCGGGCTTAAGACCGCCGTGGCACTATATGTTTCCAGGCTGACCTCAGGGGAGAAAGTGAAGCAGAAGGCTTGCATTGCTAAGGGGTTTCAGGAAGCGGTGGTAGATGTGCTGGTTGAAAAAACTTTCAAGGCAAGTTCTAACTTCAAAATAAAGAGAATAGCCATAGCCGGAGGGGTAGCTAACAACAGCCGTCTAAGAGAAAAATTAAGTTTAGAGGCAGAAAAAACCAGGCTAAGGCTTTACCTCCCCTCTCCTTTGCTGTGCACTGATAATGCGGCAATGATAGGAGCGGCTGGGTATTTTCACCTAAGCAGAGGGGAACAGGCACCTCTGGAACTCAATGCCTTTCCTCGTCTCCCCTTAGGTCAAGTAAATTGACCCCTTTGATAGTCCTCCACTCAGAAATTTCTCTCTACAGATAGAATTTTTCCCCAGAATGTCGATAATTATATAAACAGTTTTCTGAGTTTTTTCAAGAGCTTATCCATTAAATACTTATGCGCCCCTTTTTAAAGAAAAATTCATTGTCTGAGCAACTTAAAGATGAAAAATTTATTCTTGATTCCCTGCAGGATGAGGTTCTTATCTTTGATCTAGAAGGTAAGCTGCTTCATGCTAACGATAAGTTCTTGAATAACAAGGGGATGTCACTACCTGAGATTGAGGGGAAAACCTGCTACCAGCTTCTGTACAATCTGAATGAAGAATGCAAGTTAACTGATAAAATTTGTCCACTTAAAGAGGTCTTACAAAACTCGCTCCCAGTTAGAGTAACCTATAAGCAAAATAATAGATACCTGGAGATAAGTGCTTCTCCCTTAAAGGATAAAAGAAATAAAATTGTGGGTATGATCGGGTTATTTAGAGACATAACAGAAGAAGAGAAAAAGAAGGAGGAGTCAGAGGAGAAATATAGAAATTTAATTGAAAAATCACATGATGCCATTGTCATACTACAAGATGACAAGATCAAGTTAGCAAATCAAAGAGTGGTGGATTTGACAGGCTATAGCCGGAAGGAGTTAGAAGAACTTGATTTCAAAAAGGCAATAGCTACGGAGCACAGGGAAATAGTCTTGGATAGATACAAAAGAAGACAAAAGGGAGAGGAGGTTACAGACCATTATGAATTTGCGATCCTGACTAAAAATGGCCAGAGAAAAGATGTGGAGATGAATGTTGCCCTGGTTGAATTTAGAGGGAAGATAGCCTCATTCGCTTTTTTAAAAGATGTAACCGAAAAGAAAATAGCTGAATCCGAATTAAAAAAGGTAAAAGAATATTTAAATAATATCATCAACACCTCCCAGGTAGCAATAACGGTGGTGGACAATGATTGGAATATCTCCATTTTCAATCAAGGAGCAGAGAGGCTGACAGGATATAAGGGGGAGGAGGTAATAGAGAAAAGAAAAGTCCAGGATTTCTATGCCGATGAAAAAGATTTTGTCTTTATTCAGAAAAAACTCTCAGAAGAAGGGTTGATAGAGAACTACGAAACTACTTTACTTAAAAAAGACGGGAGCAAGATTCCTATCAGTATATCTGTCTCGCTATTAAGGGACAGGGAGGGAAAACCTATCGGCTCAATCGGAATCAGCACGGATATATCCCAGCGCAGAAAGATGGAGGGGGAGCTTAGAGAAAGTGAGGCAAGATTAAATGCCATAATTAAGAATACCCCTAATGTAGCTATAGAAAGTTTTGACATTAATGGAAAAGTTTTGTATTGGAATAAAGCGGCAGAGAAGGTATTCGGCTGGACTGGAGCAGAGGCGCTGGGGAAAAGTTTGGATCAACTGATATTAGATGAGAAATCCACGAATGAATTCTTAGCTACCCTAAGGGAGATAGATAAAACCAACAAGCCATCTGGACCATCAGAGTGGAGATGTAAGAACAAATCGGGCATAGAGATTGTGACTTACTCCACCATATTTCCTATACCATCTACCGATGGCAGAAAAGAGTTCATCTGTATGGATGTGGATATCACGGGACTCAAGAAAGCAGAGAGAGCTTTGAGAAAGTCGGAGGAGAAATACAGGTTTCTGTATGAGAAAAGCTCGACCATCAACCTGATAATCGGGATCGACGGGACAATAAAAGACGTGAATGAGGAAGCCATCAAAAGATTTGGTTACTCAAAAGAGGAAATCGTCGGAAGAGGGGCACTGGATTTCGTTATTCCGCAACAGAGGGATAAAGTGGCTTTGCTCTTAGAAAGGGATTTTAAAAGAGAACATACTCCAGAGATGGAGATAGAGATATGTGCAAAAGATGGAACAGCTTATACTTTATTGTTCTCTGCGGGAAGCTCGATGTTATACGAAGGGGATCAATCCAACAGCATACTCGTCACAGGGATAGATGTCAGCGAACGCATACATGCGGAGAAGGCACTGCGCGAAAGCGAGGAACGTTTAAGAGAGTTTGCGTCAGCTGTGACAGATGTGATTTACCGTTATGACCCGGTCAACAATCAGTATGATTTCATCTCTCCTTCCTTTGAACGCCAAACGGGTTATTCCTTAGAGGAGATCAAGAAAGACCCCAAAACCCTTACCAGAGAAATAACCCATCCGGATGATGCGGAGAGAGTATTCAGTGAGGTGGAAACGCATATCAAAAAAGGTCCGGGCGCGGGCCCGCTCCTTTCTACCTATAGAATTGTGCGTAGGGACGGACAGCTCATCTGGGTAAGTGACCGTAAAGATATAGAATTTACCCCCGAGGGAAAAGTCCATCGCATAAACGGTATAGTTAGGGATATCACCCAGAGGAAAAAAGCAGAGGAGGAGATAAGATGTCTTAAGGAATTTAATCAGGAGATAATAGATAAACTACCCCTGGGTGTTCTCAGGCTGGATAAAGGAGGAAAGATTGTTTATGAAAATTCTAAGATGAACGAGATCATGGGAGCGGAGAAAGGCGAGAAGTCAAAGGCCCTAGGGCTGAAGGTAACCCAGGTACCATATGCGATTGAAGGCGGGGCAGTAAAACCATTAACTGATCTTCTGTCGGGGACTCCTTTCGAGTATCAAATAATCCCCTTCACCTCTCTCAACGGCAGAAAAACTATACTCTCAGTAAATGGAGTTCCTCTTTTCGACCGGGAGGGAAAGCCGGACGGGGCCGTGCTTTTGATCGAGGATATCACCGAGAGCAAAAAGGTAGAGCAGAAGATAATCCAGACGAACAAGGAGCTTAAAGCCCTGAATGCCATCGCCTCTATCGCCAACCAATCTTTGAATCTGGAATCGATCCTGAAGAAAACCTTAGATAAGGTTTTGGAATTGTTGGACTGTCAGGCTGGCGGGATCTATCTTTTAAATCAGGAGGATGAGGAACTGGAGCTGAAATTCTGCAAGGGTCTTTCTCCAGATGCAGTAAAAAAGATTGACAGATTGAGATTAGGCGAAGGCTTTTCCGGCAGGATAGCACAGGCTGGCAAGCCCTTGATGGTTGAGGACATAACTCAGGATCCCCGACTGACGCGCTTGGTCATGAGAAAAGAAGGGCTGCATTCCTTCTTGGGAGTTCCTCTGAAGTCCAAGGGAAAGGTCTTGGGCACCCTGTTCGTGATTAGTCAAAAGAACAGAGAATATCATGAGGAGGAGATCAGCCTTTTGCTTTCCATAGGAAATCAGATAGGCATGGCCGTGGAGAATGCTTTTCTTTTTCAGGAGACGCAGAAATGGATTGTACAGTTGGAGGCTATAAGAAATATAACCAACAGATTAAACAAACTGAATGATGTCAAAACGGTAGCCTTTGCGGTGATGGATGAGATAAAGAAGGTGATAGAGTTTGATAACTGCAGGGTTTATCTCCTAAGCGAGAATAAGGAGGAGCTTATCCCTATTGCCTTTGGCAGCGAGATGGAGGAATATAAAGGTGAGACTGAAGAGGTCCTGCGTCTTAGGATAGGGGAGGGGATCACCGGCTGGGTTGCACAAACAGATGAGCCTCAGATAATAGATGATGTGGAAAGACATCCCCGTTCGCGCCATGTTCCTGGAACTCCTTATATCGATGAATCGATGGTAGCCTCACCTATGGTCTACGAAGGAGAGGTCAGAGGTGTGATCACCTTATCCAAGTTGGGATTAAAACAGTTCAACCAGAATCATCTCTCCTTGCTGAACATATTGGCCAATGAAGCCGCAGTGGCGATTGAAAACGCCAGTCTCTTCGAGAGCTTAAAACAGGCTTACGCTAAACTGAAAGAGGCTCAGGAACAGTTGATTCAATCCGAGAAGTTGAGGGCATTGGGCGAGATGGCTGGAGGCGTGGCTCACGATTTCAACAACCTCCTGGGCGCAATCCTGGGCAGGGCCCAGCTTCTGCTTCTCTCCTCTCAGGATGAAAAGGCGAAAAAGGGGCTCAGGATAATCGAGAAGGCAGCCCTGGACGGAGCTGAGACGGTCAGGAGAATTCAGGAGTTTACCCGCCTTAGGGCAGATGATAACTTTATGATGGTTGATGTAAACCAGATCCTGAAAGAGTCCCTGGAGATTACCAAGCACAGATGGAAGAATGAGGTTCAGAGGAAAGGGGTTTCAATTCAGGTAGAGACCTCACTGGGAAAAGACCTCGTCTCGGTAGCGGGTAACCCCTCTGAGCTTAGAGAGGTTTTCGTAAATATGATCCTGAATGCTGTTGATGCCATGCCCAGCGGGGGGACTATCACCGTCTCCTCTGAGTCAAATGAGAGAAATATAATAGCCTCAATAGCTGATACCGGCATAGGGATGTCAGAGGAAGTTAAAAAGAAGGTCTTCGATCCATTCTTCACCACCAAAGGTCCCAAGGGGAACGGACTGGGGATGAGTGTAGCCTACGGGATAATCGTAAGACATAATGGCAAGATCTTAATAGAAAGCCAGGAGGGCAAGGGGAGCGTTTTCAGGGTGAAGCTACCCAAAAGAAAAATCGAGGAAAAGGAACCAGCCCTGAGTAGTACAAAGGAGGGAACTAAAAAGGAGAAAGTGCTGATAATAGACGATGAACCCGCTATCCGGGAGCTTCTCTGTGATATCCTGCAATCAGATGGTCACCAGGTTACGGCAGTGGATAATAGCTTGAAAGGTGTGGAGCTTTTTGAAAAAGAGGAGTTCGGGATTGTATTTACGGATCTGAGCATGCCGGAGATGTCCGGCTGGGAGGTAGCGGATAAGCTAAAATCCCTGAACCCGGGGGTGTCCATCATAATGGTGACCGGCTGGGGCACTCAGGTGGACAGCAAAAAGCTAAAAGAGCACAAGATTGACCTTTTGATGACCAAACCCTTTGAGATAAAAAAGCTTCTTGAGATTCTGACCCAGGCTCAGAATATAAGAAAAGACAGAGAGGGAAGAAGAACAGAGATGATAAATACTTAACTTTTGATTTTCCCTGATAGGCGATAATATTATCAACCTTAAGGATTAATGCCGCGGCTTGAGTTAAGCCCTGGCTTTTTTTATTGACTTTTATCCATTTTGAGATAAAATTAAGTATGAAAAATTTTATATCTATTACCCTACCGGAAAAGGCTAAATAGATTTTATGAAAAAAGATAAAGAGAAAATAGTAGGGTACCCTGAATGGGCTCAGAAACCTTGGTGGGTTAGGCCAGACGGGAGCATTCTCACTGAATATTTGAAGGTCCTAATCGGCATTAAAAAAAACGTACCTAATATTAGTGCTCGCATTCATGAAGTCTCCACAATTATTTCACTTCGATATCTATCAAATCTTATTTTTAATGGTGGCAAAATTACAAAGGAAAATGTAAATCCAAATACAAAAATGGGACCGGATATAAAAATTGAAGGAACAGCATCCAACGGTCACCGCTATAAGTGTTACGCTGAAGTTGTAACCAACTTTAGTTTTAAAGAGGGACCAGAAGCTAACAGACTTTACAGCAATGTTAAAAAATTGAAGGATTCTGATGCAGACAAGAAATTTTTGGTAGTCCTATTTGAGAAATTAATTGAAAAAGCCGAAGGAAGATGTAAAAAACGAAGAAATAATCCCATAGATTTAGATAAGCATAATATACTAATCTTATCTATTGAGAAGATGATTGGGTCAACTCTATAAGCTTTGAAAAATTTTAGGGAACAAATAATTTGACAAGTCGTTATCCAGACCATAACAACGACGTATAAAGGATTATAATGGAAAACATCACCCAAATTCTTTTTTTACTGCTTCTGATCTTTGCCTCTGCCAAGTTCCTGGGTGAGGTCTTCGAGAGGTTTAAGCAGTCGGCGGTGATTGGAGAGATATTAGCCGGGGTTATCCTGGGCCCGGTTCTGAAGCTGACCGGAGCTTACGAACTATTTCCGGCACTAAACCTGATCGGGACATCAGAGATATTTCAGGTTCTGGCTGAGATCGGGGTTATAATCCTGCTTTTCAACGTGGGGCTTCACACCAAAGTCGAGGAGATTATGCAGGTGGGGAAGAACTCTCTGGTGGTTGCATTCCTGGGAGTGGTCTTTCCCTTTATCTTCGGGTATCTTTACACCCTGATCATAAATCATACCACGGTAGAGGCTATGTTCATCGGTGCGGCTATGGTGGCTACCAGCGTGGGAATAACTGCCAGGGTCTTTGCAGATCTGGGCATCGTGGAGACCAGGGCGGCACGGATCATCTTGGGAGCAGCAGTTATAGATGATGTCATCGGACTGGTGGTCTTGGCTGTTGTTACCGGACTGGGCAAGGGAGCCTTATCTCTGGTAAAAATTGGTCTGATTACCCTGGAGGCACTTGGGTTTATAATCTTCCTGATAATAATCGGCAGAAGGATAATACACCGGGTGGTCCCCAGAGTGGCAGGTTTCCGCACCAAGGATGCGGTCTTCTCCCTGGCTATACTCTTCTGTCTTCTTCTTTCCGCAGTTGCCAGCTATATAGATCTGGCCGCCATAGTAGGGGCTTTCTTAGCCGGGATGATCCTTTCTGAACTGAACTTGGAATTTAACTTGTCGGTGAAAACGGAGTCATTGTATAACTTTCTGGTCCCCTTCTTCTTCGTGATTTTGGGTACCTGGGTAGATTTATCTATTTTCAATCACCCCTTCCTTTTGTGGTCGGCATTAATCATCACCATTTTTGCTGTCCTGGGCAAACTCTTGGGATGTGGAATAGGTGCTCTTAATCTGGGGGGGAGGGAGGCTTTGGTGGTTGGCTTTGGAATGGTGCCCCGGGGAGAGGTGGGTATGATCATCGCCTCCATCGGCCTGAGCATGGGTGCCATAACCTCAGACCTTTACACGGTGATCATCTTTATGGTGATGGCCAGCACACTTATGACCCCTCCGATCTTGAGAAAGCTGGTTATGAGAAAACCTGAGGAGAAGCCAGAGGAGGGTGAAAAGACAGAGCCAGAATAAAAAGATTGAATTTTTCACGGTGGAAGATAGTAAGATAAAATTTAATCCTTTAAATCTCAGATAATTTTGGAACCGGATAGAAAATTAAAAATAGCTTTAGCCGCCCTTATAATTGTGATCGGAATCGGCACCCTGGGGTATAGTTTAATAGAGAGATGGGATATACTTACTTCCCTGTATATGTCTGTCATAACCATATCCACGGTGGGATTTAAGGAGGCTTATCCTCTTTCTGTGACCGGAAGGGTTTTCACCATCTTTTTTGTCATCTTCGGCGTTGGGACCACCCTCTATGCTGTGGGAGCTGGAGCACAGTTTATGTTAGAAGGGCAGCTCAGGAGTATCTTAGGGAGGAGAAAGATGAGTAAGAAAATTCAGGAGATAAAAGACCATTATATAATCTGCGGCTATGGGAAGGTGGGTCAGGAGATCTATAGCGAATTCTCCAGCAGAAAAGTACTCTGTTTAGTGGTGGAGAAAGACCCGGAGATGGTGGGGGAGGCGGTTAAGGATGGGGCGCTGGTGGTACAGGGCGATTCGACTGAGGATTCGGTCTTGGAGGAGGCAGGGATTAAAAGAGCCAGGGGGCTGATCTCGGCTGTGGCATCTGAGGCGGACAATGTTTTCATCTCACTTTCTGCCAGGGTGCTTAATCCCGACATATTCGTGGTGGCGCGGGCCGAGACCAGAGAAGCCGAGAGAAAGCTTTTAAGGGCCGGTGCAAACAAGGCTGTTTCCCCTCATTCGCTGGGAGGGACCAGGATGGCTTTAGCCGCCCTGAGGCCCCATCTGGTAGATTTTATGCAGGTGGCAACCTCGGTCGAGGGGGTGGATATACGGATAGAAGAGCTGGAGATAAAAGAGAGCAGCTCTCTTTCCCATACCAGCTTAAGAGAATGTGAGCTCAGACAGAAGGTAGGGGTGATTGTTCTGGCAATTCATAAAAAGGATGGCCAGATGCTTTCCGCCCCTTCACCCGATTCGAAATTAGAACCAGGAGACATCCTCATAGCCGTTGGCAAAGGCGAGGACCTGGAGAGGCTGGAGAATTTAGCCAGCAGTTGATTTTGGAATTATTTAATTCTCTCTCCCCTTTCGGGAGATAGGGGGAATTAAAGATCACCCTCCCATCTAGGGAGGGGATAAAAAGGAAACAATATGCCGGAGATAAGACAGAACAGAGCTACTAAGGAATGGGTCATCATTGCTACCGAGAGAGCTAAGAGGCCAGATGATTTCAAGCCGAAGGAAGAAAAGAAAATCCTTCCAGCTTTTGATAGGGATTGTCCTTTCTGCCCGGGAAACGAGAAGGAAACTCCTTCTGAGATCTTTGCCTATCGTAAGACAGGAACGAAAAAAGATGAGCCAGGCTGGTGGGTGAGGATAATTCCCAATAAATTCCCAGCTTTGAACTCCGAGACAGAGCTTGCCAGAATGACGGAGGGCTTCTTTCTGAAGATGGGGGGATATGGGAGGCACGAGGTAATCATCGAATCCCCTGAACATAACCACTCCCTGGGGAATATGAGCTTAAAACAAGTGGAAGAGGTGTGTCTGGTTTACCGACAGAGGTATCTTGAGCTTTCCGCTGAGAGCAACATAAAGATTATAATAATTTTCAGAAATCATGGAGAGGCGGCCGGGACCTCCCTTTTACACCCTCATTCCCAGCTTATCGCCCTGCCCCTGGTTCCGACTCACATCAGACATCTTTTAGAGGAGGCTATGAGGTATTATGACGACCACGGCTGCTGTGTTTTCTGCGATATGCTCAAAGAAGAGCTGGAGTTCAAAAAAAGGGTTATCCTGGAGACAGAATCCTTCGCAGCCTTTCAGCCTTTTGCCTCCAGGGTGCCTTTCGGTATCTGGGTTGTTCCAAAAAAACATAATGCAGGGTTCGGAAATATAACAGTGGATGAGGCTAAAGGATTAGCATTTGTGCTAAGAGAGGTGCTGGGAAGGCTTCATTCTAAATTATCTGACCCGGATTATAATCTGGTTATGCATACCGCGCCGATCAAGGATTCAAATGAGGACTATTATCACTGGTACCTTCAAATTTTACCCCGGCTTTCCACCCCGGCCGGGTTTGAATTAGGCACCGGCGTTTATATAAACACTACTTTGCCAGAAGAGACCGCGAGGTTCCTTTCCAGTTGAAAGTGGGGTTTCATGCGTTAGATTCTATAATTGTTAATATAGTGAGAAGCTACTTGGGAGGTTATGCCTATGAAAATTAAAGGAAATACAATACTCATTACTGGTGGAGCAACCGGCATTGGCTATGCACTGGCATCTGCTTTCTTCGAAGCAGGGAACCAGGTGGTAATTTGCGGAAGAAGGAAGGATAGACTAAGGGAAGCAGAAAAGAAATTATCGGGCATCCAAATAAAAGTCTGCGATGTTACAGATTTCAATGCCTGTGTGGAATTAATCGAATGGATGAAAAAGAATCACCCTTCATACAATATGCTTATAAACAACGCAGGAATCCAGCAGATGCTGGATTTCAATGAGAAGGTACCGGTTGAAGCGATAACAAATGAAATCACTACAAATTTTACTAGCCCGATTCATCTGGCAAATTTATCTATAAGGCATTTCAAAAAACAGAAGGAATCTGCAATCATCAATATAACCTCTGGGCTGGCTTATATCCCGATAGCAATTATGCCGGTGTACTGTGCGACGAAATCGGCTCTTCATACTTTCTCCGTCTCCTTAAGACATCAATTGAGAAACACGAGCATAAAAGTGTTTGAGATTATCCCGCCCATAGTGGATACTGAATTAGATAAGGGCTCAAGAGGAAAAAGGGGGCAGGTGGATAGAGGAATCCCGCCAGAGGAGGTGGCAAAAGAAACTTTAAAGGTGCTGGAGAAAAACTTATTCGAGTATCCTGTAGGGATGGCTCAGAACCTGTATGATGCGGCTCATAGCGACAAGGCTCTTTTTGTGTTCAACAGAATAAATGGAGGATAAAATAATCTGGAGAGCATTTTTGTTGGTGCGTGAATTGGTTTTCCCGCACCAGAAGGACACAAAAAAAAGAAGGGTTATTTTAATGCGGGACTATATATTTGACACTGAGGGATTGAAAAATGCCTGGGGAGAGGAAAAGGGTTGATATTTCGAATATTATTTTATTCATTATATCCGAACCAGTTCGGTGATAACCAAGTCAAGCCCGATTGTTATAAAAGATTGTGATATGATTTAAACAGTCATCAATTTAATAAAATATAGACCTGTGATGCCAAACCATAGCAAAGAGAATATCATACCTCCGACTCCCCCAACCACAATAGCAGGATTAATGCATGAAATGTTCGGAGTTTTTGACAGTTGCCCTACTCTATATCAAGGAATGTTACGTTATTGGTTAATGTGGCGTCTACCTCAGATAATAAATTCTATCAAAGAATCACCAAGTCTGAAATTTCATCTATCTGCTACTTATCAGGGATTATTGGAAAACTTTCTTCGCATTTTCATTCTACCTGATTTGTTAGTCATTGGTCAAAGTGGACACGTTCTCCAATATGAGATGTTACAATATGAACATTCATTTGAGAGATCTTGGCCAAATGTTGATGGGACTCATCCAGCTCTTAGTGCAATTGGAATGAAACCCGATCGTCCTATAGTCGATGGAGTTGTGCAATTTTTAGATGAGTGGATCAGACCACTTTCTCCTTCAGGTAGAGTTCTTTTTGCCCCTTTCACAACGATGCTTGCTGGTTCTACTTTAGACTCGCTATCTTCTGAAATTATCACAGAACTTTTGAAAAGTGCAATATCCGATGCGAAACCAGAGGGATTATCAGGAACCACTATTAGAGATACGATGGAACAAGCCGCTAGAGAATTAGAAAGCCATTCTGATAAAAAGTCTGTTCCGCTTGACTTGACTGAAGGCTTAAGAGAGAGAAATGATTTGTGGAATAAATTTGACCTCAACAAAATGGAACTCAAATATGGCAGGTACTTCTATCCAGGTATACAAATATCTCAACCAGATCCTATATGGGGACCAGCGGAAATACTAGCCTTCGAATTCTTTCTGGCTAATCAATTGGGAAGTATGCTAGTTGTTGCCGGTGATTGGTGTAATGTAGTACCCACTCCTGCCTACAAATTAAATCTAAGTTTACCATTTGTGGACGGCATTTCAGTACCTTTGCTTGCGAAAATCATAACAGATGATCCAGAAACATTTGGAAATTTCCGCAAAACAATTAGTTCTGCACTTCTTGAGGCACTTAACGCTCGAGGTTCAGAAGATTTTTCAAGGGAGTTAAAAAGAATCCAACGTGACATCATTGATGATGGTATTTCTAAACTTAATGGAAAGTTGGATGATTTCAAAAAGATGAGACTTGCACGTTTTGGTCAGTATGCTGTAAGAAGTATTCGTATAGCAATTGGATTATACTTTATGTTTTCTCCTGCAGCCCTTGCTGGGCTGTTCACTACTTCAATTGGAAGTATATTTATTGAGATTGAAAAACGTATTGCAGAAAAGAGGGAGATGAAAGAAAACCCGATGTATTTTATATGGAAAATTGGGCATTAATAAAACTATTAATATGTAAAATCTTTAGATTTAGAATCCTCTCAAATCAGGAGAATTAAATATCCTGATATCAATCTATTCTTGTGAGAATTTTAGTTATCCAGAACTGTAAAACAGAAGGCATTGGATTATATGAAGAGTATCTTAAAGAAAAAGAGATAGACCATTATATTTTTCCTGCCTATTCTGGAAAAAGATTTCCCCCGATAAAACAATTCGACGCATTTATTGTGGCTGGAACTCCGGTTTCTGCTAACGAATTGCATAAGCATCGTTTCTTAAAGAACGAGTGGAGATATTTGAAAAAGGTCATTAGATTAAATAAACCTTACCTGGGTATCTGTTTCGGAGGCCAGTTGCTGGCTCGACTTCTGGGTGCGAAAGTGAGAAGAAACCCGGTAATGGAGATTGGTGGATATGAGGTAAAACTTACCCCTGCTGGCAAAAGGAATAGATTTTTCAAAGGGTTTCCCAAAAGATTTCCTGTGTTCCACTGGCACCAAGATACATTCGACATACCCAGAGGGGCGAAATTGCTTGTTCAGGGAGTTGATTGTAAAAACCAGGCATTCAGCTATAATAAAGCTCTTGCTTTGCAGTTTCATCTTGAAGTTACTTCCAGAGAAGCTGGTGTCTGGGCAGATAATTACAGGAAGGAGCTAAAAAGAGTCAATAAGACCAAAAGGCAGGTAGTAAGAGAATCTCAAACCAGAGAAAAGGAGATGAAAAAGCTTGCATTCCTGCTATTGGATAATTTTCTTAAGAGATAGTGATCGAGTTCCGGATTTAGGAGTATATCCAAATCAGTGCGGTGATAACCGGGTTAGGTGGAATTGATTGGATGCATAGGAGGAAGTGAAGTGTCAGAAGACAAATTCAGTGATATTGAAAGAATTAAAACTCGGTGGGACGAACGCGCAGGAAGTTATGATGAATACTATAAGAATTTTAAGGGTGCGGTTGAGCATTACGTAGAGTGGGAGTTACTGAAGAAATATCTGCCGAAAAACAAGAATGTAAAGATCTTAGATGCGGCTGGAGGAACCGGAAGGTTTACATTGGCTTTAGCCAAGATGGGATATGCGGTTACTTTATGTGATATATCTCCTAAGATGCTGGAGGTGTCCAGGCAAAAAATGCTCAAAAAGGGGATGTTGGATAATGTGATCATCTCAGAATGCGATGTGTGTGACATGCATTTCCCTGATAAAAGCTTTGACTTCGTCCTCTGTTATGGCGGAGGTATAAAGGCTGTAAAAGAGCTTGTAAGGGTTACTAAGAAGAAAGGAAAAATTTCGATGTGCCTGGGGAATAGGTATGGTACTGCGATCAGCAAGTTCCACCAGGACCCGGAGCATGCTCTGGCACTGCTAACCTCAAAATCGGATTATAGCTACTATGGAGATGAGAAATACAGGGTTGTCAGCGAGAAAGAAGCCGGGGAGCTCCTTGATAAGGAAGGAATCAGAATTATCGCGATCTATGCCTACGACATATGGGACTCGCTCTGCATCCCCCAAAAAGTTCTTGAGTCTGGCGATTGGGATAAAAACTTCTTCAGGCAGACAGCTAAGATAATGTTAAGATTGGCCAAAGAGCCATCGGTTAGAGGAATTTCAAGTCAGTGGGTTGTATATGGTGAGAGAATTTAAAATAGGAAAATCTCGCAGCTCAGGTGCCCTGAGCACCTGGTAGAAATGGTATCAGGAGCAAAGCTTCTAAGCTACAAAAACTGAAAGGGTTTTTCATGCCTGATGGTTTTAAAGATACTGGAGAGGGAATCGCAGTAGAGGAGAAGATTAGCTCTGCTGAGGAGAAATTTGAGCTGTGGAGGGGAAAGATTGGTCTTTTTTTAGGTCCTATTCTTTTTATTTTGATTCTTCTTCTGCCCTTTGAGAGCTTAAATCCGTCTGCTCACAGGCTCTTAGCTGTTCTGGTTCTGGTTATTACTTACTGGGTAACAGAGGCTATTCCCATACCGGTCTCAGCTCTTCTGGGTGCTTTACTTTGTGTTGTCCTGGGCATAGGAAAAGATAAGGAGGTATTAGCCCACTTTGCCAATCCCATAGTATTTCTTTTTATCGGGAGTTTCATCCTGGCTGAGGGGATGAAAGCTCATGGCCTGGATAGAAGGATTGCCTACAAAGTCCTTTCCTCCTCCTGGATCAAGGATAAGCCCTCCAGGCTACTTTTAGCCTTGGGTTTTATCTCCGCGGGCTTATCCATGTGGATATCCAATACCGCTGCCACTGCTATGATATTTCCCATTGCCCTGGGAATCCTGAGGTCCCTGGATGAAGTGGAGAGCTCGGAGAACCTTTTCTCCAGGTATAAAACCGGGATAATGCTGTGCGTGGCTTATGCTGCCTCCATCGGGGGGATTGCCACTCCTGTGGGGACACCCCCGAATCTGATAGGGATAGGGATGATCCAGGACCTGCTGGGATACAGGATCAGCTTTTTCAAATGGATGCTCTTTGCCCTGCCTATTACTATTTTTACTTTTATGGGCTTGTATTTTTTAATTCGGCTTCTTCATCCCCTCAAGATAAAAAGAATGCAGAATATCAGGGAATTCGTGATGAGAAGAAGAGAAAATTTCGGACCTTTGAGTCCGGGAGAGAGAAATACACTGATTGCCTTTCTTCTTGCAGTTACCCTGTGGGTTCTGCCCGGATTTTTGGCTGTTCTGGCTGGCTCTGAGTCCAGGGAGCTTAAATTTTTCTCCACCCACCTGCCAGAGGGGATTGTCGCCCTGATGGCAGCATCACTTTTATTCATCCTGCCAACTGATTTCAAAAACAGAAAATTCACCTTGAGCTGGAAAGAGGCAGTCAGGATCGACTGGGGGACCATACTTTTATTCGGAGGGGGCTTAACCTTAGGCAGCCTTATGTTCTCTACCGGTCTGGCAGAGCATCTGGGGAAAACCCTGATGAGGGTTTTGGGCACAAGTTCGCAATGGGGAATTACTGCCATAGCCATAGGCTTGGGGGTGATAATGAGCGAGGCGACTTCCAATACCGCCTCAGCCAATATGGTCATCCCGGTGATGATCGCCATATCCCAGGCTTCAGGCATAAACCCTCTTCCTCCAGCCTTAGGTGCCTGTCTGGGTGCATCTTTCGGCTTTATGCTCCCGGTCTCCACCCCTCCCAATGCCATTGTTTATTCCTCCGGACTTGTTCCCATAACCAAGATGATAAGAACAGGGATATTTTTTGATATCTTAGGTTTTTTGATTATCTTTTTGGGATTGAGGATTCTCTGTCCTATTTTAGGTTTGATTTGAAATAAAATAGTCGCTCGATTCATCGAGCTAAAAAATCCCCTCCCTTGACGGGAGGGGATAAAGGGGAGGGTGACCCCTCTCCCTAACCCTCTCCCACAAGGGGAGAGGGAATAATAGCCCAATAAATTGGGCAACTACAAAATAATGGAGGATTTATGGAAACCAAAATCTATGAATTAGAAATTCCTGGGAATGCAAATGTGATCTTGGGGCAGACGCATTTTATCAAAACCGCAGAGGATTTGTATGAGATTCTGGTTAGTTCTGTTCCACAGATAAAATTCGGCTTAGCCTTTTGCGAAGCCTCAGGTCCCTGCTTGGTCCGCTCTGAAGGGAACGATGAGGAGCTTAAAAAATTAGCTGAGAAGTCTGCTTTTGAGATGGGAGCAGGTCACAGTTTTATAATCTATATCAAGAATGCTTTTCCTATTAATATCCTGAATGCAGTGAAGAACTGTCCTGAGGTCTGTAATATATTCTGCGCCACAGCTAATCCGGTAGAGGTGATAATTGCGGAGACTGAACAAGGCCGGGGTATCTTAGGAGTAATCGATGGGTTTAAACCCAGGGGGATCGAAAAAGAGGAGGATGTAAAGCACAGGAAGGAGTTCTTGAGAAAAATCGGTTATAAATTATGATAGAATACACCAACGGGATTCATATCAAAGATACACTTTTATGGTTAGATGCCCGCAAGAAGACGGAATTCTCTTTTGTCTCCCATGCCCATATCGACCATGTTGCCAGGCATAAGGAGATTTTAGCAACTGCAGAGACCAAAGCTTTATATGAGCATAGATTAGGGGAAATCAAAGCAATAACTTTAGGTTATCATATCCCCAAAAAGGTAAAAGGGGTAAAAGTCGAGCTTTTCCCTTCAGGGCATATTCTGGGCTCTGCCCAGATTTTAGTCAATTTAGAAGGGACTAAGATTGTCTATACCGGTGATTTCAAATTAAGAAAATCTCTCACGGCTAAAAGAGCGGAGGTCAAAAAATGCGATGTGCTGATTATGGAATCAACCTTCGGGCTTCCAAAGTATATCTTTCCACCTGCAGAGGAGATTTATCAGAAAATTATCGATTTCACAGAAAAGGCTCTGAATCAGAAAAAGGTTCCGATTATCCTGGCATACTCCTTAGGCAAGGCCCAGGAGGCGATAAAGCTTTTGGGAGATAAGGGGTTTAAACTCTCCCTGCATGCTTCGGTTTACAATTTAGTGAAAATCTACGAGGAGTTCGGGGTGAAGTTTAAAAACTATGAGAGGTATCATCCTGAGAACCTGAAAGGGAAAGTGCTGGTTACTCCCCCTCATACCAGAAATTTCAAAATGGTGCAGGAGCTGCCTCATAAGAAAATCGTATTTTTGTCCGGCTGGGGGATGGATAATGGTGCAAAATACTCTTTTGGAGCAGACGAGGTTTTTCCCCTGTCCGACCATGCGGATTTTAAGGAGCTTCTGGAATATGCCAAAGAGTCTAATCCGGAGAAGATTTACGTTGTGCATGGATTTAAAGAATTTGTGGAACATCTGAAAAAAACAGGCTTTGATGCAGAGGAACTAAAAGAAGGAACTAAATTTGACAGAAATTTGAGTAAGGAGATTTTGGTGAATTATGATTTGTTCAGATAAGAGGATGTGGCCTTAAATGGATTATATTTCACAGAGCCAGTTTGTTATAAATCTCAATTGATCATCGTTAGTGAGATTTGCAGCATTACTTAATATATTCTTTTCTAGCTGAAAAAATATTTCCTCTGCCATACTATTCTCTATTGCTGCACCGATAAAGAATGTTAGCGGTTTTAGTTTATGCTTATTGAAGGAGTTCCTTATTCGTTCCAAAGCTGTGCTTGCAGTTTTCCAATGTTCGTCTGCTCCTGCAGGGTCGATACCACCCTTTAGTTCCCCTAAAGCAATATATTTTTTAGGATCATCTATTACTTTTTTGCTCATAGCATCGTAAGAGCAATCAAAAATACATATATCTATATTTTTCTTAACAATTCGTGGTGTTATATTGAATAATACAGTTCTTGCCCCTCTTAAATTCTTCCAATATAAACCTTTTACATTTTCCTCAATTGTCAAATCCTCGTATTCTCCGGCTATCCAAGATTTGGATTTAGAATTCAAATACATGAAATCACGCTTCTTTAAGGACAATACAGAGATAATGCTCCTAATCAGTTTTTTTTCTCCAATAAATCCAGCAATGTTTCGCATCATGCCACCCAAGGTATCGCCTCTTGTTAACAGAAATCTGTAGACAAGTTCTTCAACAAAATTTTGACCTGCTGGCTCTAAGAACTTCTCAATGAGATTTTTTATTGCCTCGATCTGATCTTGCTGTGTTAAATGGTTTAAGGACTTATCGCTTAAGCCGGAAGCTGTTAATAAGGATGGGTAAATGTCTGTTAGATTCAATAAGTCTTTTGGTTTTTTTGCCTGCTGAGCAATAACTTTCAAGCTTTTAGCCTCTTCAACAAAAGGCGTAGCTTTCATATTCTTTTCAAATGCAATTGATATGAAGCCAGCTCTTGTTGCTTCATAGGTAGTGACAAGGTCATTCCACTGAGTAACATGTTCCTTGAAAATCATTATATCTTCTCCCAAACATAAACGCACTTTCTTAATTCTTCTCTTCCATGCTCGCCCATTTGTTGACTGCTATTACCCTTTTTTTGTGGGAGCACTAAAATATTATTAATATGAAACCCGGTATTTTCTGCAATCTTGGATAAAATTAGATCTACAGGCACACTGATACCAGCATATCTAACGTTATCATTGACCATTATTACGTAACCACCTTTTTTAAGAACTCGATGCATGTCGTAAATTACACACGACATTTCAGAAAAATATCCTTTTATCATGCGCACTATACCATTATTATTTAATCTCTTTGCTTTTTTCATTTGATCTAGATAGACTAAGATTGTTTTTAGTAAATCAATTTGCTCGACGGCCTGTATTGCCATAGCCCAAGAAGAATTCATTTCTAATAAATTTTTTTCTCTATTTTCGACTGTACAGCTTAACATTGTTTGTCTCAAATCTGATAGAGAACTTTCATCAACTCCTAATAATGCTAATTCCAAGGCATAAGTTCGAGTGTAATCATATCTATTGCAATAAGGCGGTGATGTAATGATAGCATCAAAAGAATTGCTATCTAACTTTGGCAATTCGTCAAGACAGGAACCTTTTATTAATCTAATTTCTCCCTTTTCTGTCGTTTTATGATCGAAACCCGATAAGTATAATTCACCAATTCCATTTAGATCGAGAATTATTTCACTTAACTTCTTGAGAATAGCGGTATTAAAATCTTTTATCAATCCCTTATCAAATATCTTTTGCCCATAACCTCTTTTTGCTCTGTAATCCCATCTTAAATATTGCCCGTCTTTTCTTGTAAAACTTATTTCTTCCAAAACTGATAATAACGCTAATTCGAGTAAATCTTTTACACTGTTGTTATAAGTAGAAATTAAATTTATGAATGACTGGATACTTTTTTTGGTTTCGCTAGGGTATGCATTTTTAGTTATTCTTAATTCGTTTAGCTTTATGTCACTCTTGAGACCTCCCCAAGGCTTTTCTGAAAGCATTGATTTTAGATGATCAATATGGTTATCATAAAAACCGAAGTGGGCTTTAATTCTTATTTCAATAATTTTTTGCCCTATAGGCAACAGTTCTATACCCGTACTCTGACAGCCAAGATTTGATGATGCGAATAGAGTCGTGCCTACCCCTGCAAAGGGATCTAAAATATTCTTATTATTCAAACGGAACTTGTTTATGAAGTATTCAACTAAAACAGCAGAAAATGCTTCTTTATATTTGAACCATCTAAAACTAGCGGTTCTTTTGTTTGCCTGAAAACTAACAATCTGCCTTGATAAGGTTGAATCTTCTATCAGAATATTGCGATAGTACTCTTCCAATTGTTTATTTAATCTATTAATATTTGCTTTTATTTTATCAATCTTTTCGATGGTCTCAGATTGAATCATTTCGGCCTCATTCTAATTGCAAATATTGGACTGGGCATAACTAGCTGATAAAAGATTTAATTGTTCCTTCAATAATTTAGCTTTCAAAACATATTTGGCAAGGATTTTTTGGAGGGGGAAATGATTTTTGGAGTGCATTGACCGTGTCAATGCTGCATCATCACGGATGATGCACTCCATATCACCCTCCCCTTAAAGGGAGGAAGAATATAAGGACAGGACGATGTCCTGTCCCTACAATAGTCGTAATTTCCCTTGACAATTCTTGTTTTTTATCGTAAATAACTTGTCAAAATGGCGGCGTAGCTCAGCTGGTCAGAGCAGAGGAATCATAATCCTTTTGTCAGGGGTTCGAATCCCTTCGCCGCTATTTATTATTTTTGGTGTATTGAATACATAATGCTGCATCCCACCAAAGGCGGGATGCCCTCCAATACAAATGTATCATTTTTTTATTCAGTATATCTTTTTGGTTTATGGTTTGACATTTAAGTATAAAGATTTTATATTAGGCTCAATTTAAGGAGTTTTCATATGTGGTATAACCGTTTGGGATTTAAGCTGATCTTGTTCGTGGGGGCGATTCTGGTTATAACCTTGGGAGTTTTTGCCTATGTGAGCATAAACTCCCAGAAAAGTCAGTTGACAGCTGAGGTTCTGCGGGGGGCTAACCGCATCAGCGAGACGATTAAAAGAAGCACCCGTTATGATATGCTGAAATATGAGACCGAGGACGTGCTTAAGATCATAGAAACTATTGGCGAGCAGGAAGGGATCGAGAAGATCAGGATTTTCAATAAAGAGGGGGCAATAATGTATTCCTCGGATGAGAAAGAGATCGGCACTATGGTGGATAAAAAGGCTGAAGCCTGTTATACCTGTCATGCCGCAGAAAAGCCTCTGGAAAAGCTGCCTATCCCTGAGCGTAATCGGATCTATAAAACCAGAGAGGGACACAGGGTTTTAGGGGTGATTGACCCCATCTATAATGAAGAGGACTGTTACACCGCAGCCTGCCATGAGCATCCTCCCACGCAGAAGGTTCTGGGGGTTCTGGATATTGGGATGTCCCTGACAGATGTGGACAAGAAAATAGAGGGGAACCAGAACAAGATGCTGGCTTTTGCGGTGCTGGTTTTCCTGGTGATCTCCGGGACAATCGGGATTTTTGTCCAGAGGTCTGTCAGCCGTCCGGTGAGAGCCCTGGTAAATGAGACCAAAAAAATTGCTGCTGGCGACTTAAATCATACCTTGAAAATAGATTCCAGGGATGAGATAGGTGAGCTGGCTAACTCCTTTAACCGGATGACCAAGGATCTGGAGGAGGCTCAAAAGGAGTTAAAGGAATGGAGCAAGGT
This sequence comes from uncultured Ignavibacteria bacterium, assembly GCA_964511075.1. Taxonomy (GTDB): domain Bacteria; phylum Zixibacteria; class MSB-5A5; order MSB-5A5; family RBG-16-43-9; genus CAZEDM01. Next base: position 263,899 of record CAZEDM010000005.1, read on the forward strand.
CTTGGAGAAAAGAGTGGAGGAAAGGAGCCAGGAGTTGAAGAATACCCAGGAACAGCTGATCCAGTCAGAGAAGCTGGCCTCCCTGGGTAAGTTAGCTGCCGGCGTGGCACACGAGATAAATAATCCCTTAACCGGTATCCTGACTTATGGCTCCCTGCTTTTAAAGGAGCATAACGATAATCCGCAGATGAAAGAGGACCTGGAGGTGATAGTCAACGAGACCACACGCTGTCGCAAGATCGTAAAGGGCCTTTTGGAGTTCGCCAGACAGACTGAGCCCAGCAAAAGCCCAGCCAACATAAATAGGGTATTGGAGGAGACCCTTTCCCTGCTGGAGAACCAGGCTATCTTTCATAATGTCAAAGTGATAAAAAAGCTGAAAGGGGATCTTCCAACCGCCATGGTGGATGTTGACCAGATAAAGCAGGTCTTCGTGAATATAATTCTGAATGCGGCTGAGGCTATGTCACAGGGAGGAACCCTGACCATAGAATCCGGCCTGGATTCCCAGAAGAGATTCATACAGATAAGCCTCTCCGATACAGGCTGCGGAATCTCAGGGGAGAATCTTTCCAAGATATTCGACCCGTTTTTCACCACCAAGAGGTCCGGCAAAGGAACAGGCTTGGGTCTCTCGGTGAGCTACGGGATTATCCAGAGACACAAAGGGTTTCTGGAGGTCAAAAGCAGGTTAGGAGAAGGTTCAAGTTTTATAATAAAGTTACCTTTGGAGTGATAAATCAGAAAAAGGAGATTAAAAACAGGAAATGGCAAAAGGTAAGATCTTAGTGGTGGACGATGAGCTGGTGGTCTGTAAAAGCGTGCAGAGGATACTTTCGCCGGAAGGGTATGAGGTGGAAACGGCTCTTTCAGGACAGGAGGCTTTAGAGAGGCTGGGACAGGAATCGTTTGATCTGGTGATAACCGATCTGAAGATGCCAGGCATGGACGGGATGGAACTTTTATCCAAGATTAAGGAGAAAGACCCGGAGATGATCATTATAATGATCACCGGATATTCCACTGTCCAGACCGCTGTCCAGGCTATGAAGATGGGTGCCCTGGATTACATCCCCAAACCCTTTACTCCTGAAGAGCTTATTGTGGTGGTGGAGAAAGCCCTGGATAAAAAAAAACTGATTTTTGAAAATATCTACCTGCGAAAGGAGTTAGAGGCTAAGTATTCCTTCGAAAACATCGTGGGTAATAGCCCTAACATGCAGGAGGTTTTCAAATTCATTCGCAAGGTCGCTCCTGCAGATAGCACCGTATTGGTCTACGGAGAAAGCGGCACCGGTAAGGAACTGATCGCCAGGGCTATTCATTTCAACAGCCCCAGAAAAAATAAACCCTTTTTCCCGGTAGATTGTAGTGTCCTATCCCAGGACCTTTTAGAAAGCGAGCTTTTTGGCCATGTCAAAGGCTCGTTCACCGGAGCAATTGTTACCAAACCGGGTATCTTTGAGGTGGCAGATGGCGGTTCGGTCTTCTTGGATGAGATAGGTGATATCAATCCGGTGATCCAGGGTAAGCTTCTAAGGGTTATCCAGGAACAGGAGTTCCTTCCGGTAGGAGGGGTGCAACCCAAAAAAGTAGATCTGCGCTTCATCGTGGCTACCAATAAAAATCTGGAAAACCTGGTCAGTCAAAAAAGGTTCAGGGACGATCTCTATTACAGGTTAAATGTTGTCTCCATCACTGTCCCTCCTCTAAGGGAGAGAAAGGATGACATCCCGATTTTGGCGTATCATTTTCTGAAGAAGTTCACCAAGGAAATGGACAAGGATATCAAGAGCATCTCGGTGGAGGCGATGAACAAGCTGGTAAGCTATGAATGGCCCGGCAATGTGAGACAATTGGAAAACGTGATGGAGAGAGCGGTGGTTATGGCTGAGGGCCAGGCTGTTGTCTCAGAATATCTTCCAGCCTCCATTTTGGGAAAAGGTGCAGAGATTGATACCCAGATTCCGAAGACCTCGCAGGAGCTCAAAAAGATGAAGAAGTATCTGAGGGAGAGTGCAGTGGAGAACGTGGAGAGGATGTTTGTTCTGGAGGCTTTAAATCGGAATGACTGGAATGTTACCAACTCTTCCAGGGAAGTAGGTATGCAGAGGACTAACTTTCAGGCTCTTATGAGAAAATACAATATAAGAGTCAGAGATAATGACGAATAAGAAAATTATACACTACAGATTTATCTTATACATACAATCCAAATCTTAACTCAATATTATTTATAATCTTAACTATATTGTTTGTATATTTAAAATATACAATAAATACCTCTTTTGGTTGCCTCTGACTAAAATTAAGCTCATCAATAAAATTAAGTTATTATAATACAATGACTTAATCTAATACTTTGTTATTGTACATTTTTTTTGGCATATCGATTGCTGTTTAAAATTGTGAAAAAAGTAACAAACTCCAGACAGGAGGAGGTAGCTAAGATGAAGAACAGAAGAAACATACTGGTGATAGACGATGAGCCAATCGTCTTAGATAGCTGTCGAAGGATATTAAATCAGGAGGGGTATGAGGTAAGGGGAGCTTCGAATGGCAGAGAGGGGTTGAAAAAGATCGAGGAGGATAAATATGATGCGGTTTTAGTGGACTGGAAACTTCCGGAGATAGATGGTATGGAGGTCTTGAGGATTATTAAAAAGAACCATCCGGATATAATCGTGGTAATGATCACAGGCTATCCGTCGGTCGAATCTGCTGTGAAGGCGATGAAGTTAGGGGTATCTGATTATGTCTCCAAGCCCTTTGCTCCGGAAGAGCTCAAGGAGGTTTTAATCAAGGCTATAGAGAGCTCGGTTATATCGAAGAAAGATAGATCGAAGCCCGAGTCACCAATCCAGGCTGAAGCAGAGAAGATCATCGCAGGGGATGAAAACTTGCCCGAGGAAGAAACTGAGAAAACCAGACCTCAGAATATAATTGAAGAGGAATTCATTCCAGAGACCTTAGCTATTTCGGGGACCAAAAGACTGATTACCGCAATTATCTCGGTTCCCAAGTTCTTATGGAGTGCTGTTCTTTCAAGACTTTTCTTCATTGCTCTTCTGCCCATCGGGCTGGTGACTATAATCGCAGGGGTTTTCAAGGCTGCTTTCCGCAAAAAATCCCTGAACTAAGGATCAAACAGAGGAGTTTTGACCAAATGAGCATCAGTGAAAAAAATGATGACAAAGAGGAGGAGTTAAAATGGTAGCCTTATTAGTAGCAGTAACTTTCGTAGCAGCAATAGTGATTGATAGTCTGATCAGGAGGGGCAAAGAGACAAAGGAGACTATGGAGTTAACCTCTTTTGCTGAGCCGGCTGCTAAGCCTTTACCAAATGTATTAGTGGTGGATGATGAAAACATCGTATGCAACAGCTGCAAGAGAATCTTAACCCAGAGAGGCTACAATGTGGATGTGGCTTTATCCGGAGAGGAGGCCTTAAACAAGGTTAAAGGGAAGGGGTTCGATGTGGTGATCACCGATTGGAAGATGGAAGGTATGGACGGGGTTGAGGTAGCTAAAAGGATAAAAAATGAGAATCCCAGGATAGCAGTTGTAATGATAACCGGTTATCCTTCCGTGGAAACTTCCATCCAGGCCATGAGGACCGGGATATCCGATTACGTGCCAAAACCCTTTACTCCCGAGGAGCTCTATGATGCCATGACCAGAGCCTTGGAGAAAAGACGAACGGTTTCAAAAGATCTGGTATTGAACCACGAAGGAGCTTAGAACTGAATTTTTTTCGGGATATTAGTTATAAAGGCATCGCGCTGATAATACAGGTTGTCTTTATAACTTTTTACTAATATATTTTAGCAAAAAGACAAAAAAGGAGTTAAAAAATGACAAAGCCCAAAGCCCTTTTAATAGACTTTACCCAGTGCATAGGGTGTATGGCTTGTTACCATGCCTGCAAAGAAGCCAATAATCTTCCAGAGACAGAAGAGATGGAAGAGGACCTTTCAGCCACCAACTATACAGTAGTGAAGGAAAAGGAGGGTGTGTTTTACCGTAGGCTGTGCATGCATTGCAATGAGCCTACCTGCGCTTCAGTCTGCCCGGTGAAGGCTTTCGAAAAAATGCCTAATGGGCCGGTTATATACCATGATAAGAAATGCATCGGCTGCCGTTATTGCATTCAGGCCTGCCCCTTTGCTGTTCCGACTTATGAATGGAAAAGCACCAAGCCCCTGGTCAGAAAATGCACTATGTGTGCAGAAAGACAAAAAGAAGGGAATATAACTGCCTGTGCAGAAGCCTGCCCCACAAGAGCTACTACTTTTGGCGACAGAGAAGAACTGCTTGAAGAAGCCCGAAGGAGGATAGCTGAGAACCCGGATCAATATGTGAATCACATATACGGTGAAAAAGAAGTAGGCGGGACCTCAGTTTTGATGCTGTCCAGCGTTCCCTTTGAGAAGCTCGGATTCAGGACCAACCTGTTGGAGGAGCCTTTATCTGATCTGACCTGGAAGATCATGTCGAAAATCCCCAATTATGTGGTGGTGAGTGGAGTTTTTCTATATGGGATTTACTGGATCATAAATCGCAGGATGGAATTGACTGAATACAGGAAATCTAAGGATAGACATCCGGAGGAGTATTGATTTGAGATTAGGGGATATAAGAATTTAAAGTATAAAAGGAGAATAAAATGAGATTGCCATTTAGGATCACTTTCTGGAAGGTGGTTTTAGTAATAATCTGGGTTCTTGGGATCATAGCCACGATTATTCGTTTCACCCAGGGTCTTGGAGCATCCACCAATTTGAGCGATAAATTCCCCTGGGGTTTGTGGATCGGATTTGACATCTTATGCGGTGTCGGTCTGGCTGCTGGCGGTTTCACCATTGCGGCTATCGTCTATGTATTTCACATAAAGAGATTCTATCCCATCTTAAGACCTACTATCCTGACCGCTTTTTTGGGCTATCTTTTGGTTATCTTCGCCCTTCTGTTTGACTTGGGTCAGCCCTGGAGAATCTGGCATCTTTTGATATACTGGAATCCCCACTCGGTATTATTCGAGGTTGGGTGGTGCGTAATGCTCTACACCACGGTTTTGGCTTTGGAGTTCAGTCCCATTGTTTTCGAGCGTTTAGGCTGGGGCACGCCGAAGAAATGGGTGGGTAAGGTCCTTATCCCCTTGGTTATTGCAGGTGTTATACTTTCCACTCTTCATCAGTCCTCTCTGGGTTCTCTTTATCTGATAATGCCAGAGAAACTTTATCCTTTCTGGTATTCATCCATTATCCCATTTTTATTCTTCTTATCTGCTGTAGCAGTAGGCTGTGCCATGGTGATCTTCGAATCACATTTAAGTTATAGAGCATTCGGACATCGTCTCCGAATGGATCTTCTGGCAGACTTAGGCAGAGTAATGCTGGTCACTTTGATAGTATATGCTATCCTTAAGATTCAGGATTTCTCCGGTCGCGGAGTCTGGTCACATATTTTCGTAAACAGATCCGAGACCTATCTTTTCTGGCTGGAGGCGATTATAGGAATAATAACACCCATTATTCTTTTGACTATCAAGCGGGTAAGGCTTTCTGAAAAAGGTCTTTACTATGCCTCAATATTTACTATTACCGGATTTTTATTGAACCGGCTCAATGTCAGTGTCACTGGTATGGAGTCATCCGCAGGTGTCTCATATTTTCCCTCGTGGATGGAGATATCCATAACCCTGGCTGTTGTAGCTACCGGCTTTTTCATCTTCTCTTTAGCAGTCCGTTACCTGCCTATTTTTGAACATAAGGAGACAAATTCTAAACTGGAAGGAAGTATCGGACCCTCAGAAGAGAGCCATAGATTAAAGGTGTTGCCAAAAGCTTAAAGTTGAAAAGATCTTAGCCTGATAAACCAGTAAATAAGAATCGAGTTGAGGGAATAAAAATAATAAGAATTGATTAGGATAACAGAGTCTAATGTCAATCGGAAAAGCTGCTTACGAAAATTAAGGCGTGAAAGGGACGGAAAAGAGTCCTCTCTTGGTATTAATATTGAGAATAGATTCACAAATTTAGGGATTAGATTAATAAATTCCTATTCAAAAGGTTCGCAATTTAGATTGATTTAACGCAGATTTCAACTCAGAGTTCTGTTCTTTTAACTGATTTACCTGTTAAAACTTAGTACAAAGTCTTTTAAACATCCCCGCAATATTTGCGTTTTTTGATTTTACCTTTACATTTTCTCTAATGGATATCCTCACATCTCCATTTCTTCCAAGGAGTTAACGTATCGATAATTTCCTTGTTTGGATTAGAAACTTGGCAGGTTTTTTGGTTAATTTAATGTGAAGCTCCAGAGATTGGATTTTAGGTAAGAAGGGGTAGATTTTTGTCTTATTAAAATAGAGAAAGGAGGAACTAATGCTTAAAAAGTTTGAGATATTTTTTACGAGCATAATCCTCATAGTGATTCTTAGCCAGCTCTTGCACTCACCCACGGTTTTGGCTCGCACCAAGGAACCATCTCCGAATAGCGGGGCATTTTCGCTTCAGAAGACCTTAGCCGAACCCATAACTCAACAGCGGACCCACCGGGTAGCCAAATACTGTTTCACCCTGACCAACTGGGGCTTCTTCGGCAGTCAAGCTGGTGGTCAGCCGGAGTCAGAGGGTGGCTGTTTCATGCCCACCTGCACAGGAGAGATCTCCAATGCGCCGTCATTTCACTATCCCTGCGGCACAGATTTGGATTATCTTTTTCAGGGAGCTTTATGGATAGGTGCGGTAGTTGAGGGAGAGACTCTGGTAAGCGTGGGAGCAGATGGGTGGTTAGGGGTATATGAGACCTACCCTGGCACAGAGGAGCAGGGGGGTGCGATAAAGGAGAAGACCATCAGGCCCACCACTCCCTGCTGCAATCCACCGGACACAGCAGGAGCGGTATCGGAGCAGGACATAATCGCGGTTTATTCAGATACCATGACAGTAGGAGTTAGTCCGGACGATTATGACCGGAGGCCACACAAGCCCCTGGGCATCCAGATAGAGCAGAGGAGTTACAGCTGGAGCTACGATTATGCGGAGGATTTCGCCCTGATCGATTTCACCATAAAGAATATCAAAGATAAGGAGATAAAGAATATCTGGATAGGTCTGTATATAGATGCGGATGTTTACTGGGTAGACAACAGTGGAGGATTCAGGGATGACATAGCGGGTTACCGTGCGAATTATCCCTCGCCTTTATGGCCGGACACCTTAGCCTATCAGGACACCATCAATATAGCCTGGATAGCGGATAACGATGGGGATTTAGTCAAAGGAGTGGTGGGTCCTCACAGCGTGACCGGCGTGACCGGGGTTCGGGTAGTGCGAGCCCCTACCAAGAACATCACCTTCAACTGGTGGATGTCAGAGGGGGATGATCCGGAGCATTTAGACTGGGGCCCGTTTTTACAGAGCAACTGGAATTTATGGAAGAACAACTACGGTGCCTGGTGTGAGGGAGGCAAGGGCACGCCCTGCGGCGATAAGGCCAAGTATTTCATCATGTCGAACGGGGAGTGGGATTACGATCAGATCTACGCCTGTATAAATAAGAGTTCGGAGGGCTGGTTAGAGCCTCCGGCGGAGACCTTTTGTGGAGATATGGCCAACGGTTATGATACCCGATATTTATTTTCCTTTGGGCCCATACCGTTTCTTGCTCCTGGAGATTCGAAGAAGGTGACGGTGGGGTATGTAGCGGGTGAGAATTTTCATACCAAGGTAAATAATATAGATCCGAAAAATCCCTCGGTCTATTACCGGAACTTAGATTTCAGTGATTTTGCCATCAATGCGCGCTGGGCTGGCTGGGTGTACGACAATCCTGGAGTAGATACCGATTCGGACGGCTATGCGGGCAAGTGTTTTATAGATCCGTCGACCGGGGAGTGTGCTTTTTACTATGAGGGGGACAGCATTCCGGATTTCAAGGGACCGCCTCCGCCATCACCGCCCTATTTGAGTTTTGCCAACGAGAAGGGAAAAATAAAGGTGAAGTGGAACGGCAAGTCCACGGAACAGGGGGTAGACCCCTTTACCGGCTCGCATGATTTTGAGGGCTATCGGATATATATGAGTTACACGGGGTATCCGAACGACTGGACGTTATTAGCCTCCTATGATTATGTAGATTACAAGATGTGGCGGTTGAAGCCCACGGTAGGAGGTCATGAGGTGGAGTGGCTGGATGAGGGGATAAGGCTTTGCGATATTGAGAAGTATTTCAGTAAGTGTGATAGTATGCTTTTGCCACGCTTAGAGGAAGACCCCAATTATTATACCGAGTTTAATCCCTGGGTTTATACTTGCCCGGAGACATTAAAAATTGACTGGTATGAGATAAAAACCGGAGACAGTCTTTTCTTTGCGATGCAGGATTGGAATACGGGAATATGTGATTTAAGGAAGAAAATAAGCAGGGCTTACTGTGATAGTGTGGAATGTGGCTTAATTCCACTTGCGGAAATAAAAGACGAATATTACGATTGTGAGTATATCCAGGAGGGGTTATTGCCGAGTTTTCCTGTATGGATCTCGG
>CAZEDM010000006.1:0-247024 GCA_964511075.1 uncultured Ignavibacteria bacterium
TTTTGCAGCCTGGCCTTCGATCAGCCCGGGTGGATTTATCTGGTTACCGGATTATTATACCGATTGGGTAGACTTCCAGGATCAGAACTTCAGACCTGAGCATCAGCCATTTCATGGAACCTATAATCCTGCCTACCCGGTTTACGTAGAGATAGAGCAGAAGATAGGAGTAGCGAAGGGTGCCAAGTACATGAAGGGCTATGTCGAAGGCTCCCAGTCCTATGAGGAGGACAACAACTACGGTGGAATCGCAGATGCTGAGTGGTATGTTAACTTCAACGGTGACGGTGCCACTTATGTCAGCGGTGGTTACTACGGAAGCTATATTCTGGGCACTTCGCAGGATGATATAAACTATTCCTATGGTGTAGACTACTCCTATGGTGATTTGAATCCGCTTGAGAGCTTCGAGCCGTTAGCTGCACCAGCCTGGGATACCTTTACCATCAGTGGAGCTGCTGGTGACTACTTTATTGAGCAGGGAACCTTCAAGTTCAAACACACCGATTATGACATCTACATCACCGAGTATGTGTTCGGCTTCTGGGTACCAGAAGGTGGAACCCAGGATTGCGAGCTGGCGATCGAGCACGTGTTCGTGCTGGAGAACCAGGGTGAGTCTTCCGTGCTTGGCTTACAGTCAGGTATCCTCAACGACATCGACATTGAAGACAAAGACAATGCCTGCGAAGTTGATTTCGATGCAGTGCACAACTCCATGTGGATGTATGAGACAGCCAACGATACTTTAGTCTTCGGAATGACCAAGAAGCCAGCCATAGTTGGCGATTATGCCTTTACCGGCTGGGGTCTTCTGAATGGAGCCAGGATTTACGATGGCCAGTATGTTGATTCACTCTTCATCTGGATGCAGTCAGGCACCTGGCAGGTGGATGATTATGGCACCGCTGATGACAAGTCCATCTTGCTTGCGGACGTTCCCTTTGATTTACAACCCGGACAGGTTCGCATAGAGAAGTGGCTCAAGTGGGGATATCCGGGACATATAGACGCAGGTGGAGATGCAAACTGGAGACACTTCCTCTACAACATCCTGCATCAGGAAGGCTTCTATCGTGGTGACGCGAACAAGGATGGTAAGCTGGATGTCTCCGATGTCATCTATGTGATCAACTTCCTGTTTAAGGGTGGAGTATGGCCGAAGGAGTTCTGGAACCAGGCTGATGTGAATTGTGATGGGTTGGTAAATATCAGCGATATAGTTTATATACTGAACCATCTATTCAAAGGTGGGCCTGCACCAATTGACAAGAACCGCTTCTTCTTAGAATCACCTTATGTCGATCCTGCTCACAAGGCAGCTTACATTAACAGAGTTCCTGGACTCTTTGGTGATCCTGACTGGAAGGCTCTTGGTCAGTAATAACTGAAACTGAAACAGCAGGTAGGGGCGGGTTTGAAACCCGCCCCTACTAAAACAAACCTCCAAAAGCTGGGGTATGAGTTGAACTTCTGCTCCGGCAAGCACATGCAAGGATGCCAGTTCTGCCAAGCTATAAAAAAGCATTGCATTTTTCTTTGCACTCCCAGATAAACCTAAAAAGGTTATGGTGTTACCGGTATTTTACCAATTGATTACAAACTGCAATTGATGTGAAAGCGTTTGACTAAGGTAATGCCTCTATTAAGGTTGGAAATTTTTAATAGGATTCCAAACTTTTTACTTGACAAGAATAGGTATCTTTATTATTTTGATTTTATAGAGGGCAGAGCATCCCTGAACCGAAGTTAGTAGGGCAGGCCTTGTGCATAGTGCGACCCAAGGGTTCGCACTATTTTGTACAAAAGCTCCTAAGTCTGATCAAGCAGAGGTAAATTTAGTTACCCCTTTCTCATCCACTGTAAACAAGACCTTTTTCCCCCTCTTGACTTTCTTTTTACCAATTTTAAAAGCTTTCTTTATTCTTTCCTCCGCTCTTTTGCCCCTATGGTAATCGTTGGCGAAGATCTTTACCAATTCCTCGTTTTTTGAGACCCTTTCACCAGTCTTCTTTCTTATCAGCATCCCCACATCCAGATCCACGGTCGAATCAAGTTTCTCCCTGCCCGCCCCCAATTCTACTGCAGCCAACCCAATCTCCTTAGTATCCATAGAATCAACGTAGCCCTCTTTCTCGGACCTGATTTCCATCTGATAGTTGGTTTTAGGGAATAGGGAATAGTCCTCTATTATCCTGGTGTCCCCTCCCTGTCTGAAAACCATCTCCTTGAATTTGGCTAATCCTTCCCGGTTCTTAAGCTTTGCTAAAAGAAGCTCCCTGCCTTTATGGAAATCACTGCTCTTACCACCCAGGATAAGCATAAGAGAGCCCAAGGATAAAGTCACCTCTAAAAGATCATCCGGCCCCTTCCCCTTCAAGCACTCTATGGCCTCCATCATCTCTAGGGAATTTCCTACAGCATTTCCCAGGGGCTCGTCCATATCGGTTATCAAAGCTGTTCCCTTTATTCCTGCCTTTCTGCTGATTCGGATTAAGCTGGTAGCCAGAGAGATGGCATCTTCCTTTGAATGCATAAACGCACCGCTCCCGCATTTCACATCGAAGACTATGGCGTCTGTTCCCGAGGCTAATTTCTTGCTCAAGATGCTGGCGGTGATAAGAGGAATGGAATTAACCGTGCCGGTAACATCCCTAAGAGCATAGAGCTTCCCATCGGCAGGAGATATCTCTCTGGTCTGGCCCATAATTGAAACGCCCGTATATCTCAGGTTATCTATGAACTCTGAGGGAGATAGAGCTGTCCTTAATTCGGGGATTGATTCCAACTTATCCAGGGTGCCCCCGGTATGACCTAAACCTCTGCCGGAGACCATCGGCACGACTACCCCGCAGGAGGCAACCAAAGGAGCGAGGATTAAAGAGACCTTATCCCCCACCCCACCGGTGCTATGCTTGTCTACTTTGATATCCGGAATGAATCCCAGATCCAGTATCTTACCTGAGTTCATCATGCTCCAGGTAAGGTTCTCCCTCTCCTCCTGGTCCATTCCCCGGATGAAAACCGCCATCAGAAATGCAGACATCTGATAGTCCGGAACAACTCCGGAAAGATAACCCAGGAGAATAAAATCTATCTCCTGGCGGGATAATTTCTCCCCATCCCTTTTCCTGGCTATTATCTCAGAGGTAATCATAAACTACCTTCTTTGGTTTCATATCTTTCTTTTTGATATTTCAACAGTAGGGGTTCAAAATTTTGAACCCCTACATTTTTTGAAAGGTTTTAAGATATTCCTCCACAATTTTTACTCCGGAGGAGGTTCCGATGCGATTGGCACCTGCCCGGATAAGCTCTAATGTTTTTTTATAATCCCTGATACCGCCTGAGGCTTTGACTCCAAAATTCTCTCCCACGGTTTTCCTTAATATTGAAACATCCCCGGCAGTTGCTCCAGTTGGGCCAAAACCAGTAGAGGTTTTGACGAAGTGAGCTCCGCTCTCCTTTACTATCTGAGCGCCCTTTATCTTCTCCTCTGAAGTCAGAAGACAGGTCTCCAGGATAACTTTCAAAATCCTGCCTTCTCCCATGGCTTTCAAAATCAGCTCTATCTCATTCTCTATCAGTTTATAGTCGCCTGATTTCAAAGCCCCTATGTTTATGACCATATCGATCTCCTGGGCACCTTCTTTTACACCAGACTCCGCCTCTTCAGCTTTTATCTCTGGATTATTGGCACCCAGGGGAAAGCCGGATACTGAACATATTTTCACTTTTGAACCCTTTAGCTCTTCAGCTACCAATTTGACATAGAAGGGATTCACACAGATAGAGGCGAATTCATATTTCAAACCCTCCTGGCAGAGTCTTTTTATATCCGCAGGAGTTGCCTCCGGTTTAAGAAGGGTATGGTCTATCATCCCGGCCAAGTCAATTCTCTCTACACTCTTTTGCATCAGCGCTCCAGTCATCTTTTCCTTTTTTTCTTTCTATATCGAAAAGGATAAGGCAAAAGCTGTTTAAGAGTGAACCTCTTAACCTTACCTCTCAAATTTGAGCAGATTACCTTCATATCGGGTGAGAATTCAAATAAAGCTTGCCTGCAGAGACCGCAGGGGGTGATCGGTTTTTCTCCAGAAGCGATTATGGCGATCTTGGTGAAATCTTTTTCTCCGGAGCTCACAGCTTTAAGAAGAGCCAATCTTTCCGCACAGACACCTAATCCGAAGGAAGAGTTCTCCACGTTAGTCCCGGTATAGATATTTCCGCTTCTGCCTAATAAAGCCGCTCCGACTTTGAAATTCGAATAGGGGGAATAAGAATTCTCCCTGGCTTTCTTAGCCTTTTGGATAAGTTTTTTATCCTCTTCTATGGATCTGCTATAGGGCATAGACGTCCTTCCAGAAGCTTTGACCATTGCCGGTGTCCGGCACCTCAAACATATCCGAGAGTGAAGAGGCGATATCGGAGAAACTTCTTCTCACCCCCAAGTTCACTCCCTTTTTTACCTTTTCGCCGTAGACTAACAGCGGAACGTATTCTCTTGAATGGTCGGTGCTGGGAGTTGTGGGGTCGCACCCGTGATCTGCGGTTATTATAAGCACGTCATCAGGTTGGAGCGAACCCAAAACCTCGGGAAGTCTTTTATCAAAATCCTCTAATCCCCTGGCAAACCCCTCCGCATTATTCCTGTGTCCCCAGAGCATATCAAAATCGATAAGGTTGATCAGGATCAGTCCATCTTTTTCCTCACCCATCCCCTGGATGAGCTTATCCATTCCATCCATATTATCCCTGGTATGAATAGACCTGGATAAACCTCTGCCGGCGAAAAGGTCCTCTATCTTACCTATGCCAAAGACTCTAAGCCCCTTCTGTTTAAGGATATCCAGGATGGTTTCCTTAGGAGGGGGAAGCGAAAAATCTTTTCTTCTTTCTGTTCTTTTGAAAGAGCCGGGCTCTCCTGTAAAAGGACGTGCAATCACCCGGGCAACCCCATGCTCTCCTGCCAGCATTTTTCTGGCTATGAGACACATATCATATAAACTTTCCACCGGAATTATCCGCTCGTGAGAGGCTATCTGGAAAACGCTGTCAGCCGAAGTGTAGACTATAGGCTTACCGGTTCTCAGATGCTCCTCTCCCAGTTCCTTTATTATCTCCGTTCCTGAGGCGGGCCTGTTCCCCAGGGTTTCTCTGCCGATGGCCTTTTCGAATGCCTGCATCAGCTCTTGGGGAAAACCATTTGGATAAACTGGAAAAGGTTCTTGCAAAATCACGCCGGCTATCTCCCAGTGACCGGTGGTGCTGTCCTTCCCCGCGGATTTCTCTCCCATCCTGCCGTAACAGGCTGATGGTCTTTTTTGAGGAGCAACCCCCTGCAGGGGTTCAATGTTGCCTAAGCCCAGCTTCTCCAGATTTGGAAGATTCAACCCTCCCAGCTTTTTAGCAGTATTGCCCAAGGTATTGGAGCCCTGGTCCCCGTACTCTAAAGCATCCGGCAGCTCTCCTACCCCGCAGGAATCAAGCACAATCAGAATCACCCTTTTAACTTTACTCATATCAGGTTTTCAGAATGGAATTGGATATACTCCTTTCCAGCTCATTCCATTTGCTAATTGCCAAGATGCATGGCTATATGTCCACATTCACTAAGAGAGAAAATCATCTCAAAAACTTCCAGCTCTCCAGCATCCTGGAGAACTCCTTTTCAATCACGGCAAAATACTCCCTTTCTGCGGTAAGCTGAATGATATAAAGATCATCCCCTTTCTTGAGAAGAACTACCTCGCCGATGTAATAATCCTCCTGGGTGATGAGATCGCCACCACTTGGGCCATAGCTCTGAGAGGGATCTACTACCTGTCTGGTATAGCTTTTCTTGAACCCATATGCTCTTCCAGCAACGCTATCCAGGACAATATCCATAGAATTGGACAGCTCGTAAGTGGCGATAGTCTCCAGGTGCCTCAGGTATTCGTCTTTATCCTTGAAACTCCCCTTCCCCTTTATCAGGTTATTTTCAATCTCCGGAAGAGATAATGAAGTGGTATCTGCGCAGATAACGATGGTGGGGATTAACCTTTCCTCCTCAAACAGGGTAGAGCTTCTGTTAACCTGATAATTCTTCTTGGTGAGGGTGCTTCTGACCAGGGAAGGCTCTTTCTCCAGATTTATCTTCCAGTTTGAGAGCACGCTCAACTGATATCCGAATCTCTCATCAACCAAGGTATCTTTTTTTATTTCGCCGGTCTTCTTGTCCTTCGCAGGTGAAAACTCATAAAAGCAGAGGAAAAAAACAAAGAGTAAAAGTAATGAGACTATTTTCCTCATTTTTACCTCCTTTTTTAAGGGGTTATACATATTAACAAATCCTCCACCTATAAGCAAATACTTTTTTAATAATCTTAAAGTTTCAAAAATTTCATTTTTTCGTTTATATCCAGATTTAAGCATAATACAGATATTAATTTTATAAATATTGCTATTAATTTTTTTAATTTTTATTCAAATTTTACTTGACTTTTTCAATTAATTATCTAAATTATTAAAGAGATGAGAAAATGATAAACAAATGTCCGGTTTGCAGGTCTAAGTTAAAGATAACCGAGCTAACCTGTACCAAATGCTCGACGATCTTAAGAGGAGATTTCAAAGGAAGTGATTTCTGTAAACTCCCTGGGGAAGACCAGCATTTTATAAAGGTGTTTCTGAAATCGCATGGCAATATCAAAGAAGTAGAAAAGGAGTTGGGTATCTCCTATCCTACCGTAAAGAACAGGCTGAGCCAGATCAACCTGAGTCTGGGAATAACGACTGAGGAAGGTTTAAGCAGGGGAGAAAGATTAGAGATTCTGGACAGATTAGAGCAGGGAGAGATTACCCTGGAACAGGCTTTATCTATGTTAGGCAGGAAGAAGTAAACCCGCCATCAAAGGAGGATATTAATGAGAGAGGAACGCTTAAAAATACTGAAGATGCTGGAGGATAAAAAGATTTCAGCAGAAGAAGCAGCTAAGCTTCTGGAAGCCCTGGAAAGCTCTGAGAAGAAAAACGAGACCTTTTCCGCCAAGGGCGGGAAAACTTTAAGGATAAGAGTTTTCGAGAACGACCTTAACAAACCCAAGGTGAATGTAAATATCCCCCTTCCTCTGGTAAAATTCCTGGGTAAGATTATGCCGGATACGGCTAAAATCAAATTGAACCAACACGGGGTCAGCTTTGAGCAGATTCTGGAGATGGTCGAGAAGGAACAGGTAGGAAAGTTGGTAGAGGTGCAGGAGGAGAATGAAAGGGTGGAGATTTATATAGAATAGTTTATTTACGATATTATTGCGAGCCCGAAAGGCGAAGCAATCTATTTACTTTAAATAGGGGCTCAAATTTTTAAACCTCTGCAAAAAGCGTCGGTCAGGAGACCAACGCTGAGTTTAACGATTAGACGTTCTTTGTGGGTGAGGACACCAACGAAGAACAGGATATTTTCAATCTATATCAAAAACTTCCCGCCTTTATAAATCAACTTCCCGTCCGCGTAGATCTCGCCGCCGTCTTTCATATCGCAGAGCATATCCCAGTGAATGGCAGATTTGTTTTTACCCAGCGACTGCGGTATGGACCTTCCGACGGCTAAATGAACCGTCCCTCCGATCTTCTCGTCGAACAGCATATTTCTGGTAAATCTCTGGATATTATGGTTCGTTCCGACTGCTATCTCCCCTACGTATTTTGCTCCATCGTCTGTTTCCAGGAGCTGGTGCAGAAGCTCCTCTCCCTTAGCCGCTTTCGCTTTTGTTACCTTACCTTTCTCGAAGGTCAAATAAATATCCTCTATCTCCCTCCCGCCATATATTCCCGGGAAGCTGAACCTGATATGTCCTTCCACGCTATCCTCCACCGGACCGGTGAAGACCTCGCCATCCGGGAAGTTCACGTGCCCGCAGCAGTTGACCCAATTTCTTCCCTGGGTTAACATCTTCAGATCCGTATCCCTGGAGACGATCCGAAAGTCTTTTTTGGCATTGAGGACATCGCAGATTTTTTCCTGCTCTTTCTCTATCTTTTTCCATCGGGCAATAGGGTCATCCACATCGATATGGCCTGCTCCGTAAACGAAATCCTCAAACTCGGAAAGGGACATACTTGCCTCCTGCGCATGCCCCTGGGTGGGGAAAACGGACAAGCTCCATCTCAGTTCGTTTTTCGCCTCCCTTTCGAAAAGCAGATTCTTGATTGCACTTAAACCCTGAGCCTCCAGCTTCAATCTTTCCGAGTTGACGTTGGTGAGCATTCTGGTGTTCGACTCGCCCCATAAAGTGAGCGAGGCGTCTATGGTCTCGACTGCCTTATAATAATCCACCGGAACATATTTTATCTGTTCCTCCTCTCCATCTTTCAGCAGTATCTCCCTCAAGTCCCCATCCTCTATCCTCACCTGGGGAAGAGCACCCAGCTGCAATGCCTGACGATAGCATTCCCTTATCAGCGGAAGTGTGGTCACATCACCCTTGATCATTAATTTCTCGCCCTTTTTGATATCCAGCGAGTATTTCAAAAGCACTTCAGCATGTTTCTCGATCCTGACGTTCACCTTTACCTCCTTCTATCCCCCTTCCTTGGTTAGTCTTTGTTATTTTATATCCTCAGCTCTTTCAAAACGAAAATCATCTCAATCTATTCATTCACTCATAAAAATCAAGTGCTATTTTTGTGAGCTTATATGCTCTTTCCATTTTCTCTCCACCCAGACCTCAAAACCTTTCTCTTGGATCTCATTCAGATTATCAATGCAGCCGAATTTTATCACCCCGGGATTGCTCCTCAAAACCTCGCAGGGAAAATCAGGACATTCGCTGCACAGGTCAAGACCCTTTTTAAAACAGCATTGGCGTATTTTGCACCTGTCATCCGGCTTTTCCTCTGCCTCTGGTTTGCATCCCGGACAGATGCCGGAACCAGCAAGGATTTCCAAGCCTGATTTTAAACTCTCCACATCGGCTCTGCCCTCCAGCAACTTCCTGAATCCGTACAATTCCACGGCATCCAGTGCAGACTGAAAGGTCCTCCTTATCTCGCCTGTAAACCAGTCACAGGTGTGGCAATATGAGCCGCAAAAAGAGGTATATACCTTTTTCTCTTTTTCATAATTCATATCTTTAACCCTCTCTTATAAAAATTTAACTGTTGTTGACTTCTATTTGAATGAATAAAATTCTGAGCAGGAAAAAGTTTACAAAGCCCGAACCACCGGTAACATATTTATTATCTTTCCAGGATCGACTCAGGCATCAGGTCTATCTGCACCCTGTGATCGGAAAGGGTAATTTTCCCTTCTCTGGAGTAGCTCAATTTCAAATTGTCGCCTAACATTTCGATATTCTGAAATTTGTACTGGGCATTTTTCTTCAACTTAACCGATTTCCCATCCAGTAAAAGAGAAGTTATCTCCGGGATGAAAAATACCACTTCCTTTTTTCTTCTGTCCCAGTCGTTTTCCTCCAACAGGCCGGTATCGTGGACCTGCAACAGCAGCTCCTTGTTCTCCAGGACATAAATGTTGAAATGGCCGCGAAATTCCCTGGTTCCCTTGTCCATAATCCATTTCCTGGAACTGGAGGAACGGGAGCGTCTGAGATTTTTTGAGCTTAAATCTATCTCCACGCGATAGCCTGACTGGGCTTCAAAGGTTTCCAATTCCTTTGTATATCCCTGCCGGTATTCCAGAATGAGGCTATCAGTCGAAGCCAGCACATTTTCGTAGTCGTAACGCTCTTTTGCTTTCATCACAAGAACATCATAGGAGTCCTCATCCACTCCCAGATATTCCTTAAACAGCTTGGCAAAGGTGAACTCCTCGCCTGCTTCCTGAGCCTGATTTTTCCAGTCGAGTGCAAGATAATCCAGCAGAAATCCCTGCGCACATCCTACCGGGTATATTCTATTGCGGGGCACATCCTCAGGGGAAATCGAATTCCCGGTGATTCTTTTTTGAAAATCCTCCAAGAGATATCCAGGCATGGAGATCGAGGAGAGATCTTTCGACAAGGGGGTCGTGATATCGGTTAGCGAAGACTCATATTTCAGCTGTCTCAAAAGGGTGGTGGCTTTAACCTCCACATATTTGGCGGTTCCCTCATTGATCTCCTCGCCCTGTTCATATCTTGCGATGAAGGGGTCGCTTCTTTGCCAGCGATAGTTTCGAACCGCCACAAACTGCCTTAAATATCCCTCTGTCTGCTCTCTATTATTGACATAGGCTGAACTCAGTGCATCCATCAAAAGCCGCATCTCCAGATAGGCCAGGGCAGTATTCTCCCTGTCCTCCACGGGGTATCTTTCCTCCCTTTCCCAGGGGATTTCTCCAAAGGCTCTGAATTGGAATTGATGGAAATTCTCATGCACGATAAAGCCAAATAAATCCACTGACGGTTTCTGCATAAAGGGAACTGCTGCGACCTTGACCGTATCTATCGACAATTCAAAAGCAAGCTGACCGGCAAGGTCCTGGTACTGACCGGGGTAGAACTGCACCTTCGTCCCCAGATCGGGCCAGTGTGAAGGATAGGGATAAAAACCATCTACGTCTTGGGGGTAATTGAAAAGCAGAGCATACCTGCCGGGCATATACACCATAAAGGGCCTTTGCGAGAGGTCATACCCGGGCCAGATTGAATCAGGACATTGTTTGAACAACTGGATCACGCCCTCGCAGACTTTCAGTAAGGTGTAATCATTATTCGATAGTTCCTGGCTTTTCAAATCAAGTTTGAAGACAGGGGAATAAAACAGCAGGGTACAAAAAACAACGATTATGAGTTTTCTGAGAATTGTTCTCATCATAATTCCTTTTTTAAATTTGAGCGAGATTTTACAGAATTCGAAATCCTGAATGAACAGAAATCTTTATCTTAAAATAAAATTGCTCCTCCTCTCGATCCCCTTTATGTTTTCTGGGATTTCATTATCAAATTCCCATTTAAACAGATTTGAAATGGTATTCAACGAAGTTGTTTCAAAACATCATCATCTATTTTTACATTTTCATACCGATTTTGTTCCCAAAAAGATGCAAGGGCAGAATATTGTTCTGCCCATAAAATTCTTTGAAATCATAACTTTATATCTGCTTTTGATGATTTTGCCACCAGATAATTTATGAAAGCTGAACAAGACACTAACATAAACTTCGCATCTTCAAAGTATAAATTTTCTTTGTCCATTAAAGCATGTCGTATCCCTTCTGCATCACTCGTATATCCATAAAGACACTCAAATGCTTTTTTCAATGCAGGATGTAGCTCCACTTTCGTATCAATCTCCTTGAGAGCATCTCCCAATGTCACTTTGTCTTTACCAGCTATTAATTTGCAAATTGCCTCGACCGCACTTATAGATTCTTTAATAGAATTTCTGTAATTGGGTGATTTTCTATCTGCCAATAAATCTAAAGCTGTCTTTAAATGGGTATTGATAGGTTTTAAAGGAACTTCTAATGCTTTTTCTATTTCTTCAATTTCTTCTTGAGAAGTTACTTGTGTAATCAAGCCTCCAACAAAACGATAAGCAGATAATTCGCGTTCCAAAATAGAATTACAATAACTCATAAATTTCGAGTTCTTATCATCCTCGGGATAATTATTGGCAATAAATTCTATAAAATCATAAACTTCATTCCATTTAGAATTAAAGAAGATGGTTCTAATCTGTTGGTACGTGTTAGGCCAATGATCATTCAAAGTATCAAGTGGCCATTTAAAATAACTATGCCACAATCTCTTAAATAGAGTATCCATCTTGGGATAAGCAGAAAGATTATGAAATCCAAAGTCGTCAGGTTTTACAAGACTCAAGTAGCAAAGGTCTAGGAAATTCCACAAACCATTTCTCAACCCCTCATCCATAGAATCAACCTGCATAACACTTTTAACTGGCTTAAGACCTTTTCTTTGTGAAAATGATTTCATATTGCCATCCTTATTTCATATTTGATTTTGAATCCTTTTTTATATTTTCAGGATTTTCTGAATCCAGTTCCCATTTAAGCGGGTTATTCACGATATATTCCCTGATCTGCCTTAAATCATCCTCGTTCCTTATTACGTGTTCATAGTAATTTCGTTGCCATCTGAAATATTCATGCCCATTTTCTATACACCAATGAGTCACAGCAGATTTATATGCTCTGACAATTGAACCGACAGATTTTGGAATAATCTTGCGAAAGCGGTTATGTTTTTGTAGGGGTTCAAATTTTTGAACCCCTACGTCTTTAATAATCACTACCCCGTGTATATGATTAGGCATAACGATGAATTCATCCATTTGCACATTTTTAAAATGCTTAGGTGTCTCAAACCAAAATTTATGAGAAACTTTACCAATAGGCGATAATTTAATTACTCCATCTTTTATCTCACCAAAAATACATTCCTTGTTTCGAACACATATAGTTACAAAATATCCGCCTGCCTGCGAATAATCGTATTCCCTCAATCTGATGGAGCGACGTTGATGTTTATCTGAATTATATTTCATTTTACTGAATCTGGATCTCCGGGATTTAAATCACTAACTGAAATTTTCCTTGTATATTTGAAAAACGTCTTCGAATATACAATAACGGTAACTAAAGCCACCACCAGGGCAATGCCCAGGAATATATTCTTTATGTAATCCAGCTCGAAAAGAAAGCAAAAAACGGTAAAACTCCAGACACAGGCATTCAGCTTGCCCCAGAAAGAGGAAACCGGGACTACGCTTTTTTTGCTTATGACAAATAGTCCTGCTAAAAGAAACAGAATCTCCTTGGCAATAACCAGAACAGATGCCCAGATGGGAAAACCTTTATAGACAGTGGCATAAATAATAAAAATCCCTATTCCCAATTTATCAACAAACGGGTCTAATATCTTGCCTAAGTCCGAAGCCTGATTCAGTTTTCGCGCCAGCAGGCCGTCTAAGACATCTGTTAACGCGGCTATGACTATAAAAACAGCAGTCAGGAATAGTTCTTCTTTTTGGAGAAAATAGAATATGAAAGGGTAGGTTAAAAATCTTAAAACGGTAAGCAGGTTAGGAATCAGGAAAAAATCGGATTTTTTGATCTCCATTATTGTTAAAATTTATTTAACCATAGGAGTGTACTGCCATACACCCCTACTCCTCAATCATCTCCGCCGCATGCTCCAGGGTCAGGTCGCTTATCTTCTTGCCCGCCATCATCCGGGCGATCTCTTTTATCCTCTCCTCTCTGGAGAGGAGCTTGATTTTCGTTGTGGTTCTGTTTTTCAGGACCTCTTTGAAGACCTTGAAATGATGCTCTGCCTGGGAGGCGATCTGCTGTAGATGGGTAATGCAGATGATCTGGTGAGTCGAGGAAAGTGTCTTCATCCTCCTGCCCACAGCCTCAGCCATCTCCCCTCCTATCCCCATATCCACCTCGTCGAAGATCATACTGGGTATCCGGTCTGACTTAGCCAGTACCGATTTCAAAGCTAACATTACCCTGGAGATCTCCCCGCCTGAGGCGATCTTTGCCAGAGGCTTAAGCTCTTCGCCCGGATTGGGCGAGACGAAAAACTCCAGCTGGTCCAATCCCTTCTCATCCAGGTAATATCTTTTCCCCTCTATTTCCAGAAGCCCATCCTCCGATTCTCTGCGGAGAATTCTTACTTCGAACTCGCATTTCTCCATCCCCAGAAAGGAAAGCTCCTTTTTAATCTTTCCGGACAGCTCCCTACCTTTTTCCTGCCTCTTATCCGAGAGCAGGAGCGAATCTTTTTTAAGATACCCTTTCAAATCCCTTATCTCATTTTCCATCTTCTGAATCAGCTCATCCCGGTTCTCGATTTTGTCCAGCTCGTTTTTTATTTTCACCGCATAATCCAGAACCTCTCTTATCGACTGACCATATTTCTTCTTCAGAGTACTAATAAGATTCAGCCTCTCTCTTATCTGCTCTAATCTCCCAGGATCGAAATCCAGGCTCTCTTTATAATTTTCTAAAAACCTGGAGGTCTCGCTTAAGTGCAGGGAAGCTGAATCCAGAGCCTCTATATGTTCCCTTAATCTTTTATCGTAGCCTTCCCCTTTCTCTAACTCCTTTTTAAAGGAAGAGAGCCTTTCTATTATGGAACCTTCACGATTGTAAAGCTCCTCATAAACCGAGGAAGCGATCTGAAAAAGGGTTTCAGCATTTTCTAAAATTTTTTTCTGGGAGGAAAGTTCCTTCTCTTCTTCTATTGAGAGATTGGCACCTGAGATATCTTTAAGCTGAAACTGGTAAAGTTCTTTTTTCTCCCTGGAGATTTTATCTATCCTTTTAAGCTCTTCTAAATCGTTCAATTTCTTTTTCAATTTATGATAACCATCACTTACCCTGTCCAGAAGGTCACCGGTCTCTGCATAATTATCCAGATAGCTAAGATGTTCAGCTGGGTTCAGAAGAGACTGGTGCTGGTGCTGCCCGTGCAGGTCGGCTAACTGGTCACCGATAAGCTTGAGATTGGTTAAGGTAACCTGCCTGTCATTGAGAAAACACCTGCTTACCCCCTTTGTGGAAATCTCCCTGCGGATGATTAATTGATCTTCGGTGTTGACGATACCAAATTCGGTTAAAAGCTTTCCAATCTCGCTTTTCGACCGGGTCTCAAAGACCGCCTCGACCATAGCGGAATCCGCGCCGGTGCGAATCATCTCCGAGGATGCCCTCTCCCCCAGGGCTAAGTCAAAAGCACCTATGATTATCGATTTGCCTGCCCCGGTTGCCCCGGTCAGTACGTTCAACCCTGAAAAGAAATCAATCTCTAAATTCTCAACAATGGCAAAGTTTCTGATTCTTAAGCTCTTGAGCATTAGTTTTACCTTTGAACATTTGAGCCTTTGAGCTTTTAAGCATTTTTATTCCCCGATCTTAGGTCTTGCCCCCCAGTGGAGTTTCCTCCTCAGAACCTCGTAATAAGACCTCTCCTTAAATTTAATCAGGTTGATGGAATGTCTGGCCTTATGAATCAAAATAGTGCTGGGTGAATCCAACTTAACCGAGACCTGACCATCCAGGGTCAGTATTGCCTCCTTATGCTCAGATTCGACTATCACCTTGAGTGAATTCTTTTCCGAGAAGACCATCGGTCTCAGGGCTAAGGTGAAAGGACATATGGGCGAGGCGATTATGGCATTTATCTTGGGGTTGATGATAGGACCGCCAGCCGCCATAGAATATGCGGTTGAGCCTGTGGTGGTGGAGATTATTAGACCATCTGCAGAATAGGAGCAGACGAACTCCTGATTGTCATAAAGATGCAGATGAATCAGGCGGGCAACTTTGCCTTTGTCGATAACTATATCATTAAGCGCAAAAAGTTTTTTATCCCTTATGCCCTGGATCTCTGCCTGCAAGCACAGCCTTTTTTCGATAACAAAATCTTCTCTTTTGACCCTGTCCAGGGTCCGCTCGATATTATCGGAGGTGATCTCCGTAAGGAAGCCGATACTGCCAAGATTGATCCCCAGGATAGGATTGCCTTTATCCCCTACTGCTCGTGCAGACTTAAGCATAGTCCCGTCACCGCCCAGGGAGACAATAACCTGGGAGCATTCAGGAAGTTTTACAACCGGGAAGGCTTTATCTTTGTGCCCGACTATTTTGGACAATTCCTCCGTGATGAAATAATCTATCTTATTTCTTTTAGCCCAGGATATTATCCGCCCCACAGTGGATTTGACTTTGGGCTTTTTAACATTCGCCACAACCCCTAAGCTTTTCATCTTACTCTCTTACCGTTATATTTTGAGTAATTTTACAAGATATCAAGCTGAGAAGAGGGGACTTTCTCTTTGCTCTTAATCATCTCTTTAACTGCCTTAACTATCCCCTCTTTATCCAGACCCAGGATATTTAAGAGCATCTTCCTGTTTCCGTGCTGGATGAATTTATCCGGGATACCCATCCTCCTGAGGTGAATTTTTCCCAGACCCTTTTCCAGTACATACTCAGCCACAGCACTGCCAAAACCCCCATTCAGGGCATTCTCCTCCACGGTGATAGCTCTATCGAATCTCTTGAGTGAGGATAAGAGACATTTCTCATCCAGAGGTTTCAGCACCCGGCAGTTGACCACCTCTGTCTCTATCCCCTCTGAGGAAAGCTCCGAAGATGCCTCTAAAGCTGGATAGACCATAGAGCCTGTTGCCAGGATCAAAAGGTCCTTGCCTTCCCTTAAGACCTCCCACCTGTCAAGAGGAATCTGCTTGAAACCTTCTTTTATCTTCTTATCCGGAACAGCAGTTCGGGGATAGCGGATAGCTGTAGGAGATTTCCCCCAATTTACTGCGGTATACAGCATATCTTTCAACTCGTTTCCATCTTTGGGTGCCAAAACCACCATATTTGGTATCTGCCTTAAGTAGCTCAAATCAAATGCTCCGTGATGAGTGGGCCCATCCTCACCTACCAGTCCTGCCCTGTCGATGGCTAAGATAACCGGAAGGCTCTGTAATGCCATATCGTGAATCACCTGATCAAAGGCCCTCTGTAAAAAGGTGGAATAGACTGCAAAGACAGGTCTTACGCCCGAAGCTGCCAAACCGCAGGCAAAGGTCGTCCCGTGCTGCTCTGCGATCCCCACATCGTAAAACCTTTTGGGGTATTTCAAGGAGAAATCCAAGAGGCCGACCCCCAGGCACATAGCCGCAGTGATTACCACTATATTCTCGTCTTTCTCCGCCAGTTTAACCATGGTCTGCCCGAAGATATCAGTGTAGGTGATTTTGCCAACGTCATTCGACTCCCCGGTTACCTTGTCGAACTTACCAATGCCGTGAAACCTGGGTGAATCCTCCTCGGCAAACTTGTAACCTTTGCCCTTTTGAGTTAAAAGATGCAGCAAAATAGGCCCTTTTAGATTCTTGAGCTGTTCCAGAGTCTTTATAAGCTGGTTTACATCGTGCCCATCTATGGGACCAAAATACCTGAACCCTAATTTCTCGAAGATTATTCCCGGGACCAAGAATCCCTTTACGCTTTCCTCCACCTGGGATACCATTGCTCTGATTCTATCTCTTCTTTTGAACTTCCCCACCAGCTCCCAGACCTCGTTTTTGAGCTTATTATATTTCTCGTCCGTCAGAAGACCTGTCAGGTATTTGGAAAGTGCTCCCACATTGGGGGAGATGGACATGGTGTTGTCGTTCAGTATCACCAGAAGGTCTTTTCTCTGGGCACCCGCATTATTCAACCCCTCGAAGGCAATCCCGCCTGTAAGGGCACCATCCCCTATAACTGCAATGACTTTGTAGTTCTCACCTTTCTGGTCCCTGGCGCAGGCCATCCCCAGAGCCGAAGAGATGGAGGTTGAGGCATGCCCTGCCCCAAAGGGGTCGTATTCGCTCTCTGACCTTTTGGTGAATCCGCTAAGTCCCTCATACTGGCGCAGGTTCTCAAATCCGTCTTTTCTGCCGGTCAGAAGCTTATGAGTATAGCACTGGTGGCTCACGTCCCAGATTATCTTATCCTCAGGAGTATTGAAGACATAATGCAGGGCTAAGGTTAGCTCCACCACACCTAAATTGGAGGCTAAATGCCCGCCGGTTCTGGAAACCACAGAGATGATCTTCTCCCTTATCTCCCGGGCTAATTCAGGAAGGTGTTCTGGAGGAATCTCCCTCAGGTCTGAAGGCGAGTTGATCTTATCTAATAAGCTTTTCATATCCCTTTAGCATTTTATTCCGTTAACCTTAACCTATCCTTTCATATACGTAATCAGCCAGATTATCGAAAGCCCAGCTTTTCTCTTTCAGGATCTTCAATTTCTTCTTAGCCTCCATTAACAGATCCTTTGCCAGAATTTTCGACTCATCCAAACCGAACACCTGGGGGTAAGTGGCTTTGGAATTAGCTTTGTCCGAGCCTGTCTTCTTACCCAGGACTTTCTCCTCTCCCACAATGTCCAAGATATCATCCACTATCTGAAAAGCCAAGCCAAATCTCTCGCCAAAGGCAGAAAGGGCTGAAAGCTTTTTTACGTCTGCTCCTCCCAGTATCGCTCCTGCCCTGACAGAGCCTTTTAAAAGTCTTCCCGTCTTGTGGGTATGGATATATTCCACTTCTTTCAAGGAGACTTCTCTACCCTCTGCCTCAATGTCCCTGACCTGTCCCCCGATCATCCCCTCTGTGCCTATGGCTTTTGTCACCTCTTCAACCACCAGATAATTTTTTGCCTTAAGCAACAGCTCAAAGGCTAAAGCATGTAAAGCATCCCCAGCCAGAACTGCCATTCCCTCACCGTAGACTCTATGCAGGGTGGGCTTGCCTCTTCTCAAATCGTCATCATCCATACAGGGCAAATCGTCATGAATCAAAGAGTAAGTATGAATCATCTCCAGCGCACAGGCAACCGGAAGAATTTTCTTGCCTTTTCCACCCACCGCTTCGAACGATGCCATAGCCAGAATCGGGCGAAGCCTTTTCCCCCCAGCAAAGACAGAATATCTCATTGCCTTGTGCAGGTTTTGAGGCTCTTTGCTCTTATCCGGAAGGTATTCGTCCAGAGACTGGTCTATGAGCTTTCTTTTCCCCAGCAGATATTCTTTAAAATCCGCTTTCACCATCTTACGTTTCGCTCTCCTCATCTTCTCCCTCTTCCATCTCCAGAGGCTCTGTTTTAAACTCCTTTCCACTCAATTTGATTAACTTTTCCACCTTAGCCTCAGCTTCGGAGAGTTTTTTAGTGCAGAGACGGGAAAGCTCGACCCCTTCTTCGAAGAGCTTGAGCGATTCATCCAGGGATAGATCGCCGGATTCTAATTTCTGAACGATCTGTTCCAGCCTTTTTAAGGCATTCTCGAAATTGACCTTTTTTGACATTTTAATCGTCAATGTCAGACAGTAATGTCTGACCTACCTTTTTATCAGTTAATTTCCCCGCCTTGAAGACAAGGCGGGGAATCCATCTCACGTCTTAATTCTTACGTCTCACCTTCTCCTTCTATTTTCTTTACCTCTGCTTCTATCCATCCTTTAAAAAACTTAACCTCAATCTCATCTCTCAATTTAAGTCTTCCCGCATTCCTTATTATCTCCATCTCAGGCAGTTTTCTGGTTATGGAATAACCTCTTTCCAGAACTGCCAGAGGAGAAAGCGCATTTAATTTACCCAGGATTAAAGATAAACCTTTCTTTTTATAATCAAAATATTTTTTTACCTCTTTCAAAAGGTTTTTCAAAAGCTCATCTGTTCTCTGGGCTTTCTGGGCTACCAGGTCAACTGTTTTCTTGAACCCGTAGCTTTCCTCAGCCATAATTATTCTGGATTTGTAATCATCTAACATAAACCTTTGAGTGGAGACCAGGGTCTTGAATATATTTTTAACCTCTTTTAAGACCTCGATCCTGTTTTTAACTGCCAGCTCTGCTGCAGCAGATGGTGTGGGAGCCCTTAAGTCTGCCACGAAATCCGCAATGGTAAAATCGACTTCATGTCCGACTGCGGAGATAACGGGGATTTTGGAACAGTAAATCGCCCGCGCCACAACCTCCTCATTAAAAGCCCACAAATCCTCTAAGGAACCTCCTCCCCTTCCCACGATTAACAGGTCAACTTTTTTGTATTGGTTGAAATCCTTAATCGCCCGGGCGATCTCTTCTGCCGCACCTTCACCCTGAACCCTTACCGGGTTTAAGATGATTTTTACTCCAGGGGACCTGCGGTGAATTATCTTTATTATATCCCTAATCGCCGCACCGGTTGGAGAAGTGACCACTCCGATTGTCTCAGGATATTCCGGGATGGGCTTTTTATGAACCTCATCAAATAAACCCTCATTATATAATTTCTCTTTCAACTGCTGAAAAGCTAATTCAAGCTCTCCGATTCCAATTGGGTGAAGACGAATGACATTTAATTGATACTGCCCGCTTTTCTCATACACCGTGATATTCCCCAGGGCATAGACCTTCATCCCGTCCTGCGGCTCAAATGCAAGCCTTTTCCCCTCCCAGCGAAAAAGAACGCACCTGATCTGGGCATTCTCGTCTTTCAGGGAGAAATACCTGTGCCCGGAGGAGTGCAGAGTATAATTGGAGATCTCCCCCTCCACCCAGATAGTGGGAAAACTCTGTTCCAGAAGATTTTTTACATCCCTGGTAATCTCCGAGACGGTGTAGATTTTAGCTTGCATATATTATGAAGTACATCGTCCTCGACGATGTCCTTTTGGTGCGGGAATTCCAATTCCCGCACCAACTTAAGCCCGACCTTTATGTCGGGCGATTTAGATGTAGGGACAGCCCTCGTGGCTGTCCGCTATTTTTTTCGGACAGGGACAAGCCCTGTCCCTACGAAAAACTACCTCACAGCAGATTATAAGAAGCAGATAATCTGCTTTAAAAATCTGCTTAATCTGTTCAATCAGCTGTGAATTTTCTATTCCTTGTTCATTCGGGAATTGGAATTCCCGAATGCTACTTTTTGGTGTGGGAAATCCAATTCCCTTACCAACGAGAAAAAATATTTCTAAATCACCTCTAAAATCGCACATTTCAAGTATTCCGTCTCCGGCATAGACAAAAGTATGGGGTGGTCTTTTGCCTGGGTGCGGAATTCAATCAGCCGGAGAGTCTTATGCGCATCCTTGGCTGCTGATTTGATTATCTCCATAAAAAGGTCTTTGGACAGATTGTGTGAGCAGGAACAGGAAATCAAAATGCCGCCTCTATCCAATAACTTCAAAGCCTGAAGATTTATCTCCTTATAACCTTTCATCCCCTCCACTAATTTGCTCTTGCTTTTTACGAAAGCCGGAGGGTCTAGCACTACCATATCGAATCTTTCATTCTTTTGAACCAGCCCTCTCAAAACCTCAAAAACATCCCCTTTAACGAAAGCACAGAGCTTATCCACTTCATTAAGCTTGGCATTTTTTTGAGCCAGCTCCAAGCTTTTCTGAGAACCATCGCTTCCCAAAACACCTTTTGCTCCATTTTTAGCTGCGGTTATTCCCCAGGCACCGGTATAACAGAAGCAGTCTAGAACCTTTCTGTCTTTTGCATAGATCGCGCCCATAAGCCGGTTTTCCTTCTGGTCAAAGAAGAATCCTGTTTTCTGTCCTTCTTTTAAATCCGCAAAGAACTTCAAGCCAAATTCCTCGATCAAAACCGGTTTTTCCACGTCCCCCTTCATAATCCTCACACCCTGAACCAGACCTTCCAATTCCCTGAAATAAGTGTCATTACGCAAGACAATCCGTGCAGGCGAAAACAGATTTTCGCAAGCCTGGATTATATCTTCTTCGAATTTTTCCATACCCAGGGTCAGAATCTGCAAGACCAGATTCTTCTCATATTTATCTATTACTAACCCTGGCAGAAAATCACCTTCTGAATAGACTATCCGATAAGATGAAAGCTGGGGATAAAGCCTCTGGCGGTATTTCAAAGCCTGTTCTATCCGTCTGAAAAAGAAATCCTTGTCAACTTTCTCATCCCTCTGGTAACTCAAAACTCTTATGGCAATCAGGGAATGCCGGTTGTAATAGCCTTTCCCTAAAAAATTCCCCTTATAATCCTCAAGCTCTACAATCTCCCCTTCCCCTTTTACCTCAGAGGATTCCTCAATCTCATTGGAGAAGACCCACAGGTGCCCCTCTCTTATCCTTTTGTCCTCTTTCTTCTTCAATCTGACCTTTTCCAAAATCTATCCTTTTCTGCTTCTACCTAAAATATTCTTCCGTTTTAGCTTTCTGTCTGGAGTGTAAAGCTTTAGCTTTACTTTCACTTTTGGCAAATTTGGCAAACCTAAAGGTTTGCACTCCAAAACTCTTCACGTCATATTAGGGCGGAGTTTTCCTCGTATTGAGCCGGTAACTTCTCTCCACTTCTCTATAAACATCTTTTAATGGCAGATTATGTTTCTCCGCTATAATCTTGCAATCCTCATATTCAGGAGAAATATGAATCTTCTCCCCTTCTTTTATAATTTTAACTTTTGCCTTTCCGAACTTAGTCTTGACCACTTCTGTTTTTCGAGGAAGTTTTTTCCTCAGGTGAAACTGGGTCCTGAATCCGATGGTTCCGGTTTCCGAGAAGATAACAGAAGAAAGCTCGTTTAATTTATCAGTCCCACAGATAACCGAAAGAAGAGTCCCCGGTCTTCCTTTTTTCATAATGATTGGAGTCAGGAAAACGTCCAATGCTCCTTTTTTCATAAGCTTTTCTGTGAGATAACCCAAAATCTCAGGAGTAGTGTTATCGATATTCGCCTCCAAAACCAGAATCTCGTCCTGCTCCAGATCCTGTTCCTTCTGACCGATCATCACCCTTAATAGATTAGGAATCTCCTTCAAGTCCATAGAGCCGGCCCCGTAGCCAACCTTTTCGATTTTAAAATCCAGCCGGGGTGAGAATTCAGCTAAGGTGGTAATAATCGCCGCACCGGTAGGTGTAACCAGTTCACCTTCTATGTCTGTGCGTCTAACCGAAACATTTTTGCACAGCTCCAGAGTAGCAGGAGCTGGAACTGGAAATTTCCCATGAGAGAATTTGACAAAACCTCTGCTTATTGGAAGTGGTGAGCTGTAGACTTTATCTATTCTTAAAAAACTCAAAGCAATAACCACACCCACGATGTCGATAATGGCATCAACTGCCCCCACCTCGTGGAAATGAATCCTGTCTATTTTCACCCCGTGCACCAAAGACTCAGCCTGTGCCAGCTTCCGAAATATCCTTTTGGAATCATCCTTTATCTTTTTATCTAATGAGCTTTTATCAATTATCCTGTGGATATCTTTCAGATTACGGTGTTTTTTCTCTTTCTGAGTCTTAATCTCGAATTTAGTTCCAATGATTTCATTTTTTTTGATCTTTTTAACCCTGATTTCATATCCCTTTAAAGGTAGTTTCTTAAGCTCCTTTTTCAGAGCTTTTAACTCCAAACCAGCATCGATCAAAGCCCCCAGAATCATATCACCGGCAATGCCGGAAAAACAGTCAAAATAAGCGATTTTCATATATTTATTAATATTTGGTAGAACAGGCATTCTGCCTGTTCCTTAGCTCTTTCAAAGAAGACAGGCTGGAAGCCTGTCTCACCAAGTCTCAACTTTCTTTTTGTTTAGAGGCTGGTGGCACAGGCATCCTTGCCTGTGCATCATCATTTAACCAGCCTTTTACATAAAGCCATTTATATTCTTCAGGACTTCTTGCTAAACTCTTTTTTAATGAGTTATTAACAACATAACTCATCTTCTCAAGATATTCCTTTTCATCCCTGATTATTCTATCAAAACTTTCATCCCGCCATATCATTGGTGACACAGGCATCTTGCCTATGCTTTTTAGAAGTTTAAGAATCTCTTTAGAAGAAAAGCTCTTTATGCTGTGCATAATTTCCGCCAAACTATAAAAGGAATCATTTTCTTTTTCCAAAGGCTGGATAATCAAATGAATATGGTCCGACATAACCACACAGGCATAGAGATTGTATTTCTTACTATTGTGAAACTTGATACAATCTAGTACGATATCTCTTGCCTTCTTTGGAAGAATAACATCTGGACCGGTTCTGAAAGTAATAAAATAATAACTTCCCGGCTGTTCCCAGTGAGGTAAATTTCTTCTGTATCTTCTGAATTCCTTCACAGGCTGGAAGCCTGTAATGCCAGATTTTTTCTCCCGAGACAGGCTGGAAGCCTGTCCCACCAGGTCTTCACTTCCCTGTTTTTTTCTTTCAATATTTGTTTTCTTCATCTATATTTCTCTTCATTCAGAACTCAGGTATTTGATGGAAAAGACATCTTGTCTGTTCTGTCCTACAACTGATTAATCAAGCTCGCCGCGCAGCCTGCCCCGAAGCCGTTGTCTATATTCACCACTACTATTCCAGAGGCGCAGGAGTTTAGCATTGCCAAAAGCGGTGCTATCCCGCCGAAGCTTGCCCCGTACCCAATGCTGGTAGGAACTGCGATCACCGGCTTATCCACCAGGCCGCCTACCACTGAGGGCAGCGCACCCTCCATCCCGGCAACCACTATTATCACCCTGGCTTTTTTCAGCTTATCCAGATGAGCCAGGAACCTGTGGATACCGGCTACTCCCACATCATAAAGCCTCTCTACCTTATTCCCCATAACCTCGCAGGTCAGTGCCGCCTCCTCCGCCACCGGTATATCAGAAGTTCCAGCAGAGATGACCAGTATCTTGCCCTTAGGCTTGATCTTTCCCTTGCTCTCAGGTCTTAATATAAAAATTTTCGCCTGGGGATAATACTCTGCCTCCGGAAAATTAACTTTGAGTTTTTGAAAAACCTCTTTCTCTATCCTGGTTCCCAGAACTGCCGATCCGGACTTTTTGATTTTCCGGGCGATTTTAACTATCTGCTCGACGCTTTTCCCCTGGCCATAGATTACCTCCGGAAACCCTTTGCGCAGATGCCGGTGCAGGTCAATCCTGGCAAACTCCAGATCCTCAAAAGGCAGGGTTTTCAAACTATCAAGTGCCTTTTGCGGCGAGATCTTCCTCTCCCTTACTCTGTTTAAAAGCTCTAATATCTTCTGGGGATTCATCTATTCCCGGACTTTGGTTTCAATCTTTTCTTTCCCAGGCGAAATGCCTGAGGAGAGATACTGCTCGAAGACATCTTTAAGCACTTCATATTTCTCCGCAGATAGAATCGATTTTCTCAACCCCGTATTGGAGGGAAGCTTCCTTATATACCAGAGCAGATGTTTTCTCATCCTCACGATCCCCCAGTATTCGCCTCTCTCCTGAATCGACAGCTGAAGATGTCTCAGGATGACCTGGATGATTTCCCCGGCTGAGGGTTCCGGCAGAAGCCTGTTATTTTTCAGATACTGATTGGCTCTCTCAAAGATCCAGGGGTTACCTAAAGCACCCCTCCCCACCATCACCCCATCACATCCGGTTGAATCTAACATCTCCTTAACATCCTCAGGCGAGAAGATATCCCCTGAGCCTAAAACGGTCAGGTTAACCTTTGATTTTACCTTTTGGATGAGACTCCAATCCGCCTTTCCCTTGAACATCGATTTCCCGGTCCGGGGATGAATAGTCAGGCCAACCGCTCCGCAATCTGAGGCGATCTTGGCGACCTCCTGCACCACGATATTTTTCTCATCCCAGCCGCTTCTGATCTTCAGGCTTACAGGAAGATTCACCGAGCTAACCACCGAGGACAGGATCCTTTCCAGAAGTTTTAAATCTTTTAAAACCGCCGCACCCCCGTTTTTTTGAGTAACTTTCTTCACCGGACAGGCGAAGTTAAGGTCTATAACATCCGGATCTAACTTCTCTACCAGCTTTGCTGCTTGAGCCAATCTTTCCGGCTCTGAGCCGTAAAGCTGTATCCCTATCGGCCTTTCCTCCGGTTTGAAATAAAGCAGCCTCAGGGTATTGGTATTCTGGCGGACTAGCCCTTCCGCAGAGATCATCTCCGTATAAGTCAAGGCCGCTCCGAAGCTGCGGGCTAAGATTCTAAAGGGTGAGTCAGCCACCCCTGCCATCGGAGCTAAAATCACTCTGCCAGAAAGACTTAAGTTTCCTAAGTTCATGACGACAATATAATTGAATAAGACTCATAGGCAAGTCTTTTTTGGTAAAGAGCATCTGCAAAAGTATTGACAAATAGGCTTGGACATATTTTTTAAGCAAAAGGAGGAATCCTATGCCGGAGATAATCGTCAAATACGATGATAAGATCGTGGAGAGGGTGGTAACCGAGAAAAAAAGGATCAGCATAGGCAGAACCCAGGACAATGATATCGTCCTGGATAATCGAGGGGTTTCCAGAAAGCACGCACAGATAGAGTTCAACCCCAACGGCACGGTGATTATCGACAACGAGAGCCTGAACGGCACCTTCGTAAATAACCGCAGGGTAACTGAGGAGTTCCTCAAGGATAACGACGAGATAACCATTGGAAAATTTAATCTCACCTATCGCCAAACTATCTCACGCGATCCCCGTATTTCAGACTTGGATGGAACTATGGTTCTACAGACAAAAAGACAGAAGGAGCTCATCTCCAAAGATAGAAGAGATACCGAGATCACCCAGAAGGTCGGATGTTCGGTGCTTCTGGGTG
The DNA here is from genome assembly GCA_964511075.1 of uncultured Ignavibacteria bacterium. GTDB lineage: Bacteria > Zixibacteria > MSB-5A5 > MSB-5A5 > RBG-16-43-9 > CAZEDM01. Next base: position 26,059 of record CAZEDM010000006.1, read on the forward strand.
AGCACAACGTGGATAAAACGGAATATCCTCTGGACAAGGAGGTCATCACCCTGGGAAAGGGCGATTTCGTGAACATAAAAGCGCGTGGATTTTTCCTGCCTAAACTCCAGGCCAAGATAATACTGGAAAACGATGAATACGTGCTGGTGAACCTGGGAAGGAAAGGTATGGCTCTGGTTAATGGAGAGGAAGTTCAAAGGCACTCTCTGAAAAACGATGATTTGGTCCAGATAGGCAAATCGGTCTTCCGTTTCATAAAAAGGAAAAGTTAAATGCGTTTCGCTTTTTACTCTGACGTGCATGCCAATTTAGAAGCGTTAAAAGGTGTTATCCGGGATTTTGAAAAAGAGAAAATAGACAAGCCTTTTTTTCTGGGGGATGCTGTGGGGTACGGGCCCGACCCGAACGATTGTCTCAATCTGATTCAGAAAACCTCTGAGATCAGGCTGATGGGGAATCACGATTATGCTGCCCTGGGGCTTCTGGATATCAGCTATTTCAACCCCTATGCCAAAGAGGCCATAGAGTGGACCCGCAGGAAACTGACCGAGAAAAGCGTAGAGGCTATCTCCGGATATAAAATAGATCATCGTTTCGATCTATTTCATCTGGTCCATTCCACTCCTAAGGAGCCCTTGAACTGGGACTACATCTTCTATCTGGAAGAGGCAGAGGAGAATTTCCATTATTTCAACACCCAGGTCTGCCTGATCGGACATTCACATTCTCCCTTCATTATCAAGAAGTACCGGGAGAAGCGCTGCTTTCTGCACGACGAAACGGGGACCTCGATCGAGGAGGGGTATAAATATCTTATAAATATCGGTTCGGTGGGACAGCCACGGGACGGGAACAATCAGTCCTGTTACCTGATCTATGACTCAGAGGAGAATAAAGTCTGGCTGAAAAGGGTTCCCTATGATGTGAAACGCACCCAGCAGAAGATGAAAAAGGCGAATCTGCCGGCATATCTTATAGAGAGGTTAGCCTTAGGTAAATAAAAGAGGGGTAAGAATGGGGCTTAAAGATATATTTCAGTTAAACACTAAAAACGTATTCTCCGATTGGACAAAAAAATTCTCCGGAGTTATTCTATATATACTTATCACCTTTCTGGTCATAGTATTATACCTTGACCAGCAAACCTGGTTAGAGAAATTCAACCTGAAATTCCAGGATTTAGGTTATAAGTTCCGAGGCAAGTCTGATAGTGCTAATGAGCTGGTGATCTTAGCATTGGATAACAGGAGTCTGGACCAGTACGGCCGGTGGCCCTGGCCCAGGCATCAAATTGCCCAGCTGGTGCAAAAACTCTCCCAGGCCAATCCTAAAGTCATATATCTGGATTTCTATCTCCCCCCAGATATAGTCGAGGATACTTCCGGAGGGACTTCTCTTTTGGCTGAGGCTATAAGGGAGGGGAATAACGTCATCTTACCTCTCTATTTCAATTACGCAGAGGTCGGTTTAACTCCCACCCGTTATCCGGATGTGCTTTTGCAATCGACCCTCTTTAACATCCAGGATCCCATAGAGCTCAGCTATCAACTCCCCTCCAGTGCCAAAGAGATCTATTACCCCAGCCAGGCTCTTTGCGAAGCAGCTTATGCCCTGGGACATGCCATCCAGACCCGCGACCTGGATGGAAAGATTCGCCATGAGTCGATGCTGGTCAGGTTCGATAACAATTATTACCCCTCGGCCTGTTTGCAGATCGCACGCAGATATTATAATCTGAGAATAGAGGATCTGAAGGCAGGGCTGAACGGGAAAATCTATCTGGGCGAGACTTTAATTCCTGCAGATAATAAGTACAGCTTGCTCATAAATTACACAGGACCCAAGCAGAGCTATAAACATTATTCGGCTGCTTCTTTATTGGAAGGTTCCCTGAATCCTGAGCTTTTTTTCCGTAAGATAGTGTTAGTGGGATTGACCGATCTTTCCACCTCCCAGCTCAAGACCCCTGTCTCGCCTCACCTTCCTACGGTGGAGAAGACTGCCAATTTGGTGGAGAACATAATTCGCAAAAATTTCCTGAAGACCACCAGCTTTCTCTCTATTCTGGACCTTTTGCTTCTCATCCTGATAGGGTGCTTTTGCGCCTTTGTCCTGCCTAACGTAAACCTGGTGCAGAGACTGGTGATACTTTTCGTATTCTTCTTCGTTATCTTAAATCTCAGCTTTATCCTCTTCTCTTCTTTTAACATTATCACCAAACCCTTCTACCCTCTTCTGGAGCTTTTCTTTTTCTTCGTGGTCTCTCCTGGAATAAAACCCAAAAAAGAGCATCTCCCCAAAAAGAGATTAAGAGAAGAGGTGGCGGCAGAACAGGTGGAGATAAAAGAAAGATTTATTCCAGCGGAGGCGGAGCCGGAGAAGACTATGAGGCTTGATCTCCCAGAAGAGAGAAAGGAGAGAACAGCTACACCTACTCCAGTTCCTTTTGCCTCTGTACCTGAGCCTCTGGAGGAAAAGACTGCTTATGCCACTGAGAGAAGCACGGCCAATATCCCGGTACAGCAATTCGGCAGATACAAGGTCCTGGAGGTAATTGGAAAAGGTGCTATGGGAACAGTGTATAAAGGGATAGACCCGGCTATCGACCGTTTGGTAGCTCTGAAGACCATAAGATTTGAGAACATCGCCTCTCCTGAGGAGTTGGCTGAGCTTAAGGACCGGTTAATCAGAGAGGCACAGGCAGCTGGCAGATTATCCCATCCTCACATTCTTACGGTTTATGACGTGGGGCAGGAAGGAGACCTTTATTACATCGCCATGGAATACCTGCAGGGCTATACCCTGGAAAAGATGACCCAGAAAAAGGCCGAGCTCAATTATAAGATCGTGGCCAAGATTATGATTCAGGTGTGTGAGGCGCTAAGTTATGCTCATGAAAAGGAGATAATTCACCGGGATATCAAACCTGCTAACATTATGATTTTGAACAACTTCAATGTAAAGGTGATGGATTTCGGGATCGCCAGATTAGGCGGCTCCTCCATGACCCAGACCGGCATAGCCATAGGAACCCCCAGTTATATCGCACCTGAGGCCCTACAGGGCAAGCCGGGAGATAAAAGATCAGACATCTTCTCACTGGGAGTAGTTCTTTACGAGATCCTGACCGGTCAAAAACCTTTCAAAGGCGAATCACTCAGCTCTTTAATCTACAGTATCCTGAATGACCAGCCTCCTTATCCTTCAGCCGTAAATGACAAAACTCCGGCCTTATTCGATCGCATCGCGGCAAAGGCTTTAATGAAAAATCCGGAAGAAAGATATCAAAACGCTCAGGAGATGCAAACACCCCTGAAGGAGTTTATCTCCTCCTTCGTGGTAACCCGGACCTTCAAGATCTAAAAATTTCCATCCTCTCTTACAGGAAGAGACAAGAGCGAGGTCTCTCAGATATGTAGGGGTTCAAAATTTTGAACCCCTACTATTTTAAATCAAAGCTACTTATCAGCAAATTGGTGGAGACCCTCCTTTGAAAAGATAATTGATTAAATTTACTACATCTGAAACCGAAACATTACCATCGCAATTTGATTCCCCTGCTTCCCATGGCATAGGTGGAGGTCCGCCTTTAAAGAGATAATTAATTATATAAACCACATCTGAAACAGAAAGAGCGCCATCCGCATTTGCATCACCACATTTTACAATTGTGGGATATATAAAGCCTGCATAGAGTTTGAAATTGGTGCTCGTGCCAGAGCCAATAGCTGAAGATTGCCCTCCTGCAAATATAGATAAATCACATCCACCATTGTATCTCTGTCCGCCATAACCATCTATTACATCTGTGATCAGGATGAAATTAGCTGGGGCAGAGGTTTTAGTTTTCGTGGAATCTGAATTTATCCCCGGTGTTTTTCCTTTTTCTGTAGCGGAGGTTTTCAGACCTCCATCTCTTTTATCAACTTTTGTCTCCTTTTCAAGGAAAGGGTTAGGGTGAAGTTCTTTCTCCTCAGGCGCAAAACCTGAAGCTACCCTGTTCTCTTTTTCCCCTGTCAGAGAGACAGATTTTTCAGATAACCCCGCTAAAGCGAAGTTGAAGAAAAGGACTAAGGCCAGACCAAACCCAAGGATAATTTTTGTTCTATTCATTTTTACGCCTCTTTTTTCCTTTTTGTAGTGTCTGGGTTCTTCCAAGACGTTTAATCTTACGTAGGGCATAAAACTAGACACTACGTTATTTTTTCTCCATTTCCTGCAAAACAAATCTGTAAATTTTGCCCGTTTTTAAACTCTCCAAATACAAACCATCTTCATCCTCATACATTCTCCACAATTTTTCTTTATCTTTTTGGAAAGTAATATCACCGGTGTAGTACCCATGCGCCTGCACATAACCCTCAACATCAAGTTTGTACATAGGGTTTCTTGTTCCAATACCAACTTTACCTGTCGTATCAATCACCATTACAACTCCTATAGGTAGAAAATCAAAACCTAAATAATCTGATGGGTCATCACCAGCACCAATTGATATTTCCCAAACTCTTCCATCGGGACGCGAAAAATATAGGCCAGGTTGGCATTTATTAGAAACAGCACTACAAGAAACCCAAATGAAAGAATGAGAGAAATCATTTGTATCTGTATTCTTAACCAATAGAGGAACACACCAAGGCTGAGGATAATTTCCCTCAATTTGCAACATACTCAAAGGAGTTGATGTGCCTATACCAACACGACCATTTAAACGATATAGATTATTTCCGTCCTTAATCCAATCGCCATCAGTATAAGCATAAGGCACACTCACCATTGGTTTTCTAGGGGTTATTTCGGGATCAGTTCCTATTTTGACGCCTAAATATCTGATGTTCCCATCGAAAACTGAGTCTGGTATTGAATCCACACTTCCTAAGAGAATATTAAATACACCCTTATCTACCTTAACCGCCAGCTGGGTCTCTGTCCATAGAAGGTTTATTCCACCAGTGTCTTCATAAATGGAGAAAACCATCTGGATAGTTGTATCCAGAGGTGCACCCGAAGATTTAGTAAGCTTCCCCTGGTAGTTTATCATCTGCGGCACCTGGGCTGAGGAATAAGAAACAAAAACTAATATTAGCATCCCTACAATTAATAATAGCTTTGATCTCATTTCTGTCTCTCCTTCTTTTAATAAAGCTTTTTGACTGTCAGAATTTAGAGTTTAAGATTTTTACATTCCATAAACTCCTCCTTTCCTTGGACATATACTTGGCGGGAGAGTTGCTCTATAAGAGCCAAGGGACCCACTCACTTATCTACAAAAGACTGCAGACTCAAGTGTTTTGTGAGCAGACTCAGTTCGAAAGGAGCTCAAATTATTGGCCCTTAAGACAAATAGACTTTTTTTGCTCCCACCACTGTTTTGAAGTTGTAAATGCTAATGAATATATAAGAATAAAGTTTTGGATTTGTCAAGAATAAAATGAGTCTTATGCAAAATAGAAAATCTAATAAGTTGTAATTCTCAAATTAATTCCATGTTTTTAAAATCCTAATTGAAACAAATCCACTTGACTAAGAGTAAAATAGTGATATATTAGCCTTCGTATTTAGATTAGAATCGGATTAAAAAAGTTAACGGAGGAAAGGTAAATGTATGCCATAATGGAAAGCGGAGGATTGCAGTTCAAGGTGGAGGAAGGAAAAAAGCTTAAGATCCCCAAGACCGAGGCAAAGCCGGGGGATAAAATAACCTTCGACAAGATCCTTCTCATCTCCCAGGATGAAAAGGAGCCTTTGATCGGAATGCCTTATCTGGAAAATGCCAAGATAAACGCAGAGGTTCTATCCACTGGCAAAGGGGAAAAAATCACTGTCTACAAGTTCAAAAGAAGAGTCAAATACAGAAGGAAAACAGGACACAGGCAGGAGTATACCGAGGTGAAAATAAACAAGATAAGTCCTCCCAGAAAAACTAAATCTAAAAAGTCCGAATGATGTCGAAAAAAACTATATTCTTTATTTTCCTCTTGATGCTTTTCAGCTACTCCTTTTCTTCTTCTCAGACTTTGACTATATCCCGGGTAGAAGTTGAGGGCAATAAAGCCGCTGACAAGTCCTTGATCCTCTTAGCCTCGGGGCTTACCAAGGGCTCTCCCTTGGAGCTGTCCAGCGTGCAGAAGGCTATCCAGAGGGTTTACGCCCTGAACCTTTTCTCCGATGTAAAAGTAATTGCTACAGAGGAGCCGCAAGGGGTAGTCCTCACCATAAAGGTAGAAGAATATCCCAAGCTCGTCCACCTGGAGATCGAGGGAAGCAAGAAATTCAAACAGGAGGAGATAAAGGAGAAATTGAATTTTAAGGAGGGCACCCAGATAAGTCCTTTTATGATAAAGGGCGGGGTAAATATCATCCAAGCCCTGTACAAGGATAAGGGTTATCTGGCAACCGAGGTACAAACGGAGCTCAAACCTGAACAGGGGAAAAATGAGATAACCTTGATCTATAAGATAGACGAGGGGAAAAAGGTCAAGATAAAGAAGATCTATGTTGAGGGGAATAAGGATTTCGATGACGGCAAGGTCAAAAAACAGATGAAGAATAAGGAAGATAACTGGATAAGGAGCGGAGATTTCAAGCCGGATAAATACCCTGAGGATAAGGAGAAGATCATACAGGCATATCGGAAGGACGGGTATTTAGATGCGGAGATCTTAAGGGACTCCATCTGGTTCGGCCCCTCCGGCAGGGATATGTATATAAAACTTTTCCTCTTTGAGGGAGAGAGATATACTTTCGGACAGATAGAATTCAAGGGGAACTCCATCCTCTCTGCTGAGAGATTAAATAGGGCGGTCAAGTTCAAATCTGGTGATTTCTATGACCAGAAAAAATATGAGGAGACCTTAACCCAACTGTATAACCTTTACCAGGAAGAGGGCTATATCTATGTCCAGATCGGTGATATCACCAACACTCAGGGGAATGTGGTGAATATCGAATACCAGATAACTGAGGGGGTCCCCGCTAACATTAATCTGGTGAATATCGAAGGGAATACCAAGACCAGAGAAAAGGTTATCCGCCGGGAACTCTCCGTAATCCCCGGGCAGAGATATCACCTCTCCAACCTCACCAGAAGCTTGAGAGACGTGATGTATCTGAACTATTTCTCCAATGTGCTCCCGGATGTCGAGGTATTGCCCAATGGCGACATAGACCTCGTAATCAAAGTCGAGGAGAAGCCCACCGGCTCCATAAATTTTGGAGCAGGATACAGCGAGCAGGACAAGCTGGTGGGCACGATTGGCTTGGGGATTCCCAACCTTTTCGGCAGAGGACAGAATCTAAGTCTGAACTGGGAATTCGGGAAAAAGAGAAACTCGGCTCAGGTAACTTTCACCGAGCCCTGGTTCAGGGATACTCCCACCTCCCTGGCCATAGATCTGTATCAGCTTAACCGTAAATATGACTATTATACCGAGGGAAGAACAGGGGTAGGACTGAGGTTGGGCAGAAGGCTCTCCTGGCCGGATAATTACTTCAGGGCCTATGCCAGGTACCGCTTAGAGAACGTGCGCTATTATGATTTCTCCGACGATTACTTATCAGCCTACCAGGGCAGTATTTATAATCTTTCGTACATAGACTGGCCCCAGATTACCTCCAGTGTCGATTTCACCATCACCAGGGACTCCAGAGATTTACCCCAGTTCGCTACTTCCGGGTCGGTTTGGTATTGGAACACTGAGTTGGCTGGAGGAATCCTGGGGGGTAACTGGTCCTATCATAAACACGTATTTGAGTTCTCCAAATATATCAAGACCTTCTGGAAATTTGTCCTGGCGGCTAAAGTTCGCGCGGGGGTGATCGACGGGTATAAACGCGGGACTTCAGTCCCCTATAGTGAAAGGTTTGCACCCGGTGGAACTTACTCAGACGGGATGGTGAGAGGTTATCCGGACGAATGGATAGGACCAAGAGATGCTGAAGGCTACCTTTACAGGGGCAGAAGCATGCTGGTCTATAACCTGGAATACCAGTATCCAATCCTGGCACAGCAGATCTATGGATTATTCTTTGTGGATGCGGGTAATGCCTGGCCTTCCGGAAGGAGTTTCTCCCCGCTTTCTTTCAGAAACCTGTACAAATCAGCCGGTTTTGGCTTCAGGATGGTGGTGCCCAATCTGGGGATGATCGGCATCGATTTCGGATACGGTTTTGATTATACCGGGGATAATAAATGGAGACCCCATTTCCAATTTGGCAGTGCTTTTTAAATAATCGAGGTGAAGATGTCCAAATTAAATTTAAAAAACGGGCTTACTTTTTTTCTTTTTGCTGCTTTCTTGGTTATTAACGCCGGTAAGGCTTTATCACAGGAAGGGAAAATCGGTTATATCGATTCCATGAAACTCAGGACCGATTACAAGGAGTTCGCTGACGCCCAGGCCAAATTCGACCAGGAAGTTGCCAAGTGGCAAGTCGCGGCAGACAGCATAAAAAAGGAACTGGACAGCCTGCAGACCGATTTTGACAAACAGAAGCTGCTTCTAAGCGAGGAGAAGAGAAAGGAGAAGGAAAGGGTTATTGAGCAAAAGAAGCAGGGGTATACCACCTATGTTAACAAGATCTTCGGCCCAAACGGGGATATGGAGAAGTTAAATCTGGAGCTGACCAAGCCCATTCTGGATAAGATCAACCTGGCACTGGAGAAGATCGCCCTGGAGAACAATTATCTAATGATCTTCGATGCAGTCAACGGAAATATCGCCTGGGCAAAGAAGGGGGTGGATCTGACCGATAGGGTGCTGGAAGAGCTGAATAAGATGCAGTAAGGTCTGGTCTTATCAGGAAAGTATAGCCGGTGGGAACAATGGAAAAAACCTTAGGGGAAATTGCAGCTTTAGTCCAGGGGGAACTTTCCGGCAGCGGCTCGGTCAAGATAAAGGGCTTAGCAGGAATCGAGGAAGCTCAGCCTGGAGAGCTGACCTTCCTGGCCAATCCCAAATACCTTGTCTGTCTGGAAAAAACCAAAGCCTCCGCTGTAATCGTTAGTAAAAACGTTGAGAATTTAGAAATACCGGCCATCCGACACGGCAACCCCTATTATGCCTTCTGTAAAGTTTTAGAGCTTTTCACCCCTGTAAGAGATTACCCTGAGAAGATTCATGATACTACTATCCTGGGAAAAGATGTGAAGATAGGCAAAGGCGTCCATATCGGGCCTTTCGTGACTATCGAGGATGGAGTAGAAATCGAGGAAAGAGTGGTAATTCTGGCAGGAAGTTTCGTGGGGGAAGGAACTTTTATAGGGGAAAAAAGCTTTTTTTATCCCCGGGTAACTATTCGTGAAAGCTGCCAGATAGGTAAGAGGGTGATCCTTCACAGCGGAGTGGTAATTGGAAGCGACGGGTTCGGGTATGCTAAAGAAGCCGGAACTTATCACAAAATTCCGCAGGTGGGCAAAGTGGTTCTGGAGGATGATGTGGAAATAGGAGCCAATGCCACAATTGATCGAGCCACCCTGGGTGAGACCAGGATAGGTAGGGGAACCAAGATCGACAATCTGGTCCAGATTGCTCATAATGTCTGCATTGGTGAGAATTCCGTTCTGGCAGCCCAGGTAGGTATAGCCGGAAGCACTAAGATTGGCAGGAACGTAACCATAGCCGGACAGGCTGGGTTTGTAGGTCACATAAAGATAGGCGATAACGTTATTGTCGGCGCCCAGTCCGGTATATCCAAATCCTTTCCCTCCAACATAACTGTGTTTGGCTATCCTGCCAAGGAGTATAACAAGGCCAGAAAAATCGAGGCCTGTGTAACTCTCCTGCCCCTCTTTGTCAAGAAGATCAGGGAGCTGGAGAAGAAGATAAAGGAGTTAGAGAAGAAGATAAAATAGACTGGTCAGGGAGAATTTAGCCCTGAAATAACAATCTGTTTATTTTGTAAATCCTAAGGAGGAGATATGAGCGAGCCGTTGGAATTAACTGATGATAACTTCGAGCAGGAGGTTTTGAAATCAGAGGTACCGGTCCTGGTGGACTTCTGGGCGACCTGGTGTGGTCCCTGTAAGATGATAAGCCCCATATTGGACGAGATAGCCAAGGAGTATGCAGGCAGACTAAAAGTAGGGAAACTCAACGTGGAGAGCAACGGAAATACCCCTATCAAATATGGAATAATGAGCATCCCCAGCCTGCTCTTCTTCAAAAATGGACAGGTGATAGAGCAGCTAAGTGGCGCTATGCCCAAGAAAAGCTACGTGGAAAAGCTGGAGAAGATTCTTTAGATGGCTGAGCCAGGCTTGATCAGAAATCCAAATAGCAATATTAAAAATAGGGAGGACATCTCTGTAAAAGAAAGCCCTGTCATCGAGATCCTTAAAGAGGGAGATGAATGTTCCAACTGCCACTTCGCCCGTCTGCTAAGAGAAGATAACCAGATATTCTGCCCCATCTGCGGTTATGGCAGAAATGCTTGCACCTGATGAATTATTTTAAGGAGAGGTTCTCTCCTTTATAATAAAATTTCTAATAAGCAATGTTGCCTTGATAGGCAGGACAAAAAGTGTTTGGCTTTTAGAATGTAATAGTTATATTAAGAAAGCAATCTAAGTGAGATAAACAAAAGTATAAGCCACGGTCTATATATTAAATAGAAATGCTCAAGGAAATTTCTAAATGTATTAATGAAGACGTTTTTGCAAAGTTAGGTAAAAGAAGTCTTACAGTTTTTCTTGTAGGGGCAGGACAGGAAAGTCCTAATAGTATTAGAGAATCTATCCGTAAGGAATTAACAAAATCACGATACTATAATTGGCTTGATGTATACTATCCTGAAAATTTATTCGAAGAACTTATGGGAAGTAAGGCCAATTTTGACCTTCTTAGTTTGGAAAACTTATTAGCGAAAAGTGTGCATGCAGTTGTTATTATTTTAGAGAGTCCTGGTGCCATTGCAGAGTTAGGCGCTTTTTCTAATCATGCAGAGCTGAGTGACAGATTGGTAGTAGTAATCAATAAGAAATATAGAAAAGATAAGAGTTTCATAATTCTTGGGCCAGTGCGTTATCTTATTAAGAAAAACAAAAGTGTGGTGATATTTCACAATCTAGGCAATCCGCAGATCGAAATATTGGGGAGACAAATTAGAGAAGCTGTAAGAAAAATTTCAAAAGATGTAAAGGTAGATATCTCTGTAGCTAATCCAGTTTTCGCACAATATTTTCTCCTTTCAGTTATATACGTGATGGAACCGGTTCAAAAAGAAATACTTAATAGTATAGTACAAGCTGTAGGTGGACTTACTCCCGATAGTGTCATTACTATTGTCACATCTTCGTTAAATATACTTTTGCGGAAAGAAGAGGTGATTTTAAGAGACGGGAAATATCTACTCACCAGAGAAGGACTAGAAAGACTTAGATTAACTTTAAAATTAGAACCAGAGGGACAAAGCATTATACAATCGCTTGACAAGCTCCGTGTGAAGGTATTAAATAAAACGCTTAGAAAACAGAACTTTTTAGAAGCAAGGAGAGGGCCAGATTAGCTTAGTCCAGCCGTCAGGCTTGGATGGTGTTTCGCCATCCCAGATGAAATCGCCGCTATTATTTCGCTTGAATGTTCGCTCGCTCCCCTGCACGAACATTCAACCGATATTTTTTAAAGTGAGTGATCTCTGGTCCTCTCCTTCATAGTTTGGTTATGAACAGTACAAAATATAGATTATACATGTTTGGTCTTCCAGAGGTAGAAAATCTCCAAAGTTTGGCGAATTATGTCCATCTTTCAAGTGGTCTTTTATTTAGGATGTCAAAATGTAATAATAACTTTTATAAAATTTTCAAAATACCCAAAGCAAATGGAGGCTTTCGAACTATTTACTGCCCCTCAAAAGAGATGAAGGCGATCCAAGCTTGGATCCTCAGAAATATCTTAGACCAAATAGATGTTTCTGATTCTGCAACTGGATTTCGAAAGGATAGGAATATACTTGAGAATGCAAAATGTCATCAGTATAATCAATTTTTACTTTGTTTAGACGTTGAAGATTTCTTTCCTTCAATAACATACGACAAGGTTTATATGGTGTTCAAGACAATTGGTTATAACTTGCATGTTTCTCATATTCTTACTTCACTTTGTACTTGTGAAGGTAAACTACCACAGGGCGCTGTAACATCCCCTGCACTATCAAATATTGTATGTCTTCGTTTGGATCATCGCATTTCTGGGTATGTTGGAAGGCACAATGTTACTTATACCAGATATGCTGACGATATAACTTTATCCTCTTTAAGTCGAAGACGATTATCTATTATAAAAAATGTTGTAATCAAGATATTATCAGATGAGGGATTCAGGTTGAACGATAATAAAACACGTTTTTTGGGACCATGTCGTCAGCGGAGAGTAACTGGATTAATAATCAGTGATAAATCATTAGGTATAGGAAGAAAGAAAAAAAGAATACTTCGAGCAAAAATTCATCGTTTACTAACTGCAGGTTTATCAAAAGATGAAGAAACTAGTTTAATGCATCATATAAAGGGATGGTTTGCACACCTGAATAGTGTGGATAATATAGGGTTTGAACAACTTAAAAACCATGCTAATCATCTTTGCAAAAAGCATGAAATTGAAAATTTAATTTTTCAATAATTTGCTTTTGCAAACTCGTAATTTAAGCACAAAAAATGTCAAGTTTCAGTTTTTAGATGATAATGGAATCATAGAAAGGAAGATATGAAAGGTAAAGTAATCTGGACTGGTAAGAGAGGATTCTTGGGCGAAACAGAGTCCGGGCATAAGGTGAAGATGGATATAGCCATCGAAAAAGGCGGAGAGAATACCGGACCTCCTCCTGTTCAGCTTATGCTTGTAGCTTTAGGTGCCTGCACCGGGATCGATGTGGTCTCTATAATGGAAAAGAAAAGGGCAAAAGTAGAAGGTGTGGAGATAAAGCTTGAAGCAGAACAGGCAGAGAATTACCCTAAGGTTTTCAAAAAGATAAATCTGGAATTCATTTTCCAGGGAAAAGACTTAAAAGAAGCAGACCTTAAGAATGCCATAGAGCTTTCCAAAAATAAATACTGCTCCATCGGCGCCATGCTGGAAAAAACAGCGGAAATCGGCTATAGCTGGAGAATCGAAAAAGAATAGAATTTTACAAAAACACGATTTTTTGATTGTTCATCAAAACCTATTGGTCAACTATCTTTGAAAATAGTTGACAATTTTTTTGCAGAATGAAAGAAGGCATCCAGAAAATATTCTCCCAAGTCCCGCCGACCTACGAGCTGGTTAACCATATCCTGACCTTCGGCCTGGATATCTACTGGCGGAGGAAAGCAGGTAAATTAGCCTCTGAGGGAGGAGGAGATATGTGGATGGATATCTGCACCGGCACGGGTGAGATGGCTTTCTACCTCAGTCGTTTAGCTCCTGAGGGAACCAGAATCTACGCTGCGGATTTCAGCCTGCCTATGATTCGCAAAGCTCAGGAGAGAAAAGAATCAGCCGGGATCAATTTTATACATTCGGACATCGATAACCTCCCATTCCCCGATAACACATTCGATCTGGTCACAATATCCTTTGGCGTGAGGAACATAAATCTTAACCCGGAAAGATTTCTTCTGTCCCTAAAAGCGATATATCGAATTATAAAACCCGGAGGAAGATTCATAAGCCTGGAGACCAGCCAACCATCTTCCAAGCTTATCAGAAAACTATTCCATTTATATATCCGAATAACCGTCAAGCCAATAGGATATTTAATCTCCGGCTCCAAATCCGCCTATACTTATCTTTCCCGGACCATCCCCCGTTTTTATACTGCTGAGGAATATGCGGAGATAATCCAACAGGCAGGTTTTCAAAAGGTCACTTTCCGGAGAATGCTGTTTGGGGCAACTGCCATACACAAAGCGGTGAAGTGATTTGATGTAGGAGCAGGCTTCAAAGCCTTGAAATTTGAGCCATAATCTTTAATGCAAATCTGAAGGTTTTCTATATAAGCCATGGGAAGGGACAGAAATGGCTGTCCTGCCAATAAAAAAGCCCCCGCCACAGGGCGAGGGCATTTCTAATTCTTTAAACCCTTTAAAATTCTTTTTCCGTGTTCTCCCCCAGGAATTTGAGCACCTCGACCCATTCCGGACTATCTTTCATCTTCTCCCGGTCTATCAGGGTGGTGAGCTCCTTGAACTTCTCGTAATTTCTCTTTGCCTCTGATTTATCCTTCATGGCTGCGTAAGTTATAGCCAGTCTGACATAGACCTGCTTGTCGTTGGGATTAAGCTTTCTGGCTTTGGCATAGGTATCCACCGCTCCCTGGTAATCTTCCGAATAATATTGAGCACTCCCCAGCTGCATAAACCCATTGAAAAATTTGGGATTCTTATCCGTGACCTTCTTCAGGTCTGGAACTGCTTTCTCGTACTCTCCGATTTTGATGTAGTCCAGGGCACGGTTGTAGAGGGTATTCTGATCGCCGGGGGTCAAATTTAAAACCTGGGTATAACAGAGAACCGCCTTATTGAGATTTCCTTCTGTCTCGAAAAGCTTAGCCCCGTCTGACAGATCGGCTATTGCCTTGGTTTTGTCTCCGAGTTTGAGATAGGAGTTTCCTCTGCCTAAATAAGATTCTGCGTTATCGGAATGCTGATTTAGCCACCTGGAGTAATTTTCCACTGCCCCTGCATAGTTGCCCGAGTTGTATTCATTCTGAGCCAGGGTGAAGTAGCTCTCCTCCTTGGATGGCGCGGCAGTACCCTTTGAGGCTTCCATTCTACTGAGGTTAGCTTTCACTCCAAATGTTCTATTCTCCTTAACCATAACTCTCTTGCTCCAGTCCTGATAATTCTCCTTGGACAGCCTGACAGTGTGAGTACCATCAGAGATCCCTGAGTAAACCTCGTTCCCCGTGCCTAAATATCTGCCATCCACATATACCCTCACCCCGGGAACATTCGATTCTATCTTGATGGAACCCAGCCGAGGCTTGGAAATCGCGGATTTTCCTGAAGCGCTTGATTCACTTCCCGATTTTGCAGTTCTGCCCTCAGAGCCCGGCTGGTTAGTAGAAGTTATCCCTTCTCCCGAAGAAAGTTGCACAATGGTGGTGGTGATCTGCTTTTTCAATACCACCGCATTCTCTCTTACAGGGCTAAAGCCATCTGCCTGAGCCTGAAGCTCATAGGTACCTGGGGGTATGACGTCCAGCACAAAAAATCCCAAATCATTGGCTCGAACTTTCTTTCCCAGATCCAACAGCTGAACCTCAGCATTAGGGAGCAAAGCACCTGAGCTTCTATCAATCACCACTCCTACGATTTTACCTGTATCCTTGTAGCCGGTAAACCCGAACTGGAAGAGGAAGAATAAAACCACTATCCCCAAGGCCAGGATGCCCCAGTAGAGAGGCTTTCTGCTGGGCTCCAGATGCCTGAGTTCAAATACCCTCTCCCCTATTCTGATCTCGTCACCGGAGTGGAGCTTGAAACCTCCAGCTATCTTTATGACGTTCTCCTTAAAATGAGCCACTCCCCTGGTCAATATCTTCTGCTCCTCTACAGGCTTGGGCTGAGTTGGCACATCAGACCCGGAATCCTTTTTCTCCTGGTTCTCCTGTTTATCCTGCTGTTTGATTTTCTCAATGGGAGAGCTTTGAATGTCCGGTTCTGCAGATTGCAATTCAGATCTTTTTGCTTTTTTCGAGCTTTTTGTTCTTTTGGACTTTCTCTCCACCGTCTTCTGCTCTGAACGTGTCCTCGAGTCAGGAGACTCCGGTTTTTCTATCATCGCCTGGATGGGGGATTGAATATCGATTTTCTGGGTATCGTTTTCCTTCTTCTCCTCAGAGCTGGCTGGCAGGATTAACGGTTTTTCCTCTTTTTCTTCCTCAGCTTTCACCTTGCTCTCCTCAGGTTCTTCCTTAATCTCCTGGGGATCTTCAGGAGGATTTTTTACTTGTTGACTCACAGCTCACCTCTTTAAAAAAAGTTCTTATCCCTTTGGAGTTTTTATGTGACTTTATAAGAGATAATCTCTATTGTATTATCGACTTTGAGCGAATTATCTTTAGACTCAGGAGGAAGTTGAGAAGCAACTTTTTAAGGATTCATCCACTTGGGGTGGGATTGCCATAGCAGTAAAAACAGCCGTGATAACAGGGGAACCACCTGCCTATGTCCACCGATTTAGTGCAGTGACATTTCTCTCTCTGGGTCCTATCTTTCACCTGAGAACAGGGCTCTTTCTGAGGATGCAACTCCGTAAGGGTTTCAGCCTCTATACAGCCCTGAGGAGTAATCTCCGGCAGAGCGCAGGTGGAGACTTTGATGTCGAGCTCACCTGCCAGGGGCATCATTTTCTTCAGGATAAACTCCTCAATTTCCTCCAAGGGATAATCGATTATCTGAAAATTATATTTGTTCAAACGCTTTATGACCTTTGGGTATAGGGTCACATAAGAGGTTATCACTCTTTTTATTCCCAGAGGATGAAGGTGCTTTAGAATATAGCGGAATGGCTCTGAATCAATATTAGTTAAATGATTTTTTCTATCGTGAACAACCTCCATTAACGGATCGTACCTTAAAGCCAGTCTCAGGGGAGAACCCAGAAAATCGACTAAATCCGGCAGGGTCTTCAAAACCGCATCCGGCTCAGGAGCTTTAGGCTCCAGGGGGGTTCCTCCTAAGCCGGTCACGGTCAACAGGAGATAAAGCTGGTCTATGGATTTGAGATTTTCCCGAAGGGCTTTGTGCTTGAAGATATTCTGAGGATCTTTAGTCCAGATGACTAGGGTATGGATATTTTCTTTCCCAATCTCCTGCAACCTCTGGATTAGATAATCCGGATAGAAACTCAAAAGGTCCACTCTACGGCTGACGGAGACGACTTTTTTGAGTTTTCTGTTCATAATCTGCTTCTGCCATCTAAGGCTTGATATTCACAGTTTGGTTTAGAGAGTACCCTGTATTTGCTTCCACAGGGTTTAATTTAAGACAGTATCAGCTTTTACGCAATAATTAGAAATTCAGAATTTTGATCCTCCGTAAATCAAACCTGGACTACTAACTGGCAAAAACCCAAGCTCACTGTCCTTCTGAATATGCTGAAGAGAATTGAATCAACTTCTTTTAGTCTTACTCTTTAAAAAATCTTGACTTTTTAATAGAGTTGGATAAAATATGACCAATAAATTGCTGGATGACTACCTTTCAATTAACACAAGGCGTGCTCTGGAAATTTCTCAAATTCGCCTTGATCGGGTCCTGGGGTTTGATAATCGATTTCAGCCTGACCTATCTCTGTAAAGAGAAAATCAAAATCCAAAAATATATCTCCAACGCCATAGGCTTTACCTCGGCCGCCAGCTCCAACTATCTTCTGAACCGCATCTGGACTTTCCATAGCTCTAACCCCCTGATTTTGTACGAGTACTCCAGTTTCTTACTCGTCTCCATAATCGGGCTTTCGATAAACAGTTTCGTCCTATGGCTGCTGGTCAGCCGCTATAAAAAGCATTTTTACTTATCCAAACTCTTGGCCATACTCGTAACCACCTTCTGGAATTTTACCGCAAATTATCTTTTCACCTTTAACCCCAGGTGGTTCTAAAGCTAAAATATGGATAAAAAAAACCTGCCCTTCTGGCTTCTGACCCTCTCGGTTTTCGCGGCCCTGATTTTACCTATTCTGGTCAGGGATGGAATGTTCCTGGACGGGCTTTTATACAGCGTTCTTTCCAGGAACTTAGCACAGGGAAAGGGCAGTTTCTGGTATCCGCATTTAAGCCAGACCTATTTTAGTGCCTTTCACGAACACCCACCTTTGGTCTTCGGGATCCAGTCCTTATTCTTCAGGATATTCGGTGATCATATCTGGGTGGAAAGGCTCTATTCATTCCTCACGGCAATCTTGACCGGATATCTTATCACCCTGCTCTGGAGGAAAATTTTCAAGCCGAAACCGGAGCTGGCAGGCTTAAGCTGGTTACCCTTCCTTCTCTGGATAATCATCCCTCTCACCTCCTGGTCTTATAGAAACAATATGCTGGAGAATACCCTGGGGATTTTCGCCCTTACGGCTGTTTACCTGCTGATTACAGGATTAAGCTCTAACCGTAAGACGCCCTTTTATCTAATCATCTCAGCCTGCCTGATTCTTGCGGGATTCCTGAGCAAGGGATTTGTGGCTTTGTTTCCCCTGGCAGTGATCGGGCTTTACTGGCTGATTTTTAAAAACAGCTCCTTTTATGAAATGCTGTTTTATACCCTTATCCTGGTTATACTACCGGCATTGTTGTTGGGATTACTCTGCTTGCTTGACAGGCAGGCTTATCCGGGCCTGGTGCAGTATTTCAATGCACAGATCATCCCCAGCCTTAAGGGCCAGAGAGCGGTAACGGAAAGATATTATATTGCGCTGAGACTCCTGAAGGAGTTATCACCCCTAATAATATTAACCGCCCTGGGACTTCTTTTCTGCAGGTTAAAGAAAACCGATTTAAGCCGGATAAAATCTTATTCCGGGTGGATATTACTGTTTTTGGGTATCGGCTTTTCTGCCTCTCTTCCTATGATGATAAGCCCTAAACAGCTGGGTTTTTACCTGGTGCCTTCTTTTCCCTATTTCTCCATTGGATTTGCCATCATCTTAGCCCCGGGTTTAAATGAGCTGACAAGTAAAATAAATCCTAAGAGCAGAGGTTTCACCACTTTTACCTTCATCTCTTTGATTTTGTTGATTATGATTACAGCCATATCTATCTCTCAGGCAGGCAAAATAGGCCGTGACCGGCAAAAGCTTGAGGATATATATACCATTGGCAAAATCGTCCCCGGGGATTCGGTAATCAGCATCTGCCCCTCCATGGGTCGTGACTGGTCTTTACATGGATACTTCGCCCGTTATTTTTATATCAGTTTAGATCCAGGCGATGGAGAACATAAATACTTCCTGAGTGATGGAAGCTGTGATCCCGCTCTAAAAGGGAATTATACCTGGATGCAGCTAAAAACCAATCTCTATACTTTATATAAAAAAGCAGAGGAGTAAACAAAAAGAAATGCTTATCGATGCTCACGCACATCTGGACAGGTACCAGGAGGAGCTCGAACCCGCCCTGGAAGAGATAACCCGGCATAATATCTTCACCCTAAGTAACTCTATGGATATCTCCTCTTATGAGCGGAATTTAGAGTTAGCCAGAGGATGCCATCTGATTTTACCCGTTTTTGGCATACATCCCTGGAATGCTCCAAGGTACGCTGAGGAATTAGAGAACCTCACTGATTATATAAGTCAGAGTCCGATGCTGGGCGAAATCGGTCTGGATTATTTCTTTGTCGAGGATACCTTCCAGTATCCGGCACAAAGAAAAGTGCTGGAGTTATTCCTGGAAGAAGCCAAAAAACAACAAAAAATTGTGAATTTGCATACAAAAGGAGCTGAGAATGAAATCTTTCAGTTGCTAAAAAAATATGATATAAGTAGAGCTATCATCCATTGGTATTCAGGACCTCTGGACATCTTACAAAAACTGTTAGACCTTGATGTATATTTTACGGTAGGAGTAGAAATTCTCTATTCAGAAGATATACAAACCATAGCTAAGGGTATACCAACGGAGAAATTGCTAACCGAGACTGACAATCCCGGAGGAGCAAAATGGCTGACCGGTGAAATCGGGATGCCGGTTTTGATTAAAGAGGTAGTAAAAAAATTAGCAAAACTTAAAGACACCACCCCAGAAGGTCTAATCGAGATAGTCCAGGCAAATTTTTTGAGATTAATCAGGGATGACCCCTGGTTATCAGATATCTATAACGAAATCACAGGACATAGGAGTTCGAAATTTTGAACCCCTACAACTCTTGCCTGAGTAAGGTCGAGAACATGAATTATAAATGGAGGAGCAGAGATGAAAAAACGAATCTTTTACATAGTGGACGTTTTCGCCGAGCGAAAGTACGCGGGGAATCAGCTTGCGGTATTCAGGGATGCCGGGGATATCCCTGATCCCGAGATGCAAAAGATTGCCCGGGAGACGAACTATTCCGAGACGACTTTCATCCTTTCGGAGAAGGAAAAAGACGGCGGGTATGACGTGCGTATCTTCACTCCGCAGAGGGAAGTCCCCTTTGCCGGACATCCCACGCTGGGAACTGCTTTTGTGATACAAAAAGAGATAGTCAAGGAAAAAGCTCACAAAATAATTCTTAATCTGCAAGTGGGGCAGATCCCTGTTACCTTTAATTACACAGATGGATACCCCGATATTCTGTGGATGAAACAGAAAGCGCCCACCTTTGGTCAGATTTTTGGCCTTGAGCAAATCTCTGGAATCCTCAATCTGAGCAATGAGGAAATAGACCACAGATTCCCTATACAGGAGGTCTCCACAGGTTTGCCCTTCATCATAGTTCCCCTGAAATCCAAAAAGGCACTGGAAAAAGCCAAGCTGATCGCAGAAGACAAATCCGCACTTGTCTTTTGTCCGGAGACTTATGAACAGGGAAACGATTTGAATGCTAGGGTCTTTGCCAACTCCTATGGCGTGCCGGAAGACCCAGCCACCGGAAGCGGCAACGGCTGTCTTGCCGGGTATCTGGTAAAGCACCGTTATTTTGGAAAGGATAAAATCGATATAAAGGTGGAGCAGGGCTATAAGATCGGAAGACCTTCGTTGCTTTACCTGAAGGCAGAAGACAAAAAAAGTGAGATCGAAGTAAACGTGGGCGGCAAAGCGATAATGGTTGCCAGAGGGGAATTTGTTTAAATTCAAATAAACAAATGGGGCAGCCTAGCGCTAAAGAAAAGAATACCTGATTGAACTAAAATGACTTTTGTGGAATATGGAGAGCTTATGTTCGATCTCTTAGCTTGTCCCCCGATATCTATAAGCAGACTCCGGAACAGGCAAAAGTAATCCATCAGAACTATATAATTTATCGGATTCCTCCCGATGGAAATATAAATATCAGTTTTTATCAGTATCAATTGATACCAGGAGAAGAAAAAATGAAAATCTTTAAAAAGGAAACCGCACCTCGTTACAGGCGCAAAGAGGGAATTATCTCCTATCTTTTGATTTCTCCTCGTACCAGCGAGTCAAAGTATCTAACCACGACCTATGTAGAGATTAAAGCCGGTGGAAAACAGAGAATTCACCAGCATGAGCCTGAGCAGATCTACTATATACTTGAGGGTAAAGGTTTAATGATAGTGGGCAAGGAGAAAGAACCAGTCGGTGCAGGTGACTGCATTTTCATCCCTTCCAATTCGCCTCACGGGCTCAAAAATGAAAGCGATGCTATTTTAAGATATTTCAGCGCGGCTGCACCCTCCTTTGGGCCGGAGGAATTAAAAAATTTCTGGCCCTTGGAGAGCGAAGAGAATTCTAAACATTGAGGAACAAGCAGGAATGCCTGTTCCACTATAATTTTCTTGTAGTGGCAGACCTATGTATTTGCCCAAAAGATTTTTGTAGTTGGTAGTGCGAGGCTTTAAGCCTCGCCTAAGCGACCCTGAAGGGTCGCACTACGATTTGCTATATCGTAGGGGTGGGGCTTGTTAAGCTTAGCGAAACCCAGTTTTCGGGTCCCCTCCCATCCCACACGGGCGACCACGAGGGTCGCCCCTACACTAAAAATGGAAACCTGTCCTGAAACGGATCCAGAGGAAAGGTTTCCGCTATCACTCCAGATCCTACGTCGTCCTCCCACTATCCTGTGAAAAGAGAAACAAATTAATACCCCAGCTACTTTTATGTGGCTGGGGTATATGTGGAGATTTCAAACCCTGGATGATTACTTCATTAAAATCATCTTCTTGGTATTAACTCTGTCTCCTGTAATTAGCCTGTAGAAATATACTCCACTGGCTACTCTTAATTCTGATTTGTCTGTCCCGTCCCAGCGAACTTTATAGGCTCCAGCCTGCATTGACCCGTGTACCAAGGTCTTAACCAGCTGTCCTCTCACGTTGTAGACTGTTAAATCGACCCGGCAATCTTGGGGTAGGGAGAACTCCATAAAGGTCTCAGGGTTGAAGGGGTTGGGATAGTTCTGCGAAAGTGCAAATTCCGTGGGCAAAGACCCCAACATAGCGATTTTAGCCATATTAGGCGGACAGAAGTTGGAATCAGACATATCCCAGCCGGAATTACCCGCATAATCATAGCAGGTAACCTTTATTCTGCCGTCTGAGGTGGGTGGTCCGGGAACAGTCCAGTCATATTCCTCCGGATTGCCTTCCAGCTCCACCACATCTGTCCAGGAGTTGCCTCCATCTGTAGAATAATCTATATCCGTGGAAACTATTCCCACGTTATCCGAAGCCTCCCACAGTATAGTATAGGTATGCCCGATAAATAATACCTCGCCTCCATTGGGCCAGATAACCGTAACCTCTGGCGGCAGAGGATCTGCCATCTTCAATGCCTCATAGGCGTTGACCCTGCCTGAGCCCAAAAGCCCTTCGTAGCCTGGATTAAGGTGATCGATTGGATCGGTGGTCTGGACAATTATATCAAAAATCTCCTGACGGTTTAAGGCAGCATTAAAGGATCTAAGTAGACCGGCTAAACCAGTGGCATGAGGGCAGGCCTGCGAGGTTCCACTTATCAGAGCCACGTAATCGTTACCTGGATCATTATGGCTATGATAGGTGCTTATGATATTAACCCCTGGAGCTGAGACATCTACCCAGCTTCCGTAGTTAGACCAAGACGGCCTGATATCCAGAGAATCCGTTGCCGCTACCGCTAAGACATCAGACCTTCCCTGCAGGTAGTCCGGGTAGGAGCTTCCCTCATTTCCAGCCGCTGCTACAATCAAAACCCCCATGGAGGTAGCATAATCAGCTGCCGCTGGCAGCCCGCCGGTAGAGGACGAACCCCAGCTGCAGTTCACCGCGGTTGCACCCTTGTTAGCCGCATAGTATAAAGCCTGGGCGCAGAAATCCATTCTCACATACCCAACCTCCTGACCCCCGTAGGGTGCGGACCAGCCGACCCTCAGAGCCATTATCTTCACCCCATTGGCTGGCGCGTTCTGGGTCTCATTCCAGCCTCCAGCCAGACCAGCTACTCCCCTGGCGTTGTTGGTGATAGCACCGACTATCCCTCCGACATGCGTTCCATGTCCATTGAAATCTGCCGGGTCGTTATCCTCCTTGGTGCAGTCCTCTCCGGACCAGCAGGGAGATACATTGTTGACCCAGTCCCAGCCTACCCAGTCATCCACATACCCGTTGCCGTCGTCGTCATCCCCGTCCGGTGGATACTCGGCCCAGTTTATCCAGACGTTCCCCTGGGTAACATCAGAAGGTGCCAGGTATCCGCCCAAATCCCTGTGAATATACCTCACTCCCGTATCCAGTATTCCTATCAAAACAGAGGAGCTGCCTGTCTCCAGGTCCCAGGCCAAATCCGCATCTACATCATGATCGCCGGCATTTTTGAAGTTCCACTGGTAATAGGGAAAAGAAGGCGGGGGATCGTCGAAATAGGTATCATCCGGAATCCGATATACCGGATGGATGCCGATCGGCTCCACATGCTCTACGCTGGGATCGTTTTTGAATTTCTCCATCACTTCCTTGAGTCCCATAGATTCATCAAAGGTGACGATGTAATATCTGGTGAGATCAGGGGTTCCAGCACGACCCTGGATTTCGCTTTCCAGACCGTTAAATTTGGAATCGGAATTAGTAGGCTTCAAATCCGGGAACTCCCTTACCATCTTGTAAACTTTGTTTTCCTGGCACAGGGCATTAACGCTGGCAATAGCGGTTACCACCTCTCCTTTCACTGTCCTGGCCTGGATTTCACCTACCTCCGGTTTAAAGTTGACCACTATCTGATTGGGAACATACCCCATCTTGATCTGAGCCGGAGCTTTTTGTATGGAAACCCTTATGCCTTTCTGGGCAGAAGCGTTTGCGGAGAGGACGAAAAGGACAAGCACCAATAAAATTAAAGCCTTTCTCATATCAAACCTCCTTGTTCTTAACTGAGTGAGAATCGCTTGCGTAAACTGTTTCTCTCATCACCTCCTTTCATCGAGCAGTATGACCACTGATTCTTTATCTCACCTCCTTTCAACAGAAAAGGGTTAAGCTTAAAAGAGCGAGATTTAAGCCTTTATCATGCTATCCCCTTTAAAGCATAATTAAATGCCAAAAAACCGATTTGTTCTGGATAATTTTTATAAATTTAGATAATCTTTTTCTGTCTGTCAAGAAAAATTTCCCTGAAAATTGTAACATAATGAGAGGGAATGATCTAATCAAAACGCAGGGCGTAATGCCATACGCCCTCACAGTATCCATTAAAATATTTTGGTGGGGTAGGCATTGCTGCCTGATAGAAAACATATCTGATAAAATTAAATACAAAAAAGGCTTGATTTTTTTGAGAGAATAGATAAAATAAAGGAAAACAAGGGTTAAAATTGGGGAGAAGGAAAGGGCAAGGGATTAAATTTCTAAACCTCGGAAACCAGAGTTGTGACTTATAATTGTAAAGCAGGAGATTAGATTATAATGGATAGAGGCGTAAAATTTCTTGAACAATTATATACTGAAAAGGAATTACATAAAGAACATCGTTATAAATATGTTATTTATAAATTATCTTTCGTCACCACATTGTTTGCCTTAGGTTCTTTAGATTTAGGGAATATCATGAGATCATTAATCTATTTGGTACCAATAGTTGCTCTTTGCTATGACATTTATATCTTTTCGGAAGACTATAAAGTTAAAAGAATAGGGGTTTTCTTATTATTTGCTAAGGAAGATCCAAAAGTTAGTGAAAAAGTTAAGCAGACTATTTCTGATATGGAGATAGAATGGGAAAAATGGGTTAAGAATCACAGAGACCGTTGGGCTTATCTTGCATCTCTTATAATCACAATAGTTGCAATAGTCGGTTCCGCTTTAATAGTAGCTTTAGATGCTTTTCGTCAATTTAGTTTGCATAGATTGTTTTTATTGATTTTCTGGTTTTTGTTCATGATTGTTTCTATAATTTTAGTTTTCTATTATGGTCGAGCGCTTAGAAGAGAAGTTAGTGCAGTTGTGGAAAAATTGAAATGAGATGACTACTGCCAAAGAGGACATTATCTCGTTTTATACTTTCTACTGAGAATTTAAATTTTTTACCTATTTTTTATGATTACTTTATTATTTTGGAATCTTAATAAGAAGCCCCTTCAATCCAGCATAAAGAATATAGCTGATATGTATCAAGTTGATATTCTTATGTTTGCTGAATGCGATATTCCACCTGATGAGATTTTAAAAACACTTAATAAGGAAAGTTCTTCATATTATTACGCTCCTGGCATTTGTTGCGAAAAAATTAAAATCTACTCGCGTTTTTCTGCTGATTTTATAAGACCAAAGGAGGAAACCAGTAGGCTAACAATTAGACATTTAAATCTACCAGGTTTAAGAGATATCTTATTGGTCATTTTGCACTTACCTAGTCAAATGCATTGGAGTAAGGAGAGTATCTCAGATGAATGTATTTATGTTTCAGATATGATAATTAGATCTGAGCAAGCAGTAGGCCATTCTAGGACTATTTTGGTTGGGGATTTTAACATCAACCCCTTTGAAAAGGGTGTTGTAAGCGCAATTGGATTCAACGCTGTAATGACTCGTGCAATTGCAGATAAAAAAAGCAGAATTGTGCAAGGAGAAGAATATCCTTTTTTCTATAATCCAATGTGGAGTTTCTATGGAGACAAAACCTTCGGTCCATCAGGCACTTATTATTATGCTGGAAGTCAACATATCGAATATTTTTGGAATATATTTGACCAAGTTTTGATACGACCCGAACTATTGAGTTGTATAGATAAAAATTTCGTAAAAATTCTTGATTCAGATGGCAACATATCATTTTTAAATCAACAAGGTGTTCCAGATTCAAACAAAGTATCTGATCATTTACCAATATTATTTAATATTAACCTTTAAGAGGAGAACTGTTATGGAAGATTTATGGCCTAAAGACATAATGAATGGTGTAACTAAAATAAAAGCACCTGTCGCAATTTTAAAGGAACAGGGTTCTCTATTAGGAGAGAAAACAGACAATATTATTATTGGAGAAGTACGCACTGTTAAAACCATTGCCATTGGGCGTGAATACGAATCCGGCAGTTTTTCATATAGGTTTCTTATCGTCTCGCCGATATTAGGCTACTCCTATAGTTTGTTTATCATTACTCATAAGATTGATCTTTATCCGGTGGAGGTTCTCAATCTAGACGAAGAGATCTGTCGTGAATTAGGTTTTGAATTCGATAAACGCAAAAATCCTCTTGTCATCGCAAAAGGCGAATCAGAATTTAAAGATTTACTTAGAATAATATTTAATTCTACAAAAGTAAAAGGGATGATTGCTGCTATACTTGCACAAGCCCAACATGCATGACATCTAAAATTTCTGGTAGTGTAAGGAGTTATCCCCTGACACCTTATTAGTAGGGACGTATTGCAATACGTCCCTACAGTTCTACTCCACGATCAACTTCCCCCTCATCATCCCCATCCCGCAGGTGAAGGTGTATTCCCCTTCTTTTTCCGGGGTGAACTCAATTGAGGTGGTTTTAAATGCAGGCAGACTTTTTCTTATACCGAAATCCCCAAAAACAATCTCCTCGGAGCAGTCCGCGGTCTCATCCCGGTAAAAGTCTATCTTTACCGGCATCCCTTTTTTCACCACGATAACATCCGGGTCATAGCCCCCTTTGACCATCACCTTTACCTCCTGCACACCGCTTTCTTTAACGGAAGCTTTCACCTTCTCTCTTCTGGAGAAAAGAAAATACCAGTTTACAAAAAAAATCAAAAGAATCCCTATAATTGCGACTGTGATTTTTGTTTCCATTTTTTTCCTTTTTCGTAATGCAACCCTTTTTAGGGTTACTGAGAGGTAGGGGTTCAAAATTTTGAACCCCTACAATTAAAACCGCCTTAATCTTAACGAATTCGAAACCACCGATACCGAGCTGAAAGCCATAGCCGCAGAGGCAATCATGGGGTTGAGCAGTATCTTGAAGAAGGGATAAAGCAATCCTGCGGCGATAGGGATACCTATGACGTTATAGAAAAAAGCCCAGAAAAGGTTCTGCTTTATTATCTGTATGGTCCTTTTGCTTAATTTTATCGCGCTGACCACCCCGGCAAGGTCTCCCTTGATCAGGGTGATATCGGATGCCTCCATCGCAATATCCGTCCCGGTTCCTATGGCAATCCCCACATCTGCCTGGGCTAAGGCCGGGGCATCGTTTATCCCGTCACCCACCATTGCTACGACTTTTCCCTCATCCTGCAGCTTCTTGACCTCTGCGACCTTATCCTCAGGCAGAACCTCAGGGATGACCCTGTCGATTCCCGCTTTTCTGGCAATTGCCTCGGCAGTCCTTCTGTTATCGCCGGTGAGCATGACAACTTTCAAGCCCAATTTATGAAGCTCCTCCACTGCTTCTTTGGAATTCCCCTTTAAGGTATCAGCCACTGCGATTATTGCTGTAATTTTTCCATCTACGGAGATATATATGGGGGTTTTACCATCCCGGGCTAATCCCTCCGATTTCGAAATCAAATCACCCAACTCTATTTTTTTCTCTTCTAAAAATTTATGATTCCCCAGAAGGATGTTTTTATCATCGATCTTAGCTACTATTCCGGAACCGGAGATGGAATCGAATTCCAGGGGGTCTTTAAGCTCGACTTTTTCTGCAAAAGCTTTGCGAACTATAGCCTCGCCTAAGGGATGTTCGGAATTTTTCTCTGCACATCCTGCGTAGAATAAAATTTCTTTTAAGGAGTATTTATCGAAGGGAACAATATCGGTTACCTCCGGCTCGCCCTTGGTCAAAGTGCCGGTCTTGTCGAAAACGACTGTTTTTATCCTGTGAGCGGTTTCCAGGCTTTCCCCTCCCTTTATCAGAACCCCTTTTTCTGCTCCTTTGCCAGTTCCCACCATAATGGCAGTAGGGGTTGCCAGTCCTAAAGCACAGGGGCAGGCGATGATCATCACTGCCACGAAATTGAGAAGCGCCAGAGTCAGAGCTGGCTCCGGTCCGAAAACAAACCAGATTACAAAGGTTAGAAGTGCAAGGGAAATCACCACCGGCACAAAATATCCGGCGATAACATCCGCCAATCTCTGGATGGAGGCTTTAGAACCTTGAGCCTCCTGCACTAACTTTATAATCTGGGCAAGCGCAGTATCTTTTCCCACCTTTTTGGCTTCGAATCTGAAGCTTCCGCTTTTGTTTATGGTCGCACCGATAACCTCATCCCCTCTCTTTTTCTCCACCGGTATGCTTTCACCGGTTATCATCGACTCGTCAACGTATGATTTACCCTCTGTAACTTTTCCATCTACAGGAATTTTTTCTCCAGGACGAACTATGACCACATCTCCGACCAAAACCTCTTCCACCGGAAGGTCAATCTCTTTTCCGTCTCTTATTACTTTTGCCGTTTTCGGCTGTAAACCGATCAGTTTCTTTATTGCCTCAGAGGTCTGACCTTTGGCACGTGCTTCCAGGACCTTGCCTAAGAGTATCAGGGTTATTATGACAACCGAGGTATCAAAATAAACCTTAGGCTCGATACCGGAGGCTCTAAACAGAGAAGGCAAGAGCATTGCCGTGATGCTGTAAAGATAAGCCGCAGAGGTTCCCACAGCAATCAGGGTGTTCATATCCGCATTTCTGTGAATAAAAGCACCCCAGGCACCGCGGTAGAACTGCCAGCCTGCCCAGAACTGAACCGGCGTAGCCAGGATCCAGAGAAGGTAATAATTTCTCAGAAAATCCGGCACACCCGGAAGCCATTCCAGGCTCCCTATCAGGACGATAATGCTTATGACCAGCCCGAAAACAAATTTCCTTTTAAGCTTTTTATATTCTTTCTCCCGAATTACTTTTTCGTAATCCTCGACCTTCCCCTCCTCGATCTCCAGCACCTTATACCCGGTAGACTCGATAACTTTTTTCAGCTCAGATAAACTCGTCTCTGATGGAAGGTATTCCACCTTAGCCTTTTCCGTGGCTAAGTTCACCACTGCCTTGGTTACTCCACCTGTTTCCAGCAGGGCTTTTTCGATTTTCTGCACACAGGAGGCACAGGTCATCCCCAAGATTGGCAGATCGATCCTCTCAGATTTTTCCAGCTCTAGCTTTTCCTTAGCTGGAGCTTTTGGTATATCCATCTTCGATTCAGCCGGAGGTTTTTCCTCGAGATATTTCTCCGGATTTTTATCGAATTCCTCCTTGCAGTGCGTAGAGCAGAAATAATACGTCTTGCCTTTATAGGTGGAACTGCCTGCGGAGTCCTCTTTCTGGACTTCCATTCCGCAAACCGGGTCTAAAAACATTTCACTCTCCTTAAATTTTTCAAGATGACAACATTAATATGAAATTAAAACTTAACTTGAGCCCAGAAGAACCATGAATATGAAGTTGTAAGCCCCGTGAGCCAATGCCATTCCCAGGGTGATATAGGCTAAGAGATGATGAGTGCCGGGCTTTACTTTTCTTTTCTTCATCCCCCTTCCCGCTAAGACCGTGCTTACCAGCAGAATTAAGGTTAAAAGTCCTGATACCCAGGAGATAGTTTCCCATATCTCGGAATGTTCCTCCTGCGCGATTGTTTTCTCTGAATGGGCAAAAACCTGATTAGCGGATAGTAACAACACTATAATCAAAATCATCCCCGTTACCTTCAAATAGCGCATCATTTTCTACTCCCTAAAGTTTGAGGTTATGTTCTAACTAACGACGGTCACAAACTGTCGATAACCTTCTTTAATTTTTCCCTCACCTGTTCTGCTGTCTCTTTTAGCTTCTGGTTCTCGATCGCCTGCATCGAGGCAAAGGGATCGATAGCCGAGACCTCTGTCTTTCCCTCGGGTGTCTCCTGAACTATGACGTTGCAGGGGAGCATAAGCCCGATCTTATCCTCTGCCTGTAAGGCCTGATAGGCAAAGGGAGGGTTGCAGGCACCCAGTATCTTGTATTTCCTGAAATCCACATTCAGCTTCCTCTTTAGGGTCTCCTTGACGTCGATCTCCGTGAGGATCCCGAACCCCTCTTTTTTAAGCTCATCCGCCACTTTGTCGATCGCTTCCGGGAATGAGATATTCAGGACTTTGGTAAAATAATAGCTCATAAAAACTCCTCCTCCGTTAATTGAATGTATTATATCAAGCTACTCTACACTTTTAAGAATAAAGCCCTGGCTTCTCTATTCTTGCATCTCTATCATTCTCTCTGTTGCTGCCTGCATATTCTCCATGAGAGTCGGTAAATATTCTATCATCTGCTCCATTGTCTCCTGCATCTCCTGAAGATTTTTTCGGTATTCCTCATCCTTCATCATCTTCTGGTCCTGGGCGGCGGAATCTATGTTGAGAATAAGATATCTCATATCCCGCATCATCTTTTGAGTGGAGCTCATCATGCCCTGCATATTCTGTCTGCTGGCTGATTCTTTTTTTATTTTCATCCCCATAAATTTAAGGCTCACCTGGTTAAAACCTTCCATAAGCGAATCGATTTGGGCTATAGCCTCTTTTCCGCTAGGCGCAACTGAGGCAGAGGTCTCCTCTTTCTCCTGTTCGGAGGCAAAGCTCGAATTCACCAAAACAGCACCGAGCAGAAGAACGAAACTGAAAAACAAAATTTTCCTAGCTAAACTGTTCATCTTTCGCTCCTTTTAGTATCTTCTGAATTTCTTCAACAGTGTGATTATCTCTTTTATCTTTTTTTCGCGCTCTCCCCGGCCTTTAGAGAAACTCCGGCTGACACACCCCTCCAGGTGCCGGGTCAGGATATTGTCCTCCACCCGCATAATAGCTCCCGCCACCGCGGAAAGCTGGGTCAGGATATCGATGCAGTACCTTTTGTTCTCTATCATCCTTTGAATTCCCTGGATCTGTCCCTCGATCTTCTTCAGGGCGGTCAATTCCTCGAAATGAGTCATTGTATGATCGCTCATCTGAACCTCCTCTGTATATGGCTATACGATACCCCCCTATGGTATATTTGAGCCAGCCCGGAGATCTATAATTTTTATTTGGTAGACCTCTGTGGAATGTTTATTAATTCTGGCTGAGCAGACAAGGATGCCTGTTTCAAGGTTTGATATCTTTAGCCCCCAAGCTTGAGTGCAAGGTGATGATATTTATATGGAGTCTACTCCTCCACGATTATGGCTGCAGAGGGACAGGCATCAGCTCCCTCCCTGGCACAATTCTGCAGATCCGCAGGGACCTCTTCCATTTTGGGGACAGCCTTGTCACCCTTCATCTCATAAACCTCCGGACACATCTGCACGCAGACCTCATCCCCTGTGCATAATTCAGGATCAATTCTCACTTTCATCCCTTTCTCCTTGTTTTAACTTTTCACCAAAAATTTACACTTTAATTGTCTATACGCGGAAGATGAACCTGTATTAGAAGGGATTAAAATAATAAGAAAATCAAAGGGCGGCTCAATCAGGTTTATCTTTTTAGAAATTCCAGTACGAATTCAGTCAAGTTGTCCGTATTAATCAAAAGTAACTATTTTTCTTGGATTATAAATTGGATTTATAGTCTTAAAAGATATTAACTAACATCTATCAGTATGATTTTTATCGGAACACTTGGAAAGTGTCTTCTTAACCTTTCAATATCCCAAATTAGTTGTTCCCCATATGAAACTCCAGTTGACATTTGATTTTTTAGTCCATAACAGGGGACAATTTCGATTCCAACTTCAGCTTTACTTTCATTAAAAAAATATTGGAATTTAGCTACATCATAAAACATAAAGGCATATTTACCAAATTGGACCTCTGCTAATACTTTATCTTTGACATAGTCGATCTGTTTGAACGCTCCTTTTATTGACACCTTATAATTTGGCGAGTCAATATCTATTACATAGGGATCCTTGAGCTCTTTAAAACCTTTCTTCTGGAATTCGGATTTGAACTTTCTATTCAATTCTATAGGTGAGTACAACAGTTTGCCTTTTTTAGTCTTCTCCTTGCTTACCTTTGTCTTACCCGGAATCTTAACATTTGAGATTATCTCTTCTATCTCTTTTTCTATAAAAGGAAATCTTACCTTTAAAATTTCCGCACCACCAAGATGAGAATACTCAAATACTTTTTTCATATATCCTTTCTTTTTCCTTTAACTCCTTTTCGAAAAACTGGAGGAAATAATTACTTTCATCGTTGAGGGGTTCATATATTGGTTTTCCCATTGGTCTGACTTTAAGTTGCCCCTTTAATAACTGTTTGACTCTTGTCTCTGCGATCCATGCATATTTATCATTTATCTCTGCACCAATTGCCCTTCTTTTGTGAAGTATGGCGGCAATTAAACTTGATCCTACACCCATAAAAGGATCAATCACCCAATCTCCTGGGTTTGTGAATGCCAATACTAATCGCTCAACTAATTCGACTGGAAACTGACAAGGATGAATGGTTTTTTCTGGATGATTACTTTTAACATTTGGTATTAACCAGACATCTGTTGGGTTTTTGCCTAAAGGGTTAGAAGATAACTGACCTTTTTTAGGACCTTTAAAATATTTTTTTTGAGGATATTTCTGAGGAACTCTTACAGCATCTAAATTAAAAACATACTTATCCTTTTTAGTAAACCATAATATTGATTCATACCTGCCAGAAAAACGTTTTGAGCAATGTAACCCATGCCCAAAATGCCAAATAATTCTATTCCGAAGTTTCAACCCAAACGATTTAAATATAGGATAAAGGAGAATGTCTAAAGGTACTATTTCACCTTTCTCTACATAATTACCAACTTCCCAGCACAAACTTCCATTGGCAGCTAACACCCTTACACATTCTTTAATCACTTTCTTCTGTTGATTTAAATATACTTCTAAATCTAAACGCTTTTCATAAGGTTTTCCTAAATTATAGGGAGGAGAAGTTATGATTAACCTCGCCATGCCTGAAGATAACTTAGGTAAAATTTCTAAGCAATCCCCAGAGTATAATATCATATCTGAATCTAGATCAACTTTTTTTGATAGTCTTATATCTAACATTTTCTTTACTTTCTATAGCAAAATATTTCTTCATACTAAGTTTGTCAAGATCGTTTAGTTAATCACCCAAAAATTCTTAATATCTTTAATCCAAACTTTTCAAAAGCTCCAGGACGAACTCAGCCGAGTTATTCGCCGCCACCTTGAAAAATTCATTCAGCTCGGCACCTGCGGTTTCAGAGCCTGACCCGCCGGCTAAATCCGAACAGCTTCTCACCACCAGAACCGGAATGCCGTTTACATTCGCCACCTGCACCACAGCGGCGGATTCCATATCCACTATCTGGGCACCGAACTTCTCTTTCAGAAACTCCCTTTTCTCTTTCTGGTCGATAAAGGTATTCCCGGATACACCCTTACCGCCAATTTTAATCTGCGGGATACGCTTGCCTATCGGCTTCAGCTCGACTCCCTGAACTGCCGAGCTTGCCTTCTCCAAAAGGAGCTTATTCACCTCGAAGAACAGGACGCCAGACTCCTTTGTCTCACCTGGCAAAGCCACATATATAGAATCGGGTATAAAACCGTCTTTACCGTAATACCCGTAATCGTGGGTTGCCCACATATCCGGAATGACGATGTCACCTATATGGTTGGCTGGATCTATCCCTCCACAGATACCGGTGAAGATTATCTCCGCAGGGTCATATCTGTCTATCAAAAGCTGGGCAGTCATCGCCGCGTTGGTCATCCCCACCCCAGAATTGACTATGACGACCTCTTTGTCTTCCAGTCTGCCGGTCCAGAAGACTTTTCCCTTCACCCAGAGGCTGTCCTGTAGGTTAAGTTTGCCTCGCAATAAGGCGCCCTCTTGGTTAAAAGCATACATCAGCGCGGTCCTACCCCTATCCTGGGAGCAGGATTGGATAAAAGACAAAAATAAGAGCAAAAATAACAGGCAAAAGATGAATACCTTGCTTTTCTGAAAGGATGATAGATTTTTTCTGACCACTCCTGACCTCCTTTTTGTTTTTTCCATGAAGAGAAACTCTCTCCTTCTTTGTTCGAAGCAGAAAATTTAAACCATTGAATAATCATTATCTCCCAATTTGTCAACAAAAATATTTTCAGGAAAGATGGTTGTAGCTGAAGAATCTTGCGGCATCCAATCCCTTATGCTCTCGCTGAAAATTTATCATTCCTTAATTTTTCCTTGATTAATCCGTAAGAGCGATTATATTTATTGATTCATAATATGCTCCTTTCACAGAAAGAGGTGTATTTTGGAAATTATTTAAGGGAGGAGATATGGCTATAAAGCTACCCCGGTTGATGCCCAGGGAAGAAAAATTCTTTAACCTTTTCAAGGATTCAGCTAATAATCTATTGAAGGGTGCTGAGGCTTTAAAGGATCTGGTTAACAATTACCAGGATGTGGAGGAGAAGGTAAAAGGTATCAAGGAGATAGAACACAAGGGGGACGAGATCATTCACGAGATAATCGACAAGCTTAACAAGACCTTCATCACCCCCCTGGACAGGGAGGACATACACCTTATCGCCTCAGAACTGGATGACGTCCTAGATGCCATAGAGGGTATCTCCAGCCGGCTTTTATCCTTCAAGATCAAACAGCCTACCTCTGCCTGCATCAGGCTGGTGCAGATAATCTACCAGGGTGTGGTGCAGATAGAAAAGGCGGTTTCCGATCTGGAGCATTTCGATAACCTGCACCCTTTCTGTGTGGAGATCAACCGCCTGGAAAACGAGGCAGACGAAATCTCCCAGCGTATGGTAGCCCAGCTGCTGGAAGAGGAGCCGGATTGGAGAACGGCTATCAAGTGGAAGGAGATCTATGGTCGACTGGAAACCGCTGCAGACCACTGCGAGAACATCGCGGTTGCCATCGAGGCCGTGGTGATGAAGGGCAGCTGATCTCATTAAAAAAAGGGAGCAATCCCATTGGGTGATTTAGTCTTACTCATAGCTATCGTTTTTGCCGCATTGGTTTACGATTTCTTTAACGGCTTTAACGACTGTGCCAACGCCATAGCTACTACAATTTCCACCCGCGCGCTTTCTCCCCGCCAGGCCATCCTTATGGCACAGGTTCTTAATTTTCTCGGAGCTTTAAGTCATACTGCGGTTGCCGCCACAGTGGGCAAGGGAATACTCGATGCTCAGCAGACCAGTCTGGTTATGGTCCTGGTGGCTCTGATAGGAGCGAGTGCCTGGACCGCCTTCTCCAGCTTCTACGGAATCCCGGTAAGCGTAAGCCATGCTCTGATT
Source organism: uncultured Ignavibacteria bacterium (assembly GCA_964511075.1). Lineage (GTDB taxonomy): Bacteria > Zixibacteria > MSB-5A5 > MSB-5A5 > RBG-16-43-9 > CAZEDM01. Next base: position 61,364 of record CAZEDM010000006.1, read on the forward strand.
GGTGGTATGCTGGGAGTTGGGATAGTGGCAGCAGGCACTAAGATAGTGATCGTCAAAGGAGTAGTTAAGGTCCTTATCGCTATGATAGTCTCCCCGATTTTGGGTTTTTTGGGTGGTCTTATTTTAATAACTTTAATCTCCTGGCTCTTCAGACGCTCATCTCCCCTTAAGACCAACATTCATTTCCGGCGTCTTCAGATACTTTCCGCTGCCTGGATGTCTTTTTCTCATGGGATGAACGATGCGCAGAATGCCATGGGAGTGATAACCATGGCACTGGTGAGCTACGGGGCACTGACGGCTTTTAAGGTCCCCATATGGGTGATGATAGCCTGCGCTTTTGCCATGGCACTGGGCACCAGCCTGGGCGGGTGGAAAGTGATTGAGACCATGGGAGGGAAGGTGTTCAAACTTAAGCCGGTCCATGGATTCTCCGCTGAGACCTCAGCCGCGGTGGTCATCGGCGGTATGTCCCTCCTGGGAATACCCATAAGCACCACCCACGTGATCTCCACCGCCATAATGGGAAGCGGCTCCTCTCAGAGGATCTCCGCAGTCAGATGGGGGATAGTCAGGAACATCATCGTCGCCTGGATCATAACCATCCCGGTCTCGGGCTTAGTTGCCGCATTTTTGTATTCTATCGTAAAGATATTTTCTTAATTTGGTGGAACAAGCATCTTGCCTGTTCTTTTCAGCGGCTAACGTATCTCGAAAGCAGGCAGCTCAATTTTCATCCCTAATTATTATCTATCCAAAAACTTAGACTACAAAATCCGTCACAGTTAAAGCGTGATAATAGCTCCCCTTCTCCGCGGTGAATAACAGCACAGAATAATCAGGGTCAGCTACGCCCAAGGGGTAATACTTTTCAAACCCCTCTCTCCACAGCCGCTTTTTTGACTGCGGGTCCTGGAGTATCCTGATCTCTCCGGTTAACATCAATCCCATCCACTTATCGAAATCGACGAAATAGATGCACGCCTTGGAGCTGCTCTGGAGCTGGGTTATTTTTTTCGAGGAGGTGTTTGTGCTGAACCAAATATTTTTCAACCCCTGGTTCTCCATCTTGATCATCGCCCTGATGTTGGGGTAGCCTTCAGCCCCGCCGGTCCCCAGCATGGCAATGGTAGACCTATCAGCCAATGCCAGCCCTTTATTCATAGCCTCTTTTTCTGTCATGACCGTACCCCTTTTTGGTTTATGATTTTATGCCTGAACAACTCGGACACAACTTTCTGCATAAATTACATTTCTTCAGAATATACCCCTTCTCTGTCAGGTAACAGGAAAGGGGCCTGCAAAGTTTCTGGTTGACAGTTTTACCGTCCAGTGCTTTTGAGGGACAGGAATCTATGCAGATCTGACAGTTCTCCGGACATCCCTCATAGGCTGCCAGGGAATCACCTTCCAGTTCGCTATCCACCAGCACTGCCCCGATTTGAACCATATTCCCGTAATCTTTATTCATCAGAAGAGTGTTCTTACTCAGGATACCCAATCCAGCCAGGCAAGCAGCATGACGTAACGAGAGTATTGCCCTGCCATACGATCTCTGAGACTCCCAGTGTTCATAGGGGTCATCTGAAGGGACAGGAACAGCCTTTACGCCCAGCTTCTCCAGTTTCAGGGAAAGCCTGATCCCGAGCTTGTCAATTCCCTGAGCTAAAAAGTTATTTACCAGGGTATAGGGAACGCAGCTGGAGGCAAAAAGAGGACCCTGGGGAAGTCTTTTGGCAAACACGATCACCGCCCTGCAGTCTTTAAAAATATCAACAGGACGAAAACCTTTGGGGGCTTCCTTAAACCTTTCAGCCGGTGCGATACCACAGAGGTCAGCTCCCAGATTTTTAACTATCTCTTTCACTTCGCTTGAGTCGATCAAAAAGGTCCTCCTTGCCTGGGGATGATAAAGTGCAACCTGCCTGTTTGCGAAATCCTGTTCGGGCAGAGTCCACATATTCATAATATCTAACATCTTTTACAGGATCAAGCTATTTTTAAATTTGGGGCTGGGGGATAAGTTACCGTTTGCTAATAGCTTAAGAATAAAAGAATCTCTGCAATCGAGATATTTTTCTGATTTTTCTATTTTTCCCTTGACAGCTGCACTAATGTGCAGTATAATAATATCAAAAGGCGTAGGGGCACGGTGCGCCGTGCCCTACCATTAGAAAGAAGGATTCGCAGGTAGGAGGGAAAATGAAAGAATTAACCAGAAGACAAAAAGAGGTGCTGGATTTTATCACCAGGACAATCGAGGAGAGCGGTCTGCCCCCAACTATCAGGGAGATAGGCAAGAAGTTCAAGATCACATCCACCAACGGGGTAAGGGCTATTCTTTCAGCCCTGAGTGCCAAGGGTTATATCCGCAGAAAACCTTTGGTTTCCAGGGGGATCGAGCTTTTCAGATCGGTTAGGGCTAATTTAGTCTCAGTCCCCCTGGTAGGAAGGGTTTCCGCAGGTTTACCGGTCCTGGCTGTGGAGAACATCGAGGGCAGCATAGGGATAGACAAATCCCTCTTCCCCGGAGAGGGGACCTTCTTTTTAAAGGTAGACGGGGACAGCATGAGGGATGCCGGGATTTTAAGCGGTGATTATGTCTTAGCCCAACAGCAGAACATTGCACAGAAAGGGGAGATAGTGGTAGCCATAATCGGAGATGAAGCCACCGTGAAAAGATATTTCCCGGAGAAAAACAAAGTCAGGTTAGAGCCAGCCAACCCGGATTATGGTCCCATAATCGTGGAGAAGAAAACCCCGGATTTCTTCATAGCCGGTAAAGTCATCGGGCTTTTGAGAAAATACCGGTAATAGGTCATAGGTGGTAGGTAATAGGGACCACCGAACATCTTCGCCTTTGGCATGGAGCAAAGGGTAGGGAGTGAGGTTGTTTGAACGTCTAAACCTTTGAACTCTCGAACCTTTTATCTCTTCTGAACGCGGTGAGGAACCTTAAACCCTTGAACCTTTGAACCTTCTTTGTATGTATCAGGAGATAGACGAAAAGATAGAGGTCCTGGCTTTGTTCCAGCAGGGGAAAATTCAGCCTCTCAGGTTCAGATGGAAAGGCAGGGATTACAGGGTTTCGCGTCTGGAAAGCAGATGGAAAAGCGATTTGGGAGAGAAAAATATCTGGCATTTTTCGGTTTCCGACCCTGCCTCAAATCTTTTTCAGCTAACCTACAACGAGGAGTATCATACCTGGCAGTTAAGCAGAGTCTGGGTAGAATGAAACACTAAGGAAATCCCACCAGCCAACAGACAAAGGGAGTGAAGAAGGTCGAAAGATTTTACGTGAATTTTAAGGTAGGGGCAATTTCTATCTGGAAATTGTCCCTGCGTATTTCTATGCTGCCTTTAATTCCGAGGTACAATGTCCACAGCGTGTGGCTTTGATCGGGATAACCGAAAAACAAAAGGGACATTCCTTGGTTGTCGGCTCTGCTGGTGGAGCCTCCTCTTTCCGTTTGAGCTTGTTAATGCTCCGGACAAGAACAAATACCGCAAATGCGACTATGATGAAGCTGATAATGGTATTGAGGAACACGCCGTAGTTCAATGAGACCGCACCTGCGGCTTGAGCATCAGCCAGAGAAGCATAGGGTCCAGCGGTCGCACCTTCTTTCAGAACCAGAAAAAGGTTGCTGAAATCCACATTGCCCAATAGCAGTCCGATAGGGGGCATGATGACATCGGAGACCAGTGATTTGACGATGGTGCCAAAAGCTGCACCGATTATAATTCCAACCGCCATATCAACCACATTCCCGCGCATAGCAAATTCTTTGAATTCTTTTAGCATAATCCCTCCTTCCTTTTTAAATCTATTATTTATGTCTATTTTATCTTTGCCCCTTGTTAATGTCAAGTGATTTTTAAGAATTGTAGAGGCACGGCGTGCCGTGCCCCTACATCGTTATGAAAACCTCAATCTCATTGAGTAAAAAACTTAGGATTCTCTTTATCCCAGCTCCATTTCCATATAAATTGCCCCCTCTATAGGATTATACCTGTAAGGCTCAACCTTTTCAAATCCTAAGGAACGATAAAGTCTTATAGCTTCTATCATCGAGGGAACGGTGTCTAGTCTCATCTTCTTGTAGCCAATCTTTCTGCCCTCTTCTATGATTTTCACTGCTAATTTTTCCCCCAGTCCTTTTCCCCGATAAGCAGGTCTCACATAAAGCCTTTTCATCTCACAGATACCCTCCGAGAGTTTTCTTAAAGCCACGCATCCTGCCACGTTACTCTCATAAACCGCTAAAATCAAAGAGCCCTCTGGCGGAGCATACTCCCCGGGAAGCTCCTTAAGCTCTTCTTCGAAATCCTGAAAGCAGAGATTAAAATCAAGTGATTGGGCATATTCCAAGAAAAGCTTCCGAATATGCTCAATCTCCTTTTGGGATTTAGCCTGAACGAATTTTAGCATCTCATTTTGTATTTAATTATGGGTCTGTTAAAGAATATTAAGCCACAACATATTGAACTTCCAGAACGAATTTTGCCTTTATCAAGATTAGGACAGGGACTAGCCCTGTCCCTACAAAATAAAATCTTCACAACTTATATAAATACCTCTCAAATTCCTTTACCTTCGGCACTTTTTTATCCGAAAGAATTTTGTGTCCTTCATCTTTCAAACACCTTGCCTGTGTTTTCAGCTCCCCGGGAAATTTATCAATCAAGCTTCCGTTCTCCCTGATTACTCTCCAGTAAGGCGAAATCTTTTTCTTCCCTGTCTTCTTATCTTCTTCTACCACTTCAGAGACAATCCGCAAGAAAATACCGGTGGTGAGCGGACAGGTTGATTCAGCCTTAAAATCTTTTGCCAGTTTTTCCCTTATCTGATTTAGAGTGATAAGTTTTCCCTTCGGGACTTTTCTTATTACCTCATCCACCAGATGCGGCGTGGCGATCAGAACCTTTCTTCCTCCAAATCTTTTTATCCATTCTGCAGGACCGTTTACTACCTTGGGCAGTCCCTTAGCCGGATTTTCATACTTTTCTCTCCAGGATTTTCGGGTTTTAGATTTTTTGTTCATCTTTTACCTCCGAATTGAGTTTAAAATAATTTACATCTAACTACAACTGCACTTATCACTCCCACAAGAGTAACAATCACTGTAAGTTGGGTGAATATTAATGTATATAGCCATAGCTTTTTAGCCGCACCCGCCCCACTTGAGGGTCTTTTCAGTGGGATAAAGAATATGGCAAGAGATGCGAAAAGAAATGCAGCTATAAGCAAATATAAAGATGACTCGGGCACAAGCTCAACACCCTTCTCGATAATTAGACCAAAAAAGATTAAGATACCTGCCAAAAAATAGGAATTGTAGGTATTCATCACCCGTATGTCTTTAATACAAGCTTCAAAATCCCTTTCGTCTTTTCTTATTTTTAGTATCCAGTGCGATGTAGTAAATGTTAGCGAAATAACACATAATATGACCGCTATCTTGATATCCATTTTATCCTCCTTCTTTGTCCAGATAGTTTTTAATCATTTCCGCTTTTTTAATCCTGCCTAACTTTAAGTAAGCTCCATATTCGTACCTTAAGTCTAAAACAGGAACTTTCATCCCCTCAAATTCTATCACCTTTCTGTACTTAATTAAATTAACCGGCTCCTCCCAGATATCTTCACCAAGCTTTTTTTGAACATCACCTATTATCTCAACCTTTATTCCATCGATATTTAATTCTCCGAAATGAGAGCGGATTTTCTCTGAGGTCGATAGATTAACTATGTTCACCACATACTCTTTAAAAAGTCTTTCTATTTCATAAGCTCCAGCCTTATCAGTCTGAATGTCGATATCATGGATTTCGACCGACATCCCCTGCAGGGCGAAACCAAGACTCCCTGTAACAGCCCAAACGATATCGGTATTCCTTAGCCTGTTATATATCTTATTCAGTATTTGAGTATATTTTGAATCGATCATTTATTCCAAAACTTCCTCATCCCCAGCTTTCCAGGCAGGATCGACAATACACAAGAAGACTAGATCACTTTCCCCGATGTTTTTAATTTGCTGAACCGAATCAGGAGGGATATAAATCGCCTGTCCTGCAGATACTTTCTCCTTCTCCTCATCGATATACATCTCCCCTTCCCCTTCCATTATATAATAAACCTCTGAGCTTTTTAACCTGTGGGCTAAGGTAAGCTCTCCTGGTTTGACTATGGCATGAGCCAGGCTGTATCTTATCTTGAGGTTTTCCTTTGATGGATTTAACAGTTCCCTTAAAGCACTGTTATCGCCTGCGGTTATCTTCTTGCAATCTTTTAAATTTTTTATATACATTCTCTACCTCCTGAACTGAATCCAGCAAATGCTTGTAATTTAATTCTCTATTTAGGTAATAATCTTCTAAGCCAGATGTTCCACCAAAATCTTTGTTCCGATTCCAATCAAAATAACACCACCTGCTATCTCTATCTTCTTCTCAAAAAAGTGTCCGAACCTATCCCCGATATAAACTCCGGTAAAGGACAATATGAAGGTTACTACCCCAATTATTATGACGGGGGTGGCAATGGATACCTTCAGAAAGGCAAAGCTAACCCCTACCACCAAGGCATCGATACTGGTGGCGATGGAGAGCATTAATAATATAGAAACATCCAGCGGATCGATAGTTCTTTCCCTTGGCTCCAGTTTAACTGACTCGTAGATTATCTTACATCCCACGAAAAAAAGTAGCCCGAAAGCTATCCAGTGGTCAACGCTTGAGATAAAAGCTCTCAGGCTGAGACCTGCCAGCCACCCGATCACCGGCATAAAAGCCTGAAACGCGCCGAAGAACAAGGCAATCTTCAAAGCGTTCCTGATTTTTAGCTGCTTTATGGTTATACCGCTGGTTACGGACACGGCGAAAGCATCCATAGCCAGCCCGAATGCTATGAAGATGATAGAGAATAGATCCATAAGCTGCCGGTTATATTTTTCAATCGCCTCGTTTACCGCTTATCTCGGTTATGTCCAGTCTTAATATACCAACCTTCCTATACGCATCATCAGAGCTCAAACCCTGCCTGTACTTTTCTGACCCGCCTTCCAGATGATTTAGCAGAACCTCAATGCCTCTTTTCTTCTCCTCTACCTCTTCAATAAGATGCATCTTTCCCCAGAAGACTACCGAACGATAAATCTGATTACAATCGCCTCTAACATATCCTCCATCTTCTATCACTGTTCCGCAGACTTTGGGATTATGTTCAATAAAGTCAAGTTTTAAACCCTTAAGGGCACAGTGAAAATACAAAGCATTTTCGTCTTTATCGTAACCATAATTCAGCACAACTATATAGGGTTCGTTATCCCGGCACATGGAAATCACCGCATACTTACCCCGTTTCAGTATCTCTTTTAAAACATCTTGCCCTGTTATTTCTTTTTCCTTTTTATGCATATGATATCTTGCCATAGCGATCCTTTCAAATAATTCATTCCGGATATCTTAAAAAGAAATTAGAGGTGAGGGCTAATCTTTCTCTGATTTAATTATTTCTCTCCAGCCAGTTTGAATGATGTTTTTAGAGAAATATTCTCTTGCACTTACCTGGCATAATCCTATGAGTTTCCTCAGACAAAAGGGGAAGCCAAAGTTTTAAGCCCTTAAGCCTCCCGCTACCTGAAGAAACAGATACTCATATTAATTAATCTTCATACCCAGTATCTTAAACAGAAACGCATAGATGTCACTTACTTCCTCTATAACCTTGGAGGTGGGTTTTCCCACTCCGTGCCCGGCTTTGGTCTCCACCCGTATCAGGATGGGATTGTCCCCGGCTGTGGCAGCCTGCAGGGCGGCGGCGAATTTTTTGGCATGGGCAGGCACTACCCGGTCATCCGTATCTGCTGTGGTGATGAGAGTTGGCGGATATACCACCTCTTTTTTAACATGATGATAAGGCGAATAGGCATAAAGAAACTTGAACTGCTCAGGGTTCTCCTCTGCGTTACCGTATTCGCTCACCCAGTATCTCCCCACTGTGAATTTATGATACCTCAGCATATCGGTAAGCGCGTTTTCGCAGATAACCGCTCCAAACAGCTCCGGTCGCTGAACCATACAGGCGGCTACCAAAAGCCCGCCGTTGCTGCCACCCAGAATTGCCAGTTTTTTCGAATTGGTATATTTGTTTTGAATCAGCCATTCTGCAGCAGATATGAAATCATCAAACACGTTCTGCTTTTTACCCAGCATCCCAGCCTGGTGCCACTCTTCTCCATATTCGTTCCCTCCGCGCAGATTCGCCACCGCAAAAACTCCGCCGTTTTCCAGAAAGACGAGACGTGAGATGGAAAAATAGGGCGTGATGCCGATATTGAACCCACCATACCCGTAAAGCAGGACCGGGTTATTGCCGTTCAGCTTTAACCCCTTCTTGTGAACTATGAACATCGGCACACGTGTGCCATCCTTCGAGGAATAGAAAACCTGCTTGGATTCATAGCCGGACAGGTTGAAGTCTATTTTCGGTGCGCGGAAAACCGAAAGCTTATCTCCGGTAAAATCGTAACGGAAGATGGTGTAGGGATACAGGAAAGAGGTGAACCCGAAAAACATCTCCTTATCCTCCTTCCTGCCGGATATACCGCTTATCGAGCCCAGGTCCGGCATTTCTATTTCCTTCAGGAAGGTGCCATCCAGGTTATAAAGCTTCATCTTATTTTTCGCATCCTGCATATATATTGTTACCAATTGGTTATTAATCATCACCGCAAACTCAAGCACATCCTTTTTTTCCGGGATTACCTCCTTCCAGTTCTCCTTTTGAGGATTTTTTATATTGATGGCGATTATCTTACCTTTGGGAGAGTCTAAATCGGTTCTGAAATAGAAGATGGTATCCAAGTTGTCGATAAACGAGTAGCTGGCATCCGCCTTATCCAGAAGCCGTATAAAATCACCCTGGCTTCCCACTTCCTTATAATAAATCCTGTTCTTTTCATCGGTTCCCCTCCAGACATACAGAAACAGATATTTCCCGTCATCCGAGATAAAGGGCGAGAAGCCCAGCTCCTTGTCCTCCGGCCTTTCATAGATGAGCTTATCTGCCGATTGGGGTGTGCCGAGCTTATGCCAGTAAACCCGGTTATAGTTTATTCTGTCTTCCTCTGCCACGCTGCCCGAATCCGGATACCTATCATAATAAAAACCCTGGTTGTCGTGCCTCCAGGCGATGCTGCTGTATCTGCACCACTCCAGAACCTCGGGGTATCCCTTGCCCGTATCGATATTTAAAACCTTGATCTCCTGCCAGTCGCTACCGCTTCTTGAAATCCCGTAGGCTAAGATCTTGCCGTCTTCGCTGTAAGCTTGAGTGGTCAAAGCCACCGTCCCATCCGGACTGAATGTGTTAGGGTCAATCACCACAACCGGCTCACTCTCTAAGCTTTTCTGCATATAAATGACTGACTGGTTCTGCAGACCATCGTTTTTGGAGAAAAAGTATCTGTCACCTCTTTTATATGGGACCGAATACCTGGGATAATTCCACAACTGGGTCAGCCGGGCTTCGATTTTCTCCCTTGCAGGGATGGAGTCGATAAATCCGAAAGTCAATTTATTCTCCGCCTCCACCCATGCCTGGGTCTCAGGTGAATCCGGGTCCTCTAACCAGCGATATGGGTCAGGAACTTTAGTGCCGAAATAATCATCCACAACATTATCTATCCTGGCTGGCGGATAATTAAACTTTCGGGCATCGGTTATTCCGAAAAATAGAGCCGTAAGCAAACAGGCCAGAAGCGAAGTCAAAAGGAAACGTGATTCGCTGTCCCTGGTTAATCTTTTGAACTTATTATACATCGCAGGTCCTCCTTATTTTGGTTTAAAGGTTTGGACACAAATATATCAAAAAGAGCTGATTTAAGCCAGAAAAAATTTAATGAAAATTATTGGTAGGACAGACATTCCTGTCTGTTCACAATTGTAGTGAAGAATGTCCGGTGGAACAGGTGTCTCTGACTATCATTTCAAACCCCACAAAAGCAAGTAGCGGGGAACAGCCTGAATAGGCCCCTTTTGCAAATCCTTTTCCATTCGTTCTATCCCCCTTTTGAATTCCTCCTCGGAAATCAAATAAAGAGAGGAAAAGGCTTTGTCCTTGTATGCCTGGATATCAGTCAGCTGGTAGCGGAACTCAACTCGATTTTCTGAGATCTCTTTAAAACCGGCTTCCAGCATAATCTCCCGAAGCTCAGATATGGGCGGGTATCTTTTTAGCTCAGGCTCGACTGCCTCTGGAAAATAAACCGAAAGCGGCTTTCGGGTTCGGATGATCCCTTCCGAATCGGTGACCGTGCATATTTTTCCACCCTGTTGAAGCACGCGATAAGCTTCCTTGAAATAGTCTATTCGATTCTTTATATGATGAATCACATCCACCGAAAAGACCAAATCAAAAAAGTTATCTGAAGAATCGAGCTTTTCAGCCATGCCTATCTTGAAATTAATTTTGCCCGAACGCTCCTTTGCCTTAGACAGCATCTTCTCCGAAGGGTCGAGCCCCCAGCAGGAGCAGCCAGCAGACTCTTCTATTGCCACAATATAATTACCGGTGCCGCATCCTACTTCAAGCACCTTAGAGAAACTTTCGATATTGCTAAGCGAAAGTAGATTCTTCAGTACCTCAGGGTGAACCTGGCGGTGCTTTGCATATTCAGAGGCTATCTGGTTGTAATCTATCATATCTCCAGTATGGTGTCAGAAGAATGGAGGATCACCGCGCGCCGTGCCACTGTCCTTCAATCCATTAGCTATTTCATAAGCAGAGACTAAGGACGATGTTTCATATTCTTTCTGGCCTGAAAAACTCGCACTACGAAAAACAAAATTTTTAGAAGCCTGATTTCATCGCAATCACTTTACAAACCGCCCGTCATCTTTCCGCTTATCAAAATTTTTAACCCTTTTCTCCAGCCAGCCAATTCTGATCCTTTCCTGCTGGTCGAACTCCGGAACGTAAGGCTTGATATCCAGAAGAGGAGTGCCATCCACCATATCCACATCTCTGATGAAAAGTTTTCCTCCTTCCACTTTGTCCAGACGCACTACTGATAGACCAATGGAGTTGGGACGGGAAGGTGCACGCGTGGCGAATACGCCTCTTAGCTCGTCGTCCAGATAAGGCTTCAATCTTAAATTGAATTTTCCGGACAAATGAAAATAGAATAGCAGGATAATATGCGAGAACCCCTCAATATCTTTAAGCCCCTCGGTATACTCCGGGAATACTTCGACCCAGCCCTCGATATCCTTTCCTGCCTTTGGCTGAATCGGGGTTCCCTTTGGCTCTTTAAAGGGAGTATGAATGATGCCTATGGGTTTAAATTTTACATCTTTCATGATTACACCTCAGATGCGGAAGTTTCGAAAGCATAGCTCACCTCTGCCTTTAAACCACTCTCCTTCTCGAGGGGAGGGATAGGATGATGTTTTATCTTCTGGCGAACCTGAAAGGCTCGCACTACGATTCAAAAAATGGAAGGTTGAAGTCTTCGCCAGGATCCTTGGACAAGACCTTGTCTGAAACTGGATCCATAGGAACGGTCTTCCGCTAACTAATTCCATAGACCTGCCTGGGAGAAAGGTACTGGGGGAATCTATCCAGTAAAGCTAAACGAATGCAATAGCATAGATGACAGGGGTCCACGTATCCATCTTCAGGTTTAAAACCATATTCTTTAGCCAGAGCAAAAGGACCGCCCCTGGCCAATGGCTCGCAGATCGGATGCACCCTGTAGTCATAGCTTTTAACTAAACTGGATAACGGGATCTCCCACATATTTCCCATACTCAAGCCCTGACAGAGAAAGACGTTTCCATAGGAATCAAGGTGGACTCTTTCCGGCTGTTTCAAATCCTCATAGGGACATTCCTTAAACTCCTCCCAGCTTTTTTTGGGCAGATCTGGTGTCAATTTCTCAACTGCCCTTCCTCTGAACATAGCTCCACCACCTGTAACCGGCTCCCCCTTATCCTGTTCCTTATTTATCTCTTTCCCTACAGCAGGTTTATCAATGCAGATCGAGTTTATGGGGATGTCCAATTTTTTTGCCGCCACCAAAGCCTTTTTAGCCAGGTTATCTTCCTCCTTCTCAAAGTGGAACAGGTCGTCACTTATACTTAAGTCCGAAATCTTTAATTCCCTTAGAGGTTTAAGCCATAGCTCTGCGTCTTCTGCAGAAGTTGCCCAGTAGGCGTTGGTGACAATTCCGATTTTATAGCCAATGCCTGAGGTCATTTTGATCCCCTCCAGCATCAGGGGATAAAATAAAAATGGTTCCCCGCCTTCAAAATATATCCATTCTGTCGTTCTAATTTTAACCAGCTCAGCCAGAACCTCTTTGAGCTGATTGAGAGTAAAAGTACCTTTAGACTGTGGCCCGCAATAAAGAAAACAGTGATCGCACTCCGAATTGCAGGCATAGGTCAGCAGAAAATGTATCCCGGTTAACATCATCTCCTCCTTGGGGATTCATCGATGTTATCGCCATATAGGTCTATTTAGGAGAAAGGCTCTTGTTAATTCAAATTCAATAAAATCAACCTTCCTTTTAACCTACTTTCCGCCCTCAAATCAAGGTTCAAGGGTTTTCGCATCAAAAATCAAAAACCCAGCTCCTCCCCCACTAGAACCACCGTAATCCTTCCTTTTTCCCTTTCTCCCTCTATGACCAAAAGCTGATTACAGATCCGGTGATATTCTGGCGGGCGGCACAGTTCATAATCACAAAAACCAGTTTCTTTGCAGGGGGTGTTGAAATCCAACCTCTTAGCATTCATCGGGGCGACCAAATTTCTGGTCCTCTCTATCCCCTCTTTCACATCTTTGACAATTTTATTTATACCGGCGACGATTATCACCCTCTTGCCATACGAAAGCCCGGCTATCTTATTTCCGATAGCGCTGATATTTATTAGCTCACCTTCCAGAGTAAGGGCATTTGTTCCGGAGAGGAAGTAGTCTGCCCAGACCCCTTCCCTTCTTAGGCGCAGGCTCTCCTCTCTGGAAAGTTCATGCAGATATGGATTATAGACCTTCCAGTCTCCTCTCATCAGCTCATCTATCAGACCAATCTGCTTTAAGGTAAGCGAGCCCGCCATACCCACTGTGGCCCCCCTGGGGATCATACTCAAGACCTTCTCCTTTGCCTCCTTAGCAGTTTTGAGATAATAACCTTCGATATTATTCCTCCTCAGGCTCTCTAAGACCTTAGAGGCTAATTTCTCATAATACCAGAGTCTGTTTACGTCCATTGTATCTCCTTTTTTTAATAGACCAATAAATAAAACTTTCTTTTCTTGTCAAGCGTTCTAGTTGTCTTTAACCTTTGAACTAATAGGTCTGCTTGAAAGTTTATTATCTTCCTATCTTTGTGTATTTCTTTGAGATAACGCAGGGAGGTGTCAATTTTTCGTTCACTCCTGCCGATAAAATTAACAGCTATAAATATATGATTTTGCTTGACAAAATCGGCTTTTTAAGTATATTATTTTTGTAAGTCTTGGAAGGATTGATTTGTGTATTTTAGACTTTTATAATCTTAAAGGACCATGAAAGCCTCTGCTTTTAGGAGGTTTTTTTCGTGGTGCTTTTCTTTTTTAACCTTTTTTAGTGAAAGGTGGTGAGTAAGGTCTTGGCAGAAGGGAAAGTGAAGTGGTTTAACGAAGCTAAGGGCTTCGGCTTCATCCAGCCGAATGATGGAGGCAAAGACATCTTCGTCCACTACTCTTCCATCAAAACGGATGGCTATAAGACCCTGAAACAGGGTGACGAGGTCAGCTTCGATATTACCCAGGGCCCAAAGGGACCACAGGCAAATAATGTAGTTAAATTATAAATGGAATTTAATTGCATTATAACCCCCGTATTCCTGCGGGGGTTTTTTTATTCGTAGAGAAGCATGGCTATTCGTCTCTGCCATCTCACATTCTAAAGATCTGGCTTGCATTGGACGAAATATCCTTGACAAGAGGAGTTCTATTCTTATATATAGTTATCGTAAAAATTTGAGCGGAAAGCTCGTATCAATTTTTCGAAGGTATAATTCACCGGGGTGTAGCGCAGCCTGGTAGCGCACATGGTTTGGGACCATGCTGTCGGAGGTTCAAATCCTCTCACCCCGAGAAATACAGTGATAGAGTGATAAAGTGATTAGTGATTAAAAACCAATCACTACATCACTAATTACTTAGTCACTAAATTTTGCCCCCGTAGCTCAGGTGGATAGAGCATCTGCCTTCTAAGCAGAGGGTCGCCTGTTCGAATCAGGCCGGGGGTGTTAAAAACAGTGATTAGTGAGAAAGTGAAAAAGTGATTAGGGGTATTTAGATGGATGAGGTGAAAAGCTATAAGGATTTGTTGATTTGGCAAAAGGCTCACTTGCTGGCAAATAGAATCTTTGATCTGGTAGAGGAATTTCCCAAAACCAGAGGAGCTGAGATAATAACAGGTCAGGTTTTGCGTTCCTCTTCTTCCATCCCTACAAATATAGCAGAAGGGTTTGGAGGAAGAAAGGGAAACGAATTCATAAGCTACTTATATCAGGCTCGAAGATCAATCCCTGAGACCGATTACTGGCTCTATTTTAGCTCCCAGAGAAAATATATCAAAGAAAGCAATTATCAGAAATTATCTTCGGAGTATTCTGAAGTTCTGAAGATGATAAACAGTATGATATCAAAATTGAAGAGGTAATTATCTTTTAGTCACTCAATCACTTAGTCACTTAACACGGTGGGTGTAGCTCAGCCCGGTTAGAGCATCAGGTTGTGGCCCTGGTGGTCGCGGGTTCAAATCCCGTCACCCACCCGTTAATACAGTGATTAGTGAATAGTGATTAGGATGTAGGTCAGGAGTCCTGCGCTCCTAACAGCATCCAAATTAATTCATAAAAACCCCATAAAATAGCTTTTAGCTAATTACCACAATCACCTGATCTGATTGACGACGATAAGTTAATAATCTCCAGCTGCTTCCTATCGGCAAGCTGTTATTCTCCAAGGGAATAGCGGTATTACACTTTTCTCGTTTAGGGCCAAAGGAAACTACTGCCTTTCTGCCTAAAATCTGAACAATTCCGGTTTTTGGTATCAATTATATGCAGAATTTTTCTTAACTTCCTAAGCATGCCCAACTTCAGGGTTCCATAAGCCCAGCTATTCCTTGTACATAGGGGTTTGGTATACAGCTTGCTATATACTACAGTGTGTAGTTATAGGTGAAAACATTCATACAAGGAGAGAAGAGATGAGAAAAGCCAGTTTATTTTTTATTCTAATCGCCTGCTTCACCCTGACCTCAACATCAGCATTTGCCCTTCCGATGGTCGAGACTTCCTATACCGATTTCTGGTGGTGGGATTTTCATACCTACGATTATGCCTCTAAGATTGACTTCTACAGATGGAATGGTTCTAACGGATGTTACAAGGGAGTCGTACCGGATGAATCAGTCTCTGGCGGATCAGTATACGAGGGCTGGTTAAACGGTGTCTGGATAGGAACAGCTCCAGATCTCCCCGATTATCTGGAATGGGCTCATATGCTTCCAGAGGATTTGGGAACTGTCCCCCCCAGCCAGGTAACCAGAGCCAGATTATGGATCGATGGTGCATATATTGATTCTGATAACAACACCATTGAAATCGAGGGCGATCTCGAATGGGATCCGCTTAATCACAATTGGTTTGATAATACGACCTATTGGTTAACAGATGCTGAAATACCCGGCTTCTGGAACGACGGATATTTGGATGTAACGGTGACGGCTGGTGAGTGTGCCTTTAGGATAGACGAGGCAATTCTGATGATGGATTATACTACAACTCCGACACCAGAGCCGGGCACACTTGTTCTCCTGGGCAGCGGTCTTCTGGGTTTAGGAATTTTCAGCCTGAGGAGAAAAAAGTAAGTAAAAAAGGTCTTAGAAAAAATCCTGTTCTTTAACAAGTAGAACAGGATTTTTTTCTGGTTACTACCTGATCTTATACGACCCTTCATCCGACAGCACACAGGCACTCTGGCCATGTCATCAGGATCACAAAAGAGTCTCTGACACTGTCCTGTTTTCGACTTTCTCTATAAAACTATCCAGAGCAGCATCCAGACTATCATATACCTCAAAAATCGAGGTCAACCTGGTTACGGTAATGATCTCCTCAATTTTATCTGTGAGATTGGATAATTTAAGATTCCCGCCAGCCTGTTTGAACCTGGCATTGTGATCAAGCAGCGTGGATATAGCACAGGAGGAAAGCCAGAGTGTTTTGCCTAAGTCTATCACCACCTTTTTCTTACCCCTGCCCAAAAGGGAATATAGTTTCTCGTCCAGCAGAACCACTCCCCTTCCCGCCATAATTTTACCCAGCAGTTCCAGTACCACCACATCATTTTTATTATAGAGATTAAGCTTCATATCCATCTCTCCTTCAATTCTACTTTACTCCTTTGTATTCGGTCAAACTTCCTACAAGATTCATACGATTGAATAAGACAAAAAGTTCCATTATCTGAATCGTCTCATTTAAAAATCTTGATATGCCGGAAAAATTCCTTTTATTTACACTGAGAGTTTAATTTCTTTTGAAAAGGAGAAATATGATAAAATCTCTCTTGACCTTTCTTTCGATTCTTCTGTTAACTTTTTCCCTTTATGCTCAGGAAGTTAAGGTATCATGGGTGAAAAGATACAACGGACCCGGAAACGGGGGTGAAAATGCCCTGGCTATCAAGGTAGACTCTTCCGGGAATGTATACGTGGCTGGCTATAGCCCGGGCAATGGGACATCTGCCGACTATGCCACTATCAAGTATTACCCGGATGGCGAAACTGCCTGGGAAAGAAGGTACAATGGACCGGCAAGCGGATATGATGCCGCACGTGCCTTAGCCGTAGATGGAACAGGCAATGTATATGTAACCGGAGGAAGTCCGGGCAAGGAGACATCTGATGATTACGCCACTATAAAATACGATCCCAAGGGAAAAGAACTCTGGATAAGAAGATATGATGGGCCGTACAGCAAAGGTGACAGAGCCTATGCCATAGCTGTAGACAAAGATAAGAATGTTTATGTCAGTGGGACAAGCGGAATGTCCCTGAATAAGGATTATGCTACCATAAAATACGACAAGAAGGGTAAGGAGCGCTGGTTGCAAAGATATAACGGTCCGGGTAATGGAAACGACCAGGCTAACGCATTATCCCTTGACCCCTTTGGGAACATCTGCGTTACCGGAATAAGCTTGGGCAATTCCAATGATTACCTCACCATAAAGTACGATAGCAAGGGCAATGAGCTCTGGGTCAAAAGATACAACGGACCAGCGGATGGAGAGGATGAAGCCACTGCCCTCAAGACGGATTTATCCGGAAACATCTGTGTGACGGGAGGGAGTGACGGAAAGGGAACCGGCAGGGATTATCTCACGATAAAATATGATCCTGAGGGTGAGATTATCTGGGAAAGAAGATACGGTGGAGCAGGAACAGAATTTGACCAGGCACGCGCTCTGTCGGTTGATGCCCCGGGCAATGTATATGTAACCGGTGAAAGCTATAACCGGGGAACGGGCCTGGATTACCTTACTATAAAATATTACCCGAATGGAGATACTGCCTGGGTAAGAAGGTATAACGGGCCGGCTGACGGAAACGATTATGCTAAAGCTATGGTGGTAGACAACTCCGGAGGTGTCTACGTTACCGGTTACAGCCCTGGAAAGGGAAGCTCTTATGACTATACAACTATCAAGTATGACTCCGAGGGGGGAATAGCCTGGGTCAAAAGATATGACGGGACAGCAAAACAGATCGACTGGGCTCAGGATATAGCCATAGATGCTTTTAACAATGTGTATGTGACCGGCAGGAGTGAAGGCAGGGGCTCAGCCTATGATTTCGTCACCATCAAATATGTGCAGTTACCTGCCAGTAGATAACCTAGACCCTGATGGGATTTCAGGCGATGAAGTGAAGAGTTTGCCAGTGTCAGGAACAGTATTCTGCTACAACTCTAATTGACCAGAGCATCACCTAAATCCCGCTGAAATGGATATCCTTAAAATATAAACTGGGTATGCGCAGAGACGAATAGATATAGGGATCATCTCCCACCTCCACCAGCTGATTCAAAAACTCTGTGAAATTACCATAGATATTCATCTCGTGCACCGGCTTTACGATTTTCCCATTCTCCACATACATCCCTATAATCCCGAAGGAGAAATCACCCGTGACCGAGTTTGAATTACCTCCGATGAATTGGTTTACCAGAATACCCTTCTTCGTGCTTTTTACCATCTCATCTAAAGACCTTTTCCCATATTCCATCACGATATTGCTGGCAGAGCCGGAGGTCGGTTCCATCCCCAGCTTTTTCCCGTAATAAGTATCAATGAAATAGGACCTCAGAATTCCCTTGTCGATCAGCACCCGGCGACTGGATGCCATTCCCTCGCCGTCGTAAAGCTTGGAGCCCAGTCCGGATTTTATAAATGGATCATCAATTATGGTCAGCTTATCCGAGCCGATCCTCTCCCCTAACTTTCCCTCCAAAAAGGAGCTTTTCTGCTGAAGCGCGCTGCCGCTCATAGGTCCATACAGCGAATAGAAAATCCTCCAGGTGCTCCGATTTTCTATGATCATATCATACAGACCGGATTCCAGCTTGACCTGCCCGATTTTATTAAGTGCCCGCTTTACTGCAGATTTGGCTAAAACTTCTGGAGAGGTCAAGTCTTTATAAAAGCGCACCGTACGCCAGTCCCAATCCTCAGGTCGTCCCTTTTCATCTTTTACCGTTACTTCTGCTCCGGATGAGAAAACCGTACTCCTATTCTCTCCCTCGAAACCATTGCTGTGAACTTTCGTTGACTCATAGAAGGTATCCGAATAACCCGCGGTACAGGATATGATCTTATCGCTCTGGGCAGAGGCTATCTTTTCAATTTTCCGGGCGATCTCCACCCTTTTATCTGAGGTGACTCTATCATAAGCTGGATCGTAAATCTGCAGATCAGTTCCTTTCTGCCCTTTATAATATTTTGAATCAGGAAGGGAGCGGTAAGGGTCCTCGTTCAGATATCCGGTCATAGCCACTGCCTGATCGATGAATTTATTTAACGATTCCCTGCGGATATCATTGGTCGAATGAGAGGAGTAGCGCTGGTTTGCGTAAATGGTAAGGCCCAGGGAGTTCTCGGTCGACTCCTTGAGCTTCTCTAATTTACCATCCCGATGTTCAACCTCGATTGATCGGTTATGATAGAGGTTGACCGCTACTTCATCCGAGCCTTTACTCTGAGCCTGGGCAACCACCCATTTAGCTAAGTCCATTCTTTCTTTTCTATTCATAATTCCAGCCTTGTTTTTTTAAGTTATAAATTTGACCTAAAAGATTTTAGCCTGTGACCTTATGAGGTAATTCCCCCGACTGTGATGGAGGACACCTTGGTGGTGGGTAACCCGTCATTCACCGGGACTCCCTGACCGTTTTTGCCGCAGGTTCCACCGCTTTCGTCAAGTTTCAGGTCATCAGCTACCATGACTATGTTTTTAAGAACTTCCGGACCATTGCCGATGATGTTCACGTCCTTGATGGGATGGGTTAATTTTCCATCCTCTATCAGGTAACCTGTCTTCACGTAGAAGGTGAAATCCCCGGCGCCGATATGAACCTCTCCATTGGTGAAATCTTCAGCATATAAACCTTTTTTTACACTCTGGATTATCTCCTCCTTGGTATGAGGGCCGCTCAACATATAGGTATTCCTCATCCGGGGGATCGGGGGGTATCTGAACGATTCCCTGCGCCCGTTTCCCGTGGGTTTGACATTATAATGTCCTGCGCTGATATGGTCGTGCAGATAACTCTTCAATATGCCATTCTCCACCAGGACTGTTTTCTCCGTATCATTTCCCTCATCATCCATATTCAGCGAGCCTCGTCCATTGGGCCAGGTCCCGTCATCCACTATGGATACAAAGTCCTCTGCCACCCTCTGACCGATCTTATCTGAGAAGATGGAGATATTCTT
Organism: uncultured Ignavibacteria bacterium; assembly: GCA_964511075.1. Classification (GTDB taxonomy): domain Bacteria; phylum Zixibacteria; class MSB-5A5; order MSB-5A5; family RBG-16-43-9; genus CAZEDM01. Next base: position 81,428 of record CAZEDM010000006.1, read on the forward strand.
GCGGTTGAAATCCGCCTCCATACCGTGTCCGATTGCCTCGTGCAGAAGGATGCCCGAGCTGCCAGCTGCCAGCACCACCTCCATCTCCCCACCCTCCGGCTTGACCGCCTCGAATAACGCCACCGTCCGCCTGACCACCTCATCCGCTATGCGATTCACATTCTGGGGAGAGAAATACTCAATCCCCCGACGTCCCCTCAGCCCGAAATAATTCTCCTCTTTTTTACCGTTTTCCTCGGCGATGCAGGTGGCATAAAGCCCGGCCATGGGCTGAAAATCATAAGCTATCCTGCCGTCAGAACTTGCGACGAGGATATAAGAACTCTGATCTGTAAACCAGATGCGTGACTTGATAACCCTATTATCGTTGTTGAATACCCGCTCATTGATCTTCTGAAGGTGAGGAATTTTCCTATCGATCTTCACCTCCTCCCAAGGTGTTTCAATGGGATAATAATTGGGCGTGAGGTGAAGCTTCAATTCCGCCGGAGGCTGGTTTTTGCTCTGGCTGGCTATGTTAGCCGCAGTCCTGGCTGCCAGCTTCATAGCCTCTGGAGTTATCTCCTCGGTGAAAGAATAGCCGATCTGCTCCTCCTCTATCACCCGAATACCCATTCCGTAGTCCACATTAGAGTAAGCCCTGCTCACCAGGTTATCCTCCAGCCCAATCGAGCTGGTTATGCGGTGCTGAAAATAAAGATCGCAGTAGTCCCCGCCCTTTTCCAGTGCCGCGGCCATAACCTCACGTATGAGTTTCTCATCCACCCCGAAATGATCGTAATAATCGCTCAGCTTTCCACCCTGGTCCAGAGCTGAGAAAGCCAGAAGTGGTTTTGCCTTGAAGACGAAGGGAATTGAGGCAAAGACAACCCCCTGAGCACCAAGTCTTAAGAACTCCCTGCGCTTGAGTTTATTCATATGTCACTCCTTTTTAATTTTAACCAAGGAATAATTAACTTCTAATCATCTTTTTTGTTAAAGAGATATTTTGGAGGTGAGATTTTGAAAGCTACCTGGCATTTTCAAGTCTAGGTATCTCAGGCTCTAATACGCCCAAAATATAAAATGACAAAACTTCCCACGGATGCTTAAATCCTTGAACTGTTTACATATCAATCATACGATTGACTAAGCAGATATGTTCCATTTTTATCAACTTTTTTAGTGCAGTCACTGGAACAGGTAAACTTGCCAATCTCCTTTTCAATAGAAAATTATCAAGTGCCTTATGGAGCGTCCGTAGGATCCCAGCTGGTGTGCAAGTTCTGGTTAAGGGAATCCAAAAGCTTCATATCCTCCGGGGTAATCGAAAAATCGAAGACCTCAGCATTTTCTTTAATTCTCTCTTTTTTTGAGGACTTGGGAATGACCACAACCCCTTTCTGTAGAGCCCAGCGGATCAGTATCTGGGCAGAGGTCTTGGAATATCTCGAAGCTAAAAGCTTAAATTCCGGGTCGTTTAATTTATGACCTTTGGTCAGGGGACTATACGATTCCAACTTTATCTTATGAGAATTACAGAAGTCCAAAAGGTCTTTTAGATAAAGATAGGGACTGAACTCAACCTGATTCACTGCTGGAACAGCGGCTGAATTTTTCAAAAGCTCCTTAAGATGCCGAATCATATAATTACTCACCCCGATGGCCCTGCATTTCCCATCTTCGAGGAGTTTCTCCAATGCTTTCCATGAAGCATTCCTCAGGCCTTCCACCGGCCAGTGAATAAGATACAAATCTATATATTCCAAACCCAGGCTCTTCAGGCTTATATCGAAAGCTTCAAGTGCACGCTCATACCCGTTATCCGAATTCCACAATTTGGTGGTGACGAAGATTTCCTCTCTCGGAATCCCACATCCCCGGACAGCTTCCCCCACTTCTTTCTCATTTCCGTACATGCTGGCGGTATCGATAAGCCTATAGCCTATTTCCAGTGCATAGAGAACTGCCTGCTTAACCTCTTTGCTTGAAGACTGGTATGTACCTAATCCGAAAACAGGCATCTCAACGCCATGGTTGAGCTTCACTTTTGTGTTAATCCCTAATATCTCAGCCATATTCCTCCCCGCTATTTCAACTCTCATTTATGCAAAAAGATGTTCTGGTGTCAAGGATTAAATGTAGCGTCCTTACTCTAAGGATGAAGCTTGTTGGTTACTTCAGAAAAAGCCATGACATAGCCTTAATTTTGCATCAGAGTGCGGATTCCCCTTTTTCTCCACTGCGGATTCGAATCGCCTGCTCCACCGGGCAGACGAATATCATCCCGTCACCCTTAGAGCCGGTATAGGAACTTCTGCTGATCACCTCCACCAACCTGTCCACATCTTTATCTGCGCAGACCACCTCTATCTTGGTTATATCCCAGTACCTTTTAGTGGCTCTCTCATCTGGGGTGAAGTAGTTGGCATCAAACCCATAGCCCACCGGATGAACGGTTGTTACAGTGATTCCCGGTGCTTTTGCCTCCTCCAAAGCCTTGACAGTTCTTTCCAGGGCTTCTGTCCTGATATATGCTTTTATCTCTTTCATATATCTCTCCTTCGCCTCTTAGCATGAGTTGACTTTTCAAAAATCAGGTTTGTTAATAATTCACTTCACCTGCTAATTTAATTTTCTCAAACCCTTTTTTAAGACTAAAAGAAACTCAGAAGTATTTCTCCTCTATTAAGGACTTTATCTCCTCCGATCTTTTTCCCTGGATAAACCACTTGAAGGCATCACGGCCTTCCTGGTTGCATTCCACTCAGGTAGGAGCGCATTTTCCTTTGTAACAGGCTTCCAGGTAATCATCACAGCAAGCGCAGGGGATCTCTGATACGATGTCTGGAATTTCCTTTAAGAGGAAGCTATAAAGCTTTAGACCGTCTGGCGGAATTGTTAATTTAGACAGGCGTTCTCTCCGGGGATCAAGCTTCTTAGATTTTGGTGATAAGAGAAAGGTTAAAGAGACAATTCCAAAAATCACAACCAGCCCTAAGAGCAAAAGTAACATCTTCCTTCTTCTTTTATGGCCTTTTTTTTCTTCCGTAGAAGGGATTTTATTCACACTATTCTCCTTTTTGTCAAATCATCTTCCAGGCTGACTTTAAATTATTCTTCAGGGAAGGTCCTTTTGACCTTCCCTGGATTTATCAAGTTACTTTCCGCCCATACCTTTCATCTGCATAGAGGATTCTGACTCGCTTTCTGTTTTCTCCACATATTTCCCCATCATCGTCATCCCGGTCATATCCCCGCATTTATACATCTTGGAGCCATAGTAGGGATTGCCTATCTGCTCGCTTTCCTGAAGCCAGTCTTCCTTTGCCATAGGACAGTGAAAAGAATAAGCCTCGCCTGCGTACCCGTATTGTTTGAGATAAGAGAGCATAGACTGAGAAAGCGAGGCAAACCCCTTTCGAGCCTCTTCCAGATTGTCAGTCTTCAATTCGGATGAGCTGGCTTTGATCTGTTCTAAGGCATTTATCAGGTTATCCAGTTGGGCTGACATCTTTTGAGCATGTTCACTGACCTTTTCAACTTTATCCTGGGATAGAAGTTCCCTTATAACAAAGTAGTGGCCAAAGATCTGGGTTATCTCGTCTGAGCTACTCATCCCCTCCATGCTCTCACCCTTGGAAGCACTTTTGTCTGCTAAAACAGAGCTTGATAAAATCATCAAAATGGATAAACCAAGAATCAAAATTATGATTAATAAACTGTGCTTTCTCATCTTTTCCCTCCGGATTAAAAGATTAAAGGTTCGGTTGTCTCTGCCCCAAATTCAGTTTGATTCAATCCTCACATATTCGACCTCCTTTTGATCTGAGATTTTTTAATTTCTTAAAAATTTAACCATTTGATCTCCAAACATATTCTCAGCTTGACGAATTGTTTGATATCCTGGTTTTCTCACCCTCAGGCAACTTCCTTCCCCGCCACAGATAGAAAACCACCGGATAAACCAGAAGCTCCAATAAGAAGGAGGTGACCAGTCCGCCTACCATTGGAGCGGCAATTCGCTTGGACATATCCGAGCCGATCCCGGTACTCCATAGAAGCGGGAATAATCCTATCATGGCAGCTCCCACAGTCATCAGCTTAGGCCTGATTCTCCTGACTGCCCCCTCGTGAATTGCTTCCCGCAGGTCTCCTCTTGTGCGCATGGCATTTGCCTCTAACTGGGTGCGGTAAGCTAAATCCAGATACAGAAGCATAACCACTCCGGTTTCAGCATCCAGGCCAGCCAGAGCGATCATACCTACGAAAACAGCCACGCTGGTGTGATATCCTAAAATGAAAATGAACCAGAAAGCTCCTATCAGTGAAAAAGGAACCGCTAAGAAGACTATCAGGGTCTTGGTTATCGATTTCGTGTTCTGGTAAAGGATGAAAGAGATAATCAGGATAGTGAGGGGAATTATAACCATCATCCTCTTTTGCACTCTCAGCATGTATTCATACTGGCCACTCCAAACCAAGTTATAGCCGGGGGGAAGAGGTACCTCGCTTTCAATCACCTTCTTGGCATTTTTCACATAGGTTCCTACATCGATGCCGTGAATATCCACATAGACCCAGGCTGTTCTTCTGGCGTTCTCGCTTTTGATCCCAGGTGGCCCTTTTCTTATCTCGATATCTGCCACCTGGGTGATGGGTATCTGGGCACCGCTGGGTGTGGGTATTAGCGTCCGTTTCAGATCATTGATGTTATCTCTTAGTTCCCTAGGGTACCTGATATTGACTGGATAACGCTCTAAGCCTTCAACTGTGGAGGTGATGTTCATCCCGCCCACGGCGGACATAATCACATCCTGGATATCCCCCACAGTCAGTCCATATCGAGCTGCCTCCTCCCTTTTGATTCTGAAGTCCAGGTAGTTACCTCCCACAGCCCGTTCCGAATAGGCTGAAAGCGTTCCTCTGACCTTCCTGATCGCGGCTTCAATTCTTTCTCCTATAGCAGAGAGCGTATCCAGGTTCTCTCCCATTATTTTGATCCCTACAGGTGTTTTGATGCCGGTGGCTAACATATCAATGCGGGTCTTAATAGGCATGGTCCAGGCATTGGTCAGTCCTGGAAATTGAATAGCCTTATCCAATTCCTCCACCAGTTTCTCATGTGTCATTCCTTTCCGCCATTCTTTTTCCGGCTTGAGCTTAATGGTGGTTTCTATCATGGTTAAAGGAGCCGGATCAGTGGCGGTCTCTGCTCTACCGATTTTACCGAACACGCTCTCTACTTCTGGAAAGGAGCGTATGATCTTGTCAGTCTGCTGCAGGATCTCCTTGGCTTTGGTTATGGAGATACCAGGAAAAGTAGTAGGCATATAGAGCAGATCCCCTTCGTACAGGGGAGGCATAAACTCACTTCCCAGCTTTAAAATCGGGATAGCAGTCAAAGCCATAAGCGTCAAACTGGCAATGATTATCCACCAGCGGTATTTGAGTATAAAGCTAATGACCGGATGATATATCTTGTGCAGAGTCGTGCTCAAAGGATTTTTATCCTCCGATTTGATCTTTCCCCTGATCCAGTATCCCATCAGAACCGGCACGATAGTGATGGAGAGCAGGGCGGCTGCAGCCATAGAATAACTCTTGGTGAAAGCCAGCGGCTTGAATAATCTCCCCTCCTGCTGTTCCAGCAAAAAGACCGGAATGAAGGAGACCGTTATAACCAAAAGGGAATAGAAAAGAGCTGGCCCCACCTCTTTGGCGGATCTGGCTATGATCGACCAGTGGTCACTCTTGCCCTGGTCTCTCTCTAAGTGTTTGTGACCGTTCTCCACCATGATGATGGCAGCATCTACCATAGCTCCAATGGCTATGGCTATCCCGCCCAGGGACATGATATTGGCGTTGATCCCCTGGAAGTACATCACGATGAAACTGATCAAAACCGCAGAGGGCAGAACGAAGATGGCCACCAGCGAACTTCTGAAGTGAAGCAGGAAAATCATTATGACGAGGGAGACCACTATCATCTCCTCAAATAAGGTGTGCTTGAGGTTGCTGATCGACTCCTCAATCAACCACGAGCGGTCATAAGCTGTTCTTATCACTACTCCTGGAGGCAATCCTGGCTTGAGCTGCTCCAGTTTTTCCTTTACCGATTTAATGGTCTTAAGAGCATTTTCCCCAAAGCGCATTATAACCACCCCTCCCACAACCTCGCCCTCACCATCCTTTTCTGCTAGACCTCTTCTCAGCTCCGGTCCAATTATCACATTAGCCACATTTCTCAGCAGAACAGGAGTGCCAGACTCATCTACGCCTAGTGGAATGTTTTTCAGGTCTTCCAGATCCTTTATGTAACCCAGTCCTCGAACCATAAACTCTGTCTCAGACATCTCCAGTAAGCGTCCACCCACGTCATTATTTGACCTGACGATAGCCTGCTTGACCTTGGACAGAGGAATGTTGTAGATCAGGAGTTTGTTCGGGTCAACCTCTACCTGATACTGTTTAACATAGCCGCCAATAGAAGCAACTTCAGCTACACCCTTAACTGAGGTCAGCTGGTATTTCAGATACCAGTCCTGAATAGAACGTAACTCCGATAGGTCGTAGTTACCTGAGGTATCCTCCACAGTATATTCATAGACCCAGCCCACGCTGGTAGCATCTGGCCCAAGTTGAGGAGTCACCCCCTGAGGCAGCCTGCCCTGAACAAAATTAAGGTATTCCAATACCCTGGAACGCGCCCAGTATAGATCCGTTCCGTCTTCAAAGATCACAAATACCAAGGAGAAATTAAAAAACGAATATCCCCTTACGACCTTGGCGTGAGGCACAGCCAACATGGCTGTAGTCAAGGGGTAGGTGATCTGATCCTCAACTATCTGGGGGGACTGGCCAGGGTATTTTGTCTCTATGATTACCTGAACATCAGATAGATCTGGAATGGCATCCAGCTTGATATTTTTTAAGCAGTAGATACCCGCGATGACAGCAACCGCAGTCAGAAGTATCACTATGAATCTGTTTTTTACCGAGTAATCGATTATCTTCTCTAACATGATTCGACCCCTTTAATCTGACTTACTTTTTAAGGGAATCAGCTCCATACCACACTCCGGACACCTGCCTGGTTGACTGGAAAGGATATGATGATGCTCCTCCATCGGGCAGGTATAGACGGTTCTTCCGGCTTGAGTAATTGGAACTAAATCCATTCTACATTCCGGGCAAACACCAGGTCCTACCTGTAGGATATGGCTGTGTTCTTCCATTGGGCAGGTGTAGACCTCCTCGGAAAAATGTGCCTTTTTACCCGGGGTGAGGTTTAAATTCTCAACTTCGGTTTTAGTAGTCTTTTGCACCTTCTCCTCTTCCATTTTTGTACCTGAGGCCTGGCTTATCTCAACCTCTTGTGAGGCAGACATCTTAGATTTCATCATCTTCTGAATCGCTTCCTGGGTCTTGCTCTCGGAATCGAGCATGAACTGGGCAGAAGTTACTATCAACTCACCCGGAAGAAGACCATTTTTAACCTCGATAACCCCTCCTTCACTACTTGCTCCGGTTGTAATTTCTCTGGGCGAGTATTTCCCCTCTCCTAAGTCTACAAAAACTATCTCCCTTTTACCTGAGCGAATCACCGCTTCCTCAGGTATCAATATCCTTTCTCCCTTAAGCTCGGATTCGATTACCACATTGACATACATCTCCGGCTTGAGCCTGAATCCAGGATTGGGGAACTCTAACCGAATCTTTACGTCTCTGGTCTTCTGGCTCAGATAAGGATAGATATAGGTTAATCTGCCCTGAAAGGTCTCTCCGGGTATATATGATAGACTCATATTTACTTCCTGTCCTAACTTCACAAAGGGAAGCTCGTATTCGTAGATTGATCCCAATACCCAGACAGTGGAAAGGTCTGCAATGCGGAAAAGGTCGCTTCCGGTTTTTACATATGCTCCCTCTATCGCATTTTTATGAGTCACCACTCCTCTGGTTGGTGAATAGATGGTTAAGGTCTTTTCGATCTCCCCGGTTTGTTCCAATTTTTTGATCTGCCTTTCATCTATATCCCAGTATTCTAACCTTTTCCTGGTGGAATTAAGAAGCTCCAGTGCTCCTGAGCGAGCTTCCTCGTAGGGACTATCTTTGAGCTCCTGGTAGTTTTTCAGGGCACTCAAGTACTCCTCCTGGGTACTGACCAGTTCTGGCGAATATATCTCCAAAAGCGGCTGCCCCTTCTCCACCTGCTCGCCTGTGGTATTCACATAAAGTCTTTCGATCCATCCACCCACCTTGGTGTTGATAATGTAGAGATTTTTCTCATCGTAATCGATATTGCCAACTGTGCGGATGGTTCGGGTTAATTTGCCGGTTTTAACTGAAGCTATTCTCAATCCCATATTTTGAACTGTGTTCGGGTCGATGGTGATAGCACCCTCCTCGATCTCATCCTCATACACCGGGATCAGATCCATTCCCATGGGTGATTTACCCGGTTTATTCGAGATATAGGTTGGGTCCATGGGAGCCCTCCAGTATTTGATCTTACGCTCTCCCTGAGACTTAGCAGAACTGACTTTTGTGCTTTTGATAGGTGTCAGCTTCATCCCGCAGATAGGACAATATCCCGGCTCATCCTGGATTATCTCCGGATGCATGCCGCAGGAATAAAGCTGTTTACCAGAGGCCTTCTCGGCTTGAGCTAATTCTGTAGGAGCAGAAATTTTCTTCCCGCTAAGAAAACCTCCTATGAATCCAACTGCTGTGAACAGAAGGGCCAAGAAGACCACTCCAACCAGTTTTGATTTACTTTTCTGCATAATTACTTGCTCCTCTCTAAAGGTAAAGTTCTGCCCAAAAGCTCCTCCATCTGTGCTATGGTCTGGAAATAAGAGCTTAAAGCCTGATGATAGGCTATCTCGTAATTGAAGAGGGTTATCTGATTGTTTAACAGAGTAAGAAAATCTACCTTGTCCACCTGATAACCGGACTTAGCCGACTCCAGTGACTGACGAGCCTGGGGCAAAATTGCACTTTGATAAAGCTGAAATTCCTTTTTCTGTTTTTCTAAGGAATAAAATAACCTTGATATGCCTAACTTGATTTTATTCTGAGCAGACTCATATTTCCTCCTGGATGATTCCAACTCCAACTTTCTCTCCTGGACCTTCCTCTTCTGTTTTGTCCAGAAATAAAGGGGTAGATCAAGGGAGGCGGAAAAGGAGAAGAAATCCACCCCTCTAACCGGGTCCATCTCCACCTCATCCCTTAGACGGTAGCTGAGAGATAAAGTGAAATCAGGCCAGTAATCCCTTTTAGCCAAAGCATAGTTCGACTGTGATGACTGGACTAAAAACCCCCTTCCCTTAAGATAGGGGTTATCCTTTAAGGCTAAGTTCTGCAATTCCTCCTCAGAATAATCCAATTCCTCGAAAGCCAAATCCGGGACCACGCCCAAACTTTCCTGAGGATTGCGATTGAGCAGGATATTAATCTTAGCCTGGATTGTCTTTTCCATCTCCTCCAGGGAGATGAGCTTGTCAATCATCTTGGAGACTTCCACCTGAGCCCTCAGCACATCCTGTTGAACTCCTTTACCCACCGAATATCTGGTGGAAGCTATGCGAGCAAAATCCTCCAGCAGGAGCTTGTTCTTCTGCGTGATCTCGATAGATCTCTGCAGAAAATACAGCTGGTAGTAATTCTTTTTCAGCTCACTCAGTATGAAGTTTCTGGTCGACTCATAATCCTCTTTTGTTTTCTGTGCCATGCTTCGGGTAGAATTTTTAGCCAGTCCCAGTTTCCCGGGGAAAGGGATTTTCTGAGAAAACATCAGCTCCACTCCGCTCATGGGCGTCTGGTCCAAAGACCAGGAATCTGTGGGCAGGTTGGAAGCTGTAGCCTTAAGCACAGGGTCAGGTAAAGACCCTGCCTGAGGAATCTTTGCCTCAAAGGCTTTGTAGCGATACTCTGCTGACCTCAGATCTGGATTTGCCCTTAAAGCCTCTGCAATCAGAGAATCCAGGGACAGTTTTTCTGCCAGACTTTTCTCTGGGATCGTGGTGAGCAGGCTGAAACATACAGCCAGCCCACACCAGAAAATAATTTTTTTCACTTTTGACCTCCTCAAACAAAAGACAGACTTCACCCCCACAGGGGCAGATATTCTATTGCCTCTTAGTTTGAGAAGGTATTAAATGATAAAAGATGAGTTAAGAATATATAAGGGGGGACCTTTTAAGGGGAAGTAAATATGTTCCGGATAATTCCAACTGTACTGCTCGGAAAGGGCTTGCGAGGTAATCTCTATATTTGAAACCCAAAGGGTAAGTTCTGATTTTCCATCCTGATAAGAGGTAAATATAGCTGGCTGATTCTCCGTTTTGGGCTTTTTATTTAGCTTACAACCGCAATCTCCCTTGTGCCCAAAACCAAACTCAGTAGGCTGAGATGAGCTTTCACCACAGCAGCAACAGGTTTTTTTCATCCCCTTGACTTCCGGACAAAGCTGGAGGAAAACCGAAGAGGAGAAAATCAGGCTAATACAAAGTAACGTTGCAATGGTTTTTATTTTTTTCCCTGCCATAATTATGTTTTTCTGCCAACTTTATGATCTTTAACTAAATTACGATATGATTTATCCTGTTTGTTTGAGATATTCCTAAATTTATTCTTTATGATTATCGGAGTACAAGAGGAAAAGCTATCTGAAGCTGATTTTTTTCTTTAAAGGTTTATGAGCTCGGGAAAAGTATTCATTCGTCATCTTTGCCACCAAACCGCTTAATCCCAAGATCCCGATGAGATTGGGGAAAGCCATCAAGCCGTTGGTTATGTCCGTCAAAAACCAGACCAAATCTATCTTCACCACCGCCCCCAGGGGAATAAACACCACAAAGATCCAACGGTAAGGCATAACCGCACCTCTTCCTAAGATATACTCTGAGCATCTGTCACCATAATAGGACCAGGAAAGCATAGTGGAGAAGGCAAAAAAGACCAGCCCAAAGGTGACGATCCATTTACCAATTACAGGCAGACCTAATTCAAAAGCATAGGAACTTAAAGGAGAAGAGGTTAAACCGCTCCTCCAGGCTCCCGTGGTGATTATAACTAAGGCGGTCATACTGCATATCACCAAGGTATCAACAAATGGTCCTATCATAGCCACCAGACCCTCTCTTACCGGTTCTCTGGTCTTGGCAGCAGAATGAGCAATCGAGGCAGAGCCTAAACCTGCCTCATTGGAGAAAAGACCTCTGGCTACACCGAACCTGAGGGTCTGGGCAACCGTGGCCCCCAAAAATCCTCCAGCCGCAGAGACGGGGGTGAAGGCATGTTTTATTATCAGGGAAAAAGCAGAGGGAACTTTATCCATATGAATAAAAAGTATTAACAAAGCCCCCAGGATATAGACTATACACATAAAGGGAACAATCCTGGAGGCAACCTTTCCGATCCTTTTTATACCACCGATGATTACCAGCCCAACGAAAAGAGCCACGATAAGTCCTGTAACATAGGAAGGGATTCCCAGATTCTCCTCCAATGGCTTAGCCACAGAGTTTGCCTGAACCATATCCCCTATCCCGAAAGAGGCAATCGCCGCAAAGAATGCAAAAAGTACACCCAGGAATTTAGTCTTCAACCCTTTCTCCAGATAATACATCGGACCACCGGAGGCGGTCCCATCCGGATGAATTTTTCTGAAGTTAAGACCCAAAAGAGCAGAATTGTATTTATTGATCATTCCCAAGGCACCAGTAACCCACATCCAGAAAACCGCCCCCGGACCACCAGAGGCAATCGCAGTTGCCACCCCGGCGATGTTTCCTGTCCCGATGGTAGCAGAAAGAGCCGCAGAAAGCGCCTGGAAATGAGTAATCTCACCCTCATCCTTAGGGTCTTCATACCTTCCGCTGATCAGATCAATGCCATGATGGAATTTTCTTATCTGAAGAAATCTATATCTCAGGGTCAAAAAAATTCCTGTGCCCAGGAGGAAAATAATAAGAGGCGGCCCCCAGATGTAACTATCGACTTTATCCAGAAAGGGAATCAGACCTTCCATTGGTTTACATTTAAAAAATTAAAGGGGGCTTGTCAAGGAGTAAAAATGCAAAAATTCTAAACGCTCTGTCTGTCGAGTGGAAACTCCCAATGAATTGTGTAACTATATTAAAACAAAAGCCCTTGATTTTATATTCGGATTTTACTATATCCAGAAAGTAACTATCTGTGGCTCTGTATGTGGTTAAAAAGACTTAGAGGACCATATTGACTGAACCATTTGTCACCAATCCAGTCGGAATCCTTACCATTTTGAGCGGGGTAACAGCTTTTTTCTTTTACCTGGAGAAAAAAACAGGGTGGAGATTTTTCAATTATTTCCCGCCTCTTCTCTTCATCTATGCGGTTCCTCTGGTCTTTTCCAACACCGGAATTATCACCAATAAATCAGGGGTATATGGATGGATGGGGGATGTCATCCTGCCTTTATTTTTGACCGTCATGCTTCTGGATGTGGATGTGGTTAAAGCTTTCAAGACTATGGGTAAGGGGATATTCGTGATGCTTTTCGGGACCCTGGGAGTGATAGTAGGAGCACCAGTAGCCTACTTTCTGGTTAAGGGAGGACTGGGACCTGAGACCTGGAAAGGTTTTGGAGCTCTGGCTGGAAGCTGGATTGGGGGAACCGGAAATATGGCGGCAGTAAGTCAGGGGCTCAAGACCTCAGGCTCCGACTTCGGATTGGCGGTCTTGGCCGACAACTTAGTTTATATCATCTGGCTTCCCATAATGCTGGGCTCAAAGAATTTAGCCGGATGGTTCAATAAGTTCGCTAAAGTAAGTCCGGAAAGGCTAAAGAGGATGGAACTGGAAGCTTCGAATTTAACCACGGATAAAGGCAGGATGGAGATGCGACATCTGCTCTATCTTTTGTTTTTGGGACTTCTGAATGCCTGGGTATCTACCCTTATCTCAGAGCTTTTGCCCAGAATTCCGCCAGTGCTTACTGCTGGGACCTGGAAGATTCTTTTGATAACTACTTTTGGTATAATCCTGTCTTTTACCCCTGCCAGGAAAATCCCGGGTAACCATGCTTTAGCCATGGCCTTGGTCTATCTTTTTGTGGCAAATATGGGCGCAAGGGCAGAAATAGGCGGCTTAGCCCGGCAGGCAGCCTGGTTTGTATCCGGTGCTTTTATCTGGATATTCATTCACGGCAGTTTCTGCGTTTTAGGGGCGAAGCTTTTTAAAGTAGATGTGCATACCACCGCCATTGCCAGCGCAGCCAATATCGGCGGTGCTGCATCTGCTCCAATCGTGGCAGCCTATCACAATGAGCTTTTGGTTCCTGCAAGTATCCTGATGGCACTGATAGGTTATGCCATAGGGAACTATTGCGCATTCCTAACTGCCTGGCTCTGTTATCTGGTCTCATGATTTACTCTGAAGGGCATTATATTTAGTAAACTGATGAGTGATGACAAAAATAAGAACTCTGCTTTACTAATTGCTACCCTGTCCTCTTTCCTTGCCCCCTTTATGAGCTCCTCGGTTAATATCGCTCTCCCCACCATTGAAGTCGATTTCAAGATGAATGCAGTCTCCTTAAGCTGGATTGCCACATCCTATCTCCTGGCTGGTGCCCTCTTCCTGGTTCCTTTTGGAAGGATAGCGGATATATACGGAAGGAAAAAGATTTTCACCTACGGAATAGCCATCTACACGATTTCCTCTTTTCTTTGTACCATCTCTACTTCTGCTCTGATGCTTATCCTATTCAGGGTCTTACAGGGATTCGGAAGTGCTATGATCTTCGGCACGGCAGTGGCCATCCTTACTTCAGTTTTCCCTGTGGGAGAGAGAGGTAAAGCCCTGGGAATAAACGTTTCTTCAACCTACCTGGGGCTTTCGTTAGGACCTTTTTTAGGCGGCTTCCTGACCCAGCATCTTGGCTGGAGGAGCATATTCTTCGTGAACGTTCCCCTGGGAATACTGATTATCTTTCTGACCTTTTGGAAATTGAAAGGGGAGTGGGTAGAGGCAAAGGGAGAAAAGTTTGACCTTACGGGTTCGGTGGTCTACAGCCTCGCCCTTGTGGCTATAATGTATGGTTTCTCCCTGCTTCCGAATACTTCGGGCGCAGTGTTGATTCTGATTGGTATCTTGGGGATGCTCTCCTTTATTTATTGGGAGATGAAAGAGAAAGCTCCGGTGCTCGATATCAATCTTTTTGCAAAAAACAGAATCTTCGCCTTCTCCAACCTGGCAGCTTTGATAAATTACAGCGCCACCTTTGCGGTGAGCTTTCTTTTAAGTCTCTACCTGCAGTACATAAAGGGGTTTTCTCCACAGGATGCCGGTATTATTCTGGTGTCACAGCCATTTATGATGGCAGTTTTCTCGCCTTTTGCCGGAAAGCTTTCAGACAGAATCGAGCCTGAAATAGTTGCCTCGATCGGAATGTCCTTAACCACCCTGGGGCTTTTCTCTTTGGCCTTCCTGAATCAAAATACCTCTCTGGAATTAATTATAAGCAGTTTGGTTGTTCTGGGTTTGGGTTTTGCATTTTTCTCCTCTCCCAATACCAATGCGGTGATGAGCTCGGTGGAGAAGAAATTCTTGGGAGTTGCCTCAGGCACGATTGCCACTATGCGAATGGTGGGGCAGATGCTCAGCATGGGAATCGCCATGCTCTTGTTTGCCTTGTACATCGGAAGAGTTCAGATCATGCCTCAAAATTATCCGCTTTTCTCGAAAAGCGTGAAAGTGGCTTTCATCATCTTTGCCTCCCTTTGCTTCCTGGGGATATTCGCCTCCCTCGCCCGGGGGAGGAGAGAGGATAAATATAGCAGGACATCCAGCTAAAGGCGGCACAACCTGCATCCTGCTGCTGTATAATCAACGGCAGAGACGGATATACCCAACCCCAACCAATCAGTTTTGGTATACGTTCATCCTAATCATTCGGGCGTATACAGGGATCTGCCCCGACAACTCATCCTTTTTTTGGGGAGAAGGTCGAGGAAGGCTCCTATTCTCATTTTCCCTCCCATTCTCCTTTTTTCCTCTTTAAACCTTTGAACTTTTGAACTTTTTTTATCGAACCCTGCGCATTTAAGCTACCAACTTCTGTTGCCGATAGAATTAAAAACCGCAAAAAAATAAACTTTTCAAAAAAGAGGTAGACGTGTCCATTTTCTTAGAGGTAATCGAGTGGATGAACCCGCTGGAAAGCGAGATGATTCATCGTATCCCGGAGGAAGGCTCAGCCGAAATAAAACTGGGTGCCCAGTGCATTGTGAGGGACAGCCAGTCAGCAGTTTTCTTCCGTAACGGCAAAGCCTGTGACGTTCTGGGAACCGGCAGGCATACCCTGAGCACGCTGAATCTGCCGGTCTTAACCAAGATATTGTCCCTACCCTGGGGATTCAAATCACCCTTCAGGGTGGAGATCTATTTCGTCAACCACAAGGTCTTCATCAACCTGAGATGGGGGACCAAGGATCCGGTTACTTTCCGGGACAGCGAGCTCGGCGTCATCCGCCTGCGTGCCTTTGGGGCTTATACCTTCAAGATAGTGGAGCCTCTGCTTTTCCTGAATACCATGGTAGGGAGACAGAACATCTATACCACCGAGGAGATAGAAGATTATCTGAGACAGGTTATCCTTTCAAGGGTAAACGACCTTTTCGGAGAGAAGCTTTCTACTATCTTCGACCTGCCCAGCCAGTATCAGAAGCTGGCTGAGGAGGCCCGGATCAGAATCAGGAACGAATTCGACAAATACGGGATGGAGCTGCTCGATTTCTATATCTCCTCTATCACTCCGCCGGACGAGGTGCAGAAGATGATCGACGAGAAGTCCGGAATGAAGGCAGTCGGCGATCTGGATAAATTCCTGAAGTTCGAGATGGCTAAAGCTTTGGGCCAGTCAGGTGCTGGCGGATTTGCTCAGGCAGGAGTCGGAATGGGGGCCGGAGTGGGAGTCGGGGTTTTGGTTCCGGGCATCCTGTCCAAAGCCCTCTCACCAGAGCAGAAGGATTTAAAAGGCGACCCTCTGCCCACCGTAACCTGTCCCCGATGCGGAGCGGATACGCCGGAGCATTCCCGCTTCTGCTACAAATGCGGGCATCAGCTGGTGGTGATAAACAGGTGTCCCAAGTGCGGAAAGGATCTGCCCGCGGAAGCCAACTTCTGTATGGTCTGTGGATTCAACTTAGAGGAGAAAATCAAGTGCAAAAAATGTAACACCCTTCTTCCTCCAGGAACCAAATTCTGTTTTAACTGTGGAGAGAAGTTGGAATAATCTTTTGGGGCAGGGCATTCCGTGCCTCTACTTTTTATCTTTTCTCTCTGAGGGTAGGGGCAGGGGACGGGTCCCTTGAACCCTTAAACCCTCGAACCCTTTTTATATATGCAAAGATTAAAAGTATCCGCCTCCTGCCCTTCCTGCGGAGCACCCTTTGAGTTCCTAGAAGGGTCAAATGTCTCCCGCTGTCCCTTCTGCGATCTGCCGCTTTTTTTTCAGTCTCCGGAAAGGATTTTAAGCTATTACCTTGAATCAAAATTAAGCCACAGGGAGGTCCCTTTCATTGTAGACAGGTTCAGGAAAAAACGAAAAGAAACTTTACCTGACAAAATAGAGCAGATAAAACTTTGTTATCTTCCCTTCTGGAGACTCACTGTCCAGGTTTTCTACGCCAAGATAAATCTTTCGTTTTTAGCCTCTCCTCAGGAGGAAAAGGAGATAGAGCTTTTGACCAAGGACTGGGATATAAATTTCCCCGCTCATATCTCCAACGATTTAAAGATCGCAACACTGGGAATGCGGCCGGACTGGCTTAAGCTGAAACTTTTGACCGGCATAAATCTTTTGAAAGAGGGTCAGGTCTTAAACCCGGAGTTGGATCCGAAAGAGGCAAAGGAAAAGGCTCTTAAGTCCCTCAATTTCTTTATGCAGAACAAAAAATCAATGGAAGAGGAATTGGTCTTGAAACTGGCGGATGAGAATTTATCCTTGATCTATTTTCCCTTATGGGTGGTGAATTTCATGGCTGGTGAAGAAAAATATTTCCAGATAATCGACGGCATAGCCAAAAGAACCCTGTTCCAGAGCCGGAGCAATTTCGAGCTGAAGACAAATATAAACGAAGGGACCAAGGAGTCATATTCTCTCAAGATCGTCCCTCATCGCTGTCCCAACTGCGGATGGGACCTGCCGGTTCTGCCTTTTCATCTGGTTTTCCCTTGTGAGAACTGCCAGAGGGTTTGGAAGATCTCCGAGCAGGGATACTTACCAGTAAAAGCAGAAATAGCCGCCCCTGAAGGACAAAAGACAAATACCGCTACCAGGACGATTGAATATTATCCTTTCTGGGTTTTCCAGGCCAAGCCCTGGGACAAGAGGGATTTTACCATTCGTAAATTAGTCGAGCTTTTCCCCTCTGAGATCGGTTGGTTTCAGGTCAGGGATAAATCCAAGCCTTTCTTGTTCTACGTCCCCGCATTCGAGATAAAAAACTTAAACAAGATACCATCCATCAGCCTGGCTTTCACCCGAAGCCAGCCGGACCTTGAGAAAAAGAGCTGGGAGACCGAAAAACTCAACGGGGCGATCCGCTCAGAGGAAGACGCCCGGAAAATAGCGGAGCTTCTCTGGCTGGGATTGATTCACTCGAAAATAAATTTGAAGGCAGATAACTGCAAAGACCTGATCCTGGAAAACGCAAAAATCATCTGGTACCCATTTCAGCAGGAAGGGGCATTTTTAACTGATTCTTCCATAGGCTATTCCTTCCAGAAAACCAGATGAAAGTTCGAAGCTTATCATTTTGTGCGTTTGCTCATTCAGTCGAGATGTTTTCTTCTGAATTAACGTATGATAGTCTATAATTGCATACTATTTCAAAAACACCATCCTTTTGGTTTGCGCAAACTCTCCAGCCTTTAATCTGTAGAAGTAGATTCCGCTTGAAACAACCTCTCCCTTTTCATCTTTTCCATCCCAGATAACCTGATAACTCCCGGGTAATCTCTCCTCATCCACCAGAGTCCTCACTTTTTGCCCTAAGATATTGTAAACAACCAGGGTGGTGTGGATGGGACTATGAACCATGAACTGTGAACTAATAACCCGGAAGGGCATGGTGGTAGAGGGATTAAAGGGATTGGGATAATTCTGGTAAAGCTCGAAGGCAACAGGGAGATTTCCTGGCTCCTCCTCTTCAGGCACAGAGGTAGGCGAGCCAAGATAGGCAACGCCTCCAGATGTGGCAAACCACTTGTTATTCGAATCATCTATGCCTATCCCATACACATAATCATTAGGTAACCCGCTGTTAGAGGTGTTATAGGTGGTCCAGTTTAGACCGTCAAACATACTCACACCCCCTCCAAATGTTCCGAACCATTTATTGCCAGATTTATCTATGGCAATACACCTGATTCTGTTAAAAACCAGACCGCTGTTCGAGGTAGTATAGCTAACCCAGTTTACTCCATCGAACACGCTCACCCCGCCTTCAGTGCCAAACCATTTGTTGTTGGAACTGTCAACGATCACATAAAATACAGCATCGTTGACTAACCCGCTGTTGGTAGTCCAATAACTGGTCCAGTTTGTGTCGTCGAATTCACTCACCCCATTCCAGGTTGCAAACCACTTGTGTTCTGAACTGTCTATAGCTATAGACCAAACTGAATTATAAACCAAACCGCTGTTGGATGTGTTATAAGTTGTCCAGTTTGTATCGTCGAATTCACTTGCACCTGAAGTTGTGCCAAACCACTTATTTTCTACTCTGTCTATAGTTATACATTTTAACCAGTCAGAAACCAGTTCACTATTGGAGGTATTAAAGGTAGCCCAGTCTGTTCCATCAAACCTGCTCACTCCACCGCCCCAGGTGCCGAACCATTTATTATTAGAATGATCTACTGCTATAGCGAAAACCCAGTCTTCAGCCAGACCGCTATTTGCAGTGGTGAATGTCTCCCAGTCTGTTCCGTCGAACTTACCTACTCCACTCTCATAAGTACCAAACCATTTTTCTGAACCATTTATGCATATAGACCTGACCGAATTATCAGGTAAACCGCTGTTCGAGGTATTACAGGTCTCCCAGTTTAACCCGTCAAACTTACTCACCCCTTTACCAAAAGTGCCAAACCATTTATTATCGTAACCATCCACAGTCAAAAACCAGATGGAATCATTTGACAAGCCGCTGTTAGATGTATTGTAAGTCGTCCAGTTGGTATCGTCGAATTTACTCACACCTGAAAACCGTGTTCCAAACCATTTGTTGTTATGGTGGTCCACAGCTATGGAATACACCTGATTGCCGGCCAGACCGCTGTTCCCCGTATTATAGGTAATCCATTCTATCCCGTCAAATTTGCATACACCCTGGGTATAGGTCGAGAACCAAATGACTCCTGAACTGTCTATGGCAATAGAATAAATCATATTATCCCGTAATCCGCTGTTAGAGGTATCGTAATTCGTCCAGTTAGTGCCATCGAACTTACTTGCCCCCTGATAAGTCCCGAACCAGATGTTCCCCGAATCATCCATGGTTATGTAGAGTACATAATCACAAATCAAACCGCTGTTGGAGGTATTATAAACCTCCCAGCTTGATCCATCGTACTTGCATACACCTCCCCCGTAACTCCCGAACCATTTGTTATTCGAGCTATCCACCGCTATTGTCAAAACCTGATTCGAAGAAAGACCGCTGTTAGAGGTATCAAAAGTCTCCCAGCCTGTTCCGTCGAACCTGCTTACTCCATCCTCAAAAGTAGCGAACCATTTATTGCCTGAACTGTCAACGGCAAGGGATATAATGAGATTATCAGGTAATCCGCTGTTTGTCTTGTTATAGTAAAACACATCCGTCAGAGGATTGGTAATACTCCTTCTCACAGCTCCGCCTGTGGTTCCCTGCCAGATATAATCTCCCTCTACTGCCAGCCAGTATACCCTTCTATTATTGGTGTAGTTTTTCCAGGCTTCTTGACTCAAAGAAATATCAGCCAGAGCAATCATAAACACAAGTGAAAAGAGGAGGGGATAGACCCCTCCCCTCCAAAGATATCCTCTACTCTTAGGCCTTGATATAGTTGAGTTTATTCCTCGCATTTTTCCTCTCCCTTTTACGGCTCGGAACAATCGGTGTAGCATATGGGCGGGGGCTCGCCTCCTTGATAGAGATAGCTGATTAGATACACAACATCAGACAGAGAAACATTTCCATCGCCATTTGCATCACCCATTTCTAATACAGGTACAGGTGGTGGACCCCCCTGAAATAGATAGGCGATAAGATAGGTTACATCTGCTGTGCCGATCTGACTGTCGTTATTTACGTCACCATGGCTTACCGCCACAAGCGCTCTAAAAGCATTAGCCCTACCCCAGCCGTAGTATTCGTCCCAGCAAAGAGTATCTTCCGGTTCTCCCCCTGAATAAGTGTTCCCAACAGTATCATCTGATGTGTGACGTATTACCTCGTATAAGTCCTCTGTTGTCAAAGTCTCACTGGGGATTAATTTTTTCCTATGCGTCATGACTAATGAGGATATTCCTGATACCATGGATGCAGAGGCAGATGTACCACTACAAAACCCTGACGGTTCTATGGATGTCCAGACATTTAAACCAGGAGCGACCAAATCAATGTGCAAACCATAACTGCTTTCCCAACCATTAATGACTCTGTCATCCTCACAATTGGTTGCACCTACTGCCAGAACCCTCATTGAGGAAGCGGGATACCAAACTGTGTCATGTGTTGGTTGTCTGTTACCCATACTGGCTATACACATAACTCCACTATTATATGCATAGGTTATTCCACTCTCAATTGCTGAAAGAGATTCTGGCATGGCAAATTTTGCATCAAGTCCATAAAGTATAGGAAGATTTATTACGTTAGCTCCGTTATCTACTCCGTACTCAATTGCTCCTGCTACGGCGGATGCCAAGGCTATATGAAAGCAAGTATCATTATTAGGCTTCCAGAAACAGGTATCTGTCTTAAGATTCATTAATTTACACTTCCAGTTTATACCCGCACCATCAATGCAATAATTAGTCGAATCCGTTTCTGCACCTATAATCGATGACATATGATAACCGTGCGAAGAAAGATTGGGCTCCACATAAGGTGTATTAGAACAAAAATTCCAGCCGATGCTATCATCCGTATAGCCATTATTATCATCATCCACCCCAGGTAATCCATTTTTTTCTGCCGTATTAACCCAGACCCTGTCTTTAATCTCTCCATAGAGGTCATAATTCCTCGGAATTCCCGTATCAACCATTCCCACAATCAGATTGGTATCCCCTTTCTCAATTTCCCAGGCTTCTGGGGCCTTGATGTCCGCCCTTAATTTACAACCCGGTACGATTGAACTGTCACGATTATAAAGATGCCATTCATAACCATCTTCAAAGAAAACATCACAGGGATAAACTTCCGTAAACTCTAAGTAACGATCAGGCTCTGCGAATATTACCCTGGAATTCTTTTTATAATCCTCTACAGCCTCCAAAATGTCAGCAGTATCCGGCAAAGTCAAAATATAAACTCTCCCCATACCTATCTCATTATATAGCTGGAGCTTTTGCGGATCCGGTGGAACTGCTGAGAAAAGCTGCTTAATCGAACTGACTCCAAAATAACTGTTTGAAGTATCAATTGAAGGAATTCCTGTATTACTAGGGAATCTCACATCTAACTCCTGCGTCGTTTTAATAATGAGTCTACCCGGTTGAAAATATGCATTTTGGTCCTGGGCTGCTCCATAATTAAATACGCAGAGCCAAATTATAGCCGTTAATATTAAAATAATCTTTTTCATCTCAGCCTCCCAATTTTTACTAAGTTAATTTACTTTTTTGTTCTCGATAACGAAAAACCCAGCTCCCCTAAAAAGAAGAGCTGGGCTAATTATGTGAATTTATTATAATAGGTGTAGTTTTCGACAGAGAGAGTTTTCCCCAGGGACATCTTTTCTCTTTTTTTTTAAAGAGATTTATTTTTACCTTATTTTACATCTGTTTTCACCTCCTGTCAAGTCTTTTTTTGCAAAAAATTAAATAATTATACCATAAAAAGATAAGGTAAAAAAGTCCAAAACCTATCTCAAAAACACCATCCTTTTGGTTTGCGCAAACTCCCCAGCCTTCAATCTGTAGAAGTAGATCCCACTTGAAACCACCTCTCCCTTTTCATTTTTTCCATCCCAGATAACCTGATAACTCCCGGGTGATCTCCCCTCATCCACCAGAGTCCTCACTTTTTGCCCTAAGATATTGTAAATAACCAGGGTGGTGTGGATGGGACTACGAACCATGAACTGTGAACCAATAACCCGGAAGGGTATGGTGGTAGAAGGGTTAAACGGGTTGGGATAGTTCTGGTAAAGCTCGAAGTAATTCGGCAGTCCTGCTATCTGTTCCTCTTCCACTTCAGTATAGCTCCAGTCAACCACTTTGGCGAAAATATCCCAGTTTCCTTTACGGTTATCCATCCAGACAAAATAGAGGTCAGAGCCGGAGGAGGCGATCGCAGGGATGGTCTGGTCAAAAGAGGTGAAGTGAGGATTATTTACCATATAGTTATTCCCCAGAGGAACACCAAAGGAATCATATCTCTGGGCATATATATCAGGATTATCGTTGCGGTAATCATGCCAGGTGATGATAAACTCTCCGGAGCTGGTCACAACCACATCCGGAGACCACTGGTTGTGATTCCCGGGATCATCATTTACCTTGAAATTAGAACCCACTGGGTTTCCTGAGAGGTAATATCTCTGGGCATATATATCCCAGTTGTCATTACGTTCATCCCTCCAGGTGATGATGAAGTTGCCAGAGTTATCCATTGAAATCGCAGGGGTACCTTGATAGTAAATCCCAGTGTCATCGTTCACCCTGAAAGTAGTATCCAGGGGATTAGCCAAAGAATCGTATCTCCGCGCATAAATATCAGGTTTGTACCTATCGTTACGGTAATCCTCCCAGGTGATGACGAAATTACCTGTGTTGTCCACGGCAATATCCGGATTAGAGCCACCGCTGACCATGAAAATAGTGTCTACGGGAGTGCCGGAGGAGTCAAATCTTTGAGCATAGACCCTACCATTTGTCCAGATGATGACGAAGTATCCAGCACCATCTACCTCCACAACCGGTGAAACCCCACCCAGGCTATCTACCCGGAAGTTAGGTCCTAAGGGGACTCCCGAATAATCGAATCTTTGAGCATAGATCTCCCAATTCCCGTTTCGATAATCCTGCCAAGCTGAAATCAGATTACCTGAATCATCCATACTAATAGAAGGATACTTCTGGTATGCCTCTGCGGAATCATCATTTGCTTTGAGATTATAGCTCAAGGGAGTGCCTGAGGAATTATATCTCTGAAGGTAAATATCCCAGTTACCTCTGCGATAATCCTGCCAGGCAAGCGCAAAGTTCCCCTGATTGTCCACGGTTATATCAGGATACCCCTGCTCGTTAACGCTATAGTCTCTGTTCACTAAAAAATTGGACCCCTCAGGTGCGCCAGTGAGATCGAATCGCTGGGCATAGATGTCAGAATTCCCCTGACGGAAGTCCTGCCAGACAAGGATAAAGCTGCCAGAGGAGTCTGTGGCAATATCCGGGTATTCCTGGAAAGCGTTCCCCGAATCGTCATTTATCCTGAAGTTCGAGCCTGTGGGAGTGCCGGAGGAATCATATCCCTGAGCATAGATATCCCGGTTGCCATTGCGATAATCAGTCCAGCTAATATAAAATTTACCAAAAAGATCCATACACAAAGCAGGATAACCCTGATAGGCAAATCCGGGGTCATGGCTGACTTTGAAGTTGGAGCCAATGGAAGCAGCGGATGAATCGAATCTCTGGGCGTAGATGTCGGAGTTGCCGTTCCTTTCGTCTCTCCAGGTTATGACGAAATTCCCGTAGAAATCGGTTCCGACATCAGGAGATTTCTGATAATCATCTCCCGGATCGTCATTGACTTTGAAGTTCCCGCCTGTGGGATTGCCCAGCGAGTCATATATCTGGGCATAGATATCCCAGTTTTTATCGCGATAATCCTGCCAGGTGAGGATAAAGTTACCATAACCATCTGCGCAAACAGCAGGAGATTCCTGATAGGTGCTCCCGGAATCATCATTGACTTTGAAATTACTCCCCAGGGTTTTTCCAGAGGAGTTATATCTTTGGGCGTATATATCCGCATTCCCGTTACGATAATCAGTCCAGCAGATGATAAAACTTCCCGAGCCACTCACGGCGATTGCAGGTGAAAACTGCTCAAAAGCCCCGGCATCATCATTCACCATAAAATTATACCCTGCGGCCAACCCGGAGGAATCATATCTCTGGGCATAGATATTGAAATCTCCTGATCGTTGGTCTTCCCAGGTGATGACAAAATAGCCGTAATGACTCATCCCCGCATCAGGAAAGCTCTGGGCAAATATCCCGGCATCACTGTTCACCTGGAAATTGGAACCCAGGGGAATACCTGAGGAATTATATCTCTGGGCGTAGATATCGCCGGAGAAATCACTACGGCAATCCATCCAGCTGATGATAAAACTGCCGGATGAATTTCGGGCAACAGCAGGAGTGTATTGAGCCAGGATGCTGGTGGTATCATCGTTCACCAGAAAATCATCCACTATCACTTCTGTATTCATAAAACCACTGAGACCAGATTCAGATTTCAACTCTCCGGCTAGGATTTGAGATAGTTGGTCAGGACACAAGCCAAAAAAGGAAAGGATGAAAATAAAAAAACCGGAAAAAAATTTTTTAGAGATTACACGCATAAATTTAAATCCCGAATTGTAGGGGCATCCTGCCGTTGGCGGGATGCCCCTACTAACCCTTACACCCTATTTCAAAAACACCATCCTCTTGGTCTCAGTAAAATCACCAGACTGTAGTCTATAGAAATATATGCCGCTTGACGCTAGCTCCCCTTTCTGGTTCTTCCCGTCCCAGATAACCTGATAATTCCCAGGCAATCTCTCCTCATCCAGCAAAGTCCTCACCTTCTGTCCCAGGATATTGTAAATAACCAGGGTGGTGCGGATGGTGTTTCCAAGCTCAAGACTCCCGACTTTAAACTGTATTTTCGTGGTTGGGTTAAAAGGGTTGGGATAGTTCTGAGATAAACTGAATGAAGATGGAACCGGAATTACCTCCTCATCTTTCACCTCAGTGTAATCCTCCATTCGAAACACCCCGCTGTTGTGACTATCATGCATATATTTGGGCCAGTGCATAGTGTTGGGATCATATTTCGTATCAAATCCCCAGCAGACAAGCTTGAAATCAGGCCAATCCGTGGCTAAGACTAAATTCAGCTTACCATCATTATCCGTATCACATATCAGCGGAGAGTAAGGGTAATATGTAAAATCGTATGGTTCGGCTGAGGCATAAAGAGGCCAGCCAGGAATGATATTCCCCTCATAATCCCAGGCGAAAATCCTCTCATAACCCCTGCCATAGTAATATCCTGCACGGGCAATGATTTCCACTCTGTCATCTCCATTGACATCAGCTAAAACTGGGCTTCCAAAAGTTTCAGGCGCAGATACAAAAACCGGGTCATCACCTGGAGTGGAGAACATTGCATAAAGTTCCACTCTACTCCTCTCTCTGATTTTAGCAAATATCTCTCCAATGCTGTTTCCCAAGGAAGATAGAACTCTCCGTATCGGCTCTTTATCAGGCGAATCCATAGAAACCAGAAGCCCTTTTGAACCAACCACACCCAGGGGGGTCCCATCCCGATGCCAAGCATATATTCGAGCTTCACCAAGTGTCCAAGCACTTACCACAATCTCCAATATCCCGTCCCTGTCCAAATCACCAATAGCCGGATGATTTCCCCACCACAAACCTTTTTCCAAGCCTTCCAATATTATTGGATAGCCAGAAACCTGGGTTCCATCTTTCTTAAAAGCGGACAATGTGAAATTCTCCTGGTCTGCACCAAAGACTATTACTTCCAGGTCATCTTCATCATCTATATTGGCAACAGCCATTCCAAAAACTCTCGTCAGTTCCTCAGGATAATCTCCCGGAGTTAACAACTGAGTACCAGCGGTATCCCAGATGTAAATTCCACCTGTATAATCATTGGCTGTCCCAGCTACTATTTCATTTTCATCATCATTATCCAGATCAGCTATAATCAAACAGGGAAAACCTTCGTAGAGATCACTTGCTGCTGCCAGGGCAAAGACCCCCTCCTTTCCATATATAAACGATTCTCCGTCGTTACGCCAGGCGCATACTGTGCCTTGATTATTTATCATCAGCACCTCAGGGTATCCATCCTCTTCCAGATCAGCGATTACCGGTGTAGCTAAACTCCAGAAACCGTTCCCTCCTGCAGCTGTGCTTTTAAACCAATCGGGTTTTGAAGAAAGGTAGGCATGTATACCTGAATCAGAACAGATGACTATATCATCTATTCCATCTCCGTCCAAGTCTCCCAGAGCCGGGGAGGACATCATCTTTTCACCCGTATCCTTGGGCCAGCCGGGTTCGAGTTCACCCGTATGTGAGAAAACCTCAATCCCCCCTGCTCCGTTTATGTTACCACCTGCTCCGATTACCACTTCAGCATATCCGTCTCCATCTATATCCCCGACCGCTGGCGATAGGGAGCCATTATTCGGCAACTCAGCGAACCAGCCGGAGGAGACAATGCTTCTAACTTCCACTGCTACGCTGTCAGAATAAGTCGTATCCGCATTGGTCTTCACGGTCAAACGCAGAGTATAATTGGCTTCATCCAGGTAGTTCACCAGCCAGCTTCCCAGAACATCATCTGCTATCAGCTTGGTGGAGGTGATAATAGTATCCCAGCTGACCGGAGATTCACCGTAACCATATTCCAGAGTGTAACAGGAGAAATCTGGAACGATAGTATTTCCATAGATCTGAGCATATCCTCTAACCGTATCACCTTCCTCCGGGGAAGTTATCTTAACATAAGGCTGATTGCCTACTTTCACATGCACTATTTCCTGATTCCGGTCTCCTACGGTCAATCTCAGGGCAAAAAGCCCTCTCAAACCTGAACTGTTCCAGATGCCCAGGGTATCCTTACTCACCGGAACATCGGAATTAGAGATCTCTATCCAGTACTCAGGTGAAAGACCTTCTCCGTATTCCAGAACGTAATTCTGAAAACTATCACCGCTGGCGGTACCGATAATCGGAACATATCCCCAGACCAGCGCATTCTCACAGGGATAATCTATCTTTGCCAATCTGCCGGAAAGAAGCTCCAGGGCTGAATTAAGATTTACCC
Organism: uncultured Ignavibacteria bacterium; assembly: GCA_964511075.1. Classification (GTDB taxonomy): domain Bacteria; phylum Zixibacteria; class MSB-5A5; order MSB-5A5; family RBG-16-43-9; genus CAZEDM01. The sequence goes on from CAZEDM010000006.1 coordinate 108,751, forward strand.
TGCCGTAACCGCTGTATATATCCTTTCCCGGTGAATACAAGCTATCACCTCCGTAGGGATAGATTATATCATCTGCTGATTCCTGCATTATCTCCTTTGCTTTCTCAATACTTATTCCAGGTGAAGCTGCCAGTATATAAGCCGCTACCCCGGCTGCACAGGGTGATGCCATGCTGGTGCCATCTGCTAAGTAATATTTATCATTCACAATATGAACGAAAGGCTCTTTCCCACTTGCCCCGCCCTCTGCATACATATCCGTATTGCCTGCCCTCAGAGAGAGAATATCCTCACCCGGGGCAACTACATCTATATGTTCCCCGTAAGTGGAAAAATAAGTTACCTCGTCTCTGGAATTAGTAGCTCCTACGGTAAAAACCTGTGGTAAAGAAGCCGGGTAATAATAACCCTCTTCTCCGCTGTTGCCTGCTGCCGCTACGGGCAAAACACCTTTGGAGACAGCGTAGTCGATTGCATCCTCAATCAACTTGGAGGGAAAAGCACCACCCCAGCTCATATTGATTACATTACATCCCATATCCGCAGCGTAGACAATGCCTTTTGCACAGACGGAGAAGAAAGCATTGGGGAAGACTTTTATTGCCATTATCCTGCAGGGAGAAGTTATGCCGGAGATTCCGATGCCGTTATCTCGAATCCCTGCTACTATCCCTGCACAATGAGTGCCGTGACCAAAATAATCAGCAGGATCATTATCTTCCTGGAGTATGATAGTATCTTTATCTCCGGAAAAATCCCAGCCGTATAAATCGTCCACAAATCCATTGTGGTCATCATCTGTTCCATTACCTGGTATCTCGCCGGGATTCGTCCAGATATTATTTGCTAAATCCTCGTGCTCTGTATCCACACCGGTATCTATAATGCCGACCAAGGGCAAGGTGGTCTCAACGTTTTTCTCAAAAGCCTCTCTGGCATCGATATCCGCATCCACAGTCCCATATTTGATTACCTGGGTGTCATTGTGATCGCCTGATATCCTGTTGACTCCAATGTATCCCTGGCCGGTATTGTGCAGATACCATTGATATCGAAAAAGCGAATCGTCCGGAGCCTCAAAAAGCTCTACCTTATAATCCAGCTCTGCATATTCTACCCCGGGTAGGGACTCATACTCGGATTTCATACGGATAAGATCAGTTTCTTCGGGAACTTCCAGGAGATAGATGCCGGAGAACTCATCCTTCTTCAAAGCTGTCTCCTTGAACTCCCTGAATAATTTTCCCTGGCCTTTCACGCTGTATTTAAAATTGAGACTGTCCAGCTTTGCCAAGCCGGTAGTTATTTTCCCGTGAGACTCACCCAATATCAGAGTCTTATCCAACTCTGGCTTTAGCTTAAGGATCAGCCTTCCAGGAGCGAACTCCGGCTTAACTTGCTCAGCTTCGTTCTTTTCGAAGTAGAGCGAGTAAGCTTTTTCCGGGACAGACAAAAGGATATTGGTGATCAGCAAAAAAACGGCCGCAACAAAAATTGTTCTTCTCATTTGACTGCCTTGTTATAAGATTACTGAGCCTGCAATTATCATAATATATAAAATATATTGCAAAATCTATCCCCAATCTTAAAATTTCATATTCCATATCCAAGCCATTAAACTTGAATGAGTTAATTAACTCCATATAATGAATGGCTAATTAAAAAACGCAGTATTCCTATGGCACTTCACAGATTAAATAGTCTATTTTGGTAGCATCTCTTTTGGCATCAATATCTTAGAAAACCAGTCAGGATTTGCGAGTAATGTTAGTTATTTATCGATGGCATTGTTAATTGAATCCCTTGACTTCTCCATTTTTTTTCTTGCTGAAAGACGTTTTTCCCTTATATTCAAATCAACTATGACTAGAGACCTGGAAAAAGAAAATCTGCAATTAAGAAGAGCAGTAGAGGAACTTTCTATTCTCAACGAGATAGCAGCGGCTATCAGCTCGACAATGGGTGTGGAAAAAATAACCGAGTTGATCGTGGGCAAGTGCACCAAACAGATCCGTGCGGAACAAGGAGCCATCTGTCTGGTGAGCGAGGTTGACCAGACCTCCCCCCTTAAAACCTTTGTCAGAACCCAGGATTCGAGCTTCAGGGGCATGCCCTATCACTTCGGGGTGAGCCTCACCGGCTGGATGCTGAAAAACCAGAAGCCCCTGTTGATAAATGACCTGGCAAAGGACGAAAGGTTCAGGGGGATCGAAAGGGACTCCGGGGAGATAAGGTCCCTTTTGGCTGTGCCCTTGAAACTGAAGAACAAGATGATTGGCGTCCTCTGCATTTTCAATAAAAAAGATAATGCCCAGTTCACCCCAGAGGATCTGAGGCTGTTGTCCATCATCGGGATTCAATCCACCCAGACAATCGAGAATGCACGGCTGTACGAGGAGGAGAGAAAACTTTTAGCCCTGGAGGAGGACTTAAGAACAGCACGTAACATCCAGCAGTCTTTACTTCCCAAAAACAACCCCCAGATTGAGGGTTTGGAGATCTGCGGCCTTTCCATCCCGGCCAAGGAAGTCGGTGGAGACTATTATGATTTCATCCAGATAGACGACTCCCGTCTGGGAATTGCCATAGCAGATGTCTCTGGCAAGGGCACCCCTGCAGCACTCCTTATGGCGAACCTGCAAGCCAGCTTGAGAGGTCAGGCGTTTATAAATCCCAGCGTGAAAGATACCGTGACTAAAGTCAATCTTATGATCTCCAGATTCATGGAGATGGGAAAATTCATTACCCTCTTCTATGGGATTCTGGATCATAAGAACAAGACCCTTACTTTCACCAATGCAGGCCACAATTTCCCTTTCCTGCTGAGCAGAGAGGGAAACTTGAGTAAACTGGAAAAAGGCGGAACCATTCTGGGGATGCTTAATTATCTTGAGTATGAAGAGGAAACTGTCCAGCTGAAGCCTGGCGATACACTGCTTTTATATACCGACGGTATAACCGAGGCGATGAATGAAAAAGAGGAGCTGTTCGAGGAGGAAAGGCTTTTGGAGATCCTGCAGACCAATCAAAACGTCTCCGCCCAGGAGCTCTCCCGGAAAATCGTAGACAAGGTGAACTCCTTCCAGGGTACCCTGCCCCAGGGTGATGATATAACCTTGGTACTGATAAGGACCTGATTTTTCTATCATCTCCTTTAATCCTAACTCGTCCCGTAAAATCCACCTATTGACAGAGCCTCTATTTCGGTGGTTTGGGCGAGCAAAAAGACCCAAATTCTCCTTGACATTCTGCATATTTAGGCTATTTTTCAAGTGATATAATCTGTTCTAAAAAGAACTGGTTGAAACCCCTGTCTTTTGAAGATTTGTTAAGTTCATCTTTCTACTAAATAAAAGGGAAACTCAATTGCAGATTTAGTTTCTGCAGCGTGTGTTGTTTTGTCTTTTTTTGTTAGAAAATTTGAAAATCTAATTAAAAAAGAGGTGTGATATGAGGAAAAATCTATTAATTTTTGTTCTTTTCCTTTTCTTGGCAGTACTATTTTCAGAGATATTGAGCCAGGCCGAAGCGCTTGCCCAGTATGTGGATACAGCCTGGGTGGTAAGATACAACGGTCCTGCGGACTCAACTGATGTAGAGATGGATTTGATTACAGATGGCTCTGGTAACATCTGTGTAACAGGCTATAGTATGGGAAATGGTGCAAATTATGATTATGTTACCATCAAATATTATCCTAACGGAGACACTGCCTGGGTAAGAAGATATGATGGACCAGCAAACGGAAACGATAGGGCTTTTGCTATTACAGTAGATGATTCAGATAACATATATGTAACTGGAGAGAGCTATGGTATGGGAACAGACTTTGACTATGCCACAATGAAGTATAGTCCAGGTGGAGATGAGCTGTGGGTTAAAAGATACAATGGGCCAGGGAACTCTACTGAGAGGGCTTATGACCTGGCTGTTGACGATTCAGGGAATGTCTATGTAACCGGAGCTAGTGTAGGGTCTGGAACAGATTATGATTACGCAACTATAAAATATTTTCCTGACGGAGACACTGCCTGGGTAAGAAGATACAACGGAACCAGAGACTCTGTCGACAGAGCCTATTGTATATCAGTGGATGATTCAGGCAACGTCTATTTGACCGGTTGGACTTCAAATACTGGGGCAAATGTTGATTACGGCACTATAAAATATTATCCTAATGGAGACACCGCCTGGGTTAGGGTATACAATGGGCCTGGAAACGGTAGTGATATGGCTTGGTCAATAACCGTGGATGATTCCAGAAATGTGTATGTGACTGGGCCTAGCGATCAAGACATCGATACCGGTGACAGCTCTGATTATGCTACTATAAAATATGATTCAGATGGTGATACCGCCTGGATAAGAACCTACGACGGACCTGGAAATAGCGGTGATCTGGCTGAATGGGTAGAAATTGACGGTAATGGCAATATCTATGTGACCGGAAGGAGCTGGGGGACGACTACTGGCTATGATTATGCAACAATAAAGTATGACTCAAGTGGGAATGAAAACTGGGTAAGAAGATACGATGGGCCAGCAAACAATGATGATTACGCTCAAGCCATGGTTATAGATGGATCTGGTAATATCTACGTTGCTGGATATATCTTTGACAACGGAACATCTTATGATTATGCTACCATTAAATATTACCCTAACGGAGACACTGCCTGGACTCGGAGATACAATGGACCAGGCAACTCCAACGATAAAAGCTACCTTATTGTTTTAGATAACTCAGAGAATGTATATGTCGCTGGCTACAGTACTGGCGCCGGTACTGGGTGGGATTACGCTACCATCAAATATGCGCCTTTGCAGAGAAATGATACACTGCTTTATACAGCCTATTCACCGGTGGATATAATCGTCACCGACCCCTTAGGAGATTCGATAGGAGTAGATTTCAACACCATTCCAGGTGCCTCTTATGATACCTTGACAGATTATAATGGAGATGAAGAGTTAGATGATAGAGTTACCATACCTGAACCGTTGATAGGTGACTATACGGTAAGGGTAGTAGGTGAACCTGGCTCTGGCGGGGGAAGTTATACCTTGGCAGTAAAATTAAACGGGAATGAAGATACTCCTATGGTATCCGGTGCACCTGCTCCCGGGCCAGGAGAGGTGGATACAATATTTTATCCAGTCACTGAAGATCTACGAGGAGACGCTAATACCGACGGCTCTACCAGTATCTCGGATGTAATCTTCTTGATCAATTACCTTTTCAAGGGAGGACCTCCACCTGTTCCTTTATCCATAGGAGATGCAAATTGCTGCAAAGAAGGAGATGGAAGCTGTACAGTGGTTAACTTAAGCGTCTCGGATGTTATTTATTTGATTAATTATCTTTTCAAAGGAGGAAAGGCGCCCTGTAGCTAAATAGATGTTAAGATTTCACTTTATTTTCTACTATCAATGGTTATATTGAATTAAGGTATCTCGCTCATTCATAAGAAATAGAATTTCCGTAAAAAAGGAGTTTTATGGTAAAACGCTATGGCTTAATATTTCTTTACTGTTTTTCACTGCTATTTCTATCAGCTCTGTCCTCTTTTGCTCAGATAGTAGGTACTGACTGGGTTAGAAGATACGATGGACCGGTAAGCTCCATCGATGAGGCATTCGCTCTGGCTGTGGATGACTCCGGCTTCGTCTATGTGAGCGGAAAAAGCTGGGGAGGTAGCATGGGGTATGATTTCGCCACCATCAAGTATCATCCGAATGGAGATACTGCCTGGATCAGAAGATACAACGGAACTGCAGATGGCGATGACAGGGCATCTGCTATGGTCTTGGACGAATCTGGAAATGTTTACGTTACCGGATTCAGTTATGGGAGTGGATCAGATGCCGATTATCTCACCATAAAGTATTATCCCGATGGAGATACCTTCTGGGTGAGGAGGTACAATGGGACAGGAAATGGTGCGGATGAGGCAAATGCTCTGGCTGTGGATTTCTCTGGCAATGTCTATGTAGCTGGCTTCAGCACTGAGAGCGGAACGGATTGTGATTTCACCACCATAAAATATTACCCCAGCGGAGAGATCGCCTGGGTAAGAAATTATAACGGTCCGGGAAATGGCAAAGACCAAGCTATCTCCATTGGATTAGATGGCTCAGGCAACCTGTATGTCACAGGTTACAGTGAGGGAAGTGGAACCTATACCGATTACACCACCATAAAATATTATCCTGATGGTGATACTGCCTGGGTGAGAAATTATGACGGTCCCAAAAACAGCTGGGACTATGCCTCTGATATAGCGGTAGATTTGTCTGCCAATATATATGTAACCGGATACAGCTATAACTTTAACACCGATTTCGACTATGTCACCATCAAGTACTATCCCGATGGAGATACTGCCTGGGTTAGAAGGTTTGATGGTGAAGCCTTCTCTGTGGACGAGGCAAAATCCATTGCACTGGACGGTCTCGGCAATATCTATGTGACTGGCAGAAGTCTCGGCTTGGGCTCGGATTATGATTATCTCACCGTTAAGTACTACTCCAATGGAGAGGTTGCCTGGACAAGAAGGTATAACGGACTAACCAATGACGATGATAGAGCCTGGGATATAGCCGTGGATGATTCGGGAAAGGTTTATGTAAGCGGTGCCACAGGTTACGGAAGTGGATTGGAGGATCTTACCACCGTATCCTATTATCCCGATGGAGATACTGCCTGGGTTAGAAGTTTCGATGGCTCAGCCGGAGGCTCGGATTATGCCTCTGCTATGACTGTTGACCATTCATACAACGTATATGTCACCGGAGTAAGCGAGGGGAGTGGAACAACCTATGATTACCTTACTTTGAAATACAGGTTATTTAAATTAAGAAACGATACCCTGCGTTTTGTGGCATATTCACCTGTGGATTTAATCGTTACTGCCCCCAATGAGGATTCCATCGGAGTGAGTTTCAATACCATTCCAGGAGCCGTTTATGATACCCTGACGGACTTAAACGGTGACCAGGAATCAGATGATATAGTGACCGTACCCCATCCTTTGATAGGTGACTATATGGTCAAAGTAGTAGCGGAGCCTGAGCCAGGCAGTGGAAGCTACACCTTGTCTGTGAAGATAAACGGGAATGAGGATACCCCCATGTTGGATGCAGTTGCCGCTCCCGGACCAGCGGAGATAGATACGGTCTTCTATCCGGTCACCGAGTATTTGAGGGGCGACCCGAATTCAGACGGGATTAAGAATATATCCGATGTGGTTTACCTGGTCAATTACGTTTTCAATAATGGAGCCGTTCCTGATCCCTGGTTCTTAGGTGATACCAATTGTAACGGAGAGATAACCGTCTCCGATATAGTCTATCTGATAAATTATCTTTTCAGGGATGGAACTGCGCCCTGTAGTTAAATAAACCATCTAAAAAGGAGGATTTATGAGGAGATTCAAAAAACTTTTTTTCTTTTTATCTCTTATTGTGATCTGGCCTGTCTTGGCCCTTTCTCAGGATCCGGGTGAACCTGATACTGCTATAGTAGAATGCATAGAATTTGTTGGAGCTAATTCCCAGGTGGTTTTGGATATCTCCATAGTAAATGATTCAGCCATAGGAGGATTTCAGATCCCTTTAGCCTTTCCCGATACCGTCACCCATCTGGATATTTCCTGTGATTCCATAAGCTTTGTCGGGACAAGAGCTGCCTCAGCCAATTCGAAAAGTGATTCCCTCTCCATTGACAATTCCTCAAACAGACTGGTGGTTTTTGCTCTGTGGCTTGCAGGGGCACTTGCTCCGGGAAATGGCGTTGTGGCTAAGATATACTTCTCCACCGGTCCTTTTTGGGACTCAACCTTGTACGTTCCGGTTGATAGAATGATATGGCCACCTTCAACTGACCTTGTGTTCTCGACTCCGGAGCCTCACTCCTATGTTCCTGCTTTTGTCGCAGGTTGTATTGGAACAGGCAAATCGCCCTCCAGGAATGATACCTTATCTTTTATAGCTTACTCCCCGGTGGATTTGATAGTAACTGACCCGGCTGATGACTCTATTGGTGTGGATTTCAATACCATACCGGATGCCAGTTATGATACAACCTCGGATGTAAACCAGGATGGAGAGGATGACGATGTGGTAACCATACCCAACCCCCTGTTAGGTGAATATACGGTCAGAGTCGTAGGAGAACCTGGGGCAGGTGGCGGAAGTTATACCTTGGCGGTCAAGATAGACGGGAATGAGGATACTCCTATGGTAGCTGGAACAGCCCCCGGCCCGGGAGAGGTGGATACAGTATATTATCCGGTTACACAGTACCTGCGGGGAGACCCCAACTCCGACGGCAGCAAAAGTGTCTCGGATGTGGTCTTTTTAATCAATTATCTGTTCAAGGGAGGCCTCTGGCCTGATCCTCTGTTCCTGGGAGATGTGAACTGCGATGGCAGTGTAACGGTTTCAGATGTGGTCTATATGGTAAATTATCTTTTCAAAGGGGGAAATGCGCCCTGCAGTTAATAAGGCTAAAGTCCAAAGGCTATAGTCTAAAGTCTAAAAGCGAAGATCAAATGAGATCGTGGAGGCAGGCTTCTGTGCTTGTTTATGATAAACATAAATGAAAAAGTAATCAATATTTCTTCTTCAGAAGCTTCTGAAATATAGGGCTATCCTTAAGATACCCGAATTCGTTTTCCAGGGAGGCGATATCAATATAGGAGGGATCTTTTTGGCAGGCTTGTTCCAAGGCTTTAAGGGCTGAAATATCTTTTCTCAGAATCGCATAAATCAATGCCAGATTATAGATCTGATCAGCCCTGAGCTCGGTGTTCATCGCCTTCTCACCATTCTCTATGGCTTCTTTCTCCCTCCCCAGAAGAGCATAAGTCAGACCGAGCTCGGAAAGCGCCCAGGTATTCTCCGGCTCTTTTACCAATATCTTCTGACAGGCACTGACTGAGGAATCATAAAACACCTTAGCTTTTTCTTCAACACCCATTAACTGATAAGCATATCCGATATACGTTAAAACCCTGAACTCCTCCATACCCTGAGATATCGATTTTTCAAAAACCTCTATGGCTTTGTCATACTCTTTCTTGGAATAATAGACCCAACCACCCAGATAAAAGGAAACATACGGGTCGTTGGGATAATATTTGGATGCCTTCTGGTAGACATCCAAGGCTGAATCGAACCTTCTCTTATAACGGTAAGCATCTGCCAGAAAGGTCAAAAGATAGATATCGTCCGGGGCTATCTCCAGACCCTTTTTGATGCTCTCTATGGCCTCGTCATATCTTCGCAGGGAAGTATAGGAAACACCTAAACCCCTGTAGCTTTTTGCATCTGTTGGCCTTATCTCCAGTGCTTTTCTAAAATACTGGATCCCCTTCTCATAATCGAAAAGATTATACACGTAGACCCACCCCAACCTTCTATAAGGGTCATTACTGTTGGGCAGAAGCTCGATCACCTTTTTAAACTCCTTTATAGCCGACTCGCCTTCTTTTTTGAAATCGTACACCCGCCCCAAAGTCAGATGAGCTTCTGCTAAATCCGGATCTAAGGACAAGGCTTTCTTGGTCGATTCTTCCGCTTTATTCAGCAGGTCCATAGTTCGCTGATAATTATAGATGGTGGCATAGACCTCACCCATGCCGGAGTATGCTAAAGCATAACCGGAATCGATCTCTAAGGCGTTTTGAAACATCTGCAGGGCAAGCTCCAGATCGTTTTCGCTCCCCTTCCAGAAATAATCCATCCCTTTAAGATAATAGTCATATGCCAAGACGTTGCCAGTTGGCTTCTTCTCTATCCTCTTCTGCTCCACAGGGGATAACTTCACCTGCAGAGCAGATGCGATCTTCTTCGAAACCTCGTCCTGAACCTCGAAAACACTCTTTAATTCCCCGTCCAGTTTATCTCTCCATACCGAAGAGCCATCTCTGGTTCTTATCAACTCAGCCATGATCCTTAAAGTTTGACCGGATTTCTGAATCGAGCCCTGGATGATATAATCCACACTTAGCTTTCTGCCCAACTCCCTTATGTCGATCACCTGATCCTTGTAAGGCGCGACATCTGACCTGGACAGAACCCTTAACCCCCCTAATTTAGACAGGTCTGTGATGATAGCCTCAGTCATTCCTGCGGCAAAATAATCCTCTACCGTATTCCCTAAGTTCTCCAGATAAAGCACCGCCAAGGAAGGCTTTTCCGGAGCCCGTACCGCCACTCTGAAAGTGGAGAAAAATATAAAGAAGATTAAAACCACGATCAATGCTCCTGCTCCGATTCCCAAATAGGTCCAGTTTATCCGTTTCGGAGCAGGTTTGATCTCCTCTCCCTTGGTCAGCTTTTCGAGGTCCTCCAGGAGTTCAGCTGTGCTCTGGTAGCGGTTATCCCTTTGTTTCTCCAAGGCTTTATCCACAATCCTCTGCAGCCCTTCAAGCACGTCTGCCCTGTATTCCCTCAACGGCTCTGGTGTCTCGTTTATGATGGAGTAAACCACAGCTGCCTCGTACTCCCCTCTGAAGGGAAGCTCCCCGGTTATCATCTCGTATAAAACCACACCCAGGGAGAAGATATCTGACCTCGGGTCAACCTCCTGACCCTGAACTTGCTCCGGGGACATATAGTGCATGGTGCCCAAAGTTGTTCCCGCTTTGGTAAGTTGAGATACACCCCTGAGCTTGGCCAGGCCAAAATCCATGATCTTGACCTGACCATCTTCTGTCAGCATTATATTATCTGATTTAATATCCCGGTGGACTATGTCTTTCTTGTGAGCGGTATTCAATCCCTCTGCGATCTGGGAGGCAATCTTTAAAATCTCCTCCTGGGAAAACTTCCTTTCACCAATTATCTCTTTTATTGATCTCCCCTCAACATATTCCATGGAGATGAAGCACTGGTCCTCCACCTCATCTATCTCATAGATGGTGGTTATATGGGGATGATTTAAAGCGGAGGCTGCCCTGGCTTCATTCACAAACCTGGACTTCGCCTCCTGGTCGCATACCAGGCGTTCCGGCAGAAACTTCAGAGCCACAATTCTATCCAGCTTGGTGTCCTGGGCTTTATACACCACGCCCATTCCCCCCTCACCTCGCTTTTCGAGTATCTTATAATGCGATATGGTTTCGCCTATCATATATACAAAGATGAGACACTATTATTTTAGCCAAAAATACTTGATTGTCAATCAAAAACTTATACGCTTTGGCGGAGAGAAATATCCTTTAGTCTAAGTAGAAACGAAGGAGAGTATTTATTGAGGTTAGACCTTCTTCCTGGAGGGACGGTGTAAAAGAAATTGAGTCTCCAATAAAATTCCTCTACTTTTCAAGGAGAGGGATCAAGGGTGAGGTTAATTGACCCTATAGTAGAACAGAGCAATGTTTTTGCCCCTGCAGTTTTCTTCAATCACCTATCCTTTTGATTTTGCCCCGCGAGGTAATTCTATAATCGATCTGCGGACTTCCCACATAATACACTGACCCCAAACTGGAGACTGTAGCATTCAGACGATCTTTCACATTGATGGTGGCACTCCCCACACTGCTCAGGCGAACCGTAGCCTCCAGGCTTTTGAGGTTCTTAGCCTGATAATCTCCTGCGCTGCTGAGCGAGATGTCCTGTTCCTTAACCTGCCCCTCACGAATCATCATAGTTCCTGCACTGCTGTTGGATAAATCCAGACTCTCAGCCCTAAGTCTTTTTATCCTGTAGTCTCCGGCGCTGCTCATCCGCACCTCAAGTGAGGTGACCTCCACCTCTTCCATACTCAGATCACCGGCACTGCTTATACTAACCTCGATCTCTCTGGCCTTAATATCCCCGATGCTCACATCGCCGGCACTGCTCAGCATGATTTTAAGAAAACCGGTCTCCAGGTCCCCCATTTCCAGATCACCAGCACTACTGCTGATTATGGTAAACCTCTCAGAGTTTATATCGGGCGCCTTGACATCCCCGGCGCTGGAGAGCACAATCTTTTCCAGCTTTTTCACCGTGAGATAATATCTGATGGGTTCCTTGGGTCTTAACTCAACTCTTTTCCGCTTCTTTATAATCAAGCTCCCCTCATCTATCTCCGTTTCCAGATAGGGCAGAATATTATCCTCAGCCTCGATCTCCAATTTCTCCACTGAGCCTGTCTGGATATAGAGCTTGCCGATGGTCGCCAGCTCCACGCCGGTAAAATCCTTAACCTGACGTCCCTCTGTAACCACATTTCCTGAGCCGCGCACCTTTTTGGCGCCTGAGCATATCTGGGAATTGAAAGCTAAGACCAGCAGTATCAATACGGGAATTAATGACCTTTTCATGCTGTACCTCCTTTTTTATCCTGCTTGAAAAACATCACTCTTTTTTATTTAACGCCGTATCTCCAAAAAAGTTCCATTTTTTTGATTTCTCAGTTCTGAGCAATTTTCTCGCAGGCAATTTTTCAGGTACTATTTGTGCTCGAGGCAGTATTTGACGGGATGATTTTTTACCCCCTCAGTTTTCGTCACGTCGAAGGCGGATTGAACCTCTGGATATTTTTATTGTATTACCCTTCTTGCCCCCAAATACCTTCTGGCATAATACCTCTCCCTTAAGGAGGAGATGATAACCCCCTGGGAGGAAGAGGAATGCACAAACTGATCGTTTCCGATATAGATTCCCACATGGGAGGGATTAAAGCCATTCTCTGAGAAGAAAACCAAATCTCCAAAGGAAAGCTCGTTTTTCTCTACTTTCTTCACCAGGCGGTAAAGTTTATCTGTATTACCCGGAAGCCTGATTCCCGAATATTTATAATAGACCTCTCTGACTAAAGCCGAACAATCATACCTGGAGTAAGGCTGTCCCAGATATAGTTCAATTACACGGGTCATCTTCATCCTGTCTATCTTACCTGCAGCTGCAGGAGGTGAAGGATATTCGGTGGTATACCGGGGATGAGAGATACAGCCAGTTACCAAAAGGAATGATAAGATGACCAAGATCGATTTTCTTTTAAAATCAAATTTCATCGCTAACCTCCTTGAATCCCCCAGATACAAATGAAACCTAGGGACGAGCTCCCCTCGCCCTGGAAGAAAATCATCAATGCCAGGCTAAAACCCTGCCCGACCTTTCTTCCCTCTCCTGGCAGGAGAAGGTCAGGTTGACAATCCCGCCAGAGACGGGGGTGAGGTCCATTTGAGCCTTTAAACCTTCGGATCATTGAACTTTTTTTGAGAAAGTGGAGCAAATCTTTGGAACTGCTTGTATTCATATCTATCAGACGCAAGGCTAAAGCCTTGCCCTACTTTTGTCTTCTTTTTTCTTCCAGGTCTCATTTCTAATTTACTTCTTTTCTGAGAATCCAAGATAGAAAATGATCCCGGCCAAAATCGCCAGAATCGCCCCAAAGGAGAAAGCCGCATTTGCAGAGAAGGTCTGCCAGAGATAACCCAGGATTAAACTGGCTGGCAAAGCGCACAGCCCCACTGCCCCATGATAGAACCCATAGGCAGTTCCCCTTTTGTCCTCCTCCTTCACTAAATCCGCCACAAAAGCCCTCAGGGCACCATCTGACAGACCGTAGTAAAAGCCGTAAAGGGCAAAAAGCAGCCAGATGTGAAAGGAGCTTGTGGCAAAGGCAAATCCCAGATAGGAAAGCCCGTAAACCGCAAACCCCAGAAGGATAACTTTTCTCCTGCCGATTCTGTCCGATAAAATCCCTGCCGGGGTGGAGGACAAAGTGTAAACCAGGTTGAAAAGGCCCCAAAGCAGAGGGATAAAGACAAGTTTTACTCCCAGACCTTTCGCCCTCAGGAAAAGAAAAGCATCACTGGAGTTACCCAGGGTAAAAACAGCCACCACTAAGATAAAAAGCTTGAACTTGCCGTCAAAGGCAAAAGCCTTTTTTGTCTGTGAAGTTACCGCTCTTTTTCTTTCTTTTGCCTCTCTAACCCAGATAAACAGTACCAAAACCGAGAAAAAAGCAGGGATAGAGGCTAAGAGAAAAAGATGTCGGTAGTTCTCATTTAAAAGAGGTAATAAAAGGAAAGCCAAAAGAGGACCGAATATGGCACCAGCAGAATCCATAGTCCGATGAAGCCCGAAAGAGGTTCCTCTCTTGGTCTCGGAAGAGGATTCGGCTATTAATGCATCCCGGGGCGAGGTTCGTACCCCTTTTCCCACTCTGTCACCAAACCTCAGGAACAGAACCTGCCAGCCTGAGGTTACCAGTGCCAAGAGAGGTTTGCTGATGGAGGAAAGTGAGTATCCTAGTATAACTACAGGCTTTCTTTTCCCGATTTTATCTGAGAACCAGCCGGAAAATATCTTCAGAAGACTGGCAGTGCTTTCCGCTATACCCTCGATCAATCCCACGAAGACCCTGCTTACCCCCAGAACATCTGTCAGGAAGACCGGAAGAAGCGGATAGATCATATCAGAGGAGACATCAGTGAGAAGGCTAACCAGTCCCAGAAAGAAGACATTTCTCGTTATCCCCAGCAGTAGATTACCCTTGTCATTTTTCATAACTTTATTCATCAGCCAAATTTATTCAAACAGTATATATTCATTCTTTTTTCAGGTCAAGAATTTTATTGGGCAGTGGAGTGTAAGGCTTTAGCCTTGCCATTATGAGACTGAAAAAGCAACATACGGAAATTAGCAGGAACCTTGCAGGTTTAAGAATCGTATAAAATGTATGAGTCGACGGTTGCTGATCAGGGTACTAAGATTTACCTTGTTTTTCTTGGCTTTTTAGCTATATTTAGGGTGATGAAGTCTTGTTTGAGTAGACTTATAAACAAGAGAGGATTGTAGAACAAAAAGCTAATAGCCAGATAAATTCATCTTCAAACAGATCCCTGCTTTTGTAGATAAAGGGATTCATCAAAAGATTTTTCAGTAAGTTTAGCCGCGATCTTGACAATTTAATTAACTCTAGCTTTAAAAGGAGGAAGGATGAGAAAACTTTTGCTAATTTTAGTTCTGGGCTGGATTATCATGATAACTTCTCCTGACCTGATTTCTGCCACCGGCCTTCCCAAGGCAGTAATCTATGATGTTCCCGATGAGGTACTGGTAAAACAATTTGGCAGAATCCCCGGATCCCAGCTTACCTCTGAGGATAGCCTGGCAATAGCTCAATACCGATTCATTGGTGACACAATTAAGGTTTTAGTCATTATGGTGGAATGGTATAACAGACTCGGCACCTACCCCAAAGAGACCTTTGACAGCATGTTTTTTTCCTGGAACTATTTTCCAGGAGGGTCTATAGCTGAATATTTTGATGAGGTCTCCTATAAACAGGTGCACGTTACAGGGGAGATCACAGACTGGTATGATGCTGGAAATTATAACACCTTTCTTACTAATCCCTATAGCGGTTTTCCCGCACTATTATCCGCACTTGATCCGGTTATCGATTTCTCCCAGTTCGACGGAAATAACGATGGCGAGGTAGATGCGGTAGTATTCCTTCGTTCTGGCAATGGCCAGGAAGACTCAGGTGATATGAATGATATCTGGTCCTTTGCCATGAGCTATTCGACGGGCCTCGGTCCTTATGATGGGAAGTATGTATCTCACTGGTGCACTTCACCTGAAACATATCCTATGCGCGACCCTCTTTATCCACCTGATTTTTCAGGGCAGGACACCTTAAATAAAATCCGGGTTTTCTGTCATGAGTTGACTCACAACCTGGGTTTGCCCGATATGTATGACTACGATGACAAGCTGGTGATCTCCACCTTTTATACGCCGAACGATTACAACGACCATCCGGTTTACGACTGGTGTAATATGGGATACGGAGGCTATGGCATATTATCTCTGAAATCTCAGGTCCCGTCCCACCTTATAGGCTGGAACAAAAAACAGATGGGCTGGATTGATCCGGTGATAGTGCCTGCAGGCACCCATAACCAGGTGGTGATATACAATTACGAGACCACCAAGGATAGTTCACTTTATATGATACCTATAACTCCCAGCGAAGGTGAATATTTTCTTTTGGAATACCGGAATCCAGGCTCCAGCGGCATGTTCGACAAATTTGATTCGGATTTCAGCTGCTACTTCTGGCCCTATTTATCCTTTGGGGGAGATCCTCTGGACAGGGGACTTTTAATTACCCATATACATGATTCATTAGATGCTTATTACTGGAGAATAAACAACGGTACTCCTGATTATCCTCACTACACTGTGGCAGTTGAGGATGCAGGTTATGACCCGGCAAGGGATTATACTTATAACCCTGAGGGAAACGTAAGTGACACTGCCCAGTGGTGGTATCCTTACGAGAGCAGAAAAGGGGCTGCTTTTTCCAGCGAAGTTCCTGGACAGGACTTCTTCGGTCCTAACACTACTCCAAACAGCGATAGCTACTTTGGACCCACAGGTATAGAGGTGAGAGTGGATTCCATCGTAGGTGATAAATTGTATGCTTACATCTACTCCCCCATTCCACATTTCACTCTTCTCACCCCTTCAGACAGCGCCTTCGTTCCTTACCTTATAACTTTCAAGTGGACCGATGCCAACCCCTGGGAGGAGTTAAGATATGATTTGTATGTGAGCACTTCGTCTGAATTCAATCCAGACTCCACCGTGATCTACGATAGCCTTTTGAGCACGCAATATACCGACTCGCTTGAGCTGGGAAGATATCACTGGAAGGTAAAAGCATACAACGGGTCAGTAGAGAGATGGTCCGAGGAGAGCTGGTCTTTGGTATCTGCCTTATATGGAGATGCAAATTCGGATAAGCAGCTGAGCGTCTCGGACGTCATTTATCTGATTAATTACCTCTTCAAAGGCGGACCTGCTCCAGCTATCTACGAGACCGGGGATTGCAACTGTGATGGAGACATAACTATTGCCGACGTAATTTACCTGATAAATTACCTCTTCAAAGGTGGACCAGCACCCTGCTGAAATATATCCTTAGGTTTGTCCGTTTCAAGTATATGTATATAAAGGCACGTGGATAGCCGTGCATTTATTTTTTCTTCAAGAGCAAGCCCTGGTATTACATCCCCGAACAGCATAACATGTATGTGGTAGGGCTCCTGGCCTGATTTTAGATAAGCACGGTAGAAAAAATGCTTGACATTTTTAATCTCGAGGCTATCTTATAATTAGCCAAAGATAAAGTAATTTTTACCTATAAGCTGAAAAAGGTCAATATGATATGGTGTAAATAATTTATTCACCTTAGTCAGATTAATTTTGACTTGTTATCGTATCTTAAATTTCAGCTTAAGGAGGATTTATGAAAAAGTTACTACCAGTTTTAGTGATTTGCTGGTTGGTAATAATTGCTGCTCCAAACTTCATCTCCGCAATTGACCTCTCCAGAGGGATAATCCTCGACGTTCCCCGCGAGGAAATGGAATGGCAGTTCGGCAAACTACCAGTGTCTTTGCTCACCTCCAGGGACAGCCTTGAGATCGGGTCGTTCCGTTTTACCGCTGATACTTTCAAGGTATTAGCTATCTTAGTCGAATGGTCCGACCGACCCAGCACTTACCCCAAAGAGACTTTCGACACCATGCTTTTTTCCAGAAATAGCTTTCCCATAGGGTCTGTGGCTGATTATTATGACGAAGTTTCCTATGGCAAGATCGTCGTTACGGGAGAAGTAATTGATTGGTATAACGCCGGAACCTACACTATCAATTTCGATTTTGAATCATTGCTCCCGGTCCTGGATTCGCTTATAGACTATTCCCTTTTTGATGGAAACAACGATGGGGATGTGGATGCGGTTTGTTTTATCCATTCAGGCAATGGTATGGAAGATTCACATACCTTTCCTGATATCTGGTCGTATGCTCATGTCTATGCCCCTGGTGGCGGTCCTGGACCATTTGATGGAGTGCATATCCCCAGGTGGAACACCTCCCCGGAGACCCGACCACTGCATGACCCTCTGGACCCTCCAAATTTCACCGGCGTTGATACCTTGAACAGGATTCGGGTAATCGCTCATGAATTAGGTCATTGCCTGGGACTTAAAGATCTGTACGATTATGATGATAGACTAAAGGTAAAAAATTTTTCTCGACCTAATGATGTCAACGATCATCCGGTGAACGACTGGTGCCTGATGGGATATGGTGGTTATGGCCTGATCTCCATTGGCTATCAACCAGCAACCCATCTCTGCGGATGGAGTAAAAATTACCTGGGATGGGTTAATCCCCTTGAAGTAGTTGGAGATACTCATATAGTGGTATATGATATCGAGACGAACAAGGATAGTTCCGTATATATACTGCCCATAAAACCAGAGGAGGGTGAATACTTTCTCTTAGAATACCGGAACCCTCGCTCCTCTGCCAAGTTTGATAAATTTGACTCGGATTACAGTGTTTTTTTCTGGCCTCTTTTAGCCTTTGGTAGTGATACCTTAGACCGCGGATTGCTAATTACCCATGCACACGATTTCCTTGCTCCAACTTCTAGCTGGTTCAATGACGGGACACCAACCTACCCCCACTATTCAGTTAAAATCGTGGATGCAGGTTATGATCCCAGCAGGGATACTAGCTATAATCCTGAGGGTCATGTTACTGACAGCGCTCAATGGTGGTATCCTTATGAATCCCAGATAGCAGCTCCCTTTTCCGATGATGTTCCCTATCAGAATCTCTTCAGCCCCACGACTTATCCCAATAGCGATGGATATTTTGGCCCCTCCGGAATAGTGGTACAGGTGGACTCCATCGTGGATGATAGACTGTTTGCTTACGTCTATGTTCCCATTCCAACCTTCTCCTTACTTTCTCCCTCTGACAGTGCTATGCTCCCCTTTCTTGCCACTTTCCAATGGTCTATTCCCGGTCCCTGGGAGGATTTAAAATACGATCTATATGTCAGCACCTCGCCTGTTTTCCATCCGGACTCTACTGCGATCTACGATAGTCTTCTGAGCACGCAATATACCGATTCCCTTGAGCTGGGAAGATATTACTGGAAGGTAAAAGCTTATTATAAGTCTGAGGAGAGATGGTCCCAAGAGAGCTGGACTTTGGTATCTGCTTTATATGGAGATGTAAATTCGGATAAGCAGCTGAGCATCTCGGACGTTGTTTATCTGATTAATTACCTCTTCAAAGGCGGATCTGCACCTGCTTTCTACGAGACCGGGGACTGCAACTGCGATGGAGACATAGCTGTCGATGATATAATTTATCTGATAAACTATCTCTTCAAAGGCGGACCTGCACCAGGATGTTAAGTAATTTTTGGTTTGAGTAGGTTATAAATGAGCCTTTACCATTTTATATAAACTAAGAACGGGAGGGGACTAGCCCCTCCCCTACCAACACTTCAACTTTTCATTATTAATCTGACCTCTTCAGCCGCTCTCCAAATTCAATAACCTTCTCTTTCTCTCAATGCCGCCGCCGTACCCACCCAACCCCCCGTCAGATTTGATGACCCGGTGGCAGGGAACGATAATGGGCAAAGGATTTTTGGCACAGGCATTCCCCACTGCTCTCGCTTTTCTTGAATTTCCCACCATCTGTGCCAGCTTTTTGTAACTTACTGTCTTCCCGTAAGATATCTGCAGCATCTTCCTCCATACCTTCTGTTCAAAAGGAGAGCCTGAGCTCAAGTCTAACTTCTCGCTGAATCTGATCTTTCTTCCGGAGAAATAATCTTTGAGCTGCTTTTTCAGATTGGAAAATTTACTCTCCGACTTGACCAATTGCAAATCTTTTCTCTCCTCCAGTTCCTCAAAGAATCTTCCCCAGGTAGGCTGATGAAAAAGCAGGTTATTCAAACCCCTGTCTGTCCTGGTGACCAGGACCCTTCCCAATCTGGTCTCTAATACTGCATAGTACAGCTTCATAAAAACTCCTTTGATTGGCGTTCAGCTATCGGTAATGAATTCCTGGTATTAATAACCATTGAATTTTTGAACCCTTGAACTTTGAGCTTTTATTTTTTGTGGAAATAATTGTAAATCTTCTCCGCCACTTTCTTGGTAATGTTCCCCGTTTCCAAAAGCTCGTCAATATTTGCCTGTTTAATCCTCTCCACTGAGCCGAATCTGGAAAGGAGTACATTTTTTCTTACCTTCCCTATCCCCTGTATCTGGTCCAGCTCTGAAGCTCTGATCTTTTTATCTCTCAAATCCCTATGATAGGAAATGGCGAACCTGTGTGCCTCGTCCCTTATCCTCTGGAGTAACTTCAAAGAGGAGGAGCTCTTCGGAATCATCAGGGATTCTGCCTTCCCCGGCAGGAAAACCTCGTCTAATCTCTTTGCCAGTCCGATAACCTTCAGCTCCCGGATGCCCAATTCATCCAGAACTTCCAAAACCGAGGAGAGCTGTCCCTTTCCCCCGTCAATTAAAACCAGATCCGGTGGAGGGGTTTTCTCCTCCAGAACTCTGCTGAAATACCTTCTGACCACCTCCTCCATCATGGCATAATCGTCCTGCCCCTCTACTGTCTTGATCCTGAACCTGCGGTATTCGGACTTTTTGGGCTTGGCATCCTCAAAGTAAACCAGAGAGCCAACCGCATCCGCAGGTCCTAAATTGGAGATATCAAAGGCTGCTATCCTTCTGGGGAAGATGGGAAGATACAAGTTCTTTTTCAAAGCCTGAACCGCTGGAGGAACTGCCCTTTTGATTTTCTTCTTCTGAATCAGAAGCTCCATCAGAAGAAGCTGGGCATTCTGAAGGGCTAAGTTCAGCAGGCTCACCTTTTCACCTTTCCGGGGTATGAGCAATTCAACTTTTCTTTTATCTTTCCGGCTTAGCCATCTCTGGATGATCCCCATGTCCTCTGTGGCTATAGGGAGTAAGATCTCCTGGGGAAGGATAGCTGTGTTAAGATAATACTGCTTCAGAAAAGAATTCAAAACCTCAGGATCGGAGACGTTTTTCCGGGCTTTTAAGTAGAAATGTTGTCTGCCAATCAGAATCCCCTCTCTAACCTGTAAGGTAACCACGCAGATATCCGGGCCATCTCTGGCAAAGGCAATGACGTCCCGGTCAATTTCCTCCTTCCCCACCATCTTCTGCCTTTGCATTATGCTCTCAACTGCTCTCAGCTGGTCCCTCACCCTGGCTGCCTCCTCGAATTTTTCCTCCTCAGCTAATCTTTGCATCCTCATTTTCAGCTGTTCAATTAAAACCCTGTTTTTGCCGGCTAAGAATAAAAGAACCGTATTTATCATCTCCCCGTATTCCTTTTCCGAGACCAATCCCTCACAGGGGCCCTCGCATCTTTTTATCTGATAATCCAGACACAGCCTTATCTTTCTTTGGGAAGGAAGGGCGTAATTGCAGCTCCTCACCGGGAAGAGCCGGCGCAACAGCCTTAACGATTGTCTCATCCCCTTGACATTGGTATAGGGACCGAAATATTTGGCTTTATCCTTTTTAGGTCTTCTGACCACCAGTATCCGGGGAAAAGGCTCATCAACCGTTATCTTGAGGTAAGGATATCTTTTATCATCTTTCAAATTCACATTGTATCTGGGCTTGTGTTCCTTGATCAGGTTGGATTCCAAAATGAGAGCCTCCATCTCCGAATCGGTAACCATCACCTCGAAATCGGTAATTTTCGAGACCAGGGCTGAGGTACGGGGATGTTCTACCCTCTCCTGGAAATAAGCTCTGACCCGATTTTTCAAAGATTTGGCCTTCCCCACATAGATGATCTCACCCTTTTTATCCTTTAACAGATAAACTCCCGGCTGCGAGGGAAGGTTTTCCAATTTGGCTTTGAGTTCCATATGATTCCTATACGGTGAACATCTGATTTTAATATATGCCAATTACCATAAGGCAGGCAACAAAAAATATGGAGACAAGCAGGGGCAATTCTCGAATTACCCCTGCCATAAGTTTAAAATAGCAGAACGGAATTTTGTTACTACAAATGCCTTGACCTGACTGATGAAAAAAATTACTATTAGATAACTAATAACTATGGAGGGAAAAATGGATTTAAAAATCAAGCAAAAATTCATCCATCTGTGGAAAAAGTATTTCAATAATGCAGAGCTTCCTATAATCTTCTACTACACAGAGGAAAAAGATTTGGTGAAGGAACCAAAACCAGCCAAAGGACACCGCTGTGTTATATGCGATTTGGCTACGGTGTTAAAAGGGACCTCTCTGTGTCTCAGCGCTGAGGTGATCGGCTGTGGTGGAGGAAAGAGGTATTTAGGCTTTGCCCCGGAGCTAATGCCCGATTTTGAATACTTTCTTTCCTGTGGTATTCCGGGGAAGCTTGAAGGGGAAAGATACAAAAAATCACCGGAACTGGTCAGGGAAGCAATAAAGGAGCTGCCGGAATTCAAAGCGCCCGCCAGATACATTTTCTTCAAAAGGTGGGATAAGCTGGAGGAAGAAGATAACCCGGAAGTGGTTATATTCTTCTCGCCGGCAGATGTCCTTTCGGGACTGTTTACCTTAGCCAACTATGACGAGGCAGAGCCCTATGGAATAGTAGCTCCCTTTTCAGCCGGCTCTGTGGCTCTATCGTGCAGTATCCTTATCTGGAGAAGGATTCAGATCGTCCCAGAGGTATCCTGGGAATGTTCGACGTTTCCGCCCGTCCTTGCGTTCAGGAGAATATCCTTACTTTATCTTTTCCTATGAAAAAGTTTACCCGGATGATTGAAAATATGGAGGAAAGTTTTCTTATTACCTTATCCTGGGAGAAAGTAAAAAAGAGAATAAAGTAAGTGAAATAATCGGGATTTAATTCATCAAAACCCAAGATACAAAGGACAGAACCCGCCTAAGGCGGGCTCTGTCCCGATAGAAGATAAAAAGGCAGACCCGCGGGTCTTTCTTTAAAGTCTCTTTAGCATCCCGGTGCAGGTCCACCTTTGAAGAGATAATTGATCAGGTAGATTACATCAGAGACATTCTTCTGGGTATCGCAGTTGGCATCCCCTGCCTCCATAGGCACAGGTGCAGGACCTCCCTTGAAAAGGTAATTTATAAGATAGATCACATCAGAAACATTGATCTGCCTGTCCGCATTGGCATCTCCAGTCATGAAAGTGGTCGTAGCCTGGGCAGTGTCGAAATCGTCGCTGTATTGGACCAGCTCGCCCTCACTGCGATAGGACCAGGCTTGATAATAATACTGGGTCAGGGGGTCCAGGCCGGAGTCCACAAAATTCTCGGAGGTATCGTTACAGACCAACACCCCTTCTCCCTTTTCCCAGACCAGTGTATCGTTTCTTTCAATGAACACCCCGTCTGCGGATGAGGGTTTTACCCAGGTTAAAGCTATGGTGCTACAGCTGACAGCTTCCGCAGTCAAGCCGGCAGGAGAAAGCGGCTTGGTGATAAACATAAGCTCATCACCCTCACCCCAGCCAGCCGCATTTTGGGCTTTGGCTTTGAAATAGTAAACTGTTCCCTCCATAAGGCCAGAAAGCTCCTTGCTGAATTCAGACCCATTGGCAAATATCCCCAGGGATTCGCTGTTAGCATAAGGTTCTCCAGAAGTGGTATCCCAGAAAAGCCAGCAGGTTGCCTCATAGCCGGCATCATCCTCCAGATAACCGTGAACGGTGGCGTTGTTCTCCTCTACTCCTGTGGCAGGATAGGTGGAAACCGCCGGGCTGGCAACCACAGCCTCCGCTTCATAGGGCAGGTAGTTCTGTTTGGTAACGGTCACATACATCGTACCGTTGGTCTGCGGAGCGGGGCTAAAGGTGAAATTTCCACTGGTATTGGTATATGCTCTCAAGTAGACCTCACCATCTTTCCACAGACAAACGTAAGCTTTATAAATCGGTGCGGCAGTAGTGTAACTCTCCACATGCACGGGGAAGGAGGAAGTACCACTTGGGAGCATGGAGGGAAAACTCACTGCAAAGCTATCCGGCTCATCCGTCCACACAGTCATCTCCGGCTCTCCCAGGAGGTTAAAGGTCCATTCGCATTGTTTCTCCGTATCACCGGAATGGCTGGAGTTATGCTTGCAATCCGCCAGGATCTCACCCAATTTGTACTTATAGCGGGTGAAAAGCGCTCTCCACCACTGCAGGTCCAGAGCTCCGGATAAACCATTGGGACTTCCAGGAGAGTACCAGCCGTGACGGGTATTGCCGGTAAAGGCTACACCTGCCTGAGAAGGGTTATATTCCACAAAATGCTCAGCGATACAATCGCTGTAGTCCATCTGATTCGCATTACAGCCGAGGGAGACGATAACCGACATCTGATCGTCGTTGGCTAAGGCATCCACGTTGGAGTTGGATATGCCCTGCCCATGGTGAAAATCACCTGTGCCCATGTAAGTAGCTGAGGAATGGTCTGCATGATTAACTAAATTCTGCCCGGCATTCAAAGCATTCAACACTTCTGTTTTGTGGTTAGTTGCATAGCTGTCATACACTTTGGTTATGTTGAAACGCGCAGGGATATAGTAGTTCACATTCTCCTTTAAGTCCTCACAGGGGGTTGAAGCATCCAGGTCCATACCCACAAGCAAAACATCCAGAGGATACCCTGTCCGGGTCGGGTCTTTCTCGTATTTCAGGACCTTGTTCACGAAAGTAGTTACCGCACCCGAGCTTGCCACCGGAATCCTGCCTACGAAAACCTCATTTGTCCAATCATCGTCATAATCTGAATAATACTGATCAGAGGGGGTATAATCCTCATGATAGGTCCGGTACTCAAAGGGAACGGTTGAAACCTCGCCTCCCATCAGAAAATAGACTGTTCCCCAGGTGGACTGCGCATCGATGATGAAATTACGGACTTTCTGCTGGTTAGTAGCTCCGCTGTAGATTGAATATATATCGGTCACAGCCACCACCGTATCGGTCAAGCCTCTTTTGATGTGCCAGTCAATCAGTGGCTGAAAATAAGAGGCATAGGAGCTGGAGGTGACGATCACATGCTCGTAGGAGCCGGCCGGGAGAAGAGCTTGGCTCCCCATTTTGATGCCGGTACTCAACTGCACGTCTTCTGAATTTACCACCATATCCTCAACCATCTGCTGGTAGATCTCTCTGCTTTTCTCCGAGATATTAGGTGAGAGGTAATCACCACACTCATATCCAGCTGTGCCTTCTATCTCTATGTTAATAGAGGTATAAAAGGTAAGTTTTCTTTCGGCTGGAACATATTGCAGGGGATAGAATTGAATATAAGCTATACTTTGCCCGGCTAAATCACTCTGATTCACAAATTCAACCAGCTTTGCTGGATAAGGCTGAGCAGAGGAATAGGTCACCGGATCAGGCTTTATCAACTCAAAATCCTCGTCCGAAGAGCTTATCTTTCTTGGAGGCTGAGCCGGGAAGATATAATATTCGCCCGGAATGACCTCGGATTTTGTATCAGCCACCCGCACTCCTGTTATCCTCATCCCCGCAGGAATGGCTACCCTTATCTCCTGTGACGGCAGCATAGGCTTTGCCACTTCGGAGATAAAGCCTGCCTCTTTTAGCACCACTCTGTCATAATTCTGAAATTTGTCGAAGGAAAGCTTTTCCGGGGAGAACCCAACCTCATATCGGACACTATAACCCTCCTCCGCTATAACCGGAGTGGGCAGAACTAAAAGAGATACTGCCATCAAGAGTCCCACGAGCAGTTTAGCTTTGCTCATCTCTTACTCCTTTTTGAAAATAGTGATACACATGACATCCATAAATTTCTTCGATTTCTATTTTCGATTCCCCCTCGTTTAATTTAAGATAAAAGCAGGTAGCTTTCGGTCTTACTGGCAGGAAAAACTTCAACTTTTAAGGAATCTTTTTCAAGCTAATCCTGATATCCTCCTTCTGGTAAAACCTACCTACTTTTGTGCCTTCTACAGGCTTTAATCTGAATATACAAAAAATTAGCGACCTGTCAATAGGGATTTTGACTAATATGGCAACAGTTAAGTTCCCCTGTCACTTTTTTCGATATGATGATTGACTTAATACCGTGTGGCATCAGGAGTTTCCTCCCGACACTCAGCAGCAGGGATACCGCGTTCCGAAGGCCTTTTAGCAGTAGAAGGATATAGGCTTATGTTTTTTATGAAAAAGCATCTGGTCTAACATGCTGATTATAAAAAGGATCAGTCCCGATATGAGAAGTAATCCAAAATCTATATTCAGATTTGTTAAAAGCCTGCCCATTGTCCCCCATAAAGTGGAGATGAAATCCAACTGCGGTTGAAAAATATTGGTGATTCCTTGACTTATGTATTTCCAGCCCGCAAGATAAAACATTGAACAGCCACCAAAAATCAGTCCCAGAATAATAAAAAATATCGCGGCATGATTGGCAAAAGATCTGGATCTTGCTTTTTGTGGAAGCTTTGATATAACCGAATTGGCAAAACCTTGTGAAAGCTCAAAGCCCTTATCTACCCTGAGTTCCGCATATACTTTTCTATACTCCTCCAGGACTGCCTTACAGAGCTGGCAGGTTTCCAGATGTTCTTTAATTTCTCTATTTGCTGAGGAAAGGCTGCCGTCCAGATAATCCTGTATCTCCTCGTCACTCAGATGTTTTAATTCCATAAACCCTCCTCCTGATATCTTGTCGAAAGCCTGTTTCTTAAAAACCTTCTTGCCCGAAAAAGGTAGCTCTTCACGGTCCCTTCGGGCAACTGCATGATCTCTGATATCTCCGCATAGCTCATCTCCTCCAGATGATAAAGCGTAAGAATGGTCCGGAAGTGAACTGGCATCTTCTTCATCTCCGTTCTCAGTCGAGTGGAAAGGTCTCCCTTCTCCGTGTATTCGTCCGGAGAGATCCCCTCATTTACCAGAGCAGCCTGGTATGACCCCGTTGCCGGGAATTCATCCAGAGACAGCATCTTTTTTTTCTTCAGGTGATCGATACAGGCATTATAAGCTATTCGGGCAATCCAGCTGGAGAGCTTCGACTCCAGCTTGAAGCTGGATAGATTCTGATAAACCTTTATGAACACCACCTGACAGAGGTCCTCTCTATCCTCCGGATTGAAAACCATCCTGAATACTATGTGACAGACTAAACGTTGGTATTCCTCGACAATGGTCTTAAAGGCTTCTCTGTCTCCAGCTAAGATTCTCCTGATAAGAGAGCTGGTTTCCACCATAACCTCTTTCCTGTTAATATAAGACAGTTTAATTAAAAAAATGTTGCATTTTTCCTAAAAATCGTTGCAACATTTCTTAACCTTATCAGTCTAATTCAAAAGATGAATTAAAAAACTTTAAGGAAAGGAGTAAGTTATGGAAAAGATGTGGGAAATGATTCCCTTGATTGCAATGTTTGTGATGATACCTGTTGTGGTTAAATACATAGCGGACTACAAGACCAGAGCCAAGCTGATTGATAAAGGGATGGTGGATGCAAATGTCAAATACCTGTACGCGGACAGGCCCGAAAGCCAGATTCTCTCCTCCCTCAAGTGGGGAATGATGTTAATCGGGGTAGGGGCAGCTGTTTTATTAGGTCAGTTAGCTCCTCCGGATTTAGTGGAGGAGTATACCATCGGTGGGATGTTTATATTGGCTGGATTGGGACTGTGCCTCTATTATCTTATCGCCAACCAAAAGGTACGCAAATTCAGGGAAAAGGAACCTGAGGCATAGCTTGTGGGTATTAGAACCCACCTTAGGTGGGCTTTGTCTGAAGTAAAATGAAGCAGAGACGGGGAAATACCCCTACATTTCCTCTCATTTTCAGGGAAAGGATTTATGTCAATTTAGTGCTCTTTGCTGGTGTCCTCACCAACAAAGGTATAGTCGTAGGTCAAAAGACCAATGACCAGCGAGTCAATATTTCTTAATCCTCTAATTCCTCACCTAAAATCGAAGCCCCGATAAAACCGGCATCGTTTACCAGCTTTGCTTTAACTATCTTCAAGCTCCTGGTAGCTGAGGGGAAAGCTCTTTTCCTTACCTCTCTTTCCATTTTTCTAAAAAAATCTCTCCCGGAAAAGAGAGCCACTCCTCCGCCCATAATCACTATATCAGGATTAAGAAGATTCACTGCGCTGGAAAGAGCCGCACCCAGATAGCAGACTGTATCACTGATTACCTTTTGAGCATGGTAGGCTCAGAGGCATTCATCTCCACACAGCCGTAGTTACATTTTATGCCATGAAAACATAACACGGTATGCCCGAGTTCCGCCCCGGCAAAAGAGGAGTCCCGGAAAAGCTTTCCCTCCAGAATTATGCCGCTCCCTATTCCCGTTCCTAAGGTAAGGCAGAGACAATTCTTGTACCCTCTGGC
The DNA here is from genome assembly GCA_964511075.1 of uncultured Ignavibacteria bacterium. GTDB lineage: Bacteria > Zixibacteria > MSB-5A5 > MSB-5A5 > RBG-16-43-9 > CAZEDM01. The sequence goes on from CAZEDM010000006.1 coordinate 136,966, forward strand.
TGAGCCAAATTTATATTCGGCTAAAGCCATCAAATTGGCATCGTTGTCTAAAAAATTGGACAGTCGAAATACCTCTACAGATGTTTTTTCAAGGGAAGATCTTTAAGCTGAGGCAGATTAGAGGGAGTTCCGACTACCCTTCCTCTGAAGGGGTCGATCGTTCCCGGAACCCGATCCCGATATGGTTTATCTTGATTTTCCTTTCTTCAGCCCTAAGAAGTAGAGAGCCGATGGCTTCTCTTAGATTCCTTAAAACCCTTTTTCTGCCTCCGGTTTTACCTGAAGAGACCACTTCACTCTTGAGGACCTTTCCCCGGGAAGAGACTATCCCGAATTTAATGTTAGTCCCTCCTATATCCACACCTATGTTGAACTCCGGTTTCACTCGTTTATTCATCAGAATGAAATCCAGAATAAAAGGTTCTAAAATTCATTTTGCGGGACTGGAAGCCCTGCTTACGGTAGAGAGATGCAGTTCTTCGTAGGTCGGGCATCCTGCCCGACATTTCTCGTAATTTTTTACAAATCCCTAATACTTATCCTTGACTTTATTATACTCCTCAACCCCCTTAGCTAAAATCCTCATGGCTTTTTTTAAATCCTCTACGTTCAGAACATAGGCTATTCGGGCCTCATCCTTTCCCATACCCGGGGTGGCATAAAATCCAGGACCCGGGGCAACCATAGTAGTAGCTCCGTTATGAGAGAAATCGGACAGCATCCACCTGGCAAAATCCTCTATATCCTTTACCGGAAGCTTAGCCATAATATAAAAGGCTCCCGAGGGTTTTCTGCAGACCACCCCTGGGATCTTCATCAGTTCCTCATAACAGGCATCCCTTCTTCTTTTATATTCATCTGCCATAGCCAGGAAATAGTCCTCCGGAAGTTTCAATGCTCCGATCGCGCCGTACTGTTCTATCGAAGGGGAGCACAGTCTGGACTGACCTAATTTCAAAGCCGTATCCGTGATCTCTTTATTTTTACACACCAGGCAGCCTATCCGAGCTCCACAGGCGCTGAACCTTTTGGAGATCGAGTCTAAAAGTATGGCTCTATCCTCAATCCCCTGAATATGCATGATGCTGGTATGCACTCCCTCATAGATGAACTCCCTGTAGACTTCATCTGAGAGCACAAACAGATTATACTTCTTAGCCAGCTCCACGATGTACTCCATCTCCTCTCTGGTATAAACCGTGCCCGTGGGATTATTGGGGGTGGCCAGCAAAATCCCTTTGGTTTTTGAGCTTATTTTTTTCTCAATCATCTTCTTATCCGGCAGGTGAAAACCGTTTTCCGCCTTGGTGGGAATCGGAACCAGGTTTATGTCTGCCATACGGGCAAAGCTGTTGTAGTTGGTATAAAAAGGCTCAAACACGATGATCTCCTCTCCCACATCCGAGATACAGATCATGGAAAAGATTAGGGCTTCACTCCCTCCAGTGGTTATCTGGATGTTCTCCGGCTGAACCTGTATATTCTTTCGCTGATAATACTCCACCAGGCTCTGAATCAATCGTATATCCCCTTTGGAATTGCCGTATTCTAAGACTTTATTCGGATAATTCCTGATTGCATTCCAGAACTCCACCGGTGTGGGGATATCCGGCTGGCCGATATTCAGATGATAGACCTTAACCCCTCTTTTCTTAGCCTCATCTGATAAGGGGATGAGTTTCCTGATCGGAGATGGAGGCATCTCCTTTCCTCTTTTAGATATTTTAAGTTTGCCAATAGACATATAATCTCCTTTAAATTTCGTTTCTGTAGAATCCTGCCAAGTGCAGGAATCTTCTCAAGTTTGTGAATAATTTAACAAACTAGGTTTACCCTGTCAATCAAAAAGCTTTAAAACCAAAATCACGAGATTCATGCTGCATATCCCGACAATAGGCAATCTAAGTTTGTTTACAGAATGGATGGTCGATTTAAACATACCTTGAGAGCAACTTAGGTGTCGTACCTGTGGAAGTCATTTTTAGGGCTACCAACGGTTTGATTTACAGATGGGATATTCAACCTAACCAAGAAAATCGTTTTTTTCTAAAAAAGGCTTGACAAAATAAATAAAACTATATAAAATTAAAAAAAAGAAACCTGTTTTATCGTTTTTTAAACTAGGAAGATATAAGGTAATGCTTAATTTCTGTCTTCTTTATCCTCGTATTAAGATGATTCCGTCAATAACTATGTCCGAGGAGTTAGCTAGGACGATTAGTCAAGGTTATAAGGGTAAAAGAGTTCTAGAATCACAGAAATATGTACGCAACAAAGACTTTATGAAGATAAGAGCCCCTTAGATTAAATTCTTGGGGGAAAGGAGGAGGAGGCCTGTAAGAAGGCACGTCCCAGATATTCGCCTGTATATCCAAAATTTGAGCGTACCTGATAACGCCAGATATGACGTGGTTAGATGATACTTCGCTTGTTAGAGTGGAAGAATGTAACCATTTCACTGATAAAAGGATGAAAGGAGAGTTTCTATGCCAAAGGAAGAGAAGACAATAAAAAGAATTCTTAACTGTATTCCATCACGAGAAACTGAAAGAGATTGGATGTTTGAAAATGCAATTGAATCGGAAATGCTTGTAGCACCACCAACTATTCCTGCATCCAAAAATCTACGTGAGGAATGGTGGAAAATCGCAAATCAGGGAAGCACGGGTTCTTGTGTTGGCTGGGCCACTGCGGATTCCGTCCTTAGATGGCATTTCGTTAAAGCTAACCGATTACCGGAAGATCAATTGCTATCTCCAAGGTTTATTTGGATGGCTTCTAAAGAGACTGATCAGTTTGTTTCCCGTCCTACAACTTTTATCGAATCAGAAGGTACAAGCCTCAAGGCGGCATTGGATATAGCTCGGAAATTCGGTGCAGTACGCGACTCAGTTTTGCCTTTCAGTTCAGGTAATTTATATCAAGGCAGAGGAAATACTTTTTATGCCTTAGCTACCCAACTAAGAATTGCTAGTTATTTCAACCTCGGGACAAATTTAACCAATTGGAGAATATGGATAGTAACCAAAGGTCCAATTTTAACGAGGTTGGAGGTAGATGCTACCTGGGACAATGCAGAATCAACGCAGGGGAATCTTGATGAGTACCAACCGAATACTAGGCGTGGGGGACATGCTGTTGCCCTTGTAGGCTACATGGCTGACAGGTTCATTGTTAGAAATAGCTGGGGAGAACAATGGGGAGATAAGGGATTCGGATATGCATCCTCAGCATATGCTCAGGCAGCATTCACAGAAGCTTATGGAGTTTCCCTATGATAGACTAGGTGACACTACCAAGAAACAACCAATTGGCGTATTCAAAAACATATAATAGGTAGTTGGAAGTACTCGCCGCCAAGCAAAACGGACGCCTAACACGGGGTTACTGCATTTATTAAATTTTATCCAAATCGCACCTTCTGTGATTTTCTCGTCAACCTAATAACATTATCTGCTCGTCGAGTGCATAGTGCCTGAAAAAGGAATATAAATGAAAGAAGCATAAATAGATTTCTCCCATTTGTTTTCTTGTCAGGATGCAGAATAGCTAATCCGTGTTTCTGCCACCTTTTCGAGCTTTCCCGCTGGTGATTCATCGTTTCTGCTATCGTATTGGCCGTTGTGGCTATTTATCTTTCTTTACGTAATCGGGGTTAATTGGAAATCAGTCAAGCCCTTAAGTTAGCTGATCTTTTAAAAAACCATGCTGCTATCTCCTTAAATTAGTAATCCCGTCTTGCCCACAAGGTGGTGCTATTGATTATGACCCAGGTTGAAAGTAACATAGGTTTACTGTTTTAGAGCTTTCCATCTCACTTCTCACATTTTTTCTTGCCAATTTTCATTTGACATTAGAAAGCGTTTGTATTAATTTTGTGTTTTAAAGGATTTATCTTTATGAGTCAAAGCGAATTACCCAAACAGTATAACCCCAAGAAAGTCGAGGATAAGTGGTATTCCTACTGGATGAGGGGTAAATTGTTTACTCCCCGGCTGACCGACCATAAGCCTTTTTACAGTATGGTCATCCCGCCTCCCAATGTCACGGATATCCTGCATCTGGGACATGGCCTGAACAATACCCTGCAGGATATTTTGATTCGCTGGAAAAGGATGCAGGGATATGAGACCGAGTGGCTCCCTGGAATCGACCATGCGGGAATTGCCACCCAGGTGGTTATCGAGAAGAACTTAGCCAAGGAGGGTAAAACCCGCCAACAGATCGGAAGGGAAGCATTTCTGAAGTTAGCCTGGGAATGGAAGGATAAGAACGGAGAATCGATCTTAAATCAGTTAAAGAAAATCGGCTGCTCCTGTGATTGGGAAAGAACCAGATTTACCTTGGATGAAGGATTCTCTGAAGCAGTTTTGACGGTTTTTATTCATCTGTATAAAAAAGGTTTAATCTACAGAGGAAAATATATAATCAACTGGTGCCCTAAATGTTTAACCTCCCTCTCGGATGATGAGACCGAGAGAAAAGAGGAAGATGGAAATCTATGGTACATCAAATACAAGATAAAAGGTAAAGATGATTACCTGACTGTTGCGACTACCAGGCCTGAGACCATGTTGGGAGATACTGCTGTGGCAGTCAGTCCCAAGGATAAACGTTATAAAAAGCTGATAGGCAAATTCGCTATACTTCCTATATTGGACAGGGAGTTGCCCATAATAGCAGATGATCTGGTTGATCCGGAATTTGGAACCGGTGCAGTCAAGGTCACTCCGGCTCATGATTTAAACGACTTCGAAATGGGTAACAGACATAATCTGGAAAGGATAGTGGTGATAAATCCAGATGGGAAAATGAACGAAAATGCCGGCAAGTTCGCAGGGATGGATCGCTATAAATGCCGCAAGGCACTTGTGGCTGAGTTAAAGAAGAAAAAGTTATTGGAGAAAACAGAACCATATAAAATCCCTTTAAGCTTATGTTACCGCTGTGACACTACAATCGAACCTTATCTTTCAGAACAGTGGTTTGTGAAGATGAAACCCTTAGCGGAGCCGGCTATTCGGGCGGTGAAAGATGGAACGGTCAAATTTCACCCTGAGCACTGGTCAAAGGTTTATCTCAACTGGATGGAGAATATCCGCGACTGGTGCATATCCAGACAGCTCTGGTGGGGACATCGTATACCGGTGTGGTACTGTCTGGATTGTAACGAGATAATAGTCGAGAAAACTCCGCCGGAGCAGTGCCCCAAATGCAAAAGCAGGAACTTGAAGCAGGATGAGGACGTCTTGGACACCTGGTTTTCCTCCTGGCTCTGGCCCTTCTCCACCTTCGGCTGGCCTGAAAAAACTGAAGATTTAAAGACCTTTTATCCTACCAAAGCCCTTTTCACTGGTCCGGATATAATCTTCCTATGGGTAGCCCGAATGGTTATGGCTGGCCTGGAGTTCATGGGTGAAGTTCCATTTTACGATGTTTATATTCATGGACTAGTCCGGGATTCTAATGGAATAAAGATGAGCAAATCATTGGGCAATGGAATTGACCCCTTGGAGATAATAGGTAAATATGGAACAGATGCCTTGAGGCTTAGTATGATTTTAGTCACACCTGAGGGTCAGGATCCCTGTATCTCCTTTAATACCTTTGAGATAGGTAGGAATTTTGCCAATAAGCTGTGGAATGCTTTCCGTTTCATCTGGATGAATCTGAATGGTTATAAGCCAGAGATCGGCAAAATCCTCCTTCCCGAAAAAGGAAATCTCAGATGGGAGGACAGATGGATATTAAGTCGTCTCAACAAAACCATAGATGAGGTCACCAGACAGATGGAGAACTACCGCTTTAACTCTGCTACTAAGATCCTGTACGATTTCGTATGGCATGATTTCTGTGATTGGTATATTGAGATGAGCAAAGTTATCTTTCGTCTGCCTGAAGATGACTCCGGAAAAACAAATTCCATAAATACCACCTTGTTTTTATGGGACAATATCTTAAGGCTTCTTCACCCCTTTATCCCTTTCGTGACCGAGGAGATCTGGCAAAATCTTTATTCCCTATCTCCGGACGATTTTGAAAATAGCCTGATGAAAGCCCCCTGGCCCAAATCCGATCCGTCCCTTTGGGACCCGGATATAGAAAGGTCCATGGACTTGGTCCAGGAGGTAGTGGTCTCTGTCAGAAACATACGCTCGGAGATGAACATCCCACCTTCCAAAAAATTAAGCGCCTATTTTAAGGCGGAGAAAAAAGATACCCAGAAGCTGCTGGAGGAGAACCGCGAACATATCCTTACCCTGGGGAGAATAGAGAACCTGGAGATCGGGCTTAAACTCAAAAAACCTGCCTCGTCTGCTACTGCTGTGGCTAAGGATTTTGAGATATACATACCCGTGGAGGGACTTATCGACGTGGAGCAGGAGAAAAAAAGATTGGAGAAAGAGATAAACAGGTTAAAAGACCTTCTGGTTGGAGTTGAGCGTAAGTTAGCCAACGAGGATTTCCTCAAAAAGGCGCCTCCCGCCGTAGTGCAAAAGGAAAAAGCCAAAAAGCAGGATTATCAGAAGGTAATTGAAAGGTTGGAGAAAAATTTAGAAGGATTAGTAGGTTGGTAAGCAAAAACTTGGGAGAGGGTAGGCTATGAGAAGAAAAATCTTTATATGCGGGATAATTCTTTTCTCTTTGTTTTTATCCCGGTCCGGCTGGGGGAAGGAAAAGATCTCCCTCACCATCTACAACCAGGACCTGGCCCTGGTAAAGGATGTGCGAGAGCTTTCCTTTGAGCCGGGTAGAAACCAGATAAAATTCACAGATGTGGCGGAGAAGATCGATCCGACCTCGGTTCATTTCCAGGTTTTAAACCTGGCGGATAAGGTCTCTCTGCTGGAACAGAATTATCAATATGACCTGGTAAGCTCCGATAAGATTCTGGAGAAATACCTGGACAAAAAAATACAGATAATCACCAAGGGCGGCAAACTGTATGAAGGTTCGCTTCTGTCTTTTTCCTCGAACGGATTTACCCTGAGGGAAAAGGAAGGCTCCATTCGCATCCTGAACCGGGCAGAGGTGGTCGACCTTTCCTTCCCCTCCTTGCCTGAGGGACTCATTACCCGTCCCACGCTGGTATGGCTTCTGGAAAGCAAGATAAAGGGGAAGCACGAGGCTGAGGTAAGCTATCTGACCACCGGGATAAACTGGCATGCGGAGTATGTGGCAGTGGCGGACAAGGAGGACAAAAATTTAGAGCTTTCCGGCTGGGTGTCCATCGATAACCGCTCCGGTGCGACCTATCCAGATGCAAAACTGAAGCTAATCGCCGGAGAAGTCCACAGGGTTGTGGAAAGAGCGCCAGTCAGAACTCTGTATAAGGCAGAGGCTGAAATGGTTGCCGGCATGGCGCCTCCTTTTGAGGAGAAGCCATTTTTCGAATATCACCTTTATACCCTGCAGTTTCCCAGCACGGTGAGGGATAATGAGGTCAAGCAGATATCCTTGTTCCCCAGCTCCTGGGTCAAGGTTAGAAAAACCTATACTTATGACGGGGCCAGAGAGCCCAAAAAAGTAAAGGTCAATCTGGAGTTTACCAACTCCCAAGCCGAGGGTCTGGGAATCCCTTTGCCTCAGGGAAAGATCAGGGTTTACAAGGAGGATGTGGACAAATCCCTGGAATTCGTGGGCGAGGATTTAATCGAGCATACGCCCAAGGATGAGAAAGTAAGGATATACGTAGGGGATGCCTTCGATATAGTGGGGGAAAGAAGCAGAACCCAGTTCAAGAAGATAAGCGATGATGTAACCGAGGAAACATACGAGATAAAGCTGAGAAACCATAAGGAGGAGAAAATCGAGGTCACTGTAATTGAACACCTTTATGCTTATACTAACTGGGAGATACTGGAAAGCAATTTTAAATACGAGAAAAAGGATGCCAATACTATAGAATTTAGGATTCCTCTTGGAAAAGACCAGGAGCAAATCGTAAATTATATAGTGAGGTATACTCGTTGAGCCAATGCTTTTTCAGGAGAAAAACTAAAGAACTTAAAAAAAAGGAGCTTTTATGCGGTCTTTAAAGTTAATTCTGATCCTTTTGCTTGTCTTGGCGATCGACACCTGTTCCCAGGCCCAGCAGATGCCCAAGGACGTGTATAAAAGATCAGCCAAGATCGAGCTACAGCGGAAAAATCCGGATTATGAACGGGTGATTAACCTGCTGGAAGAGGCTAAGACCTACTACCCGGATGACGGCGAGATCTTTTTTCTTCTGGGTAAGGTCTACAAGACTAAAAACCAGCCCAGAAAAATGTTCGAGGCTTTTGACCAGGCACTGAAACTGCCTTTGAAGGATCAATACGTAAAAAAGATCAAGGAGATGATCAAGGAGACCTGGGTATCCACCTTCAATCGGGCGGTGGATTACGCTAACAGGGTCGAGAAAGTTGAAAGATATGCCGGACAGAGCTTCTCCGACTGGTCTGATTATCCGGTCTATATAGATTCCCTGCAGCTGCTCTCCTCGGAATTCGAGGACACTGCTTACCAGTGGAAAAACTACAGCTCGGCTGCGAAGTTAGCTATCCCCCTGGAAAAGTTAAAACAGGATTTATACAAAAAATCCCTGGAGCTCTATGAGCTGGCTATACTTCTTGACTCCACCAGATACGAGTCCTATGTTAATGGGGCTTTTGTCTCCTCAAAGCTAGGTAAATCTGAGATGGCCTTAGAATATTTTGAGAAAGCCTATGAGTTGGAGCCGTTCAATATGGATGTTTTGAATGGCTACTTCTCTATTCTCTTGAATCATAGAAAATACGAAGAGGCCTTAGCAATCTCTGAAGAGTTAATAAATCTTTCGAATTTTTTGGAAAACTTAAAGAAGAATCCCAATGATACTACTGTTACACGTATGCAAGACATAATCATGCAAAAACTTTCAAGTCGACAGAACCCTAAGGCCCTTTATAAAAAGATTATCGAACGAGAACCTCTTTCTAAAAATGCTTATCTAAATGTCCTCTTCAACAAGGCAGTCATCTTAGAGAGTCTTGAAAGAAAACAAGAGGCGCTTGAACTCTATGACAGGATTTTAGAGTTAGACCCCAACTCCAAGGATGTCCTTTTCAACCGAGGTCTACTGTATCTGAACGAGACCAACGTTATAGCCAAACATTTAATCGCTCTGCGGGATTCTATCGAAAACGACCCCAATGCTCAGGACCTTATTGACAGGTCCAAGCAGCTGATTGAAGAGCAGAAGACCTTGTTCGCCAAGGCAGAGTTCGATTTAAAAAGAGTTCTGGAACTGGACCCCGAGGATACCGAAACTATGAGATTCTTGGGATATTGTTACCTGAACGAGGAGAAAACAGACCAGGCCATAGAGGTACTGGAGACCTTGACTCAGAAAGAGCCAGACAACACAGAGGCCTGGGGATATTTAAGCATCGCTTATACCAAAAAGGGTTTGGCTCAAAAAGCCAAAGAGGCAGAGCAAAAAGCCCAGGGGCTCTAAAGAGGGAAATCTTACCTGAGATTTAAGGGAGCAGGATCACCTGCTCCCTTTTTTATTTAAGGAGTAAGATAAATCAGAAGACCTTCCGGTTTCATTCTTTTATGGCGGTATACCCGCAGCGGAAGATTGTCTTATACCTTTGTAACTTACCCCAATCCTGTTTTATACTCAGGCTCTCGGGAGGATGAATCACCCCTGTGCTTAAGTTGTTCCTGACTTGAGCTTCTTCTAACACTAAGGCTTTTTCTTCTTTTTTCACATTCACTTTTTACCTCTCCTTCTTCCGGAATTTGACAACAATAGCTCTTTGGTTAGAAATTTAAAAGTGATAAGTTGCTTTAACTGCTGGCATAGTTCCTCCTTATCCCACCCCAGCTTTTGATTTAGCCTGCTCATGGAGGACAAAAGCTCTGGCTCTGCATAAAGACATTCAGCCAGGAGGACGGTCTTCGTATAATCGGTGAGCAAACTGTCCTCCCACAAAAGTTCTTTCATCATCTTCACCGCTAAATTAGAGGAGAAGGTTGCTACCCTTCTATCCTCACATTCGACGAAAAGGTCAAACCGATTGGCTGGCTCCTTATATCCACAGGTTAGACCTGAGCAGGTTCTCATCTGCCCCACAGTTGACTGGAGGTCAATGATTATGTGCTCTATCAGATGGGCCAGGTCCGTTACGCCGCCAACGCTCTGGAAGGGAGAATCTTCTCCCTGCTCCTGGCTAACAGATCCCCGCAGGAGGTGAGCCCAGCACTTATGTCTCTGCAGATTGGGGAATAATCCTGTGACTCTGTTATAGAGGTTCTTGAAATCAAACCCCTTCTCCTCAGGCAAAAAGATATCCACAACCAGTTTCAGTCTCAACTGGCTATGTATGAAAAAAATATCCAGCTCAGATATCTCTGGAAATTTTCCAAAACTCAGACTGACAATCTGCAAAACTCCCCTCCTTTTTTGAAAATTGGCTACCTTAAATTTATCGGCAGTTAGCTGTGTTACTTCAACCAGAGATTTTCAAGAGGAATCTGGTTTCAAAGATCCCTGCTGGTCGTTGGTCTACTGACCAATGATGCCCCTTAATTGGCGAGGATACCAAGGAAAAGCGAAGTCATAATTTCTTTCGGGCTAAAACCTGTGCCTCCCTGAGAGGCTCTGGCAGTCTATATTTGGTGCAGCATTGCAGGATAATTTTAAGTGAGGAATTGACGGAGACTTTATGTCCCGGGGAGACGAAAATGGGTTTAATATAATCTTTACTCCTCAGCACAATACCGATTTTTTCTTTCTCTTCAAGCATATATTCGTATGAGCCTTTGTTCTTTTCAGGTTCCTTATAATTCCGAGTAAGCGCCCTTTTGGAACAGGCGATTGTTGGAAGATTTAAGAGGATACCCAAATGAGATGCCAGACCCATACTGCGTGGATGGGCGACCCCCCTGCCCGGGAAGATAACCAGATCCGGCAGCTCGATTTTTTCCAGAAAAGATAGTATTGCAGGACCGCAGGAGAAAGCAAAAAAACCGGGGATATATGGAAACGAAAGCGGTTGTATCTCAGAGTCTGAATCGAGTTTCTCTAAATCCGGATAAGTGAATCTGGCTAAGGATACAGCCAAGCTGGAGGAGCCAAAGCAAATTCCGACTCCGCCGATTACTCTGATCTTATCGAATCTATCCTCTTTTATAACAAATCTGCTCAGCTCTTTCTGGATTTTCTCTGCTTCTTTTAGACTTACATCCCAGGGATGAGAGTGATATATTTTCATGCGGTTTTAATCAGTCCCCGCTGTCTAACCTTTTGAGCCCATACTTCTTAGCCAGATTTAAAGCTTCTGCATATTCCCGGGAGGTGATCCTTCGGTTTAAAGGCGGGAAATTATCTGAGTGGTAAGCAGGACGGTATTGATCCATTAGATTCACATAGGAATTTTTGGAAAGGTTGGAAGATATGAATTTCAGCGCCTCATCTGTTCCGGCTAAGTTCTCCGGAAGGACCAAATGCCGGATGATAAGACCCCGCTGTGCAATCCCTCTTTGGTCTACTATAAGATCACCTGTTTGCCTGTGCATCTCTATGAGAGCAGATTTTACGATCTCCGGATAATCCGGTGCCTTACATAATCTTTGGGCTGTTTCTGAATCTGAGAATTTGAAATCGGGCATATATATATCGAAAACCCCCTCTAAAAGCTCCAGAGTTGACACCAGATCATATCCTCCGGTGTTATAGACTAAAGGTAAGTCCAGTCCCTTTTCTATAGCCAAGGTTAAGGCTCTGAGAATCTGCGGAACCACATGCGTGGGGGTTACGAAGTTGATATTATGGCATTCCATATTTTTCAGCCTTAACATTGCTTCTGATAACTCTTCATCGCTGGCTGGAGAACCTTCACCCAGATGGCTAATATCATAGTTCTGGCAGAAGACACATCCCAGATTGCAGTGGGTAAAAAAAATAGTCCCTGACCCTCTTGTTCCAACCAAAGGAGATTCCTCGCCCAAATGCGGGCCAAAAGAGGAGACATAAGCAAATTCTCCGGTCTTGCAGACCCCTTTTCCATCCTTTAGACGATTGACCTTACACCTTCTGGGGCAGAGCTGGCAGGAGGAGAGCTTTTGATTCAAAATCTCGATTCGCCTGAAAAGCTCCTTGGATTGGTAGAGTTTTAAATATCCTGGCTTAAAGTTTTCCATCTTCTATTTTACGCAGTTGAAAGTCTTTTCTTCTTATTTCCTCCCTTGATGGGAGGGATAAAGGGAGGGTGAATCTTTTTTGCCGTGCCTGCCAGGCCCCCTGACCTGGCAGGTCCTCGTCGGGTCAGGGGACCCGACGAGCACAGAGAGTGGCTGTTCGTCGATCGAATGCATTCCCAATTTATTTCCTGGTAAATATCACCTCCAATATCAACTCGTACTCCCCTTCGGAATTCGGGTGGTCCATTCTCAAAACCACTTTGTCTTTGCTGATTTTTTTGAATGTCTGTTTAAGCAGGGTATCGTGCCAGTTCAGAAACAAAATCTCATCACTGACGAAATCACAGGTTGCGGTCTGGTAATTTCCCGAGCTTTCAAACCACCAGAATCGATAAATTTTAGCCTTTCCATCCCAGGCAAAGATCGCATGCGCTTTTCCTTCCTGTCCGTTTATGGATGAGAAGTAATCGAAATAAACATATTTGTCATCCAGCGCCCTCTTGAAAGTTCCGCCACCAGTTCCTGTGGCGGCTTCACTGAACTTGCTTTTTGGAATTTTATACTCCAAATCCCAACCACCCAATAAAAAATCAAATTTCTTCATCATTTTTGACTCCTTGGGCATGGCTTGATTAAAGGTATCTTTCCTCTTTATGGATGTTAAAACAAAAACGGAATAAACATTTTGGTCTGCTTCATATAATCCTGATATGAGTTACCAAAAAAACGCATATTCTCTATTTCCTCCGTCTTGGCAGTCGTTGTCCAGAAGAAAGTCGCAATCACCGCCAAAAAAAAGCCTATCCAAGAAGGACGTTTGAAAAACACTCCCCAGGTACCAAATAAACCCGAACTATAGAGAGGGTGCCGAATATAGCGGTAAGCTCCAACCTTCACCAATTCAGTCGTCTTTTCTATACCGATCAACGAGGGGTCGTTCCGCTCACTTTGAGGATTCCCCACCATACGCAATAGCTGAAAACCGTGAATAACCAGAAATAAGGAAACTACCAGCAAGAGCCATGAAACTACCTGATGAGTACTGAACGGTTTATAGAACCAGTAATCAAGATTCAGCAGAACCATAATCAGGATCGCTTCAAAAGCGAAAAAGCGGTAAAAACCGTGGGACTTGGGATAAGGCAGTGACTTCCAGGATAAACAGACGAGTGCAGCAGTTGTGCCCACAAAAATGATTACTTTTAATAGCTCAGACGTAGCACCTCACTTAACAATAGTTGATAGCCGGACAAAAGTCCATCAGTCTAATAAAATCAGTATCACGGCTATTTCCAAGCAAATAAACCCCCTTTTATATATTTTTTCAGTTATCTTAACTTTAACGGTAAGCAGAGAACCCTCAGGCAAATAGATTCGCCTAAGGTGGTTCAGTGTCCTTGAACCACTTCGGGGGCTCGATACTTTCCTTTCGATAGAATTTTTCTAACCTTTGCCGGTTTTTCCCACCCGGCTTCAATCCCAGAAACTCAAGCGCATTTCCGCCGAGAAAACCATCTATCTCATCATCCCTAAAAAGATCATCATGCTTAAACACCTCAAGGTATCCATCCTTGAAATTCTCAAAATTCTTTACCCGTTTTATGACATGCCAGTCGATACCGAACAGGATTTTCTTCTTTATATCAGGCCAGTGATCTTCAAAATCTCTTCTCATATCCCTGTAATCATTTTTGAACTTTTTCCTGTCGCTACCTGATAAAACCCTGTGATGTGAAACATCGGTGTACAGATACTTGTACTGTAAAAGCATTTCGCAAATGTCTTTGACCCAACCTTTTCTCCCATGGTAACGATGTTCCTGGCACCAGCCAAAATGCGCCAGATTTAGATGAAGATCTTCAAATCTCTTTTGCGAAAGCACCTCGTGCCAGAATACGGCCTGACCGAAATCAAAGCTGGCATTGTGATACGATTCAATGCCGTACATACCGCAGTGGGTGGTGATGGGGACCTGGTTTTCGATGCAATAATCGTAAAGTTCCGACAGTACCTCATCGTATTCTTCGCCCTTGAATATATGGTATCCCCTTTTCCTGTGTAGCCCGATTCGCTCTCTCCTTTTATCCTCCACAGTTGCGTTGTTGAAGGGCTTATATCCCATTGAGTTGTATAGCTTCACCCCGATGAAGCCTTTGTTCTCGACAGCGTCTTTGACCAGCTGCAGGGAGCCTGACAACTCTGGCCTTCTATCGGGATTAAGCATATTTTTCCTGAAAGCAAGTTCTCGTGCCGGGCAGAATGGAACGAAGGGATGAATCCTCCCCTTATAGGGAATTATGATGTTCCTGTGAACGAACTCTATCTGATCTACTATGGGGTTATCCGGAGAGTTTCTGAACCAGTATTCGAAGTCGATCATCAGCGGAACGTACAGGTCGATCTCGTCTTTCTGGAAAGAGTGTCCACCCATTTTCGATACTGCTTACCCATAGCCATATAAACGATTTTCAGGATGAACTTGCACAGGGTTTTGGACGCTTGTTTCTTTCTCTTCTTGGGAGACAGGCTGCTTCTAATGCATCTGGCTATCAAAATAATCATAATACGTCTTAAGCGCAGCTTACTTAAAATTTTCTCCATCAGTGTTATTGGGTCACGTGAACTAAGATACCCTTTCAACGGGATATCCCTGGCATTGAAGATATGTGCATGGACGTCTATGACCGGTTTTATCTTAACCTCTCCTGAAAGTTCTTGCCGATTAACTGTCTATTGCTCGAAAGACTGGTTTATCTACTTTAAACTCTATCCTTGTCGATTTTGCCAGGCAGTCCTATCGTAGCTACTTGACCTGCTTGACCGGACCTCTGCCTGAGCAACTGCTCTCTCTTATTCAGAAGCTGTTCTGTCTGGACCTGCTCCCGGCTGTGAAATTCCAGAGATTAAAACTTTATATTATAATCCTCGCTCAATTTCCTTCCAAATTTCTCTGTCGAATGCAGCTCGGTTTCCGAATTAAGGGCGCTGACTAAAGATTTCCTGGGCACTCCTGAATGGTGACCCTTCTTGGTCGAAAGCAGGGAGACCAGACGAGGTTTCTTCTTACTTCGGAACTTGAACAAGTTCCACAGAGATTTTGGGGTTGCGTTGGTGCTGCCGTGGTGGCCCACCTTATATAATAACACATCCTTCAGAGGTTTTTTTCGATCTTTATTCTCCAGCGTATACTGCCAGTTTTCCAGCTGGGCGTCTCCGGGGAAAAGCAGTGCCTTGTCCCCGATCTCAAAGAGCAGGATCACGCTGGTATTATTGAGCGCTGTATCGAGCTGGCGCACGATTCGCTGAACATTCTGCAGCTGGGCTGAGTCCAGTTTCTTAACCAGCCATTTCACGTAAGAGGGAGAACTTGCAACGCGGCTAACCGCGGCTCTGGGAAAGAGTGCTGATCTGCCTCTCTCGGTTGTAGGGTTAGCGCTGCTTCTGGCACCCAGCTGTTTATAAAGTTTCCAGAACTCCCCTTCATCCCACTGGGTTTGTGTGCGGATAGTCTTAGTCTGCGCCAGGGTTGGGGGACCAAGCACCGAAACCCGCACGCCCGGCAACAGCTTTTCTAAACCTGATTTGCTGCCGGCATAAACATAAGCATGCTTTTTGCACATCTTGTTTAACTGCAGGATTGCCTCTTTATTCTCGATATCCAGTGAAGCCAAACGGTTAATCTGGCTTCGGGTACGGGCGCCGGCTGCGGCCAAGATCTTATCCGAATGAACAACCAGATAACTCGCAAATTCCTGAGCGGCGCTCGGACTTTTGAGACGCCTGACTGCACCGGTAAACACTGTAGGAGGTTTGAGCGCCTTTTCTTTAGCCTTGGGATGCTCGGTCCAGGGCTGTATCACGATCTTGGGCTTCAATTTCCCTAATTTCTCATCCAGTCCCTTCAAACCGAAGGCGCTCAGGTGATCTTTATGCCGGTGTGTAACCACCACGGCATCGACATGCCCTTTACAATCTCCAATAAGCTGGTTTACTACTTTAGTCATATGATCTTTCTTCTCGGTGGTCGATCCGCAGTCGATCAAAACCCGCCGCTTTTCCCCGCCTGCATAGGAAAAAGTGAGCAGGAAACAGTCCCCAAAGCCAACATCGTACATTATAACTTTTACCTGCTTGGGCTTTTTTGGCTGAACAGGCTTATTCCTTTTTTTCTTACTCATCTTCCCACTCCTCCTTGGGTTCGATTCTTCCATCTCTCCTCATATGCATCCTAGCAAAACGCTGCCCTTCAGGAGAGCCGTCGGAAAATCCATAGCGCTTGCTTTTATCGCGAATCCCATGCTTCCACAGATATGCCAGCCGTTTGTTCTGACGTTCCGGATCATCGATCCTGTTGTGTATATGGTATTTTAAACGACCGAAATCGTCGAAGATAAGCACCCCGCCGCCGTTGAGCCGAACCTGAGTATCGTCTGGCATCCCCTCTGGCTTTTCCATATCCTTACCTATGCTGCGTAACTGACCTGCCTGTACGTCGAGTGTCTGTCGGTATTCGGCTACGGTCTCCTTCAAGGCGAAACCATCCGGTGCGATCCGCAGACAGGGTCGCAGGGATATAACCCAGGTATAGGCGTTCTCGAAAATTTTCAGCGGTTCCCTGTTTTCCCATAAAAACCTGAAGACCTCGTTTTTATCCTGCTGCAGGGATTCCCGGTGAACGCATTCGTAATCTAGGGACTTCTCCGATTCATCCGAGGGCTTTTTCCATATTCCCAATTCCGGCACTATATCTTTTAGCAATTGAGATTTAGTTCCTGAAGCTGGTTTAATTCTCCATCGATCGAACTCTTTCCTCAAGACCTTGCGATACTCATATTTCCCGTCATCCGGAAGCAGCTCATAATCAGCAGTGAGAAGGGCTGACAGGAAATCTTCGAAAGTGATATCGACTACCGGGCAGTAATCCAAAGCCCGGATACACATCGTCAGCAGGTGATTTGCTGCATCACAACCATCCTCCACTACCCGGTCAGCAGCAACTTCTCCACCCTTGGCAGGCAGCCAGGACCTCAGCCGCTTTATCCAGACCTGGATGAAGCTGTTCAAAACCGCCGCGGACAGAATCTCCCCCCGGATATGAGACTCTTCGAAATCGGGAATCTGTCTTGCATCCTCCCTGGGTTTGCGGCTAACTGCCCGGCGCAGACAATCGGCTCGATACCTGCTGGCTTTGCTGATCTCTTTACCAAACTGCTCAGCCAGACCGAAAAGCACGCTTTGGCGCAAATCCTCTGCCTTAAGTTTGCCTATCTGTATGGAATTACTTCCCGGCTTTTTACCGGGTAATAATGCTTTTACCACGTCGCTCAACCCGAACACGGACAAAAGGGCGACCAAGTCCGCGAAGCCTTCATGGAAACCTGCCTGATCAGGACCGGAGGGAACGGTATACGTATCCCGAAGCCCGTCCAGCAGAGCGTGGGTTGCCTCATGCGCAACAACGTCGTGTGACAAACAGGTATAGACGATCTCTCCCTTAGTGACCGGAAAGTAGCCGAAAAACAGCCCCTGGGCATCCTCCGAGTAGTAGGCATTGGCATCGGCAAAGGCATGAGGCGCTACATGCAGTTGGTGGAACCCGAATCCCCAGGAGATGCGCCTGCCAAGTGCCGCCTCGAACCGCGAGAGCAGACGCATTATGATGGCGTAAACGTTCTGGGCGTGGAACCCGGGATCCTGGAGAAATTTATCATCCGGGGAATTCTCGAACGGATCCTTCTCCTCGTTTATATAATTCCCGGGATCGAGCGGACGGTACAACACCTTCTGGGAGGAATCGTAGTCCACCACGTGCACCCTGTATCCGCGCGGTCCCGGACCCAGTTTTTCATAGGGGATGTCGACCCTGGCTTTTAGAATCTTCCCCTGCGAATCTTTGATAGACGGGTCCTGCGCAATAATCGTCATCTTTCGGGTAATCATCTCATAGCCTCCTTGAGACAAGTTTATCTATATTAATGGAGTTACACCCATAATTATTTCCAGCCATTTGAAACCTTTTTTTGGTTTGAGAATTTTTAATATGATAAAAAAGTTTCGAACTGCTGTCAAGTTAAAAATTCATAAAGCTACGATATTTTATCAGCCCCAATAAATATATCACCTTACATTACTTAAGTTTAATCTCTCTAAAATAGGAAAGGAGTATGACCGGACAACTGAGCAGGCAAGATTTTGTCAGGAGAGAAGATTAATTTAAAAAGGAAGGGTATGAGAAAAGTAAGTCAACCATGTCTGAGGGCTGGTTGACAAACCTTTTCCATAATTCCCTCCCTTGATGGGAGGGATAAAGGGAGGGTGAAAAATTATCTGTTATTTCCCCCTCTCCCTAACCCTCTCCCACAAAGGGAGAGGGGATTTAACGTGCCTGACAGGTTTCTCGCCGGGTCAGGGGACCCGACGAGCACAGTAAAAACGGTAGAACAGACATTCCTGTCTGTTCCTATATCTGGCAAAAAGTAGGTCAACTTTGCCCCGCTGAAAGCGGGACTGGCTGGCAATTTATTTCTAAGAAACAGCTTCTTTGATCGTTTTTCCACGTAAAAAGTAAATGATTACGACAAGAGGGGCAGCCCAAATAAGCGTAACCACGCCACCCATTACTGCTCCAAACACTCCAAGCATAGGTGGGACTCCAGAAACCCCTTCCTGAATTGGAATTTTTGAGGACAGACTTACCCAAGAGATTACCCAGTAAATACCAAAAACTACTGTAAATACTAAACTTAGCCAAGAAATTATTTCGAGTGCATTTCGAGCCCACTTACGGAGTTTTAAAAACTGGATGCCTGCTATTAGCACAAATATAGCACCCGCAATTTCAAATAACGATATTAAAACATAATATTCAAAAATAATAGCTGGCGCCCGAAATTGATCAGGCAATTCCTCCGTTATAGGTGGAACATCTGCCTTCATTTGATTCATAAGTGAGAACATCATCAAACCCATTCCTCCCGACAAAATCATCAGAATAGCAGATACTATGAATGTCCATCCGATCACGGTAATTGAGGTCGGTCGTTTTTTTGATATCTCATTCACAGTACACTCCTTTTTTCCAAAAGGTCGTTAAGGGAAGACAAACGTCACTCCTATTAGTCGTTCAAATATCCATGTACATACGCCCAGCCATCTATCAGTTCCCATTTACCCTCTTGAGCATCAAGAGGATATTCCCCATTGGGATAATATAAAAATAAAGCCATCTCATCTACCAGAGGGGGAATCACTAAAAGCACCCAAGAGTTTCCATGATAAACCTTCTCCGTATCCACCCCGGTTTCATATAAAAAACTTGGGCATGCTTTTATTCCAGTCGACGGTATCTCGTTCAGAAACTCTGGAACTAAATCAGTTAATTTTTCTGGAGGATGACCATACTTGTTTTCAAAGCTTTTAATTGCGTTAATGATTTGTTCCCCGGTTTGCGCGATACTCTCCATGGCACGGATTCTGTAGTTATCCCCCTTAGGTGATATCCAAAACCCTGCTACTGCTACAAGGCAGAAAAAAAGTGCGGGGACTACAAAACAACGCAATTTTTTTACAAAAATAAGAACCGCCAATACAGGTATTGCCAAAAAGAAAGCTAACCATATTAAGGTAACTAACATCAAAGCGAATAACCATCCGGTATCACTATCAGCCGCATAGGCACGATACATACAATACATTGCAAAAGATGACGCTCCTGCAGCAGCCAGCACCCCCAAGAGAAACCCTATAATTGAGCTTTTTATTCGCCTTGAGTCTCGATCAAGCAGTAATTGTTTAAACCACTGGCTCATATCTATTGATATCGCCAAACATTAGTTTGTCTATATAGATAAAATTTATGGATAGAGAAAAGTAAGTCAACCATGTCTGAGGGCTGGTTGACAAACCCTTTCCATAATTCCCTCCCTTGATGGGAGGGATAAAGGGAGGGTGAAAAATTATCTGTTATTTCCCCCTCTCCCTAACCCTCTCCCACAAAGGGAGAGGGGATTTAACGTGCCTGACAGGTTTCTCGCCGGGTCAGGGGACCCGACGAGCACAGTAAAAACGGTAGAACAGACATTCCTGTCTGTTCCTATATCTGGCAAAAAGCAGGTCAACTTTGCCCCGCTGAAAGCGGGACTGGCTGACAATTCATTTCTTTATTTTTGTCAAGCAGTCCAATTTGACATGCTTGACCTATATAACTTATGCTGTTGTGGCAACTTCTGTCTGGGACAGCAGCTTGCGATATACATAAGCGATAGCAACCATGGAAGTCGGAATAGTGGCGAACAAGCCAATTACCAGAGCGAGAAACCCAAGTATGTTAATACCCGCAATCAGCAGACCGAACAGGAATAAATCCCACTTGGCACCCATGGTGATGGAGGAGCTTCTTTTCAGGGCCTCGATCGGTCCTGTTCCTTTATCAACCAGGAAGTAGCCAAAAAACTGGAATTGGATTCCCCAGATAAAAGCAGGAATTATCAGCAAGATTATCCCTCCAAGTATAATCAACCCATAAAGGATCGAGGCGCCCAGATATTTGAAAAACAGGGAATAGCAGGAGAAAAGATCGCCAATCTCGGCTTTCGTGCTGTCGGCGAACTTCAGGGCAATTTTGATCAGCCCTATTTCCATTATCAGCTGCAAGACCGTCGAAGCTATGGATAAGAGAAAAGAGAGACCTGGCGCACCTTTTACCGTCAAAGCCTGGAGTATGCTGAGGATGATGAGTATCGAGCCCGCGAGTAATAAAAGGCCGATGAAAAAACCAAGGTTGTTTTTCATCGTATTCCACCCGAAACGTATTGCCTCACCTTTGGAAAACTTTTTTGTTGCCATACTTTATCCTCCTTTCAGCATTAAGCAGGTCAACCATGTCCCGCTGAAAACGGGGCTGATTGACAATCTATTTCTTTATTTTTTGTCAAGCAGTCCAATTGGACATGCTTGACCTACAGCTACTATCTTCAGATATCTTACTAATGTCTTTTATTTAGCCCCCTCAACATTAGGCTTGTTTTCTTTTTCTACTATTGACAGCGTTGATATTACGTGATTTACTGCGTCCAAATAAGTGTCGAATTTCCTTCCCTGGGGCGCAACAAATGAAAGCTCAATTATCGTCCTGCTTAAAATCAGCTTGTATGTGCGGCCTCTACCCCCATTAGAGCGCTCTACGTCTTCTTCAACGGTTGGAAGGTTGGCCACGATAGTTTCTTTGATATGGTTAATCTTAGTCACATCTCCTGCATTCATTGCGTCTTCGTAAACTTTGTTTCGCTCATCAATCAATTCTGATGGTTGCACCTCTTCGGGCCTAACATACTTCGAGATTAGCAGAACGATTCCATCGTTATCACCTGCAATCATCGTAAACTCGATGAGATTCATGTCGTATGGTTTGAGTTCCTCCTCCATATAATTCTTCATCAATGCCACACGTTCTGCAGAATGTTCTTTCCAGCCTCTGGGATATTCGAACGAAATGCCCCATCTGTTAAACTGTGTATATACATCAGAAGATGTTGATTTCTCTTGACTTCCGCAGCTAAAACATATAAGAAGAATAAATAGGGTTGCTATCAAGTATTTCACATTTCGGAGTGTTATATTATTTGTCATCTCACTTCCTCCTTTTGGGGGATTGGTTTTGAAACAGGACATGAATTAATCTGTTCTAATAAAATCAGAGATAGGGATATTTTTAACTATCTAATCCTCCTTTTATTTATTTCTTTGTTCACTTATTTGCTTATTCTTTAGGAATTCTTCATACCGCCACGCGGATTAGCCCAACCTATAAATCACTTTAAACCAGCGACCCCTCGACTCTGGCTTTTCTCAGGCAGTTATCGCAGAACTTCTCGGTCTTGCGGTCTGTCTCCATAAGCGAGTTGGAAAAATACATCACGCATCTGGGATTGGGACAATGCTTGAACCCCATCAGGTGCCCTAACTCGTGCACTGCCTCCTTGGTCAGGCGTGCGAAATAAAGATTTTCTTCATCTACTGCCCCGTAGTTCTCCTGTTTCAGCCGGAAAAGAGATATAACCGCCACCTTGCTCAGGGGGTCTGCCTCCCCGAAGACGAAGTTCAATGAGGGGACGTATAAGTCCTCGTCAATCACCCCCAAGATCTTCTCCCTGGGGTTGGCTCTCAAAAGCTCCAGCTTGTTTAAGATAACCGTGGAGTAGTATTGCCCCCTTGCTTGATTATAGGACTCCTGGGGAACTTTCACCCCCTGCAGGATATCCACTGCGGCATTGAAAACGGAGACTAAGGTGGTGGCTAATTTGTTCACCATCCCGTAGTCCACGTCCCCCAGGGGGATGATTACTATCTTGCTCTTGGTGCTGACGGCTTTTTTCTCGATCATCTCCTTTTCTGCCTCGACAGTGTCTGCTTCTGTCTCTCTATTCTATCATAAGCTCAAACCGAAAAATGTCAATAACTTTTTTTGAGTTTTTTCGCACAATTTTAGGACTGTTGCCGATTTTTTCGGAATGAATCTTGCGTAGAAGCGGAATAAGGCGGACAGCCACGCGGTTCGACAGGCTCACCGTCCTGAGCCAAGTCGAAGGAAGGGCTGTCCCTACGTTAAAAACGAATTGAGAATCTTATAATTCCCTCCCTTGACGGGAGGGATAAAGGGAGGGTGAATTTTTCTGCTCCTTGTCGGGTCGGGGGACCCGATGAGCACAGTGAAAATTTTTTGGAGTGCGAACCTTTAGGTTTGCTTAAAAAGGTAAAGCTAAAGTTTTACACTCCACTAACAAAACTCAAGTGAACAGCATGACGTAGAAGTAGGTCAACCATGTCCCGCTGAAAGCGGGATTGGTTGACAATTTATTATTGTGCCTGCCAGGTCCCCTGACCTGGCAGGGATCCTCATCGAATCAGGAGACCCGACGAACACAATAAAAAAAATCCCATCAGAGATGGGATTTGCGTATTCTGATATATTTTCTTAGCGATTTTTACTTATTCATGCTCAGAAGCACTATCCTCACTATCTCCAGGAGCCGGTCGCAGTTGAAGGGCTTTTTTATGAACATATCGCCGCCTACCCTGAAGCTTCTTCCCTCGTCCGACCTGGCGTCCTTGCCGGTGAGGAAGATGATGGGTATGTTCTCCGTCTCCTTGTTCTTCTTAAGCTCGTCGCAGACCTCGTAACCATCCATAAAGGGCATCATAATGTCCAGAAGAATCAGATCCGGCTTGAAGGTCTTGGCCCTCTCGATCCCCATCACGCTGGAGTTCTCCACCAATATCTGATACCCGGCTTCCTTAAGAAAGGTCTCGATTATCTCGGTTATCTCTGCCTCGTCGTCTATCACCAGTATCCTGGCGGGCTTGCTCTTCTTATCCGCCTTGGGTGCCTGCACAGAAACCGGACTTTTGTTAGACTGCATATTCCCCCCTGTTTTTATCTGGATATAATCCTTTTATAAAACTCTGGTTTTCTATCATCAAAGATAAAATTGTTTTGAGTGAACTTTTTCTCCCTGGCTAAACGAGGATCAATCTCCACTACACCCGTCTCCTCCTTATCCTGACTGGCTCTGAGAAGAAGCCTTCCTTGGGGATCGGTTACCTGGCTTTTGCCGGTGAAGGTAAGTTCCTTTTCTGCTCTTCTTTCCTTTCCGATACGGTTGCAGGTTATGGTGAAAACTCCGTTTTCCAGGCTGCGGGTCAGCATCGCCTCCTGGGCATAAGGTAAAACCAGATTCGAAGGATGACAGATTATATCCGCACCCTTCAGGGCTAAAACCCTGGCTATCTCCGGAAAAAGCCAGTCGAAGCAGATCATAATTCCCGCCTTTACCTCACCGATATCGAATATCTCCGGCTCCTTATCGCCGGGATCAAAGAGCGTCTTCTCCCGGTCGAAAAGCTGAAGCTTACGGTATACTCCTGTTTTTCCCTCCAGAGTCAGAAGAACCGCTGAGTTATAGAGCTTGTTCTTATATTTTTCCGCCAGGCCGAATACCAGGCTGATTTTTGTTCTCTGGCTTAGCTTTGACAAGAATTCAGTGGTCTTCCCCTGGGGAATCTCCTCAGCTAAACTTTCAAGCTCTTCCCTATCCGTAAAGACATATCCGCTATTGAATAGCTCCGGCAGGACCAGAAGGTCTGCCTCAGCTTTCAGGATAAGCTCCTCTGCTTTTTTGAGATTCTCCTCTTTTTTACCAAAGAACGGATAAAACTGCACAAAACCGACTTTCAAACGGTCCTCCTTTTTATTTTCGACTGATATTATAAATATCTTTAGCCTGAAAAAGGTGTTTGGAAATTAAAGAGTTACCTCATCCCCTCTGTCCGGTACGCTAACATTCTGAATCCCAAGAGATTCGATTGCACCTTTCAATGCCTGGATCTGCTTCTCCTCGCCGTGCACCAGGAAGACCTCTTTCAGATTCTTCCGGGCTTGCTCCACGTACTGCAAAAGCCCGTTTCTGTCCGCATGGGCTGAAAAGGAATCGAAAACCACCACCTCGGATTTAAGATCATATTCCTCTCCATATATCCTTATCCTGGGGTACCTCTCTACTATTTTCCTGCCCAGGGTGTTCTCTGCCATATACCCAACCACCAGTATGGTATTCTTCGGATCCTCGATATTGTTCTTCAGGTGATGAAGTATCCTTCCGCCTTCGCACATCCCTGAGCCAGAGATTATGATACAGGGCTCCTCTGAATGATTCAGCTTTTTAGAATCCTCCACCTCGGTTATATAGGATATCTCTTTCAATCCAAAAAGCTCATCCTTTTCCAGAATAGCTTTGGTTTCCCGATCGAAACATTCCGGATGCAGCCTGAAGATCTCGGTCACGTTTACCGCCAGGGGGCTGTCCACATAAACCGGCAGCCTGGGTATCCCGCCCTCTTTTTCCAGAAGATGCAGGCAGTAGAGCAGCTCCTGGGTTCTTTCCATGGCAAATGCGGGAACGATTACCTTACCACCTCTATGGTAGGTCCGATTGATGGTCTGGGCTAATTTGTCGGAGGTGGTACTGAAATCGTCGTGGAGGCGGCCTCCGTAGGTGCTCTCCAGGATAAGGTAGTCTATATCTTTAACCTGAACCGGGTCTCTGAGTATCGGAAGATTTTTTCTGCCCAAGTCCACCGCATATAGAAGCCTTTTCTTCACCCTGTTCTCCAGGACCTCAAGGAAGATAAGAGCAGAGCCCAGGATATGACCGGCATCGAAAAGAGTGACTCTGATATTGGAGGTTACATAGAAAAACCTGTTATACCCTATCCCCTTGAACAACTCCAGAGAGTTCTCTGCATCCTCGATGGTGTAGAGCGGCACAATCTCCGGAATACCTTTATTCTGATTCCTCCTGTTCAGATATTCAGCATCCTTTTCCTGCAGATAAGCGGAATCTTTTAGCATCACTAAACATAAATCCCGGGTGGCGAAGGTCGAATAGATGGTATTTCCATACCCGTTTTTGACCAAGGTGGGGATGTTGCCTGAATGGTCTATGTGTGCATGGGACAGAACCATCCTTTCGATACTCTGAGGCTCAAAGGGGAGGTTTTTGTTTCTCTGGTTCGATTCCTCCCTCCTCCCCTGAAAAAGCCCGCAGTCGATTAATACCTTCTTCCCCTCTGACTCCAGTATGTGCATCGAGCCGGTTACTGACTTGGTGGCACCAAGAAATTTTATCTTCAAATTATCCTCCAGCTGTGATACTGCCGATTTATCGGCTTCATTTTTTAGTTAATCTCAAAATAAACCAAACCACACAGCCTGTCAAACCAAAAAGAGATTTTCCTTTGTTTTTTGCCTCAGGCTGATTTATTTTCGTAAAAAAGGTAGATACTGGTTGCCACCAACCTGGGTCAATCTAAAAATTCTCGATTATGGAAAAAATCAACCTGAAAGGTCTGTGGATAGAAGAGCTGGAGGAGCTTCTCGATAAGCTGGGGGAGAAAAAGTACAAGGCTAAGCAGTTAGCCAAATGGATTTACAACAAAGGTGCATCCGATTTCGGGCAGATGACCGACCTCTCCAAGGAGCTTAGAAGAAAGCTATCCGAGACATCGTATATCGGCAGGCTGAAGTTAGCGAAAAAACAGATTTCCCGGATTGATCGTACGGAGAAATTTTTATTTGAGCTGGGTGACGGGAAAAAGATCGAAACAGTATTGATGAGGGAAAAAGACAGGGTGACCGTATGCACCTCGACCCAGGTTGGCTGTGCCTTAAGCTGTATCTTCTGTGCCACAGGCAAGATGGGCTTCGAGAGGAATCTTTCTGCTGGCGAGATTGTCGACCAGATCACAGCGGCAAAAGAGTATCTGCAGGAAGAGGAAAAAATAACCAATATCGTGATAATGGGTATGGGCGAGCCTCTGTTGAACTACCAGAACACAGTCAAAGCCGTAAGGATTATCCAGTCGGAATTAGGCTTATCCATCTCCGCCAAAAGGATAACCCTTTCCACCGCAGGAATCACCCCCCGGATTTACGAGTTAGCCGAGGAGAACCTGAAGATAAAATTAGCCTTATCCCTGAACGCTCCGGATAACGAATTAAGAAAAGAGCTTATGCCCATCACCAAAAAATACCCACTTTCCAGGGTCCTGGAAGCCTTGAAATATTATGCCAGGATAAATGATACCAGGATAACCTTCGAATATATCTTAATCAAAGATATAAATGATTCCGAAGAGCAGGCAAAGGAGCTGGCAAAGCTTGTGCGCGGAATACCCTGCAAGATAAATCTCATCCCCTTTAACCCCATCAAAAACTGCCCTTTTAGAAAACCAGATGAGGAGACCTTGCAGAAATTCAGGGACATATTATACCCCAGAGCACCTGCGGTAACTTTACGCAAAAGCAAAGGAGAGGATATCCAGGCCGCCTGCGGACAGTTAAAAGCTGGAATGTAATTTGTAGGGGCACGTTGCAACGTGCTCTTACACTTCTATAAGGGAAAAACTAAGACCTCAAGACCTTGATGGCTTTCCTCTGCATATTTTCAAATAGCTTTCTAATTCTTTGGTGGAAGAAAATAACTTTTTCGAGAGAAATTTGACTGCCCAGTTCTCCTTCAGGGGAGATATGGTCCACACCGGCACTTTATTTTTACAGCATTCCCACATCTCCACTGCCGTTCCCATGCTGGCTTGCGGCAGATAGGCAATCACCAGGTCCGAGGACAGCGCCTCTTTTATGGAGTTATGGAAAACCTTTTTGGCAAACTTGTTAGCATAGTAGGCAGACCCGGGATGGTCAGCCACCGGGTCTATGATCTTGGCCTCGGGAAAATACTTATTCAGGATTCTTTTCAAGTCTTTCCTGTAATCCTGGTTATGTAAAACCTTTCCCTTTTTAGACCCCTGGATGATCCCGGCGATGAAAATGGTTTTGATCTTCATATTTTTCGTTTGTGCGGGAATTGGAATTCCCGCACAGTTATAAGGATAGAACCCACCACAGGCGGGTTCTGCCACTACATTCCCAAAGTTCCCTCTCCTTTTTAAGGAGAGGGACAGGGAGAGGTTCTATAAATCAACAGACCCATTTTGAATGCAAGGTGATTAATCTGTCTCAAACAATTCTGGCGACCCTGAAAGGGTCGCACTACGAATCGCTCCCTGCTACTTGCTACCTGCTCCAAGCTTTTTCTTTTATGCCAGGCACATCGCTATCGCCACCACGTTGACTATATCCTCCACGCTGCAGCCTCTGGATAAATCGTTCGCCGGCTTAGCCAGGCCCTGAATAATGGGACCAATTGCCTCAGCCTTAGCCATCCTCTGAACCAATTTATAGGCGATATTGCCTGAATTCAGATCCGGGAATATCAGGACATTGGCTTCGCCTTTTAAAATACTGTCCGGACATTTCTTCTCCGCAACTTTCGGAATGATTGCCGCATCTGCCTGCAGTTCTCCATCTATTTTCAGATTCGGGTCCTGTTCCTTGGCGATCTTGGTCGCCTCCTTGACCCGGTCTATCATCTCGTGCTGAGCGCTTCCCTTGCTGGAAAAGGAAAGCATCGCCACCCTGGGCTCTTCTCCTACCAGCTCACGCATGGTCCTGGCACAGGATAAGGCAATGGAGGCTAACTGCTTCGGGTCCGGGTCCGGAAGAACTGCACAGTCGCCAAAGACGAAAATCTTATCCTTTACACCCAAAAACTCCGGCAAAACCATTATAAAAGAGCTGGAAACCGTGTTGATTCCCGGAGCCAGCCCGATTATATGAAGCCCTGCCCTTAGAACATCCCCGGTGGTATTAATCGAGCCTGCCACGAAACCGTCCACCTCATTTTTCCTTACCATCATCGCACCGTAAAACAAGGGATTGAGCATAATCCTCTTGGCTTGCTCTATAGTCATCCCCTTTTTCTCTCTTAAACGAGAATATTCCCCAGCATATTCCTCGTATCTTTCGGCATTTGCAGGATTGATGACTTCAACCTGACTTAAACTCAGACCGGATGATTCAGCCAGTTTCTTGATCTTCTCCTCGTCGCCTAAAAGGACCACCTCGGCGATTTTCCCGGCAAGTATATCCCTGGCTGCCTTAACCATCCTCTCCTCTGTCCCCTCTGGCAGAACCACCCTTTTATGCCTGGCTTTGGCTTTTTCCCTGATCTGTTTTATTACCTCCATACCGCTCCTTGAAAATTGAAATTAGACTGTTGGTTCTCCTTTACTACATTAAAAGACCGTTCTCCAAGACAAATCCAATAAGTGATTCTACCGTCACTCTTCATCTTTGAAAAGCGAATCCCATTTTCTCTTCTTATTTTCTTCGGGTGCAGGTTCATTACTATTACCGGGAAGCCTGTCGCTTGAGGTTTTCGGGTCGAAGTACTCGCAGAAATTACCCTTCTCCTTATATCTGACCCATTCAGCCTGCGGCTCTTTGCACTGGTGGTGTGCATCCGTATCGTAAAGCCGGCAGTTGTAACAGCATTTCAGATCAGCCTCGCAGTTCGGACAGATGTCTTTTCTATTTATCTTTTCCGATACCTCAATCTCTTTTTTACAACTCCAGCAGAGCACAAAATCTCCTCGAATTTTTCATCTGGATAAATCTATTTGCTCCTCACTCCATTGATCGTCTGAGCCAAGATACGAAAAATAGAACGTCTCTGAATCATCAGACCATCTAAAAATGGATACAGGTATCCCCGCTATGAGCTCGTAAGTTTTGACCAGCTCTATTTTCCCCTCTCCTTTCAGTTCATAGAAATCTATATTATTTCCCGAACTACTTTTTTTCAACAAAGCTAAACGGCTACCATCAGGGGACCAGGTGAGATTTGCATACTCAAGGCTATCAGAGTAATCAAATAGTAATAACTTCTTTTCCCAAAGATCAAAAACTCCCAAGAAACTCAATTCCTCCTCTCCCGATCCAATAAAGGCTATGGTGTTATACTGAACTGAGAAGACGATTGCGGAAATATGAAAATATCTATCCTCCAAAAAGCCTTTAAAATCCTTCCCTAAATCCATTGCCAGCTTTGGCAGATCACCCAGCTTTAATACCGGTTCCCTTTGAGTTGAAACATAGACGTCACCATCACCCCAGCTAGTAGAGAAACCGATATTTGAATTATCAGCTACATCTATTGTTAGCAACTCCTTTGAACAAATTCTTTCGCTGCCTTGTGGGACTGCACCATATTTGCAGAAAACCTGGTAACAGTCGCTGTCGCTTTTTTTATATAGCCTATCACCAAAGACGGTAAGAATAATATCTTTAGACTCCAAATCGACTACCCTTATTCACCCATCAATTATCTCGCAACCAAGAAAAATCACAAATATAAAATTTCTTTCAGCATAAGAATCCCATAAGAGGGTATCTACAGCAAAACCGAATTTATGCAGAAAAGTACGTTCACTACCATCAATTTTACAATAGTAAACATCTCTTCCCTCACTCTCAAAACCCAAATGATTGCTCGTGGTATAAGCCACATATTTCAGGTCAGGGGACAAGACCACCGTATTGGGTGACTGAGGCTCCCATTGTCTGACTATTTGAAACTTCTCGCCAGTTTCCAACTGGGTGCAATAATAACCATTTTCCTGTATAATCTTAACCTTACTCTCTCCTGGATAGGCAATCCCGGAAATGAAAATCAACGATAAAAGCAAATAATTTATCTTATTCATCTAATTCTATCAATGAAATTAACTTTTAATCTCGTTTTTGTGCTTTTTCTTTGGATTGTTTTCATCCTTGTTATCTGTTTCCTTAAACTGGCTCAGATATACCCGGATAAACTCATCGATCTCCCCATCCATCACTGCCTGCCCGTTCGAGGTTTCAACTCCGGTGCGGTGGTCCTTGACCAGAACGTAAGGATGAAAAACATAGGAGCGGATCTGGCTGCCCCATTCGATTTTCTTTTTCTTCTTCTCTATCTCCTGAAGCTTCTCCTCCTCTTTTTCTTTGTAGTATTGATACAGCCGGGATTTCAGAACCTTCAGGGCATTATCCTTGTTCTGGAATTGGGACCTTTCGGACTGGCACTGCACCACGATTCCCGTGGGGATATGGGTGATCCTGACTGCGGAGGAGGTTTTATTCACGTGCTGTCCGCCGGCACCCGATGCCCTGTAAGTATCGATTTTCAGATCATCCTCTTTCAATTCCACGGTCAGGTTATCTTCTATTTCCGGGTAGATGAAAACCGAGGCAAAGGAGGTGTGTCTTCTCTTGTTGGCATCGAAGGGAGAGATCCTTACCAGGCGGTGAACCCCGCTTTCTGCTTTGAGAAACCCATAGGCATATTCGCCCTTGACCTCTATTGTGGCGCTTTTTATTCCAGCTTCCTCGCCAGCCAGAAGGTCGATTACCTCTCCTTTATAACCTTTTCTCTCGATCCATCGCAGGTACATCCTCAGAAGCATCTGCGACCAGTCCTGGGATTCCGTGCCCCCAGCTCCTGAATGGATGGTCAAAAGCGCATCTTTGGGGTCATCCTCTCCGGATAAAATAGTGGCGAATTCGAAATCCTCGATCTCCTCTTCTAATTTCCTTAACTCGCTGGCTAACTCGGACTTGAGGGATTCGTCCTCCTGGGAAAGCTCATCCAGAACCTTGACTTCCTCTATATTCTTTAGAAGCTTATCCCATCTTTCATTCCATCTTTTTATGAAGGTGATATCTTTTAAAACCGATTGTGCTTTTTCGTTATCTTTCCAGAAATCAGGCTCCTGGGTCGATTTTTCCAGTTCAGCTAATCTCTTATTTTTTTTCTCCAGGTCAAAGAAACTCCCCTATTTTTGCTGCTCTATCTTTCAATTCCTCGAAATTTCTCTCCTCAGGCATTGTACCTCCTTTTTTCACCACCATTTTCTGAAATTCAATATAAACCGATTTAAAGCAAAGTCAACTTCTTCTTTGAGCTTGACACTCTAATAAAAGTAGATAGATTAACTCTGTTTGAAACCTGATGGATAATTATGTTTATCACCTCTTCCATAATCTGTGCCCTGATCCCGGAGTTGAGGGGAAACCTTCTTTTTTCCCGCATAAGGAAATTCAAGCTTTCCCCGGATTACAAAACGCTTTTGATTCTAACTCAAAAGGGGAAGGAATGGAAAACTCTTCTTTTCTCGGCTCATCCCGAATACTGCAGGATTTTGAGCTTGACCGAAGAAGAATCAAGCGAATTTCAAGATTGGGCTGTAACTCCTTTATTCTCGCCAGCCCTGGATTCGAACATCTCCAGCCTCGAGCAGATAGATTTCGACCGGGTGATAAAGCTCTCCTGCCTGAAAGAAAGCGAACTTGGAAAAGAGGAGTTCGAGCTTTTCTTTGAGCTTACCGGCAGAAACTCCAACGCCATTCTGATGCAGAAAGAAAAAGGGGTAATCCTGGATTCGTTGAAAAAAGTAAAACCTGCTCAGAGCAGGGTGCGCCAGATATTACCCGGGATTAAATATATCCTGCCGCCTGCACCCAAAAAGCACAATCCCTTGAAAATCACGCAGGAGCAGTTTCAGAAAATGATACAGAGCCATCCGCAGGAGAATCTGCATAAGATTCTGAACTCTCATTTTATGGGTGTAGACGAGCTTTTGGCACAGATAACTGTGGAGAGATATCTGGAAAAAGCTCCTTTGAAACCTCTTCATATCGAAACCCTGTGGAAGAGTTTCCATTCGATATTCGAGCAGATATACAAAGGCGAAATATCTCCACACCTGATTCTGGACTCCGAGGAAAACCCGGCTGGAATATCCTTATTCGATCCGAATTTCATCCCCAAAAATAAAAAGATACCTTTCTCCAATTTGACCCAGGCTATAAATAAGTTTTTCTCCATAATTATCGAAAAAGAGAAGCAAGTAAAAAAGTTACAGAACTTTCAGGGGTTAACTCGCAAGGAAATAGAGAGACTAAAAAAGAGGAAGGTAAATCTGGAGGAGGAGTTTTCCCTTTTAAAAGAAGCACAGGATTATAAGAAAATCGGAGGCTTGATATTAAGTCACCTGAAGAAGATTAAAAGAGGAGCAGAATTCGTCGAATTACCGGATTTTTTTGTCCCCGGACGTAAGAAAATAAAAATCAAGCTTGATCCCTCTTTATCCGCCGAGGCTAATGCACAGGCTTATTACAAGAAATATCGAAAAGCCCAAACCGGAACAGAGGAGCTCAAAAACAGGATTCTTCGAACTGAACAGGAGATAGGAGTTTTGGAGAAGATAAGCTCGGAGCTTCAAGCCGGTGAAAAACCTAATCTGAAAAGGATAGAGGCTAAGCTTTCATCTTTGGGTTTGATTAAAATCCCCCGACCCAAAGTAAGGGAAAAGAAAAAAGCCAGATACTCTCCCAGGGAATTTATCTCCGCAGACGGCTGGAAGATATTAGTGGGAAGAAACAACCGGGAAAACGATTACCTGACTTTCAGAATAGCCCAGGCTGAGGATCTGTGGTTTCATGCTCAGAACACAGCCGGCTCACACGTAGTCATAAGAAAAGGGGAAAGAAAAAAACACCCCTCGCCCAAAGCCATAGAGCAGGCAGCCTCCTTAGCCGCATATTATAGCCAGGCAAAATCATCCAAGAAAGTTTCTGTCATTTATACCCTGGTCAAATATGTCAAGAAACCAAAAAATGCCCCACCCGGTCTGGTCAAGGTGGAGAAGATGAAATCGATCCTGGTTGAGCCACGATTGCTGAAATAAACCCTAAGAATTGTGTAGCGTCGGGCTTTATGCCCGACGAATTTTGTTGTAGCGGAAACCTTCAGGTTTCCATTTTTATTCTATAGAAAAACTGGAAGGCTAAGGCCTTCCGCTACAAAACCTTCCCGATTGTGGGCAAGGTGGGATTACCGGATCGGTTCGGGAAATCCAATTCCCGAACCAACGCGAGATTGATTCCCCTCCCTTGATGGGAGGGGTCAGGGGAGGGTAAAATAATTCCCCTCTCCCTAATCCTCTCCCACGAGGGGAGAGGAAGCTCATAGTGCGTGGCTAATCCAGTCAATAGTGGAGTGCCCCTACGAAAATCTTACCCTTTTAAAAATCTCTCCATCTCTTTTATTAAACTCGAAACTATATCCTCTTCCCTGACTTTTTTTATAATCTTCCCTTTTCTGAAAATCAAACCTATCCCTCTTCCCCCTGCCACACCGACATCCGCTTCTTTAGCCTCGCCCGGACCATTAACCACGCATCCCATCACTGCTACTTTAAACGGCTTTTTTAATTTAGCCAATCTTCTTTCCACCCGCTTGACTATAGGCAGCAAATCAATCTCCATCCTTCCGCAGGTCGGGCAGGAGATGAGAGTCGGGCCGTATTCCCTTAAGTTCAAAGACTTCAGTATCTCGTACCCAACCCTGACTTCATCCACCGGGTCGCCGGTTAAGGAGACCCTGATGGTATCGCCTATTCCCATAGCCAGAAGCGCCCCTATCCCCACAGCAGATTTTATCGAGCCTATTCTGACCGTTCCCACCTCCGTCACGCCCAGGTGCAGGGGGTAATTTCTTTTTTCGGAGAAAAGCTTATTGGCTTCGATTGTCACAGGTACGTCCGAGGCTTTTAACGAGACCACTATCTCCTGATAATCCAGATCTTCCAGAATTCTAAGCTGTTCCAGAGCCGCTTCTACCATAGCCGCAGGTGTTGCCTGACCATATTTCTTCAAGATAGATTTTGGCAACGAGGCGGCATTCACGCCTATTCTGATAGGTATTTCCCTTTGTTTCGAGGCTTTGACCACCTCTTTTACTTTCCATAAAGCACCAATGGTTCCCGGATTAATCCTCAGCTTATCCACGCCGGATTCCAGGGATTTCAAAGCCAGCCGGTAGTCGAAATGTATGTCCGCCACCAGGGGGATTTTAGTTAAACTTTTTATAATGGTAATAGCCTCAGCCGCCTTCTCATCCAGAACCGCCAGCCTGACTATCTCACAGCCTGCTTTTTCCAACCTTTTTATCTGTTTTAAAGTCGCTTTAACATCCCTGGTATCGGTGGAGCACATCGACTGAACCGCAACCGGAGTACCACCGCCGATCGGCACTTTTCCCACATAAACTTTTCTGGTCTTCTCCCTGAGTGTCAGCATAGATCCCTCTCGGCAATTATAATCGAACTTAGATTTTCTTTTGTCAACTATTTTCTTCAAGTTTGACGACTTTAAGAACCCGAGTTTTAAAGTCAATCTGTTGAAGTTTTATTCTACCCCTTGATACCCTGTTAAATTCCGATTGACATATTGAATTTTGACGATATATCTTAATATCTAAAAGAGAATTTTAACTATAGATTAATTAATAAACGGTTTGCTAAAGATATGTGGTGAGTAGTACGGTGGGTAAAATTTACTTAGAATCCTCTCGCCCAAGCCAAAAATAAAAAATAAGAGGATACTGAGGGGATGTCATCCCTCCCTCTTCCTGTTTCTATGAGGGTTTAATTAAAAAACTACAATTTAGACAGCGTAAAGCCGATTAATAAATTAATTGACAGGATATAGAATGAAACTTATATTCGCTTCAGATGATTATGTCCCTGAATTTCGAGAAAGGAGGGAGGGATGAAGAGCTTAAAGGTGATTGTGGCATTTATTACTATCTTTTGTTGTTTCTCCTGTTCTGAAGCCACTCTTTACGATGCCTGGATATCTTTCACCAGCAGTTACCTGGGCGGGAACGTTTATGAACATTCCTACACCTGGGGTGCGAACAGTACCCTGAGCCAGGAGGAGACTGATAATCTGTTTCCGTATGATAACTGGATCTATACGAGGCAATATACCGGAATAGGCACCCAGGATAGCTACTTTTACATAAACTGGACAAATCCCG
This sequence comes from uncultured Ignavibacteria bacterium, assembly GCA_964511075.1. Classification (GTDB taxonomy): domain Bacteria; phylum Zixibacteria; class MSB-5A5; order MSB-5A5; family RBG-16-43-9; genus CAZEDM01. The sequence continues at coordinate 172,455 of CAZEDM010000006.1, forward strand.
TGGATATTATTTTTATGTCGACGGTGGGAACCAATTTCCCCGCCTCTACAACCGGTATGACAGGTTTATCCGATGACGATATTTTCGGGGACTGGTGGGATTGGACAGACTGGAAGCGCAACAGAGAATTTACTTTTAGGACGAGAGGTTATACCGGCATGCAGGATATCGCCCTTAATATAGATTATTTTGGCTGGTACGCTCTAAACCCCGGGGAGAACTTCAGACCCTTCCTTAGCCAGACCGCAGGAACCCCTTTGAGAGTCAGCGGCAGTTTTGGAGCAGTCCCCGAGCCAGCAGGTGTGCTTTTATTCGGTCCGGGACTCTTGAGCCTGCTTGGTTTGGCAGGACTTTGTGCCAGGAAAAGAACCCCCTCATAAAGTGAATTCGCCAGGTGAATCGGAAACAATGCTGAAATTCCTCAAATCCTGAATCTCTGATACGCCTTCCCCGAAAACCGGAAGGTTTCAATCTGGCAAATATAACCTCTTAGATTTTAATGTCCCCTTATTATATGGATGATAACGCTTTTATGTGTTTTTATCGAATTCTCTTTCGATATCCTCAGCCGTAAGCGTCTCGTCCAAATATTTACTGCGATCGAAATTTCTCCAGCGCTCGTTAACCCGGCGTCGACATATTCGATGGATGTTCAAAAGATGGCGCGTGGAGATGTTGTCGGTGGTGCTGTTTTTCCCTCCGGAGCCACAGCTCAAGGTGAAAGATGGCGGCAGGGAATTAAACATCCCCCCCAAGGCTCCCTGTGTGGAGGGGGTATTGACCAGAATCCGGGCGACTTCCAGAGCCCTGGAGAAGTATTCGATCCGCTCGGGGTTATTGGAATAGATGACCGCGGTGTGACCCATCCCTCCAAAGCGGATAATCTCCGCGCAGCGCTCGATCGAGGACTCGAAGTCTTTCTCGACATAAAATGCCAGAATCGGCGCCAGGATTTCGGCGGAGAGCGGCTGCTCACGCGATACGCCCTGGAGCCTGGCGATGAGAACCGAGGTATCCGGAGGAACCTGAATGCCAGCCATCCCGGCAATCCGCTGAACTGGCTGCCCCACCACCGCAGCCAACATCACTCCCCTTTCCTTGTCATAAGCCATACGACCTACCTTTTCGCTCTCCTCCGCTGACAGGAAATACGCCTTCTGTTTCCTGAGCTCCGCTGCCACCCGCTCAGCCATCTCTTTCTTGACCACCACAGCCTGTTCGCTGGCACATATGGAGCCGTTATCGAAGGTTTTGGAGATCATTATATTCTGAACGGCAAAGGGGACATCTGCGCTGGCGCCGATATATACGGGCACGTTGCCAGCCCCCACCCCGATAGTGGGCGTGCCGGAGCTGTAACTTGTTTTAACCAGCTCGCCCGTACCCGTAGCCAAAATGAGCGCCAGCCCGGGATGGATCATCAGCTCCGTGGTCTTCATCAGGTTGGGTTTGGTTAGCCACTGGATGCAGTGTTCGGGTGCGCCCGCCTTCAACGCTGCCTGATGACAGATTCGGGCTGCTTCCGCCACGCAATTTTTGGCTGCCGAGGCTGCACTGATAATAAGCGGATTGCGAGTTTTCATGGAGATGAGAATTTTGAAGATGGTGGTGGAGGTGGGATTGATCACCGGGACCAGTGCCAGAATGGGGCCCAGTGGCTGAGCCATCTCAATTATGCCAGAAAACGAATCCTCGGAGATGACACCTGCCGTCTTCTGGTTTTTGATATGCTCGTACACCAGCTGGGAGGCGATGACGTTCTTGATGACCTTGTCCTGCCAAATGCCCAGGCCAGTTTCCTCAGCCGCCAGCCTGGCGAGATGAACACGGTTATTCAGCGCCGCCAGATAAACTGCCCGCACGATATGGTCCGTTTCAGCCTGGTCCAATTTTTTGAAAAAGTTAAACGCTTTTCTGGCTCGCTGGATAATCTCATCGGGACTGAACATTGTCGTTTCTCCTCTATTGAATCCCCTGTTCCGAACTTTTTTTCACAAGTGCCTGACACCCTGTATTCGCGTAAACCATCGGAATATGGAAAAGCACCGTGATTGTTCTTTTGACCTTTTAGACCTGGTGATGTATCTCCCTACCATTTTAATAATAAACAGGTGCTTGTCAACCAAAAATTGTCAAGCTCATCTGGGCCTGAGACCTTCCAGCCGTAGCAACCTCAACCTGAAAAAATCTGCTCTATGTACTTGATACCCACGTATCCTCTTAATTATCCTCTTGACATAAAACCCCTTTATCATAGATTAACCTGAGTTCAAGGAGAGATAGTGTCTTTCAGGTATAAGCTTCTTCTAATTATAATCTTACTTCTCGTCTTATTGCTTGTTTTGCTTCTCTTCACACGTAACAGGAAAGATGGCGAGGAGAAATTCGTAGAGGTCTATGTCCAGCTCTCCCTGGCTCAATTGAAATTCAAAGACCAGCCGGAAAAATTCGAGGCAGAGAAGGAAACGATTTTCTCCCAATATAAATTCTCGCAAAAAGAGCTGGACGAATTTCTGCAAACCTACCGGAAAAACCCGGAGAGATGGCTGAAGCTCTGGGAGAAGATAAACCAGCGTCTATCTGAATTAATCGAAAGGAATAAAACCCCTCAATCCAGGTAAAAAGCATTCTGGATATGCTCGATTTTCTCTTGCCTTGAGCTTCTATCAATGGCTATCACATCGAACCTGAAATCATAACCCGGAAATTGGTTCTCCTGTAAAAAAGCTGTTGCCACCTCAGCTAATCTTTTTTGCTTTCTTATAGTCACCCACCCCTGGGGAGGCCCGAAGGATTTACTTTTCCCGGCCTTGACCTCGACGAAGACTATGCACTTCTTGTCCCGGGCAATTATATCGATCTCCTTATGCCCGTATCTGTAATTGGTAAACAATATCTCGAACCCTTTTTGCTTGAGGTAGCCGGCAGCCCTTTTCTCCCCGGACCTCCCTTTGCTCAGCGTTCCCATATCTTAATCTATTTTAAGGAACTCCTGTTTAACCAGACATTCCATCACCCTTTTGAAGGACCTGCGGTGAATCCTGCAGGGACCAAATTCCCTTAGAGCCTCTAAATGCTTTCTGGATGAATACCCTTTGTTCCGGTCAAAGGAAAACTGCGGGTATTTGCGGTGCATCCTCTTCATCCAGTTATCCCTCTCGACCTTGGCGATAATCGATGCCGCCGCACAGGACAGGGAAAGGGAATCCCCTTTAACCACCGGAAGCTGGGGAAATCTAAGTTCCGGTATTTTCTGGTTTCCATCGATCAATATAAAATCAGGACTATTTTTTAAACTGGAGACTGCCTGGTGCATGGCCTTTAAAGAGGCTCTGAGGATATTCAGCTTGTCTATCTCTTTTTCACTTACCATACCAACCCCGAAATCCAGGGCTTCATCTTTAATCTTATGGTAAAGCTCCTCCCTTCTCCCGGGGCTGAGCTTTTTGGAATCGTCGATCCCGGGTATATATATGTCCCTAGGAAACACCACGCAGGCAGCCACCACCGGTCCGGCTAAGGGACCTCTTCCCACCTCATCCACCCCGGCAACTAATTGATAACCTTTGCTCCAGAGCTCTTTCTCGTAAGAGAGTTTATCCTTTTCTAATATTATTTTTTTTTCTCTGTTGATTTTCATCTTCTGTCTAAAAAATTTATCCGGCAAAATATATTACGAGCTCCGGGGCTCATTTCCCTTATGGATAAACCTTTGGAAAAGAAACAAAGATACGCCCCCGCAGAGAAGAGCACCGATTCTTACTGCCCAGTTAACACCTAAGGTTTCACCCAAGGTCCCGGCTAAAAAGCTTCCTATGGGCATGGTTCCCATAAACATCATAGTATAGAAGCTCATCACCCTTCCCCTGAGCTCATCCGGAACTATCTCCTGTAATAAAGTATTGCAGGTGGCAACCAGGGAGATCATCCCCCAACCAGCTCCGACCAGGAAGACCAAAGAAAGGAAAAAACTTTTGGAAAAGGAGAAAAGAAAAAGAGAAACAAAGAAAGCCACAATCCCAGCCTGCATATATTTCAACTTCTCCTCTTGCTTCCTGGAGGCTAAACTTAAGCCTGCGGATATGGCTCCGATTCCTGCGGCGGACATAAGAAACCCTAAGCCTGAGGCACCTGATTTTAATATGTCGCGCGCAAAAACCGGCATCAAGACTGCATAGGATAGGCCGAAGATGCTCATACTCGAAACTGTAAGAATTATGGACAGGACTCTCTTATTGGATGTGATATAGCTAACACCTTCTTTGAAATTAATCAGAAACGATCTGTTTCTCGGTTTTATAAGTAAATCTTCCATTCTCATAAGAGATAACCCGGCTATTACTGCTAAATAGCTTAATCCATTGATAAGAAAACACCCTGCTTCCCCGGTCAAGCTGATTAAAATCCCGGCAATGGCGGGTCCTAAGATCCTGGCACCGTTAAATACGGCAGAGTTCAAGGCGATAGCGTTCAAAAGGTCTTCCTTTCCAACTATCTCCTTAATGAAAGCCTGCCTGGTGGGAGAGTCAAATGCCATAACCAGTCCCAGGCATAAAGCCAGAAGCATCACGTGCCAGACCTTTACCAACCTGGTAAAAGCAAGAAACGCCAGTATCAAAGCCAGGACCATTGCACTTGCCTGGGTGAAGATGAGAAATTTTCGTTTTTTGACCCGGTCTGCCAGAACCCCTGCAGGCAGAGAGAAAAAAAGGATAGGCAGACCTGCAAAGGCACTTACCGCTCCCAGGAGAAAAGGAGAGTTGGAGAGCCTCAGGACCAGCCAGCCCTGTGCCACGTTCTGCATCCAGGTGCCGATCAGGGAGATCATCTGCCCGAACCAGAACAGCCTGTAGTTACTGTGCCTTAAAGAGCGAAAGGTCTGCCCCAGTCTGCCCAATCTGAGTTCAGCAGAGACCTGCTCGGAAGTTCTTTGGCTCTCAAACATCTATCAAGAAATCAGAAGTCCAAACCTTTAAGATTGCCAGGGAGTAAAGCTTTGGCTTTACCTTCCGGTTTTATTATGTGCTGAATAATACAGGAAATATATAGGATTGTAAAGATAATTTTGGGATGTAGGGGAAACCCTGGTTGAGCTTAGCGAAATCCCGTTTTCGGGATGGTCTCCCGCAACTCGGGAGGGGACAAGCCCCCCTACGCAAAAGGTAGAACGGACATTCCTGTCTGTTCTCTTGTATGTACCTATCAGGGTTTCAAATTCTTATGTAGCAACAACCTTCAGGTTTCCATTCTAATATAAAAAATGGGAGGCTAAGGTCTTCCGCTACACAATCATTTTTGATAAAAAAGCGTCCCGACGAGAGCCGGGACACCACTAACTTTACTCTTTAGCTTCCTTTTCTTCCGCTACTTCCCTCTTCTCCCTTTCCTCTATCTTCGCCGCTTTACCTTTCATCTTCCTCAGGTAGAAAAGCTTTGCCCTTCTCACCTTTCCTCTTTTAACCACTTCCACCTCAGATACAAAAGGAGAGTGCAGCGGGAAAATCCTTTCCACCCCCACGCCGCTGGAGATTTTTCGCACGGTGAAACTCTGGGAAACACCCTTTCCTTTTTTCTGCAGGACGATCCCTTCAAAGACCTGAATTCTTTCCTTGTCACCCTCCTTGATCTTCACATGCACTTTGACCGTATCGCCGGGGCTGAATTCCGGAATCTTCTCCCTCATCTGCTTGCCTTCGACTGCCGATATCAAATCCATCTTTCCTCTCCTTAACTTTTTGGTATTCTGCAACAATCTCCTGTCCCTCTTCTCCATAAGGAGAGAGGGCTGGTGAATGTATTATAAATTACGTCTCTTTCTCTATTTCAGCAAGTAATTTTTTATCCTCCGGGCTGAGAATTTTCTTTTCCAAAAGGTCTGGCCTTTGCTCCAGGGTTCTTCTTAAGGATTCCTTTTTTCTCCATAGCCTTATCTTTTCGTGATTGCCCGATAAAAGTGTCTCCGGCACCTTCATGCCTCTGAACTCCGAGGGACGGGTATATTCAGGATAACCCAGTATACCCTCGTAAAAGGAATCGCTCTCCGCTGACTGAAAGTTTCCCATAAACCCGGGGAGCAGGCGAACCACGCTGTCTATGATCACCAGTGCGGGAAGCTCCCCTCCGGTCAGGACGTAGTCTCCTATGGAAAGCTCCTCCAGGTCATGTAATGTCCTTACCCGCTGGTCAATGCCCTTGTAGTGACCGCTGATCACCACCAGATGGTCTTTAAGGGAAAGCTCCTTTGCTTTTTCCTGATCAAACTTTCTCCCCTGGGCAGAGGTGAGAATAATATGATAGTCCTCTTTTTCCTCCAGGATCGAATCCAGGGCTGAGGACAAAGGCTCCACCATCATCACCATTCCAGCCCCTCCCCCAAAGGGAGTGTCATCCACCGTCTTGTGCTTGTCCCGGGCAAAATCCCTTATATCTGTTACTTTTATCTGAATCAGATTATTTTCCTGAGCTTTTTTAATCAGGCTCTCACTCAGGGGACTTGCAAAGAAATTGGGGAAAATTGTCAATATGTCTATTCGCATAATAAAGATTGGAAAGCTCTACTCTAAAAGACCATTTATAGGCTCGATCAGAATCAGCTTTTTCTTAGGATCAATCTCCTTCACCACATCTTTTATAAAAGGTATATAATGTTCTTTTTTCTTCTTCCTTACCACCAGGACATCATTGGCCGGGAAAGAGAGGACCTCTTTAACCTCTCCGAGCTTTTCCCCCTTCAAACACTCCACCTGAGAGCCAATCAAATCAAACAGGTAATATCTGCCCTCCGGAAGAGTAGGGACATCCTCTCTGGGAATCTCCAGGTATCTGCCTTGGAGGGAGCTGGCTTTTTCCCGGTCCTCAATCCCTTCAAGCTGAAGCAGGACTTTCCCCTGGAAAATCCTGCTTCTCTTAATCCTGTATATCTCCTCCCTGCCGCTTGAATCAGAGATCAAGACCTTCTCTACCCGGGTAAATCTTTTCGGATCGTCAGTCAGGGGAAAGACCAGAAGCTCCCCCTTGACTCCCCGGGTACGGAGGATTTTGCCTAAAGCTACTTTCTCCAAAAAATCTGCTTACTCCAGAATCTCCAGCATCGCCCGTTTACCCTTCTTGGCAGAGGCGGCGGAGATCAAGGTGCGAATAGCACTGGCAGTCTTGCCTTTTTTCCCAATCACCTTTCCCAGATCACCAGCACCCACTCTCAGCTCATACACTGTAGTCTTCTCCCCGTCCACCTCGGCAACAGAAACCTGATCTGGATTATCCACCAGAGCTTTGACGATGGTCTCGATAAACTGTTTCATTGCAAACCTCCTTGCAAACAGTTATTCAGTTTTTGGTTCAGTTGGTTGAGCCTCTTGACTCTCAGTCTCTTTTATCACTTTAGTCTCTTTTTCTTCTTTAGTCCTTTTCTTTTTCTTCTTCCTCCTCTCTGGAATATAATTGGAGATCTCCATCTCGCTTGCATCTGCCCCTTTTTTAAGAGCAGCCCATTTCCTCATCAGTCCGATCCCTCTCAGAAGGGAGTTAACTGTATCAGTCGGCAGGGCTCCATTTCTCAGCCAGTAATAGATTCTATCTTCCTTTACCACCACGGAAGCCTGTTTCTCAACCGGATTGTACTGCCCCAGTATCTCGATGAATCTACCATCCCGGGGGCTGCGAGAATCTGCTGCCACGATACGGTAAAAGGGCTTCTTTTTCGCCCCAATCCTCCTCAGTCTTATCCTGACTGCCAAATTCACCTCCTTCCAGTTCTCTACGGTTAGAATTTAAAGATATTTTTCAGCTTTTTCAAGTCCATTTTATGAAAATCCTTAATCATCTTCTGCATCATAAAGAACTGCTTGGTAAGCCGGTTAACCTCCTGGATGTCCGTGCCGCTGCCCTGGGCTATCCTTTTCCTTCTGCTGCCGTCTATCACCTGCGGTTTTAACCTTTCCTCCTCGGTCATGGAGTTTATTATGGCCTCGATTCTGCCAAGGGATTTCTCGTCCACCGATATCCCTTTTAGGGCTCCGCTTACCCCGGGTATCAAATTGACAATCGAATCCAGGGACCCCATCTTCTTCAGTTGCTGAAGCTGAGCATAGAAATCTTTGAAGGTAAAAGCTTCCTTTTGCAGCTTTTTCTCTAATTTTATCGCCTCTTCATTATCTATCGCCTCCTGGGCTTTTTCCACCAGAGTCACTACGTCGCCCATTCCCAGGATTCTCGAAGCCATCCTATCAGGATAGAATACCTCCATGGCATCCAGTTTCTCGCCGGTTCCTACGTATTTGATGGGCTTACCTGTTACCGCTCTCAAAGAAAGGGCTGCACCTCCTCTGGCATCCCCGTCTAACTTGGTCAGAAAAATACCATCTATCCCCAGTTTCTCCTCAAAGCTGGAAGCGATGTTCACGGCATCCTGACCGGTCATTGAATCCACCACCAGAAGGACTTCCTGAGGATCGAGTTTCTCCTTTATCAAGGAAAGCTCTTTCATCAGCTCCTCATCTATATGAAGTCTTCCCGCTGTATCGATGATAGCCAAATCCATTCCCTCTTTCCTGGCTTTCTCCACTCCCTCCCTGCAGATTTTAACTGGATTCTCCCTGGAAGAGTAGACCGGCATATTCAAGCTTTTTCCCAAAATCATAAGCTGATCAACTGCTGCAGGCCTTTGAACGTCTGCGGCAACAAGCAGGGGTGTTTTTCCCTTTTTGCGATAGTGGTTGGCTAATTTTCCGCAGGCTGTGGTCTTACCCGAACCTTGCAGCCCCACTAACATCCAGACAGTGGGTCCTGAAGAGGAGAGCTTCATCCCGGAACTGTCCTTGCCTAAAAGCAAGGTCATCTCATCGTAGACTATTTTGATCAGCTGCTGTCCCGGGGTTATGCTGCGCAAGACCTCCTGGCCGATAGCCTTAGCCTCAACCCTGGAGATAAAATCCTTAGTCACCTTATAATTGACGTCAGCCTCCAGCAGAGCCCTCCTTACCTCTTTCAGGGCATCTCTTACATTGCCTTCTGTGAGCTTTCCCTGGCCGCGAAGCTTCTTGATGATCGACTCTAATTTGTTACTCAGCTCTGAAAACATAAAGGCTTTACCTTTTAGACTAATTAACCCAACTTCCAAAGGAGTTAAAACCACAGGCCATTTTGTTGGGATTGCAAAATTTCAATATAGTAATTTCAGCTACTGAAAGCAAGCTAAAACTTGAACTTCTCTTTATTTTCTACGATTTTTTCCTCTTTTGCCATTGACCCCTGATCTGTGCTCCTGACGCATCTAAGTTATTACCCCGAAAAGAATTATGTGGCTTTCAAGATTTGTTCTAATCGGTTGTACTTACCTCCAACTCTACAATGCTTCCTCTTTTCACCTCTGCCCCTTCCTTAGGGATTTGATCCAAAACAGTTCCCGGCAGCAGATGATTCTTTACCCTATACCTGACTCTTCCCATTTTCAAACCCAGTTCCTCCAGCTTGGCACTTACCTCTTTTATATTCTCACCCCTTAATTGGGGAACCTTAACTATCTCCAGAGTATCGGCTTGATTAATCAGAACTCTGATCTCCATTCCTAAGGGAACAGTGGTACCTGCCTCAGGAAAACTATTAATTACCTCACCAGCAGGCAAGGTATCCGTTGATACATAGATCGGATCGCCGATTAACAAGCCGCGGGCTTCCAGTGCCAATTCTGCCTGCCTTAAAGTCATCCCTGTAAGCTCCGGCACAGTGGCTTTCTCACCACCTTTGCTCAAAACCACCCTGATCCTTCTCCCCTTTTTCACCCTGGAACCCGGCTCAGGGATCTGGGAGATAATCGTGCCGGGCGAGCTTTTCAGGCTATATTCCTCCCTGATTACCCTTAACTCCAGCCCTTTATCCTTTAAGGCCGATTTAGCTTCATCCAGTCTCAATCCCTGCAAGTCCGGAACATCGGACTCCTGTCCCAGCCTTACCACCAGTGGCATAAAAACCCTGTCAAAAAAAAGGAATAACAGGATTACCGTCAGGATGAAAATACCCAGGCCCTTAATCCATTTACTGGTGAAAAACCGAATCAGTCCGATCTTAATCTTCTCTATATTCATCTTCATAAATATAACCTTTAAAAAGCCTGATGTCCAAAAGTTTGGGATATTTTTTTAAGCCTTGTCGAGAATGTCCCGTCCAGTCCCTGTAGATGAGGAAAGGTCCGCACGAACCTTTCCCGGCTCACCACTTTTGAATCCACGAAATTTGAAGCATCCTCCTTCCTGAAATCTTTTCTCTGCTCCAAGAATCGAGTAATTATATCCTCATTCTCTGTTCGGGTCAGGGTGCAGGTTGTATAAACTATGATACCCTCTTTCTTGACTAAATTCGCCGCATGGGAGAGTATGGAGAACTGAAGCTCAGCCAGCCTTTTTATATCCTCTTTTTTCTTCTGCCACCTGGCATCGGAGTTCCTGCCCAGGACACCCAGACCCGAACAGGGCGCGTCGATCAAAATCCTGTCCAGGGGCACAGTGGAATAATCTTTAGCATCTGCTGTTTGATAAGATACGTTTTCGATACCCAGTCTCTGACAATTCTCTTTGACCCTTTTCATCCTTTGCGGGCTTGAATCCAGCGCTGTCAACCTGCCTGAGTTACTCATAAGCTCCGCTATATAGGTTAATTTCCCTCCGGGAGCAGCACACATATCCAGTATCGATTCACCAGGCTGAGGGGCTAACAGCAGGACCGGAAAGCCGGCACTTTCGTCCTGAGGATAAACATATCCCTTTTGAAAAAGGAAGAGATTCTCCAGATCGATTTTCGATTCCATCCGGTAAAAGTTTTCCAGGAAATCACCTTTTCTGTATTTTATCTTCTTCATATCCAGTGCTTTCTCCAGACCCTTACGATCGATCCTCAGGCTGTTAAGCCTGAAAGAGATTTTTGCCCTTTGATTGAAAGCCTCGCATAGTCTTATGGTTTCTTTCTCACCTAATTGTTCGAGCCAATCCTCGATCATCCAGTCCGGAAAAGAATAAATTACTCCTATGGCTTTGACCTTATCCTCCTCCAGGGAAGGAAAAGCAACTCTTTTCTTGTCTCTGAGGTAATTTCTCAACACGGCATTGACCAAACCTGCTGTGCCCTGATGCCCATACCTTTTGGCTAATTTAACCGATTCATCCACTGCCGCACTGTCGGGCACCCGGTCCAGATACTCTATTTGATACAAGCCTAATCTCAGTATGTTCCGAATCCAGGGGGTTAAATCTTCTATCTTATCTTTGAGGAAAAAGCTGAGGATAAAATCCAGTCTTCTTCTCAGCTTAGTGGTCCCGTTCACCAATTCCCGGATAAACCGGCGATCCAGAGAGGATAATTTCATTTGGCTGTAATAGGACTCAATCGTCTCGTTAGCAAAAGCAGATTTGGTCTCAACCTCATACAGGACTTTGAGAGCGATTTCTCTGGGATTTATCTTTTTCATTCTTTGTTTTTCGTAGGGCAACCCTTCAGGGTTGCTAATTTAATTTCTACAAGGCTGAGGCCTTGCCCTACATTTTTTTGGTAGGTCAGACATTCTTGTCTGACCTTTAAGAACAGACAGGAATGTCTGTTCTACCGGCTTCTAGGTTTAGTATCTCTTCTGCCTGAGCAGTTGAACAGGCAAGATGCCTATTCTACCGTTTTTTTATCCCTTTGAACATTTGAGCTTTTCAGCCTTATATTATATCCATAGGTGAAAGTAATTCATTTTGCCTTTTCACGAAAAGCCCTTCCCTTTTTATCAGCAGGCTCAAAACCTCCTTCTCTTTCATCCCCAATCCAAAGGTCAAAACCTCCTGAGGCTTGGCATAACCCTGGTTCCCTATAGTCAGGAGCATCTCCAAGGTGGAGCCTGTATTCTCGAGCTTCAGAATTTCATATCTTATATCTACTTCCTTCAACTCCTCTCTTTGAGAAGGAAGACCCCTGTCGATTTTTGAAACTCTTGTGGCCATCAGATGTTTCTGCGAAAGAATCTGTTCTATTTTCCCTTTTATTTCCGCCTCGGAAAAAGGCAGTTCCACTTTATAAAGTGTCGCATTTATGGCAGCGGATAAAGACTCTGCTTTGCTGAAAATGGGTTTGCCTTCGGAGAACTTAATGCCCTGGGGCAGGGTATTGTTCAGCCTGGGAATGAACTCTTTGGAAAAAGGCTCGGTTAACTGCAGGTCCAAAAACTCGTTCTCAGAAACAAACCCCAGCGGGAGCGGAGGACCCAGAGCAATTCTCTGGTGGGGATGAAAGCCCTCAGAATAGGCAATAGGTATTCCCGAACGCCTGATTGCCCGCTCAAAAGTTCTGACCACATCCAGGTGAGAGGTAAATCTGACCTCCTCGTCTTTGCTCCACTTTAATCTTACCCTGCTGCGGGCAACAGTGGTAGCCTGAGCTGAAACAACCTTCTTTCTTTTTCTGCCATAGAGTTCCTCTTCTTCTGACTGAGAAGTAAATCCCGGAAGTTTTGTTTCTTCTCTTTTTTCTTCTTCTATTTCCTGTTGAAAGGCTCTCTCTCTTTCCCTTTTCAGAAAATCCTTAGTTATACCTTTATCTATATGCTCCCAGGGCAATACCTCCTCCAAATCTCTTGCTCTGAGATAATCTTCAGGTTTGATACCATTTTCCTCGAACGCCTTACTCCAGTAAGAATAGTTGAAGTGCTCTGTCCAGGCATCAAGTTTAGAGCCGTTTTCCCAGGCAGAATAGATCACCCTGCTGAGCTTTCTATCACCCCTGCCTATAACTCCCTCCAGGAAAGAGACCTGAGGGTCTCTATAACTTACTTTAAGATTTTTAAAATTGAGTAAGTCTTTCAGCAGGAAGTATTTCCTCTCGATCTCATCCATCTTATTCTGTTCTTCCCATTGAAAGGGAGTATGTGCTTTCGGAGTAAAGGGAGAGACGGTGATATTTACACCTTTGCCGGAGCCAAGCTCTTTACCTATTCTCAGGACTTTTCTGACTAACTCCGCAATCCCTTTTAAATCCTCATCCGTCTCGGTGGGAAGACCAATCATAAAGTACAACTTGATCAAGTTCCAGCCTGAGGAATAGGCTATCTCGGCACTTTCCAGCAGGTCCTCTTCAGTTATTTTTTTACTTATAGTATCTCTTAGCTTCTGGGTCCCAGCCTCAGGCGCAAAGGTTAAGCCTGTTTTCTTGGTCTGGCTGATAACCTTGGCAATCTCCATGGAAAAGGAACCAGGCCGCATTGAGGGTAAGGCAATAGACACTCTTTTAGGATAAAATTTTTTCTGGAGTCTCTGAACCAACTCGGAGAGATTATGATAATCGGTCGAGGAAAGCGAAAGCAGTGAAATCTCGTCCCAGCCGGTACTTGCAATACCCGATTCTGCCTCCCTCAAAACCTGTTCTACGCTTTTCTCCCTTTTAGGCCGGTAGACGGCTGTAGCCTCGCAGAAACGACAGGCCTGCCCGCAGCCTCTCATAATCTCGATTGTAAGACGGTCATGGGTCACCTCGATAAAAGGAACTAAAGGTGAGGAAGTATAATATTTTGTTCTCAATTCAGGAACGGTATTGGCTTTGATCTTCCCCGGAAAATTTGGAATTTTAGGTGACAGTCCCGTAAAACGGCTGTTTGAATCATACTTCGGCTCGTAAAAAGACGGAACATAAACCCCCTGAATTCTCGACAGCTCCAGTAACAGATCATTTTTTTTGAATTTTTCTTTTTTCCCTTTCTCTATAACATCCAGAATCACGTTAATTATCTCCTCCGCATCACCCAGAACGAATAGGTCGAAGAAATCAGCCATCGGCTCAGGATTAAAAGCAGTGAAACCGCCAGCCATGACCAGGGGATAATCTTCTCCCCGGTCTTTTGAGAAAAGGGGAATACCGGATAAATTTAGAATGCTAAGCACCCCGGTATAATTCAGCTCATAGCTGAGTGAAAAACCCAGTATATCGAACTCCCTTAGGGGAGTGTGGCTTTCCAGGGAGAAAAGCGGAAGTGAGCTGCCTCTTAGAATCTCCTCCGCATCCGGCCAGGGTAAAAAGGCTCTTTCGCACAGGGTATTGTCTCTTCTATTAATGACATGATATAAAATGTGTAGTCCCAAATAGGACATCCCGATCTCATAAATATCCGGATAAACTAAAGCGAATTTGAGCCTATCACCTGGCTCTTTTTTAATAACGTTGAGTTCGTTCCCGATATATCTGCCGGGCTTGATCACAAAAGGCAGAAGCTTTTTTTTTATTTTCTCGGATAAAGGGTGCATATGATTCTGGGTCTTTAAATTGATACAGTATAAATATACTCAGCAGAAGATAAAATAAATAAATAAAATCTACAAACAAAAAGTAGGGGCGGGGTTACCCCGCCCCTACGAACCATGCAGGAATTTCAGTTCCCACACAAATGAAAAAATCTCAGGTTAAACCGCTTCCATCCCTTTTTTTAAAGCATCGATATCTAAATCTATTATCTCCTGCTTGGCACGGGGGAAAACTTTTTTCAAAGATTCTCTAAGTCCGTCGATGGAGATTGCTCCGGTGATCTTGGAAAAGGCTCCGATCATCACCATATTGGCGATTTTGGTAGTTCCTAATTTCTCTGCAATTTCATTTGCCTGTATATAATGAACCTTAACATCATCTCTTTTGGGTTTTCCCGCAACCAGGGAGCTGTTGATCAGAAGAAGCCCGCCTTTCTTGACAGATGACTCAAAACGGGTCAAAGAGGGCTCATTCATCACTATCAGAGTATTCGGATATGCCACCACCGGCGAGGCAATCTCCTCAGAGGAAACCACCACCGAGCAGTTGGCGGTTCCTCCTCTCATCTCTGCTCCGTAAGCCGGGAAGAAGGTCACGTGTTTCCCCTCTGTCATCCCGGCATAGGCTAAAAGAATGCCTGCTGAGATTATTCCCTGTCCTCCAAAACCAGACATTATTATTCCCTGATACATCTATTCCTCCGCTCTATATTCTATTTAAGCTCAACCGATATTAAACTTTTTCCACGACTTTTTGAGTTTTGGCTTTGACCGGCTCATTTTTACTCTCCGGGGTTTTGAACTCGCCCAGAGGGAAGAATGGAACCATCGCCTTCTCCACGTAATCTATCGCCTGCAGTGGAGTTAAAAACCAGTCAGTCGGACACTGGGAGAGTATCTCTACCAGAGAGAAGCCCAGATCATCCATCTGCACCTGGAAAGCTTTTTTTATCGCCTTTTTGGCCTTCAGAACATTGGCTGGCTTGTGAACCGAAACCCGGGCTAAATAGGCTGGCGCTTCCAGTGTAGCCAAAAGCTCACACATCTTTATGGGATATCCGGCAACTCTGGGATCTCTGCCAAAAGGGCTGGTGGTCGATTTCATCCCGATAAGAGTCGTGGGTGCCATCTGTCCGCCGGTCATCCCGTAAATGGCGTTGTTAACGAAGATAACGGTGATCCTTTCTCCCCTGGCAGCGGAATGAACCGTCTCTGCCATGCCGATGGAGGCTAAATCCCCATCCCCCTGATAGCTGAAAACGATACAGTCTGGTTTTACCCTTTTCATGCCGGTGGCGACTGCAGGACCCCTGCCGTGAGCTGGCTGGATCATATCACAGTTGAAATACTCGTCCGCGAAAACCGAGCACCCCACAGGAGCGATCCCGATTGTCCTTTTTCTTATCCCTAATTCCTCGATCACCTCCGCCACTAACCGGTGAATTACCCCGTGCCCGCACCCGGGACAGTAACGCATGGGGATCTCTGTTAAACCTTTGGTTCTCTCAAAAACTTTCTTTTCCATACTTCCTCCAAACTATAAATAGCAAGTAGCTTGCAGCAGACAGCTGTTTAGCTTTTTAAAATATTTTTGACTACCTCAAAGACCTCCTCGCCTGTGGGTACTCCACCCGAGGGTCTGCCATGCAGAAATACTTTTGCTCTTCCTTCCACTGCTAATTTCACATCCTCAACTAACTGCCCCAGGCTCATCTCCACCGTCAGTATCTTTTTGATTCTCTCTGAAAGCTCTCTTATGATTTTGGTGGGAAAGGGCCACAGGGTGATAGGTCTTAAAAGCCCGATTTTAACCCCCTCTTTTCTCCCCATCATCAAAGCCGCTTTTGAGATACGGGATGAGGTACCGTAGGCCACCAGAAGAATCTCTGCATCTTCGGTCTGAACTGCCTCGTATCTGACCTCTTTCTCCTCTATCTGTTTGTATTTTTCTCCTAATCTTGAAGTCATCTTCTCCAGAAAGCCTGGCTTTAAATCATAAGACCTTATAACCCTTCTTTCCCGTCCCTCCGCATTCCCCAAAGCCCAATCACTTACCGGAAGCTTGGCCGGGTCAACCGGTTCAAAATCGAATTCAATCGGCTCCATCATCTGACCCAAAAGGCCATCAGTGAGTATCATGCTGGCTACTCTATATTTTTCAGCCAGATCATAACACCTTTTGGGGAAATTACCCATCTCGGAGACCGAATTGGGCGCATAGACTATCACCCGGTAATCTCCGTGTCCCCCTCCCCTGGTAGCTTGAAAATAATCACCCTGGGCCGGAGCGATATTCCCCAGGCCCGGTCCTCCTCTCATTACATTAGCATAGAATATGGGAAGGTTGGCACCCGATATATACGAGATCCCCTCCTGCTTTAGGCTTATCCCCGGACCCGAGGATGAGGTCATAACCCTGGCACCGCAGGCGGAAGCACCGAAAAGCATATTTATTGCGGCAACCTCGCTTTCCGCCTGAATGAAAGTCCCCCCCACCTCGGGCAATCTCCAGGAGAGATATTCCGGAATCTCGTTTTGCGGAGTTATAGGGTATCCGGCAAAAAACCTGCTCCCGGCTCTTACCGCCCCTTCAGCCAGAGCCTCGTTCCCCTTCATCAACAGCTTTTCACTCATTTAAACTCTCCTTCAGTTCTTGGAAGTCTGTTACTTATAAACTTCTATGGCAACATCCGGACATACCAGAGCACATAAAGTGCAGCCGGTGCACTCCTCCGGCTTGACCATGGTAGCTGGATAATACCCGGTGTGAGCAAACTTCTCCGAGAGAGCGATAACCTTGTAGGGACAGGCTACCACGCATAGCTCACACCCTTTGCATCTTTTGACATCCACTTCTATCCTTGGCATTTTCACCTCGCTGTCTTAAAAAGTAAAAGAACATATCAATTTAAAAAAAACCATTCGAAATGCAAGCACTTTTATGTTTTTTTCAACTAAAAAACCGCCGTTAATAAATTAACTGGCGGTTAACAAAAAAAGTCTCGTGGATATTATGAAGATAAGCTTTTAAGTTAAATCACTTGTAAATCTCGGCCTGATTACATTTACAAACCTCCACCTGTTTTTCCCTGAACTTCCATGAGCCGTTATCGCTTTTGACCGACTCGACGTAAAGGATACTCTGTTTTGCTCCCCCGCATTTGGCACAATAGAATACCTCTTTTTCCTTCTTCATCTTATCCGCAAAGGTCGTCTGCTTCCTGGGCATATTCCTCCTTTAAAATCTGTATCTTAACTCCTGAATCAACCTCTCGCATTCTTTTCTGATAAGCAATGCCTTATGGAGCAACTCCGCCTTTTCATATTTAGGCGTTTTCTTAAGCAGGGTCTCTCTGAACTTTCTCTCCGCCAGTATGTAATTTCCTGCTTTCAGGGAGCTGATCCCCTCTGTGAAAAGCTTGTCACTCTTTCGCATAGCCATACCTTAAATTAAAACGGTTTAGCGCCGCAGCTCATTTGCAGATATAATAATCATTATTTTGATTTTATCAAGCTCTTTTTTGCCTTTTGAGTGCCTTTCTGAATCTTTCCAGATAAGGCTCCACCTTATACTGCTTCTGTTTAAGGTAGTAGATGAGCGAGGCAACGAACAGCTCGTCCTCTCTTGTTAAGCTGGTCTCCAGGTTCTTCAGCTGGTAATCCAGGATGGTCAGCAGATGGTCGCCGGGCTTATAGAGATAATCCATAAGATCAAGCTGATAAGTCAGGGTCTTATGGTATTTGCTTTTCAGGTCTGCTTCCCCTTCTTCTATGGTTCCGATCTCCTCTCTTAATTTCAGCAGGGTTTCATCCCACTGTACGAAATCAACCAGCCCCAGAGGGGTGTACTCCAGCCCTCTTCTTCTCAAGTTATCTCTTACGAAGGAATTAGCCTGGGTCAGTATCTTCATGCCATCCGGATAGGCCTTTTTCCCATCTCCCAACATATCCCAGTAATATTTCATCCTCTCGATACATTCTATGATTTTCTGGATCTGTTTTTTCTTAACTGATCTGGAATTAAGCTCTGCTCCCTCGGTTTTCAGCCAGGTCTCCAGGCCCCTGAATCTGTCTTTTATAAGCCAGGAATCTTTATTTCTCCCCCGCACTATATCCTCCAGAGACCTGACCTTTTGATCTATGAAGTGTTCCTCCTCCTCCCTGGTCACTGCCTGGATTAAGAATTTCTCCACAGATTCTTTCAGATTCTCCAGAACTTCCAGCAGATTCACCGGCTCACTCCTCTGCGTATCCATCCAGATTGCGGTTAAACTCCTCCAGGAGCTTTTCGAGCTTCTCGGTTTTGATCTCCGCTCTCTTCTTTTTTACTGGCTCGATAAGTCCTGCCATCAGAAGGCCGGCTAAGTTTTTAAGGACCTCTATCTTATCCATCCTGGAGTCCTCTAATATCTTTTTGATGTCCCGGTGGCTGTCCACCAAGGTCAAAAGATTCCATTCAGCCGGTCTTAAATTGATGTCCTTTCCTCTTTCATCCTCAGCCGGAGCAAGACCCAATACCGTATCAAAGGGCGGCAGCTTCTCCTTTAGCCTTTCCAGCTCGTCAACCCTTCTGACGCTCTCCAGGATCAGATTTTCCGTGGAGATCTTAATGGTGATCTCCTCCTGGGTGGGGTAGCGGTTCTCATAGAATTTAAAATTACCTTTATCCCATTTAAGAAGGGCATAGATGACTTCTTCCACCTGAAGACGAACCAGTCCCTCCAACTGTTTTCTGGTAATCAGACCTTCCTTGATCAGCAGTTCCCCTATCCTTTTGTTACCTTTAAGTTCTTTCTGCAGCTGGGTGATCTTGCTCAACTGCTCAGGAGTTATCCTTCCTTTCTTCAGCAGCAACTCGCCTAATCTCAGACGGTTATATGGATTATGAGCGAATATTATATTGCCATCCTGGAAATAAACCATTATCACATCTTCGCCTCTCTGTATTCCCAAAGTTCCACTTTTTCTGCAGGCGCTCAAAAGCTGAAAGATATCCGAGAGCTGAAATTTTTCCACATTACCTTGAAGCTCCATAAAACCCTTCTCACCGTTTAAAGTTGAGATGTTTCCAGAGGTCTATTGTCTTAATTCGGAACATTGATTCAAATCCTTAAGACCCTGTATCCTTATAAGGTTAAAATTGGCTAGGGAAATTATCTAAATTATGCTATTTGATTCCAGCTTCAGTGAAGCTGTGGAGCTGTAATTTAAAAAAGGCCGAATTTCTTCATCCGGTCCCTGAGGGTATTGCGGCTTACCCCTAAAAGCTCAGCTGTTTTTACCTGGTTCCCCTCACAGTATTTCAGGGAGAGATTGAAAACTGCCCTCTCCAGCGCCTCCTCCAGATGGTCGTAGATATGACCATCCGAGTTAGCCAGGATTTTGGGAAAATGGGATTCCAGGATATCGAGGAAGAGATTGTGGTAATCTTTTTTGATTTTCTCAAAATCGATCTGCAACTTCTCCTTGCTCTCGCTATGGACGGGAAGATGTTCGGGCAGCAGGACCCCTCCTTTGCTCATCACCACTGAGGTATGTATATTATTCTCCAGTTCCCTCACGTTCCCGGGCCAGGGATATTTCATCAGAATCTTCATGGCTGAATCAGAGATGCTCTCGATCCTTTTACCGACCAGCCTGGCATATTTTTTAAGAAAGTAATCCGCCAGAAGAGGGATATCCAATTTTCTTTCCCTGAGAGGAGGCAGATAAATAGAGACGACCTTCAGCCTGTAGAAGAGGTCGACCCTGAAGCTCCCCTCCTTGATGCAGTTGACCAGGCTCTTATTGGTAGCGGCTATTACCCTCACATCCACCCTGGTGCTCTGATTGCCACCCACCCTTTCGAACTCCTGTTCCTGCAGGACCCTGAGCACCTTGCTCTGGGTCATCAGACTCATATCCGCTATCTCATCTAAGAATATAGTCCCTTTATCTGCCTGCTCAAATTTACCGAACTTCCTCTGGTAAGCTCCGGTGAAAGCACCCTTTTCGTAACCGAAAAGCTCAGATTCCAAAAGCGTTTCGGGTAAGGCTGCGCAGTTAACCGAGAGAAAAGGCTTATCTTTTCTCAGACTGTTTCGGTGAATAGCCCGTGCTACCAACTCCTTGCCCGTACCGCTTTCGCCCATTATCAACACTGCAGCATCCGTGGGAGCCACCTGGCCTATGAGCTTGGCTATCTCCACTATCTCCGGGCTTTTCCCTACTATTAGATCCTCTTCCTCTTTTGATTTTAAATCATCCCCCCATCCGGACGAATCCCCTCCACCCTTTCTCTCCTGCAAAGCCCTATCCATAACCTTGGCCAGTTTCTCCAGCTGAAAGGGCTTGGTTACGAACTCATAGGCACCCTGTTTCATAGTCTCTATGGCTGCCTCAGTTGAGATGAAACCGGTGATCACGATCACCGGAATTTTTAAATCCCTGTCCTTCATCTCTTTTAAAATCTCTAAGCCTGACATCCCTGGCAGGTTTATATCCAGTAAGATCAAATCCGGCTGCAGGTCGTTTATGGTAGTGAAAGCCCCTTTCCCATCATAAAGGGTATGTAACTTCACCCGATCCGAGCTGAAATAATTGTTGATAGAATCGCAGATCTTGGTGTCGTCTTCTATTAACAGGATTTGCTTCATCTGTAATTTTTCTTAAGAGACTCCTAATCTATTAATCGGCAAAAAGAGGATAATCTTAAAGGGAAATAAGTCTGAGGCAATCGGGGGATAACAACAAAAAAGCCCCTTTCAGGGGCTTTTGAAAAGATTAAGTTTGATATTTAGACTACCTTCTGAATCTCAGTCTGGCGAAGCCGCCCATACCCAGTAAGCCAAATCCCAAAAGTGCTATGGTGGAGGGCTCGGGAACAGGAGGGGTATAAGTTCCCACATAAGTATTACCAGCATTTTGCCAGTTCTCGTCAATCGGCTGGAAATGAACCTTCACATTAAGTGGGTCTGAATAGGGCATAAATCTATCGGCTGTGGGCACGGGACCAGAGGCATAATGAAAAGTCCAGCTAAATACACCCATGGTATAACCCGCATTAGGCGCGGGTGCACCAGATTGACCAAAAATCCTGTAAAATCCGTCTGCTGGATAAGAACCGTTGCCCGTCTGGAAATCCAATCTGTGATCCGGGTGACTTCCAGTCCAGCCGGTTGGCAAACTCCAGCTTATATCCACCCATTCTGAAGACGAAGCTACTCTACCGTTGTCCACTGTCCATTTAAAGATAGCATCTCTGTCTGGTCCCAGGTTGGTCAGGGTAAAATCATATCTGTAGTTATTTCCCCCTAAGGGCATAAGAGCAACGCTTAAATCAAAAAACTGGGCATAAGCTCCTGAAAACAGAGCCAACACTAAAACCACCCCCCCAAGTACTCCTAAAACCTTTGTCCTCATTTTACCTCCTTATTTCCCTCAGTTTTTCTAAGACCCTGAACTCTTACATCTTAACTTAAGAGCAAAAAGTGTGCCAGTCAAAAAATGAACATATTTTTAAGTCGTTTATTTATAATAACTTAATAAGATAAAAAATGTCACATTTTTGAACATTAAAAAAAATTAATCAGATTGTCCAAACCAATGACATTAAAATCATCTGTTGTTTTAAGTATTTGTATTATAAGGGGTTACTGAATTACGAAAAGCTGAACATTAAGATGAAGGACATGAAAGATCTTGTCAATTCTAATTTTTCTTAGATTTCTTCCCTTTTTAATTTGTGTTTTTCAATTAACCCGTAAAGCGTTGTTCTGCTAACACTTAAATGTTTTGCTGCATTGGAAACATTCCAGTCATTCATATTGAGTGCCTCTAAGATAGTCTCTTTTTCAACCTTTTCCTTTATTGATTGCAAAGAAAGCGGCTTTCTGGGCTCCTCTAAACTGAATCCGAGATCAGATGGGGCAATCCTCTTACTCTGGCACATTATAACTGCTCTTTTTATCTTATTCTCCAATTCCCTCACATTTCCGGGCCAGCTATATTCCTTAAGCTTTAATGTGCTTCTATGGCTAAAGGAAAGATTAGCCTTGTCAAACTCCTTGGAGAAGATGTTAAGAAAAGCATTAGCTAAAATTATTACATCATCACCTCTCTCCTTTAAGGGGGGAAGATGAATATTTATCACACTAAGCCTGTAATAAAGGTCCTCCCTGAATTTATTCGACTGCACCTCTTTTTCCAGGGGTTTATTAGTTGCGGCAATTATTCGCAGGTTCAGAGGTATTGGCTCTTTCCCCCCGATCCTCTCTATCTGATGGTCCTGCAAAAACCTCAGGATCTTCACCTGCAAAGATAAAGGAAGCTCTCCTATCTCATCCAAAAAGATTGTCCCCTCATCCGCATATTCGAACTTCCCTTTTTTTTGTGTATAAGCGTCGGTGAAAGCGCCCTTCTCGTGTCCAAAAAGCTCTGATTCCAAGAGGGTCTCTGGAATAGCCCCGCAGTTGATAGTCACAAAAGGTTTCTCCTTTCTCAGGCTTTGACGGTGAACGGCTTTAGCCACCATCTCCTTGCCGGTTCCACTCTCTCCGGTGATAAGCACGGTAACATCTGGTGTGGCGATTTTTTTAATAGTCTTGAAAACCTCTACCATTTTGTTGCTGGTGCCGATTATCTCCTCAAATTTCTTCTCCTCTAAGTTCTCTATTAGCGTTCTATTCTCTCGCTCTAATTTCTGAATATGAAGCGCTCTTTTGATAATAACCTTAAGCTCTTCTAAGTTAATAGGCTTGGTATAGAAATCTGTGGCGCCGGAGCTTATAGCTCTCAGGGCATTTTCCCTCTCCCCGTGACCGGTGATCATTATCACCTTCAAAAATGGATCCACCTGCAGAAGGCCCTCCAGTACATCCAAGCCATCCTTATCATACTCGTAAGGCGAAAGGGAGATATCCAGAGCTACAAGATCAGGTTTCTCTCTTCGGGTAACCTCCAGGGCTTCCTCAGCAGTCGAAGCCATGAGGATCTCATATTCATCCTGCAGGGCCCAGGAAAGCTGCGTCCTTATGCCCTCCTCATCATCCACTATTAAAATCTTCTCTTTACCCATCTAGTTTGACCTCATTCATTAGATTCCCTTAAAGGGAAGCTCTACGGTAAAAGAGGTCCCTTTTCCCTCCTCACTCTCCACTATGATTCTGCCTTTGTGTAATTCGACTATCTCCTTACACTGGTAAAGACCAATGCCCAGTCCCTTCCTCTTGGTAGTCTGAAAGGGCTTGAAAAGCTGATTCCGGATAAAATCCCTGGACATACCAGCTCCGCTATCGGAAACCTTTATCCGTATCGCTCCGGATTCCTTATCCAGCCCCGTGTGTATAGACAAAATTCCTCCTCCTGCCATAGCTTCCAAAGCGTTGATGATCAAATTCTGGAAAACCTTCTCCAGCTGGGTTTGATCACATCTGACTGAAGGTAAGGGGCTGAATTCTAAAGCGGTTTTGATCTGAGAACTGCCCGCAACCCTTATCTTGTTCAGCAGATTCTGCAAAATCTTATTCAGGTCGCAGCTCTTGTAATTCAACTCCACTCCCTCCGAGGCTGAGGAGAGTTTATTCATAAGTCCCCTCATCCTCTCAACCGTATCGGATATGGTCACCATTGCACTTCTTTGAAAATCAGGATGCTTCAGTTTCTCCTCGGCATTCTGCAGAAGGAGGGAGAGCATGGAGACAAAGTTTTTCAGATCATGCAGAATAAAAGAGGAGAGCTTGTTAAAGGATTCCATCTCCTTAGCCTGGATCAGCTGTTGGCTCAGCTTGGCATTCAAGATCGCTATAGATGACTGATGCGCTACTCCATTCAAGAAGGAGAAATCCTCCTCGGTGAATGGGTAATTATCCCCTTTACTGCCCAGAAACAGAAGCCCCACCAAACTTCTCTTGGCAATCATGGGCACGCAGGTCTCAAACTCCAATTCCTCCACCTGGGTGAAAAAGGTGCTTATCTCTCTGGTGGATAGTCTATCCTCTCCCAGGTCCTTTATACCTATCGGCTCTCCATAGCGAAGAATCCAATCCAGAAACTCCTCTTCTTTTCTTATTCTCAGGTCAAAGGAGCTATCCTTGGGATAGGCTAGGCCCAGGTCTCCCTGGGACTCGGAAAGAAGAATCATTATATTTTTAATACGAAGGTTAGCTGAAATCATCCCCACTATTTCTTTGAGTATCTCCTCCAAATCCAGAAGCGAGGCTATGTTCTCACTGAATCTGGTCCATTCTGCCTTATAGTCTACTTTCCCTCTGTAAAGGCTCTGGTCAACAAATCTCTTCACCCTTTCCTTAATGGAGCCGGAGACGACCAGAGCTGAGAGGATCACTATCACTAAAAAAGCTGCCAGGATAGACAAGAAAACGCTCAGGTTTGCGCCAAACGATTGAATCAGCCTGGCTACCAGTCCCACCAGAACTAAATATCCTCCGATGAGGATCACGATCACGGAGGAGTAGACCACCTGTCTGGTAATTTGAATCGAAGTTGCTCTTTCCTTCAGATACCAGGCTAAACTTACTCCCCATAAAGCGCTCAGCATACCCCGGCTTAACAACACCAGGTTGCTGATAGGAGCGCCAAGGAATCCCGAGGTAACCAGATAAATAAGCAGAACCAGAAGCGCCAGGCTGAAGATCAAGGGTAAGATTAACTTACCTCTCTCCGTTTCAGTACTGGAGCGAAAGGTCCTTTCCAGATTTAAAATAGAAACGACCGAGCCAGCCAGAAGAAAGATTAGAAAAAGTTGGCTTCTCTCTGCAAAATAAAAGCGCATCTCTCCAAAAAGATCCTTATCTACCAGGATAAGACTTTTCCTTAAGTGCCAGGACAAGAAGAAAAGGCTTAGGATGAAAAATGGAATAAAACTTAAAAGCCCTTTTTTAAGCTCCTCTTTTGATTCCTCACGGGCAAAAGTGGAGGTGAAAAACACCCACAGGGGCGGGGTGAAAATGATACTACAGGTTAAAAGAAGGGTGCTGAGATGAGCCGGAGCCGGGGTTCTCTTTAAGGAAACCCAGAGAAATCCTGAAAGGAAAAGGATGAATGAAAGATTAAGAAGCAAAAAAGAGTTCTTGCCCATTCCCCTGGCTGATTTAAAAGAAACCCAAATCTCACAGCCTATCAGGAGCAGAAGGGAAATAGAAATCGCTATCTGATAAAAACTTATCATAGCTACCCTCTATGGAAATATAGCCACAATTTTCTTTTTCGTCAAAGAATTTTTTACCTAAAGGGATTTCTTCTTACAGAATTAACCCCTAATAGTGGTTAATCAATTCTTTGAGCATTTCTGTGCTTGATAAGTAGCTAAGGGATAAGGGATTGGAACTTTGCTAACAGGAAACAATTCAGCGGTTCCTCACACTGCTTAAGAAAAAACTGATTATGACGATAAAGGATTTAGATTCTTTCATAAATGGTTGAACCGGGGGTGGTAAATGGAAGTAGCGTTACTGATAGCAGGTATAATTTTAACGATCCTCTTAATTCTTTCCTTATTAGAAATCATTACATTCTCACCAAAAAAGAAAACAAAAACACATCACTCTAAATAGCTAAGGATTTTAGTAACAACATACTAAACTATTTATTGAGAAACCACGAAGATAATTTTCATGAGAATTTTTGTGAGTATAAGTGAGAACGAGCAATTGATAAATAATAAAGAACCCCTCTTAGGAGCACATTGAAAAACAAAAGAACTAAAAAGGTAAGAAGCACTTCAGCAATTAATGCAAAAACTGATAAAGTGGGGCTATTTCTAAAAAAAACGTACCCAAAAAAAATACTCATCGGAGAAAAGAAACAAAATAAGATAGTAAACATAATAGAATTTGTTATATTAATTTTATTAAGAATGGGTATTAGTAATCTACCTGATAATTTATCTTTATCTAATCTCCGGGATAAAGGAAAATCGACAAAAAACTCTCCAGAATCATCATCCTTTCCAATTAGAGAAAACAAAGCCACCATTATACTAAAGACCGTCAGAACCATACTTGCAATAAGTTCAATTTCTTTGGGTATAAAGATAAAACCAGTTTGAGCATCAGTTTCTAATCTTTTGTCTAAGTTTTTTTCTTTTAACTTAAGAGAAGAATCATTTGTGTCACTTCTATTTAAATTTTCACTATTTGATTCTATCTTAATTTTTTCTAAACTATTCTCTTCGGCCACAATTTTTTGCAAATTATAAAAACATAGAAAACAAAAAAAAGAAGTAATAATTATTGGAGTTAGAGAAGTGATTTTTAGCAGATATCTCATACTGAATACCACTTTTTTAGTCTTTGCACAGGATATAATCTACTGAGTCTTCGCTTTTCCATACAGGACTTATTTTCTTCTCGTTTTCTATCTTTGATCTTAGTGCTCGCCAGAGACTCTTATCATTATAATAAAAGACACCTTTCTTCGGATCTCCGGCCTTATGTGGTTCTTCAACACAAATAATCCTTGGAGTGGTACCGATTGCATAGTGATATTCATCTCCCCTTTTTTGTTTGCATAAGTAAATTCTAATTCGTTCAGGGTTATTTTTAGCAAAATTAAACAAAGGGTGATACTTATCAAGGTTCTTAATCTCACCTGTATTATTTCTAACTTCTTCCCTATACTTTTTTTCAATCAGAATAGGTGGAGTACAGATAAAATCCAACTCTATTTTTTTATTTCCGGGTTCTTCTATTTTTTCTACAAATTTATGATAGAATTCAGGTTCAAGCTCTCCCCCTTTAATCTGAAGATTTTCCTTGGCTTTAAGCACTAGCATTTTATCTTCCGATTTACTATATTTTTCCGTCTTTGGGAAGAATATTCTTAAAGCATCTAAAAAAGAAAAGAATAATAGAATCCCACCCAAAGAACCAATTAACAAAAGAACATAATGATTTAGTTCTATCATAAGTGTTAGCTCCTTTTTAATACTCGTATTTTCTCATTTACCCTCATTAGAGTGGTATAAATGTTTATAATTCAAGAAATTAGATTTGTCAAGTACTATTTTGAATTTTTTAAAGATTTCCTACTACTTTACTATCTATAAATTAAAAAGATAAAGCTATATCAGCAACAATTTGGATAACCAATAAAAGACTGTCACTATAACAAATCATCATCTGAAACAAAAGTATCTTAGGAAGATTTTCCCCGATATAAGGTCTAGTGCCATCTCATAGCAGGATAAAAAAGTCCAATTAAGGTGGTGAATTTTAAGAGGAATCTTCCTGTTATTTTTCATCTCATTTACCATTTTATCTAATCCAAGCCCTGATCGTAAAGGTAGAAGCGGGTAAGGGTGGAGATGAGTATGTAATTGGCAATCATGGAAATGACTATCTCCAGTATCAGAATCAAAATGATAACCTCCGGGTTGAACCTGGAGATAAGAAAAGGTGCATTTCTGTTCATAAAGGTGAAAGGCAAAGTCAAAAGGTTGGGCAGAAGGACAAAGAAATAGGTGCTGAAAAAGTTCCTTTTATAAATTGAGACGCTTAACCCTATGGCCGTAAAGATATTTTTTCCGCTCAACATTATCGAGGGGAGGGTAAAGGCAAAAAGCCCGTAAAAAACCACTCCCGAGCATAAGCCGAAGATCTCGAAAACCAGCTCTTTTTTAAGACTGCCTTGAAGAAAACCCCTGCCTGCTCTGGAAAGTAAAAAGAACCAGGCTAAAATTATCACCGTCTCGATCACCCATACGCCCAGCAAGATAAGATATCGGGAGAAGACCACCTTTAACCCCTCCGCCAGTTTAACTCTTTTGTCCGGTAAAAAGAAGGAGAAGAAAAGATAGGTTGCCCAGCCCAGAGAGATGATACCCAGGATCCCGCTCAGTAAAAGATTGGCCCTGGAAAAAATCTTGGGCAGAAAAAGAAAGTAGACTGGATAATGCAGGACGAATTCACCCATTACTTTTTTAATTACGGGAATAAAGGCGAACGAAAGAAATGGAGCGTAGAAATTCACCAAAGCCAGAAGTAAGAGAAATTGGACTAAGGCAAATAAAACAAAAGGCGTCCACAAAAGCGGCCTCCTAAGGGATTTCAAGGCTGAGAGATATACCGAGAAGAAAAAATTTATTTTCTGTAAAGGCGTCATCTTCTTTTGAAATCAGAGAACCCTGCAGACCAGATTGGAGGGATCCGAGACCAGTCCCTCCAGATCACGAACCAGGATATAATAGCAATATTCAACTCCAGGCTTTAGCTGAGAATCAGTGAAACTGGTGGTAGATTGCTGGCTGATGATGGATAGGCTGGTTGTGTCTGTAATTCCCTGGGTTGTATCCACCCTGAAAATCTGATAGTAGCCAAAGTCGTTATCCCGGTTCTGCGACCAGGAGAGCCTCAGGGAGATGCTGTCCGGCTGGGATAAAGAAAGCGTTACTTTTTCCGGGGGATAATTTTCCAGGGTGGTGCCGCTATTGACGTTGCTTGCGCTGTAAAGACCGGATATGTCATAGACATAGACCCTGTAGTAATAGACGGTTGAGGATGAAAGGCTGGTGTCAGTATAGCTGGTTGAGCTTCGGGTGGTAGTTGTATTTACCATAAGAGAATCGTCATCTACCAGGTCCGTGCTTCCCCTGTATACCCGGTAAGCATAGAAATCATCATCCTGACTCTGCGTCCAGTAAAGGGTCAAGGTCGACTGAGTGGCAGAGGAGATGGGGAAAAGAATTACCGGAGAGGGAGGAGACTGAATGGTGACCTTTTCCGGAGCAGTAAAAGAGGGAGCCTGATTGCCAGCCTCGTCCTTAAAATGACCAACTACCAGAGCATTCTCCATCTCCGTGCCCGGAGGGATAGTATAATTCAGTTCGTATCTCCCCAGACCAGTCTCATCCAGCATTATCCCGCTGATGCTGCCCAGATCAACTTTCGCTTCTCCATAGGCCTCGCCGCTTTCCAAACTGAAATGGATGACCTCGCCTGGGGTCTTAATCTCCCCGTGGGTATCCTCGGTCAACTCCCATATCTGCGCTTTGGTATCCAGAATAATTTTATCCTGAAAAAAACTGGAGGTCTCGTTTCCGCTCTGATCCCTGTATCTCACGTACACCGTTTTCTCGCCATCCCCGGATTCCAAAACCCAGCTTCGGGTTGAGGAAAAGTTCTCCCAGGAGGAACCTGAAAAAAGCGAGTCATTTGCCAGCATCATGTAACCGGTAGAACTGGGAGCGATAAGTCTCAAGGTTACGCTGGAGGAGTTAGTCAGTTTACGGTTATCATTGATAATTATCCCGTACAGGTTAGGCTTGGCCGATACCGTCCTGGACCTATACCCCTCAAAACCTTTTTTATCCACCGAGGAAAGCTGATAGAAATATTCTCTGCCATTTATCACCGCCCTGTCCGAAAATTGATTAGCTAAAGTAGAATCGTAAAGGGTTGGAGTAACACCGCTCGAATCCGCCCGGTAGATTCTGTATCCCCCTAGGCCCGTGGTGTCGTCAACGCTCCAGCTCAGGTCGATCCTCTGATCGCCTACTTTCAGCTCAATATCCTTGGGGGTGGGAGGGATAAAGAAATCCTCGTTCGGGCTGGTGGGACTGTCGATCTTTCTCTCGCATCCGCACAAAAGCAAAAAGGAAAGAAAAAGAAGAATTATGATCTTTCCCCTCATCTTATTCTCCTTTTAGAAGTTCTTGATTAAGCTTAATTTTACCCCTCCCGCTTCCGGCTCAAATGAGATCGAGCTGCTCACGCTTAAACCATCTTTAAAGGAGGGGAAGAATACCAGCGCATCCACAAAATTGAATCCCCAGGCTGCTGCCAGAAGAACCAGGGTAGTCCTTCTGACGTTCTCCGCATCATAAGCCTCTCTTTGCTTCTGATCCAATATCTGCTTGAGGCTGAATTTCTCCTCTGCGCTCCCTGCCGCAGCATAATCGTTTTTGGCTTGCACAAAAGCATCGTTCTTATCGGAGAAATCAGCATCCGCCACCACGTAAGCTAAAGCCGTTCCCAGGACAGATAAGCTGAAAAGAAAAGCCTTCTTCTTCTCTCCATAGTAGTACTGCCCCCACCCGGGAATAAAAGCTGAGCGCAGCGCTCCCTTTAACCTGGTCTTGGGAACCAGGGTAATAGTAAGCAGCTTGGGTGTCTCCCCGTCCAGCCAGAGGTTGGTCGACCAATTCTCGTAACCCTCCCTGAGTGCTTTGACCTTGTATCTTCCCTTTAAGTTTATGGGAAGGGTCGCCGGAGTTGTGGCAGTGAGACTGTACTCCCCTTCCAGGAAGACTGTAACTCCTGAGGGAACCGAGGTGATGACCAGCCCCGCCTCAGATTTTTTATCCCCTTCCTGTGAAAAAGCAGGATGGGAGATGAAAAAGATCAAAAACGCCAACCAGATCAATCTCTCAATTCTCGGCCTGAACATATTTACCCCTTGTATAACTGGACTCTTCAAAAACCTCTAAAAATTTTGTGTAAAAATACACTACCTTGTGAAATAAAGCAAGTCTTTTTTAAATTATTTACAAAAATAAAAAGCCTCGCTTTTAACGAGGCTAACCATACCCAGTAATTGTTTTAACAGGCGCCCTTACCCGTGGTTACTACTAATACCGTCTTCAGAAGTATCACGAAATCTTTTCCCAGAGACCATTCCTTTATATAGTTAAGATCATGACGGACTTTCAGCTTGACGTCATCCACCGAAGCGTCGTAACCATTTTCCACCTGGGCCAGACCGGTTATCCCGGGCCTGACCTTAAGCCGGTAGGGATACCCCTCTACTTTCTTTACCAGGTCCCTGACGAAATGATACCTTTCCGGCCTGGGACCGACCAGGCTCATCTCTCCCTTCAGCACGTTAAACAGCTGGGGAAGCTCATCCATTCTGGTCTTTCTCAATACCCTTCCGATATTGGTTATCCGGGGATCGTCCTTCTTGGCCCACACCGGCCCGCATCCCCTCTCCGCACCCACCACCATGGTCCGGAATTTATACAGGTAGAAAGTCCTGCCGTAGAGGTCTTTTTCCCTGCGCTCGGTTTTTCTCTGCTCCATACTCGATCTCAAATTCAGAAGCCTCCTGTCTTTTTTCCTTCTGTTGATTCCCACTCTCTCCTGCCTGAAGAAAACAGGACCAGCAGAATCCAGCTTGATCAGAAGTCCTACTATGAAAAACAATGGCAGGCACAGAAGAATACCGATCGAAGAGCCCAGGATATCAATGATCCTCTTAAGGTACTTCTCTGCCTTATCCAGATAATATGCTCCTATTCCCTTTTCAGCTTTCTCCCCGGGAATTAAAAGGTAAATCAGGATGTAGAGCAGGAAGGAAAAGGTGGACAGAACGGAATCCTTAAACCAGAAGGAGAGCCGGTACTTTAAAGCTTTTCTCTCTCTGGAAATACTGAAAGCAGCAGCAGAGGCCTTGGAGCCGGATGAAGCCGAGCCGATCTCCGCCGGGATCGACCTGTCACAAACTAAGTCAATATTCGAACAGCTGCGTTTTAAGCTTTTATTCTGATTTCTATGTTGAAAAATTGATACAGAATTAGACAACCTTGTTACCTCCACGCCAGATTATTTTAAGTATACTTATACTTTTGTTTTTTATTTGAGCAAATAAATTGCCAATTTACAAGACTAATCATATTAAAAAAACGTCAAATTCTGCGTAGTTTTAGAAGTTTTGCAACTCAAAGTTTAACAAGGGGTTGTCTTTTTAATTTATCTGCCTGAAAACAGCATTTAAAAAAAGAGACTTTTCCCGTCCTGTTTTTAGCTGGGATAAGCCCAAATTCTGTGCAAACCCTTGCATATTTTAGGTAAAGGCTTACCATAGATTGATTTTTGCTGATTTTAAAAATTAATTGGAAGAGCTGTCTTTGAGGAGTTATTTTTTGTTCTTGCTCAAGCCTTTTATAATCAGGCTGAAGATGAAAAGGGAAAAAACCGCAGTTAAAAAGACTATCAACCCGGATAATTTATGCAGAAAATCCTCAGCTAATTTCGGGCTTATCACATAAGCCCCCAGGGCGGTGATGAAAATCCTGAATATATTCGCCCCTACGGCAATGGGAAAAACGGACAGAAATAATATAATCCTTTTGAGATTCGATCTAAAGGTAATATAGGCGAAAAAAGCACCCAATGCCAGAAGCGAGACCAAGGATCTCAACCCGGAGCAGGCTTCCACCACCTCCAGGGAATAGTTGGGAAGGTGGATGATGTTCCCCTGCCTGATGGAAGGCATCCCGATAAAATGCAGCAGGAGCTGGGTCAGCTTGGTGGAGAAAAGCTGCATGGGGAAGGCTATGGAATAATAGATCACGTAGGGGATCGGAATCATAAAGCCGAGAAATGCGATGGGAAATAGAAGCTCCTTAGCCCATTTACTGCCGTTCAGATAAAATACAAGCCCGAAAAGAACGATAACCAAAGAGAACCGGGCAGAGAAATATTCAGCCCCGGCAGTGCCTACGATATAAATCCCCAGACCTAAAAGCAGTATGAGCAAACCAAAATAGGACCTTCTTTTCTCTAAGGCTCTTAATTTATCCCTTTTCCTCCAGATAAGATATATAGTGACTAAGGGAACCAGAAAGCCGTGCGAGTAATTCGGGTCCACCCACCACTGCTCAACCAGGTCAACGAGCACCTGAAAATAGAGCAGGATAAAAAGAAAACCCAGAAGGTAGGTCGACCAGTGGAATTTTAAGGAGAATTTTGAAGTCTGTTCTGTCATTTATTTTCTGTTTGACAAACTATAAAGATTATCGGAAATATATAAAAGACGGTTGACAAATAAAAGAAAATTCTAACATTACAAGGTGTTTCTATTTAAGAAATGTCCTTTTATACAACCTGGTTTAAAATTTGATCCTTTTAATGCTAAGTATTTTATGGAATATCATGAAAAAAAGTCTTGACATCAAGGCTAGTTTGACTTAATTTTTAATTGAAATTTAATCGATTTTTATTGGGGTCGACTTAACAAGGAGGGATTAATGGCTTATCAGAAAAAAGTCCTTTTCCTCTCAATTCATTTCTTTTTTCTTTTTATGCTCCTCATACCTGAGCTTGCCTCAGGCATAGATAACCAGAGTTTCACTGAAGATAAGTTGAAAATTGAAGTTGAGGTAAATACTGAAAAAGATCTTTTATTTTTAAAAGAACTGGGGTTAAACTGCAGTGCATTAGGAAAATGCATCTGCTCTGCAGATGTTTCTCAATTGAGAAGCTTGAAAAAAGCAAATTATGTATTTAGACCATATAGCAAAGTACTCTCTGCAGAGAAGAATAACAGAACGAAGCAGACAAGAGTTTTTCAGGTAAAAATCGATATAAGCAGTGAGACGGAACTTAGCTGGATAAAAAATCTTGGGATGGACTGCACTGAGATAGGAGAATGTGTTACTGAAGTAGATATAGAGCAGATGAGCCAGTTAAAAAGATTCAGCATACCTTTCTCCGGAATAAAGGAAGGAATAAAAGTTGAAGGAACTTCATCTCTCTTAAAGCCCGCCGGTTCAACCTATGGAAGAAACGATAGCGGCTATTATGTACCCTGGGCTACGTGGACCTGCAGTCCCATCACTATAACTAATGCACCTTACGATGCTGAAGTTACCGAATTAGAGGTAACTTATCAGATCTATGATAATGATTGTCAGACAAATACTATCTCGGTAAAGCTGACCGATGAAAGCGCTTCAAAAGAATATTATTTATGGTATTATGAAGGATACGGCTGTTGGATATCTGAAACTGAAAGAGATACTACCATCTTTGATGGAGAAAGTGTAAACCAGACCTGGAAGCTATGGGTTTATGACTACTCTTCCCCGGGGAGTAGTATTATCTTACCCTGGAGCATAACACTCTGGTTTTCCGGTCCGCCCGTATATAGGGTAAATCGAAGTGATTATACTATTCCGGAAAACTGGGATTCAGTTTGCAGCCCTATAGTAGTAAATGCAGCCCCAGCAGATGCTAGGGTTAGCAGTATGGATATACATTATGATATAATCCATCCCTATATTAGTGATCTTCTAGTCTGGGTTACAGATTATGACCATTCAGCTCAAAAAGTGTTATGGGCGTTTTATGGGGGTAGCGATGATGATATTCATGAGACAGTAACAGG
Organism: uncultured Ignavibacteria bacterium; assembly: GCA_964511075.1. Classification (GTDB taxonomy): domain Bacteria; phylum Zixibacteria; class MSB-5A5; order MSB-5A5; family RBG-16-43-9; genus CAZEDM01. The sequence goes on from CAZEDM010000006.1 coordinate 206,816, forward strand.
GATTACAGAATTTAATGGTGAACTGGTTAACCAGACCTGGAAGCTCTGGGCAAGTGATTGGTGTCAAGAGGATCAGGGGTATATAGATTTCTGGTCTATTACCTTGTGGTATCAGGAGCTGCCAGACCTGGTTATAAAAAGCATAACGCCCAGTAATCCCAACCCTATGAAAGGAGAATATATCAGCGTAGATATGATGATAGAGAACCAGGGTTCAAAAGAAACAGGTTCTTTTTATGTTGGACTTTATTATAACCTTTCCTATCCACCTGATATCTACACCTGGGAGGATAAGTGGCAATATGTTAGTGGCTTAGCCGCGGGTGATTCCCAGGTTGTCACCTTCACGGGCATAACTTCTGCCGATACCGCCACCTGGAATATGTATGGCCTGGCTGATATGTATGGATATATAGATGAAAGCGATGAAGATAACAACTATATTGGGCCCAAAAGGGTTAAATGGTGGGGAGTTAACCCTAAACCAGATTTAGTCATAGAGGAAGCTTGGGTAAGTGGATTTTGCCCCTATTTAACTGATTCTGTTTTTGTACAAGCCGTCATTAAAAACCAGGGAGGTTCTCCCACTACCTGCAATTGGTTTTATACAGACATATTTTATAATAGAACTACCGCTCCAGACACCACAATGGATGGAGATGATTCTCGAGCCACGGTTGGTCAATTGGCACCAGGTGAAACGGATGTTGTTACTTTTGTCCTTCCAAGCCCCGCCTGGCCCGAGACCTGGGCCATGTGGCTTTTAACCGATTCGGATGATCTTGTAGACGAAGGGAATGAAAGCAATAACGTCTATGGACCTATAGAAATTGCCTGGATGGAATCACCAGCTTATAAAATGAGCTATATAAACAGAGACAAGATAATAGAGATTGCAAGAGGAATCGATACTATCGAGTGGATCTGCCCGCAGATAAACGCGACACCAAGAGAATGTTCTATTGAATCTGATTGGACATCAGATTACCTTATAGGTTTTACCTATTACGGAGTACCCTATGAGTGGGGTGGTTTTGACGATTCAGCAGAGTTCAGATGTAATTTAGACAAAGGGCTAAGGGCCGGTTCCCAGAAGGAAAATGATTGTATCCCATATGACCCGGTTCTGCAATTTGAACCAGGCGATCCTGCATGGGCTACAGGAATTGATTGCTCTGGTTTGGTTACCAGGGCTCTGAGCATACCTAACAAACACAGTGCTACCATGTTAATTGACCACTGCGATTCAATCCCCGGTGGCTATGAGTATCTTCTTAGAGGAGATATCCTTATCAAAAGAGGTAAGCACACTTACATATTTGATAGTTGGGTAAAGTCAGATTCAATGTGTGTAATAGAGGCAGGTGATTTTAGAGATGAAGATTTCCCTGACCATTCTTCTGAAGCTCGTAAGTGGAATCGTGAAAAAGAATTTTATGAAAGCTATTTCGCTTTCAAAAATAAAGATGTCCCATGGACTGCGGACCATGACATGTCAGGAGATGCTAACAGTGATGCAAAAGTGGATGCTGCTGATGTTACACATCTGATTTATTATTTATTTCACGGCTCTGATATTAGACCCCATCCTATGTGGAGAGGGGATACAAATGGTACTTGCAATGTATCAGTATCTGATGTCGTATATCTTATAAACTATCTTTATAAAGGAGGTGCTTCACCATACTATTGTCAATCCTGTCCCGGCTGGACTTGTTATCCGTATCCATAAGACTTAATCAGCTATCAACTAGCTTATGTTAATTACCAACAATGACTTTTAAATGTGAATTTTAAAGCTTAAAAAAGAGGTGAGTTATGAAATTCTGCACCAAAATAATATCTGTTTCCGTGTTATCAACGATTTTACTTATTATGAATGTAAATGCAGATAATACTATAAAAGGAACTTACGAGCCAAGCATAGTTCTAACTGCTCCCTGGGGAGAGAAAAATCTCAGAGAAGACAAAGTGCCTTCTGAACCCGGGACTATTGGATTTAGAATTGATGCAGAGGGATGTGAACATGGTCCAACTGCTTTTATAGTAGCTCCAAATGGTGACATTTACGTAGCAGATAACATTAATAAACGGGTTCAACGATTCAGCTCTAATGGTTCATTCATAGCAGTTATCCCCAATGCAGGAGCATCCATTGAGGTTGGAATGCGCGTGGATAAAGAAGGTAATATATATACCGGACACTTTTATACTGCTGACCCTTATGTGATGAAGTATGATCCCCAAGGCAATTTAGTGGTAACTTACCAGATAACAAAAGATGAAGAGATGGGCACAGACAGGCCATACCATTGGGGAGGACAGGGAAATATCTTATTAGATGATTCAGGCAGGGTATTTGTTCAATACATTAAGGGAGCTATTGAATACAGTTTTCAGGTTGGAACCAAAGATGCGCCTTTTTCTCCTGTTCAGCAGAAAGCCTCATGGAAAGAGGGATTTTTTGGAATAACCTCCAACTTGCCAACCGGAAGTAAAAGATACACCGGGAATCTTTTGGGGGTGGATAAGGAAGCAGAATACCGAATAGAAAAAGATGAGAAAAACGAAAATATATCCGTTATCACAAAATATGACTTAGTAGGCAGATTAATAGGAACCTATACTCTGGACTGGAGGAAGATAGAATGCCCTCTTCTAACCGCTTTCAGCATGGGAGGCAGACAAGTATTCGATAAAGGACATTTATACGTTTTCTGCTCAGACAAAGAAGGTATTAAAATAATTAAATGGTCACCGGTTGAAGGAGGGAAATAATTGTAGAGACTCACGGACATACATCTCTACAACCCTTAATCACCCGTGTTGAGGGCAATCTGGTATACCGATACAAACAAGGGAATATCGCGTAGGGGTGGAGCTTGCCTCCACCCTTTTTCTCCGGACAGCACCACTGGTTACGAGCTTGTGATTTACCGATATGATAATAAAGGGAACGTAATAGTCGACAGCACCACGGCTAAGGACACTTTGGGCTATGACCAGCTCAACCGGCTGGTTTCCTTCAGCGGAACGACCGAGGAACAGTACTATTACGACGGCGAGGGAAAAAGGATCAGGAGGTATTCTGCCGGTGACCAATTCGTCTTTCTGTATGACCAGTGGGGCAATTTGATAGGCGAAAGAGATATCGAGGGTAATCTCGTGTGTGATTACGTCTGGGCAAATGGCAAGCTAATAGCCAAGATTGTCCCCAAAGGCGGGGGCGGGGGAGCGGAGGCTGCAGGCGGAGAGGGCGAAGGAGAAGAATTAGGAGGCGGCGGACCGCCACCTCCAATACCTCCTGATTCGGACAAGGTCTATTACTATCATTTAGACCATCTGGGCACACCCCTGGCTTTGAGTGGTACTGACAAGGGACACAGCTGGTCAACGAATTACCTGCCTTTTGGCGAAACTTATGGTGAGATTATTCACTCAGCCTCCAATGACATAAGATTCCCCGGGCAGTATCACGACCGGAATACCAAGCTTTATTACAACTGGCACAGGTATTACAATCCAAACCTGGGCAGGTATTATCAGGCGGATCCGATTGGTCTATTAGGTGGCATAAATTTATATTCCTATGTAGAAAACAACCCAACCGGATTTATTGATCCCAAGGGACTCATTTTGGCGAGCCATGTTCAACCATATACCCTGCCACCTGAACTTGTTTATCAGTTGATGAGAAAATGTGCTGAGAAAGTCAAAGAAGAAGAAGAACAAAAATTTCCTCCTGGAGTAAGTGATAAGTATAAACACTGTGTTATTTCTGCTGAGATTTATCTAAAATGTGGATTAGCCGCCTCTCTCTCCGCAGGAATATGGAAGGAGATAGAAGACATCTTTGGAGAGGGCACTCCTGAATGGGCCGATCTAGTAGCTGATTTTAAAGGGATACAATGTGGAATGGATGTAAAAAAGCGGAGAAATAAGTGCGAGAGCTTAAATAGTGAGTCCTGCTGTAAGGAGAAATATCATTAGTGGAGGGATGTATGAAATGAAGAAATCAAGTATAAAGAAAAGCCGGGTTTTGATAATATCCTTGATTCTATTATTTGCTGTATTTATGGCACTCGTTCTCATAATCAGAGTTCCATATATGGAATCCTTTAACAAAGCATCTGAGCAATTTAGATCGATAAAAGTTGGCATGACTGAGGATGAGGTGCTTAATAGATTAGGGACTCCAGAGAAAGTGTATAATAAAGCTACAGCGCTTAAGGATTACTATATAAAAGGATATGCCCATAAGAAGAGAGAGATCAGTAATAAAGTGCTAATTTATACTTATGGCGAAGCTATTGCATATATTTACTTAGACGAAGAAGATAAGGTAGAAGACGTTTTTATTGGTGGTAGTTGATGTCAGCTTTTCTCTATTTTGTTAATTGAATCAATCTCTGGGCATACATTTGAACAATTGTATAATGTCTCCCCGGGCAGTATCAAGACCGGAATACCAAGCTTTACTACAACTGGCACAGGTATTACGAGCTGGTAATCCATCTTGCCCTCAAGGTGAGGGTTTATTAAAAGACAAAATGCAAAAGCAAGCTTTTGCACTCCGGCTATTCCCAATAAAAAAAGACGGGCTTCCATTTTTCAGGAAGCCCATCTTTGCTGCTGGGAGAAAAGAGAGAAGTATTCTTTTAAAAACCCCTCTTTGAGCCAAACCGGTAAGCCAAGGAGATGCGGTGAGAATCCCCCAGCTCCTGGTTTGGAGAATAAGTGTAGTCTATCTCCCAATTCGAGTACTTGAAACCACCTCCCAAGGAAACGCCGGTTCCTCCAAGGTTCTGGGCAGAGGTCTTGTATTCGTAACCCAAGCGCAGGAACACAGACTCCTCATACCCGTATTCCAATCCCTGCTTTAAAACAGGCTTGTCGTCTCTGGGCAGTTCCAGGTCCCAGCCCAAGCTTACCCTGTCCTGGAAAAGCTTGTAGCCTATCCCCAGGGTTAGCTTGCTGGGCAGCGGCTCTTTCTCCTGGATGAATTTCATCGAGCTGCCCAAGTTCGTATATGCTATTCCCAACGAAAATCTTCCGGGCCTGTAGATGAAACCGAAATCCAGTGCTAGGCTCGAAGCTTTCTCCTCCTCCAGTTTCTCCTGAATCCCTTTTAAACCGACTCCCAGGGAAATATCAGGGGAGATCTTATAGGCATAGGCTGCGCAGAAAACCGCACCGTAAGCCGAGAAATCGGAAGTCGGGTTGTCCAGGACATCGTAGCCCTGAAAACTCCCCAGGTTCAAATAGGTTATGGAGAAGCCGAGGGTGCTTCTGGACTTGACAGGTAGAGAGTACCCGAAATATTCGTATTTCACGTCCTGGTACCACTCGTTATGCACGAACACGATCTCCTGCTGCTCTAACTGGGCAAGCCCGGCTGTGTTCCAGTAAATGGAGGTGGCATCATCTGCTATCCCCACAAAAGCCCCGCCCATACCCGAGGCTCTGGCACCTACCCCGATCTTCAAAAAGTTGGCGCCGGTCGTTCCCCTGTCCCCGTCGCTTAAAAACCCGAAGCCTGTATTCCAGAAGAAAAACAAAATCACAAAAAAGAAAAGGAGAAAAGCTCTTGGATTAATTCTTTCCCTGTAATAAAGGGCAATTCTTTCCAGCTCTCTCAAATTCTCCCCCTTTCCAAAAACAAAACCGATTGAAGGTTAAAAATGAAAATCTCAAGAGATATATGGCAACTTTTATGCCCTTCAATCGGCAATTCTGTCAAAGTAAAAACTGTCACTTGTAACCCTTTAATAGGCAAAGAATTAAACTTTAACTGGGTTTATAGGCACTCTCCTTTTTTATTGGTTCTTAATCCAATACATTGGAAAATATTGAACATTTTTCTGCTCCACCGAGAAAAAAGTTCCTTCATCTCCAAGTTTACAAAAGACTTACGTAAACTGCACTTATTTTAAACAGATACTTAAAAAAGTCAAGAGAAAATTTTTATTTCTTTAATTTTTTTTAAATCATTTTCCAATCACTACGGTATCTATCAAAATTAAACTGATGTCAATCCGTTTGTAAAAGCCCTGAATTCTCAGACCGAACAGGCAAGATACCTGTTCCACCATCTCTGCTAATCTGCCTTGTTTCAAGTGGGCAACTGATGTAGGAGCAATTTCCAGACGGATCCAACTGGACATGAATTACGTCTACAAATTGGAGCGATCCTAAAGGGGTCGCACTACGAAATTACTTACCGATCAGAATAACCCCTATTAAAATCAAACCCATCCCCATCCATTTGAGAAATGAAAAGGGCTCCTTGAAAACCTGCCAGGAGACAAGCACGATCAGGACATACCCGGTGCTCATCATCAGTGGATAGGCAAAGGAGAGGTAAGTCCGGGACAAAACCACCATATATAATGCCACGCTGGCAACGTAAGAGCAGATCCCCAGGAGCACAAAGGGCGTGCTCAAAAAGACCTTCTTGAAATCGAGTATCAGAAGCAACGGATCTATTCCTCCCACTTTATTCATTCCCGCTTTCAGGAAAACATGCCCGCACACGTTCAGGAGAATGGCTGAGAATAGCATTACCCATTGAAACATCTTTTACCTCCGGTTAATTTTTTTCTTTATTCCAAAAGTCGAGATAGCCCAGGTGACCAAAGTCCAGGTTCCTTTTCCCAGGGGAAGGCGGTTGAAAAAGAAATAACCTATCTCCTGCACCATCTCCTGGGTTGGTCTGCTTTTGTGCTCTTTCAGTTTACTCAAAAACAGGAGCCCGAAGATCCTGCCTGTTCCTGAAAGAACGAAGAGTATATGAAAGTTCAAAAAAACCTGACCTTCGAAAACCAGTCTGAACCAGCCTAACTGTTGAGCTATGATCCCTCCCAGGGCTGCGGATGTAAACAGAACCACCCCGTTGAGGGCTGCGATGGTAGCCAGATAATAGCTTCTGCCCTGCCGGGGAGAGAGTGCGATGATTACGTTGAATGAGGCCAGGGTGAATCCGGACCAGAAAACTCCCCCCATAACTGCATCGACCCACAAAGGGAAAATGTTCTGCGGGGTAGCAAAAAGCCACAAAAACGGTATGAGAAAAATAAAGACGACGTTGAAAGTCAGCACCGGCTTGTTGCCGTATTTATCGATAGCCTTCCCCCAGAATGGCTGCATAAAAAGTCCTATCACCCCTGCCAGGATGGAGAAAAGCGAGATCAGATAGAAATCCAGGTGAAGGTTTTTCAGCATATGCGGCGTCCAGAAAGGAGCAGAGATGCCGGTGACGAAAGACCAGTAGACGAAAAAATAAATCAGGCTTCTGAAGTTTTTGTCCGAGAGAGGGACCTTAAGGGTGTGGATTAAACCTACCTGTTGATGGGACACCATCATGGGCTCTGGCTGGCGGGCTAAAAAGAATGCCGCCATCCAGGCAAAAAGCACCGCTAAAAAAAATATCAGAGAAAAAGCAAACCCAAAAGGATTTTCCTTGAAGTAACTTGATATAAAATGCGGAAGATAATATTCGATTCCGGAACTACCGGTTTTGAAATAATCTATTATCTTAGCCCCTGTGAAATTTGCACCCATAGTGATAAATCCCAGAATGGTGTTCCTCAAACCGAAATACCTGCCTCTCCTTTTCTCGGGCACCAGATCCGACATCCAGGAAAGCCAGGCAACAGCTACCAGATTGGCAATGGCAGAGGAAAGGGATAGAAACAACAAAAATATCCCGATTTTGACCTGCCGGCTCTGGGGAAAAAACGGCAGAAGGACAAAAATCAGGAAAATCGAACGGAAAAAAAGTGAGCCCAGTAAATTGAACCACTTGCGCTTTTTGAACTTCTCAACCAGCAAAGCCCCGGGAACCTGAAAAGCTTGGGCTAAAAAGGGGAAAGCCGCCACCAGACCAAGCTGAAAATCGTTTGCCCCCAAATAGAGTGCATAGCCGGCTAAAAAGGAACCGGTGGTCAGAGCGGTAAAAACAGCTGCAAAAGATCCCTCGAAAATCGAGATCCTGAGCCCTTTTTCTGTCTGCTTTTTGTCTGACTCAGCGCTGGTATTCATATATATTTTTACTTACTGTATTCTTATTTTTTGAGCATAATAATATCTTATTTAAAACCTTAAGTAAAGTAGATTTTACATAAGCTTTTTCCATTCAACTATTTATCAACAGGAGGAGTCATCCTGGAAGATTAATGAATTTGTATGATCCTTTTTATATTCATAAAAACCCTCCGAACAGGAAAGCACCAGACGCATAATCAAGTCCCGCTCAACAACTCAAACCCGAAGGCTATTTTTCATGATAGAGGTTGACAATCGGAAAATTTTTTTTTATTTTTAACCAAGTAGCAACAAAGGGGTGAGGCCTATTGTAAAGTTCAACAGGTTCGTCAGCAAAATAAAAGAGGCTGCTGATGTAGCCATCAAAAAAGCATTATTGGAAGACGATATGGAGATTTCCTCTCATCAAAGCCTGATAGACCTGATAAGGAAAAGGCTTTCTATCTCGAAATTCATCATAGTGTCCAATCGGGAGCCTTATCTGCATTTCTACGAGGGCGATTCCATTCACCACATACGCTATGCCAGCGGACTGACCATCGCCTTAGACTCCATAGCAAGCCTCAGTCAGGGTATCTGGGTAGCTCACGGCAGCGGGGATGCAGATATGGATACTGCAGATGAGAAGGGAAGGGTTATGGTTCCCCCGGATGACCCTAAATATACTTTAAAAAGGATATGGCTTTCCAAAAAGGAAGAGTACGGATATTACTACGGCTTCTCCAATCAGGTCCTGTGGCCCCTTTGCCATGTGGCTTACGTTCGTCCTAAATTCGAATTGGAATACTGGAACTATTACCAGAAGGTAAATCAGCTCTTTGCCCAGGCAGTGGTGGAGGAGGTAAGAGGAGAGAAGGGGTTGGTCTTCCTGCAGGATTATCATCTGGCTCTGTGTGCTCAATATATAAAGGAGCTGGACCCTAACCTCACCACCATTCTCTTCTGGCACATACCCTGGCCCAATCCGGAGATCTTCCGCATCTGCCCCTGGAAGATCGAACTTTTAGAGGGCCTTTTATCCAACGATGCCCTGGGTTTCCATCTGTCATATCATGCGGATAATTTCCTGAAGACCGTAGCGCTGGAGCTGGAGTCAAAAATAGACTACGAGAAGTGGGCTGTAATACGCGGAGAGAAAAGCTGCCTGGTCAAATCCTATCCCATCAGCGTAGATTACCAGAAGATCTCTTCGGCTGCCAACGACTTCAGGATCGAGAGTCAGATCCAGGAGTTGAAAAAATATTATCGGCTCAGGGATTATGTCATAGGAATCGGCATCGATCGCATCGATTACACCAAAGGTATCCCGGAGAGGCTTAAGGCCTTAGATCGCTTCCTGGAAAAGTACCCTCAATATCAGGGCAAACTGACCTTCATTCAGATAGCTGTTCCCAGCCGGGTTCATTTAGAGGTATACCAGGATATGATCGATGAGATCGAGAAGATGGTCGAGGATATAAACTGGAAATATTCTCAAAGCCACTGGTCTCCCATAATCTACATCAAAAAACACCACGATTTCAGAGAGATAATCCCCTTTTATAAGATGGCGGATTTCTGTATAGTCAGCTCTCTGCACGATGGAATGAACCTGGTGGCTAAAGAGTATATCTCCTCCAAGACCGATCTGAACGGTGCTTTGGTCTTGAGCTGCTTCACCGGCTCTGCCCGTGAACTGGAGCAGGCTTTGCTGGTCAACCCCTATGACACGGAAAAATTTGCTGAGGCCCTCAAGGAAGCCGTGGAGATGGAAAAGGATGAGAAGAGAGCCCGAATGAAAAAGATGAGAGAGACCGTCGCGGACAATACCATCTATCACTGGGCAGAGAAGATCATCAGCGACCTGGTTAAACTGTAATCGGCTCGTCCTATGCGTTACTTCCTGGAAAGGAAACTCATCCAGAGGTTGAGGGAAAAAGTTAAAAAAGCCCGAAAGATATTTCTATTTTTAGATTACGATGGCACCCTGACTCCCATAAGAAAAAAGCCTGAGATGGCTTTGCTCTCCCCTGCGGCAAGAAACAACATAATGAACCTCTCTTCCTCTCCCCGGGTAGTATTGACCATAGTGAGTGGCCGAGCCCTGGGTGAAATCCGCAGGCTGGTAAACTTAGCTCATATAAACTACGTAGGAAATCATGGATTGGAGATGGTGACCAAATCCATGCGGGAGGAGATCTTCTCTGCCGGAAAGATAAGAAAGAACATAGCCATTTTCAGCCAGAAAATTAGGAGAAAGGCAAAAGGATACTCCGGAACACTGGTAGAAAATAAGGGATTAACTGTTAGTATCCATTATCGCCTAGCAAAGAGCAAAGTTCTGCCGGAATTGAGGAAGATAGTAAGCTCAGTCATCTTCCCTTTTAAAAAAACGTATGAAATAAGAGATGGCAAAAAGGTCCTGGAGATCAGGCCAAAGACCAAAAGGAATAAAGGCTGGGCCGTAGATAAGATAATTCGTCTCTATGACGGCAAAAAAAACTTTCCCTCTCTTTATTTTTATTTCGGCGACGACCTGACGGATGAGGATGCCTTTAAGCTTATAAATTCAAGAAGAGGTCTCAGCGTATTAATAGGCAGGAAGAAAGGAAATTCAAAAGCTCGTTACTATTTGGAGAATTCAAAAGAGGTTCGCCTTTTTTTAACCTGGTTAGGGAAGGAGTTAAAACCATAGAAAGATAAGAGACCTTCGAGATAAGTTAATTGTTCTGGATTTACAGAATGATTATAAGAAGCAAAATAAAAAATTTTGACAGGAGGGGAAAATGCCGGAAAGCCTCAGTCAGCTTTTTGAAGGGATAGTTCAAATCCTAATAAGCATAACGAATTTTCTTCCCACTCTGATCCTGGCTCTGATACTTTTGATCCTGGGCTGGTTTTTAGCCAAGTTGATACGCCTTATCGTGATCAGGGTTTTAGAACTTTTCAGATTCGACCGATTACTAAAAAAGGGGGCAGCGGATGAGTTGCGGGAGAGGGACCGGGCTAAGTCCAGGGAGCTGATAGGGAACCTGTTCTACTGGTTTCTGATCTTCATCCTTCTGATCGTGGTGCTGGAGGTTCTGGGTTTGAACATCGGTACCCTGGTGCTGAATAGGGTCCTGGAGATACTTCCTCGTATATTCGCCGCCATAATGGTTTTGATCATTGGGCTGGTCCTGGCTTTGATTGCCGGAGAAATAGCTCACACCCTTCTCCTGAACTCCAAGGTCAAGCATCCGCTGATCTGGGTAAGGGGAATAAGATGGCTAACCTTGGCTTTTGTGATAGTTCTGGCCATAGAACAGCTGGGATTGGCTGCTCACCTGGTGGTTAATTTGACCCTGGTGCTGGCCGGGGCAGTTGCCCTGGCCCTGGCTTTAGCCTTCGGCTTTGGCTGTAAGGACATCGCCAAGGATATAGTGGTGGAGTTGTTCAGAAAGGAAGAGGAAGAGAAATAAAGATGGCAAAAGTAAGAAGAGTGGCTCCCTTCAAATTCTATACCTCCGTCCCTCTGGTTGAGCTCACCGGACAGAGAGCAAAGAATTTGAAGGAGCTTAAAACGCTGATACAGGAGATAGACGGCTCCTCCATCTATTATCACACCCATCATTACGTGAGAGAGCACCACTTCTTATCTCAGGAGTACCCTTCGGATTTCGCCTACTGGGTGGCAGAGGTCCTGCAGGAAAAAGTCCTGGGCGAGAAGTTAGCCATACTGGATCTGAGGAATTTCCCCACTATACGTTCATTAAGGGAGAAAATCGTAGAGCTGATTCAGGATTACCTGGATAAGACTACCGGCACAAGGGATGTCCAGCCTGGAATGGAATTTCACTTTCGCCGTACTATCAGCGTGGTCATCTCCACGCCCTACCAGGCGAACAACCTGGCGGAATTCAGAAGATGTCTGGAAAAGGTGGACCTCTACTCCCTTTATTTCCATCTTATGGAATCGCGCCTGAGAGTTAAAGGTGAGACCAACGATTTTTCCAGATGGATCCGGGAGAACTTCGACAGAGAGTCGTTGGCTCGGGCGATTGAAGACCTGGACCCTTATTTCTACCCCCTGGAGCAAACCAAAGATAAACTTCTGAAAATCCTGGCACGGGAAAGTTACAGGGAAAGGGTAAAACAAAAGCTGTCCAGCTACACCACCAACAGCGGAATAGGCGAATTCCTCCAGGGGAAGAAACCCTTCAACCGTTTCAAATCCGGTTTCCACAGATTAATGGGAGGAGAATAAATTCGATGCAGGCGAGCATCTCAGATTACCAGAAGATAATCGGGAAAGAACATCTGGAAACCATCTACAGGATAGCTGAAAGGCTCTCCGGCAAAAGGGTGAAGATGGTAAACTCTACCTCGGTGGGCGGGGGAGTGGCTGAGATACTCTACCGCTTTGTTCCTCTGATGAACGAATTGGGGATTCAGACCTTCTGGGAGGTGATAAAGGGCGATGGCGAATTCTTCAACATCACCAAATCCATACACAACAGCCTGCACGGCAAAGAGGAGCCTTTAACTCTGGAGATGGAAAAAAATTTCCTGGAGGTTAATCGAAACAATGCTCGGAGCATGAATTTCGATGAGGACTACGTTTTTATACACGACCCCCAGCCCATAGCACTGGTCCAGGAGAAAGATAAACACAGGGCCAAGTGGATCTGGCGCTGTCATATTGACGTCTCCTTCCCCTTGGAATCGGTGTGGAACTTTCTCAAAAATTATGTGGAGATGTATGATGTCTCTGTTTTCTCTGCTCCCAATTTCGCCCGTATGCTGAAAATCCCCCAATACCAGATCCCACCCTCCATCGACCCCCTGAGTCCCAAAAACAGGGAGGTTAGACCCAGGGAGATAGAGAGCACTTTAAAGAAATATAAGCTCAACCCGGAACGCCCAATCATCACCCAGATCTCCAGATTCGATAAGCTCAAGGACCCCCTGGGAGTAATCGAGACCTACAAATTGGTGAAAAAAACTACCGACTGCCAGCTGGTCTTGGCTGGAGGAACTGCTCCAGATGACCCGGAGTCAGTGCAAATTTTACCCCAGATCTTATCCGTTACCCAGGGAGACTCGGATATTCACATAATCGAGCTTCCCCCAAACTCGGATTTGGATGTTAACATACTTCAGAGAGCTTCGACTATCATCCTGCAGAAATCCTTGAAGGAGGGATTCGCCTTGACCGTGACCGAGGCTTTATGGAAGAAAAAGCCGGTGGTGGCTTCAGCCGTGGGTGGCATTCCCCTGCAGGTGATTCACAACTACACCGGGTTATTAGTTCACTCTGTGGAGGGAGCAGCCTATAAGATCAGGTATCTCTTGAACAATCCGGATTTAGCCAGAAGGCTGGGAGAAAACGGCTATCAGCATGTTCGGCACAATTTCCTGATAACCCGGCATTTGAGAGATTATCTTTTGCTTCTTATAGCTTTGGACCATCCGGGAGAGAATATTATCAATTTAGGTTAAGCTTATACGTGCTGTCAGGTGTTACTGCCTGACAGTGTGACAGCCATTTCCTGCATCAGGAGGTAACTCCTGATGCCATATCTGTAATGAAAAACTTTGGCTGCTGCAGAAGGGCAAAGCAATGCTTTTTGAAAGTGAACAAAATATAACTTGAACATTGCATCCACTTATCACTCTATATATAAACTGAAAAGCTAATTGAGCCCGACAAGGAGCTTGACAGTGATATGACGACAAATTAACTTTGTGTGATTCGTAGCATGGAATCACATGGTTTCTATGGGATTTGCTATATGTGGATCAACAAAATGATGAAGTGGAAATCTCAATCCCATTGAAAACACCTCAGCGAGAAAAACGAGCAAATAGAAAAATTGTTGTCCTTGTGAATAACATGCAGCTTATGCTGATGGTTGCCCAGGAGTAGGAGAAATACATGCCACCAAAAGACCGAAAATTATTCTTGTGGATTTCTTTAATCATCATTGTTTCGGAGCCTCTAATGTTTATATTGGCCTCCTGGGCTTCGCCTACTGGTCGTATAATCATATATGCCGGTATGATAGCAGGCCCAGTGTCTTTAGTACTGGGATGGAACTTATCCGATAATAATTTTGGGGAGATTTTTGCGGGGATACTCTTCTTTATCTTCTTTCTTGGAGGAGTTTCTTCCATCGGGACGGTAATAGCATTTATTGACCATGGTTATCCACCTTCCGAAAATGCGGAAAGAGAAAAATTGGAAAAAGAGTTTAGGATGGATATATTTACAAAAGCAAAAGAGATTGCCAAGAACTCGAGATCAGCTGAAGTACAGCCCCCACCATTTGTTAGTAGTAAACTTTTGATCTTCAGTGAGCATTATGACCATCTGGGACTCAATATACCGTTTTATGTTCCGGCCCCATTTGAGGAGGCGCAACTTAAAGATAAAGAATTTACCGTTATCTTCGTAAGGTATCGGGTTCTTGACCGAGTAGGAACTTACAAGATTTTATTAGAGCAGCGAGCTAATAATGCATATAAAGTTGAATATGATATCTACTGTATTGATTGGTCCACGAAAAAGGTAACTGGGCGACATAAGATCTACAGCAGTCCACCGAAAGAGCGCCCAGATAGTGATCGGGATCAATTTGGTAATCCAGCCGATGTGTATAATTGGCTTGAGACGGTGTCAGAGAGAAAAAAATAGACGTTTCTTAGCCGTTAGAAATGCCCTTTTGCCGTCTGATGGCTGGATATTTGATTCTAGTCATTTTGTGGAAGTAACATTTTGTAGTGATACTGAGCACCACCAATTACCCCTTGTAAGATTTACAGATTCAAGGATATTCAATCTACAAACCATTGCCAAAATGATAATTATTTGGCTTCTAAAAACAGATAATATCTTGGTACTTCCAGTAAATTGAGCCCCTACTTAAAAAACAGGCGAGATGCCTTTTTTACCTCTTACCTAACACCTACTACCTGTTGCCTACTCAGTTCGTCGCAGCTCGATTCAGAGGGAAAAGAAAGCCTCATGAATGGGCAACTACGTCTATTTTGCTTGACTGAATGATGTCATGTGATAGAATTTTACTCTTGTCAAATTTTAAAAATCCGGTAAATTGTCATCAGAACAGAAACAGCAAAACCTGTTTTAAATAATAAGGAGTCAGCCGCTATGGGGAATAAGCCTTTCGGGAATGTAAAAAATCAAATCGGCTATTGTGGAATCTGGTGTGGTAGTTGTCTGGTCGGCAACGGGATTTTAAGGGAGTTGACCAGAAGGTATGAGAAGCTCATCCAGGGGTACGGATTAAAGGAGTGGGCTCCCAAGGATTTCGATTTCCAAGAATTCGAGAAGGGGCTCTCCTCCATCCAGACTGTATCCTCCTGCCCGGGATGTTTGAAGGGCGGCGGTAAGCCAGACTGTGAGATCAGAGCCTGTGCCTCTGAGAAGAATATAAGCGAGTGCAGCAAATGCAACCAGCCCTCTGAGTGTAAGAACGCCGAGATGTTAAAGATAATGCGCACAGGTGCACAGCAAGCCGGTCTCTTGGTCAAAACCGAGGATGTCGATCGCCACAAGTTCATAGGGAAATGGATGGAGGAGTTCAAAAGTAAATTCCCCTATTTCATCTTATCTTTACAGGATTAGCAGCTTAAAATAAGATGTCAATTGAATTGGGCGATTGCAGAAAAAAAGACAGGCAAGATGCCTGTCCTACCTATTCTAAGAAGTGATTAATGGCCAGTTGAGAGTGTTCAGAAATGAGCTCTTCACTGTCCACTGATCACTGACCACTGTTTATTTCGCTATTTTCTTCGCCAGCCAGCTTTTCTCCAGGTAGATTGCTTTTTGGGGGCAGAGCTCCTGACAGCACATGCAGTTGACACAGTTGGAATAATCAAACACCGGCCTTTTCTTTCCCGGTGAGATTGTATTTAAGGGACAGTTCTCCACACAGATGTTGCAGTTGGTGCAATTACCATTATAGATATTGGGTCTTACCCAGACCAATGGAGCTATCAGGTCAACTAAAAATTTGGGAATGAGTTTGAGAAATCTGTTTGAGGGCAATCTGAAAGAAATCGGTTTTACTCTATCTATACTTTCACCTGCGATTTCAATCTGCGACAAGTCGTTTACACCCAAGCCCCTTTTGGCTGCAATCCTGGTCGAGTCTATCTCACCCTCTTTGAATCCTAAGATCTTTGCCGCCACTGTATCCATTGCCACCTCATCCCGGCTGGCTAAAAGAAAGCCCAGATAATTGGGATCGCCGGAGGAAGGGCCATCCCCCTCCATCCCCACCACTGCATCCACCAGGGTGAGCTGGGGCTTCATCAGGGAATATATGTCCACTATGACCTGGGCAAACTTATCCGGCTTGGGATATTCCTTATGGTACTCCCCCTTTCTGAAGCCGGGAATCACCCCGAACATATTCTTGACCCCGCAGGTCATCAGGGTAAGGGTATGAGTCTTCAGCTTGGCTAAGCTGATAATCACATCCGCCTCTAAGGCCGGGCGGGCGATATAATAATCCCTGCCTGTTTGCGAGGTTCTCTTGTCCACGCCTTTCTCCTCGAACGAGACCAGGGGAACTCCTGAGTTGTGCGAGGCTAAGCTCATCTGGGTGTTATCCCAGACCCTTTTTACCCCTCTGTCCGCACCTCCGGGGCTATCCCCTATATAGGGATTGGCTTTAAGGGCTTTGACCTGTTCTGCTACTGCCTGGACCACAGAAGGGTGGGTGGTAATTGCGCGGGAAGGGTCTTTGGCAGAGAGCAGATTGGGCTTGATTAAAACCTTGTCTCCAGGTTTAACCAGATTCTGCAAACCGCCCAGGTTCTCAAAAGACCTTTTGACTGCTGAGCGGACGTTATCTATGAGATAGTCATCGCATCTTTGAATGGAGACTCGACTTTTCATCTTTTGAACTCTTTATTTATCCTCTGGATTCAATATGGGTTTCTTGAGCTTTTTGACCTTAACCCTGATTATCCTCTGGCTCTTCATCCTCTCCACCTGAAAGCTCAACCCCTTATATTCGATCTTCTTCCCCTCCTCCGGCACCCCACCTATCAGGTCGTAGATCAGACCGCCTACGGTCTCAAATTCTTTTTCCGGCAGATCTAATTCCAGAAAATCATTCAGATCGTGAATGCTCAGCTTTCCCGACACGCTGTAGCTTTTCTCGTCTATCTTTTTTACCGGCGGCTCTTCTTTATCGTACTCGTCCTCGATCTCTCCCACGATCTCCTCTAAGATATCCTCCAGGGTAACCAGGCCTGCGGTGCCGCCATATTCATCCACCACGATTGCCAGATGCACCTTCTCTTTCCTCATCTCCTGAAGCAGCTCATCTATCTTTTTGTTCTCCGGAACGAAATGAGCTTTGCGCGCTATTTTGGACAGATCCACCTTCTCCTCGCTTCTTCTCTCTTCCAGGAAAAGGTCTTTCACATATACGATCCCCGTGATCTGATCAATCGATTCCCGGAAAAGCGGGATCCTCGAATGCCCGTTTTTTCTGACTATCTCTTTTATCTCCTCTAAATCGGTGCCCTCTTCGATACAGATCATATCTATACGGGGAACCATTATCTCCTTCACCCTGGTTTCCCCTAACTCGAAGATGCTGTGAATCATTTTCTTCTCGTCTTCCTCTAGGCTCTCTACTTTCTCTCCCTCAGCTAAGGCTAACGATTCCATTGCCTCCTCCACTTTTTCCTCTTTAGTCTTCTCAGCCTCACCAAATCTATAAGGATATTTGCAGACTTTTATCAGGAGCTTAAGCAGGGGATTCAATATCTTACGAGTCAGGCTCATTTCCGTCTCCTCTTATCAGAAGAGGTATATTTCTCCTCTTTCTCTCTCATCTTCTCTTCATCCCTCTTGCCCTTATGATCATATCCCAGAAGATGGAGCATCCCATGAGCTACCAATCTCTTTAACTCTTGATTAAAAGGTACCCTATAACTTTGTGCCTGCCTTCGAGCTTGGTCTACAGATACATATACCTCGCCTAAAAACTCTTTATTCTCTTCTGGAGCTTTACCCTCCCTGAAACTGAAGGAGAGGACATCGGTCGAGCCTTTTCTCCGGGTAAACCTCTGATTCAGCCTTCTCATATAATCATCCGAAACCAGAATTATGTTCACCTCTCCCTTTTCCCCGGAACCCTTCAGGATTACTCGGGCTAAATTTTTCAGGGGAATCAGCCTGACTCCCGAATCAGAGGAGACGTTCTCAATATTTACCGGAGTCATTTACTCTTCCTCCTTCAGCTGGGGATAATCTATGCGTGGATGGAACACCCCGATCAAAATGGGAAGGAAGCTTTCCTCTATGATATGCAGGTCCTTTAGGGTGAGCTCGCACTCCTCCAGCTCTCCCTGCTCGAATTTATCCATAATTATCTTCCTTATCAGGCTCATTATCCGGGCAGGCTTGGGCTCCTCCAGGGTGCGGGAGGCGGCTTCCACCGCATCTGCCAGCATCAGGATGGCTGCCTCCTTGGAGCGAGGCTTTGGACCCGGATACCTGAACTCAGCCTCATCCGCTTTGGAGCTTCCCTGGTCCAGGGCTTTTTTATAGAAATAGCTCATCAGGGTGGTCCCGTGGTGCTCCTTGACCAGGTCGATCACCTTTTTGGGCAGATGCTCCTTCTCGGCCAGCTCCACCCCCTCCTTGACATGCGATTCCAGGATCAGAGCACTCATCGAGGGGGAGAGCTTCTCATGTTTGCTTTTCACCCCCATCTGGTTCTCCACGAAGTACTCGGGCTTGTCGATCTTGCCTATATCGTGATAATAGGCTCCCACCCGGGCTAAGAGCGGATTTGCCCCCAGAGCCTTGGCTGCTGCCTCAGCCAGATTTCCTACCACTATGCTGTGATGGTAAGTGCCCGGAGCCTCTAAGGTCAATCTTTTCAACAGAGAATTATTCAGATCCGAAAGCTCCAGCAAGGTTATGTCGGTGGTTATATCGAACAGATATTCGAAAACAGGAAGTAGCACCATGGTCAGTGCCGTGGAGATGAAACCATTGAAGATCCCGAAACCGCATTGCTCTAAGATATCGTCAGCTGGGAACCCCCTGGTAAATTCAAACAGGTAGATCATGATCAGATAGCTTAAAGAGATATAGAGCATGGGCCTGTAAAATTTGGTTCTTTCCTTCACGCCCCTGACGCTGAAGGTGGCTATGCTTCCAGCCACCACCGAGATAAAGGCTAAATTAAAATCAAAATTAAAAACTATCCCCAGGAGCAGACCTATAAGAAAGCTGTAGATCAAACCCAGCTCATATCCCAGAAGGAAAGTCAGAAGCATAGAGCCCAGGGTTACCGGTATGAGATAGTGAGAGAAGCCCCACTGAAAGGTCAAAAAATAAGTCAGAGCCATCTCTATTACCACCAGTAAAGCTATCATCATTAACTGGGAGAAGCTCTCCAACACTTCTTTTCTTAGCAGATAGAGAAAGATCAGGAAGATCAGAAACGCAGAGAGTATAAGAACGAAACGAATCAAAAAAGGCAGGAGAACCTGCCAGAGGGTCAGCGATGGCGCCGGGTAATTCAGCTGCTGGAAAAATTCTAAAGGGAAGAGAAAGGTTATAAAAAGTATCACCACCAATCCCAGGCTGATTCCTGGAAGATAACTTATAACCCCCCTGTCTTTTTTCCTCTCGCCGTTCAAGACCAGAATTCCCTTTAATCTCCTGAATTTAAGAAAATCGTTCATAAAATCTCTGGGCTAATTTTCCTCCTTTTCAGCCTCATATATCTCGTAAGCCTTGATGATATCCTGAACTAATTTATGCCTGACCACATCCTTCTCCGTGAGATAGACGAACTTTATACCCTCTATTCCAGACAAGATCCTTTGAATCTTCACCAGTCCAGAGGCTTTTCTATCAACCAGATCTATCTGGGTTATATCCCCAGTAATTATCGCCCTGGAGTTGACTCCCAAGCGGGTCAAAAACATCTTCATCTGTGCTACGGTGGTATTCTGTCCCTCATCTAGGATGACATAGGCGTTATTCAAGGTTCGCCCGCGCATAAAAGCTAAGGGAACGATCTCGATTATGCCCAATTCCATCAATTTTCTTATCTTCTCGGCTGCGAGCATATCATGTAAAGCATCGTAAACCGGTCGCAGATAAGGATCGACCTTGGCTCTGATATCTCCCGGAAGAAATCCTAAGCTCTCCCCGGCCTCAACTGCCGGGCGCACCAGAACCAATCTATTCACCTCCTTGCTTTTCAGGGAAGCCACCGCTTTTGCCACTGCCAGATAGGTCTTGCCCGTTCCTGCCGGACCTATGGAGAAGACTATGTCGTATTCTGCCATAGCCCTGACGTACTCTCTCTGTCCCACGGTCCTGGGCTGAATGCTTTCCTTGGTGACAATTGAAGTAACCAGGGTGGATGTCTCCAAGTCGTCCAGAGCCCTACCCTCCCTTTCTTTCACCAGGGAGATGGTATAAAGCAGATATTTTTCCGAAAGCTCTTTATTCTTCTTTATCTGGGTAACCAGGCTGTTGAATACCGCCTCCAGCTTTTTAAGCTCTTTCTCATTTCCCTGAAGGGTAAGGTTATCCCCGCGCGCAACGATCTTGGCATCGAACTGGCTTTCTATTATCCTCAAAAATGAACCCCCCTGCCCGAACAATATCCTCTGGTCCACATCCCCCAGATTGATTTTCTTAATCGAGTTTTTCTTCAAAACTTTTTTTAACTACCTCCTTCAGGTTCTATATAGTTCTGTATAAGTCGATGGTAAACCCGTCTTGAGGGCAAGGCGGGACTACCGCTCAGCTTTTGTTTTTCGTATTGCGTCACGCCGTTGGCCGGATTAGCCTCGCTTATACGAATTGACAGAACAAGCAGGGTGCCTGTTCTACCATTTTTTTCTTTTAAACCTTTAAACATTTGAGCCTTTTTATTTGTCTTTTACAATCCTTATCCCCAGTTCCCTTAACTGCTCCTCCTCCACCTCTGCAGGTGCACCATCCATCAGGGACTGGGCAGCAGTGGTCTTGGGGAAAGCGATTACGTCTCTTATCGAATCCGAGCCGCAGATCAAGGCTACTATCCTATCCAATCCCGGTGCGATCCCGCCGTGAGGAGGGGCGCCGTATTCCAGGGCATCCAGCAAAAAGCCGAAAGCCCTCTGGGCTCTTTTATCATCCCAGCCCAGGATATTCAGGATCTTCAATTGAATCTCTTTCTTGTGATTCCTTATCCCGCCTGAGGCGATCTCGGTTCCGTTCAAAACCAAATCATATTGTCTGGCCCTGATTCTCCTCCAGGGATGTTCCGGATTGTCGATCGGCGTATTCGATTTAAACCCTTCATCCAACCTGGAAATATCCTCCTCAAAGGGCTGG
Organism: uncultured Ignavibacteria bacterium; assembly: GCA_964511075.1. Classification (GTDB taxonomy): domain Bacteria; phylum Zixibacteria; class MSB-5A5; order MSB-5A5; family RBG-16-43-9; genus CAZEDM01. The sequence goes on from CAZEDM010000006.1 coordinate 228,210, forward strand.
GTAACAATATTATGCATAGCCTGGATTTTCTTCTCCTCGGGATTATATTCAAAAAGAGGGAATTCCATAATCCAGAGGAATTCCCATCGGTTTTTGGCTGTCTTAATATATCTACGTGCGATCTCCAGCCTTAGTTTACCCAAAACTGACAAAACCGTATCCGTCTTATCTGCAACTATAAAAATTATATCTCCTTCCTCCAATTTTAAACTATGTGCAATAGACTCAAGCTCTTCCTGGTTTATATATTTTGTAATCGGCGAGCGAATCCCCTCTTTTAACCTGGCTATCCAGACTAAGCCTTTGGCTCCGGATTTCCTTGCATTCTCTTCTAATTCGTCAATCTGCTTCCTGCTGAGAAAGCTGCCGCCTTTGAAATTAATCCCCTTAACCTTGCCCCCGGAATTAATGGTCTCCGAGAAAACCTTGAAATCGGAATTCTTAACTAAGTCCGATAAATCCACAATCTCCATTCCGAATCTCAGGTCCGGCTTGTCACTTCCATACTTCTCCTTAGCTTCAGCATATTTCAATCTGGGAAAAGGTATTTTTAATTCGATATTCAGAACTTTTTTGTAGACATAAGCCATCATACCTTCGATCACCGAAAAGACGTCGTCCTCTGTGACAAAAGCCATCTCCATATCGATCTGGGTATGCTCCGGCTGGCGGTCTGCTCTTAAGTCCTCATCCCTCAGACAGTGGGCAATCTGGAAGTATCTGTCGAAACCGGAGATCATCAATATCTGCTTCAACAGTTGAGGTGACTGGGGAAGTGCATAGAACTTTCCCGGATTAACCCTGGAGGGAACGATAAAATCTCTTGCCCCTTCAGGAGTGCTGCGCATCAAAAGTGGAGTTTCGATCTCATAAAATCCGAGTGAATCCAGATAATCCCTGACTGCTTTAGTAATTTTATGTCTTATCCTTATATTTTTCTGCAAAGGAGGACGACGCAAATCCAGATAACGATACTTTAATTTCAACTCCTCACTGGCATTGGCATCTTCGACAATCTCAAAAGGTGTGGTTTTGGACTCGTTGAAAACAGCTAACTTCTCAGCCACTACCTCGATCTCCCCGGTTACCATCTCCTTGTTCTGCATCCCTTCTGGTCTCATTGCGATAGTTCCCTCAACCCCAACCACAAATTCAGTCCTCAAGCTGGCAGAAAGCTCCATCGTCTCCTTATCCACCAGGTCCGGCTTGAAGACAACCTGGGTGATACCATATCTATCTCTTAAATCGATAAAGATTAACCCCCCGTGATTCCGATAACTATTCACCCAGCCGTTCAATCTCACTTTTTGCCCGGAATGGGATTTTCTCAGCTCCCCGCAGGTATGCGTGCGTTTTAGATTTTTGAAAGTGTCCAAGTTTTCTCCGATTATTTTTGTTTTTGAATATTTTCACTATACCACCTTAAGAACGTGACAACAGCAGAGATTATAACTTCAATATCTTCCAATTTGAATTCCTTTACGTACTTAGGTGGAGGATGTGAACCTTTACTACCAATAGACCAAATTAATCTAAGTAGGTTTTCTATATAAGAATTTATTATATCTCTTTTTCTCATTTCTTCAACTTTTATCAGAAAATCTTTACTTTTTGACTTTTTAAAAATTTTACTCATTAATTCTTTAAAATAATTTTCTGTAGATTTCTTTTTTCTTGACTTTTTATTCTCATAAATTTTATTGAAAAACTCTTCTGCTGTGATTCTTAAAGGATTCAATAAATCATGTGGCAACTCTTTGCCATATAGTTCTACCCTTTGTTTAGTTTTTTCGTAATGCTCAGGAAAACTATTCTTTATGCTATCTAATAGAGATATGATCCTTTTTGTGGTATCAAGAGAAATCTCTTTTGACTCAATCTTTGCTAAATTTTCTGCTTCCTTTTTAAAATTTTCTAAGAAAATTTTTGAAAGATTATCTTTTTTGTTTTTTAACTCTCTATCTTCTGGATTATTAAATTTTAAATTCAGCTCCTCTGCTTTTTTATATTCGTAAAAAGCATTTAGCTTGTCTCCGAGCGCCTCATAGATTTCACCTATATGCCTATGTGCCTCTGGGACAATTTTTTCAAACTTTCCGAAAAAGTGAACCCAATCTGCAACTGGTCCTTCATAAAAAGGTGGTTCATCAATCCATTCTTTATCATCGGGATCAAAATTAGGCAATTTTTTTGCAGTAGCTATTGATTTTTCAAAATAATCTTTTGCCTCTGATAATATTTTTTGGTTCTCTCTTGACGGAGTAGTAAGGGCATAAGTCATAAAAACTTTGCCCTTCAAGAAAAACAGGTATGCTTCAAACTCTCGAAACCAATCAACTTCTTTTTCATCAACAACCTCAGAATTTTTAATAGTTTCGTAGGCTTTTACTTGATCTGTTTCTAAAAAATATTCAATCAGACATAAAAAATAATAAACACTTTCAGTATCATAGGAGAAGGGATATTCGACCCCAAAGTACAATGGGTCTTTTCCTTGTATTTTAGAAAGTACCGACTTCACAATATCATATTTTTTGGCTTTATACGCAGCACAAAAGGCTAATTTCATTGCCTCCAAGTTCATCAACTCGAAGAAATATTCTTCTGATTCTCGATTCTCAGCGACGTACCCTTCCTTTTCAGAGTCTATAATTTCCTTTTTATACTTTATCTGCTCAAATAATTGTAAGGCTTCTTGGTAAAACCCTTTTTCAAACAAAAGCTCACCTTTTTGCTGAAGATACAAATTATATAACCTATGTTCCCAAAACTTTGAGATTTCTGGAAACCTTGCACGATGTGCGTAGCCGAAGTCAAGGAATTCTATTGCTTTATCGTATTCTCCCTGGAGTTCGTATAACTGCCATAATTCACCCGCTATTTCTCGTTTATTTGAGTCCCCTTGCTCAAAAGCTTTTTCAAAGTATTCAATAGCTTTTTTAGAATCTTTCTCGCGTCGTAACCTGCCCTTCTTTAAGAGTAGTTCACTGCCTGATAAGGTTCGACCTTCCAATGCTTGTTGACAGTTTATAGCTTTATTAAATAATTTCTCAAATTCCTCTTCAGACCAAGCATCCTTTGCCTTTTCTTCATAAGATCTTATAAGAATCTGTAAAATCTGCTTACGTGTTTCTTCATCTGTGCTTTTTGTGCGGTCAAGTATAAACTCCAGAGGCTTCTCAAGGTGTTCAAAATCCTTATTGAAATCAAATTTCGTTTTTAGTTCATTAAATACCTCTTCGGGTGTAACTTCATATCCGCAGTTCAAACAATTTCCAGTAAAACGAATAAATTGGTCTCGTATGATATAATACTTAGCCTCTACAAATGCTAATTGATTACATTTTGGACATTTTATCCTGTCATTCATATAAGTATTTTATTTGGAATAAATAACCTTCCCAGTCTTTTTAATCTCTCCTAAGAAATCTAACCTGGTTGCATTTTTATATTCTTCTTTGGTATAGCCTAATGCCTCAATTTCCACAGCCTTAGCTTGAAGAGCTAACATTCCTAAAAAGACCAATCTCTCATGAAAGTTCATTTTTCTAAAATTATCCGAGATTACTGCTAAATCGATATCACTCCATCTACTCTGCTCTCCTCTCACCAGAGAGCCAAAAAGGATAACCCTTTCAATATCTATATTATCCTTTAATATATTGATAAATCTATCGATTTTTACTGAGGCCTTATCTCTTCTTTTAGCCATTTTAGAATCTCTTTTGTTTTATTATAAATATTCTCGGCCGTTTTAATATCTTTTATTGAAACTGTTTCTTTATAACTGGGATACCGAGCAGATATGTAGTATTTATCAATGTCAACTGCTGTTTTTAATAAATCTGAAGGTAATGTCAGCCTTAACTCCTCACATAATCTTTCTAACTTATGTATATAAGGAGGAATCTTTTTATACCTTTCTACATATATTCCCTTCAAATATTTCTCTATCGCCTGCTGACAGATAAAAGCACACCAGGTAAATCTGTGGGCTTCCAACATCACCTTCGCAGATTTTAAATCTTCTTTGGATTTATCAAACCAGTGTTTTGCCACCAGTTCCTGATTGATCTCGTTCTTATTTCTCATACTTATTTATTACTACCCCCGAATCAACTCCTGAGTCAATTTTTCGAATTCAATTTCCTTCTGTTTGCTGCTTTTCATATCCCTCAAAACCACAATCCCTTTTTTTAGCTCGTTCTCTCCGACAATCAAAACCTTTTTTGCTTTCTGCCTGTCTGCCTCTTTCATCTGGGCTTTAAGACTGCGGCTCAGAAAATCGATGTCGCATCTCAGCCCTTTTGCTCTGAGCTCCTTGAGTAACTCCAGACCTTTTAGCTTTGCCTCCTCGCCCAGGGGGGCGATGAACAAATCCAGACTCTCGTCTTCGACCGGGAACTTCTTTTGCAGCTCCATAACCAGAAACAGCCTCTCCATTCCTGCGGCAAAACCTATGGCTGGCGTTTCTTTGCCGCCCAATTCGGAAACCAGAAGGTCGTACCTGCCACCACCGATTAGAGTATCCTGAGCACCCAAATAATCGGATTTTATCTCGAAAGTGGTTCGGGTATAATAATCCAGTCCCCGGACCAGTCTGCCGTTCAGGATGTATTCGATTCCCATCTTATCCAGATAGCTCCTGACTTTTTGAAAGTGCTTTTTGCACTCATCGTCCAGATAATCCAGAATCACGGGCGCATCTTTCAAAGCCTCCATACACCTGTCGTCCTTGCAGTCGAAGATCCTCAGAGGATTTCGCAGAAGCCTCAACTGGCAATCCTGACAGAATTTCTCGATTCTATTCTTGACGAATTTATTAAACGCATCTCTGTGAGATTTACGACAATCCTTACAGCCTATGCTGTTCAGATGAAGTTTTAAACCCTCCAATCCTAAATCCTGGTTAATCCTCACAGCTAATTCGATAAGCTCCGCATCCACCAAAGGATCCAAAGAGCCGACAGCCTCTGCCCCGTACTGGTTGAACTCCCTTAACCTGCCTTTCTGGGGCCTTTCCTGCCTGAACATAGGTCCGAAATAGAAAAGCTTGACCAGGGGGGATTTCTCACCCAGGTTGTGTTGAAGATACGCCCGCACGATTGAGGCTGTTCCCTCGGGTCTAAGAGTAAGGCTTCTCTTGCCCTGGTCCTGAAAGGTATACATCTCCTTCTGCACGATGTCCGTATCCTGTCCGATGCTCCTTTTGAAAAGCTCAGTTTGTTCGAAGACCGGGGTTCTGATCTCCTTATAGTTGTAAAAGGACAGGATCTCCCTTATTCTGTCCTCTAGATATGTCCACCTAAAAGCATCCTCCGGCAAGAGGTCCTTGGTTCCCGGAAGGGCGGTATATTTCATCTCTCTCCTCTTTATAGCTCAAAAAATGATAATATCTGCTCCAGTTAAAGTCAACACAAAAAGCCCCCTTGAACAGAGCCCCTCCACCCTCCGGCAGCCGCAGACTCTACCTCTGCGAAATAAATTTAGACATCCAAGGGCTGCGGCTTTTTCACCTTTGGCCTTTTCCTGTTACGAAACCATAAAATCATCTGAACCAAAGTCAGCCCCAGGAAATCAGCCAGAAAATCTTTGACATCGGCTGACCTTCCGGGGATCAGGCTCTGATGGACCTCGTCTATGGCTGCGTAAACCAGCCCTATAAGTATGGCTATAATCAAATAGTTCTTCTTGAGAAAATTCCTGGGGGAATTAAACAGTGCAAAGAACAAAAGGACCGAGAAAACAGCATATTCCAGAAAATGATAAAGTTTATCCTGAAATTTAAAACCCAGTTCGGGAGGTGAGAGATCAGGAATGGAGGAGACTATCAGGATGAGTGCGGCATAGGCTATGACCAGCCAGGTATAAGAGATTCTTTTACCAGACACCGGTTTTTGTTCCTTTCCATAACATCTCTGACCGGAATACATCCTCGGTCTCGAGATTGAAATTGACCACCCCTCCGGAGACCTTTTCCAGCCTCACTATCCTGCCTTCAATTTTAGAATCTATGATTTTTCGTTTTTTTACTTCCCGGATGAAAACATCCCGGTCCAAATCCGGCAGAAACTTATACTTCAGATCCTGCTTGGCTATTCCCAGGTAATCCTTGGAATGTTCTAACATATAATCGTTTATCACCGCCCTATACTTCTTATTCGGAACAAGCTCTTTATTATTTACCTTCGCCTCAATCACCCTTTCTCCGCAAGGTCTTCCTAAGAAATAACTATAACTTACCCCGGATACCTGGAGCAAGTCTATTCCCTTCCTGCAATTTTTTTCCAGAACGCCCAAAAGCTCCTCCCCCTTCAATTCGATCGCCACTAGATGGTCAGAAAAAGGAGCGATCTCAAATATATCCCGGACCTTGATCGGCCCGGCTCTAAGGTTTTTTCTTATTCCCCCGGAATTGGTGAAAGCCACATCCGCCTTCGCATAGTTTTTCATGGCGTCTGCCAGAAAATTACCGATGTTAGATTCCTCCTGGTCTTTTCTTATCCAGGGAGTTATAAGCTTCCCGATAACCTCATCTAATCTCAATCCTGTATTTTTCTCCAATTCCTCTATTTTATTTTTAACTGAATCGTCCGGCTGGATCCCTTCTGAGAATGTCTCCACCAGATAGTTGTGGTAGCTCAAAATCTTCCCCTGGGGATTTAAAAACAAATCCAGTTTACCCAGATACCTTCCGCGTGAGCCAGCCTGACAGATGAGCGTGCCATTAACTTTCCTGGGTTTGCGGAGAACCGTGTGACTGTGACCCCCGATGATCACCTCCAAACCCTGAACTTTTTCAGCAATGCTTTTATCCTTTTGTAGACCCATATGACTGACCAGAATCTGAATATCGGATTTATCCTCAAGCTCGTTCATATAAGAAGCCAGAGTGCTCTCTGCATCCAGCACTTCAAGACCATCCCATTCCTTCACTTCCTTTTCTATACCCTCAGTAACCAAGCCGATAAAAGCCACTTTAAATTTCTCCCTGTTCAAGATCAGATAAGGTGGGACCAAAAACTCCTTTTTCTCTCTATCATATAAATTTGCGCATACAACCGGGAACTGTGCCAGCTTCAAAGCCTCCTTTAGATTCTTCACCCCGTAATCGAACTCATGATTGCCCAGGGTAAACACATCCGGGCTCATAAAGTTCAGCAGTCCAATTTGGGCTTTTCCCCGGGTCAAAGTGGAAAGCGGATCACCGGTGAACTCGTCCCCCGCGCAGATAACCATGGTGTTGGGATTAAGAGCCCTTAGCGAATCAAGATAGGCGGCAAAATAGGCACTGCCTGAGACCAGGGGAGCCCCTTCCTCTTCAACAGAAGGATAAGGATGAGTGGCCGAGTGGAAATCGTTCCAGTAAAGCAGGGTCAGTTTGACCCTTTTGCTCTGCTGATAGAGAATAAAGAAGGCAAAGAGCAGTATTACCACAAGAAGGAGCCAAATTCTTTTTCTTCTTCTCCGATACATAGTTATCTCATAGGATAAGAAAAATATTAACCCTGTCAATAAAAAAGAAGTCCCGCTTTTAAGCGAGACTCCTTTTGAGCGCAGACTAATCTTAAGACACTTATCTTTTCTTTTTCTTCTTGGCTACCTTTTTTTTCTTGGTTGCCTTTTTCTTTTTCTTCATCGGCATTCTGGATTTCACCTCCTTCCAGGGAATAGGGTGAAAAGTTGGCTCATCTACCGAAATTTCAGCCAACTACTTGTTTATGTTCTTAACTTCCAGAGTCTCTTTCCCAAAATTTATTATCATTCCCAGGGAAAGTTTGGTTGCTTTCAAAAAACTTTTCATCTTAGTCACATCTAATTCATTCATCGGCTCCCCCGCTTTTATCATTACAATGATACTGTTCTTTACCACAAACTCTAAATCGTATTCACCGGCTACGCTTCCCTTGTAGGAGAGCTTGATATTTTTCTTCCTTTCGTATTCGATCTTTCTTAAATCGAATTCATAGGCTAAAGCCTGGCTATAGGCTGATTCCTGAAACCCCAACCCCATATTCTTATGAACCTCTAATGCAGATTCTAATATCTGTTCCTGAAGCTCTTTTAATGACATCTCCTTCTCTTTTATATTTTGACTCCGTCTTCACCGCAACACTTTATTATTTAATAGCTTGCAATTATCGTGCCATTCAGACTCAAAATGCTAACCTGTTGGAAAATATATGCTTATGAATATGACTGAGTATTCTTCTTTTTATAAAACCGCAACATTACTGTTACAGATTGTTAAGACATTGAATGTGAAAGGGCTAAATTCATATATTTTTTGACCTGTAACAGAATTGTTTCAAAAAAACGAGCCTGTAGCAGAAAACAGCAGGTTAGACAAATTTTGTCTTAAAAAAGATTTTTGATAAATTAATTTAATACGAACTCAGCTTGGGGTAGTTTTTTACAGATTAAAAGTCCTGATTGTTTTTGAAATTATATGGAAGAGGATCGATTCAAAAAATTAATTTCAAACTGATCTGAAGGTGAGTAACAGGAAAAAATCATCTGTATTTTTTAATAAGCCTCTGCAGCTCCACTCTGTGCATCTCAGCCTCTTTGGCTGCCTGTGAGACATTATTCTGATTTCTCAGCAGAAGGCTCTCCAGAAAATTTTTCTCCACCTCCTCAACCGCTCTCCTTCTCAGAGATTTCAGCTCCAGATAATTCTGGGCGACTTTGGTCTCCGAGTCTATTGCTGAGCCGTTGAGGATGTTCTTGGGCAGATCATCTCTGGTTATCAATTCGCCTTTGGCCAGTATCACCGCTCGCTCTATGATATTCTCCAGCTCCCTTATATTCCCGGGGAATCTATAGCGGGAGAGGATGTTCAGGGTCTCGGTCTCGAGGCCTTTGATCTGCTTGTCGAATTTCCTGGCAAATTTCCGGGCAAAACTCTCAGCCAGGGGAGCGAGGTCCAGCTTTCTTTCCCTCAGTGGTGGAAGCTTGATGTCTATCACATTTATCCGGTAATACAAATCCTCTCTGAACCTATTCTCCTTGACCATGGTCATAAGGTCTTTGTTGGTAGCCGAGATTATCCTGACGTCCGACCTTTTGACTTTATTGGAGCCCAGTGCTTCGAACTCATGCGACTGGAGAAAGCGCAGGATCTTCACCTGCAGGAGCGGACTCATCTCCCCGATCTCGTCTAGGAAGACCGTCCCGCCGTTAGCCGCCTCAAACTTCCCTAACTTTCTCTGGGATGCTCCGGTAAATGCACCCTTCTCATAGCCGAAAAGCTCCGACTCCAGAAGCGTCTCCGGAATGGCGGCACAGTTTATGGGAACAAACGGCTTTCTGGATCGGTTGGAGTTGTAATGAATAGCCCGGGCTAATACCTCTTTTCCGGTCCCGCTTTCACCCTCTATCAGCACCGTGGTATCCGTATCCGCAATATCCGCCACGGTCTTCAGGACCTCCGTCATCTGAGGACTGTTTCCCAGAATCTCGTCGAATTTAAACTTCCCCCTCAGGTCTGCCATCAGCTTCTCCTCGGATTCCTTCAGCTCCATGAACAGGAAGTTATTCTCCAGAGCCACCGAGGTTCTCTCCGCCAGTGAACTCAAAAGCTCGATATCCCCGCTGGTAAATGCTTCTCCTTCACCGCTATCCTCCAAATAGATCACGCCCAGGACAACCTCTCTGGATTTCAGGGGAATACAGAGAATGGATTTGGTCCCCTTAGCCCACTCCTCCTTCTCCTCCACCTCTTTATAGATAAACTGATGAATCAAGACATTATTCCCGGTGGTAAGGACGGTATCGGTCACCGCGGACTTGGTCTGGTCTTCACTTTCCTCCAGAGTTTTTTTGCGCCTGTCCTTGGCAAGTCTCAGCTTGAGATTTTTGCCCTCGTCATACACTTCCAAAAATCCCTTGTCCACCGAGAAGATCTCCATAACCGAGTCCAGCACTGCCTCCAGAAGCAGATTGACGTCCCTCTCCGCATAGATGATTGTGGAAAGCTCATACAGGATCTGATAGCTTCTTCTATCCTCCTCTTTTTTTTCCGATTCCTTCTTGAGTCTCTGATATTCCTCAACCGTTCGGTTAAGCCCTTCCTCCAGAGACCCTTCTATGGAGGAAAGCCTCTTGTCCAGCTCCTCAATCCCCTGAATCATCCTCTCGATATTGGAGTTGAGCTTGGAGGGGGCAAGATTAGACAGCTCGGTAAGATCGCTGCGAACCGAATTCAAGCTTCGGGATAAAGCCCGGACTCCGCGACTGCTTGAGCTGGCTAAAGCTTTGAAATTTTCCTCTAAGCTGTCTAACTGGGTTTTATCTTTTCTCCTCACCCTCCCAAAATTATTTTTTTGGTTTTTATTGTCAACAAAAAAAATCAGTTTTGAGCAGAAAGAATAATTTTTTTACCAAAGGATAAATTTGATTTCCTGACCGAGAATTATTAACGTATAAAATTTAAGCGGCTTTGTTTCTAAAAAGACTGAATTTATGCAGAAGACCCTGATCAACCAGCACAAAAGAGAGGACGTCTTCAGGTGCGGGCACAAGTCTCATTTCAAATTCGAGAACAACGTCTCCGTCTACCACGTGCTCAAGGAGAGAAGGTGTTTCCCCGGGGGATGTGTTTATTTTCACTGGAAGTGCAAAGTGCTGAACAAGGGGAACGGCTGCCCCAAAAAATATAAACACGTGGGCAAGAGCTGCTTTTCCTGCAAGTATTATTACGAGGAGAAACTCTGTTACCAGCCCGAGGTTTTACTCCCGGACAAGGATTTTAAAATCTTCCAGAGGGAGCTGGAGGATTACGACCATTGGCTGGACCAGCTTCTGGGTAAAAAGGTGGCGGCAAGAGGGCTGATAAGCTCGATCAAGCCTCATTTCAGAAAAAATATTTTACACAAAAAGGAGCAGATAAGCTTCCTGGGATTTCTGACCAGTTTCAAATCGGGATATATCGACAGGGTGTTCTTCGATGATCACTTCTACCTGAACCTCACTCCTAAGATCCAGAGGAAACACAAAATTGTCCCCGGGGGCAGAATAGATTTCCGGGCAAAACTGAAAACGGATCGAGGCAGGATAGTCTTTTACGCTCCGGAGGAAATAGAGATAATCCCGAAAGACCCCCAGGAGAATCTGCCTGATAACTTTAAGTGGGACCTGGGTGAGATTCTGGTTGCCATGAAAACCGGTACAGAATTTGACGTCCAGCCGGAAAAATGCTTTGCCTGCGATAAGGGTATACTGCTGGACATCTGCGAGGAGGATTCCAGAGGAAAGAGAAATTACCGACATATCTTCTGCCTGCAGGGGACAAAAAACCCTGAGAACTGTCTGTATGATTTGAAAAGAAAGATAGCTTTCGACCGAAGCGCCTCAGCTGGTCAACTTTGATCTTGGGATCGAATTTGACCTGGAGGTTGATGTTAATAATGTAAAATGAATTTCGTAGCGTCGGGCTTTATGCCCGACGTTTATCAGCTTTGTAGGAACAGAACAACATCCTATTTCTGCTTTTATATTAACAAGATAATCATTGACTTTTACGCTGTTTAACTTAGATTTTACTAAGAGGTTTTTCTGTCTGTTCAAAAAGTCAACTTCAAAAATTAAGGAGTTTTTTGGATGACTTCAAGGTTTCCCATTTTTAAAATTCTATTTTTCTTTTCGATTCTGCTCATTTCCAGTCTGTTCCCCTTACCTGAAGAATCAGATTTTACCCTTGAGGGAGATAATCCTTCTCTATTCGCTCAATCCTTAGAAGAGCTGCTCGGTATTTCGGCTCAGGATGAAAAAGACCCTTCAGCTTTCACCATTGCCCGGTTGAAATATCGAGGTGGTGGGGACTGGTACTGGGGCTCCTCAGCAATTCCTAATATGCTGAAATACCTGAAAGAGAATACCAATATACCAGTGAATGAGAAAGAAGTCAGGGTGAACATAATGGACAAGGAGCTTTTCAATTATCCCTTTTTGTTCTTAACCGGACACGGCAATATAAAATTCTCAGATGAGGAAGTTGAGAGATTAAAGAACTATCTTATTCACGGAGGGTTCCTGTTCGCCAACGACTCATACGGGCTGGACAAGGCTTTCAGAAGGGAGATGAAAAGAGTTTTTCCGGATAAGGATTTAGTCGAGCTGCCTTTCAATCACGGAATCTATCACTGCTATTACGATTTCCCCAACGGATTGCCCAAAATTCACAAACACGATGGAAAACCTCCCCAGGGGTTCGGGATATTCTATGAAGATAGGTTGGTGGTTTTTTACGTCTACGAATCAGACATAGGAGACGGCTGGGAAGACCCCCAGGTCCACCAAGACCCCCCGGAGAAAAGAGAACAGGCATTGGAGATGGGGGTGAATATTATAACCTGGGTGTTGGAGAATTGACAAAAGTCTAACTGTTGTCACCCGGTAGACCCACGTTGCCCTCGATGAGGGTCCTGATAGCGTGTCGGGCAGGGTGCCCGACCTACGGAAAAAACTATTCTCTCCAATCTCGTAGGCGGGGCTCCCAGCCCCTCAAAAAATCGAGATAATCTATGAAGTGGCTTTTATCACAACTCTAAAATTAACCCGTAGTCAACCTGGTTCGGGAAATCCAATTCCCGAACCAACTCAGGCGAGGCTAATCCGCCTGAGGCGGACGCACTACTCAATATTAAAATTAACCCTTTTCGATTACGTATTAATAATAAAGACGCTTTTTCTGGCTAAAAGATGAAACGCAAAAGCTACCTCAATTTAATCTCCCGCCTTAACTCCTTAAGGTCGTATTACACCCTTACCCGCTTATTCTATGGTCTTTTTCTCATCTTGACCCTGATCTTAACCTGGCTTCTATTCAGCTTTATATTATCTTTCTTAAGCGGATTCTTCCTCCCTGTTTTTATCAGAGTTACTCTCTGGGGAATTTTCTTTTTAGCCTTATCCCTTACCTTCTCTTACTTTTTCCTAAGACCTCTTATCTATAAGCCCAGCCTGGAGGATTTGGCAGTAAAAGTCGAGACACAATATCCGGAGCTGAAAAACAGATTAATCGGAGCCTTACAGCTTTACCGGAATCTGGAGAAAAACCCGGAAGGGTATTCCATCCAGATGATCGAGAAGATAATCCAGCAGGCAGACGAGGTTTCCGCGGATATGAACTTCAAACAAGTGGTAAATAAAAGACCCCTGGGTAAAATCTCTCAAATAAGTTTAAGCTTGCTGGGACTGACCATAATCCTCAACCTTTTTTTCTCCGGTCATTTCAACCGTTCCCTGTATCTTTTCTCTCACCCCTTAACCCGGATAGAGGCTCCCCAGAAGTTTTTCTTCGATATCTCTCCGGGTGATGCCGAGGTGTTGAAATACTCGGACGTGAGAATCGGGATAAAAACCCTGGGACAAAAACCCCAGGCTATAGATTTCTACTGGAAGAATGAGGATGGGGAGTGGAACCAGGAAAAACTGAGAAGAGAGAAAACCCAGCCGCTAAAGTCTTTGCCCGGGGATACCTCCGCTGTTCAATCAGGATATGATTTTGAGTATATCTTCAAGCAGGTCAAAAGGGATATCTACTATTTTACCAGAGCAGAGGGGATTAAAAGTGAGGAATACAGGCTGAAGGTGGTGGACAGACCCCGGATAATCAATCTAAAGCTTTATTTTAACTATCCCCGGTATACCCAGTTGAAACCTCAGGTCCTGGATTTGAACGATGGGAATATCGAAGCCTTAGCCGGCACAAAAGTCAAAATCGAGGCAGAGTCGAATAAGGAGCTTGCCAGAGGCAGTCTGGTCTTCTCCGATTCAGGTAAAATCGAGATGAAAATCGAGGGCAAAAAAGCCGCAGGCGAAATCATCCTGCGAAAGGACGATTCATATCATATCGAGGTTGAGGATAGATCCGGCAATAAAAACCCGGAGCCGATTGAATACAAGCTCACGGTAAAAGAAGACCTCTCTCCTGATGTGAAGATACTCCAGCCCGGAGAGGACCGGGATTTAACCGAGGATATGCAGCTGCCCCTGCTCGTCCAGGGCACTGACGATTTTGGGTTCACCAAGCTGCTTCTGGTTTACCAATCAGTCTCAGGCGAAAAAAAGGAGAAAAGCTTTAAGCTTCCCTTTGAGGAAAGACTGCCCGGAGAACTTCGCTCCGATCATCTCTGGGATCTATCTGATGTCGGTATTATGCCTGGTGATGTTATAAGATATTGGGTCGAGATCTACGACAACGATAATTTCTCCGGACCGAAAAAGGGTGTCAGCTCGAGTTACACCCTTCGCCATCCCAGCTTAGAGGAGATAGTGGGGGAGATCGAGGAACAAAGGGAGGATCAGCTATCCAGCCTTGGAAAAAATCTGGCTGAGCATAAAGAGCTGCAGAAAAAGCTGGAGGAGCTCTCCCGGGAGCTTTTGAGACAGAACACTGCCCTGGAGGGGAAAAGCTCACAGTTGAGCTGGGAGAAGCAAAAGGAGCTGGAAGCGCTCCTGCAGAAGCAGAAAAATCTGGCTGAAGATCTGAAGAGCTTGGGGGAAGAGGCAGGTAAAACCTGCTCCAGAATTGAGGAGAACAATTTAGCCACCCTGGAGATGCTGGAGAAGATGGCTGAGTTGAAGAAGCTTTTTGAAGAGCTGGCACCCCCGGAGCTGAAGGAGACTATGGCAAAACTGCAGGAGGCAATGCAGACCCTGGACAGGAAACTGATAAGGGATGCGCTTCAGAACCTGAACCTGACAACCCAGGAGCTTCTGGAAAGACTGGAGCGGACCATATCTCTGCTCAAACAGATACAGGCCGAGCAGAAGATGGAGAATTTAGCCCAGCTGGCTGAAAGCTTAGCCCAGATGCAAAAAAATATAAACGAGCAGATGGAAAAAGCCGAAGAGGAAAATCTGAGCTCGCTTTCAGAGGAAGAGGAGAACCTGCAAAAGAAGACCGAGGCTTTGGAAGAGGGAATGAAGGAATTAGGTGAGCTGCTGGAGGAAACTCCCCTTCTCTCTCCGGAGGAGATGAAAGAGCTTCTGAGCTCCTTCGAGGAATCCGGCATCAACAAAGATATGGAGAAAACCATTCAGAGCCTGCAGCAGAAAAACAAGAAAGAAGGTCTTAAATCCGGCAGGAGCTGTGAAAACAAATTGACCCAGCTTTCGCTGAATCTGAAAACCGCACTGGAGAATATGAGGCAGGAGGATAAGGAGAAAATCCTGGCGGATATGAGAAAGTCCTTGAATAACCTCCTTTACCTCTCCGACTCCCAGGAGGATCTAATTGAGAAGACCAAGACCTATCAGCCCCGTGAAACCGGTCTTAAAAAAATCGCCGGCGAAGAACAGAACTTGGTCGAGGGCTTGAATCAGATAGGAAAGGACCTGGGGGAGCTTTCCAAGAAGACATTTTATATAAGCCCGGAGCTGGGCCAGAAGCTAAACTTAGCCTACAGCAATATGCTTCAGGCTGTGGGTAAGCTGGAACAATTGGACGGGAACCGTTCCCTGGAGTACCAGTTCAATTCACTCTATAATCTCAACCATTCTGCCAGAATGCTTCTGCAGGGGATGGAGGATGTAGAGAAATCCTGCTCCAAACCCAATCCCTTCCAGCAGCTTCAGAGTCTCTGCCAGAAACAGTCGGGCATAAACATCCAGACCCTGGATCTATCGGACCTGGGCCAGTATTCCCTGCAGCAGCAGGCGGACTTAGCCCGCTTAGCCGCGGAGCAGGAGGCTTTGAAGAAAAGCCTGGAGGATCTTAACCAGGAGACAGAAGGCCGCTCCCAGATTCTGGGGAGCCTGGACCAGATTGCCCGGGATATGGAAGAGGTGGTAGCTGACCTGAAAAGAGTGAAGGTAGATCAAAAGACCCTGGATACTCAGAACAAAATCCTCTCTCGCCTTCTGGATTCAGAGAAATCTTTAAGCAAAAGGGATTACTCGGAGAAAAGAAAAGCCGAGACAGGCACAGATGTATTTCGAGCAAGCCCTTCACAGCTTCCTCCGGATATCGGAGCCTTAAACCAGAAAGAAAAGGAAAGGTCCCAGAGGCTTTCCACCGAGACTTATCCCAAGGAGTACGAGGATGCTATTAAGGAATATTTCAAAGCCTTGTCCGAGTCCGAGAGGAAATAGCCTGAGGATCTATTATACTATTAAATTTTTTTGCGACCAGATCATGTTTAAGAAAGCTCTTCTACTTTTTTTCATTTTTATTCTATACTCTGTTTCCCACTCTCAGGATCACGGAGCTTACCAAGGGGAAATAGAAAAAGCCCAGAAACTGATCACCGCAGGGAAATCGTCTGAGGCTGTGGGGATACTGGAAAAGCTGAAAAAGCTCGAGCCGGAAAATCGGGAGATCTTCTCTTTGCTTTCCCGGGCTTATTCAGATACCAAATCCTATCCCCGGCTTGAGGAGCATCTGAAAACCTGGCTTAAGAGAAACCCTGATGACTGGAGAACCCGGGTGCAGTTAGGCGATCTCTACCTGAAGACAGGCGAAAGTTCTCAGGCGGAGAAATCCTTGGAGGAGGCTTTGAAGTTTGCCCCGGATACGGTTGAATCTTACCGTCTGGTTGCTGCCACCTATCTTCTGAACCGGGAAAATGAAAAAGCAATCGAGACCTATAAGCTGGGGATTAAAAAATTGGGGAATCATCCCCTATTGCTAAAAGAAACAGCGGATCTCTATGAGGTCTCCGGGGATTATGCCACAGCCCTGGAATACTATTTCGCCTGGGCAAAAGAGGATACCACGAAATACGGTATGGTGGAAAATAAAGTAATGCGCCTGATCGAATCAGACCAGAGATTGGATGAGCTGGAAAAAGGACTGAAAAAAGTAACCAGGCTCAATCCCCGGGGAGGTTTGGGATATAAGCTGTATGGTGATCTTCTGCTCAAAAAAGGGGATCTGGACCAGGCTTTTGAGCTTTTCAAGACCGCAGATTTACTTTCTGGCTCAGAGGGCCAGTGCCTGCTCCTTTTTGCCCAAACCTGTCTTAAGAATAAAAATTACCAGCTGTCTTTAAAGACAAGTCAGTATCTGGAGGGGCTCTGCAAAGGAATAGAGTGTATGATCCAGTCCCGGTATATCTCCGCCTACTCTCTTGCAGGTATGGGTGATTATGACCAGGCGCTTGCCACCTACCGGAGAATTGCACAGGATTATCCCATCCGGGAGATCCAGGCTCACGCCTATCTTCAAATGGCGAATCTCTATCTGGAAAATCTGAAAAAAGTGGATGAGGCACAGCGGTGGTACAGAAAAATACTTCCCCTCAAAGAGAGCAGTTCCTATCCTCAAGCCTTAATCAAATTGGGAGAGTGTTTCCTTCTAAAGGATCAGCTGGACAGTGCCCTGGCTCATTATCGAAAAAGCCTTGAAGACCCCCAAGCCCAGCCGGTCTATGAGGAGCTGAGTTTTCATCTGGCGGAGGTATATTTCTATCAGGGAGAACTGGAGAAGGCTCTGGAAACCTATCAAAAAATCATAACCGATTTCCCTCAGGGTATGTTCGTCAACAACAGCCTGGAAAGGCTGAATCTTGTGAAGGACAATCTGGGTATGAACCGGCCGTTCTTAAAAGAGCTCTCCGGTGCCCTGCTTTTGATCTATCAGGGGAAATTCTCCCAGGCGGAAAAGCTTCTGGACAATATCTCCCAGGCAAATGTACCAACCCTGTCAGATTTTGCCTGGATGGAGAAATCCTCCCTTCTCCGCCGGAGAAAGGAGTTCAAAGCCTCTATCTCTGAATATCAGAGCCTGATGGATAAATTCCCTCAAAGCCTTTATCTGGATTTAGCTTTGAAATCAGTAGGGGATATCTACTTGAAGAATTTAAAGGAAAAAGAAAAAGCAAAAGAGGCTTATGAGCTTTTTTTAAAAAAATACCCTTCCTCCCTTTACGCTCAGGAGGTCAGGGAGAAGCTAAAAGGTTTAAACCCGTGAGGTAAAATCAGAAAACTTTGACCTTCTCCTTGAGAACCTTTACCTCTTCCTCCAGCTTCTTTATCTTCTCGATGTACCCTTCTATCACCTTCATCTTCATCTTGGTGCTGGTTCTAACCAGCAAACCCAGGGAGACCAGCATAAAGAAGACCGAGTTTATCTTCCTGAAGATCTCCCCGAAGGTAAAAAGGCTGTCCAGAAAGGCGGTTATACCCAGGAAAAAAAGGACTCCGCACCATACGAGCATATTGCAACCTTTCCTTGACTTTTAAGGTTTTCTTCGTATTTTATTAATCGACCTTTTTTTTTATACCTTTAGAGGTCTTTGATCGGTTTGGACTTAGCTTAAGCATAATCAAATTGCTTGACTTATTATAGAATGCAAGATTTTGGAGTATAAACTTTCAGGTTTACAATAAAGCTAAAATCTTATACTCCAGAAATAATATAAATGGAGGTAGAATGAATCCACTAATCCGCTGGTATAAGAAAGACCCGCTTAACATCTGGATATCGGCAGCAGTATTTCTTTTCGTTTTTATAGTTTACCTCTACTCTATGGCGCCCACGGTCTCTTTCTGGGACTGCGGTGAGTTCATCGCCTGTTCCTACATTTTGGGGGTACCGCATCCTCCGGGCACACCCTTATTCGTCCTGATAGGCCGTGTATTCGCCCTTCTGCCTTTGTTTGGCAGCATAGCCCCCAGGGTGAATTTCATCTCGGTACTATCCTCAGCTCTGACCGTGTGGTTAGCCTATCTGTTGATTGTGCGGATAGCAGGGCACATCCTGAGAGGTAAGGAGTCCGCCTCAGGCGGATGGACAAGGGTAGCTGGTTATGTAGGAGGTATCTCTGGCAGTCTGTTTTTGGGATTTTCCAGGACCTACTGGTCGAATG
>CAZEDM010000007.1:0-210177 GCA_964511075.1 uncultured Ignavibacteria bacterium
ACATCCAAGGCACTCAAAATCAGACTATCGCCATTTACATCCGTAGCAGATATCCGGAAACTCAAACTCTGTCCCTCATCCACGTTCTGCGAGCCGATAGAAGCCAACACCGGTGCAGTGTTTACATCGTTCACCGTTATGGCTACCACCTCACTGTCTGCTGCTCCTGCAGTGTCGGATACTATAAAGGTCACATTATATACCTGTGACTGGGTATAATCCGGGCTGAAACTAAACGAGCCTGCTCCATTACCGCTGTCTGTAAAGCTAGCATTGGTAGGCACATCCAAAGCACTCAAAATTAAACTGTCGCCATCCACATCCGTAGCAGACACCCTAAAAGTCAATACCTGTCCTTCATCTACGGCCCTGGCTCCTATGGAGTCCAATACCGGTGCATTATTCTGAGCCCAGGAGGGAAAATAGAAAAGAAAAATAAGTAACAGACAAATCGAAAAACTTCTAAAATACCTTTTTATATGCATACCATTAACCCTTTAAGTTTGATACCCAAAATTTATTTCATTAACACCATTTTCTTCGTCTGGTTGAAAGCGCCCACTCTGAGCTGATAGAAATAGACACCAGAGGAAACCTTCTCCCCCTGCCCATTTTTGCCATCCCAGGTCTGATAATAAATTCCGGGCGATTTTGGCTCGTCTACCAAAGTTTTGACCAGCTGTCCTAAGATATTATAGATCCTCAGGGTGGTATTCACCGCTCCCTGAGTTCCTCCACCACTGCCTATCTCAAACCTTATAGTTGTATTAGGATTAAATGGATTAGGATAGTTCTGGCTTAAGCTGAAAACCCTGGGTAATACCACCTCTCCCTTATCCACTGGTATAACCACCGCCTCTGGATCAGCTAAGATCGCCTCCTCTATCTCTATCTTCAAATTCTCTTTATCTAAATCTGGGCTTGCGACAATAGGCAGAGAAAGTATGCTGCCTTTTCCAGTGGGTATGGGACTTCCACCCAGACAGAATGACAACAGAGTCAAAATACCATTTTTCTCATCATTCTCATATAAAAGAGTATCCAGGGTAGTTTGTTCTGGGCTTAAGAAAGATATCTGGGTGGGATCGTATTTTATCTTTAACTGCATTCCCGCAACAGAGGTTTTCAAATCCGCCCAAACATCTATCTGTCCAGAACTGCCCGGCTGTAAGGAGTCATATTCCAAATGTAAATATGCAAGAGGTGCACTTGGTCTCTCCAGAGGCGCAGTGATAGGCCTGCCTAAGATAGTATTTATCACGCCCACCAAATCGCCAACATTTACACCTGCATCTCGATTTATATCAGCTGCTTCCCAATTACGAGTATTCAGGGAGACATTCCCCAAAACATAGGCTATCAAGATCACGGCATCGCTGACGTTTACATTCTTATCCAAATTTACATCGCCAAATTTATCTACTGCGAAAACACCGTCTACCATAGATAAAGCTCGTGCCGGATCGCCCGGATCTATGCTTATCGCCTCCCAAGCACTTATGAGGTCCAAAGGGCTATCACCAAATGAGGCTAAGGTATCAACAGAAACTGCCAAATAAAGCACATCATCAGACCCGGGTAAAATCATCTCATTGCCCAGGCCGAAAATTAGGACCGTAAGCTTGCCTAAACTATCTCCCAGATTGGAGTAAACTGAAAAACCTTCGATTCTATCTGCAGGTACCAAGGAATCAATTATAATTGCCTGTGGGTCATAGTTCATGGAAAATTCAATTCCATAGACGGTATCCTCCTGGTTGGAAAAATAGGCTGGAATTAACCTTCCCCTGGATCCTGGAACACCTCCGGCCGTGCTTAGCATCTTTATTTTGTCAGTAGGCTCCGGTGGAGGGGCCTCCTCTTCGTAAAGGAAAATCGTTACGCTCATCTGAGCCTGGGCTGAATGCTCATCCGTGGCAACAAAGGTCACCGAAAGCGTATCCGGTGCCTGCTCCGCAGCAGGGATAAAGGTGAAGGTCCCACTTACACTGCCCGTGCCCTGAACCTGGGGAAAGGTGGCATTCGAAGGCAAGCTCTGAGCGGATAAAGTGATCACATCCCCGTCCTGGTCCGTGGCATTGACCTGAAAGGACAAAGTTTCTCCTACAACAACAGTCTGTGAAGATATTGTGGGAATTACCGGAGGGTTATTAGCAGGAGGTGAGGTGTCGCCGATACAGATAGTACCATTCACTATCACCGGAAGATAATCCGCAGTTCCATATTTATCTGTTATATAATTATCGGGGGGTTCCACGCCATCATCCTCAAAGGTGATCGAATAGCATCCTTCTGGGGCTGTAGATTTAATATTGAAATAAAATTCCACGATGGCTCCACTGCCCTGAGCTATATATTCCTCAATCGGGTTGAAAAACGCGCTTCCCGTAAAATATATCTCCCCTGCATTGTCAAAGCTCCCTGCAAATACAGGCAGGTTCTGGGACCTGATGGGCTGATAGTAAGTTGATTCAGGCACGGGCGTGCGGGGGGACATCACCGTGGAATCATATTCCAGATGCAAAACAAAAGCAGCCACATCAAAGGTGTTTCTCAGGTATACCGTCACCGGAACCCTGAAATCACCTGGGTCAGCATAGATCACATCATTGGCATAGGTACCACCCCCTACCTTCAACGTATCAACGGTAGAGGGTATGTAATCTGCGAGAGAGTAAGAATAACCAAAAAATAATGTCAGTATTGCCGCACCCAAAAGACAAAATTTTCTAGTCAAATTAATAACCTCCAGCTTTTTTATTTCACCATTATCATCTTTTTTGTCTGGCTAAAACTCGCCGTCTCTAATCTGTAAAAATAAATCCCGCTTGAGACTCTGTTGCCGGCTGAATCTTTACCTTCCCACACGACTTTATATCTGCCAGCTTTTAAGTTCTCGTTCACTAACTTATTAACCACCTGTCCCATTATATTATAAATTGCCAAGCTTACCTTGGTTTCCTCAGGCAAGGCAAATCTGATTTCGGTCGTTGGATTAAACGGATTGGGGTAATTTTGAGAAAGCTCGTATACCTCAGGTAGAATCGAATTTCCACCCTCCTCGCTTACATCATCGGAGCATTGTATCAGAATATACCCCTCCCTGTACTCAATGTCATTCTGACCTATAAATTTTTGACCCAGAGAGCCACTAAAGGTATTAGAGGTCGAATCTATAAACTTATATCCAATAAATGAAGAGGGGCTGAGAGGGCAGGGGTTAATAACGATCTGAAAAATCAGATTGGCTATCACTCCCTCCCCCGGAGGCAAAGCTGGAGTAGTAACCGGGTCAGGAATATCTGCCAGTGCCAAAATCTGAACGTCACCGGCCTCTGGTTGATCGATCCTATACTGAAAATACTCCCAGTTGCTGATCCTGGTATTTAACTTGCTCACGCTCAACAGGGAAACAGCAGTTTGGTCAAAATGAAGCAATAAATTCATAGCCCCGATAGAATCTGGATTTGTAAGTTTGACAGGAAGGGTAATCACCTCTGAGAAAAGACCCGTATCGGCACCGATCTCCAAAACATAATCCTCGCCCAGCGAATCTTTATCCGCAACGTTAATCACCACATCCTCCGAGGAGGTGGTATCCAAATCCGAGGCTACAAATGTAACTGTATAAGGGCTATTCTCGGAAGACCAGGAGCCGGTATAGGGAGGAATCCAGCGAAAAGTAGCCTTCCCATTACCTGAATCTGCGAAGACAGCCCCCACAGGCTTATTTAAAATGCTAATCGCTACCAGATCTTCCTCTGGATCGCTCGCCTGTATATTTATTAGTAAAGTATCCCCCTCATTCACATATTGATCCTCAATCGGCTGTATCTGAGGGGGCAGATTTATCTGCTTAATGGTAATTCCCCCTTTAGCAAAGGCCGGGATCATATCCACAGCCCAGGGATAAGTGAAATCTAAATAGACCGGTGGGTCTAAAGTAGAAAAGGTATCAAATTCCACAATCTGGGGCAAAGCACTGCTATCTACGGTAAACCAGAGATTGGCTACTATCCCCTCCCCCGGGGAAAGATCTCCGGTAAACCAGACTGCCCAGGCAGTTACTCTCTTTTCGTCATTTTTTATATCAGTGCCCCTTGAGCTTGAATCGCTTTTCATAGTGGCGGAGGCAGCTCTGGTGCCTACAAAGCTTATGGAATCACAAGAAATATCAGTGCTGGAGAACTCCAGAGGTATCACAAAAGCCCCCAGGTGCTCATCGTTAAAAGCATATAACGGAACACAAACCTTAAAGCCTGGATAGGCGGTAACGTTTCCCACCCTTAAGGTATCAACAACTCCGACTGTGTCTGAGATTTGAGCAAAGGAAGGATTCGAGATGAAAAAAAAGCTGCTTATCAAAATAAAAAGAAAGGAAAAGAGTCTCTTTGGCATTACTTCTTCTACCTCGTGTAATTTTTTTTTACTGCTTACTCTTAACTATCTATCGTCAAACTCACTACTGCTCTTCAGCTACCTGAATCCTCAAAAATCCCTTTAGAGGAGAAGAATCTGTAAAAATCTTATCTTTTTTTCCTGCCTCTTTTTCCTTTCATCATTTATACCGAAGGAGGAGATTCCTCTCCTCCTTCGGCAGTAAAACCGGGACGAAAGTTACTTCGTCATAACCATCTTCATGGTCTTGCTGAAATCACCTGCATTCAGCTTGTAGAAGTAGATACCAGAAGCAACCTTCTCGCCACTGGAGTTGGTTCCATCCCAAGTAACCGTATGGTTACCAGCAGGCATGGTCTCGTTGACCAGTGTCCTGACCAACTGCCCGGCCACGTTGTAGATCTTCAAGGAGACCTTGCAATCTACTGGCAGAGCAAAGGCAACATTGGTAACCGGGTTGAAT
Organism: uncultured Ignavibacteria bacterium; assembly: GCA_964511075.1. Classification (GTDB taxonomy): domain Bacteria; phylum Zixibacteria; class MSB-5A5; order MSB-5A5; family RBG-16-43-9; genus CAZEDM01. Next base: position 4,862 of record CAZEDM010000007.1, read on the forward strand.
GGGTTTGGATAGTTGGGACGCAGAGCAAAGGCGGTCGGAACTGCCTTGTTGACCACGGTGGTCTTTACCGACCTGCCGTAGTTGTCCGCAGCCTCAACTGAAGCCAACTTTGCCGCACCCTCAACGGTGAACAGCTCACCAGTTACGCCAGCGCTGGAGCTCATATAAACCAGAACTCTCAGGTTACCATCTACCACACCCTGCTCGATCTTCATGTCGGAGCTAACTTCGCCCACGCCCTCGAAGGTGAACAGAGCTGCACCCAAGTTGGCATTGGTGGAGACCTTAGTCTCTGAGCCCTTGGTCATAGCATAGATGGTGGCCAAATCGGAACCTGGTGTAGGCTTGGGAATGGCACTAGCGTCATGCAACATTATCCTTATCATCAGAATGAAGTCTGACAAGGACAGCGGATGACCGTCAGCGTTGATGTCGGTATTGGCAATCTGGACTGGTGGATCGATGGTGAATACGCCATCACCATAGATGAAGTAGCTGGAGAACAGAACCAGGTCTGCAGGCTCGTAAGCCAACAGGTTGAGGTTGATGTCTCCTCTCACCTTCTCACCAGTGGTTCTTATCTGTACTCCGCCGCAGGGACGACCAAAATCGTTTATGGTTCCCGGAGGAGAGAACAGATAGAATCTGAGTAGGTTCAACACGGGGTTCTCAGGATGAGCCTGGGTGTCGCAGTCGTCATAGTTGAAGAAATCTGGGTTATCGCTGACATACAGGATGTAACCTGTAGGATCAGAGAAGCTATTCTCCGTGCACTCTCCGTCGTCGAACTCAAAGCAGATGTTCATGTCATACCCTCTCAGGTTCTCGTCGCAGGCGACCTTGAACTTCAGGGTAGCGATCTCCAACGGTCCTGAGCCAGCCTCTATGTACTCACCCGCATGCTGGTCCTTTATGTCGTACAGACCAAGGATCTGCAGCTTGTATTTGCAGCAGCCGCAATCCGGGCAAGGAAGCTGTCTGTAGGTGAAGTATTCCCAACCCTCTGGTAAGCCTGGGCCTCTATCTATACCCTGGAAGTAAAGCAGAGTAGGATCGAACTCGATATAGAGGTCGAAAGCACCAAAGTCCTTGTTGGGGTCGACATAAACCGGCACCTCAACCAACTCGCAGGGATCAGCATTAAGAATGGTGCCAATCCACACAAATCCGGCAGAGGCAATCACGTCTACGTCTGTGGTGCAGTAGGTGGTCTCGCACTCGTCATACACTCCAAAGGTCAGAGACTCGGTGAAGCTGACGCTGAGGCAGCCGGTTGTGTTCCAGCTGTAGACCCACGGATTGGTGCCAGAGAAGCCGCCACTTCCGCAGGTGGGACCACTAACGAGGAAGATACCCTGGATCGCACTTCCGCCGGCATCAGTTGCGCTGATGTCGATATCCAGTGTCTGGTTGACGAATACCTCTTTGGTAGCCGGGCAGGTAACTACTGGAGCAGACTCGGCCATCCTGACCACATCGAAAGTGCCCACTGTCTGGGTTGCACCCCAGTTAATCGGCGCAGAGGAAGCATCGGGCCTGGTCATAGTCACCGGACCACCGGTTGAGTGAACCTGGGTGTCGAATATTAAGGTTCCAGGACCGCTCACGTTGTAGAACATCTTGCAATAGAGTCCAGAGGCTGGGCCAACAAGCGGACCAGCAAAGGAGACTGCCACAAACAGCATGGGGTCGCCTCCAGCATAACCACCTATTCCGTAGGGGTTAACGATCCTCTGGGTGAATGTGCTAACCAAACTGGGTGCATTGAACCCTACTGGATTGGCATCTCCCAAACCGCCAGTCAATATGGTGTCCAAGACTGGAACTGAAGTTCCAGTAGCTGCCAGTGGAACCACAAACGACTGGATGTCCTCAATCGTGTTGATGGTAATATCAACCTCAACCAGTCCACCACCAACGCAGGGATGAATCTCCAGATTCACCGGATCCAGTCCAAAGTCGTTAGTCTGTGCAATTCCCAGATTGGAGAAGAAAAGCACCAGAGAGAATACTAATACGACTAATAACAAATTCTTTCTCATTTTCTTTCTCCTCTAAGTTATTAACGTTTAACTACTCTTGATACCTCCCCCTCTCTTTCAAAGGTTAAAGCTAAGTTACCTCTTAGGATGCTCACCTCCTTCGAAAGTGATTAGGGTGTTAATCGTGGTTGGTTTTTACCCCTTCTCTCCTCACCTCCTTTCAGAAAAAGGGTTAATGTTTTTACCTTATGACCTGTGATTTCGCTTCAAGCTTTTCCTCCTCTCTACTCCTTACAATGAGGAGGAGCACCTCCTTTAAAAAGATAGCTTATCAGATAAACCACATCTGCCACGCTCACCTGACCATCGCCATTCGCATCCCCCTCAATCTGGGGATTGGGTGGCTGACCTCCTTTGAAAAGATAACTTATGAGGTAGACCACATCTGCCACCGAGACGTTACCATCGCTGTTGGCATCCCCGTATTTTACCCCGCCGAAGATGAAAGGCCTGCCTGGCAGAAACCTCTTGGCTTTAATCAGGGTGTCTCCCTGGGCCAGGGTACCATTCACATTTACAAAAACCAGAGTATCCGGCAAAAGGGAATCAGAAAGACAGAGCACATCCAAGTATAATTTGAATAGTAACCCGAAACCCGGTCCCAAGGGCTCGCCATTTGGAGCCAGCCCCAACACACTCACATTAAGACAGTAAGGGCTGGTGGTATCTCCTGCATCTCCATGAGCCTCCAATATAGAGAAATCGCCAGTCAATGTGCCGTTGCTGTCTATCTTCATAACACGGCTGATGGTTGTATCTACTCTTATTATGCTATCCGGATGACAGGGTCGGCCCAGTCCAGAACAAACGGTATCGATAAAGACCTCGAAATGATCGGTGGAAAAGTAAGCCCGGTCATTGGGGACCAGGGTGAAATCCAAAGTGAAACCCTCTATATACTGATCCGGGTTGTCGATGTAAACCGAAATCTGCATTCGCATGTGACCCTGATAAGTTATGGTGTCCCCCACGAAAATCGTGGAATAATCCACATCTATCACCGTAATCTGCACCACTTCACTATCCTCAGCACCGACTGTATCCCTGGCAATGAAAGTTACATAATATACGCCTGCCTGGGTATAATCAGGCACAAACCTGAAAGAACCTGAGCCGTTTCCTGAGTCTATGAATGTGGAGTTTGACGGCATATTATCCGTCTCCAGAATGATCGAGTCCCCGTCCGCATCGGTAGCATGAACTCCGAAGATCAAGGTATGAAACTCATAAGCTGTTTTCGCACCAATCGTATCTAAGACTGGCGGTTGATTTGCTTTTGTCAAAGAGCTTACAAAAACAAGATTAATCAGAAAAAAAGTCACGGTTAAATAGATTTTTCCTTTGCTCATCCCTTCCCTCTTCATTAAGGGTTATTATCCTCCTTCTCAACCCCCGTTACCTCCAATCACAAGGGGCTTCTCTTTACCTCCTTCCCTTGATGATGATACTTCAAAGAGCAAAGTTAATCCTTCAAACTACTTTTCTAATTTCTTAATTTAAAACAATACTCAAGATATCCTTCTTCCCTCCCTCCACCCTCAGTTCCCCCTCATAAGGACTATCTTCCTGAAGGTCTTATGTGTGATATTACTGAGGACTTACCTGTACTTTTTCACTTATAATATAAACTCCTTTGATTTTTTGTCAAGAAAAAACTTTCATATTTTTTAAAAAAAAATTCTCTTTCAACCATTTTAAAAAATTATTTGCCTACTCTGAGAATCATATTACTTTCTGTTTTTTAACAAGCAAAATTTATACCATTTATGTTAAACAACTCAGATTCTTATTCGACTTACTATCAATGACTTAGGCATCTTAGTGAATTTGAGAGGTTGAGGGTAAATATGCGGTTCAATTCCATATTCTTTTATATAACAATAGCTTATCAGGAAAGCACCGAGTTAAGCATATGTGAAAGGATTTTCACAATCTCTGCAAGTGTCTACAGGAAAAGAGAACTCAGACTCTATATGATTCTATCTGGTCATCAGTGACAGAAGAAATCTCCATATCTTTAAAATTCTCCATCGCTTCCGTCCAGACCTTTATCACAAGCTTCGGCAAATTTTTTTCCTGACAATACCGGGCACATACCCTGGCACAGAGGACTTTGTCCTCAGGCTTGGCTTTACCCAACAAAACTCCGTAGGTGCTTTTGAACCCACTCACCGTGAATTTCAACTCGTCTGGCTCAGCCAGGTTCAGGATAAGATTGTTCTCCTCCTGATTTCTTCCTGCTATAAATTTCGCACCCGAGGGCAGACGAAAATGCCTGCCTAATTTCAAAAGGGAGATATGTCTTAACGAATCCTCACCATGCTGAAAAGAATCCTTCAGTCTTCTGGCAAAATTTTCATCAGTCAAAAGGCAACCACCTGCCGGACAGGGGTAATCTTTTATCTGATAAATTTGAGCTAACTGAATCTGGAGCTTTCTTGATCTGCCCCGAATATTCAAAAGCTTAGTCCGGTCTATCAGGCCTTCCTTCTCCGGAAGCGTCGGGTCCAAAAGTCTGGCAGAAAGCGGTCTTAAAACCTTCCCCTGGAGCCCGGACTCCTTCTCGATTAATCTCATAGCATCCAATCTCTGAGACATGGGCCTCTCTCCCAGTACCTCTCCGGTGAAGATGAAACCTGCTCCTTCTTTTTCCATAACCTCTTTTGCTTTGCGAAATAAATAGATCCTGCAGTCTATGCAGGGGTTGAGATTTCTCCCGTATCCATGTTTAGGGTTTTTTATCAACTCCAGGTAATCCTCCCCTCCGAAAATCCTGATCAGCTTAATCCCGAATTCATCCGCGTATTTACTGGAATAACACACCCCTTCCTTCCCGTCACAGGTACAGAAGGGAGTCTTCAAGTTTAATCCGATCACCTCGAACCCCAGGTCCAGAATCAGCTTCAAGGCTAAGGTGCTGTCCAAACCGCCGGAGAGAAGAGCTATGGCTTTTTTGTTACTCATCTTCCTATAATACAACCGTCTGTTTTAAAAATCAATAATTCTGACAATAAAAAAAGCTGAAGGAGCTTCACTACCTACTCTATCTGAGAGGGGGGCAGGAACTCAGAATAGAATGAAATAAGTGAAGTCTTCAGCTTTTAAATTTTACCATTCCCTTTTTCATTATTTTGACGTAGTCATCATCTCAATTGTTTGAGCTTACCTCAAGAAATTTTGCCGTGAGATCATTAATTTTTTATTTGCTGATTTTTTAGCTATTAGATACCCTTCGCCCAGACCAAGATAAGCTGCTGATAGTTGACGCCCTGAACTTCTCAAATCTATTTAATCATCCCCTTTTTCTGAAAATACTCATAGATAGCCTCAGCTATAACCTGGTGACCCTTGGCATTAAAATGAATGTATTCCTCCCTGCCGTTGTCGTACAACTCTCCCCGGTCTTCAAAAAGCAAAGCCACGTCGATCAGTGGGACTTTTATCCTTTCGGAAAGCTCCCTCAGGGCTTGATTGTAATACTTATTGGCGATATGCGGCTTGGAGGTTTTTCCAGGACCTAAAAAGATTCTGGCTGAGGAGACGGGCGTGCTCAAAAATATAACCTCAATATCCCAGTTCTCGGCTATCTTTGCCATCTGCTCCAGATTTTTAAGATAATCCTCAATCGAGACCCGGTATACAAGCTCCCTTTTATCCACCGGTTTTTTTCTGGACTTAAGCCAGGTCATAATCTCGAATTTCAAAAACGAATAGAACTTTGAACGGGAGAGAAAGTCATCCAGGTCCAGAAGCCACTGAGGCGGAAACTTCTGCTCCTTATCCAGTCTTTGCGAAGCGCACATATCGTTCCAGCCATAGGAGATGATGATTATATCCGGATGCAGCTTCAAAATCTCTCTTTTCAGAAGCCTTAAGCCCTGATAGGTGCTGTATCCGGTCATGCCGGCATTTATCACCTCGAATTTCGGCTCTGGGAGCTCTTGATTCAGAAGCTTCTCTAACCTTTTGGAATAGGTGTCCTCCAGATCCACCTTCCAGCCAAAGGTGCAGGAGTTTCCCATTATGATTATCCTTTTCTTATCGGGAGCTTTGTTCTCCGAGAACTCATAGTCCCTGTAACCTTTCGAATTTATCTTATATACACCATCCACAAAGAACTTACCCTTGATGGTCTGGTTGGGTCTGATCCTCCAGAAAAGCTCAGCATCTTTCTTGTAATATTTAGGATAGCTCAGCTCGGGATTCAAGATAAAAGCTCTTTCCGGAAATATCCTCTGGAAACCTATTACCCTGAAAATAACCTCAGCTGTGAGAAAAAAAACAAACAGGGTTAATAAGGAGAATAAAAGGGTTTTGCTAAACTTCATCCTGTACATAGGAGTTTAAAAAAGAGAATAGATAAATGGAGCTACGACCGAGCTTTCCGCAAATATTATGAGCAAAGATAATATAAGCAAAATAAAGATTATCGGTCCAAGCCAGTATCTTTTTCTGAATCGAATGAACTGCCAGAATTCACCGAAGATGGAAAAGCGGGAGAAAAAACTCATATCAGTATCTCCTTCTTCTTTTTATTAATCTTCAATCCTGGACAAACAATTTCTCATAGGAGAACTCCTCAGGCAAGGGAGCCATCTCCTTCTTATCTAATACGAAATTACCCATAATAAGGTAGTCCATTCCCGAGCGCATAAAGGAAAGATAAGCCTCCTCCGGGGTGCAGACTATGGGTTCCCCTCTCAAATTGAAGGAGGTATTCAAAAGCAAGGGACAGCCGGTCAGTTTATGAAACTCAGATAGAAGGTCATAGAAAAGCGGGTTTTCCTCTTTTCTCACCGTCTGTAACCTGGATGAGCCATCCACATGGGTCACCGCCGGTATTTCTTTGCTTGTGACCTGAAAAGTCAAAAGCATAAAGGGTGAATCCCTGTCTATGTCGAAATAGTCTTCTGCTTTCTCCCGGATAACGCTGGGAGCAAAGGGCCTGAACCCTTCCCTGTATTTCACCTTTTGATTTACCCTGTCTTTGTTTTCTGCCCTGCGGGGATCAGCCAGGATACTCCGATTCCCCAGGGCTCTTGGCCCAAACTCCATCCTCCCCTGAAACCAGCCGATTATACTCTGTTCTGCAAGGAGCTTTGTGGCAACTTTCAGCATTCCATCCCGGCTGTACTCTTTAAAAGGGATATTTTTTTGAATCAGAAACTCTCTTACTTCCTGTTGTGAGAACTCCGGACCAAGATAGGCATCTTTCCATACGAAATTTCTCTGGTTATTTAAAAGGGTATAATATATGTAAGCTGCTACTCCAACTGCACCTCCCGCATCGCTTGAACCGGGCTGAATAAATATCTCCCCAAAGGGGGTTTCTTTTAAAATCCTTGAATTAGCCAGGCAGTTTAAGGCTACGCCGCCTGCCAAGCACAGTTTTTTCAAACCGGTTTCTTTATGCAGATTATTTGCCATCCTCAAAACTACCTCCTCGGTTACCTTCTGGAGGCTTGAGGCAATATCCTTGTGCTGTCTTTTTATCTCTGATTCGGGAACCCTGCGGGGTGAGCCAAAGAGCCTGTCAAATCGATTGTTGGTCATCTTCAAGCCGTAGTCGTAGGAAAAGTATCGCATGTTCAATTTGAAACTGCCGTCCTCTTTCAAATTCACTAATTCTCTCATTATCAGGTCATAGTATGAAGGCTCTCCATAAGGAGCCAGGCCCATCACTTTATATTCTGCGCTGTTCACCCTGAAACCCAGATAATAGGTGAAGGCGCTGTATAAAAGCCCCAAGGAATGAGGAAATCTCATCTCAGAGCAAAGCTCAATTCGATTGTCTTCGCCTGTTCCATAGGCAGCAGTTGACCATTCTCCTACTCCATCTATAGTAAGTATGGCTGCTTTTTTAAAGGGTGAAACTAAGAAACTCGATCCGGCATGGGAGAGGTGATGTTCGATCAAAAGCACCTCCCCCTCGTAGCTTAGCTGCTTGCGGATTAAACCTGGTATCCAGAGTTTCTCCTTCAGCCACATAGGGGTTGCCATCAAAAAGGAGATGTAGGATCGGGGGAAAGTAGCTAAATGGGAGAATAATATCCTTTCGAATTTGACAAAAGGTTTCTCGTAGAATCCGATATAGTCAATTTCCTTAACCGATATATTTTCTGAGGAAAGGCAGTAGTTTATGGCATTTACAGGAAAACCGGAGTCGTGCTTTAAACGGGTAAACCTCTCCTCCTGAGCTGCAGCCACTATCTTCCCGTCCTTGAACAAGGCGGCGGCTGAATCGTGATAGAAAGCTGAGATGCCCAAGATATACATCTCTACGAGTCGTATCCTTTCAATAGGCTGAGTTATCGATTAAAACTGCCTGCGAGCATTTTCCAAATTTACTTCTGATTCCTCTTTTTTTATCCAGTAAGAGCTTTTTTTATCCTTCCATCTCTTGTTCAGAAGGTCTTTTCCAAAAAACCTGAGAACAACGGAGAAGGGACCGATAACCAGAAAATAAAACAGCGTCAGAATAATAAGAGACTGAACGTAGGCAACTTTTCTGGAGAAAGCCTTAATTCCAGACCATATTTTCTTGAGAAAACCACTCATAGAACCTTCATCCAGGGATAATATTAAGGTCAGACAGGTAATTGTCAAGCATTCCTTCGAATGGAAAATAGAAGGAGTATAATGAAAAATCTTAAGATGCTTCGCCAGGCATTGCTCTCTGAAAATTAAAAACAGGCAGGAATGTCTGTTTTACCTCTCATTGGCGATTCTGTTCTGTGAATCTGTCATTCGGAAAAGGGCTGTCGCAAGAACCCTTATACTTTCTAAGGAGAGGTTCAGGATTGACCCACTTTGAAAAAATGGAACTGTTTACTTCAACGAGGTGAATTCTTGCAAAATATCTTCTTTAATATTCTCTGGAGTTCCCATTGAGTCAAGAACTGTAATAATTTCTTCTCTATTTAAACCATACAACTTAAATACCAAAGCATCTATTTTATCGTCTGTTTCCTGAATTTCCTGCTCAATCTGGCTTAAATGAATATTTCCCTTGGGGAATTTTTTATAGAATTTGACTTTGAATTCTTTCATCACTAAATCAATCATCTTGAGATTGTGTTCCACATTATAAAGATTAGCCTTAGTCTTGAAAATTGGAACTTCAAGCCTTCCTAAGATTACATCCAGAACTTTAGGAAAAGATTTTGCGTTCCACTTTCTCCGTCTTTTATTCTCTTCCAGATATCGGTGGATAGAGTAAAATAAAAACAATCGCAAATTCTCATCTTTAATTATGAGGCTTAAAGCCATAGCTTTTGAACCTTTATCACCAAAGTATACAATTAATAGAAGAAGATTGTCTCTCTCGATTATAGAGATTTTACTGATTTCATCTCTGGAATTTGCTATCTCAGTGGCTCTCTTTTCAATTTTCTCAACATATTCAGGCCTATCATAGTAACTCTTGCCAAAAGATTGAAGTTCATAACTGTGATTCATGAGGGTCTGCAAGAATATCTTGTCAAGCTCTTTTTTCTCTTTATTTCTATCAAGCATAATTTCTACATATTTGACCAATTGGTCATGCATTGCTTTTTGAGAAGGATCAGAGAAATCAATGCGATGAATAGGTATATTTTCTAACGACTTCTTTTTAATTTTCGGGAAAAGTTGTTTCCTATCAAAAAACATTGTTCGCCAAAAACTTCCAATCATCTTAGAATTTATTATAGCTAGAATATATTTTATATTATAATGTCCTAGCTTTTTTGACACGAGGTTGTAAATAGTATTCAATGTGCAATATCTATCCTTATCAAGTATGGCTTTGGGTTCTACTCCTATCTGGGGAATAACAATCTTTTCTTTTGCTAAATGCACTTTCTTATCACCACCACTTTTTATGGCTGAATTGACAAACTTCACATATCTTTCTTTAGCATTAAGAGAAAATCTTTGGATGTCCTCCCCATCTAAGGCCCTTCTATACGTTTTATCAATTCTCTTTTTGGAAACAAACCGCTCCCTATTATATGTTTGGATGCCAAAATACACTCTCAAAAGTGAACCCAATGGAACTGTATTAGGCCGAATGGAGTTAGCTATCTTGGCTGTGCTTGTAACTAAATTGACATTAAATACCTGTCCAGGCTGTTCCTCAAACACTGTTTGTTGTAATTCGCCAGATAGAGAAACATCAATGTCTGAATTCGGCTGAATGACAAAATTCAAGATCGAAACCTTATTTTCTCTTCTTTTATTCGGGGGATCCATTCTTTTTAAGACAATGATACAATTATCTACTTCGGCAGCCTCAAAAACCGCAAGCGGTATGAGTGCAATTAGTTTAATTGCACAGAGATTTAATATGTATTCTCTTAAACGAGTTGTAAATTTATTTGTTAAAAATGTGTTCGGAACAATAAAGCTGTGCTCTCCGTTATGACTTAGCAATGCAATAGACCTTTCTAAAAATAGATGATAAGAATCAATTTTATATTGAGCAACTTTAGAGTGTGTGTGAATGTACTCTAATACAGTCTTAGGCGTATTTGAAATCTGCATTAATAAATATGGCGGATTTCCGATTACTACATCAAAACCCTTTTTCTCTTCAGGTTTGTCAGGATCAAAAACCTCAGGAAATTCAAACTCCCAATTAAAAGGTCTTTTTTCTTGTGGGTTTTCAAAGTATTCTTTCAAGGGCTCGTTCAGGCTGGAATTGACTTTCTCCCGTAGCGTGTTGATTTTTTCAATTATTTTTTCTTTTTCACTCTCATCCTCAGTTTCTTCCAGTCTTTTTCGCAATTCTATATGATTTTCAATTTCCTCTTTAAATCTTTCTAATTCTTCTCTTTCTCCAACGCCAGTGATAAGTGAATTTCCTACTTTTATATTCTGGTTCAAAATTAAAGGCAGCTTTTTACCTTTCATTTTCTCAAAGGCTTTTATCACTAAATTTATAGTGGCTATTTCTGCAGCTGCCGGATCGAGGTCAACTCCATACAGATGATCCTCTAATATCCTCTTAGGGTAATCGACTATCTTTTGAGGTAAGTGCTTAAATTTTTCTCTATTTTCAAAAATATCGGGGTTAGCAGGCTCTGTAGATAATCTTAATTGCTCTCCATTAATTTCTTTATTTACTTTTTCGTAAAAATCAGCTAAAAGATCAAAGGAATAAATCAAAAAAGAACCAGAACCGCAAGCAGGGTCCAAGATTTTCAAATCTTTTGCTTTCTCTCCAGCCTCTAAGCCAAATTCATCTTCTAATTCTTTGAGCTTTTTACCTAAGGTATTATCTACAATATAGTGGACTATATAAGCAGGAGTGTAATAGATTCCAGATTGTTTTCTGACCCTCTGGTCAATCTCTGCTTCTATCTTTCCATTTTTTAGGGTGAATTTATATCCCAGATAACTTTCATAAGTTGCTCCAAGTATGTCTGCGGTCATTTTTCTAAAAGAGTGATGACAAAGCTCTTTTAATATCTTTGCAAAAACTGGGTTTGAGATAAAAACTTTTTCGCAGAAATGCCCAGGAGCAAAAATTGTAGTGTTATGGTGTTCATCCATTTTATGTGATAGATCAATAAACCTATTCAATAGATAATCTTTCTTTGCATAGTCCCCAGTATCCTCGTAACTTTTGAGTAATCCTTCCAATAAACCATGAGTCCGCAAAACCTCTCTATCATCAGCAATCTGGATTATCAGTAGTCGAGACAAGACACGTTGAACTATATGCATCAATTTTTCAAAATCAAATTCTCCACTTTCATCTTTTAGAATATGATTATCTTTGTTTTCAGTATAAATATTTTGAGCCAGACTTACACGCCAGTTCTTAAGCTTTTCTAAAAAGTTCTTATCTATTTCCTCTTTTTTGATTTGATCTTGTAACCACTCTAAACTTTTAGCCTTTACATTTTCCTTTGATAGTTTTAGAAGGTCATCGAATTTGGATAGATATTCCTCAGGTGATCTGAAAGACAATATTATTCTTTCCTGATCAGCATTAAAAACAAAAAGGCATTCAAAATTTGTGAGAATGGCCCAAGGAATCTCTTTGCTTCTCGCATACTTAAATGCTTGTTTTTCTTCTGGGGTTCTATCAATTAATTCTGGTAACCCTTTTAAGGGAAGAGTGGTTTGAATCTGAGGATCTATACGATTTGTTTGAATTTTCCCGATTTTTTTAACTTCTACAAAAATAACTGGCTCATCTTCTATCTGAAGACCCACATCCGCATATCCAGCTCCCCGGACATATGCCTGTCTATTATAAACCCTTGGATTATCTTTATCCCATCCTAATAAATCAAAAAGTCTAGATACTAATGTGGCTTCAATATTTGCCTCATTTTCATCTCTGGATGTTTTCTTGTATTGTTCTATCAGTTTTCTTAATTTGGTTTTTATATCCAAATTGCTCAACATATTCCTCTTTTTTAAAACAACCCCAACTGCTCGGTATCTTTTTTTACTTCTACTCCCTCCCCTTCCTCGAATATCTTTATTTTTCCGTAAACCCCATCGTGCCCTGGTATGATATTTAATTTCCCTTCTCTAACCTTTTTTATTCCCTCTACTATTTTGGGGGAAGCCTTAGAAGATAACTCCTCAACCGAGAGGTCTAATAGAATCCTGAACTCATTCCCCAAGTCCTGAATAATCTTTTTATACTCGGTCTCCACCCCTTTGGTATCAGGCGCCTGGCCCAAGGCATCTGCGATTATCTCCTGTAATGGAATGAGATGTCTGTAGGGAATGGAATGGGGAGGGACAAAGCCTTCTGCCCTGTCTGCTAAATCCTCTACCCGGTGCATAACCCCTACTGTCAGCCTTTTGTGGCAAACCGGGCAGAGGTATTTATTTTTCTTTGTCTCAGCAGGAGAGAACAGTACCCCGCAGTTCCTGTGCCCGTCGAAATGATACTTTCCCTCCTCCGGGAAAAACTCGACGGTGTATAAAAATTTATTTTTATCCCCGGTTTTTATCACCTGCATAATCTCTTTATAATCGAGTTCGCAGTCAAATATGTTGGCTTCCCTTCCCAGTTTGGAGGGTGAGTGAGCATCCGAGTTCGATATCAAAGTAATCTTATCCAATTTGGACAGCCGCCAGTTCATCTCCGGGTCTGAGGACAGGCCGGTTTCGATAGCATAGATATATTTGGAATACTCACCAAAACATTCCTCAATCGAATCGAACCCGGAGTTTGCCCCGAAGATGGAAAACCAGGGAGTCCAGGCATGAGCGGGTACGATCATACATTCCTGCGAAGTTCCCAGGATAATTTTGACCAGCTCCTTGGCCGGAAAAGTAAAAGTCGGCCTGCCGTCAGATGCCAGTTTCCCTAAATTCTCCAGTTTCTTGTTGATTTTCTCAACCACCTCGAATGAAGGGGCGAAGATGATGTTGTGAATCTTCCTTAACCTGCCTCCCTGATGAAAGATATTGTTCAGCTCTGCGGAAAGTATGAACCTGACCGGGCTTTTTTTATCTTTCGACTGGAAAAGTCCATTCCCCAACGGCTCTAACTTCTGCTTCAATTCAGCCAGATAAGCCGGATGGGTGAAATCTCCTGTCCCTAAAAGAGAGATCCCCTTGATCTCCGCCCATCTGGACAGGGAATCCACCTCCATCTCGGAAGAGGTGGCACGGCTGTACTTGGAATGGATATGAAAATCTGCAATGAAACGCATTTTATACCGATGAAAGTGATATTTTTTTGAAATTATACTATCCAGTTTTGTCTTTGTCAATCTAAATATCCAAATTTACTGATTAAGCACACCTAAGAGATTGAGCTCCAAAGCATTTTGAAATAATTATAGAAAATTCCCAAAAAAGACTTGACACCCTCCCCACGTAGAGCCTATATTTAAGCTAATTAGAGCCTTAACCTTAGTATATGAATTATAATGAGTGGGGTTTATACATTAAAACATTTAGAATCAACAGCGGAGGCAAAAGATGTTCTACAGGAATAGCCAAAAGGTCTTTTTATTCTTAATTTTAATCATTTGCTCTGGTTTCCAGCTAACTTCTGCCCAGTACTTTGTTAGAATGAGTGACCAGCAAAGAATTGAACTGGCACTGGATATGGTCAGAAAAGGAATTCAGCAGCAGGACACCCTGAAGATCTCGATGGTCTCTACACCCTCACTTTTTGTAAAACAGAAGAGCTTTCAGGTCAATGGAGTTTTGACCAAGGAATTGCAGAGCATTTTCAATAATTCATCAAAGAGAAAGCTCTCTCTTCAAAAACCCTCATTCAAGCAGATAAATCCTCTCAGTTCTTCTAATTTCTGGGATTTTGACATAGTGAACCTGAAGATAAAAATAGCGGGTGATAGTGCCATTGTGGATTGCGAGTTGGTCTTATGGGGTGCTGAATCTGAGCCTGGAAGCAAGGGACCCGGACGCAGGGTAACCGAAAAATTTTATTTCAAATCACCCCCTCGAACACAGAGCGTACCCCCTCCCGCTGGGGAAGGAGGCACATTTAATAACACAGGAAAAAATCCGAACCGGAGCTGGCAGCTGACAGGATTTGATAATCTTCTGGACTTCCTGAAAGGAGAAGTGAAAATAACCGGTTCCTCTGGCTCAAAAATAAAAAAGGAGGGAAAATGACTAAGGATTTCTTCAAAAGCTTTAAGTTTTTGATCTTAATGCTTTTCTTGTTATCTGTTTGGGGTCTTTTGAGTTGCGAAAAAAAGGTAGACCTCGGGGGTTCAGCACAAACATCAAACTGTGGGGTGGGAAGCGGAAACTACTATTTCTATGAAGTGACATCTTTGCCCGAAAATTTTGATTGCAATACTGCCGGGAGTTTCTCCATAGAATTAAAACCAGAGATTGACCCAAGCTATACCGGTTTTAATCGCCTTTATTTTGAGCTTGAAAAAGACTGGACGGTTTATCGTAGCAATTATGTAGAGCTTTATTCAGGCAATTATGCCACTCAGCAATTGGAATTTGGAGGTTCCTTGCCCACGGGAACTTACGAAGCTACAGCGTATTTACAGAATATACAGCTTAATTCTACCTGTGAAGATAGTGTCTATTTGATATCCTCCTGCTGGCTTGGCAATATAGATATTACTCAATTCTCCAGTCCGCAGAAGATGATGAACATTGAGTATTTCTGTCAATACTCAGACACCGGTATCATTTCCAGTTACGATGTCTTCTTAAGCCCCAACACTGCGGAATATGTCTATAACGCTTTCAGAATTGCTAACACCGACCGTACCTGGTACTCTTATCAGACTAATTTAACTCCACAACTGTTAAAATTCACTGATGACGACTTCAGCGAAATTGTAGACTATATTTCAAACCTTAAGCAGTCTAGGGATAAGATGTTTCTATGCGGAATTAAAGGTTTCAAAGATGACCAAGGCAATTTACTCGATTATCTAGGAATCACCGCATTATCAGATACTATTAATTTTACACCAAGTGATTCCTCAGGCAGCTTAGTTGCTGTAAAAGCCTGCATTAACTACGCAGGAACTGAATATAAAGTTGATTTTAATGATCTGGTAACCTCCACAACAGTACATGAATTAGGACATCAAAGAGCAATACTTCATCATGAAGGCCATTCCAAATTTTGTAGAATGAATGCCCATCCAATATACCCAGGTGATAGAAGCACATATTTAAATCCACACTTTTGCAATAGCTGTATAAACAAGATAAAAAATATTAACTGGTAAAAGGAGTTTAAAATGCTTGAAAAAGTAACCTCAAGATACAAAACTTTATTATTACTCACATTATTTCTAATATTTATTATCACACCTTATTTAGCCGCGAGAACGATAGAAATCAAAATTTATAGTTATAAAACAGAGTATCTTGTCAGGGAACCAATACTCATTCATTTTGAGGTCAAAAACAAAAACGGTAACCCAATTATTCTTTCCTTTGGGTTATTTGGAGAATACTTCAAAATTAAAGATGAAAAAGGACAAAGTTATGCAAACTTATTTTTAGGTGAATATGCTTTAACCGATACCCTTAAACCAAATGAATCTTATGAGAGCAGAGCAAATATAAGCGACAGATATAGGATTGTAGATGCTGGTGTATATACAATTGTTATGGAAACACCAGCAGGAGATATATTACCTGAAACAAAATCTAATATCATAGAAATAAAAGTGAAAAATCCCACCGGAGATGAAAAAAAAGCTTTGAGTATGCTTTTGGAGGCTGACAAGCTCAAATTTGCTAGGGATGAAGAGGGTAAAAAAGACTTAGCAAAAAGGGAACTTGGCTTTCAGAAATATCAAGATTTAGTGGACAAATATCCTAATAGTATTTATGCATCTTTGTCTCTAAATAGTGCCACTGGGATTTACAAATTTTCAACCAAATTAGAAGAAAGAAGAAAAATCATTCCAGTGTGCAGGAAATTGATTGAAAATTATCCAAATTCCCTTTACTTCAACTCGGCTTTTATGTCCCTGGTGGATGTCTATGAAATTCTAAAAGACAAAGAAGGTGCGATTAAGATTATGAACGAGTTAATTGAAAAACATCCTGACACCAAGATTTCAGAGGAGGCGGGAAAAAGGTTAAAAAGGATTGAAGAATGGAAATTTTAGAAGGGCTTTCACAAAAGTTTAAAAAAAGTGAGGGAAAATGAAAAAAGTATTCTTTTGCATATCCATTCTCTGTCTCCTATTAGTCACTGCCCGGAACACCCAAGGGTATTTGGGAAAATCTATCCGGCTCATGAGCATAGGGGATGAGTTAGCCGGGGTGATCGAAGATGAATATACTGATATATACAGAAATCCGGCTTACCTTTCTTTTATAGACAAACCCAGAATATTTGGACAGTATAATCTCTACTGGCAGCCGGAGGTAAAGATAGCCGATTATTTTCAGAATCAGAAGACCGGATTACTGGGAGTGGTATTGCCCCTGTCAGATTATGGTAATATTGCCCTGGTAGGCGAATTGAAACCATCCTCAGAGAAAGATGGATATAATAGGGCGAGTCGAACCGAATATATCGATTACTATACCCTCGACACAACTTCTGCCAGTAGTTACCGTAAAGAATCAATTCAAAACTTCAAGGCGATATACAGTCTGAAACTTTCTCCATCCTTAAGACTGGGCATAGATTACGTTTATCTAAAAAATTATAATGATGGCGAAACAGAAAGCCAGAAAATAATAACTCAAAGATACTCAGGCTCTGATAGCTTGAAATCCTATGGAAGAAGCTATTCGTCAAATAATTTAGACGATTCTCCGGATGCCCAGAGAGTAAGCCTGGGGATGATATTAAATCCCTGGACAAAAACCACTCTGGATTTCACACTTTATTATGAGAAGCTGAGTTATATAAGCCAGAACTCCTCTATTGGAGAGTCCCAGAGTATCTTATTCGGAGCTGATAGCAGTCTAAGGGAGACTTACTCCCTCCACACCTGAAGGGCACCCATAAAGCAACAGGCAGTTGGCCTGGACATTAATTTCAAATACGAGTTTCCTCAGAACCTGACTCTGGCTTTTCTTTTAGGTGGGCGCTATCAAAAAAATGAGAATTCTAAATTAAGTCAAAATAGTGACAGCAGCTATTCCACTCCTGATTATATTAGTTTTAGTAATAGTAAAAGCTTCCTCCAGTGGGATGACAGATTTTATAGTTTTATGCTGGGAATCGGTGCTGAAAAAGATTTCTCTCCCTCTATTAAAATAGGAGCGGCATTGAAGGGATACTGGGATAGAGGAAGCTTAGACCGGCTTGAGTGGCAGGAAAGCTCTAATATCTATATGAGGGACGATTCGGTAGTAAACAGCTCTTATTATTTCCGGGAAAATCCTCAGAAAAAGACCACCAATTCCTACATGCTCACTTTCCCTGTTGGAATGGAGGTGGTTTTGCACAAGATGGTAAAAGCCAGGCTTGGAGGAGGATTTACTATAAAAAGAGAAGAGACGGAAACAGGAAATTCGACCATTTCAGAAGGTTATTACTCACAGGGCTTCAGTTTATCCTATAATGAACAGATCTTCCTGGATGCTTATTTTAAGGATGATCTAACGCCTGTAGATAATTGGATGTTTAAAGTGGAATATAGATTTTAAGCACCATTCACTGTTGAGAATTTTAAAATACAGGAGAACTATCACCTCTGAAAGAGGAGGGAGAAAATTATGATTAAGAAATTTAGTTTAATCTGCTTGTTTTTGACAGTTTCCCTGGGATTTTATAATAACGGATACTCTCAGTCACCAAGCGAGTATGCTCTTATTCCCGTACCAGTGCAGGAGAATCCCGAAATCTGGAAAATGACTAAGGGTGAAGCCTTGCAGGCATTTGAGACTCAGCTTTTTATTAATCCGCTTTCAGCTTCTCAGTCCTATATTATGGATACTTCATATAATCTCTATAGTGGTATGGCATTTGAACTAGATCACGGCTGGAACAGGATGATATTTTCTGAGTGTTTGGATGACTGGATAGCAGGATATGGCACCTTAGGCTCAGGAACGGGTCAGTTTAGATGGCCCAGAAGGCTGGATTGTGAAGGGCTTTGTAACGCCACATATGGTATTACCCCTTTCTACTATATATTTGTAGCTGATGCGAGTAACAACAGAATAGTAAAACTCCGCTATCGCTATGACACACAGGTGTTAGAAAACCTGGGTGTAATAACCGGAGATGGGTTAAAACTACCCGTGGATTTAGATCTTAACAATGGATTTGAATTTTACTGGACTTATAATGACTATCTCTGGATATTAAATGGAAATTCTCAGATTAAAAGGTATGATCTGTTTGAGGACACATTCAAGTGTACTTATGGAAGTTATGGCTCTGGGGAAGGTCAATTCCGCCATCCAACTGCGGTAGTCAGTGGAAGAAATCCTTTCATAGTAAATGGAGATCCATATGCTAATAATGACCACTTCTACGTAGCTGACAGAGGAAATAATCGGCTGGTTTGGTTAATCAAAACACATGCTGCAGAAAATATTACCTGGTATAAGGAACTATATGTAGACCGAGACATTGTTGATTTAGAAACGGATAATTTTGGACAAATCTGGGCTGTGGATAGGTCAAATGGCCAGATTATTAAATATCTTCCAGACATTAATATGGGATTATTCCCATTGTGTACCTTTGGCAGTTCTGGTTTTGGAGAGAAGCAATTCTGGAAACCGGTGAGTATCTCCAACACAGGTGGATTTCTGGCATGTGGAAATATGTATGTGCTTGAATCCTGGACCGATTCAAGCGGGGGACAGTATTTTGTTATAGGCACCGATATCGTTGATTTTAGCGTTTACTCTAATGATGAGCACACAGTTCATTATACAGATTATATCCAGGTAGATCCGGCTGGTATCTACTTTAAAATTTATAATGAATCAGAAGTTTTAGTCAACACCGTAAAACCTGGTGTCTTGGAATACTCCGGTCCCACTTTAAGCTGGTGGGATGGAAAAGATGATGCAGAACAATACGTTCCCAGTGGAAATTATTTGATGCAAGTGAGCGCAGTATCAGTTTATGCCAACATGAGTGATCCGAACCACCCTCATGCAGATTCCATAACCAGGGAAGGCTGGGTTTGTAATGTGCACCCGGACGACATCATAGGCGACGCCAATGGAGACGGCAGCGTATCAGTTTCGGATGTGGTCTACCTTATCAACTATTTATATAAATACGGCCCTGCACCCGATCCCCTCTGGAAGGGAGATGCCAATGGAAACTGTGACCTTGGTGTTTCAGATGTAGTTTATCTCAACTACCATCTCTTCAGTGGTGGTCCCCCACCTCAGTTAAATTTTGGCTGTTCTCCTCCCTGGAACTGTCAGCTTTAAAAAACAGGCTCCCAAACTAACTCTTTGTCTCGTATAATTTATTGCAGGGCAATGCCTTTTTACTTGGGTCCTCGCAAAAAAAAGACTTGACAATCTATATTTATTGACTAAATTGAAAGTGGTAAGGAATGTCTATTTTCCCTTTCTTTGAAAATATTGTTTTGAGATAACTGTTTTTTAGGTAAAGAGAAACCTTTTTTCGCAAAGGAGGCGAAAAGATGGCCTGGAAGAAGTGCTTGACTGCTTTTTTGATTTTCCTTTTGCTCTTTTCTTTTGTCCCCATGGTTAATGCGGAAGGGCCAGATAAACCCCTGGAGGAGCATCCCTGGGAAGAGGTAAAATCAGTTACACCCCCTAAGTTCGAAAGCCCAGAACTGGTAACAAATGCGATCGAGACCTATTTCTTCTCAGTATCACCCTTCTGCTCTGGTATTTTTATGCTGGTGGTAGAAAAGAAGTGCCAAGGGGAGGTCAGGAAGGAGCAGTCAGCAATAACGGTGTCTTTACCTAGGAAGAAATGAAGGAGAAAATACAAAATCTATCTTTATCCGAAAGGCTCGAGCAGATTGAGTCTCTCTTAGAGAAAGACAGATACCAGGAGGCTCGTGAAAAGCTCAAAGAGCTTGAAAGCCAGGGTGATTTAAAACTTCAGGTCCTGGCAAAGGGGGTGTTCTATTATCTTGCCGCAGCTACGCTCTACGGTCTGGGAGAATTCAAGGAGTCCATAGAAAAGGGGGAAACTGCCTTTGAGCTTCTCAAAAATACCTCGGAGAACAGAAGGATTGCAAGGGTGCAATCGATTTTGGGGAAGAGTTATCTTGCCCTGGGTAAACTAAAGGAGGCTGAAGATCAATTCAGAGACGCTGTGGCTTCCTTTAGAAGGATTGAGGATGAAAAGGGAATTGTCCAGAGTTATAACAATCTGGCCCAAGTCTATTTCATCCGGGCGGATTACACACGGGCTATCGAGTACCTGAAAGAATGCCTGCCCTATCTTGAAAAAAGCAAAGACCTGACCAACCTGAGTGTAATTCAGAGGAATTTAGGAAGAATCTACACCCTGACTGGAGAGCTTAACTCAGCGGAAGAACATCTTCTAACCCATATTAAATTGACCAAAGAGGCAGGACAGGAGCAGAAATTAAATCTTTCCCGTTGCCTTTTATCTTTGGGTTATCTTAAGCTTTTAAAAGGAGAGCTTAGGAGAGCCTCCTCCTATCTGGCTAAAGCGCACGATCTTCTGGGGGGCAGCAGCTCGTTAAAGGATTTAGCCATATGCTATGAGTATCAGGGCGAGCTTTGTTTCGAGGAGAAAAAATTTGATGGGGCCGAAGCCTGTTATCTGAAAGCTGTTGAAATTGGGAAGAAAATTGCACCGGAGGGTGCCATCATCAGCCAGAGCTACAGGCTTCTAGCCGAGTTAGAGCTGGAGAGGGAGGAGCTGGAGAAAGCCTCAGACTATGCTGAAAAGTCTTTGAGGGTCTCTAAAGCTATAGGAGAAAAATTAGAAGAAGGGTTAGCCTATAAAATCTTAGGGGAGATTTACAGCCTGAAAGATGAAAGGGAAAAATCCAGAGAAGCTTCGGTGAAAAGCCTCAATCTACTGGAGGAGATAGGTGCCAGGTATGAGCTTATCAAAGCCTATCTTCTCCTATCTTCGACCCGGGGATTTGATTATCAGGAGAAATTAAACCATCTGGAAAAGGCAAAAAAGCTTTCCTCTGAGCTGGGCTTAAGACATTTCGAGGGTTTATCCGAGCTCGCACGTAGCCAGATAGAATTTGAATCCAATAATTTTGAGAATTCATTATACGCTCTGGACAGGGCAGAGAATCTCTTCGCGGATCTGGCAGATGAAGAAAAGCTCAATTTCTGCAGGGAATTACGGGATAGAATAGAGGGAAGCTTAAGCCAGAAAAGCCTCTCTGCGGAAAACGAGTTTAAGCTCTTCCGAAAGTACCTCTCGGATGTAGAGTATAAGGGGATTCAGGATGGAACCCTGGAAGAGACTTTAAACCTTCTGGCGGAAAAGATCAAGGCGGAAAGAGGGTTCATCGCCTGTAAAAATGGGACCGAGGAGGGGTCTTCTCTTCTCTCATCTTACAACATGGAAGCAGAGAAGGCTAAAGATTTGGCCAAAAGCTTGATCACCTCCAATTCCGATTCACTCAAGCCTATGATCTTCACTCACCCCTCCTCAGTTCAGAAATTACTGGAGAATGGTAAAATCAATTCCCTCCTTTTAATCCCGCTTTTGAGCGGCGAGGAGCCGGGCGGTTTCATCTACCTTGATCGAATAGATAACCTCTCCTCGTTCACCCAAAAGGAATTGAATTTTGCGGTGGTTTTCGCTGACCTTCTGGCCCTGAAGCTCTCGGAGTACCAGAAGAAAGCTCTGCAACAGGATAATCTCCGACTGAGAAAGCTTCTGGAGGAGAGGTGCTCCTTCTCCCAGATCATCACCCGAAATGAACAGATGCTCAAGATATTGTGGAAATTGGAACAGATTAAAGATACTAATCTCTCCGTGCTTTTCGAGGGGGAGACCGGAGTGGGCAAGGATTTCCTGGCAAAAGCCCTGCATTACTCCAGCAATAGAAAAGACAAAAATTTCGTGGCTGTGAACTGCGCAGCCCTGCCCGAATCATTGCTTGAATCTGAGCTTTTCGGACACAAAAAAGGTGCCTATACCGGAGCTACCTTCGACAAAAAGGGTCTCTTCGAGGAGGCAGATGCAGGAACTCTGTATTTAGACGAGATCGGGGATTTGAGTCCCTCCATACAGATAAAGCTGCTCCGGGTATTAGAGGAGAAGGTTATCACCCGCCTGGGCGAGATAAAGCCCAAGAAGATAGATATCAGGATCGTCGCCTCCACAAACAAGAACCTGGAAGAAGAGGTGGCACAGGGGCGCTTCCGCAAGGATCTGTATTTCAGGCTCAATGCAGTCAATCTCAAGATCTTTCCCTTAAGGGAGAGAAAGGAGGATATTCCACTTCTGGTCGATCATTTCATAAAGACTCACTCCAAAGGCGATCAGGGAGCCCTCTCTTTAAAACCTCTGATCTTAGAGCTTTATTCTGAATATGACTGGCCCGGAAATGTGAGGGAACTGGAGAATGAGACCAAAAGGCTTCTGGCTTATAGCCAGAGTGATGAATTCATGTTCGAAGAGCTCCTCTCTGACAAGTTCTCCCTCTCCGGGGAATTCAGAAAGGAAAATGCATCTTTGTATGAGAAGCTCTCTGTATTGGAAAAACAGTATATCCTCAAAGCCCTGATCGAAAATAACTGGGTTAAGAAAGCCGCGGCTAAGGATTTGAAGATCCCGGAATCCAGCCTGAGATTTAAGATGAAACAATACGATCTTAAAACCCCTCAAAAAAAGCCCTCTTAAAACAAAATCTCTTAGATAATACCCGGACGAAAATTGACTTATCAGACATTACCTATATCCTTGTACAAGAAATTGTTGTTGACAGGTATGCGGGCTTAGCTGATATTTATATGCCAGAAGGTAAACAGAAAGGCTATGCTGTAGAATCCTTAGGTTCAAAACCAAACAAAAAGTGAGGAAAGATGAAAAGGTTTATTCAACTCTTCTCTCTGAGTCTCCTGCTTCTTTTGATCTTACTCCCCTGCTGTGCTAACAGGCCTGACCCCCGGACAACAGTAAAAAAATTCATTGAAGCCGTGGATCAATCTGATACTACCCTGATAAATGAACTGCTGGATTTCAGGGCTTTGCTCAAAGAAAGCCTGGAGGGTTTTTCGGAAAAATCCAAAGAGGAGCTTTTGCCCGAACTCAGGCAAAACGTCTTGAAGGACTTCAGCGGAGAGGGGATTACCCGGATGACCTGGAAAAACAGTCTGCTGGTCGTGGGAAAATCAGAGGTGGCAGGGGATTCAGCTACAGTCGAGGTGACCTATATAAACAAGACAAGCGGGACAAAGGATTACACCAAAATCGGGCTACATCTTATAGACGGAAAATGGAAAATATTCAAACTGAAGTTAGAGTAGGCGGGACTTTAACTTTTTTCAACTGCCATTCAAAAAGAGAATAGTAGGGACGCATGGCCATGCGTCTCTATAACTTCCTTAACAAGGTGGGGGCCCTCCTCTGAAAAGATAATTTATAAGATAAACCACATCCGCCACCCCTATCTGTGTATCACAGTTAGTATCAGCTTTCTCCAAAGGCGAGGGCGGGGGTCCACCCTTAAACAGATAATTGATCAGATAAACTACATCCGAAACCGTGACAGCGGAGTCATCATCAGCATCCCCTCTTATAAAAGGTATCCCCGGAAGGACGGCCAGAGCTAATTCCTGAGTGTCACTTTTCTGAGGAACGCTTGAATCTTTGACCAAAATGGTGAAGCTGAAAGTGCCCGTATCCACCGGAACTCCTGAGATGATTCCACTCAAGGAATCAAGGCTCAGGCTGTAAGGAAGGACTCCACTTGAGACCTCCCAATAATAGGGCGGTGTTCCTCCCTTGGCTACCAAGGTATCTACATAAGAATAAGATGATAAGCCGTCTAAAAGTTGAGTTGAGACTATGTTCACTCCGTAGCCCACATAGCTTACATATTTTAGAATCCAATCCTCTTGGTCTATAACCAAGGACGTGGGTTCCGCATCAAGCTCGAGCTGAAAATCCTGGTTTCTCTGATTATTGAAAACCACAAAAGTCGTCTCCCCCTCTGAGGTGTTGATGGAGATATCAACTGGCATGGTAAACACCTGGGGATCCGTGATCTGGGTCTGATCCATATGCAGGTAAACCCGATAAGCTCCACCCAAATCCTCATACATCCAGGAAACAGTGTAATTGGGCCTATAGGTTCCATAGATCCACTCCTGGAAAAACCAGTCCAGCTCCATTCCAGAAACAGATTCACACACATCCTTAAAATCCTCTGTTACCGCAGTTCCGTAGGCAAATTTGGGGTCTGCATAATAAGCTCTTAAAATATCGAAGAAGACAGAATCCCCCACCACATGCCTCAACATATGCAGAACCCAGGCACCTTTATCATAAACTATGCTACCGAATATCTGCCATACGTCCGTGGTATCCTCCACCCAGATACTGCCTCCTCCAGTATAATCCATATAACCCATGTAGGTATGATAAGTATCCTCCCCATAGAGGTTTTCAAAGTATAAAGCCTCGCAATAGCTGGCAAATCCCTCATTCAGCCAGATACTATGCCAGTCCCCGCAGGTGATATAATCCCCCCACCACTGGTGAGCCAGCTCATGCACGATAACATAGGTGTCATACCAGCTATAAAGCATAGAGGTACAGGTCTGGTGTTCCATACCCCCGCCCCAGGGGAAATGCGCCATTCCATATTTCTCTGTAATGAATGGATACTCGCCAAAGGTCTGTGCAAAAAATTCTATTGCTCCAACAGTAACAGCATAGGCGGATACTGCCTCTGAATAATATTCCGGATAGACAAAATATCTTACCTCCATAGAATCGGTTGGGGAATAGTGATAATAATCGGAGAAGATCTGATAGTTGGTAATGGCAACCGAGATAAGGTAGGTGGTAATAGGGTAGCTTTCATGCCATCTATAGGTCTTGGTCCCATCTCCGTTATCTATTACCTCCCTTAGAACACCGTTGGAGACAACTATGAGGCTTGAATCGATGGTCACGTTTATATCTGCAGAGTCGGCTTTATCAGAAGGGTGATCCTTGCAGGGCCACCAAGTTCGGGCAAAATAGGGCTCACTTAAAGAGGAGATAATCGGAACAGAGGGGCTTCCATGATAGCTGAAATCAAAAGCCTGGAATCCACCTTCTACCGGATGACCGTGATAATAGACCGTAAAAAGAAACTCCTCATCCGAGGCATAACTTCTATCCAGGGTGATGTCTATCTGGTCAGAGGAATGAGTATAGGAAAGATAATCCCCACCCATTTTTACAGAGTCAACTGACATATTGTCATACAGATCCAGGACAACGTTACTTAAGCTTGTGACCTTGCTTTTAGCCAGGAACCTCACCCCTCCATAGACAATCTCGCTGGAAACATCGATATCCAAATCCAGACCATAGTAAATGGCATCATAATCCCACTGGCTGACTGGAGCCTTGGCTGTTATTGCCCTCCGGGCTTCAGCTAAGGCTCTGGCTTTCCCCTCAGCCAAAATCCTATGCCCCTCGTTCGGAGGAACAGTGAAAACAGGTTCCTCCTGGAGAGCTGTCTTCTCTTTTAAATTTGTCTGAGAAAAAATCAAGCTAAACGGAGATAATAAAAATATGATTAGACTAAAAAGCAGTAATCTTTTACTCATCGGACACCTCTTTTTTATGATTTAGGCTTCAATTTTTATTTTCGGGTTTTTTTGCATTAATAATTAATAAGATTATGCTTACATTTTTTATACGCAAATGCAGGGAGACCGATTTGAATTTCAGACTTTGGGCACAAAACCAGGGTTAGATGTTCTTAAAATGAAGGGACCCTCCCTTTACGATAATAATCCTTTCCCAATCTCAAAAGTGCTGCCTCAAAATCGGCAAAATCCTTACCCTTAATTTTATATTTTTGCCAGAGGGATTTCAGCTGATTAAGAATTTCCCTCTTAGAGCTTTCATTGGAAGAGACCAGACCGGACTTTCTGGATGCAAGAATAACCAAATCTGAAGGATGGGGGTCTGCTTTTTTCCAGATACCCCTCAACTCTCTCAGGAAAATATTTACAGTTACCTCTCCTATCCCCTTTCCCAGGCTTTTTAAATTTTTCTCTATATCTTTTGAGTCTTTTGATTCATAATGGAGCTGATTCAGATCGCCTTTATACTTATTTTTTACCCCCTGCATTATCTCCAGAAGCTTAGTGGCAGTCTTAAAATCATACCTTACGTAGCCACCCGAATCCAGAATCTGCACCAGCCCCTCCCAGCCGGTCTTAAGGAGAGCATCCGGTGATAGAACTTTCTTTTTCTCGAATTCCCTATAGGTATTGACGGCTATCTTCTCCGAGATCCTTGCCCCAAAAAGTATAGAGGCTAAGAACCATTTGAAGATCTCCTTAGAGTCTGCGTTGTTCAGGCGAATACCCAGGGTCTTGGAATATTTACCGCCTAAGTTTTTTAACAGTGCCTGGATAAATTTGTTTTTATTCATCTCGCTACTTGATTGTTCTAATATAAGCTTTCGCTCCAGTAGTTAAAAAGAAAAAAATCGAGCGCGACTTCTGAAAGGGATTTCTTCAGGGACGGGGTTACCCCGATTTTACATCTGTTATCCGCAAATAGAAATCGCTTGTCTTTTTATCTGACTCTGTATATTATATCTTCGCCGGAGACAGGATATGAGATTTTTGAGAAATGCTTTTCTGCTTACCTTACTTTTGCTTCTATTAAACTGTTTTTCTTATGCTGAAAAGCCAAGGAGCTCTTCGGGACTGGTTCAAGCCGACTCATCCCGGGCAATGGTACTCAAAACCAAGTCACCCACAGGAGCGCTTTTCAGGTCGGTGGCATTTCCCGGCTGGGGACAGCTCTATAATAGAAAATACCTAAAAGCCGGGCTGGTCTTTGGGGTTGAGACAACCTTTTTAGTTTTGATGGTTATCGATTGGGACCGGATGAATGAACACAAAAAGCTTTTCGATTCACTGCCTGAAAACCATCAAGATAAATACTGGGAATATGAGCAGTATAAATTCTATAAGGACAGAAAGAACCTTTATCTCTGGTCAATTTTGACCACGGTTTTTTTAAGCATGTTCGACGCCTATGTGGATGCTCATCTTTACAATTTCGATAAGGAGATGGACGAGATAGGGCTGGAGATCCATCCACAAACGGGAAAAGAATTAGGGTTCAAGCTTTCTTTCAATTTCTGAGTTTAAGAAACATAAAACAAATATCTCCGATGCCGATTTAGTTTAAAAGAGCTGGAGTGGGAAACTCACAGGGGAGGGATAAAATGCGTGAATTCGATTTAGGGATCGCCTGGTGCTGGGAATATGATAGAGAAATGGTGTCTGAGTTAGAGCAGTATATTCACCAAAAGGGTCTTACCCTCTATCAGATTGCTCCCTATAACTTAGAGGAGACCATCGATCAGCTGAAGAGTAATCAGCTTAGCTTTAAACTATTCTTTGACAGGGCTTCAGATCAGGATGAGGAGTTCGAGAGATTAACTCAGCTTATTAAAACCTTAGGAATAAAGATGCTCAACGATTACGATAAAGCATTATGGTCCTCAGACAAAGCTACCATGCACCTGGAGTTTCTATCTGCAGGGATAGAGGTACCCTATACCATCATCCTTTCACCTTATGAGGAGCAGCCTGAGCTGAGAAGAGAAAACCTGCCTCAGGATATATTAAATGAAAATGTGGGAACCCCTTTTGTATTAAAACCTGCTCAGGGTGCAGGGAGCGAGGGAGTAATTTTAGATGCGAAAAGCACAGATGATATAGAAAGGGCTCGAGAGGAGTTCTCGGATGACAAATATCTGATTCAGCAAAAAATCGAGCCTATCTATATCTCGGGGAAAAGGGGTTGGTTCAGGGTTTTCTATGCTTGTGGTAAAGTCTTCCCCTGTCTATGGGATGACTTAACCAGACTTTCAGAGCCTTTGCTGCCTGGTCAGATAGATGAAGGTATCTGTGAACAGATAGAGGAGCTAACAAAAAAGATAGCTGAGGTCTGCGGATTGGATCTTTTCTCCACCGAGATAGCCATTACTCAGGGTAACAAATTGATAGTGGTGGACTACGTGAACGACCAGTGCGATTTCAGGAAGAAATCTTTACATTATGACGGTATACCGGATGAGGTTGTGCAGAAGGTTCTTCTCTCTCTGGGGAATCATATATATTTTCATGCGAAAGCGGAATCCAAAGAGAATCTAAGAAGGTTGTAATGAATGACTAAAAAACTTCTTAAAAGCATCTCCGGCATAAGAGGTGTAGTTGGAAGAACCCTGACTCCGGAGGAGGTTTTGAAATACTCCTCTGCTTTTGGCAATTATTGTAAAGGTGGAAAAGTGATAGTGGGAAGGGATACGCGCAAATCCGGAGAAGTTTTCAGGGAAGCTGTTTTATCCGGACTTTTTTCCACTGGCTGCAAGGTGATAGATTTAGGCGTCTGTCCTACACCCACCGTGGGCATAGCAGTAAAAGGCTTGAAAGCAAAAGGCGGAATAACGATTACTGCCAGTCACAACCCTGCGGAATGGAACGGCTTAAAATTTTTCAGCTCAAAAGGGATATTCCTGGATGAAAAAGAAAGCAGAAGATTTTACTCCTTAGCCGAAAAAAGGACAGGCTGTTCCGAACGGAACAAGTTAGGAGAGATGCAATCAGATGAAAGCTGGATTGAAAAACATATCCAGAGGATTTTGAAGCTCTCCCGTATAGAGGCAAACAAGATTAAAAAGAAAAGGTTCAAAGTAGTGCTCGACTGCAATAATGGGGCAGGCTCAAAAATAGCTCCGAAGCTACTTAAAAGGTTAGGCTGTCAGGTCGTCGAGCTTAACTGCGGCTTGACCGGCGAGTTCGTCCACAAACCTGAACCTGTGCCTGAGAATCTGATTCTCTTATCTAAAAAAGTAAGAGAAGACAAAGCAGATTTAGGCTTTGCCCTCGACCCGGATGCAGATAGATTAGCTATAATTTCAGAAGAAGGTATCCCCTTGGGCGAGGAATACACCTTGGCTTTGTGTGTGGACTTTTTGTTGAGTAAGACAAAATCTGATGTCGTGGTAAATAACTCCACCTCTATGGTTATCGATGATATTGCCAGAAAATATGGAGTAAAAGTTCATCGCACCAAAGTGGGAGAGATATATGTGGTCTCACTTTTAAAAAAGATTAGAGGACCGATAGGTGGTGAAGGCAATGGGGGGGTGATTCTCCCGGAAAGCCATCCTGGCAGGGACGCTCAGGCGGGAATAGCTTTAATCCTGCAGTCTTTAACTGAAACAGGCAAGAAGATTAGCCGGTTAAAGCAAAGCCTGCCTCTATATTACCAGCAAAAGGATAAGATAAGCCTTTCAACCAATTTCAATAAAAAGTTAAAAAGATATTTAAAAAGATTCAAGCAGGCAAAAATAGATTATCTGGATGGTGTGAAAGTTAAATTTGAAAATTCCTGGATAAACATCCGTAAGTCGAATACAGAGCCGATAATCAGGGTGATGGCGGAAGCCGAAACCCGGAAAGAGGCAGGGAAATTAGTTTCACAGGCTAAAAAGAGTCTGATTTAAAACGCATTTGTCATTCTGGATCCCCGGTGGCGATTCCCCCAGAATGACGGTCAGTCTCAGATCAGGAGGTAGAACAGAATGAGCACGGTTAGAGATAGAGATCTTCGTTTCTGGTTGCTTGATCGGCGGCAGAGGCTTCAGACTGCCATCCAAGAATCCAGGGAAAAAGACCACCTTATGCATCTCCTACAGGAGGTGGACTCAACACTGGAACATATGGACAAAGGGACTTACGGTTTATGCGAGGTCTGCAATGAGCCTATCGAGAAAGAACGTCTAATTGCCGACCCTCTTGTCCGCACCTGCCTTGATCACCTCACACCGGACCAGCAAAGCGCGCTGGAACAGGATTTGAATTTAGCCTGGAGAATCCAGTCACAGATGCTTCCACAGCAGAACCTGGGCATCCCTGGCTGGGAAATCAACTATCATTATGAGCCAGCAGGCCCGGTCAGCGGGGACTATTGCGATGTGGTAATTCCCAAGCCGGAAAGCGAGGAGCTATTCCTTCTCTTGGGAGATGTCTCAGGCAAAGGGGTGGCTGCCTCAATGCTTATGTCGAACCTGCATGCTATCTTTCGCAGCCTCATCGCCTTTGACTTACCAGTTGATAAGCTCGTCCTGCAAGCGAATCGAATCTTCTGCCAGAGTACCCTGTCCACCGATTACGCCACCCTGGTCTGCGGGAAAATAAACAGAAGCGGAGAGATTGAACTTTGCAACGCTGGTCATCCTCCAGCGCTTTTGCTTCGAAAAAACGAGATTGTGAAACTGGAGGCTACGGGTTTTCCTCTTGGATTATTCTATAGCGGAGAGTATGGAGTGAAAAAGATACAATTGTTAAGTGGTGACAGCCTTTTGCTCTACACTGACGGCTTAACAGAGGCGCAGGATAAATCCAATGCAGAGTATGGCGAGGAACGGCTGGTAAGATTTTTAAAGGGGCATTATCATTTGCCACCTCAGGCGCTTACCAGTGCCTGTTTGGATGATATGAAAGCTTTCCTGTCCGGGTCGCAGAAAACTGATGACCTTACGCTCATGGTCATCCGGAAAACCGGATAGAGAAAAAGAATATGAATCTGGTTTTCTCATCTTGTTTTAAAGGGGGGTTAACTAACTGTTTTTTCTTTTGACAAAGTACAGGAAGTTTGGTATTATCTCAGTAAATACAGTTTGCTGTATGCCAGAGAGAGATTTAAGGAGGAGCCATGTGTGGGATAGTCGGATACGTAGGTGATAAAAAAGCAGTGCCCATCCTTCTGGAGGGGCTAAGAAGATTGGAATACCGGGGATACGATTCCGCTGGTATTGCTGTCCTGGAAAAGGGAGGGATCCTCTCGGAAAAGTGTGCCGGGAAAGTCTACGCTTTGGAAAACCTGTTGGGCGGAAAAAGCTTTCAGAGCACTGCTGGTATAGCTCACACCCGCTGGGCGACTCACGGAGAACCAACGGACCTAAATGCCCATCCGCATTTGGATTGCAAAAAACAAATTGCCGTGGTGCATAACGGGATAATAGAAAACTATAGAAGTTTGAAAGAGCTTTTGTCCACCAAGGGGCATATCTTCACCTCAGACACGGATACCGAGATATTGGCACACCTGATTGAGGAATATTACGAGGGAGATTTAGTGGAAGCAGTGAGAACCGCTTTATCCCAGGTGGAAGGTACCTATGGTATAGCGGTCATCTGCAAGGATAATCCTGAGGAGATAGTGGCCGCCAGACATGGCAGCCCTCTGGTCATCGGCAGAGGACAGGGCGAGAATCTGGTTGCCTCAGATTGTTCTGCCATTATAAGACACACCAATCAGGTGGTTTATCTAGAGGATAAGGAGATTGCTCATATAGCCAAAAATGAGTTTTCCATCTCCACCATAAACAAAGTTGAAGTAACTCCCCATGTGCAGGAGGTCTCCTGGTCCCTGGACCAGATAGAAAAGGGAGGTTACTCCCATTTCATGCTGAAGGAGATCAACGAGCAGCCTCTTACCCTTCAGAACGCTATACGTGGGAGACTAAACTATGAGGAGGGTACCTCCCGCTTGAACGGTCTGAACCTTCAATATGAGGAACTCCATCATATAAACCGGGTCATCCTTTCTGCCTGTGGCACCTCCTGGCATGCGGCCCTGATCGGAGAATATCTGATTGAGGATTTCGCCTCTATACCGGTGGAGGTGGAGTATGCCTCGGAGTTCAGGTACAGAAGCCCTATAATCCAGGATGGAACGGTTGTCTTTGTAATAAGCCAGTCCGGAGAAACCGCTGACACCTTAGCCGCTTTAAAGGAAGCCAAGAGAAAAGGGGCAACGGTTCTTGGTATTTGTAATGTCGTAGGCTCAACCATTGCCCGGGAGACAGACGGAGGAGTTTATATCCATGCCGGTCCCGAGATCGGAGTTGCCTCCACCAAGGCTTTTACCTCACAGATTACAGTATTGACCCTGACCGCCTTACTTTTGGGACGGATGAGAAACCTCTCCCTGGAAAAGGGAAGGGAGATAATCGACTCTTTAAAGAAAATCCATCAGCAGGTTGAATCTCTTTTAAAAGACGATAACCACGTTAAGGAAATCGCTAAAGAGTATTATAAGAAAAATAACTTTCTTTACCTGGGACGAGGGATTAATTACCCCGTAGCTCTGGAAGGGGCTTTGAAGTTAAAGGAGATATCTTACATCCATGCAGAGGGGTATCCGGCCGCGGAGATGAAACATGGTCCTATTGCCTTAATCGACGAGAATATGCCTGCAGTGGTAATTGCCATAAAGGATAATGTGTATGAGAAGGTACTATCGAATATCGAGGAGATCAAAGCCCGGAATGGCAAGGTCATAGCCATCGCCACAGAGGGCGACACAGAGATCGCAGGTAGAGTCGACCATGTCATCTACATACCTCGTACCTCGGAACAATTAACCCCGCTTTTGGCCATCATCCCTTTACAGCTTTTAGCTTACCATATGGCAGTCCTCCGCGGCTGTCATATCGACCAGCCCAGAAACTTAGCTAAAAGCGTGACTGTGGAATAAAAAAGTAGACAGTAAACAGTAGTCAGGGAAAAACGTAGGGGCGAAGTCTCTTCGCCCCTTTCAATTTCTTTCAGGGCAAAATGCTACGAGAGAAATTTCACCCTCCCCTTAATCCCCTCCCATCAAGGGAGGGGAGATTTACGGTTGTCCAACTTTCTTTGTAAAGATAGAACGATATTCTGCCCCTACAACTCTATATGCATCATCAAGGATGATGCACTCCATATTAAACCTCCCCTTTCTCCCCTCCCTACCAAGGAGGGGATACTTTTCTCCCTCTCCTTTACAAGGAGAGGGCTGGGGAGAGGTTATCTTTTATCTTTTCTTTACCTTTTTACATCATATTAAATTTCTCTTGTTTTTTCTTGTTTTCCTATTATATTAATCCGAAATTTCGACGTAGAATAGCATAGTAAAGGAGGAAGAGATTTTGAAAGAGAAGATTCATCCCAAATATTATGAGACCACCATCACCTGCGCCTGTGGCAATGTCATCCAGACCCGCTCCACGGTCAAGGATATCCATGTGGAGATCTGTTCTGCCTGTCATCCTTTTTTCACCGGCAAGCAGAAGCTGATAGACAGCGCCGGCAGGGTGGAGCGATTCTTAAAGAAGTACAGGAAGGAGAAAAAAGAGGAAAAGACCGAGGGGAAGTAGCTTTCTTTATCTGGATTTACTCCCTTTTGCTCCTGGCGGAAGGGAGTAAATCCATTTTTATTTGGCAGAGGAACGAACAACAGGGCAATGTGGAATGTAAATCTTCAGGTTTACTTAAAAAAAATGGTCTTGTTTTTCGATATTTCTGAAACAGTAAGGTAAGGCTGAAGTCTCAAAACCTTGATGACTTCATTCCCGGGGATAACTCACCAATGAATAAGGCAACAGAGATCGAAAAAAATATAGGAGGGCAGGCAGTTATTGAGGGAGTGATGATGAGGTCCTCCAAAAGAGTTTCCACCGCAGTGAGAAAACAGAGCGGGGAGATCGTGGTCAAAAATGAGGATTATATTCCCCTTTCCAAAAAGTACAAGCTTCTGGGCATTCCCATCCTCAGGGGAATAATCACTTTTGTGGAGATGCTGGTCATCGGTATCAAAAGCCTGAATTTCTCTGCAGATGTGGCGGTGGAGGAGATAGAGGAAAAGGAAGGAAAAAACAAACAAAAGAGAAAAAGCCAGAGCTCCAGGGGCTTGATGCTGGGTCTGGCGGTGGTCCTGGCTTTAGCCCTGGGAATTTTGATCTTTTTCTTCTTGCCCTTGTTTTTCTCCAGCCTTTTAAAAATAAAAAGGGATGCCCTGGCTTTCAATCTGGTGGCCGGAGGTATAAGGGTGGCTATGTTTTTGATCTATGTCTGGGCTATCTCGCGTTTCAGGGATTTCAAAAGGATCTTCGAATATCACGGGGCAGAGCATAAATCTATTTATGCTTATGAGGCGGGTGACGAGTTAACTTCCGAGAACGTGAAAAAGTTCTCCACCAAACATCCCCGCTGCGGCACCAGTTTTTTACTTATCGTTGCGGTTTTTGCCATACTGATCTATTCCATATCCGACACCATCTATACCCTGATTGCCGGAACGTATCCTGTGCTTTTGAAGAGATTTCTGCTTCACTTTACCCTGCTTCCTCTGGTTGCAGGCGGCTCATACGAGCTTTTAAAGCTTTCCGGAAAGACAAAGGATAACATGATCACCCGAATATTCTCAGCCCCGGGTATCTGGCTGCAGAAGATCACCACCCAGGAGCCGGATGAATCCCAGTTAGAGGTGGCTATAGTGGCTCTGGAAAACGCCCTGGGAAAGAACCTCTCACCCACGGAAAATGATAAAAATACAGGTGAGAAGTTATGATTGCGCTTTTAGAAAAAATTGAGGAGAAGCATAAGGAACTGACCCGGCTGCTCTCTGATCCGCAGATCCTTAAGGACCAGAATCAATACAGGAAGATCGCCAAGGAGGAATCGGAGCTTTCGGAGATAGTGAAGCTGTACTCCGAGCTCAAACAGGTTACAAAACAGATAGAAGAGGACCAGAGGATCAAAACCCATTCAAAGGATAAGGAACTGGTGGAGCTGGCTAAATCCGAGCTGGAGGAGTTGGAGGTTAAAAGATCGGGACTGGAGGAAAAAATCAAAATTCTTCTGACTCCCGCCGATCCGAACGACAATAAAGACATCATCGTGGAGATAAGAGCAGGTACCGGAGGAGAGGAGGCTGCGCTTTTCGCCTCGGATTTATATCGTATGTATTTAAAGTACGCGGAGAAAAAAGGGTGGAGAACGGAGATCTTAAGCTCCAATCCTACTGGACTGGGTGGTTTTAAGGAGATAATCTTCTCGGTGGAAGGTGATAAGGTATATAAGAATCTGAAATACGAGAGCGGAGTACACCGGGTTCAGAGGGTTCCGGAAACGGAAGCCTCCGGTAGGATTCATACCTCAGCTGCCTCAGTTGCTATCCTTCCGGAAGCAGAGGAGATCGAGATCGAGATAAAGCCGGAGGAGCTGAAGGTAGATGTTTTCAGGTCCTCGGGCCCGGGCGGTCAGTCGGTTAACACTACTGACTCCGCAGTCCGCATAACCCATCTTCCCACCAATACTGTGGTGACCTGCCAGGATGAGAAATCACAGTTGAAAAACAAGAATAAAGCCTTAAAGGTGCTAAGAGCACGTCTTCTGGATAAAGCCCGCACTGAACAGGAGGAGAAAATCGCCAGGGAGAGAAAATCGATGGTTAAGACTGGAGACAGGTCAGAGAAGATCAGGACCTACAATTTCCCCCAGAACCGGGTAACGGATCACCGCATCGGCTTGACCCTGCACCAGCTGGAGGAGATAATAAACGGGGACTTAGAAGAGCTTATCCAGGCATTGGATAAAACAGAACAGGAACAGAGACTACATAACGAGAAAGCCCTAAAATAAGGAGAGAGGAATGAGATTTCTCAAATATGTCTTGGCTTTTATTCTTACCTTGGTCTTGCTTGTCATTGCCCGAAGGATCTCCACTCGGGAGCCAGAGCTGATAGCGGTAAAAGAGGACGGGGTTGAGCTTTCCCACACCAGTGTGACTCAGATGATAGGCCCAGGAGAGGTAAAGATCGAGGCTAATCTTAGAGCTCCGGAATCTACTGAGAACTATGTCTTGCATCTTAATTATAAGATAGGAAAGGAAGAAAGCGAATACACCAGTTTAAAAATGAAAAGGGCTGCAGGGGATGATAACCTCTTTTCTGCTTTTATACCTTCTCAGCCAAAAGGTAAAAGGGCTTATTATTATCTATCCTTATCTGATTCTCAGGGAAAAAGGATTCTGACCCTGCCGGAGAAGACGGGTCTTCTGAACGATCCCCTCTTGATTAAATTCAAAGGAAAAGTAGCCACCTCAATTTTAGGTGCCCATATCTGGGCGATGTTTGGTTCAATCTTTTTTGTCTTCCTGGTTTTATTTTCTTCCTGGCAGATCTTAAAGGGCAAGGATTCTATCAGGGAACTATCTATCTATGCCCTATTTACCACCATCCTGTCTTTTCTTGGCGGAGTCCCCTTAGGGATTTTGGTGACCAACCAGACTTTTGGAGAATACTGGGGAGGCTTTCCCGTCTTCACGGATATAACTGACAGCAAGACCTCTATCCTGATTTTCTACTGGGCAATCTTCTTGTTTTTGATAAAAGGCTCCGCTTTTAAAAAAGATAAATCGCTAAATCTTCTAAAGGATAAAACTCTTGCTTTTTTTGGAATTTTGGGTTTTCTTTTAACCCTGATGATTTATCTCATTCCCCATAGCCTATGATGGATTTTAAAAAAGCCTCTGATATAGCCATAAACACCGCAAGGTCCAGGGGTGCAACCTATGCGGACCTGAGGATAGTCAACACCGAGGATGAAAATCTCTCGGTGAAAAACAGCGCTCCGGAGTTAATCGAGAAGACGAACTCCTTTGGCTTGGGGATAAGGGTTATCGTAAACGGTGCCTGGGGTTTTGCCTCCTCTCCGGACCTGGATGAGGAAACCCTCAAGAAAACTGCTGAGCTTTCGGTCAAAATCGCCAAAGCCTCAGCCAAGCTTAAGACCAAAGATTTAAATTTGGCTCCGCTGAACAAAATTGTAGATTCTTACAAAACTTCAATCGAAATAGACCCATTCACTATTCCTCTGAAGGAGAAGTTAGACTATCTTTTTCATTTAGACGAATTACTAAGAAAAACAGAGGGGCTAACCTCAAGTTCTGCCTTTATGAGCTTCAGGATGCAAAACATCTACTTTGCCAGCTCAGAGGGATCGCAGATCAAGCAGAGCTTAATCCAAAGCGGTGCCGGGATAGAAGCAACCCAAATGAAATCCAGAAGGGAGATGGGACAGAGGTCTTACCCTAACTCCAGTGGACAGTATGAGTCCAAAGGTTATGAGTTAATTGAAGAGCTGAAGTTTGAGGAAAACTGCGAGAGAACTGCTCAACAGGCAACAGCCTTACTTTCAGCCAAGGAGTGTCCCTCTGGAACAAAGACCATAGTCCTGGATGGTCCTCAACTCTCTTTGCAGATACATGAATCTATTGGTCATCCCTTGGAATTAGACCGGGTCTTGGGCGCGGAGAAAAATTTCTCGGGGACAAGCTTTGCCACTCTGGATAAGTTGAACAAGCTGAAATACGGCTCGGACATAGTAAATGTGGTTACGGACTCAACCTATCCCGGAGGCCTGGGGACTTTCGGGTATGATGACGAGGGAGTGCCGGCACAGAGAAAAGACTTGATCAAGAATGGAATATTGGTGGGATATTTAACCTCCAGGGAGACAGCCCCTCTGATTAAAACTTCATCCAACGGAAGTATGAAGGCAGACGGCTGGGGAAATATTCCGATCATCCGTATGACTAATACCATCTTATTGCCCGGTAAACATAGTTTCGAGGATTTAATCTCCGGGACAGATGACGGGATTTATATGGAGACAGTCTCCTCTTGGAGCATAGACGATAACCGGGAGAATTTCCAGATGGGCTGCGAGATCGGCTGGGAGATAAAAAACGGAAAGCTGGGGGAGATGATAAAAAGCCCCACCTATTCCGGGAACACGGTCGAGTTCTGGAACTCCTGCGAGGCTGTTGCCTCGGAAAAATATTTCAAGATCTGGGGAACACCCAACTGCGGCAAGGGCCAGCCCGGACAAAATGCCCGCACCGGACAGGGGTGCTCACCTGCCAGATTCAAGAATGTGAAAGTGGGAAGTTAACTTTTATGCTTTCAAAAGAAGAAGCCTTAGAGATTCTAAAAAGAGGGTTAAGATATTCAGAGGCAGACCAGACCGAGCTTCTGCTTCTGGAGGAGGATTTTTCTCTGACCCGCTTTGCGGAGAACGTAATTCACCAAAATATGGCCCGCAGGGATCATGAGGTTATGGCAAGGCTGGTTTTAGGCAAGAGAATCGGGGTGGCGGTAACCAATAAAATCGATGATGAGGGGATGAAAAAGGTGATAAAGGACGCTACGGAAATTGCCCTCAATCAAAAAGAGGACCCTGATTTTCTCTCTTTGCCCAGGTCAGCTCAGGCACAAGAGGTCAACGGTTTCTATGAGGATACCCATAATTTCACTCCCGAAGATAGAGCCAAGGGTGTCAAAATCGCTGTAGAGAAATGTAAGAAAAACAATTTAGTATCCGCGGGTGCTTTTCAGACTGAGGCAGATAGCACAACGGTGGTTAACTCCTTAGGCACGAGACAATATTTTCAGGAGACCAAAGCTCATTTCTCTTTGACCACAGGTGATAATGGTAATTCCGGCTGGGCTCAGGGATTTTCCAGAAACGTGAAGGATATCGATATAGACAAGCTCAGCCAGATCGCCGTGCAAAAGGCGATCCTCTCAGCCAATCCTATAGCACTGCCTCCGGGTGAGTATACGGTGATCTTAGAAGAGGCTGCAGTAGCCTCCCTGCTTTTGTTCCTGGGCTTCTTGGGATTCGGCGCCAAGACCTTTACCCAAGGCAGAAGCTTTATGAAATTAGGAGAGAAGATTACCGGAGATAACATAACCATAGTCGAAAATCCTTATGAACCGGTGATGAGTGGAATCCCCTTTGACTATGAGGGAGTCACCAAGAAAAAAGTAGTTCTGATAGAAAACGGGATTGCCCAGGGTGTGGTTTATAATTCCTATTATGCCAATAAAAGCGGTGCCGAATCAACCGGCCATGCCCTGCCGCCCAACAATACCTTTGGGCCTTATCCTAAAAATATGGTGATGTCGCCCGGAAACTCCTCCATTGAGGAGATGATAGGCTCAACCGAAAGAGGGATCTTAATCACCCATTTCTGGTATATCAATTATATGAACCCCATGAGAACGATGGTCACCGGCACAACCCGGGATGGAACTTTCCTTATAGAGAACGGAAAGATAAAATCGGCAGTGAAAAATATGCGCATAGGACAGAGCATCCTGGAGGCCTTCTCCAATGTGGAGATGATGACCAAAAAGAGAAGACTCTGCCCGCAATACGGGGTATTGATGTATGTGCCGGCGATGAAGATAAACAAGTTTAACTTCATCGGAGGGTAATTTGAATCTGGAGTGTAAACCTTCAGGTTTACCTTAAATAAAGCTAAAGCTTTATACTCCAATAAAAAGGTTTAATCAATGAAGAGAAGAAAATTCATCAGGACTTTAGGATTAGGCGGAATAGGCTTATATTTTCTGCCTGCTTTTCTCTCAAAAAGGGCTAATGCCTTTACTCAAGATGAATTGAATTTCTCCCCTACTGCCAACTGGCTTTATGGCTCTCCTCGCAAAGGCTGCTCTACCTCAACTCTCTCCTCTGAGTTTTTCGGAAGGATCGAAAACGGCTTGGAGGATTGGGCTAATTTCAGATTTATCTCATAAAAAATGGGCAGGACCATCTTAGAAGCCCTTAACTCTGTAACCAAGATTTTCTGGGAAAAAGATATAGAAACCCCACGCATAGAGGCAGAGCTGCTCCTGGGGCACATCCTCAACTTAAAAAGAACAGAGCTTTATCTGAACGGTCAGCGGGTCTTATCCTCAACGGAAGAAAATAACCTTAAGCAGTTGATCAAAGAAAGGCTCACTGGAAAACCTTTGCAGTATGTCTTAGGCCAAACAGAATTCTTTGGATTGAGATTCAAAACCGACCCCAGGGTTTTAATCCCCCGCCCGGAAACAGAGATTTTGGTCAATAAGGTCTTAGAGCATTTCAAGAATAAGAACCAGGAATCCGATTTTCTGAAAATTGCAGATATGGGCAGTGGATGCGGCAATATCGCCATATCCTTGGCCCGTAATTTGAAAAACTCTTTTGTTTATGCCACGGATATCTCTCAGGAGACGTTATCCCTGGCAAAGGAGAATGCGGAGATCAATGAAGTCAAAGATAGAATCGAATTTTTGTATGGAGATTTGCTCGGACCTTTAAAGGATAGAGATCTACAGGGGAAAATGGATGCCATAGTCTCCAATCCCCCTTACGTTCAAAAAGAGGAAAAGGAGCTTTTGCCCAGAATCATCAGGGATCACGAGCCGGAGATAGCACTGTTCTATGAGGTGGGATTGTATCAGCGGATAATCGAGCAGTCCTCAGTTTATCTGAAAAAAGAAGGTCTATTAGCTCTGGAAACAGGCTACAGCCAGGCAGGTATGGTCAAAAGTATGATGGAGAACAGGCAGGGATTTAACTCTATCGAGATTATAAAAGACCTCTCAGGGATTGAGAGAGTGATATGCGCAGTGAGAAGGTAGAACAGACATTCTTGTCTGTTCCTCGAGTCAGGCAGGAATATCTGGTCAACTGAATCGGTAATCCCGCCTTGCCCTCAAGACGGGGTGAAGATTCTTTCCTCATTGACAAATCAGATTAAGTTGTTATATTTTTCGCAAGCTAAAAAGATTTTTTATTCAATTCACATAAGATCGTAATAAGGAGCAAAAATGGCAGAGAAGATGCTGGCGGTTATGAAGAAAACCAAAGCCCCGGGGGCTGAGATAGACTACATCGAGATACCCAAAATTGCACCGGATATGGTTCTGGTTAAAATCAAAGCCTGTTCCATCTGCGGGACGGACTTACATATCTACAACTGGGACAACTGGGCACAAGGAAGAATAAAACCTCCGATGGTCTTTGGACATGAATGCGCCGGCGAGGTGGTGGAGGCCGGCCCGGAGGTCAAAAGAGCAAAGGTAGGAGACTTCGTCTCGGCGGAAACCCATATCCCTGACCAGACCTGTTATCAGTGCAGAACCGGCAAGATGCACATCTGCAAAAATTTAAAGATATTGGGCGTGGATATCAACGGTGCTTTTGCCGAATATATCGCCATCCCGGACATATGCGTATGGAAAAACGATAAGAGTTTGCCTGCGGAGATTGCCACCATCCAGGAACCTTTTGGCAATGCCACTTATTCCGTGATGGAAAGCGATGTTTCCGGAAAGGTTATTGCCGTATTGGGAGATGGACCCATAGGCTGTTTTGCCACAGGAATCGCCCGGGCAGTCGGAGCCGCAAAGATTTATGCAGTGGGGGAATTTCCCTTCAGGGTAGAGCTTCTGAATAAGATGGGTGCGGACGTGGCTTTGAGCATCCAGAAAGAAAACCCGGCTGAGGTGATAATGGACCAGACCTCAGGCGAGGGGGTGGACGTGGTCCTGGAGATGACCGGAGTTCAGAAGTCAATCGAGGATGGATTCAAAATACTCAAAAGAGGAGGAACATTCACCGCCTTCGGCATACCCTCTGATAAAATCCCTTTCGATTTAAATTACAATATGATATTCAAAGGAGCAAAGATGATCGGGATAAACGGCAGATTGATGTTCGATACCTGGTATCAGCTTTCCAATCTTTTGAACAACAAACTGGTAGACCCCACCCCGGTGATAACCCATAAATTCCCTTTGAAGGATTTCCAGAAAGGAATCGACGCCATCCTCTCCCCTAACAAGGAATGCGGGAAGGTGGTATTATATCCGTAGGATTTTTTCGTAGGGACAGCCCTTGTGGCTGTCCTAGTGTTTTCGTTCGGACAGGGACAAGCTCTGTCCCTACACTTACTAATAAGGAATGCGGGAAGGTGATATTATATCCGTAATTTGTAGGGGCACGTTGCAACGTACCCAAAGTATTGTAGGGGCAATTCATGAATTGTCCCTACCTTAATCAACAAACCCGATGAAACTGTAGGGGCATGGCGTGCCGTGCCCAATCTTTTGCAGGGGCAGAACATCGTTCTGTCCTTGTCTTTGTAAGGGCAGGTTTCAAACCTGCCCCTACAATTATAATGGTATCAGGAGGTAACTCCTGACACCACGTGAACATTGGAAAATCAGTATAGCCTTTAACTCAATTCTTGAGATTAGTTCAATTTTTATCAGTAGAAATCTCTTTAATTGGCAAATGAGTTAACGGGTCCTTTATTTTTCGACCAAGAATTATCGAACTTACAACAAAATGAAGAACTACGATTAATATTAATGAGATAATTCTCAAAATTCGAACGCCAGAGTATAAATTAAACAAGGGAATAAGTATTAATCCGTAGATAGGTAAACAAAACGCAATGTTAAGCACAAAATCCTTTCGAATGTATCGCCATTTAGTTAAGTCTTTATATACTATACCTTCAAGCATTTCAGCTACGCGTTCTTTACCAAAGCAATGAAGTGCAATGCGATGTAGGACAAACCATCGATCAGCAATTTGTCGTAGTTTCTTGTATCTTACCCAGAATAAAGTCGAGATAATAAATAATACAGGCAATTCAACAAATAAAGCGTCAGTTTCTTGCAGAAATTCCTGAGCCGTCTCGCTTTGTGTAACTCCGAAACCAATAGCACCAAGGATAAGTAATACAAAATTTAACATTTGGTCTCGTTCACGTTTTTCAGTATCTATCTCTTTTCGTGTTTGTATAAAATATTCTAGTTCAAAATCACTTATTTTTAACATAATCTA
The DNA here is from genome assembly GCA_964511075.1 of uncultured Ignavibacteria bacterium. Lineage (GTDB taxonomy): Bacteria > Zixibacteria > MSB-5A5 > MSB-5A5 > RBG-16-43-9 > CAZEDM01. The sequence goes on from CAZEDM010000007.1 coordinate 48,004, forward strand.
TTTTTTCCTAAAATAATCATCACTCAAAAAGAATTCATATGATAAAATGATTATGTTCATTTCATAGGTGGTTTACCTGCATCAGTTAATTTTTTATTAAGTGCATCTCGCTTTCTTGCCAATTCCGCTGGTTGAACAAAATAAAAATCGAATAAACCTTCCAAAACATCTAGAAGCCATTCAGCCTCTCCAGGCTCAACATCTACTATTTCACCAGTATTTGTACTTTTAATTGGATGCGCAGCAAAATTACCGAGAGTTCTGATAGCATCTATTGCCCCTGCTAAATGGGTCGGTAATTGTTTCGAAGACAGAACTTGATCTATTTCATTGTTTAAATCTGATTTTTTCACACCTGCCTTTTCCCTAAGAATATTTTGAAGACGTCTACGACTCAAGGCAGCACTGGCTTTTTGACTATCAGTCATAACCAAACAAGCTTCTTTATAATCTTTGGCAAAATCATCGGGTATCTCATTTGAAAGTGGTGCTCTTGAAATTGTTTTTGGATATACCAAAAAGGACTCTACACTATATCCAAAATTTTTATCCGGAGACCTCTCTAACTCAATTACGTATCTAAGGCAGCTTGGACATTGTTGCCAATAAACTTTCCAAAAAAAGTACTTATCAGACTCCAAATTATGATATTTAAATTGGGGATGATAAGAAGTTAAACAATGTGGACATTTCATATGCAAAACCTCCTATTATAATCAAATTATAATCAAAACTTCATTTGCCCCATCTTTCCATGGGTTATAATTTTATATTATTTTAATAAAATTCTCAAAACAAATCAAGTAATTTTTAATACAGGGAGATTTTTTGTAGGGGCATATTGCAGTTCGACAGGCTCTCTGCTCTGAGCGAAGCCGAAGAGCCTTACGCCCCTACGGGTATCAATTTGGGTTCGATGAATCGAACCCCTACATTTATTCGTCCTAAAACGGATCCATAGGATAGGGGCTTGATTTATCAAGCCCACTTTTTAACCTCACCTTCCCTCTCCTTACAAAGGAGAGGGAAAAAATCTTAGCCTAAAAAATCTATTGCATTGGAAATGCTCAATTGTTAGCTTTCCCCTGAAAAGCCCATAAGATAATTTAAAAACCAAGGATGGATATCAAATGAAAGATGAACTTAAAATCAAAACCGTAGAAACCAAAAAAGACCTGTTGGATTTTATCAAGCTGCCCTGGAAAATCTATAAAGATTATAAAAACTGGGTCCCGCCATTGATCTCCGAGAAAAAGGCTTTTTTTAACCCACAGGTAAACCCTTTTTACAGACATGCTGAGGTAATTTTATTTTTGGCTGAGAAAAACGGGGAAATTGCAGGCAGAATTGCCGGAATAGTTAACCACAAACATATAGAGACCCACCAGGAGAAGGCTGGATTCTTTGGCTTCTTCGAGGTAACTGAGGATTTCGAGGTGGCAAAAGAATTACTGGACCAAGTCAAGAATTGGCTTAAATCAAAAGGTATGGAGATAATGCGGGGACCGATGAATTTTTCGGTCAACGATGAGATAGGATTTCTTCTGGAAGGCTTCGATTCACCTCCTGTTTTCATGATGAGCTATAACCCCAAATACTATCTTGAATTTATGGAAAGGTATGGAATGGTAAAAGCCAAAGACCTGTATGCCTTTTATATGGACAAAAGCAACCGCCCGCCGGAGAGGTTCATAAGGATTGCGGAGAAGATCAGGAAAAGAGAGAACATAGTGGTTCGCAAATTGAACCTGAAGGATTTCGATACCGAGATAAAGAAGATCAAAAAGATATACAATTTAGCCTGGAGCAAAAACTGGGGAGCCATCCCCATGACCGATGAGGAGTTCGAGCACTTAGCCAGGGATTTCAAAAAGATAGTCGACCCGGATTTGGTATTCATAGCAGAGGTAGACGGCGAGCCAGCCGGGTTTTCCATGGCACTGCCCGATATAAATCAGCTATTAATTAAATTGAACGGCAGGCTTTTCCCTTTGGGAATTTTCAAGCTTCTCTGGTTCACCAAATTTCATAAGGTAATCGATGGGCTTAGACTTTTAACTATGGGAGTAATTCATAAATATCAGAAGAGGGGGATCGATACCGTATTTTATATAGACACCTATACGAATGGGGTGAAGAAAGGGTATAAATGGGCAGAGATGTCCTGGAACTTAGAGGATAATTTCCTGATCAACCACGCCCTGGAGACCTTCGGGGCGAAGCTTTATAAGAAATACAGGATTTATGAGATGAAGATTTAGATTGACCTATAACTCTAAGGATTATATAATCTCCTTATATGACAGATATAAAAACCACAGAGGGTGAATTTCGAGGTTTAGTCGGGAATTGGCTAAATGAGTTTTTCCAAAAAGGCAATTATCCTTTCGAATTAGCCACTGCTGACCCTTCTCTCAAAGTATCAGAAGATAAAAGACGTTTCCCTGATATTCAGATTTGGTTTAATCGAAAAGCTCAGCAAGGGTTTTGTGGGTGGGAATTGAAAACTACTGCCACCCTTGTAGATGATCCAGAGCTACTCGAAAATTCCGCAGAAAAAGCTAGAGCTATGCGAGCTGATTTTTTTGTAACTTGGAATATGAGAGATGCTATTATCTGGCGAACTCCAAATTTCGGTGAAAAGGTAACTCATTATTACCGGCATAAAACTTACCCTTCTATTTCTCAAATAAATACTATAGAGGATTTATGGGTTAAATCTAAACAGATATTATTAAAAGAGAGGGCAAAGGAAATTTTAGATGATTTAGTTACACTGCATCGAGAAGGACATCTTCATCAAGTTGATGTTGATGCTACTTTTTTTGTGAACCTTCTTCATGAAGCAGTCAAAAATTTATCCCCGCATATTCATAATTCCCTTATTGACAAAATTGGAAAAGGTAAGACATTCAAAGATGGTCTATTTGATTGGGCGGTGAAGCAAGGTATAATAAACTTTGAAGACCCAGCTTTTTATGATACAGTTTCCCGTCAAATCGTATATAGGGTTTTAGGGAAAATACTTTTTTATCTAACCCTTAGGAAATTCAGAACAGACCTACCCAGACTAGACCTTGAAGGATTGGGAGCAGAAAAAACTAATGAAAAGCTTAAAGAATTTTTTGAATTGGCCAGACAGATTGACTATCAAGCAGTTTTCGAGAAAGATGTTACAGATGACGTAGGATTTCCTTCTCTGGCAATAGATGTTCTGATTAAACTGGTAAATGATTTAAACCGTTTCAACTATTCCAATATGCCTCCTGATGTCATTGGCCAGGTATTTGAAAAACTTATCCCTGCTGAAGAAAGACATGCTTTAGGGCAGTATTTTACAAGAGAGGAGTTGGTCGACTTAATCAATGCCTTCTGTATAAGAAGTAAAAACGATAAAATCCTTGACCCTACCTGTGGAACAGGAACTTTTCTTATCAGGGCTTATGACAAAATGAAAATTTATGGACAAAGAGACCACAAGAAACTTTTGTCTCAAATCTGGGGAATTGATGTTGCGCCTTTCCCTGCAGAGCTTGCTACTATCAATCTTTATAGACAAAACATAGAAGACTATGCTAATTTCCCTAAAATCGTTAGAAGTGATTTCTTCGAGGTGAAACCAGGACAAAATTTTGAGTTCCCTGTTCCTAAACCTACAGGTGAAATAGGTCAAATGTTAGACGAGAAATTACCTGAATTTGACGGAGCGGTAGGAAATTTCCCTTACATACGACAGGAATTGATAGAGAAAAGGGTTAAAGGCTATAAGAAAAAAATTGAGAATATAATTTTTAACGACTGGAAAGACGATTACCGGGAGCTTTTTGATAACGGTAATGTTATGATTTCAGGGCAGGCTGACATTTATACTTACCTGTTCTTCCATACTGCAAGATTTGTAAAAGATGGTGGGAGGTTAGGAATCGTAACCTCCAATGCCTGGCTGGATGTAGCTTATGGATATGCGCTTCAGAAGTTTTTCCTGAAAAATTTCAAGATTATAGCGATAATAGAGTCTCGCTGTGAACCCTGGTTTGAAGACCCATCGGTTAATACCATTGTAACAATCTTAGAAAGATGTAAGAATAAAAATGAAAGAGAAAATCACTTAGTTAAGTTTGTTAAACTGAAAAGGAAATTAAAAGAACTTATCCCCTGGGATATGAAACTTCATGCCACAGAGCGTTGGAATGGTTTGGATGGGGTTATTTATCAAATTGAGCAGGCTGGAAGAAAATATATAAAGTTTGATCAAAAAAAAGGGTTTATTGACCTTAAAGGGATTGCCACCGAGGATGATAAAAATTTCAGAGTTAGAGTTACAAAACAAAGTGAGCTATTGGAGCAGGTAGAGACTTCCAGTAAAACTGTAAAATGGGGACAATATTTAAGAGCACCAGATATCTATTTTAAAATTTTAGAAAAATGTAAAGATAGATTAGTTCCTTTGGAGGAAATTGCAGATATAAGACGTGGATATACTACTGGCATAAATGAGTTTTTCTATCTTAATAAGGATAAAATTGAGCACTGGGAAATAGAAAAAGAATTTATAGCCCCATTATTTAAATCACCAAAAGAATCTCAATCAATTCTTATTAACAGTAAGGACTTAAATAATTACATATTCTTATGTGCTCTAACAAAAAAAGAACTTCGTAGACATGGTAAAAAGGGAGCGTTAAATTATATCAAGTGGGGGGAAAATCAAGTATCAAAAGAGAGAAGGGGTAAAGGTGGAGGAATTAAATATCCAGAAGTTCCTACTGTAAAAGATAGAGAGAATTGGTACTCGTTACCAATCTATGAGTTGGGTCAAATATATTGGACAAAATCTTATGATGATACATTTATACAAAGATTCAGCAAAAAACCTCTTTTTGCAGATCAAAGAGTTTACCAGCTCGTAGAGAAAAAAGGCGTAAATCCGACGCTATTAGCCGCAGTCCTAAACTCCTCTGTTTTTTTCCTATTTATTGAATTAATTGGTCGATCAACCCTTGGCGAAGGAGCATTAGATACTACTGTTGAAGAAGTGCAGGAATACATTTTATTTCCAAACATTAAGCAATTTGCTAAGAATAAAACCAAAGAAATTGTTTCCTCTTTTACATCTTTACTCAAACGCCCCATCAAACCCATCTATGAAGAAGTAAAGATGAAGGACCGGCAGAAATTGGATAAGCTGGTTTTAGAGGCTTTAGGGTTAGACCCAAAGGAATATCTTAAGCCGATTTATGACGGATTATGCGAATTAGTGGACGAGAGAATAAGCCTGGCTAAAATGAGGAAAAATGCCAAAAATTCAATTTATAAAAGAGATGTTGAAAAACTGAAAGAAAGTGTGCTGGTGGAAATTTTGCCTGAAGGAGTATCTAAGAGCTTTCCAGAAGAATTCATAGATTCATCTTATCTCAAGGATTCTAAAGAAATCTCTGTTACCAATAAACTTTTAAAACTTGGACATTTCTTTATGGGTTTGCAGGAAGTTGTTGCAGAAGATGGTTTCAAATTTGAGGCAAAAAGTTTAGAAGAAGCAAAATTCATTATCTATTCACAAAAACCTGATAGCTATATTGTAAAAATACCCAAGAATAAAAATGCTCTAATAAAAGTTGTTTACAGTTATGAAAAATATTTGAAAGAACTTAAAGGGAAATTTTTTGAGACCTTCTTTAATAGAGTTCAGAATCACAAACAGGCAGATTTTTTAACCAATCAAGTCTTCGAAGAGTTAGGCTTGCCTCAAATTTAAAGCAAATAATCTTAAACCATTTTCCTACTCCCCGGCTTAACTAACGGCTTTCCTTCTTTACACAAAGGACATTCCTCAGGCTTAAAAGTCTTGGCAGTTACAGTCGACAAGGGCTTGAAAGGATAATCGAATTTAATCTTTCCCCCGCTCCTGTCCAAGAGGACACCGATTCCCACGATCTTGGCTTTATAATTATTCACTAACTCAATAACCTCACGAACCGACTTACCAGTCGTCATAATATCATCCACAATCAAAACCCTCTGATTCTCCTTTAAATCAAATCCTCTTTTGAAGACCCTCTTATCCCCTTCCAGCTCGGCGAAAATCGATTTGACTTTCAGATTCTTAGCCACCTCATAAGCGATGATAATACCACCGGTGGTTGGTCCAACCACAACTTCAATTTTATCCTTCTCAAAAAACCCGGCCAACTCCTTGCACAGAAGCTCCACATATTCAGGATATTGCAGGACCTGAAACTTCTCAAAATAGATATCGCTGTGCAGACCGGAGGATAGAAGAAAATGCCCTTCTAAAAGAGCATTTGACTTCTTGAAGATTTCCATGATTTTTTCCTGTTCCATTTTTTGACCTTTCGGTAGTTTATTATTTATGGAGTGTAAAGCTTTAGCTTTATATTAGTAAACCTGAAGGTTTACACTCCAGAATTACTGTGCCTGCCAGGGCTCTCGTCGGGTCGGGGGACCCGAGGAGCACATTTACCCTCACCCTATCCCTCTCCCTCAAAGGGAGAGGGTATAACCTCACCCCCGCCTGTGGCGGGATTTTCAACCTGACCCTCTACTGCGAGGAGAGGAAACTATCACCGCCTGGGCGATGGCATTCTCCCTGGTATGGGCAATGCTTATCAGAACCTTTCTTTTGCCTAAGAGCTTTTTGGTTTTACCGTGAACGATGATCTCTGGTTTCCCTCTTCTGTTATTTATAATCTCGATCTCCTTCCAGCTCACTCCCATTGATAATCCCGTGCCTAATGCCTTCATCACCGCCTCTTTGGCGGCAAACCTTCCCGCCAGTGAGTTCTCCGGATATCTTTTCCTTAAACAGTATTCCAACTCCCCGTGAGTATAGACCCTTTCCAAGAACCTTTTCCCCCATCTGTTTTGGGCTTTTTTTATCCTCTCTATCTCGATTAAATCTATTCCCAGGGATTCTATCATAAAGAAATCAAAATTTTTTTCCGATTTTACTTGCTTTTTAAAATTTAATATTTATTATAATTCCGGAAAGGGATTGTTTGAAAAACCTTTAACAATTGTCCGATGAAGGTCGTCCCCACGGCGTTGCGCGTACGCGATGACCCTTCGGGAGAGCGAAAGCTAAACACTCCGGGCGGCTGTAAAAATCCTTTATTGTGATATTCGCAGAGTGTTTTTTTCAAACCACTTCCCTTTCCACAAAACCCCTTGCCGCAGGCCAGGGGTTTTTGATTTACCTCAGGAATTTATCATCCTGTCATAGGTCTCGTAGAAACCCATCTGCTCCAACTTTTCCTCCAGGCCCAGAGTAAGCTCTCTTATATCGGTGGGAATCTCCGGCTGAGAGGCAGCGCACAGCTGGATGAAAAAACTTATCCACAGGACGAACGCCTTGACGCTATCCGAAGGAGTCTCCTCCTCTTTCCCCCGGATCAGAGAAACTGCTCCGTTATTGTCCACGAAGAAGTTCTGCAGTAAATCGAACTGGGGCAAAAGCTCCCCTTTGGATTTCCTTAAATTCTGAGTCACCAGATAGACTCCCAGTTTCTGTTTGTAGATCTTGGCAATCTGGTTCAGAGTTTGAATAAGATGCTCTATGTATATCTTATCCAGGATAATAGAGGTTTTCCTCTCCTCTGCAGGTAGGGGCTTTTCCTCCATTTTCGAGAGCTTTCTCTCTATTGACAGGAAAGCAGATTTTAAAACTAACTCCAGGATGGACAGGTTTATGCCCAGCCTGCCGAATATGAAAACCGTTCCTCTTTCCAAATTATACAACAGGGCTAATCCGTTTTCGAATCTGAGCTCCAGGCTTAAATCGGTGGGACAGGCTTTGCTCAACCTGGAAAGGCGTAATCCAATCTCCTTGAGTCCCTCGGTGGGAAAGGAAGCCGGTGTAAGCTGATAGGTAACCCCCTCCTTTTTATCCAGCACCAGAACGCCACTTACACCCTGAACCGATTTGATCTCCTGAAGTATTTTATTCATAGCTTTCCTGAATCAGGCTTCCCAGATTCTTTATGGCCTGATCCGCAGAAGACCCTTTCCTTAGAAAGGCTGCCCAGATTTTCTCGTTGAAATAGACCCAGATGAGTTTATGCGGCGGGTATTCTAAGACGCCGGAACTTATCTCTCCAACCTTGGAGGAATCGGTTAAGGCCTGTCCAAGCCTTAAGGCCTGTGCTAAGATCTTGGAAACCCGGTCCATAAACTCGTCACCTTTTTTATCCGGATAAAGAATCAAACCGTCGTATCTTAGAATGAAGGGATTCTCGGTATCTTTCGATTTGGTAAGTCTTTCAATCTGTTTCTGAAACTCCTCCCTTACACCGGGCAAAAAATCATAGGGGTTTTTCCTTAATGTCCTGGCAATGCCCTGGTGCTCTCTTTTCAGGAATTGTTCTATTTTCGTCTGATTCTCCTCTGTCAGCTTCCCCTGCCACATCTTTTCTATCTTATGGACTATCTTTCCTTCCAGGATTATGGAGGTTACTGCCTTGGGTTTAGGACGGGCTGCAAATTCAGTCTGAATCTGAAAGGTTTTCCCTTTCCAGGTTACAGAAGAGGTCCTGCCTGCTGGAGCAATAAATCCCATTTGTAGATAAATCTTTCTTTAAAAAATTAACACTTGGAAAAACCGCAATCCCGGCAGAGGATACATCCTTCTTTGAACTCGAGCTTTGCCCCGCAGTCCGGGCAGAACTCCAGGTCAATGTCCTTGTCCGAGTTGGGCTTGTTATTCCCGAAATGTTTTTTAAGGACCTTGGCAATGGCATCCGGGATTGACATTATCCGTTCTCCGTTCCCGAAAACCTGAGAGGCGCCGCCGATCCCTATCAGCTGTTCTATGATCCTATCCAGGCCCACCCCGCTGCGCAAAGCCAGGGAGACCAGCCTGCAGATAGCCTCAGTGTCCGCCATGGTGGAATAGCCTGATTTGCCGATCTGGGCAAAGACCTCGAAGGGTTTCCCCTTTACACTATTGATGGTCACATATAGATTCCCGTAACCGGTTTTTATCTTCTCCGTTATTCCGGTCAATGTCTCCGGACGATCTTTGACCACCACCTCGCCCTTATCCTCAATTCTCGTGGCTAAGACCTGTTCTTTCCTGCTGCCGTCCCGGTAGACCGTTATCCCCTTACATCCGGACCTGTAGGATAAAAGATAGGCATTTCTAACATCTTCTACTGTGGCATCGTTGGGAAGATTTATGGTCTTGGAAACCGCATTATCCGTATATTTCTGAAAAGCTGACTGCATCCTCACATGCCACTCTGAGGAAACATCGTGAGCTGTTACGTAGACATTTTTTATCTCCTCCGGTACCTCGGAGAATTCCCTGACAGAGCCATTCTGGGCTATTTTTTCCATCAGCTCTTCGCTGTAAAAGCCTGAATCCTTTGCTCTTCTCTCGAAGAAAGGATTAGTCTCGATCATTCTGGTCTGGTCCATTACTGTTCGAATATAGGAAATGGCATATAAAGGCTCGATCCCGGATGAGCATCCGGCAATGATGCTTATGGTTCCGGCCGGAGCGATGGTGGTTACTGTGGCATTCCTCATAGGTATTTTTTTATCGTAATAGATGCTCTTCTCCCAGTTGGGGAAATTACCTCTTTTCTCAGCTAACTCCGAGGAAAACTGGTGAGACTCTTTATAGATAAAATCCATTACCTTCTCCCCTAAGTCTAAAGCCTCCTCCGAATCATAGGGTATCTCCATCTGCAACAGCATATCTGCCCAGCCCATAACACCCAATCCGATCTTCCGATTGGACAGGGTCATCTTCTCGATCTGGGGAAGCGGATATTTATTGGCATCGATCACATTATCCAGGAAGTGAACTGAAAGCCTTAAGGTGCTCTCCAGCTTTTCCCAATCAATCACCTTTCCCCCTTGTTCTGACTTCACCATCCTGGAGAGGTTAATCGAGCCCAAATTACAGCTCTCATAGGGCAAAAGAGGCTGTTCGCCGCAGGGGTTGGTCGATTCAATCCTCCCCAGCTGGGGGGTGGGATTGGAATCGTTCACCCGATCTAAAAAGATAACTCCCGGCTCTCCGCTCCTCCAGGCATGATCAACTATGAGATCGAATACCTCCCTGGCTCTATATTTTAAGACCTGACCGTTTCTCTCGAAAGATGTTCCGGTGCGTGGGTCTACCAACTCATAATATTCGTCCTGCTCCACTTTTGCCATAAAATCCTCAGTTACCGCTACTGAGATATTGAAATTATTCAGCTCTTTCAGATTATCCTTACAGGAGATGAAATCAAGGATATCCGGGTGATCCACCCTCAGGATGCCCATATTGGCACCTCTTCTGGTGCCACCCTGCTTGACTGCCTCGGTGGCTGCATTTATTACCTTCATGAAAGAAATTGGCCCGGAGGCAACCCCGGAGGTAGATGCCACCACCGAATCCTTTGGACGAAGACGGGAAAAGGAAAAACCAGTTCCTCCTCCACTTTTATGAATCAGTGCGGTGTTCTTCACCGCATCGAAGATCGATTCCATGCTATCCTCAATCGGGAGAACGAAACAAGCGGAGAGCTGACCTAAAGCCCTGCCCGCATTCATCAAGGTAGGTGAGTTAGGCAGAAACTCCAATCTGCTCATCATAGAGTAGAGCCTCTGGGTCAATTCATCCATCTCCTTGTCCTTTGTCCCGTAAAGCTTATCTATCTGGGCGATGGCTAAAGCTACCCTCCAGAAAAGCTCCTCCGGAGTCTCCATCACCTTCCCGCTATCATCCTTCTTTAAATACCTTCTCTCCAGTACTTTCAGAGAGTTAGAGGCAAGCTCAATCATCCCCTGCATCTATTTCCTCCTCCCTATGGGCTATTTTATTCTCCTGGTCTATTACAAAATCCCAGAAAACTATGGGAGCTTCCTTTTTCATTATCCTAAGCATCTCCAGACAGATCCCCCTTATCTCCCAGTGAGCTCTGGGCATACATCTCACCTCAAAGATATGTCTTAACTCCCGGAAATTGGCAGATAGAACTATCTCCGAGACCGTGGCATTGGGCAGAATATATCTGGCATCCTCCTTGGGGATCCCTGCACTTACCATCTCCTCATACAGCTCCTTAAGTTCCCAAGCTTTGTTTTTAAATTCATCCTTAAAACGACTGCTTTCGACGGCGGGTGGAATAACATACTCAAACTCCTTGGTCTTGCCGTACTCCACATATCTCTGGCTTTCCTGAGACGGTGACATCAACCTGTGTCTGACCATCTCGTGGGTGAACACTCTTGAGCCACCTTTAATTCGAAAAGTAGCATAAGCATGCTCCAGTACCGAATGATGTCCTTTCCTGATAACCTTCTTAATCAACTCCTCTGTGGATGCAGGAGGATTGTAGCGGTGAAAGGAAAGATAACAGGTTCTGCAGGCTTTTTCGATGACATCCTCAGCCCGGGGAGTTGTAGCCATTAGTTCCACTTTCATATTTTAAACCCTTTTAGGGACAGTTTACCCGCTTAAGTATCCGATTCTAAAGAACAAACTTATAGGATAAAAAAGTGGTGGGACACCACCAAAAATTCTTTTATTTCCAGAAATCTATTCTATTTCAAATCAGAGAGGATGTCAAGGAAAAATTTTTGTTTTAGTCAAAAAAATCACAATATATTGTATTTCAACAAAATATAGAACTCAAAATGTAGAGCCATCATCATTTCATGAAGAAACACTCTTTTCTGCGGACTTACCCTTTTTCCCTCTCATGGCTTCGCAAATCATAAAGAGCAATTGATTCCTCTTGAAAGGTTTTGTAATCAAAAAGTCAAATCCTTGGAGTTTTGTTTCTTTCTCTTCGAGTTGAGTTCCCCAGCCAGTCATCAATGCCATTTTGGCAGAGGGATTTATTGATTTGATCGCTTTGGCAACTTCCCAGCCTGATTTATCAGGCATTGATAGATTTGTCAAAATTAAATCATAGTCACTCTTTCTGTAAAAATCTATACCCTGGTCACCGTCCACTGCTAAGGTTACTGAGTGCCCTTCCTGGGTCAGCATATCGAAGATAAGGTCCCTCACATTCTTTTCATCGTCTATCACTAATATATTTGCAGGCTGGAAATCTATTACCGGTATTTTACTTTCTTCTTTCTGAGATATACTGCTGAGCGGGAATTTTAAAGAGAATTTCGTGCCCTTACCCAATTCAGACTCAACCTTTATATTTCCCTGGTGCTTCGAGATAATACCATAGACAATAGATAATCCCAATCCTGTCCCTTTTTCCCCTTTTTGGGTGAAAAAAGGCTCGAATATTTTTGCCTTTACCTCTTCATCCATACCCATACCATTATCTTCTACTGAGGCAAGGACATAACCATCTTCCATCCATGTTCTTAAGGTTATGGTGCCTCCATTATATAAGGCATCAACAGCATTTATGATCAAATTAGTAAAAACCTCTCTCAACTCAGCCGGGTTACCAGCGACAGGGCTTATTTCTTTTAAGTCCATCTCCAGCTTTATGTTAGCCCCTTTGGTCAGTGCCTTATTTTCCCATTTGAAGCGGGTTATCTCCACTACCTGTTGAAGGACTTTATTCAAATCAGCTTTAACGAAGATCGACTCCCGACCTATCTTGGTAAATTCCTGTAATCTTCTTACGATCTCACTCCCATCGTTAGCTACCTGCTCTATCACCCTTAGTCCCTTTCTAAGGTCTTCTTCTTTAACCTTTTTTAAAAGGAGTTCTGTTCTGCCGGTTATGATCTCTAATATGTTATTGAAATCATGAGCTACTCCCCCGGATAATTCCCCTAAGGCTCTGATCTTCTCTGAATGTATCAGCTGGCTCTGAGTTTTTTCCAGATCCTCCAGGGCTTTCTGCAAAATCTCAGCCTGTTTTCTCAGCTCCTGATAAAGCTCTGCTTTCTCGATGGAAAAAGCTGCGTTATGTGCAAATATGGCTAACAGCTTTAAGTCTACCTCATTGAATTTCCTTTCCCCTTTCAGCAGACAGACATTCAATACCCCTTTCATCTCTTTTTTAACTCTTAAGGGAACGCATAAGGAGGAAACTATTTCTTCATCCTTAAACACGAAGTTCTTAAATCTATCCTTCTTGACCTCCTCTCCTAAAAGAAGAGGCTCTCCTCTACTCATAACCCAGCCAGCCACACTCTCGTCCGGATTCAGTTCTATGTTCTTTATCTTCTCACTCAGAACCCCTTGGGAAGAGACACAGACCAGTTTCCCCTTTTCCTTATCAAAAAGGAAAAGGGACGATCTGTCTGCCTGCAAAGAGTTCAAAACAGTTTGAGAGATCAAATCCAATACTAAGGGAAGCTCGACCTCTGAATTCACCAGCGTGCTAACCTCGAACAAGGCTTTAAGTTCCTGAAAGCGTTCCTCTAAGGACTGAGATAAAATCTTCTCTTTGAATAGTTCTATTCGTAGCTTTTTAATGGAACTCTCTTTGAAAAGGATGTAAGCTAAGAAAAAAAGAGATAGTCCGGTAAATCCCACGAAAAGAAGATTGTAAGTGTAATTTGATAACTCCTGCTCGTACAAATTGCGAAGATCAGAATAGAAGAATAAAGCTAAAATAAAAGTGATTAAGACTAAAAAGGTTCCAGCAGTTAAAATCCAGAGCTGCCAGTCTCTCCTCTCGATGTTTTTGATCTCATCCTGTATGTTTTTCATATACTCAACCCCCTTCTATTAATTTTTCGGAAGAAATTCAATAAAGTTAATTAAGAGAAGAGCCGAAAACAGAGTATTTCCTTAATCTTAGACTCAGGGCTGGGATTAAAAGTAGCTGTAAGATTATGCCAGGAAGCCCGGTGATGAAGGAAGCTTGTAAGAAGGAACTGAAGTTAACCGGGAGCTCAATCAGTGACCCTAAGATGAATATTCCCAAGGCAAAGGCACATCTTCCCGCAACCATAGATAGTATGAGACTTAGAAGGAGGGATAGTCTAAGATATCTGTAAAACAGACCTATAGTGAAGCCATAGGTGGGAAGCTCCAAAGCCATAAGTGGAACCGCATAAGGAGGGGGCATAGCGGTAAGTAAAAAACTCAAAATCGGACACAGAAATCCGACCACGGCACCACTTACAGGCCCCAGCAAAATTCCGGCGAAAAATACCGGGAAGTGCATGGGCGAGAAAATCCTGCCAGCTAAGCCGAACTGATGAAAGAAAAAGGGAAGGATTATGCCCAAGGAGATAAACAGCGCACTCAGACTGATCTGCTTAACTGAGATCTTCATTTCTCACCACAGGCAATATACAAACAAGGTTCATCTATAATTACTACTTTTTTTAATCCCTTGTTTTTCATCATCTTTTTCAAGACCTTTTCAGTGGGCAAGACATCCTTAACCACTGCACCTCCAGATAAACGATGATGCTTCTTCAGCTCCTTACTTCCCAAGAGATGAGCGATGAAAACCTTGCCCCTTTTTTTCAAAACCCTGCTTATCTCATCTAAGGCTTTTGCCTTGTTCCCAAAATGAGGAAAAGAGGCAAAGGCTATGACATAGTCGAACGATTCAGCCAGCAAGGGAAGTTTTTCCGCAGGAGCGCAGATCAGTATTATATTTTCTTTTCGATATTTACTCTCAGCCTTCCTAAGCATCTGAGGGGAAAAGTCCACCCCGAAAAGCCTGCCTTTCTCACCAATAGATTTCAATATATGAGGAAATAATACCCCGGTCCCACATCCCAGATCCAAAACCTGGGAGCCTTTCTTTAGCCCAAAACTTCGGATAAGCTTGTTTAGTTTATCCTGAGAATCTGAATGACATATCTCGTCCCATTTATGGGCATAACTATCAAAATATTCTTTCCTGGACATAGTAGAATTCCACCCTGGTCGATGGTAACCGCAAGCCTCAGCTTGCGTAAGATTATTACAAGGCAGACCAAAGTCTGCGGCTGCCATCCCTTGATTTTATGTTTATTTAAATTGTAATTGTCTCATCGGATTTCAACAAAACCTCTACTATCTCAGCCATATTACCCTTTTTACCAACTTTGACTTTATCTGCGATCCCGTAATAATTAAGACAGGTGGAGCAGGCTAGTATCTGCACCCCTAAATTCTCCAGGGACACCAGAACCTCAAGATAGGATGACCCCTCTACCAGCAATTTTACCCCGGAGGCATAAAAAATCAAAATCTCGGGTTTTAAATCCGAATCAACTAAAGTTCTAAAGAAATTCCCCAGCAGGCGTGCGGTAAGCTCCTCTTCACCCTGTCCCATCCTTTGATTATTGACAATTATAACCTTTCCCATACGGTCGCCTTTGAAGTTATTCTCTGTAGGGGCGAGGTGACCTCGTCCCTATAATCGCCTCTCATAAATAGACAATCAAATATGAAATTCTATTACATCTCCATCCTCTAAGACCTGGTCTCTTTGAACCATCTGCCCTTCGTATTTACCCTCCCCCCAGATACGGGCGTATTTCAGATTATGAGCAAAGTCCTTATGAATGGCCAGAGCTGCATCTATCAGCGTCTTCCCCCTTTTAAGGACCACGGGATCCTTATAATCAATAACTTTTCCCGGGGTTTTGGTGTATATCCTTATGATCTCCAGGTGCTTGAAGGTTTCTCTTTTCAACTTCTCCAAACCAGTTTTTGTTTCTGCTGAGACGGAATATAACAAAAACGAAGAGTCATACAATTCCTTTATTATTCCCCAGCTTTCCTTTGCACTCTTTGAATCATTTTTATTGCCTAAAACCATGGTTTTTTTACATACCTCACCCAGGTCTAAGGAAATTGCGTTTTCATCTTTGTGCAGCTTGATCTTCTTCTCCCCTAATCTTTTCCTTACCATCTCTAGCCCCGCAGAGGGATCTTCTGAACTCAAATCTATGACTAACCAGACCAGATCTGAATTGCGAATTGTCCCTAAGACCCCACTTTCCAAAAAATCGGAAGTAATGGGCGGTGTATCTATCAACTGGATTTGAATATTCTCATAAGGCATCATGCCGGCTGAAGGCTTGAGAGTGGAAAAAGGATAGGGAGCAACCTCAGGTCTGGCATGGGTCAGCGAAGATAAAAGTTGTGATTTCCCTGCATTGGGAGGGCCAATTACCACCACCTGCCCGGCTCCCTCTTTTTTTATAAAATAATGGTCTTCCCTTTTTGCTCCTCTGGCTTTATCGCCCTGCTCTTTTAACTTAGAGATCCTTCTTTTGATGTCAGCCTGAAGCTTCTCCGTCCCTTTATGCTTGGGGATCGTGGCGAGCATCTCCTCCAGGGCGAAAAGCCTCTCCTCCGGAGACTTAGCCTGCTTGAATCTTCTTTCTGCTTCCAGATATTGAGGGGTCAAATTAGCCGGCATAAGAACTCCTGCAAAGGAAATATATCTAAAAGTCTGAGAAATGTCAAAAAAATTCAACCGCTTCAGCTTTAGACGAAAAGGGCTGAGGCCATAATGGTATCTCAGCAGCAGAATGGGAAAAAGATTCGAGGTTTTTTAAGCATACAGGAATTATCTTTTAACTTGCTGTGATCTTTTTAAGAATAGCCAGTTAATTCAAGAACAGCAGGACGAATCTTCGGAGCAATCGCATGTCGGTTCTGTCCCCTTTATTGACCCCTTTAGTACCGCGTATGCACATCCCACCCCCACCTGGACGGTTATCGCCTCCTCCGGGCAGTTTCTGGCACAGGCACCGCACTCCATACAAGCATCCCGGTCCAAGATCTTGGCTCTCTTGTTTTGCAGAATAAAAACGGAATGCGGACATACCTGGAGGCACATCCCACAACCTGTGCATTTGTCAACATTCAGGTGGAGTGTCACCACTTCAGGAAGATACCGCAACTTTGTCATTTATTACCTCACCTCCACAAACCATCTTATGATTACAACCTCAAATTTATTTTTTTACTAAAATTTTTCTTAGAGAAAAAGTGCCCCGATCCACAATCCCATGCCGATTATAGCCGCTGATACCTGAAAAGGCAGTGCTCTTTTAATCTCTCTTCTGACACCTGATAACGAGGTATAGGTTGAGCTGCCAGTAAAGTTCATTGCCATTAGACTGATCACAGCAGGAATGATTAACAGCCAAGCTACAAAATCGAGTGCCCCTCGAAAAAATTTTGGATGATAAAATGCATACCAAGCATAACCTAATGCCAGTATCGAGCCAACGAATGCTCCCTTAACCGAAAACATTCTACCCGGTAGCCAGGGGAGAAAAGCAGGAGGCAGGGCATTCCCCAATAGGTATACCAATAGAAGAATGAGCACACTTGTAAAACCGTAGGTGGTAACCCGGCTAAATGAGTATACGCCTTTCCCCAAACCGGAGAGAAGCAGAAACAGAACAACGGTTAAAATCAGATATTTTGCAGATAAAACTAGCTCGGCCGGAATCAGTGCAATACGGTCAAGAAATGCGAAGTTCACTCTTCTCATTTCCGGAGTCGTTTTCATGCCAGCCTTAAGAAAGGCCGGGAGGTCCTGTACACGAACCGGACCATAAATTACCTGAAAATCACTGAGTTTTTTTACCGCGTGAGCACAGACTCCCGGAGCTCCTAACTGGGGAAGAATCAATTTACGATGAGAGACCATCTTTCTCAACTGAGCGTTTTCTATTCGTCTCACTAACTCCTCTGTTCCAAAAGTACCCTTACCTGCTGCACACCAGACATTGATGCCTCTGGTATCAAGGATAAGAATCCAGGAATCAATCCCCACCAGACGAGAACGCAGAAGATCAAAGCTCATCCTGTAATTAGCGGAAACGAAAACCGGAGATTTATCAGTTGGATTTCCCACGGCATACAATCCTGGTTCAACCCTGTAGTTTTTCCGTCCGATAGCACATCTGGCCATAAACGACCTGAGCCTCTCGGAAAATCGCAGAGTGGTATTCACCACCGGGACCTCACCCACCGTGGTCTTTGTAACTCCAGTTAGCCAAGACATATTCGGCTTATGTCCCCTGGATTGACAGCAGCTTGAAGCACCTGATAGCGGATCTTCTGCCTTTCGGTCAGTCATATTTAAGTATACGATAAATATCAATATCTCAAGTGGTGATCTATAAAAATTACTTATGAGGTTATTCTAATCTTTAGAGAATTTTGAAAAAAGTTATCCTTGGTAGTCCAAATTTACCTCCTGCAGGATCGTCTCCACTATCTTCCGAAGAGAAGCCTTAAGCTCAGGGCTGAGTTCTGTGGATAGGCTTTGATAATCCTTGGGTGTGATTCCAAAGATCACCACCTCCGGGTTATAACCCAGCTGGTCAGCACATTCTAAGGCTTCAGAGATCCCGAATTGGTGAAGGGAGACGATATCTCTTGATTTGCTCGAGCTCAATTCTTTTGGAGTAAGCCTATAGGTGGTTCCAGGCGGATCATCTGAGAGGATGGCATCCACTAGAATTACCTTGTCCCTTCCTTCCATAAATCTGGTGAGCTCAAAAGTGGCTGTGCCAATTTCAACTAATTCTACCTCTTTGGGCAAATCTTTTCTGGAAAGCTCTCTTATTATATGGACGCCAATGCCCTCATCCGTGAAGAGAAGGTTCCCGATTCCCGCTATCAGTATTTTCTTTTCCATTTAAAAAAAGAATAGGGGATCTATATGGATAGATCCCCTATGGTCCCTAGATGGTTATTTTATATAACCCTGAATTTCTTTACCGGCTTGTCTGTATCCAGTATATGGATAGCGCAGGCTAAGCAGGGATCAAAAGATCTCACCACTCTACAGGGCTCTATGGGGTTATCCGGATCAGCCACAGGAGTTCCGATTAAAGCCTGCTCTACAGGACCTAACTGGTTTTTATCGTCCCTGGGACTGGCATTCCAGGTGGTGGGAACCACTGCCTGGTAGCTATCGATATTTCTGTCCTTTATGGTAATCCAATGACCCAGGGCACCTCTTGGCGCTTCAGTAAGGCCCATTCCAGTGGACTGGCCAGGTATCTCGAATTTAGTATGAACTGGCTTGGAGGGATTAAGCTGCATCAGCCACTCAGCACATTTGTCCGCTACCACTTTCGTCTCCAAAGCCCTGGCTGCATGTCTGCCCAGAACCGAGAAGAGAGCAGTAACTGGCAGGTTAAGTTTATTCAGCGTTCCGGAAACCAGCTCAGAGACTACTGGATTTGAGCCTTGCAGATGATTAACTGCCATCCGGGCAAGTGGTCCAACCTCGCAAACTTTATCACCGTAGCGTGGGGACTTTATCCAGGAGTAAGCTTTTTTCTTGTCAGGCTGGGGAACCGTTTCGCCCGTGGAGGGATGCAATCCGCTCTTGGATGAATATCTGGAATATTTGACATACTCGGAGATCTTCTGTGAGTCAAAAGGCTGAACCTTGCCATCGATATAAACCCCAGGGGAAATATATTTCTTTGTCCCCTGGTTGTCCTCCTCAAAAGCTCCATAAGCCACAAGGTTGCCACATCCTTTGCCTATGTCAAAGTATTGAGGATAAGCCTTTGCCACCGCCAGGATATCAGGGATGTAAACGTTGTCGATAAAGCTCTGAATTTCCTTTACACGATAGAGGTAAGAAGCAATTTTATCCACCGTAGGTCTTTCACATACGCCTCCCGGCATAATAGCTACCTCATGCGGCATCCTTCCGCCAAAGATACAGAGCATCTCGTGAGCCTTTTTCCTGATGTCCAGAGCTTTCAGATAATGGTCTATGGCGGCGATATTTGTCTCCGTATCTGTGATATAATCACCTTTAAACCTGGGCAGAAATGGAGCCACTGCTGCAGGCCTTCCACTGTCTACCTCAGACTTAGCCCAGGCTTTGACTTTATTCAAGCCAGGATCATTTCCCTTGTACTGCAGGATTGCAGTTATATCCACATAGTCCAGGGCAGCTAAATGATAAAAATGAAGGATATGGGATTGGATGTAATTTGCTCCGAAAATCAAATTCCGTATTAATCTCCCGTTATCCGGCGGGTGGATACCAAAGGCATCATCCAGGCACAGAGTGGAGGCTTGAGCATGGGCTGAGGGACAGACACCGCAGATGCGCTGGGTGATCATCTGGGCATCTCTGGGGTCACGTCCTTTGAGTATGATCTCCCATCCCCTGAACATCTCGCCTGAGCTTTTGGCATCTTTCACCTTGCCGTTCTCGACCTCTACCTCTATTTTTAAATGACCTTCGATTCTGGTGATAGGGTCAACTATGACTTTTCTTGCCATTTTATTCCTCCCTTTCCTAACTCAACTTGACCAGTTTTTTGGGTTTAACCATCTCAGGTTTTATCCAAGGGATTCCCAAAATAGAACTTTTGTCCAGAACACCATATAATCCAGCACCTTCATGATCCGGATAGGTGGGCTCAGTACAGGCATAGCATGGACCACCGCTCCTCACGCACCAGTTCACCCCATTGTTCCAGCCACGCAGTGAGACATCGCAGTGAGCAATAGGTCCTTTGCAGCCCAGTTCGAAAAGACATCCCTCCTCACTGTAATCCTTTGCAAATGTCCCCTGCTCGAAATAAGCTCTTCTCTCACAGTTCTCATGAATCACATTCTTAAAGAAAACCGTTGGACGAAGCTCGCTATCCAGCTCCGGCAAGCCAAAAAGCAGTACATGGGCGATCGTGCCGATAACCCAGTCTGGATGAGGCGGGCATCCTGGTATGTTGATCATGGTAGCATTGGGCAGTATATCCCTTACCGCTTTAGCCCCAGTAGGATTGGGGGTTCCAGCTGGAATTCCGCCGTAAGCTGAACAGGTTCCCACATTCAAGACAGCTTGAGAAGCGTTACCTAATTTCACTGTCCAGTCATATATAGTTACTGGCTTTCCCCCCTTCTCTCCCACGGTGCAGTAAGCGCCATCTGCCTGGGTAGGAATTGAGCCTTCTACCACCAGGATGAACTTCCCTTTTTGATTCATCAAGGCGTCATCCAGCACCTTTATGGCTTGGTCTCCTGCAGATGCCATAACCGTAGGATGAAACTCCAAGCTGATTATCTCAGTTAAAACCTTAGCGATGTCTGGATAAACATTATTCAAGGTTGAAACCGAACAGCCGCTGCAGCTCTGTCCCTGTAGCCAGATGACCGGTGGATTTCCTGGATTTTCCAGCATAGCCCTAACTACCTGAGGTATCCAGAGTTGGGAAAGACCCAAAGCTGCAGTTGAGCCTCCAACTAACTGGAGAAACTTTCTTCGAGAGAGACTCATAAAGACCTCCTTGGATTATGTTTTAAATAGTTTTTGTAAGAATGAGCCTTTAGTATGTGATTTTTTTCACAATATAGAATATATTCTCTGACATCTGGTTGTCAAGGAAAATCTTTAGTTCAAAGAGCGTATTAGTCAGATTTAATAGCAATAATCTTTACTTATAAGGGTCAATTACTCCTCTTTCTCTTTTTTAGCACAGCAGTTCTTGTGAATTTTTTAACAAAATCCATGACAAATAGTATCATCTTAGTTATATTATTAGTGGAGATGAAATTTAACCTTGAAAGGTTTCAATTAAGTAAATTTCTATTCTAAAATGCACAGTCTTAAAATCGAAATCAAAGGAGTAGTTCAGGGAGTGGGCTTTAGACCTTTCATCTACAACCTGGCGCGAAAACACCGTCTTCAGGGTTATGTTTTAAACGATACCAGGGGCGTGGAGATCGAGGCTGAGGGTAAAAAAACTGATCTGGACGGATTTCTTTTACAGATAAAAAATTCACCCCCTCCCCAATCTCATATTGAGAAGATAACTACAAGAGAAATCCCCTGCCGGGCCTATCAGGATTTTGTTATCAGGGAAAGCAAAAGTAAAGATGCCAAAACAGTTTTGGTTTCTCCGGATTTAGCCACCTGCGGGGATTGCTTAAAGGAGCTTTTCGATCCCCAGGATAGAAGGTTTGGCTATCCTTTTCTAAACTGTACTAACTGCGGTCCCAGGTTGACCATAATCCAGGATATCCCATATGACAGAGCTAAAACCACTATGAATGTCTTTAAGATGTGCCCAAAATGCAATCAGGAATATCACGATCCCGAAGACAGAAGATTCCATGCCCAGCCCAATGCCTGCCCGGTATGCGGACCTAAATTGAGGTTAGTGGATAAAAAAACAAGGGCGCAGAATTCATCTGACCCGGTTGATTTAACTGTCAAACTTCTAAAGGACGGCAACATAGTTGCCATAAAGGGGATAGGGGGCTTTCATCTTGCCTGCGATGCCACAAACAAACAGGCTGTCTTGAAGCTAAGGAAAAGAAAATACCGGGAGGACAAACCCTTTGCTCTCATGGCAAAGGATTTGAGGACTATACAGAGATTTTGCCATGTAAACTTTTCTGAAAAGAAGTTATTGCAATCGTTTTTACGTCCTATCGTATTATTGAGAAAGAAAAATTCAAATTTAATCGTACAGGAGGTTGCCCCTCTTCAAAAAAATTTGGGGGTGATGCTTCCCTATTCTCCCCTGCACCATCTTTTGCTTGCTAAATCGAATCTGATCCTGGTTATGACTTCGGGTAACCAGTCTGATGAACCCATAGCTTATGAGAACAAAGACACTTTAATGAGATTAAACGACATTGCCGATTACTTCCTCCTCCACGATCGGGAAATTCACAGAAGATGTGACGATTCAGTAACCAGAATCTGGAAGGGAAAAGAGATAATCTTGAGGCGAGCAAGGGGGTACGTTCCCCAGCCTGTAGCTGTGGATTTAAAATTCAGAGAACAAATCTTAGCCACAGGCGCCCAGCTTAAAAATACTTTCTGCTTGGCACGGGATAATTTCGCTTTCTTAAGCACCCACATCGGCGATCTGGAAAATTTCGAGACTCTGGATTTCTATACCAAGGAGATAGATAGATTCAAAAAGCTCTGCTGGGTCAAACCTGAAATCGTAGCCTGCGATATGCACCCGGAATACCTCTCCACCAAGTACGCCTCATCCCTGGGACATCTCAGGAGAATTGCAGTTCAGCATCATCACGCCCATATAGCCAGCTGTATGGCTGAAAATGGAATCAGCCATAATGTAATTGGAGTGGCATTTGACGGAACCGGCTACGGAGAGGATAAAGCTGTGTGGGGAGGAGAATTTCTTCTGGCAGATTTTAAAGAGTACCGTAGAGCCGCTCATTTAAAATATGCTCCTATGCCGGGAGGGGAGGCAGCCATAAAAAATCCCTGGAGGATGGCCTTATCTTATCTTTGCACTTGTTACGGGGAGGACCTTTTAAATCTGGACTTAGAGTTTGTAAGAAAACTGGAGCAGAAAAGATATGAAGCCATAAAAAAGATGCTCGACCAGAGAATAAATATTTTTGACACCTCCAGTATAGGCAGGCTTTTCGATTCCGTTTCTGTCTTGCTTAGCTGGCGAGAAAGAACCAATTATGAAGGACAGCCTGCCATTGAGCTGGAGTATCTGGCAGATGAAAGAATCAAAGCAAAATATGATTTTGAAATTTTAAAAGAGAAAGATATATTGGTCATCGACCCGGAGTTGGTAATAAAGGGTGTAGTAAAAGATCTGCTTAAAAAAGAAAGCAAATCGAAAATCGCGGCAAAGTTCCACAACACCATAGCCCAAATGATAATCGAAGTTTGCAAAAGGTTACGTAAGGAATATGATATTAATTCTGTCTGCCTGTCCGGTGGTGTTTTCCAGAACATATTTCTGTTAGATAGAGCTTATTACCTTTTAACCCACAGCAAATTCGAAACTTACACCCACCATAAAGTTCCAACCAACGACGGAGGGATATCTTTGGGACAGGCAGCCGTTGCCAATCAGAGGGTTTGATATGTGCTTGGGAGTGCCAGTAAAAATAATTCAGATTTGCGGTAATGAAGGTATTGGGGAGTTTAAGGGGGTTAAAAGAAATATCAGCTTAGAGCTTGTAGATAAGGTCAAGCCCGGGGATTATGTGATCTTGCATGCCGGATTTGCCATTCAGAAATTAGAGCCGAAGGAAGCTCTGGAAACCCTGAAACTATTTGAAAAACTGGAAAATGAGTAGGAATTTCTACGACGAGTTCTCTGATACCAGCAAAACCAGGATATTTTCGGAGAAAATCAAAGACATTGCCCGAAACACCAATAAAAGTATAGCCTTGATGGAGGTCTGCGGGACTCATACCGTAGCCATCTTTAAATCCGGCATAAAAAGTATCCTGCCGGATAATATAAAACTGATCTCCGGCCCAGGCTGTCCGGTTTGTGTAACACCCAATGAATATATGGATAGAGCCATTGCCCTGTCCAGATTGGAGGAGGTTATTCTTACCACCTTCGGCGATATGATGAAGGTACCTGGCTCCTCCTCTTCCCTGGAGAAGGAAAAATCCAAAGGCATGGATATAAGGGTGGTCTATTCCACGCTGGATGCCTTGAAAATCGCTAAAGACAATCCAGGGAAAAAAGTAATCTTTCTGGGGGTAGGGTTCGAGACCACTGCCCCGACCATCGCCTCTGCCCTAAGGGAAGCCAAAACCAAAAGGATAGGAAATTTCTTTGTGCTCTCCGCTCACAAGCTCATACCTCCAGCCCTGAAGTTTTTAGCCCGCTCCAGTGATTTAAAGGTAGATGGATTCATATGCCCCGGGCATGTTAGCACCATCATTGGAACCTATCCCTATGAGTTTTTGGCAGGCGAATTCAACATTCCCTGCGTGATTACCGGATTTGAGCCTCTGGATTTATTTCAGTCCATATATATCTTGCTGAAGCAGATACAGGATAAAAAGGCGCAGGTATATAACCAATATTCCCGGGCAGTAAGAGAAGAGGGGAATAAATTAGCCTTGGATCTGATGGATGAGGTCTTCGAAAAAGAAGATTCAGCCTGGCGAGGAATCGGTATTATTCCGGAATCAGGATTAAAGATAAAAAAAGAATACCTGGGATACGATGCCAAGGAGAGGATCTTTGTCCAGGTTGAGAAAAGTAGAGAACCCAGGGGCTGTCTTTGCGGGCTGGTCATTCAGGGCAAAAAAACTCCTCTGGATTGTCCTTTATTTGCGACAAAATGCACTCCTCAGTTTCCAATAGGACCCTGTATGGTCTCCTCCGAAGGTTCGTGCCAGGCATATTACAAATATGGGCGAAAAGATTTTGCCTTGAGTCATAAGGAAAAGCAAAGAGGAAGTCGCAGATTTTAACCTGTGTTCTACCGTACCCTGAAGAGTGCGGCTACCAAGTTTAAAAAGAAAAGATGACAAGAAAAAATAATCTCGATGAGAAAATAACTCTCTCCCATGGAGCCGGAGGGAAGCTCTCTTTTGATTTAGTTGCCGGACTGTTTAAGGAGAGCTTCAACAATAAGATTCTGAATAGATTAGAGGACTCAGCAGTTATTAACCTGAACGAACAGAAAATCGCTTTCACCACCGATTCCTATGTCATTCAGCCTATCTTCTTCCCTGGAGGAGACATAGGTAAATTAGCGGTGTGTGGGACTATAAACGACCTCTCGGTTATGGGAGCGAAACCTTTATTTTTGTCTTGTTCCTTGATAATTGAGGAGGGATTGGAGCAAAATATCTTAAAGAAAATAGTTTTATCCATGAAGAAAACTGCCCGAAGAGCTAAGGTCCAGATCGTCACTGGCGATACCAAAGTGGTGGAAAAAGGAAGTGCGGACAAAATTTTCATAAACACATCCGGGATCGGCATCATTCCAAAAGGGATCGAGTTAGGCAAAGAAAAGATTGAGGCTGGAGACAAAATCATAATTTCCGGGACAATCGGCGACCATGCTACAGCCATTCTTTCTTCCAGAGAGGGTTTGGAATTTCAAACCAGGGTGAAAAGTGACTGTGCGCCTCTTTCTGATATGATTGGCTCTGTCCTTAGATTCAAGGACAAGATAAAATTTATGCGCGACCCTACTCGGGGTGGATTAGCCTCAAGCTTGAACGAGATGGTTATAGAGAAAAACCTTGGTGCTCTTCTGTATGAGGATAAAATCCCTCTAAGGGATGAGGTTAAAGGTTTTTGCGAGCTTTTGGGCTATGATCCCTTATATCTGGCAAATGAAGGGAAAGTTATCATAGTGACTAAAGCTAAAGTTTCTCAGAAAGTTTTGAGCATCCTGAGAAGAAATCCATTGGGCAGGGAGGCTGAAATCATCGGCGAGGTTAGTGATAAACTCGAAGGACTGGTTGGGTTGAGAACAAAATTCGGCGGGACCAGAATCGTGGATATGCCCCTGGGTGCACAATTCCCCAGAATATGCTAAAGGATTTGTTATGCACGAGATGGCAGTGGCAGAGAATATCATAAAGGTGATTGAGGAAAATTTAAGACAATCCAAGGAGAAGGGGCAAGTGAAAAGGATCGATTTGAAAATCGGCAAGCTTACCTGCGTTGAGCCAGAGGCTTTGAGACTATCTTTTCAGGTGGTCTCACAGGGAACTTTTTTGGAGAAGGCATCTCTTAACATCAATTCGATATCCATCACCGGACTATGCAAGGATTGTAGAAGAAACTTTCGTTTGGAGGAACTGGATTTTTCCTGTCCTTCCTGCGGGTCTTTCAGGATAGAGATCCAGACTGGAAATGAACTTTTCATAGAGTCGTTTGAGATTGTATAAATTATATAAGGAGAAGATATGAAGATTCAAGTCTTGACTGATGTTCTAAAAGTCAACCAGACCATTGCCCAGGAGAACAGAAAGATATTCGATGAAAAGAAGATACTGGTATTGAACTTCATGAGCTCACCCGGTGCAGGCAAAACCTCGATTCTGGAAAAAACCCTGGAGAAATTAAGAAAGGATTACAATTTCGCAGTGATCGAAGGGGATGTGGCAACCTCCAATGATGCCGAGAGGCTGGCAAAATATGATATCCCGGTAGTGCAGATAACCACTGAATCCTTCGGAGGTGCCTGTCATTTAGATGCCAATATGGTGAAGAAAGCTCTGGAGAATCTGGATTTATCCTGTGTGCAGATCTTATTTATCGAAAACATCGGCAATCTGATCTGCCCGGCTGGGTTCTATTTAGGCGAGGATAAGAAGATAATCGTTTTGAGCACAACCGAGGGTGAGGACAAACCCAGCAAATATCCGGTGGCTTTCAGAAACTCGGATTTAGTCTTAATCAACAAGTCTGATCTTCTCCCTCACCTGGAGATAGATTATAATCTGATCTTACAGAACATAAGAAGAGTCAACCCTGAGCTTATCTCCCTTAAAATCTCCTCAAAAACAGAGGAAGGCTTTGAGGACTGGATTAGCTGGTTGATAAAGGAGTATCAAGCCAAATCAAAAATGAGTCCCCAGAAATAGAAAAGTGAGGATTTTCTGTTTATTTGGATATCGTCCTAACCTAATTCTTATACAGCACAATTCCGATAGATACAAGGAGATAACTTCTTTTACACATCAAAAACGGGGGGTATTCTTGACTTTTTTACCTCTTTACCGGATGAAATTTTTAGGAGCATAAACCGGTAAAAAGTAGTTTCATATTTCAATTAAGATTAAGTAAATCTTTTTTGATTGACATCATAATTCATATAATTTATTCTGACTAAAGAATCTGGATGGGAACGGCAAAAAATGAAAAAAGTGAGGAGGGTTTAACCTTAAGTGGAGAATAATTATGAAATTCAAAAATTGGGAACAGATAGCAGGAGGCAGGTCAGGGTTGATTGTGATACGTGCTCTTGCGGTCTTGAGTCTGATACTTATCTTGGAGCATATTTTAAAACTGGGTCAATTTCTATCAGTTAATAATCATTCTGATATCAAATGGGGTGAGATAATCGTAGACCTGGCCATAATTCTCTCAATAGGCGTTATCTCCTTAACCCTGATTCACGCTTCCGAATCGAGGCGGAGGAGAGCAGAGCGTGCTCTCTTATACGACGAAGGACGCTACAGAGACCTGTTTGAAAACTCTCCCCTGGGGTTTTACCGCACCACTCCGGACGGACGGATTCTTTTAGCCAACTCTGCTCTGATTCAGATGTTAGGCTATACCTCTTTGGGGGAATTGGAAAAGCGAAACCTGGAAAAGGAGGGTTTTGAGCCTAAGTACCAGCGCAGTCAATTCAAAGAAATTATAGATAAGATGGGTGAAGTCAAGGGCTTAGAATCAGCCTGGATAAGACGTGATAAAAAAGTGCTTTTCGTTCGAGAAAATGCCAAGGCAATACGAGATGAGGATGGCAAAATTTTATACTATGAGGGAACAGCGGAGGATATTACCGAGCGTAAAAAGGCGGAGGAAGCATTAAGACAATCTGAGCAAAAGTATCGAGAATTGGTGGAAACCTCTATAGATATGATATTTACCTTGGATCAGAATGGAAGTTTTCTGTTCGCCAACAAAGCGTGGAGGAATCGTTTAGGGTTTTCAGAGGAGGAGACAGAGAACTTAAATGGGTTTGAATTAATCCACTCTGAGGACCTAAGGAACACAAAAGAACGATTTGGTGAAGTTCTTCAGGGCAAGATCGTGGAAGGCCTTGAGTTTAAATCTAAAACTAAGGATGGCTCATTAATCAATGTTGTAATCAATGCCTCGCCTATATTTGATCCTCAGGGAGATGTCATTGCCGTACTCGGTGTTGGAAGAGATATCACTGAACAGAAGAAGAAGGAGGAGGAATTAATTCGCCTCTCAGCTGCTGTGAAAACCTCTTCAGAGAGCATCGTAATCTGTGACCTTCAAGGGAAAATCGTTGATGTAAATGAAGCTACTTTAGAGATGTATAGGACTGAGAATAAACCCGACCTGGTAGGGAAAAATGTCCTTGAGCTTATATCCCCAGAAGAAAGAGAAAGAGCAATTGCAGGTATGAAAGAGGTTTTGCAGAGGGGATATGCAAAAAATAGGGAACATTCTATCTGTCTCATGGATGGAAGCAGAATTCCCGTGGAAATCAGCACAGCTCTGATGAAAGATAAGAAGGGTAAGCCCATAGGATTTGTGGGCATAACCAGGGATATAAGCGAACGCAGGAAAGCAGAAGAGGCACTGCGTGCTTCTGAACAAAGATATAAGATGCTGTTTGAACGAAACCTGGCTGCGGTATACCGCACAACCATAGATGGAAAAGTTCTGGACTGCAATGAATCTTTTGCTCGACTTCTGAGCTATGAATCAGCAAAGGAGATTATGGCTCTGCGAGCTCCGGAGTTTTACTTTAAAGATACTGAGAGGGAAGAGTTCCTCAGGCGTTTGCAGAAGAAAGGTAATCTGACTAACTCTGAATTCTGTATGAGACGAAAAGACGGGAAGCCTGTCTGGATTCTGGAAAATGTAAATTTGTTTGAGGAGGAAAATGGAGAAGTTACTATTCAGGGTACAGTGATCGACATCACCGAGCGTAAGAAATCTGAGCAAATTCAATCAGTGCAATATAAAATCGCCAATGCAGTAAGCACCACTAGGGATATGCAGGAACTGATCAAGATAATCCACAAGGAGCTTGGCACTATCCTGGATACAACCAATTTCTTCATCTCGCTTTATGACAAAGAAACGGACACTCTTTCTCTACCCTATTACGTGGATGAAAAAGACAGGTTCACCTCCTTCCCTGTCGTAAAAACAAAAACCTCCTATGTCATAAAGAAAAAAGAGCCGGTTCTGGTTACCCCAGAGGTCAGGGAAAAGTTAATTCAAGCAGGAGAGATCGAGGCTTTTGGAACTCCATCCAAGATCTGGCTGGGTGTCCCTTTGAAGATTGGTGAAGAGGTCATAGGGGTTGTGGCAGTCCAGAGCTACACGGATCCTTATGCTTATGGAGAAAAGGAGATGGAGATCTTAAAATTCGTCTCTGAGGAGATAGCTTTATCCATAGAACGTAAGAAGGCGGAGGAGGCTCTCAAGGAGAGCGAGGAACGATTCCGCCAGTTCGCGGAGAACATCGACCAGGTCTTCTGGCTCACGGATTGGGATGCCAAACGGCTGCTCTATGTGAACCCTGCTTTCGAGAGGTTGTATGGCCGCTCCTGCCAGAGCGCCTACCAAAACAGGATGAACTGGCAGGAGGTCATTTACCCGGAGGACAGAGAACGGGTCAAGGAAGCCTTCAGCCGGAGTGCGGACCTGGGCCAGTACGCGGAGGCAGAGTACCGAATCCTCCGCGAGGACGGTACGCTGCGCTGGGTTTTAGATCGCAGCTATCCGATCCGGGATAAACACGGGAGAATCTACCGCTTCGCAAGCGTGGCTGAGGACATCACCGAGCGCAAGGAAGCAGAGAATGCATTAAAGGAAAGCGAGGAGAAATTCAAAACCTTGGCCGAGGAATCCTTTGACAGTATGATAATCCATGACATGGATAAGGTTTTAGAAGTAAATAGGACTTTTACCAAAGTCTGGGGATATGAGCCGGATGAAATAAGAGGTGCAAGCGTTAAAAAATTTATTACTCCTGACTCCTATGAGCTGATCTTGGAAAAAATTTCCTCCGGAGATGAAAAACCTTATGAGATCTTAGCCATAAAAAAGGACGGAACGATTTTCCCCATTGAAATAGCTGGAAGGCAGATCAATTACAAAGGCAAAAAAGCCAGGATAGTTACTGCACGTGATATCAGCGAGCGCAAGAAGGCAGAGGAGGAGTTGAGAGTAAGCGAGAAGAAATTCCGGACTGCATTTGATACCTCGC
The DNA here is from genome assembly GCA_964511075.1 of uncultured Ignavibacteria bacterium. Classification (GTDB taxonomy): domain Bacteria; phylum Zixibacteria; class MSB-5A5; order MSB-5A5; family RBG-16-43-9; genus CAZEDM01. The sequence goes on from CAZEDM010000007.1 coordinate 78,584, forward strand.
CTGACCTTTTCTACAGGATAAGTCCAGAAGGGGAAATCTTAGACTGTAACCAGTCAGCCCTTGATATCCTGAAATATACTAAAGTAGAGCTTATCGGTAAGCAGATTTCTGATCTTTATGCAGAAGAATCCAAAGAGGATGCTAAAAAGTTTTTCCAGGAGTGGCTGAAAACCGGAAAACTGAGAAACAAAGAGTTAAAGATTATAACTAAAGATGGTCAAAAGATTGATATGGAGCTTAATGTTAATACCATCTATGATGATAAAGGTAATGTGATAAGCTCAATCTCCGCTCAACGTGACATAACCGAGCGCAAGAAAATAGAGGAGAGGCTTAAAACTGAAAAAGAGTTTTCGGAGAAAATAATCTCGACTGCCAATGCCATCATCGTGGGCTTGGACAAGGAGCACAAAATAAAGCTTTTCAGTAAAGAGGCAGAGAGGATTACCGGTTATAAGGCGGACGAAATTATGGGCAAGGATTGGTTCGAGATATTCTTCAAGGAGGAAATGTACCAGGAGATGCTGGAAGTGTGGAAGGATGCCTGGGGTAAAGACTTACATGGCTATATAAATCCTATCTACTCCAAGAGCAGGAAGGAGATAATAGCTCAATGGTCAAATACCTCAATCAAGGATAGTGCAGGAGAGCATGTAATGCTCCTTTGTATCGCCGTGGACATCACCGAGCGCAAGAAGGCAGAAGAGGCTTTAGAATTAAGTGAGGAACGATATCGAGAGTTATTTGATAACATGGACAGTGGAGTGGCAGTTTACGAAGCAATAGATAATGGTAAAGATTTCAGATTTAGGAGCTTTAACTACGCCGGAGAGCAAATCGAAAAAGTCAAAAAGGAAAACTTGATCGGAAAAACAATACTGGAGATATTCTCTAATGCCGAGAACTTTTCGCTTTTAAAAGTGTTTGAGAGAATATGGAGAACCGGAAAGCCGGAAAGAACATTTACTGAGGTCCTAAAAGGTCAGAAAGTCGTAGGATGGAGGGAAAATTATATCTACAGGTTGCCTACAGGCGAGATAGTCTCGATTTTTGAGGATGTTACCGAGCGCAAGAAGGCTGAGGAGGCTTTAAAAGAAAGTGAGGAAAAATTCAGAACTTTAGCGGAAAAGTCTTTTGACAGCATAGTAATCCATGATAATGATAGAATATTGGAAGCTAATAGCACCTTTGCCTATAAATGTGGATATGAACCTTCTGAAATAACGGGCCTAAGTATAAAGGATTTAATAGCTCCTGCATCATATGACACGGTGATGAAAAATATCCTCTCGAAATCTGAAAAACCTTACGAAGCTTTGGCTGTAAAAAAAGACGGGGCTGTCTTTCCCGTTGAAATAGTGGGAAAAGAGATCACCTACAAAGGACGAAAGGCTCGTATTTCCACAGCCCGCGACATTTCCGAGCGTAAGAAAGCAGAGCAGGCGCTGCGCGAGAGCGAGGAGAAACATCGAACATACGTCGAAAACGCTCCGGACGGCATCTTCATTACCGATTCCGAAGGCAGGTACATCGATGTCAACCAGGCGGCATGCCGTATGACCGGCTATTCCAGGGATGAGTTACTAAATATGACCATTATGCAGCTCACACCACCGGATGCACCAGCCGAAGCATTCGAAAACTTAGAGGAGCTCAAGAGAAAAGGCAAGACAAGCTCCGAGATCGTCATTCAGCGAAAGGATGGCTCCGTCATTTACGCTTCGCTCGACGCGGTTGCCCTATCGGATGGGCGGTATATGGCATTCTGTTCAGATATCACCGAGCGCAAGAGTGCGGAAGAAGCGTTACGGGAAAGCGAAAATAAATTCAGAAACTTAGCTGAGAATCTTCCCAGTATGGTGTTTATTAACTCGAAAGGTAAAGTAGTTTATGTTAATCGGAAATGCGAGGAGGTAATGGGATACAAAAAGGAAGAGTTCTATTCTCAGGATTTTGACTTCCTTAGCATAATCGCTCCAGAGTATAAAGATTCAATAAAAGAAAGTTATGCCAGGCATTTGAGAGGTCAACAGCTCGATTCATTAGAATATGCATTAATAACCAGAGAGGGTAGGAAAATAGAGGTGATAATCACCACAAGCTTGATAACTTACCAGAAAGAGACCGCTATTTTGGGGATAGTAACAGATATCACCGAGCGCAAGAAGGCTGAGGAGGCACTTAGAGCAAGTGAAGAAAAATACAGAGCCATCGTTGAAAATGCAACAGATCAGATATTCACTTTGGATAGGCAGTGCAGATTTTTAGCTATAAACAAAACGGCTGCAGAACTTTCAAGAAAAAGTGTAAGCCAGATGGTAGGAAAATCGTTATTTGAGATATTACCGAAAGAAACCGCAGTCCAATTCTCAAAAAATATCGAGGAAGTGTTCGAAACCGGACAGAGCAAATTTATAGAAGAGAGGATGTGTCTGGGAGGCAAAGAATTTTACAACAGCTCCACCCTGAACCCAATAAAAGATGATAAAGGAAACGTGGTTGCGGTTACGGGAATAGTTAGAGACACCACTGAGAGGAAAAAGCTTCAAGAGCAGTTGATCCGGACAGAGAAATTAGCCGCGGTGGGGACCTTGGCTTATGGGATTGCGCACGAGTTCAACAACATTATGGCAGGAATACTTATAAACTCCGAACTGGGCCTGGCTACCGGTGACCCACGGCAGATAAAGGAGTGCTTTCAGACCATAGCGGAGAACTCTCAAAGAGCCTCCAGCATCACCCATAACCTCTTAGCCTTTGCCAGGCAGAAGGAGGCGAAAAAGGAGCTGATCGATATAGCCGAGCCTTTGAAAAGCGTTCTGGCTATCACCCGAAGAGAACTGGAAAAACTGAATATCGTGATGGAGGAGAAATTCAAGCCTGTTCCCAAAATATACTGTGATGCGGGTCAGTTCTCAGAGGTATTTTTGAATATGATAACCAATGCCCGGGATGCCATGAGACCCAGGGGAGGAAAGTTATTCATTCAGGTTGATTCGCTCAAAGATGATGTCCGTATCATCTTCCGGGATACGGGCTGTGGAATTCCGGAGGAGCTCAGGAGAAAAATCTTCGAACCTTTTGTCACCACCAAAGGAGCTTTAGGAAAAAGTGATATACCCGGCACAGGTTTAGGCCTTTTCCTCTCCTATGGGATAATAGATGGTTATCAGGGGAAGATAGAGGTGGAATCAAAAGTAGGCAGAGGGACAAAGTTCACCATCCTCATTCCCATTTCCAAAAATCAACCTGTAAAACCTCCTGGGGATGCGATAGCAGAACCTTCAGTAGAAACAGAGAGGAGATTGAAGATACTGCTGGTGGACGATGAGAAACCCATTACTTTGAGTTTGAAGAAATATTTGGAGTCCAGGGGCCACCAGGTAACCGCCTCCCTGAAAGCCAAAGAGGGGTTGAAGCTCTTCAGAAAAGATAAATTCGACCTGATTTTATCCGACATTCTTATGCCGGATATGGATGGAATAGAACTTATCCAGAAAATCAGGGAAAAGAACAAGAATTCCAGAATCATAGTGATGACCGGGCAGATTTTGAAAGAGAAAGAGGAAGAAGCCAGAGAAGCCGGTGCGGACGAAGTACTGATTAAACCATTCAGAAATGAAATCCTGAGCTCCACGATTAACAGGGTGATGACAAAAAGCGAAGCGGAGAATTGAGGATGCTCTCCCCTGGTGTCCTCACCAGCGGAGTTTAAGTATTGTAGGGACAGAATCCGCCTCAGGCGGATTCTGTCATCTCTATTCTCACTGGCCAGGAGATCAACAAGTAACAGCGGCTAATTAAAAATTTAGCTAAATCAGGTAGCAGAAAGGCAGCGGATACTTCTCTGCCTGCTTTTTATCGGAGCTGGCTTAAAATCTTTTCTAATGATTTCAACCCGGATTCCTCGGACATCCGAGCATCCCTGAGACATCTGCGGGCAGTTTCACAGCAGCTGGTATCTTTAAGCTCATTTCCTTTTGGAGGAAAGGGAAATAACTTAGACACCTCGTTCAGATTCCGGGCAACCTTCTCATAATATCCTATGCTTTCTTCAAATAGTAATTTAACCTTATCTCCGAGCCTGTTTTGAGCTTCCTTCAAGAAATCCACAGCCAACCTTCTGCACTCAGCCCATACAGCAGCATTGTATGCCATTCCAAAATCATGAGCATTGCCACTCTCTATTGCCCGTATCCAGTTGTCATAACCAGCTAAACCCGCTTTATATTCGGGGAATATCCACTTCGCCGGGTTAATGGAGTGCTCCAAAGCGAATCCCAAAGCCTGTTTGATGGTTTGAATGTCACTCGAGGGCTGGCCGAGCTTTACGTACCACATCTCCAATACCCCGATCCCCGAATCCCCCAGCTCTTTCCAGGATTTGGATCTTTCGCCAGAGCCACTGCCCGGACCTGAGAAAAAGTACCCTTTATCATCATACCCCTTGACCACATAATACTCGGGTAAATCCAGCTCCCAGCCACAGCAGGGCAGGTTCTGGTCTATAGACTGTCTGGTTTTCTCCCAGGCGATCTTTTGCTTCTCTGCAAAATCAGGAGAGGATTTCAGGGCCCAAACCCCATCTGAGGTGTAGCCGATGTTTTTCCCCAGCTTGGAGAGCATCTCCATGTTCCAGGCTGTGGGACCACTGGGGCAGACGATCTGGTGCAGGTTGAGGATAAAAGCGTGCCCGGTAGCACCAAACAGCCAGGCATCGGAAACATCTAAATTCAGATATTCCAGACACCCTTTTATACAGCCGAGATACGAAACCCACCTTGGTTCCCATTTTAAATTCTCTATAATCTTTTTCATCTATTTCTCCTTTATTTCCTAAATATATCGTTACCTTGATAGGAGTTTGCTGATAAGATTACAGGGACAAAACAGTGTTTTGCACTTGATCTCTCGTTGGTCAGGAGACCAACGAGCAGCAGTGCGGAAACTTTCAGGTTTCCATAAAACCGGTTTTGTATAGAACCTCGGCAATGAGGCACTCCGTAATTTTTTTATCGGATGGTAAGCTCCTTCAGCAAATCCTCTGCATGATAAACCTTATCCAAAAGAAAAAGAACGTACTTTATATCCACATTTATCGCCCGGGTGATCTCCGGCTCAAACTGGTAATCCGAGGTCATCGCCTCATAGTCCCCATCAAAAGCCAAACCCACCAGCTCGCCTTTTCCGTTTAATACCGGGCTTCCAGAATTCCCATTGGTGATATCGTTGGTGGAAAGGAAATCGACTGGAACATCCCCCAGGGAGCTGTCGAAATAGGGGCCGAAATCCTTTTTTGAATAAACCTGCTTAAGCTCCTCAGGCACATCGAAAGGCTCCTTCCCAGTATCCTTCTCCATAACTCCGGTCAAGGTAGTTATGTATTTATACATAACCGCATCCCTGGGACTGTATCCTTTAACCTCTGCATAGTTGAAACGGATAGTCCCGTTAGCATCCGGATAAAGCTCTTTCCCTTTCCAATCGAAATAAGCCTGAATCAGCTCAGGCTGTAATCTCTGAGAGGCTCCCTTGAACTTCTTATTTTCTATCCTCAATTCCTCCCTGTCCTTTTCTAATTCCGCGGCGAAGTTAATAAAAGAATCGTTTAATTTCTCCAGGTCTTTTCTTTTCATATCAAACATATTCAGCCGGACATCGACCGAACCAAGCTTGGTATTCCGATATAAACTGGAAACAAAATCCTCTATTACCTTATCCTGATCCTGATTTTCCTTCCCCTCAAAGATTTTCTCGATGGCTGATATCTTCTGTCCGGGTGGAAGCTGAACTGCCTTTTTAAAGAAATAAGCCAGAACCTTCTCATCCACTGAAGGGACTAAATTGATCTGGGAATCCCTCAGCCATTCCTTTGTCTCTGCTGTATCCCGGTTCTGGTAACCAGGCTCCCTGTTCACGTCTTTCTTCTCTTTCTCCAGGCTCCATTTATGGATGGTAGAGGCGAAATCGAGAAAATAGGAACTGTAAATCATCCAGCGCAGAAGAAAATCCTTATCCTGAAATTTCCTCTTCTCCTGGTATAAACTATCAAGCTGGGAGAAGACCTTACCATATTTTGTCATCGCTTCTGGGTTTTTATTCAAAAATTCCCTAAGTTCCTTTTCCTCTTCGATCTTTTTATGCAGTAGTCCGCTTCTTTTGAACCCATCCAGCATCCCCTGGTTCTTCTTAAGGTAATTATATATGCTTTTGATTCTGGAGGATAGCCTTAAGGCAACTAAGGAATCCTTTGCGGCTTCTTTTTCCAGAATCGAGATCAGCTCCTGACGGAGGCGAATATCCTGGGGATATTCATGATTTACCATATTATCTATGAAAAACGAGCTTTCATATCTCTTGGTTGTTCCCGGAAAACCAAGAAGCATCACAAAATCCCCTTCTTTTACACCAGCAGAAGATATCTTAAGATAGGTTTTCGAGTTGAAGGGAACATTATCTTTGGAATACTCAGCCGGGCTGCCATCTTTTGCCACGTAGGCACGAAAGAATGAGAAATCACCTGCATGCCGGGGCCACATCCAGTTATCGATCTCCCCGCCGAAATCCCCGATGGAGCGGGGAGGAACATAGACTATCCTTACATCCCTGATCTTGAAGTAGGTGAAAAGATAATACTCCTTCCCTCCGTACATGCTCGCTACCCTGCATTTTATATCCTCACCTTTTTCGCATTCCCTTACTATCTTCTTGGAGATTTTTTCAATCGTCAGGTATCTCTCCAAATCGCCCATCTTTTCATTGACCGCACCCAGAACCCTGTCCGTGACATTCTCAAATGATCTGGTAATATAGACATCATATCCTATAGCCGGTATTTCCTCCTCTTTGGTTTTTGCATAAAACCCATCTCTGAGATAATTATGCTCGGGAGTGCTCTGTTTTTGGATTGCACTAAAGGCAACATGATGATTGGTGACGATAAGTCCTTGGGGAGAGACAAAAGAAGCAGTTGCGTTTAACTCAACCACCGCATCTGAGATCCCACCCCCTTCTGGATTATAGATCTCCTCAGGATTCAGTTTTAACCCCTTAGCCTTTAAACTGTCAATGGACAACTTGTCAATCGAATCTAAGAGCCACATCCCCTCATCTGCCAAGGAGATGGAAAGCGAAAAACCTATAAGCGATATAAAAACCAGAGCAAGTAAAAATTTTTTAGTCATCGTTCCCTCCGTATCAAAATTTATTTTAAAATAAAGATTTTAGAGAAGATTGACAAGGGATATATTTGTAATTTGTGAGGACAGACCTATGGAGTGTGTCATCTGTGATTATGCGGAATTAACACAGCCAACGCACTCCAGATTCACCACCAGACCTGTTTCCCATCCTCAATAGTGAAAATCCTTTCTTCCTCTTTGTTAGAATCTTTTCCAACCAGCCAGTAAATACCTTCTGCAGGGACTTTTTCGAAAACAAGAGGTTTGTCTTCTGCTACCAACTTACCCAGAGATTGCCATCCATCCTTCCAGTAGAAAAGCTCATATTCCTTTCCGGAAGTTAAATATGTCTTTGCGGTCCCATCCGATGAAATCTCCTGTTTGAAAGGCTTGGTGGAGAAAAGTTCAACTGTTATGGTCTTTTGTTCCTCGGGTTGAAATTCTTTTATATTGCAGTCATTCTGAAGAATAAACGGCTCGCTATAGGGCACGACTTCTCCATTTAAGTAAAGTGCTGGAAGATAGGCAATCTCTTTCCCCATATCCGTAAATACAGCTTTTCCCTCTTTTATTCTTCCCCAGTGAATCGGTATCCATTCACCGGAATTGAAAACGCAGAGGTAGGCAATGTCAACCGAATCCGGAATGCCCCTTTCGAATTCAATTTCCACGTCGCAAACGTCTATATACGAAGCCGTGACATCGATATAGCTTTTTCCCGAAAGCCAGCCAGGCACTTCTTTCTGCTTTCTTTCTTGAAAAATTAGATTTTCCTTCTGTTTGTCAAACATCTTGCGGTAGACCTTGGCTAACTTATGGGCAAGCCGATATTCGCCCGGGTTGGCTTCAGCCCCCATAAAGGGAATAACCTCTCCATTCGAGGTGAGGATGGCATTCCAGGCATGGTTATTCCCAATATTTGCCCAGGCTGGGGTGTAATCGCTGGTAACTGCCAGACCATTAGCCCTCATCGCATAGATGGTCAGATTGGTCATATCCTCACATCTCCCTTTTTTGTTGACAAGCATCCCGGATAAGCCCTGGTCGGTGGGGTGATAATAAAACCGCGGATCGAAGGTAAACCAGGATTTGATATCGTCGTTGATTAACTTCGCCGCCTCGATAGGGTCTGACGGATTACTCATCTTTTTTTCAATATCCTTGTACTTTTTCCAGAAAAACTCCCGCCAGCTCTCCAGCGGCTCATTGCTGCCCCGATAGGGAAGGATATATTCGCAAAACTGCCCGAAGGAAAGGCCCTTTGCCCAGGGTTTTTCCCTCCAGGCTCTGAAAGCATAATCGATCTGGTTAATCAAGAAATCCGAGGTAATGGTATCGAGATCGTTAATCGTCTCCTTCTTTTTGAAATCAAGTGTCCCGTAACGTGATTCTAAGGTATCCCATCCTGCTACCAGAGCATCATAATCCGGATAATCCAGCGCATCGAAATCAATCTCTTTGCCTGTGGTATCCCGGAGGGCATATTCGACATAACTGTGCCCTTCCATATTGGAGATCAAAAAATATACAGCTTCGAGTTTAAGTGAATCTCCCTCAGAAGAATAATGTGAAAGGACTTTCTCCAGCTCAGCCCGGTTATCGCCAGAGTTATCGAGAACTTCAATTACCTCCTGAGGATAGGCAGATTTCTCTGTAGCAGTGGTGCTGAGGTATGAGAAAAAAATCAGATATAGAATGGAAAAAACTATAATCCTATTTCGCATCTTTCCCTCCGTAAAATAATCCACACATTGAGAGCAACCCTACGGACAAGCTGTAGGTTTACAAGTCCTCACTCAGATATGCGTAGGTCAACCATGTCTGAAGGACTGGTTGACAATTTTTTAAGAATAGGCTCATTATTTATTTTGTCAAGCAGGCTTCAGTTCGGCTCTGCTCACTGCCCTGAGTAAGTTGAAGGGCGCCATGCTTGACCTACAAAGGTAAACGGAACAGAAAAACAATCTCAAAAATCTAATTTCATCTTTAAGTCTTCAATTTGTCGATCAATTTCCTTCCTCTTTTTTGCTAATATTCTGTTTTTCTCCGCTTTGTCTCTCATTTCCATTGCTTGTTTATTACCCTCTGGTGGCTCCCCATGTTCAGCTATAAATTGTTTTTTCTTTCCAATAAAAACTTGGTTAATACTATCTTCAAATGTTTGATAGTCCTCTTCGAGTCTTCTGATTAAAATTTCATTTTCCTTGTTGATTTTCTGTTTTTGTACCTCTTTTTCCTTGTTCTTTATTCTTTCATGCTCAGAGATAGCATATTTCTCGACCACTACTCCTGCAACTATCCCAACAACAATACCAAATATTACAATATATAAAACGTTTTTAAAAAAATCTTTCATTTAAACCCTCCCTTAATCTTGCTTATAAACTTCCTTTCACCAGCTCCAGCATCTCCTTTGCTGCTCTTTCAAGACCTATTAGGACTGCCCGTGCAATGATCGAATGTCCGATGGAGAACCCGTGAATGTGCTTTATCCTGGCGATATCTGTAATATTTTTGTAATTCAGCCCGTGCCCGGCATTTATCCCCAGATTCAACCGGTAGGCTAACTCCACCATCCGCTCTACTTTCTCCAGCTCCTCGATCTTCTCGCCCAAATTTTTTGCCTCCGAATACCTGGCAGTGTTTATCTCCACAAAATCGGTTTTAAGCTTGGCTGCTGTCTTTATCGACTCGATCTGAGGGTTGACGAAAAGGCTGACCAGAATCCCGTTGATCTGAAGCTGGGGTATGAATTTTGACAGTTCGTTGAAGTTGTCCACGACGTTTAACCCTCCCTCAGTGGTTATCTCCCCTTCCCTTTCCGGAACCAGGGTCACCATATCCGGCTTGATCATCAGGGCCTTTTCCAGCATCTCAGCAGTTGCCGCCATCTCCAGATTCAGGCTGGTCTTTACTACTTCCCTTAGGATCTTTAAATCCCGGTCCTTGATATGCCGCCGGTCCTGTCTTAAATGAATGGTGATGCCGTCTGCACCAGCCAGCTCCGCTGTGACCGCGGCTGCCACCGGGTCCGGCTCGAAGGTTTTTCTTGCCTCCCGCAGGGTGGCAACGTGGTCGACATTAATGCTTAATTCAGGCATAAACTCTCCTTATCTAATACCCTTGAATAGAATTATCCTCCCAGTATGATATCCTCCAGTACCCATCCTCTGATTTTCTGAACTTAAAACGTGCAAATCCGGTTGCCTCCAGATGCTCATAATCGTAGTTACCATCGATATCCCTGAGAACCAGATGGAAGTTTACCTGCCTCAGTTTTACCTCCTCAGCGGAGGTGGAGTCATATTCGGAGGGCAGGGGAAAGACCTCCCAGGTCTCAAGCCGAATATCATCAAAAACCGCAAAAACACCCCTGGTTCTGTCAATATCAGCCTCCCTATAAATCCTATCTTCAAATAACTCTCCGGTAACCTCGTTCTGGTCAATATAGACGAACTCAAACTCTTTATGCAAACAGTTCTCATAAGTAACGATATCCCTGTATTCATAGGAATACTTGAAGTTCTTCAAAACGCTGTCCGGATCGGTTTGCGTGGCTATCGGGATTTCAAAACCCGGTCCCACCACCGGCGGTGAGAAGGGATTCTCGCAGGCTAAGCCCAAAAGCAAAATCAGGATTATAAAAAATTCTTTTCTCATCATAATCTTACGAGCTCATCTTGGAACTATTCCCTGAACTGAGCCTTGAAATCGGCCCAGTCATCCTCTCCGGAAACAAGGGGGCGGTCTTCCCAGAAATAGATATTCCAGTTCTCGTAGGAGGACTCCCTCAGGTAAAAGGTAGAGAACCCCTGAAACGTACCAATCAGAGGCTCCTCCTGATCAAAATCGTATAGATAAATAACATAATCCCTGTAAAGGATGGCGGTGGTATCCTCTTTTATATCCGACCGGTCAGGGTCCTTCTCCAGTATCAGAACTATTCTCTTCGAGCCAGAGGTATAAAAATTGAAAACGGCAGAAGTGACGTTTCTTTCCACCGAGAGATTCCAGTCCCAGAAAAGCTCCGGACGGTTATCGGTTATGGCTTCCTGGGAATCCTCCGGTGCAGAGAAAACAAAAGAATCGGAAAAGCATAAAATGTAATTGTCTATTATCTTCTCATTATACGCATAATTCAGGTTCTGGATGACGGTCTCCGGGATGGTGGGGGGATACCAGGTCCCCCTGGGACCAGAGGGCTCCGGAGAGTTTCTGGTCTTGAATGGGTTTTTGCAGCTCCAGGTAATAATTACACCGATTAATATTATCAATAACAACTTCTTCATCATATCCTATAACGTCCTTCCCAAGGAGACGGTCACGTAATTGGAGATCTCCTCCTCGAATCCTTTCTCCTTCTGAGCTCTTACGGTCCACAGGAATCTCAGATAATTCCTATCGTCCGTTACATAATCTAAGGAAAAGGTAAGGAAATTTCTATAGAATTTATAGCTGTAAACTTTTTTCTCCTTGCCGGTGGGCAAATCCAGAAGAATGGTGAAATCCTTCCTCAGCTCGTAATTATAAGCGGGGGAGAAAACCAGTTTATCAAAAGGCTTGTATTTTAAACCAAGGCCGAACCCTTGGGTTTTCCTCTCCCAGCTGGGCCTTCTCACCCATTCGTCTTTCCACAGAAGCTGGCCGAAATCTTCGTACCGGTAAAAATAGCTTAGCTCCATTCCCATCCTCTCGTAGGGGGTATAGTTCAGACGGGTAGAGCTGGAAGCCCGCCTGAAGATCTTGTTCTGGTTGCTCTCGGTCTCCTTCTGAAAATCGTAGGAGATGTAATTTGCCTGGATCTGGTATTCCTGGAAAAGATTCAGCTCCGGCGTTATCCTCCAGCTTAAGGCTGGTGCGAGTATGTAGGTCTCGTTGTAATTGTTATTGGCTGATTTCTGGCTGGAGATATAAACCTGGTGAAAGTTTTTGAATCCTGTCCTCAAATTTAAACTGAAAGAGGGACTGAAGAGATGCAGGTATTCCAGATGAAGTATCTTGGTCAGGATGTCCCGATCGTTGAAAAAAGAGCCCGGGGAGGTGAAAAAGGAGGTTACTCCAATCGATGCCGTTATGAAGAGTGAATCGGAGCGGCTGAATTTAGAGGAAAGCCTTCCTCCCAGCTCCCCGCTTTCCATCTCCTGGTTTCTCTCCTTTATTCCGTAGTCCTCATCCCCGGACATATATTTGTAGAACCCTTCCAGATTAGTACTGCCGAAAAAATTTCGATTCAGACTAAAGGTATAGTTTTGCGAGCTCAGGGAATTATCCCTCAAAACCAGGGGATTGGAAAGGGTATCCTCCTCTGTGCTGTAGCGATAATTGTTCAGCAGAAAATCGTACTCGAATTTAAGCCACAGGTCAAGCATTATCCTCTTCAGGGCATCCATCCTCAGGACTCTTTCTTTCCTTCTCTGGGTGTAAGCCTGCTCGTCCCCTCCGTAGAAAAAGCCTTTCTTTGACCATCCCTCCTGGTATTCCAGAGCTACGTTCTCCTTTTCGGAAATGTATCTCTGCAGTTGCAATCTCAAACTCCTTCCCTGTGTAGGGATCCTCTCGAATTTCGTAATATCCTGACTCAAATCCAAAGCTAACTCTATCTTTTTCCAGATTATGGGACCAGTTCCCAGGGAAATCGAATAATTCAAACCGCTTTCCCTTCCCTTCTCCGTCTCAGATCTCCTGGAAAGCGAGCTTATACCGATGTTTTGCTTAACTACGACATTGGAAAATAAGCTCAACTCATTCGTAACCAGATAATCCTGCGTGGTAACCTTTCTTTCTCCCAGGGAGCTTAATTTGTGACTTAAGAGTATCCCTGCTTTGAAATTCTTTTTTAAAAGATAATCGAACTTGAGATTTAAGTTGCCATCCTCCTGCCAGCGGTCCTGAATAGACTGCTTGAGCAGAAGGGAATTCAAGGAGAAAGAAAACTCCCAGTTAAAGTCCGGGTCTTTATTGTAGATGTACTCCAGACGGCTGTTCCAGTTATAGGTCTGGTTGTTCTGCGAGAAATCCAGCTGCAGGTTAGAAGCGTAAAGATGCTGGCAGAAACAGCTAAGTAGGATTAAAAAAACCAAGTGAAGCTTTTTCATCGGCTTTTGGATAATTTAGTCTCTTTTTTCCGAGATCAGCCTGGATAGCCCGGCTAGTTCCTCTAAGCTCAGAGTCTCTACTCTTCTTTTCTCCTCTATTCCCGTTTTTCCCAGAAGAATTTTAACCTTCTTTTTATCCCAATTTAAGGCTTTGCTGAGACTATTCAAAAGGTTTTTTCTCCTGCTGGAAAAAAGAGCTTTTACCAGATTGGAGAAAAAAGGTAACTCCACTTTTGCTTTTGGAATAGAGAGAAACTCAAGCCTTAAAACTGCCGAATCCACCTTAGGTGCAGGGTGAAAGGAATTCGGCTTTAAGATAAACAAAACCTCCGGATTTGAAAAAAGCTGCACCCCGATGGAAAGGGCGGACCAGTCAGAAGTATCTGGCTTAGCACAGATGCGCTTAGCCACCTCCCTCTGCACTGTCAATATGGCTGAGTCTATTACTTCACGGTTTTGAATCAAATATTCCAGGATGGGGCTGGTTATCTGGTAAGGCAGGTTTCCAATAACTTTTAAATTCCCATCTTTTTCTGCAAGCTTTTTAAGATCGAATTTAAGGATATCCTGGTTTATTACCTTTAAATTCTCTCTGTCACTGAATTCTTCCTGAAGATATTTACACAGGTCTCTATCCAGCTCCACCCCGAAGACTTTTGCTTTTTTCTCCAGTAGATATTTTGTCAGAACGCCTTTTCCCGGTCCGATCTCCAGGACTTTCTGTCCGGGTTTCAAATTTAGGTAATCCACTATCCTCCTGGCAGCTCTGAGGTTTACCAGAAAGTTCTGGCTGAATCTTTTTCTGGGGTAAATTTTAAGTCCCTTCTTTTCCGATAAAGAAGATTTCATCTTGAATCTAATCTGAAAAGTTCTTTGGCATTCCGGGTGAACGTCTCATCCAGTTCCCTGAATGTATAGGTGGAAGAAAGCTCAACTATTTTTTGAGTAACCAGTCTTACCAGTTTAGGTTCATTTCTTTTGCCACGCAAAGGCTCCGGGGTAAGGTAGGGGCAATCTGTCTCCACTAAAATCGAGCTTAAGGGGATTTTACTTACAAGCTCAGCAGACCTGGAATTTTTGTAAGTCAGGGTGCCGTTGAAGGAAAGATAATACCCCGATTTCAAGCTTTCCTTAGCCTGGGCTTCATTCCCGGAGAAACAGTGAAGCACCCCTCTCAACCCCCTGCCGTAACCGGAAAGAATCTCCAGCGCATCTTTGTAGGCATCCCTGATATGCACGACTATAGGAAGATTGAGATTTTTGGCTAATTCCAACTGTTCCTTAAAAGCTTTTATCTGCAAATCCCTGGGTGAAAGATTCCGGTAAAAATCCAGCCCGATTTCACCGACTGCCACGATTTTCGGATGGGAGGTAAGCTTTTCTAATTCCTTGAGATTTTCTGGACTTAATTTGGAAGCATCGTGCGGATGAAAACCAACTGTAGCATAGATATTTTTGTATCTCTCTGCTAATTCTATGGATTTTAAGGACGAGTCTAAATCCACCCCGATGTTGATTATCGCCTGTATGCCGGAGGAAAAAGCATCCTCGATTACTTTATCCCTGTCCTTGTCATACTGCGGAAAATCCAGATGAGCATGGGTATCGATCATTGGCTCAACTTACCAGCCTTTCATGAAAATTCTGAGAACCTATAACACGTGCGATACTAATATAGTGCTATTTAATTATGAGGTAAATATATTATTTCGATGGTATTCTAAATACTTTTTATCTGGCACGAATCTGTCTGGTAAGATGATCCTATTTCCTTCGTAAGGTAGGAATCCTCTTTGAATGGAGGGCTCTTTGTGAAGCTTCTTGATGGTCGTAGAAATCATTAGCACATGATTATCATTTAGAGAGATCAGACCTTTATCAAAAGCTTTATCATGTAAAGCGCACATGCAAATTCCATTTTTTGGATTCATGCGCAAGGAGACATCGACCGACCATGGGATTATATGACTGGCTACGAGCAAGTCTGTTTCAGGAAGTGAACAGACGGCACACCTATTTCTATAACTTGCCAGTATTAATTGACGAAAGAAATTTTGGTTCACCCTGACTTTGACGATTGCTTCTCTCTCTTTTCCGGTGAAGTCTTGTTCTTGCTCAAATGCAAATAGGTCTTGAGGTTTTTCTCCTTTAAGGTCGGCAAAAATTAGCTCACTTCTATAAGCTAGCTCTTCCCAGTTTTGATTGAATTCGTTCCAAACTTTTTCTTCTACTTTGCTTCCATGCCCCATTCCTTTTATCCCTCGTTTTTGCAGAAGGGGATCAAGTCTTGCAAAATTACACAATTTCAAAGCAACAGCACTGGGAGTTCTTCCAAGGATATGAGCAAGTTCAATTACTTTCTTATTTCTGCTATGATATTGACCAAATGGAAGCTTGCAGTACAGGTTAAACGCAACTATTAGTTCTTCTTCTGTCCAGTTGCGAGTTTTATTCATCTTGCTTTCTTAACTTATCTTCGCCCCGGGTTTTATCTCCTTATCCGTGGTCAGGAGAACCAGATCCCCTCCCTCGGAAGCTGCCAGAAGCATACCGTTTGACTCTATTCCTCTTATTCGGACTGGTTTCAGATTGGTCAGAAGGATAATCGCCTTCCCGGTCAAATCCTCCGGTTTATAGTGTTCTGCAATGCCGGCAACGATCTCCCTTTTCTCCTCGCCAAAATCAACTTTGAGCTTCAGTAGCTTCTTTGCCCCTTCCACCCTCTCTGCCTCCAAGACCTTTGCCACCCTAAAATCCAATCTGGCGAATTCCTCTATGCTGATCTCCATCTTTCCCTTTTTTCTGGATGTAACTTCGGTTTTTTCTTTTTGAACCTCGACCAGCTTTGTCTCCCTGAGCCGGGGGAACAAAGGCACAATCTCCCCGATTTTGGTTCCGGGCTTTAGATACCCCCAGCCCTTTTCTTTTTCCAATGAAGGAACCAGCTCTTTTTCTCTAAAGCCCAGAGTCTGCCTCAGCTTCGAGGCTTTCTGCGGAATGACCGGGTAGAAGAGAAGACTTATGATCCTCAAAGCCTCAGCAGAAGCATAAAGAACCGTGCCCAGCCGGGATTTATCTTTGGCTTTGGCTAAACTCCAGGGTGCGGTCTTGTCCACATAGCGGTTGGTGAAACGAACCAGTTTAAGAATTTCATCTATTCCCTGGTTTATATTTATCTCCTCGATGTAATCAAAGACCTTCCTGACGGTATCAACAGTCTGAGCCTGTAATTTTTTCTCCTCTTCCTGGTAATCTTCTGGTGCTGGGATTTCCCCTGAGTAATTCTCCTTTATCAGTTTTAAAACCCGGCTTGCCAGGTTGCCGAAATCGTTAGCTAAATCTGAATTGTATTTATCCTCTAATCTCTTTTCCTGAATGTCTCCATCCTGCCCAAAAGGAAACTGGGTCAAAAGCAGGTAGCGGGTAGCATCAGAGCCATATTTTTCTATGAGATAGTGCGGGTCAATCACGTTGCCCAAGGATTTCCCCATCTTCTGCCCATTAACCGTGAAATACCCGTGGATGAAAAGCAGGTCCGGAGGTTTCTCCCCCAGGGCTAAGAGCATGGCGGGCCAGTAGATATTGTGGAACTTCAGGATATCCTTGCCTAAAAGATGAATTACCTTTCCCGAACCCCACCATTTTTTGAACTCCTCCGCATTATCACCATACCCGATGGCGGAGATGTAGTTGGGCAGGGCATCCACCCACACGTAAGCTTTCTGGGAGGGATCGAAGGGCAGATCTACTCCCCAGGTCACCTTCTCCCTGGAGATGGAGAAATCCTCCAATTCCTGTTTGAAAAGCCCCAGGGTCTCATTTTTTTTCTCCTCCGGCAAAATCCTTATCCTATCCTCGGAAATCAGCTTCTCCACTGCGGAAAGATAGGAAGAGAGCCTGAAAAAATAGTTTTTCTCGGTGAGCTTCTGCGGAGGTTTCAAATGGCAGGGGCAAAGCCCGTCCACCAGGTCCTTCTCGGTGATGAACTTCTCGCATCCCACGCAGTATAACCCGGTATATTCGCCAGGATAGATGACCTTCTGACCCCGGGGATCCCTGGCAGAAAAAAGATTGTTCAATAGTCTGGCTACTGCCTGAATATGCCTTGCATCCGTGGTCCTTACAAAATAATCATAGGAGATAGTTAACCCCTTCCAGGCGCTTTTAAAAAGCTGGCTGTTCCTGTCACAGAGCTTTTGGGGAGAAATTCCTGCCTTTTCTGCCGCCTCTGCCACCTTGCTTCCATGTTCATCCGTGCCGGTTAAAAAGAAGGCCTCATCCCCGTGCAGGCGAAAAAATCTGGATAAGACATCCGCGGCAATGGTGGTATAGGCATGCCCGATGTGAGGACGGTCATTCACATAATATATGGGAGTGGTTATCAGATACCTTGCTTTCGTATTTATATCTTTTCTCTCTGTCAAAATTCCTCCCTTTCTTTAAGGAACAATTCATCTTTAGGATTTCGGGGCATTTTCTAATTTTCTTCTTCTCTTCTTGATCTCTGCCAAAGTTATCTTCTCCTCCTCCCCCTCCTCATACCTCACCACTATATATTCCTTGAACAGATTTACCTTTTCCACTGTGCCTTCGCCTTTCTCGGTTTTGTATCTGGTGCCGATCCTGGGGTAGAGCTGCAGGTTCTTCTCATAGAAATCCTTCTCGTAAAGCAAGCAGCACAAAAGCCTGCCGCAGTTCCCCGAGAGCTTAACCGGATTCAACGCTAGATTCTGCTCCTTGGCCAGCTGGGTGGTGATGGGGGAGAATTCGCGGATAAAAGTAGTGCAGCAGAGTCTCAGCCCGCAACATCCGTATCCTCCCAACCTCTTGGCCTCATCCCTGACCCCTATCTGACGCAGCTCTATGCGGGTGCGGTATATGGAGGCTAATTCCTTCACCAGCTCCCTGAAATCGATCCTTTTCTCGGCAGTGAAGAAAAAAGTCAGCTTGCTCCCGTCGAACTGGTATTCCACATCCACCAGCTTCATCTCTAAGTTTCTTTCCTGGATCAGCTTCTGGCATTCCTCTAAGGCTTTTTCTCCTCTTTCTTTGTTACCTTTAAGTCTTTCCAGGTCCTCCTGGCTCGCATTCCTTAAGATGTCAAAAGGCTTCTCCACATAGGGTGAAGGATCTTCCAGTTCCAATTTTTTAGTTATCCTGCCCAGGTCCTCTCCTCTTTCTGCCTGAACTATTACGAAACTACCGGGCTTTAAAGGGAGGTTCTCCGGGTTTAAGTAAAATTGTCTTCTCGAGCCTTTGAATTCAACTAAATACAGCTCCATTCAGATCTCCTCTCCGTTTTGGCCTATTTACTAATATTACGTAACCAGCTTCTCTCTGCACAAACTCAAGCCTGAGTTTTTGAGCTCAAAGCCTAAATTCAAAAGGGCTAATTTGAGATTCACATTCCTCAGAAGAGCCTCCCTGGTTTTCTCCAGAAGCAGCAGGGCTTTCTCCAGCTCCTCGCTGCCTTTGAAGTCCCGGGCTATAGTTTTAATCTCCTCCCTCAGGTCAGGATTTAAAAGCCTTTGCTCATCTTCAGTCTGTTGAATAATATATGCATCCCTTAAAAATCCTGAAAGAAAGGAAAACAGCTCCAGGATTGATTCTCTTTCATATTCCTTAAGCATCTGCTCTACAAACTCCACCCAAGCCAATCTATCATTCCGGGTGATTAACTTTAAGAACTCCACACCTTTTGAACGTAACTCCTCTTTTTCTCCCTGGGCTAAGGAGAACGCTATTCCCAAGCTCCCCTCTGAGAGCCTGGCATAGTGAAGGGTTTTTTCCTCATCTATGCCTGAGATCTTTCTGAGCTTTTCCGCAATAAGCTCTTCTTTAATCCTCTTGAATCTTATCCTCTGGCAGCGCGAAAGTATGGTTGGCAAAAGTTTATCCGGCTCAGAGCTTAAAAAAATTATGAGTGAGTTACCCGGAGGTTCCTCCAAGGTCTTCAGAAAACAGTTCTCAGCCTCTCTGGACATCTTCTCCGGCTCCTGCACTATCATAACCTTGAATTTCCCTTCCACTGGAGTATAAAGGAGATTCCTCTGGGCATTTCTTATCTCCTGGATGGAGATGGATCCGGGTTTTTCAAACCTGACTATTCTATAAGGATTGGAGAGCTTTTCCTCCAGAAATTTAGCCCTGTTTTTCTGCTCCTCCTCCTCTTTATCCTTTTTGCTCCTTTTTCCGGAAGATATGGGCGGGAGGGGAAAGACCAGAATCAAATCCGGATGAGAAAGACGGCTGATCTTCCTGCAGGCCGGGCATTCCCCGCAGGAAGCAAACCCTTCTTTCAGGCAATTGACTGCTTTGGCGAACTCGATCGCCGTAGCCCACTTTCCCACACCCGCAGGACCGGTGAAAAGGTAGGCATGGGAAATCTTGCCTTCCTTTATGGCTCCCTGCAAAACCTGTTTGACGATCTCCTGATCTGGGACATCTTCAAAAGCCATTATCTTAACCATTCCAGGGGGTCAATCTGCTGTTTCCCCTTCCTTATCTCGAAATGGAGATTATTCTCAGAGCCATCGATCATACCGATGACTTGAGATGAGCTGATTTTCTCACCCACCCCTGCTAAGATCTCTTTCAGATTGGCGTAAACCGTATAATAACCTCCATCGTGCTGCAGTATAATGAAATTCCCATACCCTCTAAGCCAAGAGGAATAAACCACTTTCCCTTCAGCCACAGCTTTTACCTCTACATCCGATTCAGGGGAGATATCTATCCCCGGGTTAAAGACGTTGGTGTTGAATCTTGGTTCCTTCTGTTCACCAAAGCCCAGAGTTACCTTTCCCTTGATAGGCCAGCTGAGCCTCCCTTTCAGAGTCCTGAAAAGACCGGCTGATACCTCCGTCTCTCTTTTGGACCTTTCCTCCTCCAGTGAGCTTAAGAGTTTCTCTATCTCTTTGGCACTTTTCTCCAGTTCCTTCACTGCCTTAAGATGGGTATCTTTTTCCGTGCGTATGGCCCTGAGGTTTTTCTCTTTTTTGTTTTTCTCTATCTCCCTTTTCTTCTCCTCGCTGTTTTTCTCTTTAATCAGAAGGGAGAGCTCGTTCTTTTTTGATTCCAGGGCTCTTTTGGTCTCCTCGACGCTTTCTACCTCCTTTGCGACCTCCTGAATCAAAGCCTGGTCTTGCTGGGTGATGAGCTTGATAAACCTTAATCTCCTCAAAAGGTCAAGGGGGGAGGAGGCACCAATCAGGACCTCGTATTCCCTGAACCTCATATATTTGTAGATATCCCTGAGCCTTGTGCCCAACTCCTCCCTTTTGGCCTGTAAACTTGATTGGGATTCCTCCAGAAGCTTTTCCTTTGTCGATATCTCCTTTTTCACCTGACCGGATTTAGTGTTCAGGCGTGAAATCAGCTTGTCTATGAGCTCTATCTCTTCCTCCAGGTTTTTGATCCCCGTGAAGACTGACGATTCTTTTTTGGATAGCTTCTCTATTTTCTTTCTTTTCTCCTCTAATTCTTTTCTTATCTTTTCCAGTTCACCCTTCTGTTCGGTGATTTCATTCTCCAGATCCTGGGACTGGACTTTTTTTTCTGTGAAGGAATATAATACAATAGCTCCTGCTAATCCACACAGAAAAAGGAACAGCGTGAATCTGTGAAACATATTCATTGTCTTATCCACTTAACCTCTCACCTCTGGATAACAAGGCAGCCAAACCTCCTAAGAGAAATCCAGCCAGGATAAAGGCAGCCGAGAGGGTTGGGGATAAAAACTTAAATTCATATCCCTTAAAACCCAAGAAGGTGTACACCAGAAATAAAACCAGCAGACTTAGAATCGCGCTTACTCCACCCTGTATCGTTCCCTCCAGCAGGAAAATTTTCCTGGAAAAGGAGCTTTCCGCCCCCAGGAGGTTCAAAAGCCTCAGCTCATCTTTTTTTGACCTACGGATGTCCTTTAATGTATGGATCATCAGAAATAGGGAGCCAGTGACTATGGAAATCCCCAGGACTATGTTAACCCCGAGAAAGATATTGAAAACGCCCTCTACTTTTTTTACCCAGAATTTCCCGTAATCCACCTCCTCCACACCCTCTATTTTCTCTATCCGGGAGGAGATCTCTTCCATCTTTTCCGTGTTCTGATAAGCCGGCTTCAATTTCACCACCCAGGAAGAAGGGAGGGGATTCGATTGCAGCCCTTTTAAAATATCCTCTCCCAGATATGACTTGATCTCGTCCAGGGCTTTCTCCTTGGTGCGAAATATGGCCCCCTCTACCCCCTCCAGCTTGGTGATCTCCTGTCTTTGCTCCTCTATATCCTTCTGATTAAGTCCTTCAGCCAGATAGACATCTATCTCCATCCTCTCTTTTACAGCTTGAGTGAAGGCATGAAGATTATAGGTAACAAGAAGAAATATACTGAAGATAAAAAAGAAAAAAACGTTGACAAAAAAAGACAAAAATGAGGAGCTTTTTTCCTTGAAAAACCCGATAAAAGATTCCCTGAGCCAGAAATATAAACTCATTTTATTTCACCATTCTTCAACCTTACCACTCTTCCTCTGAAACTTTCAATCAGATCAGATCTGTGTGTTGCCAGAAAAACCGTGGTCCCTCTTAAACTCATATCCTTAAGAAAACCAATTATCTCCGAGGAGAACTTCTCATCCAACCCTCCGAAAGGCTCGTCTCCCAGAAGGATCAAAGGCTCGTTTATGACTGCCCGGGCAATGGCAAGCTTTTTCTTCTCGCCAGCGGAAAGCTGCTCTGGCAGAAACCTCCTTTTGGAGTAGAGGTTGAAGGCTCCCAGAAGCTCGGATACTTTTGACCTGATGTACCTTTCGTTTTTACCCATTATCCTCAAGGGCAGGGAGAGGTTTTCCTCCAAGCTCCTTTTTCGCAAAAGCTTCAAATCCTCGAATACAATACCCAATTTCCTTCTCAGCTCTGCGATTCTCTTTTTATCCTTATCCGTATTACTATACCCGTCCACAAAGACCAGGCCTGAGCTTGGCTCCTCCTCCATCCAGATAAGCTTGAGCAGAGTGGTCTTCCCCGCTCCGCTTGGGCCAACCAGGAAAACGAATTCTCCCTTTTTTATCTCCAGATCGATGTCTTTTAATGCGGTTTTCCATCCCTGGTAGGTCTTGGAAATCCCCTGCAGTTTTATGAGTGTCTCTACCATTTTGATTTCAGCTAAGCCAAACCCTTTCAATTCTTTTTGAGGATTTAGCCAATCTGCCAGCTAAGACTATTGCCTTGACCATTCCTTTTGGATCTGCCTTTCCTCTACCTGCGATATCCAGAGCAGTTCCGAAATCCGGAGAGGTGCGGATAATCGGGATCCCGACTGTCAGATTAACCGAATTTCCCCATCCCTTTATCTTCATCGGAATCAATCCCTGGTCATGATACATTGCTATAATACAATCGAGTTCGGATGAAAGTTCTGGACTGAATAGAGAATCAGCCGCATAAGGACCAGATACCCTTATCTTTTTTCTCTGAGCTTTACTTATAGCGGGTGTAATTATCACCTTCTCCTCTTCGCCAAAAAGGCCCTCTTCACCAGAATGGGGGTTCAGGGCACAGACACCGATTTTGGGATTTCTTATTCCGAACAAAACTTTTAAAACCTCACTCGTTAGCTCGATTTTTCCTAAGACCCTTTGATAAGTGATCTCCTTACTAATCTCAGACATGGGCAGATGAGTGGTAACCAGAAGAACTTTCAAATCATCCCTTACAAACATCATCCCGAATTTGGTAGAAGCGGTAAGGAAGGCAACCATCTCGGTCTGGCCCGGAAAATCATACCCGGCTAATTTCAAGCCCTTTTTCGATAAAGGAGCAGTTGCAATCCCATCCACCTGCTGAGCCAAGGCAAACTGAACAGCATAAACCAGAGATGTAGCCGCCATACTGCCAGAGACTCTGTTTATTTTCCCGATTTCGACTTTTCTATAGTTTAAGTCGGTGCAGTGCAGGATATTTATAACCTTTCCTGTTTTTTTAAGCTCTTTTACCGAATAGATCCGGTTTAACCTATAACCCCTTGCATATTTTTTAATGACTTCTGAGAAAACACCTATCGAGCCGAAAGTCAAAGGAATACAAGTCCTTTTTACCTCGGGTGAGGTTATCGCTTTAACTACCACCTCAGGGCCTATCCCGGCAGGATCACCCATAGTGATTCCCAAAATGGGTTTTCTTTTCATACTGAATTAACTTAGGGAAAATTTCAAAAATGGCAAGACAAAATTAAACTCAGAGGTGTGGTCGCACCGTCTAACATCAAGGCGAAAAAAAACCGCCACTATGTGAGAATTATGGAGGAGCAACTATGGGAGAGATGTGAAAAACAAGATATATTTATATTAATTCAGAATTAAAGATTATTCTGAGGTTAAGAAGATGGTTTTGTTACGGTTATTCTTTTGTAGAGGCATGGTGCGCTTTGCCCCTGCACATTCCCCTATCCTAAAACCTCAAAGGCTTTATAAATCAAAAACTACAAAAGAGACCTCTTATGGAAGGCTGAAGTATTCGCCAGACTCCTGTGGACAAAACCTTGTCCAAAATCGGGGCCATAGGAACGGCCTTCCGCTACAAAGTCTTAGTTGATTCAGTTGGAATGAAAGGATAGGTTAAAGATAACCCCCAAAATAACTTTAATCCTTCATCGATTCCAAGAACTTGGCGTTGCTTTTGGTCTTTCTGATCCGGTCCAGCAGGAATTCCATCGCCTCAACCGAGTTCATCTCGTTCAAAAATCTCCTCAGGATCCAGACCTTATTAAGTTCCTCCTCTGTCAGAAGGAGCTCCTCTTTACGGGTGCCGGAACGGTTGATATCCATAGCCGGGAAAATCCTGCGGTCCTGAAGCCTGCGGTCCAGGACTATCTCCATATTGCCAGTTCCCTTAAACTCCTCGAAGATGACCTCGTCCATCCTGCTTCCGGTCTCAATCAGCGCTGTCGCCATAATGGTCAAGCTGCCACCCTCCTCGATGTTCCTGGCGGCTCCGAAAAACCTCTTGGGCCTCTGCAGGGCATTGGCATCCACCCCGCCTGAGAGGATTTTTCCGCTGTGGGGAACCACAGCGTTATGTGCCCGGGCTAAACGGGTGATGCTGTCAAGGAGTATGACCACGTCGTGCTGATGCTCCACCAACCTTTTGGATTTCTCTATTACCATATCCGCGACCTGAACGTGACGGTCTGCCGGCTCGTCGAAGGTCGAGCTTATCACCTCACCCTTGACCGAGCGCTTCATATCCGTAACCTCCTCCGGCCTTTCGTCGATCAGAAGAACGATCAGCTTTATCTCCGGATGGTTGGCGGTGATGCTGTTGGCGATCTTCTGCAGAAGTATGGTCTTGCCCGCCTTGGGAGGAGACACGATCAGTCCTCTCTGGCCCTTTCCAATCGGACAGACCAGGTTCATTATGCGCATGGATACCTCGTCCGAATTGGTCTCCAGGTTAATCCTCTTCTCCGGATAAAGAGGGGTCAGGTTGTCGAACAGGACCTTATGCTTGGCCACCTCCGGGTTCTCGAAATTAACTGCCTCGATCTTCAGAAGGGCAAAATACCTCTCTGAATCCTTGGGAGGTCTTACCTGGCCGGAGATGGTATCCCCCTTTCTCAGATCAAACCTTTTTATCTGGGAAGGAGAGACATAGATGTCGTCCGGACCGGGCAGATAGTTATAATCCGGAGAACGCAAGAAACCATATCCTTCTGGCAAAATCTCCAGCACTCCCTCTGCGAAAATAAGCCCGTTCTTCTCCGTTCTCGCTTCTAAGATCTTGAATATCAGATCCTGCTTTCTCAACCCTGCGCATCCCGGTATTTCAAGCTCCTCAGCCAATTGTAAAAGCTCGGACACGGTTTTACTCTTGAGCTCAACTATATCCATAGATTCACCTCTTACACTACCCTTTTGATTGTCTTGATTTTCTTTATTTTCTTGATTCTCTTTTTTGTTGTTGGTTTTCTTTTTCATTTTTTTATTATTTGTTGGAAAGTATTTTTTTGCGTTGTGAGATTTATTTGAAATATATACCGGGATATTGGGCTTAATTTTTCCCGGATTTTCTTTCTATTCCCTTGATCTCCTTTATCTTCGCATCCCCCCACAGCTTCTCCAATCCGTAGAACTCCCGGGTTTCCTCTAAGAAGATATGTACCACCACATCCACGTAATCTAAAAGTATCCACCTGGAATTCTGGTACCCTTCCTCATGCCAGGGTCTGATGCCTTTCTTCTTAAGGCTCTCAATTATATGGTCTGCTATGGCTCTCGCATGTAACTCTACCTCGGCTGTGCAGGTGACAAAATAATCGGTGACATCTGAAAGCCTTCTCAGGTCTAATACTTTTATCTCCGAGGCCTTCTTCTCCAGAGCATGCCTGCCGATTAAGTTAGCTAATCTCTGAGGAGAGATTCTCAACTTGAGTTTTTCTACCTCCTTTTAATCTGTTGGCTTGAAAAGCATGCGGTAATCCTGGCCCAGGATTAAAGTGTAATTAAGGTCTAAATAGTTATCCTCAAGTTCCTGGGATTCAATGTTCTCTCTTTTCACTCCCAATTTTTCCCCCAACAGTCTGGCCAACTTCCTGTCTTTTTTCCTGTCTAAAAGCAGGGTTTCTTTAATGGGTGAATCATTGAAATCTTTCAGCTCCACAATGGTCAGGTAATATGTTCCTATATTTTTCTTCTTAAGCTGCTCTAAAAACTCAGGCTCGAGTTTTGAGCCGCTGGCATTTAGAACCTGTATGCGCAGAGGAGTCACCCTCGAATTCCCTTCTGCCTGGGTCTGGGTTAACCTCTTTAAGGAAGAAAGAACAAACAAGATCGTAAGAATTCCTAAAAAAGCTATCCCTATGTCCAGAAATTTGAAACTCTTTTTCCTCTTCGACTTTCTACGGTAAAACCTGTAGCCTTTCGCAGTTTTTTTCCGTTTGAACATTATTTTAGGAATTAGAAAATCTCACGCTGCAGAAGTTCTTAATCGAAAACAAGATTTTTAATAAACTTCAACCACTTTCTCATCTACCTCTATAATCCACCCAGCCAGGTATACTCGAATAATCGATCTTTAAGAAAAAGTTCTCGCTCGGATGATATAAAAGCTGAAAATTTGGCAGGATAACCCCCTTGAGATCCTGGCTACCCCTGTTTCCGAAAACGGAGAGAGGCTGATGCAGATAACCCAAACCTATACGAACCAAAAGAGGCTCGGAAATCTTGTATTCCAGGGTATTGGTATACAGCCCGAAAGTCCCGCTTGTCTGGCCTGAAGAGAAATAGGAGAAGGAATAGCTCTGATACATATTGAACCGGCTGGGGTCAAGCAGGCTCGTTCCCTTCAGCTCAAGAGAAGGTAAAATTGTGCCTTTCTCCTGTGCCAAACCGGTTGACAGAAACATCAACAGAACCATAGCGCATAAGCTAAAAGACAAGTATCTCTTCATTTTCTCCTCTATGGTAATTTAGGTTAAATATAATTCCAACTGATAGTTTGTCAAGCTTTATTTATCTACGCCAAGTTCGATCTTTCTGTTTGTCAGGTATTCCTCCATCCGGGCTAATTCCAGAATCGAATTTATTCCCATAGTCTCCCAGGGGTTTTCGGCTTTAAGGGACTCGATTTTCTCCTTTTGACTCCTCAATATCCCCAAAACATCAGTGAGATAGAATTCCTTTTGTAAGTTGTCTCTTTTTACTTTTTTCAAGGCGGAGAAAAGAGAAGGAGCGGAAAAGCAGATCTCCCCTGTATTTATCTCTCTGACTCTTCTTTGTTCCGGGGTGGCATCCTTCTCCTCGACGACCCTCTCGAAAGCACCATCCTTTTCCCGTATAATCCTTCCATATCCTTTAGGATCTTCCAGAAGAACGGTCAGGACTGTAGCCATAGCCTTTTTTCTCCGATGTGTTTCAAAAAGGTTAACTACGGTTTTGGCTTCAAGCAGAGGGACGTCCCCGCAAAGGACCATGATATCCCCTTCGAAATTTTTGAAAAGTGGTTCTGTCTGCATCACCGCATGCCCTGTGCCTAACTGCTCCTTCTGCCAGACTATATCCACCTTTCTACCTTTTAAGAAATCTTCTACTTTCTCGCCCTGATACCCCACAACCACAGCCACTCGTTCCAGGTTTAGACTCTCGACGGTATCCAGGACATAACCTAAAAGCGGCTTCCCGGCTAAAAGATGCAGAACCTTGGGAAGGTCTGATTTCATCCTCACACCTTTACCCCCGGCTAAGATAATGGCTGAGACTCTCTTAAGGTCGGGATTCATTTGCTTTTGGGCTTATTATTCTTATCGACGTAAACCATCCTGGGCTTAAATCCTTTTGCTTTATCTTTTTCCATCCAGGAATAGGAGATTATTATCAGGATATCACCGATCTCGCCCAACCTTGCGGCAGGACCATTCAGACAGATC
Source organism: uncultured Ignavibacteria bacterium (assembly GCA_964511075.1). Lineage (GTDB taxonomy): Bacteria > Zixibacteria > MSB-5A5 > MSB-5A5 > RBG-16-43-9 > CAZEDM01. Next base: position 106,282 of record CAZEDM010000007.1, read on the forward strand.
ATACCTGAATTACCTTTCCCCGGTATCACGTAGGTCTCAAACCTGGTGCCGTTGTTTATATTCACCACCTGAACCAGCTCATAGGGGAGTATATCTGCCTGTTTTAAAAGCTTCTGATCAACGGTTATGCTCCCCTCGTAATTCAGATCGGAATCCGTGACTCTAACCCGATGTATTTTTGACTTACAGATTGCTATCAACATAAGCTACCTTTAAAAATTTAGACACATATCTTGAGGTTATCGATTAATCTGGTTTTACCAAATTTTACAGCCAGAGACAGGAGAAGTTCCCCTTTGATTACTTTTGCCGGCTCCAGTTTTTTAGTATCCGTGAGGGCGATATAATCGATTTTTGCTAATTTCTGTTTGTCGATTAGTTGTCTCATCTTGTCTATAACCCTTTCAGGATTTTTCTCGCCAGATTCAACCAGTCTTTTCCCTGTTCTAAGAGCCTGATACAGAACTTTAGCCTCCCTTCTTTCCTCTGGATTAAGATAACTATTTCGGGAGCTAAAGGCAAGTCCATCTTTCTCCCTCACAGTAGGAGATACGATTATTTTGATAGGAAAGTTCAGGTCTTTAGTCATCTTTTTAATTATAATCGCCTGCTGGGCATCTTTCTGTCCGAAGATAGCGTAATCCGGTAAAACTATGTTGAAAAGCTTTGCTACAATTGTGCACACGCCTTTAAAATGCCCGGGTCTGGAAGCACCCTCTAATTTATCTGAGAGTTTTTCTACATCAACGTAGGTGAGATAACCTTCCGGGTAAATATCCTTTACCTTTGGAGTAAAGACAAGGTCACAACCAGCTTTTTTCAATAATTCCATATCTTTTTTCAAATCCCGGGGGTACCTTTTAAAATCCTCTTTTGGACCAAACTGGGTTGGATTTACAAAAACACTTGCCACCACAAAATCCCCCAATTTCTTTGCCCTTTTAACCAGACTCAAATGTCCCAGATGCAGAGCACCCATTGTGGGGACAAAAGAGATTTTTTTGCCCTTCCGCTTGAGGGAAAGGGAGAATCGCTGCATTTTCTCGATGGAGGTGACCAATTGCATCAGTTTAGGTTAACTCCTTGACTTCAATTAGTAGTGAGTAGCGAGTAGAGAGGGATGAGGGAAAATATATCTATCTCTCTCTAATCGATTTTATTAAGCCTGCCAGCATCCTGGCTATCTCCTCGACCAGAGGTATAAAGTCGCTGCCATCTTCGATAAAGTCTAAATCCTTTGAAAGAATAATATAATAATAGAGTTCATCCAGGGATGCCTGAGCGATATTATAAAAGTTAATCTTATCCTTGCTTCCCCTTTTTCTAAAACCCTCAGTAATATTTGCCGGTACTGATACAGCAGATCTTCTCATCTGAGAAACAAGGCCAAATCTCTCCTCTGGTGGAAAATCCTTGGTGATTTTGTAGGTTTCCAGGGCTAATCTGTGGGCTTTTCTCCAAACCTCTAAATCCTCAAACCTCTTTATATTTATAGCCTCTTTTTTCCCTAACTCCTCTCTACTCATCCCTCGCTACTTTCCTTAATAACTCTCCTCTTCCGAAGGGTATTTTTTCGCCTTCACATCCTCGATGAAATTCTTGCAGGCTTTTCTTATCTCTTTCCCCAGTTCTGCGTATCTTCTCACGAACCTGGGTTTAAATTCCTCGAACAATCCCAATATATCATTACTCACTAAAACTTGCCCATCACAATTCGGACCTGCACCAATGCCAATGGTAGGGATTTTGAGAGAAGCAGTTATTTTTCTCGCTAATTCTCTGGGAATACATTCCAAGACTATGGAGAAACAGCCGGCATCTTCCAAAATTTTAGCACTTTCCAAAAGATACTGAGCATTTTTTTCCTCTTTACCTTGAACAGAATAACCACCTAATTTGCCGATGGACTGCGGGGTCATTCCGATATGCCCCATAACCGGAATGCCGACTTCCATAAGCTTGCCTATGGTCTCTGCCATCTCCTTACCCCCTTCGATCTTGACCCCATCCGCACCACCTTCTTTCAGGAACCTGCCGGCATTCAAAATCGCCTGGGAGATGGAGGTCTGGTAGGAAAGAAAGGGCATATCCCCGATCACCAGCGCTTTTTCAACTGCCCTTGAGACTGCCTGGGTATGGTAAAGCATCTGCTCCAGGGTTATGGAAAGAGTGGTTTTCGCCCCGTAGAAGACCATATTGGCTGTATCACCCACCAATATGGAATCGATCCCTATCTCATCCAGGATCCTGGCTGTGAAATAATCGTAAGCCGTCAGAATGGCGATCTTCTCGCCTTTTTCTTTCATCTTCCTAAAAGTTTTGACTGTAACCTTCTCTTTAGACATAGAGACCACCTTTAAGATGCTGGCACATAATATCTGGTTCCCCCCTTATGCTCCTTGATTACCTTTGTCAAATCATCTAAATAGCCAGGATTTTTCTGGAAATCCAGTTTATCGTTTCTCACCACCAGAAGCGGGCTTAAATTATAATGAAAGAAGAAATGGTTGTATGATTCCACCAGAAGAGAAAGGTATTCTAAATTTAGACTCTTCTCGAAATCTCTTCCTTTTTCTTTGATCCTTCTGTGTAAAACCTCAGGACCGCTCTGCAGATAAATAACTAAATCTGGTTTGGGTATGTTCTTTTCCAATATGGGCAATATCCTTTCATATAGATACAGCTCCTTCTGACTAAGGTTGACCGAGGCAAATATGCGGTCTTTCCAGAAAAGGTAATCGCTTATCACTTTGGAATTAAATAAATCTATCTCCAGCAATCCCTGCTGCTGTCTGAACCGGGAAAGGAGAAAATAAACCTGGGTCTGAAAGGCATATCTCTTCTGGCTTTTATAGAAATCTGCCAGGAAGGGGTTCTCCTCAACCTCTTCTAATAAAAGCGAGGCACCAGTTCTTTCAGCCAGAAGCTGGGCTAAAAGTGTCTTCCCTGCCCCAATTGCCCCTTCTATCACGATGTAATTCAACCCTTCCATTTCCTGCTGAATAGCTTTACCTCCTGACTTTCCTCTATATTCTCCAAAAACCTTTTGAAAGTCAAGTTCAAAACCGGATGCCTGGCTCTTTTATCCAATTCCAGCAAGGGGATAAGAACAAATCTTCTCCTGTGCATCCGGGGATGGGGCAGGACGAGCTTGTCCTCATTCATAACCACGTTGTCATACAATAGCAAGTCCAGATCTATCTTCCTGGGACCCCATTTCTCCCCTTTCCTCCTACCCAGTTTTTTCTCTATCCCTTCCAGAAGATAGAACAAGGACAAGGGAGGAATTCGGGCCTTGGCCTTGATTACCGCATTCAAAAACCAGGTCTGCTCTTTGAGACCAACAGGCTGGGTTTCATAAAGGGAGGATTTCTTCAAGATATCCAGAGAATTTAGTTTCTCAAGCTCTTTTAATGCCCGGGCTAAATTTCTTTCCCTGTCCCCCAGATTTGAGCCCAAGCCAAGATATACGATTGCCAATTTTTCCTCACCCTTCAGGCTTATGTTTCTTTTTTCCTCTCAATCTCCACCTCGATATCATCCAGATTCCCGGGGACTGGGGGGATTTTTTTCCGCACCCTGACTTTAACCTGGTCCGGTCCGAATTTTTGCAAAATAGTATCGGCAATCCGGCTGGCAACTGCCTCCAGCAGGGAAAAATGATCACCGGTTATGATATCATGGACTGTCTGGTAAACCTCCTTATAGTTTACCGTGTCTTTTAGCCTATCACTTTGCTCCGCCCTGGATAAATCCAAAGATAGCTCCACGTCCACCTCAAATCTCCTGCCGGTCTCCTTTTCTGCAGGAGAGACCCCGTGAAAACCATAGAAAATCATATTATGTAATCTGATTATGCCCATCTTCACGCATTTATTCTGGTTGATTTTGACTGCGGTATCTTTTCTGCCAGAAGTGGGAATGCTCCCTTATTCTTTCGCCTGCCTGTTCAAGCTTTTCCACGGGCTGGTTCAAGCTCAGGCGAATGAAACCCTCTCCGTTTTCTCCATATTCTACCCCCGGAGAAGCCAGAACTCCGGTCCTTCGCAAAAGCATCCGACAAAAACCCAGGGAGGAGTATCTTCCCGGAATCTGAGCCCAGAAGAATGGCGTGGCTTTGGGCTTTTTTGCCCTCCAACCCAGGCTTAAGAGAATTTCCATCATCATATCTCTTCTGGTCTTATATTCCTGGTTGTTTCTGTCTATGATCGGCTCGTATTCCAGCAGAAGAGCTTTAGCCAACTTGAGCGTGAGCCTATTTTGCTTTTGGGTGAAGAGCCTGCCCTGGGAATTCAATCCAGAGATGATCTCCTTATTCCCGACTATGAAACCACAATCTATTCCTGAAAGTCCCGTGCTTGCAGAGAGAGAATGCAACTCCACCCCTACCATCTTCCCGCCCTTAACCTGCAGGAGGCTGGGAGGCTGGAACTCGTCAAAATAGATCTCGTTATAGGAGGCATCCTGAATCACGCGTATGTTGTTCCTCAAGGCTAACCCCGCCAGCTCCTCATAGAAAAAATGATCAGCCAAGGAGCCGGTTGGATTTTGCGGGTAGTTTATAAAGAAGAATTTTCCCTTGTCTTTATTCCTCTCTTTCAGAAAAGACAAGTTCGGCAAATAATCGTTCCTCTCCAAAAGAGGCAGGATCTCTATTTCGCCATCAGCCAAAAGCGCGCTGCCCTTATACAGCTGGTTAGCTGGCTCGCATAGATAAACTCTGTTCTTTGGGTTGATAAAATAAAGCGCCAGACGGGTTATGGTCTCCCTTTTGCCCGAATAAAAGCAGATCTCGGTTTTAGAGCTCAAGAGCACCCCATATCGTTTTTTGAACCAGATGGAAAAGAGCTCCTTTAATTCAAAAATCTCCTCAGCCTCCGGATAACTGAAGGCTTCCTTATCCTGGGATGAGGAAAAGATCTTTGGCACAGGATCCGGTAGTGGCAGTACAGGGTCGAACCGGCCCAGATCTATAATCTCCACCCTCTTTTTGTCTAATCTCTTTAGAACCCTTTCGATGTCGAACAAAGGGTAAGGGGGGATTTTCTCTAACCTTATCGCTTTTTCCACTAATACTTTCCTCATAATCTTTTAAGCTTCTCCAATTTACTCAGAGCTTCCCTTGAAAGCTCCTGGGTTCTGCCTAAGACCCTACATAACAGATTAACTTTTGCCAGATGTTCCACCATCTCCAAACGGTTGTATGCCTCGGATATATCTTTTCCCAGAGTCAGGACCCCGTGGTTTTCAAGCAAAAAAGCATCATGCCCTTCGATGAAAGGAGAAAGTGACGCAGGAACTTCCTCGGTGCCGGGTGTGGCATAGGCAGTCAGGGGAATTCTACCCAGGAACATAATCACCTCTGGCAATAAGGAATGAGCTAAGGGAAGACGGGCACAGGCAAAGGCTACGGAATAAGGGGGATGGGCATGCACTGCTGCCTTAACATCTTTTCTTCTCTGGTAGACGAAAAGGTGCATCAGAAGTTCGGAGGAGGGTTTCAGACCTCCGGAGATCCTTTTGCCCTTCAAGTCAACCATAACCAAATCACCTGCTTTCAGCTCGCCCTTGTTCTTGCCTGCCGGAGTAACTAAAATTCTATTATTACCCGCCCTGATGCTCATATTCCCTTCTGATGCTACTGCATAACCTTTAGCATAAATCTTTTTACCCGTCTCGATAATTTCCTTTTTGATTTTAAGAATAGAGCTCATATATTTTCATTAAAGGGGGATTTTTAAGAAATAAAATCCTGATTCGGTCCCTGGGCTTGAAAAATAATAATAGCTCTGTTTTTCTTAGTCAAGACAAATTTGAAGCAAAAAAGTAGGGACACCGCGCCCTTACGCCTTCACGGCTGGCAGCGAGACTGAAGCCTGACACTGCGAACTTGGTAGTGCGACTCTTTCAGGGTCACCAAAATATGGGACAGAACTCTATTATCCCGACGAACTCAGAATCTTCTTTTCCAAAGTATATAATCTGAATCTTAGTCTTTTGAAACCCTCAGCTGAATTTCTGTCAATAATCTTCCCGAATTCCTCCAGGACCCTCAATGCCTCCTCTGCTCTTCTCAAATTCGCCTGAACAATGGTCCTCACATCTTTTCTTCTCCCCTCGTAAAGACCCATTCCCTTGGCTCCTAAATCTTTTTGGCTATCACGGTATCTCAGAAGGAGCTTCTGGTCGAAATACTTTTGAGAGGTCGTAGTTATCCTGTGCCTTAAATTTTTCAAGCTTTTTGAAAGCTTCTCCTCCTGGCGGTATAGCCGCGCCACCTCCTCTACCACCCGCAAACCTTCACGGGCACGGTTGAGGTTGGCATCCAAGATCCGATAGATTTTTTTCTTGTCCTTCATCTTTTTATTAAGGTCCTTGGAGCATAGACCTCCAAGGTTTTGCTGCGGGATAAAGCCAAAGCTTTATACTCCAGAATCACCACTTCACGTGCATTTGTTTTCAAGATAGCTATCTTAATATTTAACCAGTCTGCCTTGATTCAAGAGCGGAATGACCTCTAAGGAGTTAAGCTCAGAGCACAGATCCAGATCTTTTTCAAATCCTAATTCAATGAGATATTTTCCGTGAGAGGAGCTCCTCAGCATCTCCAGGATATTATCTTTATGCGCCTGATATAATTTGAGAGAGGCAATGGCTGCATCGTTTGGCTCGTACGACCCTTTTTCCAGAAAGGCATTTACAAATAACCCTCCGCAGACTGCATCCTCTATGGAAAACTTCTCCAGTTTACCTGAGCAGATGACGGAAAGGTCGTTGGAGTTCGAAGAAACATAATTAAAAACTGACTGGAAGTTGGTAAATGAGCCAACCACCAGAGAATTTGCAGTGGAACCTCTCACTATTGCCCTGGAGCCGTTGGTGGTGGCGAATATCAGGGTCTTGTCTTTTACCTTATCAGCCTCATATTCAAAGGGGGAGTTGCCCAGGTCAAACCCCTCGATCTTTTTGCCTTCTCTCTCCCCGCATAAGAGAGCAGAGTCTCTTCCGATTCTATTGGAAAGCTCAATTGCCTTTTCAATGGAACCTGAGGGAATGATATCTTTACAGCCGTTATGCAGGGCATAGGCGATTGTGGTTGAAGCTCTTAAAACGTCAATCACCAAAACGGTTCTATCCTTTAATTCTTCTTCCTTAACCTCGTTTGGTGTAAAGTAAAGGTCGATTTTCATATTTATTTATGGGTGTAATTTTTGTAGAAAGGTGGTTTGATGACTTCTGCCGGACAGGTCTTTCCCCGGATATTAATCTCCAATTTCGTTCCGATTTCAGAGTATTCTATATCCACATAACCCATCCCAATCCCTTTTTCCAGAGAAGGCGAAAAGGTGCCGGAAGTCACCTCTCCAATCTTTCTGCCGCTCTTTTCAATTGAATAGTGCTGGCGCGGAAAGGCTTTATCCGAAACCTCAAAGCAGACCAGTTTTCTTTTCGGCCCACTATCTTTCAATTTGAGGGTAGGCTCTTTTCCTATGAAATCCCCTTTATCCAATTTCACTACCCAGCCTAAACCTGCCTCTAAGGGGTTGGTGGTCTGGTCTATATCGTTGCCGTAGAGCATATATTTCATCTCCAATCTCAAGGAATCCCTGGCACCCAGTCCAATCGGCTCGATTTCGAACTCTTTCCCTGCCTCCATAATCTTGTTCCAGAAATGCTCCCCATATTCTGGCGGAATGTAAATTTCAAAACCATCTTCACCCGTGTAACCTGTGCGGGAGAAAAGAGTCTCTTTCCCGGTTACCTTTCCTCTGGCCGCCCAGTAAAATCGAAGCTTTTTCAGGTCAACATCTGTCAGCTTAGCCATCACCTTCTCTGCCAGAGGACCCTGAACAGCTAAAAGGGCGGTCTTTTCACTTCTATCTTCCAGTTTCACGTCCCCGAACAAATGACTTTTTAGCCAGTTAAAATCTTTTTCGATATTGGAGGCATTCACCACTAAGAAAAAACGGTCAGGCAGTCTATATACTAAAAGGTCATCTACGATCCCGCCATCATCATAACACATACAGGAGTACTGCACCTGGTACTCCTCTAATTTGGAAACATCGTTGGTGGTCATCTTCTGGAGAAAGACAAGTGAATCTTTACCTTTGACCTCGAATTCCCCCATATGGGTGATGTCAAAAAGCCCCACGGTTGACCTGACCCTTTTATGTTCCTCCATTATACCCCTGAACTGGATGGGCATCCAGTAGCCGGCAAATTCCACTATCTTGGCTTTGTTTTGAAGATGGATATCGTAAAAGGGGGTTTTCTTTGGCTCGTTCATATCTAATCCTTTAATTTAAATTTTAACCTTGTAATCCTCCTCTTCAGTTTTCAAAAATCGGAAAACTGAATAATATAATCAATAAAAATATTACGTGGGGAAATTTTTTAATTTTTAAAAAGGCAGGTAATAAGTGACCTCAGGCTTTAAGTCTGCGCCTGCAACTTAGGCAGAACAATGTTCTGTCCCTAAAAAAATTGGGCGAGCCGCCGGCTCGCCCCTGTATACTGTCTACTAGCTACTATATGCTTTTAGCTTGCTCAATCTATCTCTGGCATCCGCAACTTCGGGTATCCCCGGGTCTGCTTCTTTCCAGATGTTTAGGAACTCCTGGTATTGCTCTATCGCTTTATTGTTCCAGCCCGATTTCTCATAAGCCAAGCCCAGAAGATAATGGGCCTTGACTGACCAGATGGCAAAACCAGCCCTGTTCTCGTCATATCTGGAAAGTGCCTTCTCTAATTCTGCTACTGCCTCTCCCAATCTGCCCGATTCCAAGTAAGCCTGGGCTAGGAAATAACTACCTTCAAAATGAGATGACCTGGCTTCACGGATCCCTTTTTCCAAATAACCCGCCGCCGTTTTCGAGTTCCCCTTAATCAACTCAACCACACCCAAAGCCCGCCAGTAGGTATCCACGCCGGTTTTATTCTTCTCCTCCAGATCCTTTTTTAAGCTCCCGAGCATCCCCTCAGCTTCCTTAATTTTCCCGCTCTCAGCCAGAGCGAAGGCATACCAATCACGCATTTTCACCGGATTATCAGGCGAGATCTTGTTAAGAATTTTTTGGCTGGCTTCAATCTCCTTTAAAGCCATATCGAAATTTTTCTTTTCGTAATAAATCACTGCTTTCAAGTTATGCTTGGTTATATTTGGCAGCCCTTCCACCTGTTCCATTCTATCTGCGGTAATACCGTCATCTAAAATTTTGAGAGCTTCCTGGAACTTACCCCGGTATTGGGGAACCAAAGATAAGTGGGACCTTCCATCTGCTCTGTAATCTTTATCATCGCTTACAGAAAGGGATTTATAACAGCTATCAGCTCTGGGATATTCTCTTTTGAAAAGATACATATCTCCCAGCTTGGTCAGAGAGGCATAGAAATCCGACTTTTTCTCCAGAGCTTTTTTGTAAGATTCAATCGCCTGATCTATCTTACCATTGTAAGCATATAGGTCAGCACGGCTGTCATAAGGATTAGCTTCATCCGGAGCCAACGAGATATATCTGTTTATCGCCCAGATCGATTTCTCAAAATCACCCAGCTCGTTATAAGCATAGGCCAGCAAATTATAGGTTACCTTGTACAGGGGGTCTATCTCGATGGTTTTGTTAAGATAGCGAATAGCTTCCTCCAGATTCCTCTGCTTCAGGTAATAAACCGAACCCAAGGTGAAGAGAGCTTCTTTTTCATCCGGATAATGTTTAATTATATTCTCCAGCTCTTTGATCATCTGGGTTTGATTATTCTCTATGCCAGCCTGCATAACTTTTATATATAATTTCTCTTTCTGGGTAACTTTGTCTGAGTATTTCAGAGCTTTGGCGATTAATTTCTTCTGTTCTTCTTCGCTGGTGGCGAAATTGGCTAATCTATAATATGCCATTGCGAAAGTGGAATCTAATTCTAAGGCTTTTTTGAAATTCTCTCTGGCTTCCCGATTATAGACCTTGTAAAGGTTATCCACACCCTCCAGATAATAACGATAGGCCTCAGGGGAATGGGTGGTAACATCAGCCACCTTGGGGATTTGTTCCCTTTGCGCTTGGGCTGGAAGCGATAAACCCTTTTTGACTTCTGCTGTCAATCTGTCCACCATTGAGAATATCTTCTCCCCGGGCTCTCCAGTTATACGCTGGGATGCCAGCACTCTGCCGCTCTCAACTTCGACCAGCTGAGAGGTCAGGACAACCTGGGGCTCGATCTGAAGGATGCTTCCCAAAAGCATCCATTTGGCACCAGCCTTGGTTGCCACCTGTGAAGCCACGGTCTTGTCTATAACCTTGACGCCCTCTTTCCCTAACAGCTTCAGTATGTCATATAGTCTCTGGCTGGAGACCACATTCAGGTATTGCGATTCTGAAAGACCGGTTATCAGAAGATTGGTCACTATCTCGCCCAACCTTTCCTTGTCTTCTCTGTCCACCAGATTCTCGAAATACATTATGGCAAAGGTGTTCTCTTTTGCCAGCGCTTTCTCCTCTGGGGCTATCTCGAATTTGAAAGGTCTGAGAACCAGGAAAAGCAAAGCTAAGACAAAAATAATGGAAGCAGGAACTACGAATGGAAGAATTTTTCTTTTAGGTGCAGAAACCCCTGCAGGCACCTGCACCGCTTTAGTATAATCCAGGCTCTTCTTCTCCCTTCTCAGATCTGCTAATAAATCGTCTATATGCTGATATCTTTCCTCCTTTGCCTTGGCTAAGGCTTTGAAGACAATCCTCTCAAACTCAGGTGAAACTTTTTGATTGACTTTCGTTAGGGGTTGAGGCTCCTCATTTAAAATCGAATAGATGATAGCCGTGGTATGTTCTCCCCCAAAGGGCAGCTGTCTGGTCAAAAGTTCGTACAGGACGACCCCGAAGGAAAAAATATCTGAACGATGGTCCACCTCCTCCCCGGTAGCCTGTTCCGGGGACATATAGGCGGCAGTCCCTAAGGTCGAACCGGCATCAGAGGCTCTCTCGGTTCCCTTTAACTTTGCCAGACCAAAATCCATAATCTTCACCTGACCCTTGGAGGTGAGCATTATGTTTTCAGATTTTATGTCCCGGTGCACAATGCCCTTCTCATGGGCAGTGGTTAATCCTTCGCAGACCTGAATGCCAATCTCTAAAACTTTTTTTACGGAGGGCGATTCCTCCTCAATCAGACGCTTTAGACTTTTTCCTTCAATAAATTCCATGACTATGAATAACCCCTCAGGAGCATCCTCAATTCCGTAAATGGTGGTAACATTGGGATGATTCAAGGCGGAGGCGGAGCGTGCCTCCTGGATGAAGCGGGCTTTCTCCTCGGGATTATCCGAAACGTGCGGAGGTAAAAACTTAAGAGCTACCACACGCTGAAGTTGAATGTCCTGGGCTTTATAGACCACACCCATCCCACCCTCACCTAACTTTTCTATAATCTTATAATGAGAAACGGTCTTGCCTATCATAATTTCCCACAGATAGATATAACTATTGTCAATATAATAAATTAAGATATCATTTGCTTGTCAACTAAGAAAGTAAAAAAGACACTTTAGGTTAGAATAAAGACGGTCAGATTAGGGAAGAAATCGCCCAGAAGATAAAATGAGATTTCCCTCAAGTCTTATTTTTAATTGGTACTTAAAACCTCCTTTAAGAATTTACCCGTATAGGAGCTGCCATTTTGAGCTACCTCTTCGGGTGTGCCCCAGGCGATCACCTCTCCCCCCTCCTCTCCACCTTCAGGACCTAAGTCTATAATGTAATCCGCAGCTTTGATCACATCCAGGTTATGCTCGATAACCACCACCGTATTACCCATCTCCACCAGCCGGTCTAAAACCCGCAAAAGCATCTTTATGTCCTCGAAATGCAAACCGGTGGTAGGCTCATCCAGGATATAAAAAGTTTTGCCAGTGCTTACCTTGGAAAGCTCGGTGGAAAGCTTTACCCTCTGGGCCTCCCCTCCGGATAAGGTGGTAGCAGATTGCCCTAGATGGATATATCCCAGCCCCACCTCTTTCAAGGTAAGAAGTTTTCTACGGATATTAGGGATATTTTCAAAGAAGGTAAGCGCCTCATCCACGGTCATATCCAAGATCTCGGCTATGTTCTTCCCTTTATATCTTATTTCCAAAGTATCCCGATTATACCTTTTGCCTTTGCAGACCTCACAGGGAACGTAGACATCCGGTAAAAAGTGCATCTCGATTTTGATTATCCCGTCCCCCTCGCAGGCCTCGCACCTGCCTCCCCTGACGTTGAAGCTGAATCTACCCGGCCTATAGCCCCGGACCTTAGAATCAGGCAGCTGAGCGAAAAGGTCACGGATAAAGGTGAAAACTCCTGTATAGGTGGCAGGATTGGAACGAGGGGTTCTTCCAATTGGCGACTGGTCTATATTTATCACCTTGTCGATATTTTCCAGCCCGGCTATTTTCTCGTATTTTAAGGGGAATATATTCGAGCCGTAAAAATAGCGGGATAAGATCCGGTATAGTGTCTCGTTAACCAGAGTGGATTTCCCAGAACCGGAGACTCCGGTAATGCAGGTGAAAACTCCAACAGGTATATCCACCCTGATCCGCTTCAGATTATTACCCGAAGCCCCGATGATGCTAAGGTAATCTCCGTTTCCTGTTCTCCTTTTTGCCGGCAGAGGGATAGAGAGTTTTCTGGAGAGGTATCTGCCGGTCAAGGACTGTTTGTTTTTCTTTATGCTTTCAGGCGAACCGCAGGCAACCAGCTTTCCTCCCTGCCTTCCAGCACCTGGTCCTAAGTCGATAACATAATCTGCGGTCTCTATGGTTTCCCGGTCATGCTCCACCACCAAGACTGTATTGCCCAAGTCCCTTAATCCCAGAAGGGTGCCCAGCAGCCTCTTGTTATCCCTCTGATGCAGACCTATGGAGGGCTCATCCAGTATATACAATACACCCACCAACCTCGAGCCTATCTGGGTAGCCAATCTTATCCTCTGCGCCTCACCCCCGGATAAGGTGCTGGCTGAACGGTCTAGGGTTAAATAATCAAGACCAACATCCATAAGAAAACCTAACCTCTCGTTTATCTCCTTTAATATCTGTCTGGCGATCTGCTGGCTCTTTTTAGAAAGGGTGAGTTTATTGAAAAATCTCTTAGTCTGCTTTATGGTTAGAGCAGTGAGCTCATTTATGGCGAATCCTCCCACCTTAACCGCTAAGCTCTCCTTTCTCAATCTGGCGCCTCCGCATTCCAGGCAGGGCTTTACTCGCATGAACTTCTCTATCCATTCCCTTATACCCTGGGACTCCGTATGTACATACCTTCTCTCCAGATTGGGTATCACCCCCTCAAAGGTCCCCAGATATTCGCCCTTGCCCTTGCCATTTTCATACTCCCATTCGAATTTCAACTCCTCTTCAGTTCCATAAAGAATAGCCCTTCGAGCTTCCTTGCTTAGTTTTTCAAACGAAGTATACAGGCTGAACTTATAATGCTCAGAAAGCCCATTTAACTTGTGCATATGGTAGCTGCCAAAAGGAACACCCCAGGGTAAAATGGCTCCCTGGGCAATGGAGAGCTTTGCATCCGGGACCACCAGATCCGGATCCACTTCCATCTTGGTTCCCAAGCCTGAGCAGGCAGGACAGGCGCCAAAGGGCGAGTTAAAAGAGAACATCCTGGGTGTAAGCTCCTCATAGCTGATATTACAATGAGGGCAGGCGTATTTTTCAGAGAAGATCAATTCATCCCTGCTGTTCACCTCTATGAGCACCATGCCTGAGCCTAATTTCAAGGCAGTCTCTATGGAATCTGCCAGCCTCTTTCTTATTTTGTTGTTTACTGCCAGTCTGTCGATTAAGATCTCGATATTATGCTTTTTATTCTTGTTTAATTCTATTTTCTCCTCAATCTCGTAAACCTTTCCATCCACCCTGATCCTTACAAACCCTTCTTTCTTTACCTCCTCAAAAAGGTCCTTGTATTCGCCTTTTCTTCCCCTGACCACCGGAGCCAGGACCCATATTCTGCTGTTCTGGGGCAAGGATAAAACCGCATCCACTATCTGTTCCGAGGTTTGCTGGGAGATCTGCCTTCCGCATCTGTAGCAGTAGGGGACTCCTACCCGGGCATAGAGAAGCCTGAGGTAATCGTAAATCTCGGTTATGGTTCCGACTGTGGAGCGTGGGTTTTTCGAGGCGCTCCTCTGCTCTATGGAGATGGCAGGAGAAAGGCCCTCGATGATGTCGACATCCGGCTTCTCCATCATTCCTAAGAACTGGCGGGCATAAGCCGAAAGTGACTCCACATATCTCCTCTGCCCCTCCGCGTAGATGGTATCAAAAGCCAAGGAGGATTTCCCCGAGCCGGAGATGCCGGTGATAACCACCAGTTTGTTGCGGGGAATCTCCAGATCGATGTTTTTTAAATTATGCTCCCGCGCACCTTTGATCTTTATTATGTCCTGTGGCATTTTCATCTGTAATTACGAATTTAAAAGAACAATATATAAAGATCAAAACGATTTTGCAAGCAGGGGCAGCCCAAAGGACTGTTTTCCCAAAAAGCCTAACTCCATATGATACTAAAGAGAGTTTAAATAAGCAGGTTTCTCTTATAAAATCAAAGGTATGTTTTCTGGAAAAGAATTCAGGGGTAAAATCATTTAGGGCAAGACTAAAGTCTTGCCCTAAAAATTCAAGTTCCTGTTATTCAGCTCTGTGCCAGTGGTTTACTACGGACGCTGGCATTCCTCTTGGCCGTCACCATCTGGATCGCAAGGTGCTGGTCCACCACTGAAAACATAATTAGTAAGATATACCGCGTCAACTACAGTCACATCTCCACTGCAGTTGACATCTCCGGCGATAAGAACAGGACAGGGAGCTGGTCCATCTTTGAACAGGTAGTTTATAATATAAACAACATCATTTATTACCACCAGACTGTCGCAATCGACATCCCCGCAATAACTTTGGAAATACTTGATGGTAGCCCATTCGAAATTTGGTGTCCCCCCACTCTGTCCAGTCACATAGACATTACCAACGGCATTGTTGAAAGTATCGACTGCTATAGCACAGGTTTGATCATTATAATCAGCAGGACCATTGTATTTTTTCACCCAGCTCTGTTGGCCAGAGGCATTATATTTCATTGTCACATAATCATAGTTGAATGTGTCAGAGTTCTGCTGAGCACTCCAGCCGGTGACATAGACATTATTATAAACATCCGTTACTATATCCTGTGCCAGATCCCCATAGCCATAAGTAGCATCGTCGTACCTCCTCAGCCAAGCAGTATCTCCGTCGGCATCATATTTAATGGTGGCAAAGTCTTCATATGTACCGCTCCCTATACTGTAGCCGGTAACAAGGATATTGCCTGAACCGTCTAATGTTAAGGCATTAGCCTGATCGTCGTCATTCCCTGGACCATTGTATATCTTTGCCCAGATGCTGTCTCCGTCGGAATCATACTTTATGGTGGCATAGTCGTTTTGAGTGCTTGAGCTATGACTGTATCCGGTCACATAGACATTATAGGAATTATCAACTGCTATGGCATAAGCATGATCACTGTAGCTTCCGGACCTGCTGTATCTTCTTACCCAGACTGTATCTCCATCGGAATCATACTTTATGGTGGCATAATCGTAGTTGAAGGGAGCACTGTAACTCCTTGCACTCCATCCAGTAACGTAGACATAATTAGAATCATCAACGGTTATGGCATAAGCTAAATCATGGAAGCTTCCGGGCCCATTGTATCTTGCCACCCACAGCTGAGTGCCTGAGGGGCTATATTTTACGGTTGCATAGTCCTGATTATGGTTGGAAGTCCCCATGCTATCACTCACTCCGGTAACGTAAACATTATAAGAACCATCCACCGCAATTGCCACAGCACGATTATTAGTGCCTTCAGAATATTCCCTTACCCAGACGGTGTCTCCATCTGGTTCATATTTAATCGTGCCATAAGCAGTTGGATTTCCTCCTACACCAATCTCACCTGTAACATATACATAACCAGAGTCATCCACCGCTATTGCGTAAGCTTCCTCATTACCTTCTCTGTCAAAGCTCCTTAACCAGGCAGTATCCCCATCGGGGTAGTATTTTATGGTTACATAGCTTCCTCCCGCCTTTCCGGTTACATATACATTGCCGGAACCATCTACAGCCAATGCATTAGCATCTGCTCCTGTCCCGTATCGTCTCACCCAAGAGGTATCGGCTCTCTGGGCAAAAGCGGGGACGCTTACCAGAAGCAAAACTGCCAATAGAATCAGCTTTTTAAACATTTCAATCTCCTTTCCAGATCAAAGATTTATAATGGATTTTCACTAAGCTTTCAGAGGATGCATTTTCGACTTTTTTCTAAAAAAGCAAAAAAACATCTCTCCCCGCACTTAGAGTATAAGAATTAATGGAATTCTATATTAGGTAAAAACCAACCCATTTCATTCCGTATAAACGGAACGAGATTCTCTAATTATGCGATGAAGAAAAAGCTCAACAAGAATAAATAATTGAAAACAAAACCCAACTTTTTCTCTTTTGCCCAGCATATTAAGGCTGTTTCTTTTAGTTATTCAGTTAATTATAGATTGTAACCATAAATTGTCAAGTAAAAAATTTAAAAACTTGAAAATTATTAATAAATTAAATAGGGAATTATACTTAATACAATAATTAGTATTAAATTTGACAAAAATTGTCTATCGAGGTATTAAAAGGAGACTTAATGGATTAATTTAACCCTATTCAGTTGTCGAATAAGCTTAAGGATAACCAACTTATTTTTTATCGTCAAGTGTCCCTCGGCGCAGATAGTATCGAAGGCTAAGGAGGATTTGACCGAACCGGTTATAACTACCAGTTTATTCCGCGGTATCTCTAAATCTATATTCTTTAAATTATGCTCCATTAATCTTTATTATATCCTGTATCATTTTCATCTGTAATTACGGATGCAAAAAAATAATATATAAAGATTAAACCAATTTTGCAGGCAGGGCAGTCCAAAGGATTGTTCTTGTAAAAAGCCTAAGCCCATATGATACTCAAGAGAGTTTAAATAAGCAGGTTTCTCTTATAAAATCAAAGGTATGTTTTCTGGAAAAGAATTCAGGGGTAAAATTATTTAGGGCAAGGAATTAACCTTGCCCTAAATCTCAAGACCTTTTCTGACATTACCTTACGGGTATTTCGATTTACTAAAAGCCATAACAGTCAGGCACAGAGTTAGTATCAGGATCACAAGGGGGCGGTCCACTTTTAAACAGATAATTTATTAAGTAGACTTGATCACCTGCGCCTACCCCTTCATCGCAATTGACATCTCCTGATTTAAGAATTGGACAAGGCGGAGGACCTCCTGAATATAGATAAGCACTTAGATAGACCACATCCGAGACCGACACGTTGCCAGTGCAATTAACATCGCCACATTTAAATTGAGCATATCTGATAGTGGTGTAGTCCGAGGAATTGCTTCCCACAGTTAATCCGCCTACGTAAATATTCCAATAGGGATTTTCATAATGACCTACCGCTATAGCCTTGCCTTGGTCATTACCGCTTGCTGCTCCATCAAATGTTCTTATCCAGGCAGTGGCCCCTTCAGGGTTATATCTTATAGTAGTAACATCATGATTAGACCCGTCTCCCACACTCATTCCGGTAACGTAAACATTGCCAGAATCATCTACTGCTACAGCATGAGCCCTATCCATATAACCATCTCCAGTCCCATCGTATGTTCTAACCCAAGCCGTATCTCCATCTGAATCATACTTTATGGTAGTAAAGTCCTCATCTTCATCTGCAACAACGGTACTATAACCAGCTACGCAGACATTGCCAGAATTATCCACCGCAATATCAAAAGCCAAGTCAGTTGAACTTCCTGGTCCGTCATAAGTTCTTACCCAGGCAGTATCTCCATTTTGATAATATTTTATAGTGGCAAAATCTGCTCCTGTCCCGCTGCCGTAACTGTATCCGGTCACATAAACATTGTAAGAACCGTCCAAAGCTATAGCATAGGCTAAATCAGTTGAATTTCCTGAACCGTTATATCTTCTCAGCCAAACAGTATCCCCGTCAGAGGTATACTTTATGGTGGTTAAATCTTGATAAGTGGTATTACCGGTACTAGAACCAGTCACATAGACGTAGCCCGAATCATCCACAGCTATATCATAAGCATGATCAGTTGAATTGCCAGGTCCATTATATCTTCTCAACCAGGCAGTATCTCCATTTGGATAATATTTTATAGTGGCAAAATCTGCTCCTGTCCCGCTGCCGTAACTGTATCCGGTCACGCAGATATTATAAGAATCATCTATAGCTATGGCTTCCACCTTATCTTCACTGCTTCCCGGTCCATTATAGCTTTCTACCCATCTTTGGCTGCCGGAAGAATCATATTTTATGGTAAGATAGTTCTCGTAAGAATGGTTACCACCATATCCTGTCACAACTACATTCCCAGAATCGTCTACTGCAATGGCTTGAGCCCGGTCTGCATCTCCTATATCATATGTTCTAAGCCAAGCAGTGTCTCCGTTTGGGTAATATTTGATTGTTGCACAATCACCATAACTACTTCCAGTGATATAAATCCTACCAGAGTCATCCGTAACTATGGCCTCCAGAACATCCCAGTTATCATCCGGGCCGTTGTATATCCTCACCCAAGCCGTGTCAAGATGCTGAGCAAAAAGAGGCACACTAAAGAAAGCCACAATCCCGATAATTAAAAGTATTCTTTTCATTTTCAACTCCTCTTAAGTTTATAGATTATGAATAACTCGCTCTCTGCAATACCAGCAAAGGCTATCTTGGCTAAATTTTAAAAAACAAAAACCCTCCCTCTAATTTTGCGATTTCAAAATTAGTTTTGACTTTATATGAGGTAAAAAACCAACCATTTTCATTCCGTGCAAACGGAACGAAATTTTCAAATTATGCGATGAAGAAAAAGCTCAATGAGAATAGATACTCAAGAATAAAAACCCAACTTTTTCTCCCTTTTGCCCAGCGTATTAAGACTGCTTTCTTTTAGTTATTCACTTCATTATAGATTATAGCTGTAAATTGTCAAGTAAAAAATTCGAAAACCCCAACGATATTTATAATCTAAATAGAGGATTAAACTTACTGAAATAATTGAGATTGAATTTAACTAAGTTGTCTATTGAAACACCAAAAGGGGATTTATTAGATTAATTTAACCTTCTTTAGTTATTTAAATCTAAGTCCAAGGTTTGTCAACTTATTTTACTTATTATTGAAATCAGGATCCACCAATATTATCTTGACCATATTATCTATCCCCATCTTCTATCCTTTTTGGAGATACCTAATTATGCAACAACCATTTTCGCCCCTTTATTTTTATCAATAAAATCGCAAAAAAACAGTTGACAACAAAAAGCCTATATAGTAATTTCAGAATTCAAAGTTTTTATGAAGCAGATAAATATTATCGAATTTTTCGGTCTTTATTAAAAAGGAGGTGAAAGGACTCCAACTTTTTACAACTTTCGAACCCTTAAATTCAAGGAGCGGATGATGCGAGTTAAAAACCTGTTATTCACCTTTATTCTATTTCTCCTCCTAATCTACCCTCTAACCAATTCTTATTCTTCTGGTCTAACCCCCTCTGGGGTAGGAACAAAGGCGCTGAGCTTAGGAGGAGCTTTCCGGGGTCTGGCAGATGACTGGAGCGCTTCCTATTGGAATCCAGCGGGTCTAGCTTTTCAGGCTAAATCTGAGGTTAATTTCTCTTTTATGGTATTAAGCCCCAGGCCCAGGTATACACCCGATGTGACCTACGAGGGATGGGATGTTGGCTATAAAAACGGGACCAGATGGTATCCTCAGGATAAGAACTTCTCCCTTCCCAGCTTCAGCGGATTTTTAAAATTCCCGGAGCTAAACGGTTTCATAACCGGCTTGGCCTTCTTTGTTCCCTATCGCAGCAGCTACAACTGGGATATATTCGACCCCCTCCCCGGCTACAGAAACGATGTTCCCTACCCCGAATACGACCATGAGGCAGACATAACGGTACTTGATTTCCATCCCAGCATCGCCAAACAGTTCCTGGAAGGTAAGGTCTCACTTGGCGCGGGGATAAGCATCCAGAAGGGGGATTTTACCTTGAGAAAGGTCGATCTGGTCTCTTCAGCCCCCTATATCCCTTATCCTTATAACCCCAGAACTTTTGACCATTTCCCTGTTGATGATAAATTTGAAGGGGATGGCTGGGGAGTTGGAGCTAATATGGGTTTGTTATTCAAGGTTTCTCCCAAGTTTCAAATAGGTATATCTGCCAGGAGCCCGGTAAGCTTGAATCTTTCCGGTACCAGGGAGCTTACAGCATATCTGCCTAATGATTCTACCATAGCGGATTACCTCGAGATCACGGTGGGAGATTCATTGGCAGCCCAGTATTTCAGAGGCTTCACCCTAAACTCAAGCCTGGATTCAGATGTTAAGTTTAAACTGCCAGCCGACTTAGGGGTCGGAGTGGCTATCATGCCTTACCCTAACCTCACCCTTACCTGTGACGTTAACTACACTCTCTGGTCGAGTTTAGAGGAACTGGTGTTCGAGGAAAATGGCAAGGACGCATTTGGAAATGAGATCACCGGATATAAAATACCCTTAAACTGGAAGGATGTAACCAGATTCAGCCTGGGACTGGAATATATGCCGCATCCGAGCTTGGCATTGAGGGCGGGTTATTCTCTCGATCCCTCTCCTATCCCGGACGAGACCCTCTCTCCCGTCTTCTTTGATTCTAACGAGAAAAGCGGTTATTCTCTGGGAGTCGGTTACAAGGTCAAGTCCTTCGAGCTCGGCTACTCCTATGGGATTTCGGATCACAAGCAGAAGTTCTTGAAGGAGCTGGAGGATACAAATTCAGATTCCATGTATGATAATCTGCCTGGAAGATATGAGAACTCGGTCCATACTTCCTGTTTCACTATTACTTATAAATTTTAAATTAGAAAGATTTGGACGCGTAGGAAAGGAGAGCTCAAGATGAGAAAACTAAATCAAGCGGTCTTATTAATCCTTATTTCCCTTCTGATATTCTCGGCCTGCAGGGTGAGAAAGAACCCGCTGAAGACGGAAATAGAAACAGGGGGAATTTATGAGACCTCAATCGATACCTCTGCTTCTATACTGGGCAACCTGTTAAATGAACCGTATGGAAGAACGGTTTTGACTTATCTGCCGCCCGGTTTTGGCGAGGACACCTCCTACAGCTATCCGGTACTGTTCCTCCTGCACGGCTTCAAGGAAAAAGGATGGTTTTACACGCACTTCTACAATGTCAAAACCATAGCAGACCAGATGATCTCCTCCGGAGAGATCCAGCCGATGATAATCGTTATGCCGGATGGCTCTGGCAAATTCGGCGGCAGTTTCTTTGCCAATTCAGTCACCCCAGACGGCAAAAACTTTGCGGGCAAATACGAGGATTACATAACCCAGGATTTATTTAATCACGTTATGTATGATTATGGCCAGTGGATGAGAGGCGTAAGGTACCTTACCACTGAAATGGACTCGTTAGTCACCAGAGATTCAATAGTAATTGATACCATTGGATGCTTGATTGATACTACAATAGAGGATTGCCCTGCTGATAGCCTGGTTCTAGATACTACAGAATATCTAATCATAGATACAGTAAGATGGGTGGATACTACTATAACCCTTTCTGACGACACCGCATTTTTCCGAAAGAACTTCGGGATCTCCGGGCATGCCAATGGGGGGTATGGTGCCTTGAGGATAGCCACGGACTATCCGTTGTTCTATGGCTCTGCCAGTGCTATGTCTGCTACTCTGGACTTCGAAGCATTTCAGGATCTAATCCCCGCATTTCTGGATTCAAACGGAGTTGACCAGAACGGCAACGGCTATCATCAGATAGACCCTGACCCGGCAACCTTGGACCGGCTGAGTTCTTTCTTCTTTGCCATGGCTGTGGCCTTTTCACCTCATGACCTGACTAATAACGACACCTCCTATTTTTTCAGGCTGGTTGCCTCAAGTCAAAAAATAGGTGTGGACCTGCCCTTTGACTCCCTGGGGAATCTTGTTTCGACTTTCTGGCAGAGGTGGATGAATAACGACCTGAAAACCAGAATCTCAGGTATTCCCGAAAATGACTTGAAAAACCTGAAGATATATATCGATGCCGGGGTGGAGGACGAACTTGATTTTGACCAGCAGGCTATAGCCTTCTACGATGCGCTTCCGGCAACGGTGAAGGCTAACACCACCTTTGAGTTCTATTCGGGTTATGCGGGTTACCCCTCTTTGAGTAACAGCTTCATCTACGACCGCTTGAGAAAGGTATTGAAATTCCATTCAGACTGTTTCACCGCACCTTAAAAGTATTTTCTTTATATAGGTGGCACTAAAAAGCCGAGGTTTTTAAGACCCCGGCTTTTTTTACGGGATAAGCTTTTCCATCACCGAATCAGCCATCAGAATACCCTTCCGGGTGAGTTTAAGAACGCCTTTTTCCTTTTCAAGAAAATCCTTATCTATCAGATATCCTATCTCTTCTTTCTTTTCTTTCTCCAGATCGAAATCCAAATCCTCCTTTAACCTTTTCAAATCTACCCCTTCGATTCTTCTCAGACCCAAAAGTATAAACTCATTAATCCGCTGGGAAAGGGTAAGCTTTTCTTCGAAATCGATAACCGAAATACCTTCCCTGCATCTTCTTATGTAGTCCTTAACCTTCTTGATATTCCCCCGTCTCACACCTTCAAGATAAGAGTGGGCGCCTGCACCAAACCCGATATATTCTTCCCCTCGCCAGTATTTTAGATTATGCCGGCATTCCCGACCTCTTCGGGCAAAATTTGAAAGCTCATAATGAGTGTAACCCCGGGATTTAAGCAGATCGATTGCCTTAAGGTACATCTTCCTTGTTTCCTCTTCATCCGGCAAGCTCAGCTTTTCATCTTTACTAAATCGATAGAACGGAGTTCCTTCCTCGATGGTCAAACAGTAAGTGGAGAGATGTTCCGGCTTGAGTTCCACCACCTCCCTCAAACACCTTTCCCAGCTTTCCAGAGTCTGTCCTGGAATCCCGAAGATTAAATCCAGGCTTATGTTTTCAAAATAACCCCTTATAAGCTGATAAGATTTTATAGCCTGGTCCCTGGTATGAATCCTGCCTAAAGCCTTCAATTCCTCATCTGCCAGAGACTGGATGCCCAGGCTTAATCTGTTGATTCCCAAGCCCTTAATCTCTTTTACCCTTTTTTCTATCAGTGTACCCGGATTAGCCTCCAGACTTATCTCCGAGCTTTCCTTAATCTGGAAGGAAAAGAAAAGAGCCTCCAGGATAGAGGCAAGTTGAGAGGATTTCAGAATCGAGGGAGTCCCGCCACCAAAATAGATGGTATCAGCTTCTATCTTTTGAGCTTGGACCTTGGAAAACAATCCGATCTCTTTTAAAAGAGAACCTACATATTCCTGTGCTAAGCTGGAATCGTATACTATGGAGTTAAAATCACAATAGGGACATTTGGAAAGACAGAAAGGGATATGCACATATATACCTAGTGGCATATCATAATATTACGAAGATAAGGAGATAAAACAAGAGGGTTTATTTGATTAATGTTCCTATGCGGCCCAGTCGCAACCTTTCGGTGAGATGGCCCAGGTTATAGAAGATTATCTCTAAAAGCGGCGTGATATACGGGCTTCTGAACTTAGGTGCATAGGGATCTGCTGTCCAGGACCAGTATACGATCAGGGCTTTCCCCTTAATCAAGCTCATATCCAAAAAGCCCCATTCCCTGGAATCCTGGCTGTTGTCCCGGTTATCCCCCAAAACGAAAAGATGACCTGCGGGAACCTGCTCGGGCCCGAAATTATCCCTTGCAGAGTAGTCTCCCGGAAGGATACGGGCATCTGTATGTTTGGCTGAGGACGGCTCCGAGACTATCTTTCCATCCACATAAACGACCTTGTTCTTGATCTCCACAGACTGGCCCTCGACTGCCAATACCCTTTTCACCATATCCTTGCTGGAATTCAAAGGATACTTAAAAACTATAATATCCCCCGGCTTGGGCTCGTTAAAACGATAGTGCAGCTTATTCACCAAAATGAAATCACCGGCTAAAAGAGAATCCTCCATTGAAGAGGAGGGTATCTTATATGCCTGAACCACGAATGCTCTCAGCAGAAAAGCAATCAGAATCGCCAAGAGAACTACTTTTATATACCCTTTTAGGGAAGGTCTGTCTGTTTTCCTCATCTTTTACCTGTGATGCTAAATTTTTAGCTCTATCAATTAGATTATCGGTAAAGAGATGTAAAAATTTAAGCCCTCCTGACAGGAAAAAGGAACCTAATCCTAATCCTCTCCTGGAAAGGAGAGGGAGGAAAGTGGTTTGTGGTCGTTCGATTTATCGAGTCTTATCCTGAGGAGCAAATCCCACCCTGAGGACAAGGTGGGATTACTGGATTCATAATTTAATTTCCGCCTTCAACCGGCGACCACTTGATTATTTTCAACCCTTCCTCTGAGGTGGACATAACGTAAATGTTGCCGTGCTCGTCTAAAAATAGTGACCTGCTGGTCCAGATATAGTCTTCTTTCTCAATGCTGAACTCTGCCACTAAATCCCCTGAAGGGTTGTATTTTCTTATCACGTATCCACCACGGCTGGTAAAAGTATAAACGTTCATCTGCTCATCCACACCAGTAAAACTGGCCGTTCCAGAAGGATATAAGTTTAAACGGTATAAGCTGAACTTTTTCACCGACTTGCTTGAATCTGCCTCGCCTTCGGTGGCGTTAAGTCCCACCAGATGTAATTCACCCTCTTTTGTCTGTAGAATTTTCCCCTTATTTAAAACTACATTGTTTGAGCCAACAAATCCTTCCCTTAAAGTAGCTTTCTGTTGTTCGGGAGTAAAATCTAGCTCGGTTGTTCCTACTTGAAAAATTACCGAGGTTTTGAGTGAGTCACTTCTATAAGACAGGAATATCCTTCCAAAGTTATCACAATATATATCCCCTCCCCGTATTCCCCCATCACTCCAAAGAATGAGGTATTCTTTTAATAGATTGCCTTTAGAATCATATTGTATGATTTTCTTGGGTACCCGGGCAGTATCATATATGTATACGTTCCCTAACTGATCAACATCCATCTTCATACCCACACGAGATAACGGAATTACAAAAAGTAATCTTCCATCCGGGCCAAATTTTTGGACTCTCCCATTCATTAAATCTAAAATGTAAATATCGCCTTCCGGAGTAACAGAGAAGGTACTGGGTCCCACTGGAGGACCTTCTTCACCATGTTCTCCAAGCTCATAAATCCCAAATTGCCCTGGCTCTTTCCCCCAAGGTTCATCTATTATCACCTGTGATACATAGGTCTGTTTTTGCATTTGGTCAGCTTTATTCTTTATCACTAATAATACCCCCAATACCAGCAAAAGTACTGGTAGCAAAATTAACCTTTTCATCTTATACCTCCGTTTTCTAACTAAATATAAAAAATACTTCTGTCAATTCCTCACCAGGGACAACTTTCCATAGGCGAGGACCCTCCTTTGAAAAGATAGGAGATTAAATAGACTATGTCTGATACACTTACCTGGTCATCTAAATTAACATCTGCTTTACACAATGGGTTTGGTGCAGCTCCTCCCTTGAATAAATAACCAATTAAGAAAACAATGTCAGAGATACTCACATTCCCATCTCCATTAGCATCTCCTGGGATACTTGATATGTCTTCTGAAACGTCTTTATACTTGCCCTGCGAAGTCGTTTCTCTGATAGGGTTTGTAATTAAATCAGTCAGCTTGCTTTGAACTCATTTGCTAAAGCAAATCCCACCCTGAGGGCAAGGTGGGATTACTGGATTCATAATTTAATTTCCGCCTTCAACCGGCGACCATTTGATTATCTTCAACCCTTCCTCTGAGGTGGACATAACATAAATGTTGCCGTGCTCGTCTAAAAATAGTGACCTGCTGGTCCATATATAGTCTTCTTTTTCAATGCTGAACTCTGCCACTAAATCCCCTGAAGGGTTGTATTTTCTTATCACGTATCCACCACGGCTGGTAAAAGTATAAACGTTCATCTGCTCATCCACACCAGTAAAACTGGCCGTTCCAGAAGGATATAAGTTTAAACGGTATAAGCTGAACTTTTTCACCGACTTGTTTGAATCTGCCTCGCCTTCGGTGGCGTTAAGTTCCGCCAGATGTAATTCACCCTCTTTTGTCTGTAGAATTTTCCCCTGATTCAGAACTACATTGTTTGAACCAACAAATCCTTCTCTTAAGGAGGCTCTCTGCTGTTCTAGAGTAAACTCTTCTAAAACAGTTCCAAACTGATAAACTACTTTAGGTCCACCAATGAATAACCTCCCTTGAGTGTCACAGAAAAGAGGTCCGGCACCCTGGTATATCTTATACTTTTTCAACACATTCCCATTCTGGTCATATTTCCACACTTGGCTCGGTACAATATGTACATACAATATATAAATGTCTAATTCTTTATCTACACATAGATCTGCAGGAATATCTATCCACTTCCCTGTCGGAATAACTGAAATTAATTCCCCCTGATTACTGAATCTCTGAATACAGTGATTCTGCACATCACAAATGTAAATATCACCATTGGGTGAGATACTAAAGAAATCAGGTCCCACTTGAGGCCCTTCTTCTCCATGTTCTCCAGGCTCATAAATCCCAAACTGCCCAGGATTTTCCCCCCAGGGCGCATCGATTATCACTTGCGATACATAGGCCTCTTTCTTTGATTGATCAGCCTTATTCTTTATCACTAATAACAGCCCTAGTACCAGAAAAAATAGTGGTAACAAAATTAACCTTTTCATCTTATACCTCCGTTTTCTAACTAATTATAAAAAATACTTCTGTCAATTCTTCACCAGGGACAACTCTCCATAGGTGAGGGTCCTCCTTTAAAAAGATAGGAGATTAAATAGACTATGTCTGATACACTTACCTGGTCATCTAAATTAACATCCGCTTTGCACAATGGGTCGGGTGCAGCTCCTCCCTTGAATAAATAACCAATTAAGAAAACAATATCAGAAATACTAACTTTCCCATCACCATTGGCATCCCCTGGGATGCTTGAAATATCTTCTGAAATATCTTTATATTTACCCTGCGAAGCCGTTTCTCTGATAGGGTTTGTAATTAAATTAGTCAGCTTGTTTTGAACTCATTTGCTAAAGCAAATCCTTCTCAGAGGGCAAGGTGGGATTACTCGATTAAATAACTGGTAAACCCTACTGCCCGCCCTCAACAGGAGACCATTTGATTATCTTCAACCCATCCTCTGAGGTGGACATAACATAAATATTGCCGTGTTCATCTAAAACCAGTGCTCTATTAGCATGAGCATAATTATCTTCTTCAATATTGAACTCTGCCACCAAATTTCCATCAGGGTTATATTTCCTCATTGCCCAAAAATCATTTTCCATATCATATTTACAGGTATAAATATTCATCTCCTCATCCACACCAGTAAAGCCAGCTTGCCCCAAGTTCATTCGATATATGCTAAATTCCTTAATTGATTTAGTTGAATCCGCTTCGCCTTTGACGTGGTCAAATCCAACCAAACATAGATTTCCTTCTTTTGTCTGTAAGATTCTTCCCTGATTCAGAACTACGTTGTTTGAACCAGCAAATCCCTCTCTTAATGTAGCTTTCTGTTGTTCTGGGGTAAAATCTATCTCGGTTGTTCCTACTTGAAAAATTACCGAGGTTTTGAGGGAGTCGCTTCGATAACACAGGAATATCCTTCCAGAGTTATCACAATATATATCCCCTCCCCGTATTTCCCCATCACTCCAAAGAATGAGGTATTCCTTTAATAGATTGCCTTTAGAATCATATTGTATGATTTTCTTGGGTACCCGGGCAGTATCATATATGTATACGTTCCCTAACTGATCAACATCCATCTTCATACCCACACGAGATAACGGAATTACAAAAAGTAATCTTCCATCCGGGCCAAATTTTTGGACTCTCCCATTCATCAGATCTAAAATGTAAATATCGCCTTCTGGAGTAACAGAGAAGGTACTGGGTCCCACTGTAGGTCCTCCTTCCGGTGGGTCATAAATCCCAAATTGCCCCAGTTCTTCCCCCCAAGGCGCATCAATTATCACCTGTGATACATAGGTCTGTTTTTGCATTTGGTCAGCTTTATTCTTTATCACTAATAATACCCCCAATACCAGCAAAAGTACTGGTAGCAAAATTAACCTTTTCATCTTATACCTCCGTTTTCTAACTAAATATAAAAAATACTTCTGTCAATTCCTCACCAGGGACAACTTTCCATAGGTGAGGACCCTCCTCTAAAAAGAAAATTTATTAAATAGACTATGTCTGCTACACTTACTTTCTTATCCAAATTAACATCTGCTTTGCACAATGGGTTGGGTGCAGTTCCTCCCTTGAATAAATAACCGATTAAGAATACGATATCGGAAACACTGACTTTTCCGTCGCCATTGGCATCTCCGGGTTTACTTGGTATATCTTCTGATACGTCTTTATACTTATAGGGCATGTAATTATCACTAAGCAGGTCTGCGGTTCTCCACATATAATCATCGCTTACTCGAGACCAATCTCTTGTTTCTGGATCTTTGATTCCATAACTTCTTGCTTCAATCACCCACATAGTATCTATAGCTTTCCACTCTTTAAACAGGAACGTATGCCCTTTCTTTGTGGAGATTAAAGCATCTCCTCTTCTCAAAGAATAATAATCCGGCAGTTCAACTGTAAACGAATCAATGAGAGTAGATACCCCAGGTTTAAGCCTGTATCCATTTTCATTAACCCAGAAAATCTCCCAGGCTCTGGAGACTAAACCAGCACAGTCAACCCCAGTCGCCCAAGACGGATCACCGTAGAAGCCAGAAAGGCAGTCATTCTCCATATGAGAACCTGCTCTTTTTTCATTATGGCTCACATAATCCAGGAAACATCCGGCTGTATCCCAGCCACCCCATTCATAAGCCTCACCTATATATTGCACACCAACAGTGTAGTCTGAAGTCCATAGGGTTAAAAAATCCCACCTTGAGAACAAGGTGGGATTACTGGGTTCATAATTTAATTTCCGCCTTCAACCGGCGACCACTTGATTATCTTCAACCCTTCCTTACAGTGAATATATGTATATAAGAACCCTTTATCAAAGACCATCCTCTTCTTTACCCAGGCTACTTCCTGATACTCTGTCCCTAAGGCCTCACAATCTCCTTCTTTCCAGTTTAGAGTGTAGTAACCAACTAAATCTCCATCATAGTTATATTTCAATATCACAGAATTATCAGGGTCTTTCTCATCTCTGGCAATGTTATAGACTGCATCTTCGCCTATACCAATGAAACCCTCCTTTGCAGAAGGGAGTCTTTTAGCAAGACTTTTCTGAGCATTTCTTTCCGATTTCATAGAGAATGTCTTGCCTTTGATTTTATGAAGGTGTTGCTCCCAATCAGGCAAGTTGACATTCCAACTCCAGGTAGCAGGTATCTTTAAAGTGCTCATCTGCTCTTCAAAGCTAAATTCCTGCGTGGTTGTGCCAAACTGAAAAATAAATTCTCTACCAGCGGGAATGGTATCTCCTGGGAATAAAGGTCTATCCTGCTTGTCATATTTAAGAAACAGTCTTCCTGAGTTATCGCAAGAAATATAACCGCTCCCCCTCCAGTGATTCACAGACCTATAACCATACTTCCCTTCTCTGACTTGCTCCCATTTGCCTAAATGATAGGTCATTAAAAGATTTCCTGACTGGTCATATTTCTCTACCTTTGGGTAAAAGGTCCAATCAAAGGCACCCAGGTAAATATTACCCTCGTGATCAACAAATATCCCATCAAAACTCCACAAACCGGGAATAACTGATACAAACCCTCCACTTGAATCAAATATCTGTATCCGCTCATTTAAAAAGTCTGTTATGTAAATATATCCATTAGGGGCAACAGTGAAATCAACAGGTCCTTTATCTGGACCAAGATCATACCCTTCTGGGGGGCGTATAATCCAAATTCTCCTGGTCTGGAAACCTCTTCATCATAAGTTAGATTTTTCTCCCCCCAGGGAGCGCTGATCAGAACCTGTGGAACATATCTACCCTGCTGAACCTCAGCCCCATCACCCCATAATTTTGGTATGATTATCAGTAACAGGATGCTTACGAGAAATAAAATGAGCATTACAAAATTCCCTAACCTTTTCATCTTACACCTCGCTTTTAGATTAATAATTTAAAAAAATCCTCTGTTAATTATCATTCCTCACCTGCTGGGGTAATCCTGGCAATCCCAGTTCGGGCAACTGCTATTACAATAATTTGGCGCAGTACCTGATTTGAAAAGATAGGATATTAAAGAGACTACGTCAGATACTGATACATAACAATTTCCATTGACGTCACCTCTCCACAGAGGTTTAGAGCTGAGCCCTTGCTTAAACAGAAAATTGACAAGAAAAGTTACGTCTGCCACACTAACATTCCCGTCGCTGTTCACATCTCCTGCTCGGTCTGGGTCGTAATTAGTTGCTTCCTGAACATTGTTGTATCTATAAGGTTTATAATCTTTAGTATTTAATTCTGCTATTGACCACCTGTGATTCCCGCGAGTCCAGGATGCATCTGGACGATAGTCTGCTGCTTCGATAGCCCACATCCAGCTCGTACTAGCACTATCTTTATACCAGTCATCGAAAATAAAGGTATGATTTCCCGGTAAAAGCAGAATATCTCCTTTTAATAAATACTCGTAACCACCCGGGAGTTCGGCAGAGACTTCAAGTAGTTTCCATGTCCCATGTTTATAAGGCAAGTCCCAGGCTCTGGAGACTAAACCAGAGCAGTCGATGCCTGTTGACCAAGTAGGGTTTCCTTGAGGTTCAGGCAATATATCATCACCTATACAATCATTAGTGGCAAAAGAGCCAGCCCTTTTACCATGTTCTAAGTTATAAAGAAAACAATCTTTAGTATCCCAGGGAGGGTCATTTCCTCCATATTTATAAGCTTCTCCTGTGTAGTCTAGACCTACTATGTAATCAGAAGTCCATTTCTTGCATTCTTCAGGCGCAGTGCCATTTTGTAGAGGGCAAACCCACCAGACATCAGCATACTCCATAGCGTTTTCAATAATCGTGTTTCTGCTAATCGACCCACCTTTAAGTGCCGGCTGTTGCCAGTGAACCCAGATCGGTCCAAAGAGGTTATTGCTCTCGTTACTCTCGGTTATCCTGGTAGGGGATGAATCCACTAAAAGCCACAACTTCCAGTCCTGAGCATAAGTGGGGTTGGGAAGAACAAAGCTGAAACTCTCGGTCTCTCCCGGGAGTAATTCACCCATAGACAGATACCAGTCATCCCCACTCGCTGGCGGGATCACTATGTCCTCATCATAGAATATATCAGTATAAAACCCGAAGTTATGGTAAGCAGAGGTCCCTCCGATGTTTTTTATCACCACGTCCACATAGACTGACTCATCCAGGGTAGGGTCGCAATCATTGCTCACCCAGGCCTCTGCTATTATCAGGTCAGGCTTAGGCTCTACCCCCCACCATTTGACCCTTCTTGGACCAATATAGTTGTTATCTTCATCGCTTTCCTCTATATACCCATCCATATCAGCCAAGCCGTACATATTCCAGGTTGCGGTATCATAAGAGGTTATTCCAGTAAAGGTAACCTCCACTGAATCACCCGCTGCTAAGGAATCTACCCCGGTATATTTGTCAAAGTAGGTGTAGTTATTGGGTGGAGAGGAAAGGTTATAGTATAGTCCCACCCAGAAAAATTCTGCTTCGTCTGAGCCCTGGTTCTTTATCATCATATCTACGCTGATGACACTGTCTATCATTGGATTAGGATTACTGGGGGTTATGCTTTTTATAACCAGGTCTGGCAATTGCTGATACCACAGGGTGATAGACCAG
Organism: uncultured Ignavibacteria bacterium; assembly: GCA_964511075.1. Taxonomy (GTDB): domain Bacteria; phylum Zixibacteria; class MSB-5A5; order MSB-5A5; family RBG-16-43-9; genus CAZEDM01. The sequence goes on from CAZEDM010000007.1 coordinate 138,326, forward strand.
AAATCTATATATCCCTGGTCCCCTTCAACCCAATCATTTGCCCAGAGCTTCCAGGTCTGGGTAACCAGCTCGCCATTAAACTCAGTAATACCAGTCTCGGTTTCGTGAATGTCATCCTCGCTGCTTCCTTCCCACCAATTCCATAACATATACTTAGTTGAGTAGTCCGAGTCGGATATCCAGATATCGAGGTCACGATTATAAGGATGGATTATATCATAATGTACATCCATGCTGCTAACCCTCGCATCTGCAGGCGCCATATTTGCTGGCACAGATATCGGGCTACACACTGAGTCCCACCCCTCCGGTATAGTATATTCATCTCGATTTACCCTGTATACGGGTGGACCGGAAAACCAGATTGTGATGCTCCAGGGTAAGATGATGCTTTCCTCTGGATAGGAGAGGTCCAAAACCCATAGCTTCCAGGTCTGGTTTACTTCCTCTCCATCGAAATAGCTTGTGTCCTTTTCTGTTTCATAGATAATATATCCATATCCTTCAAAGTTCCACAATCTAAGCTCTTTATTCTGATATTCGTCAGTAAGATCTACGATTAAATTATTCACCTGGCCATCAGAATCATAAATATAATATGTTACCTCCAATTCACTAACCGTAGCATCATAAGGTGCGTTGTCTATGGTGATGGGACTACATGTCCAGGTACTATAGGGTGCATAATAGGCACTGTCGTTTCTTCCATAGGTTGAACCGGCGGGCTTTAAGAGGGATGAGGTTCCTTCAACTTTTATTCCTTCCTTTATTCCGGAGTAGGGTATTCTGCTTTGTTTCAGCAGCTTCGCTTGCTCCAGATTTACTACGGTAGTGCATTCTCCCACGCCCGCACAATTCAGGCCCAAATCTTTTATGAGATTTAACTCCCTTTCATCTCTTATGGTTAGTTTCATTTGAGAGACCCGGCTCTGTCTTATATCTCTATCCTGTTTTAAAGAGCTTGATCTTTCCAAAGGTTTAACTTGATACCCTGCCTTAACCAAGCTCAGTAACTGGGTGGAATCTGCCAGGCAGTTGCATTTTCCTGATCCAGTACAATTTAAGCCAAGCTCATTTAGATACAAAAGATCTTTCTCAGACTTAACTTTTACCTCGATTTCAAATTTCTCTTTTGAAAAGCTCTGCTCATCCCAGCCTATGGCATTCCTTAGAGGATAAGATAAAAATATAATAGAGGAAAAGAGGAGAAAAGCAAAGAAAAATTTTAACGATCTCATAAATTTCCTCCTTATGAAGTATGATTTATAAAGAAAAGACTAAAGCTCGCAGTTTTAAAAATCAGGGATTTGTCTTTCAGATAAAGCCACTTGAATATTTAAACACTTTTAAACCATTCCTTAAAACCTTCCCCTCCACTCCGCCCGGACACCCTTTACCCGGGCGGAGTTTTTAAAAAACCAAGAAAAGAGTAAAAGGGGTAAAAACCTGTAAGGCTTATAACAAAAAGCCTGCCCATTTCACTTTTATCAACCGTGAATTAATCAAGCTATTGAGAATAAAGAAGTTGAGTTTGAAGAAGATGTGAGGTTGTCTTTTTTCAAAAAATAAAAAATCACCAAAATTGGTGAATCGAAAATGAAGGTTTTGACTTATCTTACAGCGGGGGATAAAATTACCAGAATCACCAAAAATGGTGAGTCAATCACCTAATTCGGTGATTCGATATTATATTTCTTTATCTTGTTATTAAGCGTGGTCCAGGGGATTCTTAATAATTTTGCGGCTTTGACCTTTATTCCCTTCCGCTTGGCAAAATAGTAAAAGTAAACAAATCAAAAACAGAATAGATTTTTTCATTTTCAAGCCTCCTCTTTTAATTTTTGCCCAAATTTGAACTACCTAAAGCTTATTAAAACGAAAAGCCCAGTCCAATACAGGGATTAATTATCTTAGCTGAAGATGCTTTTTCAAACAAAGGTAATTTGATTTCCGGACTAATTGGTATAATATTGTATTCTAATTCAGTAAACAGGGTGACTGGCCATTTACTAAAAACTAATTCAAAGCCAAACCCCATATTATAGCCAAGATAACCCCTGTTAATACTTGGAAGCCCAGTGTAATCAGGGATTTTCAAATCCAGATAATAAAGCCCCATTCCCGCTTTAAGGTATGGAGTAAGCCAATTTCTATCCATTTCCATTTTAATATAGATTATTGCATCAGTCCAATTCCAGTCATGGATAGAAGGTAAACAAATCCTACCTCCAGGATCAACGAAAGAACAGGTAGTTGATCCCTCCAAAGGAAGTTTACCCACCCGTAATCCCAGGGAAGGGGAGAAATATGAGCGAGTAAAACAATATTCAAATCTCAGATTATAACTCGCCTTTCTTCCCGGACCTTCATCCAATCCGTCATCGTTCGAAACAGTTCGACCCATATCAACCCATAAGCTGAAGAGTTTACTTTTATTGTATTCTTCAGCCATGACCTGATTGGAGTAAAAGAAAAACACCATTAAGCTTAAAATAAATGGAGAGATTTTTCTCATCATACCCCTCCTGGTTTAAAATATAAGTTGAGAACATATACTATCCGTCAGGTAACAATTTGTCAAGTATTTACTAACCTCTCTTTTTTTACTCCGCCTGGTTCCCTGCCCGGGCGGAGTTTTGACTAAACCAAGAAAGAAATAAAAACCAACCGGAAGTAACTCTTTAACAAAAGGTATGCCCAGATGTTAACCTCAATATGTTTTTTCTCTAACCCTCAGAATGTCAATGAAATAGAAATTAGCTTTTAGTGGAGAATTATGATCCTCCAAAAAGATACAAATAAAAAATCACCAAAATTGGTGAGTTGAAAATGGAGAGCTTAAGCTATCTTTTTATAGGGGAAAAGATTACAAGAATCACCAAAAATGGTGAGTCAATCACCTAATTCGGTGATTCGATATTATATTTCTTTATCTTGTTATTAAGCGTGGTCCAGGGGATTCTTAATAATTTTGCGGCTTTGACCTTTATTCCCTTAGCTTCCCTTAATGCCTGGATTATCTGCTCTCTCTCATAATGAGCTAACTTAGAGGCTAAAGAGCTTTTGTCCATCTCTCTCACTGAATTTATCCCTTGATTCTCCAGCTCAAACTCTTTCTCGCCCAAGGCTAAAATCCTTTTTATCTCGCTCTTAAGCTCCCTGACATTTCCTGGCCAGTCATGATTCAAAAAAGATTGAAGCACATCATCCGGAAGCTCACCCTCATCTGGGGAATATACCTTTGCGAAATGCTCAGCCAGTAGAGGGATATCATCTTTTCTTTCCCTTAAAGGGGGCAGGACAAATTTTATCACCTTCAGCCGATAATATAAATCATCCCTGAATCGCCTCGATTTTACCTCGTCTTCTAATTCCTTATTACTCGCGGCTATTATCCGGAAATTTACCTCCCTCGGAGTTGTTTCCCCTAATCTGGTCAACTCCTTGTTCAATAACACAAGATCATTAACTTACTTGGCAAGTATCATTTTTCTGCTCTCCGAGTGAGAACCTATCTGAAGCTTATAAAAATATATTCCACTTGATACTCCCTCACGATTTTCGTTGGTGCCATCCCAGATAATTCTGTATTCTCCTGATTGATAATCTCCTTTTACTAGCGTCTTTACCTTTTGTCCCAATGCGTTGTAAACAGTTAACTCAACATTAGAGAAATCTTTAACAATAAAGTATATCTGTGTTTCCGCATTGAATGGGTTTGGATAATTTTGCGAGAGGAGATAATTTTCTGGAGCTGTTGTTTGGTTTTTCTCATACCTCTTCAGATATAAGATTTCTGTCTCAGCATCTCTTACAAACTCTCTTCCCCAAGAATCCAAAATGAATCTGGTTCCATCTGGCCTTTTAACATACCAGAATGGGATAAGTGGTGTGGGTGAACATTCATTTAAATCCCAGAACGGAAAAAAGGTGCAACCAGGATAAAGTTCATGAAGCTCTTCTCTGGTTACAAAACCAGTTTCGCTTATTTCGGGAGAAGTAGGTTTATCAAGTGAAGATTGATTCTGATTAGCCGAGACTGTTCCACCAGTAATAATGAATCCAGAAATACCTCCTCCTTCAAATGTAAGACTGTCTTCTAACAATTTCACCCTAACCATTCCAACATAGTAGTTTTCTGTTTTATCTATATAGGTTACACTAAAGAACTCCTGACCACCACAATATATATCACAGGGGAACTGTCCAGGGTCGCCATAACGTAAATAAGCTGTATTAGTAACGAATTCCACTCCGGCAGCATGGGCTCCATCAAACTGCTTCGCATAATCAGGATCCAAGCCAATAAGATTCTCAACTCCCCAAGCCCCTAACACTGAATCAGACGCTTGGATAATCCTTTCTACCAGTTCCGGCTCCAAACCATTACTACCATCAGCAAAAGGTATCCGGTCATCTAAATCCCGCCCATCACTACCAGGTGCTTCCTTAGAAAGATAGTTGTAATAATTGGTGTATACTGGTGGTGGTTGATATGGGTCTTCTTCTGTGGAAACCAGGATTATATCAGGTGCGACTTTTGGGCTTATTGAAATTCCAACATATGATGGGTTTACTCCAGTCATCGACTGGAAAACTGAACTAGTCACATCGTAATATAATCCATAACATCTATCAGCATCACAGACAGAAGCAGGGTCTGCATAAACAATCCCTTCTGGAATTGCGTAAGGATCCTCAAATGGCACTCTATATCCCACAACCAGAATCCAATGACCTATTGGATCACCACTTGTGAGGCGACAAATAAAAGGCTCATTATGAACTCTCACAAAACTAATAACATGTTCAAGAAATGTAGTCCAATATGAACAATAATATGAATAGGCACCCCAGTCTAGGTAGTTATTCATGTAGTTGGATATTTCCTCTAAACTTAAAATCCCTTCATATGGAGGATCAGTATCTGCTAGATTTGCAATCTCTGATTGGGATTTACATTTATATGGATTACCAGAGTACTTAAAACAGGAGTACATCTCCAAACATGCGATTCCACACCAGTTTTTTTGTTGCTGCATTGAGTATGCCGGGGGGGCGCCATTTCTAACTATCCAATAAGTAAACTCAGGTTTAATCCCACAAAAAACTAAAAGCAATAGAAATATCAGTCCAAATAAAAATAATTTCTTTTTCATTTTTTACTCCTCTTTTTGCTTTATGTATTTTTTTCTAACTTCAGCCAGCTCCTTGAAGCTAGATATATTCTTTGGAGATCTGGATGTTAGGATATAATAACACTCACCCTCCTCATCAATAACCCACCAAGCCAAGAATTCTTGCGTTACTGACCAAAATTTTGCTGGAAAAACAAGCTGGACAAAGATGGCTTTAAGTCCCTTTTCTGTTTCGAAGACTTCCTTTACTTCTGTTGAGTCCAATAGGAGATCATTAACTCTTACTGTTTTCATTTTCATTGGATAAACCCATAGGCCTCCACAATTTTCTCCACAAAACCAGTACTCAGCTTTCACTCTACCAAGCTCAGCAAAATAGACCATGTAACCTGAATTCGATTCGTCGGACTGAGATCTAACAAAGTACGGACCAAGAACTTGATCATACTTGAGGTCCTTTTTCTTGCAAGCCTTTTTTGCCTCTTTCAGTGCCTGTTTCAGGGTAAGTTGACAATCATCAGGGAAGGCTGAAATAGAGTTCAGGAGGAAACATATTACAAAAACAGATAAAGCTAATGAATAAATGATGGTTTTCTTCATTTTTCATTCTCCTGTAGGGTTGAATCTTCAATAATTCTAATCCTGCCTGTTCTTATATCTTCTTCAGACCTCTTCCTCTCCTCAGCCAGGGACTTAAAACTGGCTTTATGCCTCTCTACAGGCACGTATTTCGAAGATACATCCAGATCTATATAATAACAGTCTCCATTCTCATCTATCACCCACCATACTACATAGTAATGTGGAATTAGCATTTTCTTCCCTAGTGGTCCCCAGAATTTAAGAGGAGTGACAAGCTGTATGAAAATGGGCTTGAGCTCAGGGAAACGTTCTTTTACCTGGGTTGAATCCAATAAGAGATCAGTAACCCTTATACCTCTGGAGAAACAAATATCGTCTGTATTTTTCTTACAGGCATCAATCAAGCACTCACCTGTAACTATTTCACCTTTGGTAAAATATACCAAATAGTAAGGTCTTGTTTCCTTCGAAAGAGGCAGGACAAAATATGGACCTAAAATAGAGTCATAAGTGATTTTTTCTTTCTTACAAAGTTCCTTAGCCCTTTCTAATGCCTGTGTCTGGGTGATTTTACAATCATCTGAGAAGGCTATGATAGAGTTTTGAGGAAAGCTAAAGCAAACAGTAAAAAAAGCTGTTAAATAGATGATTTTTTTCTTCACTTGTATACCTCCCACTTGTTTTTATTTATCTCTCCTATTCTAGATAAAACCACTTGGATAGTCAACCACTTTAACTTTCTCCTTCAAAATTTTTCTGCTGCTCTGCCCGGGCACCCTTTACCCGGGCAGAGTTTTTAAAAAACCAAGAAAAGAGTAAAAGGGGTAAAAACCGGTAAGGCTTATAACAAAAAGCCTGCCCACTTCACTTTTATCAACTGTGAATTAATTAAGCTATTGAAAATAAAGAAGTTGAATCTGGAGAAGATGTGAGGTTGTCTTTTTTCAGAAGATAAAAAATCACCAAAATTGGTGAATCGAAAATGAAGGTTTTGACTTATCTTACAGCGGGGGATAAAATTACCAGAATCACCAAAAATGGTGAGTCAATCACCTAATTCGGTGATTCGATATTATATTTCTTTATCTTGTTATTAAGCGTGGTCCAGGGGATTCTTAATAATTTTGCGGCTTTGACCTTTATTCCCTTCCGCTTGGCAAAATAGTAAAAGTAAACAAATCAAAAACAGAATAGATTTTTTCATTTTCAAGCCTCCTCTTTTAATTTTTGCCCAAATTTGAACTACCTAAAGCTTATTAAAACGAAAAGCCCAGTCCAATTCCAGTCATGGATAGAAGGTAAACAAATCCTACCTCCAGGATCAACGAAAGAACAGGTAGTTGATCCCTCCAAAGGAAGTTTACCCACCCGTAATCCCAGGGAAGGGGAGAAATATGAGCGAGTAAAACAATATTCAAATCTCAGATTATAACTCGCCTTTCTTCCCGGACCTTCATCCAATCCGTCATCGTTCGAAACAGTTCGACCCATATCAACCCATAAGCTGAAGAGTTTACTTTTATTGTATTCTTCAGCCATGACCTGATTGGAGTAAAAGAAAAACACCATTAAGCTTAAAATAAATGGAGAGATTTTTCTCATCATACCCCTCCTGGTTTAAAATATAAGTTGAGAACATATACTATCCGTCAGGTAACAATTTGTCAAGTATTTACTAACCTCTCTTTTTTTACTCCGCCTGGTTCCCTGCCCGGGCGGAGTTTTGACTAAACCAAGAAAGAAATAAAAACCAACAAAGTAATTCTTTAACAAAAAGAGAACAGGAGAGAAAAATACGATTATTGGGTCTTAGGTATAAAATGTCTTTTAACTTCTTATTTAAAAATCTAAGCACATCCTTTTTTAGGTGGATCTCCACCTTTGAAAAGAAAAGATATTAAATATACCACATCAGAAAGTGAAACCTGGCAATCTCCATTAGCATCTGCCTTCCACAGAGGATAGGGTGCTGTTCCCCCTTTGAACAGATAGTTAATAAGAAAAACTATATCCGAAACGCTAATAATCCCATCTCCATTTACATCTCCGGTGGCATATAAAGCTACAGCTTCATAGATATCCAAAAAATCCTCTGAGGTAGAAGTCCAATATAAAATGTCTTTTATATCCCCTATAGAATAATCTGGATCCTGCTGCAAAAGCAAAGCCACGGCACCTGTAACAAAAGGAGCAGAAGCACTTGTACCCTGTCCATTGGTGTGTTTACCATCTCTCTCTTTCCAGTAATTTTGTTCACTTGCATCTTTTGAAAGAGACGAAGCAACCCAGGCACCTGGAGCATAAATCTCTGGTTTGTCTCTTCCGTCACGGGTTGGCCCTGGGCTGGAGAAGAAGGAAACCTCTTCAACAGGATAGCCTGATGATACAAATAGATTATTGTACTGCGGCTGGGTATGATTGTTGACATCCACCCAGGTATTTTTTGAATTATATGAGCCTACTGTGATTATGTTATAGGCATTCCCCGGCTCTTTTATTTTACGAGAGTTCACATGGCTGGCATCATTGAAACGGACTATGCCAGTAGTAGATAACAAAAACAATACATAGGAATCCCACCAGCCAGAACCGTTTGACATCGTGATTGTCCAATTTCCAGCAGCAAGCGAATAAAGCGTCCCTTGGACTTCTACATCAGCTAAAATAATTATTATCTGATTATCAGGTGTAAATGGGAAAGGCTCCGGCCAGTTATAATCAAAATGTTCATTGTGACATAGAACAAGCCCATCAGTATCAGTTTGATAATACCAACCATAGCCAGGGTCCCCAGTTCCTTCACCTGGGCCAAATGGACCATAAGTTCTACCTCTGGGCGAGGTTATTGTAACTTGAAAAGACTGGCTAAAAGGATACCATATTTCATTCCAGATTATCTCATTATCCCATAAGGAAGTTGCATCAACTTCCATAGTAATTGAACCATATCCTTGTTTTCTCGCATGATTTTTGTTCCTTCTCCAAGTAGAATCATTTTGAATCACCTCAGGATTATTTGGGTCGTATCCTTCGTTCCCTGCTGCAACCACAATGACTTTTCCTCTGCCTAAGTCCTGATTTGTTATACCATAAATGATTTGCTCAAAAGGGCTGGTCCCATCTCTTGGACCATAAATAGCACCCAGACTGAGATTGGCTACCCAGGGTTTTCCTAATTCTTTTGCCTTGTTTCCGATATAAAGGATAGCGTCAGTAACTTTAGAGTTGTTAGATAAGTCTGTATTTACTAAAATTAAATCTGCTTCTGGTGCGACTCCGACATAGGTATATTGTGGAACTCCATTTCCGGTTGCCTTTCCATTACCAGCCGCAATTCCTGCTATTTTAGTGCCATGCCCATTGGTGTCTTTTTGCCTGCATATTCCCTGGTCGATATCATTCTTTGTCCATCCTGTCCCGTAGTCATATCCAGGCGGGTGTGGTCCTACATTGTCTAGCTGGTCCCACAAATATAATACCCTAGTTTTACCTTCATCATCTTGAAAATCTTCATTGGCCAGGTCAAGTCCTGAGTCAACCATTCCAACTATTATTCCTTTACCTGTCAAACCAAATGAATTTCTGGCATTTGGCGCCCCAACCATAGGAGCTGCTACATTTAGGTCCAGCTCAACTGGTTTAGCCGCTTCAATTCTGAGAACATTGGGTAGGGCAATTATTTCAGGGAGATTTTTTAAAGGAATATCCGCAGTAACAATATTACCAATCATTGAATGAATTCTGACACCATGGGACTGCAATTCATCAATGGAACCTTCCACTTTGATAAAGACTCCAACCATCGGTTCTCCATTTCTCCAATTAAGAGATATGGCTTTGCCAAATCTTTCAAAAGGTAAGGCTATTTCAATAAGAGAAGAATCTTGTGAAATTATTTTTGCTTTTGCAGGAGCATATAGGGAGTTGTATATTCCGGATAATAGTGGGTCTAACTTACTTGAAATTTTTACCTGTGGAAAAGAACGAATTGAAAGGGAAAAGAAAATAAATAATCCCGTTAAAGTACAAATAAATATTTTTATAAAATAATATTTCTTCATGACTTCCCCCTATATTTTTATTCTTATTTGTTTTTTACTAAATCTTTATATTGTGTGCGAAAGAAAGAGGCACTATCGGTTTTGATAATTTTACCGTCCCATTCTCCTGAACAACCCCAAGGTTCAATTGCTGCGATACAGAGCCTGAAAACAACAATTGAAGTCGAATCATTAAAGACTTTCACATTTGAAATCTTGGTAGTGTGAAAGGTAATCTTCTGTGCCAGAATCTTATATTCACCTAAACGCACATTAGACAACCAGAATCTTCCAAGAGAATCGCTTTTTGTTCCTATTGTTTGCACTTCTTCGATATAGACTACAGTTCCAGAAAGAGGTTGCATTGTAGTTACATCAAAAACTATTCCTGCAATATTTCCAGTTTTCTTTCCTTTCTCTTGCTCCGCTTTTTTCCTGAGCGAGCCACAACTATAAAGCAACAAAAGCGAAAAAAGAATAAAGATAAACCAAACAAAGCCTTTTTTCATCTTTTTCCCATTGGATTGTTTACTTTAACTCACTTTTTAATAATTTCTCGTAGTTCTTAAAGAAAGAGATGCTATCGGTTTTGATAATTTTACCATCCCAATCTCCCCAACACCACCACCATTCTGGAATTAAAGAAGGGCAGAGCTTGCTCATTACAATTGAAGTTGAATCAGCAAAAACTTCCACTTTTGAAATTTTAGTGCCACTATAGGGAATCTTCGTAGCCCAAATCGTATATTCCCCTGCAGGCACAGAAGATAACCAGAATCTTCCCAGAGTGTCGCTTTTTGTACCTATTGTTGCCACTCCCTCAACATAGACGTTAGCTCCAACAAGAGGTTGCATGGTCTGACTATCAAAAACTATCCCTGCAATATTTCCGGTTTTCTTTACCTTCTCTGACTCCGTTTTCTTCCTAAGCGAGCCACAACCAAAAAGCAACAAAAGCGAAAAAAGAACAAAGATAAACCAAATAAATCTTTTCCCCATAGTTTTCTCTTTCTTTAACATTGATCTCCTCCTTATTCTGTAATCAAAAATTTAGATAAACCCACTTGGGAAATCAATCATTTTAATCTCTCCTCTCTTTAATTTTCTTTTCCCTCTGCCCGGGCACCCTTTACCCGGGCAGAGTTTTTAAAAAACCAAGAAAAGAGTAAAAGGGGTAAAAACCTGTAAGACTTATAACAAAAAGCCTGCCCACTTCGTTTTTATCAAGCGTGAATTAATCAAGCCATTGGAAATAAAGAAGTTGAATCTGGGGAAGATGTGAGGTTATCTTTTTTCAAAAGATAAAAAATCACCAAAATTGGTGAGCCGAGAATGGAGAGCTTAAGCTATCTTTTTATAGGGGAAAAGATTACAAGAATCACCAAAAATGGTGAGTCAATCACCTAATTCGGTGATTCGATATTATATTTCTTTATCTTGTTATTAAGCGTGGTCCAGGGGATTCTTAATAATTTTGCGGCTTTGACCTTTATTCCCTTAGCTTCCCTTAATGCCTGGATTATCTGCTCTCTCTCATAATGAGCTAACTTAGAGGCTAAAGAGCTTTTGTCCATCTCTCTCACTGAATTTATCCCTTGATTCTCCAGCTCAAACTCTTTCTCGCCCAAGGCTAAAATCCTTTTTATCTCGCTCTTAAGCTCCCTGACATTTCCTGGCCAGTCATGATTCAAAAAAGATTGAAGCACATCATCCGGAAGCTCACCCTCATCTGGGGAATATACCTTTGCGAAATGCTCAGCCAGTAGAGGGATATCATCTTTTCTTTCCCTTAAAGGGGGCAGGACAAATTTTATCACCTTCAGCCGATAATATAAATCATCCCTGAATCGCCTCGATTTTACCTCGTCTTCTAATTCCTTATTACTCGCGGCTATTATCCGGAAATTTACCTTCCTCGGAGTTGTCTCCCCCAATCGGGTTAACTCTTTGTTCTCTATCACCCCTAACAACTTCGCCTGTATTGATAAAGGCAGGTCTGCCACCTCATTCAAAAATAATGTCCCACCATCTGCCTCTTCCAGCAACCCCTTTTTATCATAAGCCGCACTGGTAAATGCTCCCTTCTTATGCCCGAATAACTCACTCTCCAGCAATGCCTCTGGAATTGCGGCGCAACTGACGCTCACAAACCTTTTATCCTTTCTTTTGCTCTCGTAATGTATGCACTTGGCTAATAAATCCTTACCTGTGCCGGTCTCCCCTTCTATCAGGATGGTCATATCTGTGTCTTTTATCTGTTTCGCCTTCTCCAGTATGTCCAACATCTCCTTGTTCTGAGTGATAATATTGGAGAATGTAAACTTTTTCTCAGGGTCAGCTGCTTCAAACTCTCCATTAAATCTTTCTATCCTTCTCTTGAACTCCAGAACCAGATTCAAATCTTTTTCTTCTTTCAACTCCCTGAATATTTTCTCCGCATCCTTCAGGGAAAAATCAGCTTGTTCATATTCCTCATTCTCATAAAACAACTGAGCCAAAGCCTTATCTATCAGTGCCAGATGATATTTGGATTCTAACTCCTTGAAGATATCCTCAGCTCGACCCAGATATTTCAACCTCTCAAAATATTCAAAAGAGTTTGATCTCCCTGCCTCTAAATAGGTTTTGGCTAACTCATATTTTGCTTTTATCTCCTCAAAAATGCTCAACCCTTTTTCGAAGTTTTCCCTGGCTTTCTCTTTTTCTCTCTTAACGGTATAAATCTGCCCTAAAATCCGATAACAAGCCGCCTCTTCAAGCCTCTCACCTAAGGAGATGCTAACCCTAAGAGCTTTCTCGCAGGAGCTTAATGCTAAATCATATTCTTTCTCAGCTACCTGCAAATCAGCCAGAAGCCGATAGGTTTGGCTGATAATTCCACTCCGAGGGGCTATTTTTTCGCCTATCTCGATAGCTTTGGTATAGTGTTCATAAGCCGATTGATAATCCTTCTGAGCAAAAGCTAACTCGCCTGAATATTCATGATAAATCGCCAGTTCTCGAACACAGTTGTGCTTTTTAATCAGGGATAAAGATTCCTCATATGATTTTTTTGATTTTGAAAACTCCCTTTTCAAAAAATGAACATATCCCAAGGAGAGTAACCCTCTACATAGATTAAGCTCATCCTTTGCTTGCCGGTTTAGACTAATATTTAAAAGTAAATTTCTCTCTGCCTCTTTCCAATTACCTACCATCACAAACATTTGACCTAAGTTACCATAAATGATAGCTTTTTTTCTGGGATCTTCTGCTTTATAGCAATAGCTTAGTGCATCCTGAAGATATTCTATAGATTTAGAGTAGTTCCCTCTTACAAACTCAACTTGTGAAAGCTTATTCAAGCAGTCTACTATTCCTTTAAAATCACAAACTCTTCTGAGAACAGCTAATGCGTCTCTTATCTCTGTTTCAGCAGATTTATGATTTCCTAAGGCTGTATAAATTAAACCTAATAGATACTGAGTCTGGGCTATCTTCAACTCATTATGCAACTCAACAAATACCGAAATTGCTCTTTGAGCCGTTTCTAATGCCTCCTCATAACTACCTAAATGCCGTAAGACTTTAGTAGCAAGATAGTAAAACTCTCCTGTTTCTTCAGAAAATAGATCAGTACAAAGAGAAAAGGAGCTCAATCTGCTTGTGCTCTGGATTTCCCTGATCTGAGCTAAGGCAGTTATGTAATCTTTTTTCTCGATTAGTTTTTCTATCTCTTCAAGTTGATGAGTTAAAACCATCTTAGGGTTCTCCAAATTGTCACTCATCTTGTTCTTTAATCCCCTTTGTCAAATTTTTTTGCTGAATCATCCACTTTAGATGAAATCTTGATAGTTGTTTTATCAATAAAGATTAAGATTGGCTGAGCATTAAGGATAAAGATAAATTTTATTTCAGAGGGATAACTGTTTATGGTCTGTGGCGTAGCAGGTATTTTATCGCTTTCTTGCCATGGATGTTCCTCAAACCTTTGCCTCAAATAACTTTTATAATCCACTGCCCAGGAAGAGGTGATAAAAAATAAAAGAAGAATCACTGCTAAAAGCCCTAAGATAATCTTCCTTTTCATTTTATGCTCCTTTTAAATTGTTCGAAAGATAAAGCTTTTCCAATAAAAATATAGAGGATTTCAAGAGTTTGTCAAGTGAAATCTTTTAAATTTATTTTTTTTTGAGAAATTGCAGTAGTTTGATTTGTCGAGCTAAAATAATAGCCAATAAGTTGGGGGATTACAACGACTTTGAGTGGAGTTATCTTTCCACCTGGAGTATCGCCAAAAAAGCCTCCTGCGGGATTTCGACTGAGCCTACCTGCTTCATTCTCTTCTTGCCCTCTTTTTGTCTTTCCAGAAGCTTCCTTTTTCTGGTTATGTCGCCGCCGTAACATTTAGCCGTGACATTTTTCCTCTGGGGCTTGACTGTTTCGCGGGCAATGACCCGTGAGCCTATGGTTGCCTGAATTGCCACCTCGAAAAGCTGTCTGGGAATGAGTTCTCTCAGCTTCTGGGTCAGACTTCTTCCCCAGAAGTAGGCTTTATCCTGGTGAACAATGGCAGAGAGAGCATCTACCGGCTCCCCGTTGATCAAAATGTTAAGTTTGACCAGATCCGATTCCCTGAAATCAGCCCATTCATAATCCAGCGAGGCAAAGCCCCGGGTAATGGACTTAAGCTTATCGTAGAAATCGAATATGATCTCGGACAGGGGCAGTTCAAAATGCAGGGAGACCCTGACTTTATTGATATATTCGGTGGTCTTATAAACACCCCTTCTCTCCATAACCAATTTCATTATGTTCCCTATATACTCGGAAGGGGCAATTATCTGAACCATAACAAAAGGCTCCTCGATCTTATCGATCTTTCCGGAGGATGGTAACAAAGCCGGGTTATCCACAAAAATTTTCTTCCCGTCTGTCAGGGTGACTCTGTATTCCACGTTGGGAACCGTGGCAATGATTGGCTGTCCGTATTCCCTTCTTAACCTTTCCTGGACTATCTCCAGGTGAAGAAGCCCCAAAAAGCCGCACCTGAACCCGAATCCCAGGGCAGTGGAGGTTTCCGGCTCGAAGATCAAAGAGGCATCGTTCATCTTCAGCTTCTCCAGTGCATCTTTAAGCTCCTGGTAATTCTCGGAATCTGCCGGATAAAAACCGGAGAAGACCATCGATTTGATATCCTTAAAACCCGGCAGGGGGGAGGAAGACGGATTATTCACCAGGGTTATGGTATCTCCTACCCTGGCATCTGTGACGTTTCTGATATTTGCTACCAGATACCCCACGTCGCCCGCTGAAAGCTTTTCTGCCGGAATCAGCTTTAATCTGAGGTGACCCACCTCGTCCACCTCATATTCCTTTTGGTTGGAAAAAAATCTTACCCTGTCTCCTTTTCTCACGCTCCCTTCTTTTATCCTTACATAGGGAATCGCTCCCCTGTATTGGTCAAAGAAAGAATCGAAGATCAAGCCTTTGAGGGGATTCTTTTTGTCTCCATAAGGAGGTGATATTTTTTTTACTACTGCCTCCAGGACATCTTTTACACCTATACCCTTTTTGGCTGAGACTAAGATTATCTTCTCATCTTCCACTCCCAAAAGCTCCGATAGCTGTTTCCTGACCAGGTCTATCTGTGCGCCAGGCAAATCAATTTTGTTGATTATAGGGATAATGGACAGATTATTTTCCAGGGATAGGAAAAGGTTGGAGATAGTCTGCGCCTCTACCCCCTGGGATGCGTCTACTAACAGGAGTGCACCCTCACAGGCGGCTAAGGATCTGGATACCTCATAGGTGAAATCGACATGGCCCGGCGTATCGATGAGATTGAGAATATATTCATTTCCATCCTTTGCCTTATAGTTCATCCTGATGGCATGTGCCTTTATGGTAATCCCTCTTTCCCTTTCCAGGTCCATACTGTCCAGGACCTGCTCCCGCATCTGCCTGGGAGGCAAGGTCTGGGTGAGCTCCAGAAGCCTGTCAGCCAGAGTCGATTTGCCGTGGTCTATATGGGCTATAATGGAGAAATTCCTTATATATTTTTGATCCATATTTAAACTCTCTTCCCCATCTTCAAAACATTTATCATCTGGTTATGGATTTTACCATTTGTAGCTAAAATATTCTTCTGGTAGATACTGAATCTCTTCCCCGAAAAGTCCGTAACTTTTCCGCCTGCCTCTTTAACCATTAAAATCCCTGCGGCAGTATCCCAGGGAGAAAGCTTAAGCTCCCAGAATCCATCGAAGATCCCCTTAGCCAGATAGCATAAGTCCAAAGCCGCTGAGCCAGCCCTTCTTATAGCCTGAGACCTCAGAGCAAAATTTTTGAAATGGTCTAAGTTGTTGATTTTACTTTCCCTGATATCATAGGGAAAACCAGTTGCCAGTAAACTTTTGGAAAGTTCTCTGGTCTTTGAGACATATATTCTTTTCCCGTTCAAAAATACTCCCTTTTTTTCCTCTGCCACAAAAAGCTCCTCCAAGACCGGATTATAGACCACACCCAGGATAATCTCTCCTTCTTTCTCCAAAGCAATGGAAACACAGTATACGGGAAAACCGTGTGCGTAATTGGTGGTCCCGTCCAGAGGGTCGATTATCCACTTGTAATCCGATTTTGTCTCATAGCCTTTGCTCTCCTCAGTCAGGATATTATGCTGGGGGAAGTTCTTTCTGATGATTTTGATAATCGCATCCTCGGAGAGACGGTCTGCCTCTGTGACCAGATTTATCACCCCTTTATACCCAATCTTTTTGACCTTGCCCTGACATCTCTGTAAAATCCCACCGCCTTTTAAGGCAGACCCAATGGCAATTTTTTTGAAATCATTCGCCTTTTTCAAGTTCACTCCTCTTTTTGAGCTCATAATATAACTTTTGAAGAGGGTTCTTGCAAGCAAATGTAGGAACAGAACAGTGTTCTGTCCTTACAAAATGTAAGAATAGATCCGTCCTTCGACCTTGCTCAGGCCAATAATGTATAGATTTCCAAGAGATTTGAGTTAAGCTTTATTGGATATTCTGTTTAAAATCCTTGACAAAGGCCCCTCTATTAATTTAAAATAGCTTTTGAATATAGCTGAAAAACTCATCTTGATTTTTATGAAGTTCATCTGTGATGATAACTTAGGCAAATTAGCCAAATGGCTCAGGACTTTGGGCTATGATACGCTTTTCTATCTTGATATCGAGGATACCGAGCTGGTTTCCAGGGCACTGAAGGAGAAGCGTATAATACTGAGCCGTGATACAGAGCTGAGAAGGTTCAAATCTGCTGAGAAAAACCTTTTCCTTTTAGCCAGCAACCTCCCTTTGGAGCAAGTGAAACAGGTATTGAGGGAATTTAATTTAACGCCCGAGAAGAAATATCTTTTCACCCGCTGTTTAGTCTGCAATCAGGTATTAGTTCCGGTTCCCAAGAAAGAGGTAGAAAATAAAGTTCCTCCCTTTGTTTTCAAGACTCAGGAGAATTTCGTCTATTGTCCCAGCTGTGATAAACTTTACTGGGCAGGAACGCATGTGAAGAATTTGAAGAAGGAAATAAAGGAAGAAGATATTTTGTAGTTGCTCGATTTATCGAGCCAAAATGTAGCGGAAACCTTCAGGTTTCCATACTGGAAGGCTGAAGCCTTCCGCTACTAAGGAAAAAAGTGTAGGGGCACGGCATGCTGTGCCCGTTCAACTCAGACGATCACAATGTATCTATATTTTTGATTATCTTTGCCTGCCAGATTTCTTCAGGGTTCAATTTTATTTTCCAGTTAGGCAAAAAAACTGTGCTCTGGTAAGTTTTCTCAAAACCTGATTCGGACAGCGAAACTGTATATAATGGAAAATGCCATAAACTTGCCGGCTTATCCAGCTTAAAACCTATCAAAATACCCAAGGCTTTATCTTTTATCCCAAAAGAGGAGACATTCCCGTCTTCGCTTCTCAGGCTGAGTTTTCTTTCTTTCAGCTCATTGCTTTTTATATAACAATTTTTTCTTTCGTCCTCGCAGGACAACATCCCCAGGTTAAACTCAATCCCCAGCCACAACTCTATCTTCTCTGGATGATCGTTTCTCAAGCTATAGCATATCTCGATCTCATTTTTATTTTTCACCAGGTTCAGGCTCTTGGTTAAATTGATCTTTGCTCTCAGGTTGTCTATCCACACGCAGCCGTCCCGCGAAAGGGTCAAAAGAAGGGAATCTCCCTTTTTATCGATTTTATACTCATAAGATTGATTAACAAAATCGCCTTGCTCTGGGTACTGGCATCTGGCAAAACTATCCAGGTTTGTGTCCCTTCCCATAAAATGATCAATTAATGAGCCTCTCCTGTACCAGTCATAAGTCAAAAATCTCTCTAACCCCTCCTCCTTAACCTGAACCAAATCGTGAATGCTGGCGAATCTCTCGGTGGTTTTAATCTCCCGGTTTTTTATCTCCAGGAGTTTTCTATGATACCCCTCCGGGTGGCGGGATAAGATATCCAGAAGATTGAAATCTTTTGGCTTGAAATCCAACTCGTACAACGTCCCCCCATTTCGAGGAGAAAAATACAGGCTGAATACAGGAGATTCGATTATAAGCTCTTCCTGCCCATCCTGGTCAAAGTCAGAAACCTTATATCCGACTTCTTTCCCCTCGGGGATTAACCCGTCTATCAGCTTATCTGCTTTTATAAGATGGGAGTAGATCTGATTCCTGAGGTTGGAAAGATACAGCCCCCCAAATACCCCGTGCCAGTAAGGATCATTACATTGGCTTTTCCAGCATTCGTCCCTGAGCAGGAGAAGTTTTTCCTTGTCGATATTTTTTGAATTTTCCAGGTCCTTTATTTTATGATGTAAATATAGCATCCGTTTGTGCATATGATTGGCTTCCGGATATTTGGCTAAGAAATTTCTCCAGAACCCACCCCGCACAAATATGTCATATTTATCAAAAAGGTTCTGTTCTTTGAGGGTCTTCTCGAACTCCTCAAATTCCCGGAAGGCATTGGGCAGAAGAGTCCACTGCATCATCTCGTAATAGGAGGCAGTGGGCAGGTAGATCCTTCCCAGGGGAGAAAGCTTTCTTAAAACCTGGCTGAAATGTATCATCTCGATCCAGTCAGAGTTCTCCTTTATCTTCTCAAAAAACCTCTCCAGCCATCTGTCCTCATAACAGTGCTCATAGGTCTTGGGCCAGATACCGAATTTCTCCCCGTCATCCGCATAAACTACAAGATTCTCCCCATCCTCTGTAGCTAACCACTTGAGATATTCAATTGTTTCCTCCGGTTCCTTAAAAGGGATATAATATCTCAAAAGCTTATTTATGGGGAACAAAGCCAGAGGGTAATTCTGCTCCTCGGTCAGATAATAGCCTAAAAGGTCTTCATCCCTCAGCCCTGAGTATCTGAAGTGAGAATCATCCAATATGGCAAATCTCATCTTGGCCTGAGCGAAGAATTTCGGCAGATGAGGCTCCCACACTCTTTCTGCCACCCACATCCCCGAAGGAGTGAAATCAAAATTATCCCGAACAAAAGCGGTGAGCTTCTCTATCTGGCCAAGCTTATCCTCATCCGGGATCACCGGAAAGATCGGCTCATAATACCCTCCGCTCAGAAGCTCCACCTGCTCTTTTTTCACCAGGGCTTTGAGTTTATCAACCAACTCCGGATGGTTCTTTAAAAGCCAGTCCAGGAGTATACCGCAGTAATGTAGGGAAAGTCTGAAAGAGGGGTATCTCTCTAAAAGTTCCAGGAAGGGGTAATAACACTTTTCAAACCCCTTCTCCAGGACATGCTCGAAATTGCCAATGGGCTGGTGATTGTGTATGCCAAAAGCAAACTTTATCTTCTTCAAAATAAGCTAAGCTTTAAATATTTGCCCGGGTTCTTCTTTATGTCGGTTACAAGCTCATCCACATTCCTGGAGGTTTTCTTCAGCTCATCATACAGAGTGCTATCGTTAACCAGCTTTCCTAAGGTCCCTTCACTAGACTCTATCCTCTGAGTCAAATTCTTCAACGAAAGGGAAAGGGAACCCAGGGTGGTGGTGAAGGTGTCTAACTTGGCTGAGGCGGTAGTGAAATTATCCATGGTTGCCTGCAGCTTGTCTTTGTTCCTCTCCAGCATTCCCTTGAGCTCAGAGGAGGTATAGGACAGATCATCTGCCGTATTCTCCAGCTTATCCTTGTTCCTGTCCAAAAGGCCCACCAATTCAGCAGAGAGTTTCCTTAAATCCCTTATGGTCTCCTTTATGGACTCCTGGGACCACTGGGTTCCGAATACACCCTCCAGGTGAGCTACTAATCTTCTGATCTCCTCCAGCATCAGTCCCGTCATCCCCATCACCTCAGGGATGCCGGTATCATAAAAACCCTTGACCGGTTGAGAGAGATCCAGGGGTTCTGGGGAATGGCCCGGCTCCACAGCCACGAACCTCTCTCCCATTAAGCCGATATTCATGACTGTGAATTTGGCATCTTTCTTCAATATCACATCCTTGGTCAGATTGAAAGTTACCAGAACGTCTCCCCCCTTAAGCACTATCCTCTCCACTTTGCCCTTCTCCACCCCCAGGACCGCTATGGGATCGCCTACCTGCAGTGCCCCGACATTGGGGAAAAGAACTTCGTAACTATATCTCTCAACATTGAATTTGATCTCCTTTAGCCACAGGGCTCCAAAGAAAAGTACCGCCACCGCTATAAGCACTACTATTCCCACTCTTAACTCGATAGTTCGGTTATCCATTATCCTCTTCTCTTAAAGAATAAATGCCCGGGACCCTGGGACACTTCTCCCTGTTATCGATGACAGCTGTTATTCCAAATCGCTTTCTAAGTAATCGCTTGCCTTCATCTTACGCGTGATCTCCTCCGAAAGTCTTTTGGAGAACTCCTTGGCTGGATCCTGTCCGTAGATCTTCAACATGTGATTCATCGCTATCACCTCAGAGATCACCGTGATGTTCTTGCCCGGTGAAACCGGAATGATGACCACGGGAATCTCCACCCCCAAAATACGGGTGTACTTGTTCTCGATACCCAACCTCTCATACTCCAGGTCATCCTCCCATAGAACCAGCCTGACCTCGACCTCAATCCTTTTCTGGACCCTGACCGACCTTATGCCGAAGAGCTTCTCGATATCGATTATCCCCACTCCCCTGATCTCCATCAGATGCCCTAAGATCTCAGTCCCCGTGCCTACGATGACCTCCGGCGTCTTACGGAAGATATTCACTATATCATCTGCTACCAGGCGATGGCCCCTTTCCACCAGATCAAGTGCGCACTCGCTTTTACCAATGCCGCTTTTCCCAGTGTAAAGCAATCCCACTCCGTAAACATCAACCAGGGTCCCGTGAAGGGAGGTATTGGGTGCAAATATATTATCCAGATATAAGCTCAGACGGTTGGTCAGCTCCGTGGTGGAGAGACGGGATTGAAATACCGGCGTTTTAGCTTGATCAGCCATCTCCAGTAACTCTGGAGGAGGATAGATATTCTTGGAGACGATGATGCAGGGGATATTGAAACGAAAAACCCTCTGCAGGAGCTCCCTTCTCCTCTTCTGATCCAGACTCTGAAGAAAGGAGATCTCGGTCTCGCCTATCACCTGGGTCCTCTCGTAGGCAAACCTGTCGGTATATCCAGAAAGAGCTAATCCCGGCCGGTGAATCTCGTTATTGAGTATTTTCCTTTTTAGCCCCTCCTCATTCGTTAAAAGGGTAAGCTCTAAGAAATCCTTTCTTTCCTTGTAAAGCTTTTCGACTGTGATATTCTCCATCTTTTAAATCATTCTTCCTCAGAAGAGGTTGCTCCGGGCTTCATGGAGGTTTTCCTTCCCTTTCTTTGACGATACTTTCTTTCCTTCAATTTGGATTTATATTTTTTAAGCTGTCTCTTCATCTTATCTAAGGCACCTTCGATTGAGGCTCTGAAATCGTCTGAGCTATGCTGGCTGACAAGCATTGCCCCATAGACCTTCAGATTCAATTCAGCTTTCTTCCTGTACCCCTCCTCCTCCAAGACCAGATGGGCATCGATGATATGATCAAAAAATCGGTCTAAGCCATTTATCTCCTTGTTGGCAAAATCCTTGAGTTCCTGGGTCAGTTCGAAGTGTCGTGCAGTGGTCCTGCTTCTCATCTAAATGCTCCTTTCTTTTTTTACAGCGGACTGATTTTTTATGCCGGGGTGAAAATCTAGCTAAAAGATCTTAAGCTGTCTTCTCTTTCTCTTCAGATTCACTCCCTTTAACACGGATGACCCTCTTCCGGAAACGAGCCGAAGGTATCTGTAGCTCCTCCCTGTATTTGGTTACGGTACGACGAGCAAGATTTATGCCCCTTTGGCTAAGCAGTTTGTAGATCTCCCGGTCGGATAAAGGGGAATTGGGGTTCTCTTCTCTGATTATCTGTTCCAACATACTCTTGATGTGCCGCTTGGAGATCTCCTGGCCATCCTCCTTGGTCAATCCGGAATTAAAAAAATATCTCACTTCAAATAAACCCTGGGGGGTTTGGACATATTTGTCATTAGCCACCCGAGAGACAGTAGCCACGTTCATATTCAGCTTATTGGCTATGGTTTCCATGGTCAGGGGCTTCAGGTGCTCGGGGCCATTCTCAAAGAACTCGTTCTGCTCCTCGATGATTGCGCCCATCACATTTACCATGGTGGACCTGCGCTGGTTGATGGCATTTAAAAGCCAGCGAGCCTGTTCCAGCTTCTTCTTCACGTAATCTTTCACCTCTGGTTTTGTGCTGCTGTTTTTTTTCAATATCTCTTTGTAAGCCGGGTTAACCCTCAGCCGGGGCATGTTCTTGTCGTTATGAAAAACCAAGAACTCGTTTCCCACCTTCTCCACTATCAGATCCGGGACTATGGGAATGGCAGCGCTGACAAACCTGCCTGCCGCGGGTCTAGGAGAGAGTGTGCGAATGAGGTCCATGGCCTTCTGGACCTCCTCAAAATCCCTGCCTAATGTCTTGGCTAACTGGGACAGGCTCTTCTTATCCAGCTCGTTCAGATGTTGATCCACGATCCGATAAGCCAGGCTTTCCTCTAACCCCCTTCTCTTTAGCTGTAGGAGAAGAGATTCCCTTAAATCCCTTGTCCCCACCCCTGGAGGATCGAAACTCTGAATCAGCTTAAGCACCTTTCTGGTAATCTCCGGATCGCTCTTCATACCTTCTACTAATTCCTCAAAGGAGCAGGTCAGGTAGCCGTTCTCATCTATATTGCCAATTATATATTCCCCAATCCTGTGTTCCTCCTCCGTGAGTTTGCTGAAATTAAGCTGCTCCATAAGGTGTTCATACAAAGTTTTCTCCACTACGGTTGGTCTCTGTTCTTTCTCCTCCTGGTCCTCTTTTTCCCCCTTTATCCTGAACTCGCTTTCCTCCCCTAAGTATTCGCTCCAGTCGATCTTGCCCAATTGAGGGTCTAATTCTTGTTCCTCCTCCGGAGCAGAGATATCTGTTTCCTCCCTGGCCTCGACCTCCTCCAGCAAGGGATTGGCTGAAAGCTCCTGACGAACCAGCTGCTCCAGCTTGAGGATAGGCATCTGCAAAAGTCTCAGAGATTGGATCAGCTGAGGAGCTATGGTCTGTTTAAGTTTTACCTGTAAACCTAACTTCATAACTTTAAATTATTTCCCCTTCCACTTACTCTTATCGGAACAGGTCTTTGCTCAGTTTAACCTGAACCTTTCTCCCAGGTAGATCTTTTTAGCCTCCGGGTCAGAAGCCAAGAACTCCGACGTTCCGGATTTCAGTATCTGGCCATCACACATTATATAAGCTCTGTCAGTTATAGCCAAAGTCTCCCTGACGTTATGATCTGTGATCAGGATCCCTAGATCTTTCTGTTTTAACCTGAAGATTATCTTCTGGATATCCTCGACGGCGATGGGATCGATTCCTGAAAAGGGTTCATCCAAAAGCATGAACTTCGGCTCGGTGACCAAGGCACGGGTTATCTCAACCCTTCTTCTTTCTCCGCCCGAAAGGGTATAAGCTTTGTTCTTTGCCAAAGGTGCGATATCCAGCTCATTCAACAGCTCTTCCAAGCTATTCTTACGCTTGGCCTTGTCCAATTTCTGCATCTCCAGGATGGCTAATATGTTCTCCTCCACGGTCAATTTCCTGAAAATGGAGGGCTCCTGGGAAAGATACCCTATGCCCTTTTGGGCTCTTCTATACATAGGGAGATCGGTTATCTCCTCAGAATCAATCAAAACCCTGCCTGAATTAGGTTTTATGAAGCCGATGAACATATAGAAGGTTGTGGTTTTTCCTGCGCCGTTGGGGCCCAAAAGTCCTACCACCTCTCCCTGTTTCACCTCTATGGAGACATTCCCTACCACCTTACGTTTTTTATAAATCTTAACCAGTTCCTCTGATCTCAGCATCTGCATATTTCCGCTGTATTAAATTCGACTCCTGTTGTTTATATTATAAAAGGTTCTCTTTGCATGCGCAATCATATTTTCATTTGCTTATTTCCCCCTCCGGCATATCTTTTATCTTCCCTTTGACCTCCTTTTTTATTTTTAGCTCTTTCAGCTCATGGTCCGCTTCCAAACCGTATCCGGTTATTACATCCTTTCCCTTGATAATTTTTACGAAATCATCTGTGGTGACCTTACTGCTCTGGGGATCCCAGCTAAGGCTCTGCGTCTCCAGGACCACCCCCTCGTCTGATTTGACCACGACATTCCCAAAGACTCTGATCTCCTCTTTTTTCTCTCTGATCCATCCAGAATCAGCCTTTAGGCTGGAGATATGTTTCCCCTCCTGGTCATAGATATCCGCATAGATCACCTTTCCCTTAGCCAGGTCCTTTTTTTCATATTTCTCCAGGTATTTGATCTTAATCTCAGCAGATTTAACTCCGTTATGGGTAAAGACCATAGTGGTGTTCTCCACCACCTGATCTGGGAAAGAACCTGCTTTGCGTGCACTGCCGGGGTTTTGTTCCCCGGAGCAAAATATCAAATTTAACCCTATTAGAAAAATAAGAAGTACAATCTTTCTATCCATAAGGATCTCCACATTAACAAATTACATCCTCCCTTCATTTTTTTCAAGTATTATCTGGAGGGGTGCGCCAGCGCTTGTGCATCCATACCCATTGCTCCGGATATTCTCTTATTATCTTTTCCAGGAAATCTGTACATCTCTGGGTAAGATATACGATATTTTCATCTCTGCTTTTATCCGGCAGAGGTTTTATCTCCGGCCGAACAATTATCCTGTATTTATTTTTTTTTGTCTGAATTATAGCCATGGGCACAACGGGACAGTTTAGTTTTAGAGCCAAGATCACTGGGCCAACCGGGGTACGTGCCAGCCTGCCAAAAAAATTGACGAATATCCCCCTTACCCTGGATGAATCCTGATCCATTAAAACGCCTAAAGCTCTGCCCGAATTCAAAGCCCGGATCACTTCCTTCACACTAATGGCAGAGGAGATGTTCTGTACCCCCATTCTCTCTCTGCTTTGAATTAGAAGTTTATCCAATCTGGGGTCATAAAGCTCCCTCCCGATAACCGAGACCTTATAGCCCCTGAGAGAGAAATAAGCAGCTAAAAGCTCAAAGTTCCCTATATGGCCTGTGACCGCCATCACTCCCCTGCCTAACCGGTAAGCTTCATCAAAATGCTTCATACCCTCTGTTTCCACGATTTCATTAATCTCCTCCCGGCTCATTTTCTGCAACCTGACTGCATCGGCGGAGTTCTGGCCCAGGCTCTCAAATACCTTCAATGAGATTTTTCTACAGGCGTTTGTCTCCAGATTGGGGAATGCTGTTTCTAAATTTTTAAAAACGGTCTGGCGAGCTTCCGGCAGGACAAGATAAGCCAGCTTTCCTAAATTCGCCCCTAGGAAAAGCGACAGCCGGCGGGGGAAAAGATTCAAAAACGCAATTAATGATTTTATGAATCTGTAGATCAGCCAGTTCTTTAATCTTTTCTTCAGTTTTGACCAAGGTTTTATTGCCATTAATTTGAAGCTTAGACCACTCCCGCCTTCAAAAGATCGTGCAGGTGAATGATACCTTTTGGCTCTTTTTTCCCATCCGGCACAATCAGGCAGGTTATATTGTAGAACTCCATCCGGTTCAGAGCCTTAGCAGCCAGCTCTTCAGCATCGATGGTCTTGGGATCTCTGGTCATTACCTCTCTGGCTTTCAGTTTAAAGATCTCCTCGGTCCTCTCCACTAATCTCCTTAGATCGCCATCGGTGAATATCCCCACCAACTCATTTTTTCCATTGACAACGGAAGTGGCACCGAATCTTTTAGAGGTCATCTCCAGGATTACTTCTTTCATGTCTGCATCCTCAGAGACTACGGGGATATCCCCTCCGGAATGCATTACGTCCTTGACCTTCAGAAGCAGTCTCTTCCCCAGATAACCGCCGGGGTGAAGCAGGGCAAAATCCTCGGTTGAGAAGCCTCTTTCCTCCAGGAGGGCAACGGCTAAAGCATCCCCCATAACCAGAGCCGCGGTGGTGCTGGAGGTAGGGACCAAATTATTCGGGCAGGCTTCCTCGTCAACTGAGACATCCAGTACCACATCGCTTTTCTCTGCTGCAGGAGAAGAGGGGTCGCCGGTCAAGCTGATTATGGGCACCCCTAACCTTTTGAATAAGGGAAAGAGCTGCTGCAGTTCCTCGGTCTCACCGCTTTTGGTCACTGCAATAACCACATCGTCCCTTCGCACCAGTCCCAGATCCCCGTGTAACCCTTCTACCGGATGTAAAAAAATTGCTGCGGTTCCGGTAGAGGTCAGGGTAGCGGCGATCTTCTTGCCGATGATTCCCGATTTCCCTATGCCGGTAACGATGACCCTGCCCCTGCATCCCAGGATCAGCTCGACTGCTTCCTGGAATCCGGAGTTGATTTTCTTCTCTAAATTTAAAATAGCCTCTGCCTCTTTCCGGATAACCTCTTTGGCTTTCTCTATTATCATCTTAGGTACCTCAACGGGTTGATCTTCCTGCTTTCCAGGATCAAATCGATTACTTCCCTGACTGCTCCCTCCCCTCCACTTTTTCTGGTGACATACAGGGCTAATCGATTTATCCTCTTATCCCCATTTTTGACTCCAATGGGGACTCCTGCTTTTTTGAAAACCTGATAATCCCAGAGGTCGTCTCCCATATAGACAATTTCATCATCCTTTATTCTCAATTTCTTTTTAAGTTCCTCATAGGTTTTCATCTTGTTCCAGATTCCCAGGTGAAGCTCCTCAACCCCCAGCTCCTTTCCTCTTTTCCTGGCGGATTTGGAAGATCTGCCGGAGAGAAAGGCAACTTTTATCCCGGCTTTTCTTGCAAAATATATACCCAGACCATCTGAGACGTTAAATCTTTTGCTCTCTTTGCCCTCATCGCTGATATAAATTGAATTATCCGTCAGAACTCCATCCACATCCAGTATGATTAACTTGACCTTTTGTAACTTCTTCTTCAGCCTGGAATCTATGATAGCTCCTCCTTAAGCCAGCTCCTTCTATGCTCATCCACCGATTTTAACTGAGTCAAAAGCTTTTCCAGCCTGTCTAAGAGGAGCATACTGTTTCTATCACACAATGCCTTCTCCACATGAGGGTGTGTTTCAATGAAGAGTGCATCACAGCCGCAGGCAACTGCTCCACGGGAAAGGGGAAAGATAAACTGGGGCTCTCCAGAAGAACAGGTCCTCTCGCCCCCTGGTAGCTGCAGGGAATGGGTGGCATCAAAAACTACCGGATAGCCCAGGTTTCTCATTATTACCAGGGAGCGGAAGTCCACCACTAAGTTATGGTAGCCGAAAGTAGTACCCCTTTCGGTTAATAGAATCTGTTCATTCCCCATTGACTCAGCCTTTTTGGCAATAATGCCCATATCCTCAGGAGCCATAAACTGACCTTTTTTGATATTCAGGGCTTTCCCGGTTTTGGCTGCAGCTAAAACAATATCCGTCTGCCTGCATAAAAAAGCTGGAATCTGCAGTATATCCGCAACCTCTGATGCGGGTAAGGCTTCTTCTTTTGAATGAATGTCAGTCAATACTGGTACATCAAATTCTTTTTTTGCTTTATCTAAGACCTTTAAACCCTTCTCCAGTCCTGGTCCGGAATAAGAATCTATGCTCATACGATTAGCCTTGGCATACGAAGATTTGAAGATGAAAGGGAATTTCAATTTATCAGTTACTTTTTTTATCGTCTCCGCTGTTTCTAAGACCAAATCCTCAGACTCAATAACGCAGGGACCGGCGATTAAAACCAGTGGAGAACCCTGGCCAATAGGAATATTTTTTACCTTGACTATTTTTCTCATGGAATGATGACCCCTCATCTCCTGGGCAGAGACTCTTTTTCCCCTAACATTCTCGACTTTTTAGAGTTTTTATATCTCAGGGAAGCCTTGACTAAATCGCGGAACAGGGGGTGGGCTTTAAGGGGTCGGGATTTTAGCTCGGGGTGGAACTGTACCCCTACGAACCAGGGGTGGTTTTCTATCTCGATTATCTCTACTAAGCTGCCGTTTGGGGAGGCACCGGCTATTCTCATCCCAGCTTTGACCAGGCTCTCCTTATACTGGTTGTTGAATTCATACCTGTGTCTGTGTCTCTCGCTGATCTTGGTCTCCGCATAAGCTTTAAAGGAGAAGCTCTCCTTATCCAGGATACAAGGGTAGGCTCCCAATCTCATAGTAGCCCCTTTGTCCACTATCTTCTCCTGCTCTGCCAGCAGACTTATAACCGGATATCCGGTGTTTTTCTCGAACTCGGTGCTGTTGGCGCCTTTCATTCCGCACATATTTCTGGCGAACTCGATAACCGCGCACTGCATCCCCAGGCAGATCCCCAGGAAGGGAACTTTGTTTTCCCTGACGAACCTGACAGCTTCTATCTTCCCCTCGATACCCCTCTCTCCGAAACCTCCGGGAATCAAAATCCCGTCCATATCCTTTAGATATTTATCTGCCCCTTCTTTTTCCAGAACCTCTGAGCTGATCCAGCTAAGCTTTACCTTAGCCTCATTCTCTACCCCGGCATGGACAAACGCCTCTATTATGCTTTTATATGAGTCTTTTAAGTTGGTATACTTTCCGCAGATCCCGATCTTAACTTCATATTCTGGATGTTTGATCTTCTCCACCATCCCTTCCCACTCGCCCATATCCAGCCTCTGGCAGGACAAGTCCAAATGCTGGCAGACCAGATCATCCAGACCCTCCTGGTGAAACAACAGGGGAATCTCATAAATCGATTCCACGTCAATCGCCTGAATCACCGACTGGCTGGGCACATTGCAGAAAAGCCCGATCTTGTTTTTTATCTCCTGGGATAAAGGCCTGGGGGTGCGGCACAGGAGGATGTCTGGCTGGATACCGATCTCTCTCAATGCCTTGACGCTGTGCTGGGTCGGTTTGGTCTTCACCTCACCGGCAGACTCTATGAACGGCACCAGGGTCAGGTGGATGTAAAGGACATTTTTGCGTCCATACTCTAACCCCATCTGTCTGATAGATTCCAGAAAAGGAAGTCCTTCTATATCCCCTACTGTTCCGCCGATCTCAGTTATCACCACATCCACATCCCCATTCTTCTCCGCTAACTTCTTTATCCTTCTTTTGATCTCGTCCGTGATATGGGGAATCACCTGGACTGTTGCCCCCAGATAATCCCCTCTTCTCTCCCGGCTTATAACCTCCCCGTATACCTGCCCGGTAGTAACGTTGCTGTCCCTGGTTAGACTCTCACCCAGGAATCTCTCGTAATGACCCAAATCCAGATCGGTCTCCGCACCGTCGTCCAGGACAAAGACCTCCCCGTGCTGAAAGGGATTCATGGTGCCGGGATCGACATTCAGGTAAGGGTCGAACTTCTGCAGGTTTACCTTCAGCCCTCTTGTCTTAAGCAGAAGCCCCAGGGAGGAGCAGGCTACCCCCTTGCCCAGGGAGGAGACCACCCCGCCGGTTATGAAGATATATTTGGGCGCGTTTCTGGGATTCAATTCAAGACCTCTTATTCGATCCTTTTAAATCTGAAAATGAATTTATAGATTTGGAACCGTATCTGGTGACAAGAACTTTGATTCTGAATCCGTTTTCCAAAACCCTTAGCTGTTCCAGGCTCTCGCTTCTCTCCAAAGGCGTCTGCTTCAATCTGGCATAACCTGAGAGAAACCCTTTTCTGAAAGCATATACGCCAATATGCTCATAATAATCTATTTTGTTTTTCCTCCCATCTCTCTGAAAAGGTATGGGGAACCGGGAGAAATAGAGCGCATCTCCATTTTTAGCTATTACCACCTTGACCCTGTTCGGATTTTCAAAAAAATCCTTGTCTTTGACTTTCATCGCCAGGGTTCCCATCTGAACGTTTTTATTTCTCTTCATATAACCGATCAACTCGTCCAGCATCTTTGGATTCAGAAAAGGCTCATCCCCCTGGATGTTCAGGACTATGCTATGATTAGAATTTCTGACTGCCTCGGCCACCCTATCCGTTCCGCTTTCGGGCTTCTGAGAGGTTAAGACCACTTTCCCACCGAAATCCTCGACCAGCTCCTTTATTCTCCCATCATCAGTAGCCACCACCAGCTTATCCATAAGTTTTGACCTGGAAGCTCTCTGGTAGACTCTCTGGAGTAAAGGTTTTCCCTGGATGGGCAGGAAGGGTTTCCCGGGAAGGCGGGAGGAGTTATATCTCACCGGAATCACACCCATTACCAAATCCTTTTTCATGTCAATAATTTGACAAAATTTATTTTGAACAGCTTAGGAATACGAAATTCATTTTACTAAAGTAAAAAACCGTTGTCAATAAAAAAATACGGTAAGTTTTTTTACCGTATTTTTTTTCAAGCTCCAAACGGACAAACAGACGAACTTTTTTACTGTAGGAACATCCCGCCAATGGCGGGAACGTTTCTCCCCTGAGGATTTGAATCAATTTACCGTAGGGGCGTATTGCAATACGCCCCTACTTTCAACAAGTCAGACATTTCCGTCTGACATCAATGAACAGACAAGAATGTCTGTTCTACCATTTTTAATATTTCGTAGTGCAACTCTTCAGGGTCGCAAATGTAGCGGAAACCTTTAGGTTTCCATTTATTTAAAAAAATGGAAGGCTGAAGCCTTCCGCTACAAATTACTTTCTTAAGCCCAAACCCAACGGTGAAGACGCATATCCCATCTGATTGACCCAACCTGAATTCTGTAAGCATTCCCATCTTTATATGGGTCGATATAACACTTATATGTATCAATAAAAGCGGATAAAAAATTATTCGCACAGAAGTATAACTTATCAATATTTTGATATGAATAAACCGCTCGCTTATCTAATGACTTTCGTGAGATTGTTGAAAGCTCCCTTGTGATGGTAAAAAAGTTATCACCAAGGAAATATTGTGAATGGCTGAAAGCATTCCTTATATCTTTTTGCCAGAATTTTCTAATGAGGTCACCAATCGTTAACTTTAATTGTCTTGAAAGCTTTTCAATTTCAGCAATTTTTTGATCAGGATATTCACAAACTACTTTTTTGCCTTTTTCAGTAATCATCATAAATTCCGCTTCACTCTGTTGTCCATTTAATACTCTTAAAAGATTCCATAAAATAATGAATGGAAGATCTGCTTCCATAATATGACAGTAAATCATAATCTTAATTCTCATTTCTTGTTTCCTGTTATCTATTTTTTTAAGCATAGATTTAAAATCATTTAAGAAGTCACAAACCTCCTGCATTTCATAATCGCGTATATAACTAATTAGTTTGTTCCCAGGCTCAAGTGAAGCGTCTATCGGGACCAAGGCACTCAGCAAACGTTCGGGACAGGAGTGCACAACTTTGTCAAACAGCTCAAAAACAGCTGCTTGTATTTCAGTCTCTGATGGTAATTCAATATCAGTCACTGTAAACTTTAGCTAAATATTTGATCACCTTAACCCTTTGGGGGTCGCACAAAAGCCTAAGCAAGGCTGAAAGCCTCGCACTACGAACTCAGCGCATCATCAAGGATGATGCACTCCATATTTTAAACCACCGCCACTGCCTCTATCTCTATCATCGCTCCTTTGGGCAGTTCTGCTACCTGAACCGTTGTCCTGGCAGGTGGGTTCTCTTTGAAGTACTCTGCGTAGACCTGGTTCATCAAGGGGAAATCTTTCATATCCTTTAAATAAACCGTGGTCTTTACGACCTTGGACAAACCAGAGCCTGCTTCTTCTAATACGCCTTTGACATTTTCCAGAACCTGTCTGGTCTCCTTCTCAATCCCTCCTGAGACTATCTCACCGGTTTTAGGGTCCATTGGTATCTGCCCGGCAGTGAAAATCAGACCTAAGCCTTCTAATTTTATCCCCTGGCTATAAGGACCGATTGCCTTGGGGGCTTTTTCTGTTTGAATTACCTTTGCGCTTATACTCTTATCCATTTTTCCCTCCTTTACGTCCATAATTAAACAAAATCCATTTCCTATGTCAATCATTGATAATTTTAGAGAGCTTGATAAATCAAGCCTCTACAGAAATTGGTTGTAGGGAGAGGATTTATCGGACCCAAATTCTTTCCATAACTATCCAAAAGGAAAAAAATTAGGGCTGGGAAATTCCTCCTTTTTTTTGAATCTTCCCAGCCCTCCGGGAGGCTGTTGGGTAAAGAGTGTTAGTCCGAGAGGCAGTTCAATACTTTTTAGGGTGAACCGTAATTTTTAACCATCAATAAAATGCTCTGTAAGGCACCGGTTATATTGGATAAGATCTTGGAATATCTTTTCAAAAGCTCGGTATACTGCCAGCGTATGCTGAAAGCCTTTTCCGGGAACTCGAACAAATCCAGAAGGGTTTTCTTGTAGATCTCATCCAGGTATTTCAAAACGAAATAGGGATAATCCGGGATATTGGGGTCATGCACTTCTCCCCGGGAGAGCTTCTCTTTATAGGCCTCGATTTTCTCCAGTATGACCGTGCCGAAACACCAGGGTGACATTATCGCACCCAGATCAGAGGAATCTCCGTAATAGGAATAAATATATTTCAATACCTGATCGACGATCAGCTTCTTTGCACGGTAATAGGACAGGCATTCTACTTTCTTGGGGTCGCACTGGATGATCTTTTTATCCAGCTCTTTCTTCTCCTCTAAGCACTTTTCCTCCGCACCTTCCAGGAACTGGTAATAATCCTCAAAGTAGACTTTGGAATTCTCGTTTAAGGTCAGAATGTAATGCCCTCCCTCGTCCTTTTTGACCCTTGAATCCTTTATGGAAGGAATCCTTATCTCTGGAAACCCTCTTTTAATCCCGGACCTAAGCATCTTTCTCCTTTTTTAAATCCCGCAAGAGCAAAATAGCAAAAGGTATGCCTTGAGGCTCACTAACTTCTTGAAGTATAAGCCATTATTGAGGTTGCCCCTGACTTTATGGGAGTAATCCTATATCGGATTTTGGCTTGAAACTATGCAAGCCTCTTCATATTTGGTGCAAGTGAATACAAAAGGATTTTTAAGTACTTAACGTGTCATACAATATTCATCCTATAAAATGTGATTTTTTACTTGACAAAAAACATAAAGGGGATATATTATACTTTACAGATAATTAAGAAGGGGTAAATACCACATAATTAAGAATTGATTTTTAAAAACGGTGAATAAATGTTTTTAAATTGAAAGGGAGGGAAGATGAAGAAAATCATATTACTACTTTTGATCCTCATACCTTTTATCGTTTTATGTAAAAAAAAACTTGGACCACCTCCAGCCAAACACGAACTGTTAGTTTCAAATGCTGAATGGTATGCTTTTGAATGGATTGATTGGTTTAATAGAGATGGATGGTATGCAAATGATGGCACAACCAAATTGGACAAATCTGTGTCGTATAATTATTATGCAGCAGATGAGATTTCTGACTTCGTTGCTAAAATAAATGAATCATCAGTAGATGGTCAAACTCATTGGTCTGAGTATACAAGTTACAGACCTGGAGGAAGAGAAAGTGATGAACCCGATGAATTCCCCTGGGCGGGGACTCGTTGTCAGGGTTTGGTATATCGGTCTGCTATAAAAGCAGGTTATTCTATTGATTCATACTATCTCAATTGCATTGACTGCTGGATGAACCTTGGAACGGAGGTCTTCTCAGGGGATATTAGAATAGGGGATATAGTTCTAATGGATTTTGATACTACACAAAATGGCTATGAACATATTGGAATTGTTGATAATATAGAGATTCCACTACTTTTATCAGTAGTTGCAATATACACATCTCCCTTTAAGTATAAAGCGGGTTTCCATATAGAGTCCGACTATAATACTGCATTTGAAGAAGAATTTCCAGGTCAACATTTTTATGTGTATGACAAAAAGTATATTAGATTGCCAGAATAAAAAAAATGCCATAAGGAGGAAAAATGCAAAATATAAAAAAAGTAACAACAGTTCTCACTTTTCTATTTTTCATTTTTGGGGGTTTATATGTAGTAGCATTTACCATTGAGAATTATAAGGAGGTTCCTTTATTTGAGCTAAAAGTAGGTGATGGTCTTAACAAGTTTCGCTTAGGGTTTATTCCTGCTCCATTTGCATATGAAGAAGGCAGAAAAACTCTTTTATGTACTGGGGGGACTCAGGTCTTTGTTGATAATTCTGGAAACTTTTATCTGTTTAAAAGTCGGCATAGTATTGTTAAGATAAATCCTCAGGGAGAGGTTATAAAAGAGATAAAAGGAGCTAAAGGATTTACGGTACCAATTTATATGGAACTGGATGGATTTGATAATCTCTACGTTAAATTCCGAAATGATACCAATATCGGGAGTAAATTCAGATATGCGGTTGCAAAATATGATAAGGACGGTAACTTTTTACACTGGATTGGAGAGAATAATGAATTTAAATGCATCTTCATGGACGTGAATATAAATGGAACTGTTTTTTTAAAACGTTGTGGTGAAGATGCAGCTTATGGTCAGTTTGAAAGATATAATTCGGATGGTAAATTTACCGGATTCCTTCAGCATGAGGAACTCAGTTCAATCCCTAATAAAAACGGGGGGAATACTTCAATCTCTCATAAAGCTGTAGAGGATATGGATGGAAATCTATACGTGATAAAAAGCAATGACCTCAATATTAAAAAATATCTCAACTTTGATGGAAGCTTAAAAAAAACAACAGAAGTCAAACCTCTTGTGGAAAAAACTGCGTTTCCTTGGGTGGAAAGGGTGAAACTACCCTTTCAAGGCTTTGATGTTACTAACAATATGTATTTTGGATATTCAACTAAATGGAAACGCGTGGAACTGGCAAAAAATTATGTTGATATTTCACTTTTTACAGATACGCTAATATGGTACAAATATGATTTCGGTGTTGAAAAATATGATACCTTAAAGTGCATCTCTTTAATGAAAAAAGAAAGCAAATTTTTAGCTAGAACAATACTAAGAAATTATAAAGGAGATTTTTATGAGGTTAATATATATTTCAATGACCCACCCAATGTAACATCTGAAGATCATGTCAAATTTTATAAATGGGAAAGAATAAAAGAAAACTGAGAAATCAACTTTTCAATAATCCCAATGTAATGGGGGTGATAAAAATGAAGAAGACAACATTCCAAACAATAGGAATAATATGTTTTACTACCCTCATGGCAATAAGCCTAAATCTTCCCGCAACCGAACTTGAAAGTCCTAACATGCTTGTTCCAAAAACTCTATATAATGGCTCCTATGGAACAATACAAAGATTTACAAACCCAGTAAGCATCGATAAGTTCGACTACCCAATTTTTGGCAGGCCTCACGGCATTATCGCTTACAAAATCGCAGGAGGGGATGTAGACACTCATGAGTATCTGATGATAACCGATCCAATTTTTAACAGGGTCATCCCTGCAGATCAACTTAACAACTGGGTTACAAGTTATGGGGCTCTCGGAAACGGAGAGGAACAATTCCATATTCCCCATGGCATTGCCAGTTGGGGAGCACATTCTTATTATATTACTGATTCTTATAACAATCGGGTCGTTAGGATTGACTTACAGGGAACAGGAGATGATCCAGAAGATTATTATGTTAATTGGGCAGAAACATATACTAGGTCAAATGGCTATCCATCTGATACTATGCTAAATATGCCAATGGATGTGGATATAAGAATATTAGAAGGGGATCCTCATAATTATATTGACCTGATGGCGGTAGCGGACACGAGAAATAATAGGCTGGTTTTTTACCGGATATCCACCATGCATAAATTTGGCGGTATTGCCAAGTATCAGTCCGACGATTCCGGCGAACCTTTTTACACGCCGACTTCGCTCTGTTTTGGCCGGAATACCAATGGCTGGCAGAACAGCTATCTGTGGGTAGTGGATAATGAAGACCATAAGCTCAAGTTTTACTGTGTTGGATATAGTAGCCCCGGTGATTCTATCACCCTGAACGGCGGCGGCGTTTACCAGTTCCCGGAGGACTCTTATCTTAGCTGTGTGGAAGTGGATAATAAAGGACTGATATACGTTTTGGAAAAGTATTCCGGAAAGGTATACAGGTTCTATCGTGGAGCTGGTGGATTAAGACTCATAGGTGTATACGGAGGTCTGGGAACTGATGACGGGGAGCTCTATTACCCAAATGGGATTGCAGTTACCCACGGAATAAACTGCAATAACTATCCTGACCCCTGTACACCATTAACCGATTTGGCAGATGCTTTTATCACTGAATCCTGGGGAGAACAAACCGGGATAAGAAGGTTTACCCTGGGGGTAGATGTGTTGAACCTCTGGGCTCAATATTATCCTTACAGATATTCAACCGGCACGGGCAACTATATTGAATATGAATATCATACCACGGATTATGCCAATGTCACAAATAAAATCTTCGACCCTCAAGGCACGCTTGTCCACTCGCATACCAGCCCCAATCTAATCCCGGGACTTCACGGCTATGCCTGGGCAGTGGAGGATAACCTCAATGGGAATTACACCATCCAGATAACTGCAGCCTCAACCTATTCCGGTTCGAATACCGATATAAAAGAGGTCATAATCTATGTAAACAAAGCAGACTCAACCCACGACCCGGTAATCACCGAAGGTCCGGGCCTGCAGGGGGTGACACCGGGTGCTTGTCTTGCTGACGGGAGCATCTACATAGCCTATGTCAAGGCTTTTGAACCAGATGATGAGCCTTTAACATATATCTGGCAAAACTATAATCTAGGCTATTTCCCGAATGGCTCATATAAGGATACTACGACCACCGATACTATAACTCTGATAATCGAGATTGGGCCTGGAAGTGCTCTTTATAAGAGTCTGGATATTCCTGCGGATTTAAAGGTCCGCGTAAGAGATCCTTTGGGTGGTGAGGCGTATGCTCACCAAAACTATACAGTTGCCAATACACCAGAGGAATGCTGCAGCGGCTGTCCTTATATCTATGTTTGGTCTGGCTCTGAATTCAAAAAGGAGAATACTATCCTGGCTAAATCAGAGGATACTTTGCATTTCAAAAAGGAGAATGCGGACTTCTGTCTTTTGACTCTGCCTTTAGCCCTGACAGAGGAAAATTATAAACTTCAGATCAAAGAGTTTGAAAACGAGCATTCATATATAGATTATCTTAGCCTGGTATCTATAGACTATGCTGCTAATAAAAAAATTGGTGTTGCCTCAGACGGGAAATTCTATTTTTACTCCAACCCTCGTCCGCCTATTTCCTGTATCGATAATCTGGGTCAAGATTGCTTATCAAAGGTGCTGAAGGAAGATACTCTTTATTTTGAAAGTAATTACAGAGGATATCTGATTTTGAATTATGGAGTTTTAGATGATTTTAAGGGCTTTAAAAAACCCTTGAGTGAAGGTGGCGGCGGTGACCCGCTCCCCGATCCTCCCAAGGAGGACTGTTACTTCAATAAACCTGTACCCGGTCCGGTTGTCTCCCAGGGAAACATACTTACCGTGGAAGCATTTGCTGATAATGCCTGGGTTCCGGTGAATAAGCTTTATCCCCGTGCCAGGCCTGGTGTAACCCTCGTAGAATTCAGTGATTATATTAAGCCGGGAGAGGAATTGAAAATCAAACTCAGCTGGGAGAAAGGCTACAAGGCAAACCAGTTAGCTTATTACGATTTCGATAGCACGGGTTTTGTCTTAAACAGGATCCCCCTTTCCTCAGCTTATCACTCAGTCGAAGGTGAAGTTACCTCAATGCTTGCCAAAGATGACAATATATTTGCAGAGCTTGAGCCCGGAGAATGGATTGACCTGTTTTTCCCTTACCAGCCATTAAACCCTGAGGTAAAAAGAGGTTTTGCCCTGATAGCCAGGGGATATTACCAATCCCAGGATATAGATTTTTGGAGCTCAGACAGCATCGTTTTGATACCTGACGATTTTTCCGTATCCCAAAATTACCCCAATCCCTTTAATCCCCAGACTGAGATTAAATTCAGCCTGCCCCAGCCCTCTCAGGTTAAGCTGGAAATTTTCAATGTACGGGGTCAGAAGGTTAAGACATTATTGAATCAGGATATGGTGGCTGGCACTCACTCGGTGATCTGGGACGGAAGAAATGAAGACGGGAAAAATGTAGCAAGCGGGATTTACTTTTACAGATTAAAGGCAGGTGAATACAGAGTCACAAAGAAGATGCTGATACTCAAGTGATTCTATTTAAAAAACTTTTCTTTGACCGGAAAAAGCCCGAATCCTCCACCCGTATGCAAAAAGGCAATTTTCTCTTTTCGGGAGAATTCCCCTCTATTTAGCAAATCCCTCAGACCGAACATAGCCTTTCCGGTATAGACCGGGTCAAGCAGTATGCCGGTTCGTGAGATAAAAGCCTTAATGAAATCAAGCTCCTCGACTCTGCTCAAAGCGTAACCCTCACCCACATACCCTTCAATAACCTTGATCTCCTTCTCCTTGAATTTTATTTTCAATTCATATTGAGAAATGGTATCATTCAGAAGCGTGTAAATCTTTTCCAAAGGATATGAGGGGAGAAAGCGAACATTTATCCCAATTATATCCATTTCCCAGCCGTAGAGCTTCGTTCCCAGGAAAAGCCCGCAATAGGTACCGGCTGAGCTTAAAGCGGTAACTAATTTATCTATTCTGAGTCCGGATTCATCTATCTGCTTTTTCATCTCAAAAGCTGCTTTGATATAGCCCCAGACCCCCAGGGGATTTGAGCCACCCTCCGGTATGATATATGGACTTCTACCTCTGGATTTCAATCCGGAAGCTACCTCCTCCATTATCCTTTCCACGTTATCATATTCCCGTGAGGGTATAAATCTTATCTTTGCTCCGGAAATCTTATCCAGAAAAAGATTGCCCTCTACCTGGGGTTTCTCGTCTCCGAAGAGGACTAAAACGCATTTCAGCCCTAATTGAGCGGCTAAAAGAGCGGTCGCCCGGGCATGATTGGACTGGAAACCCCCGCAGCTGATCAGGGTATCAGCTTTTTTTCTTAAAGCATCATATGCCAGAAACTCCAATTTTCTCACCTTGTTGCCGGAAAGACCGAACCCTGTCAGATCATCCCTTTTCAGATAAAGCTGGTAACCTTCCGGTATAATAGAAATACCCTTGAGTTTCTCCAGGGGAGTAGGTATATGCGCCAGTTTTAAGGATTTGGGAAATGAAATGCTCATTCCGAATTTAATTTATTCCTCTCTGATTTATAAGGCAAGGAATTTCCTTTACAAATTTTGAGATCGGGCTTAAATTACCCTTTAAAATGAAACGCGTTTTAGGAATAGATTTCGGCGAGAGGAGAATAGGGCTGGCGTTATCCGACCCCTCGGGCATAATCGCCCAGCCTTATATGACCTTTGATACCAGGGAGGATGGAGATATCGTAAAAAAAATCGAGGAGTTAATTGAGGAGCAGAAGGTGGAACGTATAGTCTTAGGAATACCCAGAAATATGAATGGCTCCATAGGAGAGAAGGGTGAGGCGGTTTTGGAATTCTCCAACCTCCTTTCCTCCAGGTTAAAGTTACCGATAATCTTATGGGACGAGAGATTGAGCTCGGTTGAATCCTTAAAGGTCTTAAGGCATGCCGGTGCAAAATTACATAAACATAAAAAAGCCGTGGACAGAATCTCAGCCGCCCTGATACTCCAGGGTTATCTGGACAGCCAGAAAAGAAAGAAAGATGAGGAGCCGGAATCCTAAAGGCACGATCTATCAATGGTCGATTTTCGTCATTTCCACCCTGCTCATTTTTCTGTCTTCTGTTCTGCTTTTCGTATCAGCGGTGGCAATTAACCTCTTTCGTTTGGTGGAAAAAATGGTACGCCTTTCCAAAAAGAAAACCCTGACTGCAATTTCGCTATTTTTCTTGCTGTTTTTAATTCTGATTTTTGCATATACCTTCCTAAGTCCTCTGGGCTGGGAGAAAGATGGAAAGAGCTTTTACATACTGGTGGAAAAGGGTGACAATTTACACAAAATTTCTCAGAAGCTGGAGGGTTCCGGTTTGAAGTTCAATCCCCGGCTTTTTTCTCTCAGCGCTAAATTGCTTAATGTAGACCGAAAGATCTTCCCCGGAAGATACAATTTCCAAAAGGGATTAAACCTGTGGGAGCTGCTAAGTAAATTCTACAAAAAGGAAATCTCCACGAAAGATGTTACCATACCTGAGGGATCTAATCTTTATCAGATAGCAGGTATATTGAAAAGGGAAATTGAAATAGACTCCGCTCTTTTTGTGAAAGCCTGTTTTGACTCCGGCCTGATACATGACTTGGGTCTGAGCTCCATAAATTTAGAGGGTTATCTTTTTCCTGATACCTACAAGCTTTTCTGGAAGATGGAGCCGGAGAAAATTATCCAGATGATGTTTCGGAATTTAGAAAATGTGATAACCGATTCCCTGAAAACACAATTGGAAAAAACAAACTTGAGCCTCTATGAGGTTCTGACCTTAGCCTCCCTGATAGAATCCGAGGCAAAAATAGACCAGGAGAGACCCTTGATCTCTGCGGTCTATCATAATCGCCTGAAGATCGGGATGCCTTTACAATGTGACCCCACGGTGATCTATGCCCTGGGAGGACTGGATCGGCCTTTGACTTTAAAGGATCTGGAAGTGGATTCTCCTTACAATACCTACAGATATCCAGGTCTCCCTCCGGGACCTATAAATAACCCAGGAAAAGCCTCCATACTGGCAGCCCTTTTCCCGGCTGAGGTGAAGTATCTCTATTTCGTAGCAAAAGGTGATGGCTCTCATATCTTCTCTGTCAATTTAGAGGAGCATAACCGGGCAAGAGCAAAGATAAAGAAAGAAAATAAAAGTTAAAAATCATTCTGCCCGCCTTGTCCTCAAGGTGGGTTTGTATTTTGGAGCTCATAATCCGTGATGGTACATCAAGAAGCATTGACAGGGTCAATGCACTTCACACTTTTGGTAACCTGCCTTGCCTTCAAGGTAGGGGAGGTAAGAAGAAGAAATGAAAATAATTCCTCTGGCTTTTGATTCTATGGGAGTGAGGTCGACTGCCACCTGGGTGGAGACGGATAAAAAGATATTGATAGACCCGGGAGCAGCCCTGGGAGTTTTAAGGTATGGTCTTCCTCCGGCTGAAATCGAATGCCGGAGATTAAAAGAACTTTCCCGAAAAATTTGCACCTTTGCAAAAAAAGCCGATATCTTGACCGTGTCCCACTATCATTACGACCACCATTTCCCGGAGAAGGATTTTTATCAGGGGAAGGTTCTCTTGATAAAAGACCCCAAGAACAAGATCAATTTCTCCCAGATGAAAAGAGGCAAAGAGTTCTTGAAGTTATTGGGGAAAAAGCCTGCAGAGATTTTGATTGCGGATGGAAATGAATTCGAATTCGGCAAAACCAAAATTAAATTCTCACCGCCTTTTTTTCATGGAAAAGAATACTCCAAACTGGGATATGTCCTGATCGTCTCTATCCTTTACCGAGGAGAAAAGCTGTTACACGCCTCAGACATTCAGGGTCCCCAGACCAAAACCACCACTGACTGGATAATCTCAGAAAACCCAGATATCCTTATTCTTTCAGGTTATCCTACCCTTCTAATGGGCTGGAGAACTTCCAAGTTTGGCCTTGAGGAAAGCAACCAGAACCTGATAAAAATACTCTCCCTGACAAAGGTAAACACCATAATCTTGGACCACCATCTGGTACGGGACCTGCATTATCTGAATAAAATAGAGGTGGTTTTGGGAACTGCCAAGGAGCTTAATAAGAAGGTCATAACCGCTGCAGAATACCTGGGCAAAAAACCTGAACTATTGGAAGCCAGAAGAAAGGAATTTTATAAGAGTAATTGAAGAATTGCTCCCTCAATTTACCAAGCACTTATCTAATAAGCCCATAACCTGATGCCAATTATCCCCCAGTAGCCAAGATATAAGGTCATCCCCAAACAGGCTGAGGAAAGTATAACTGCATATATACGGGCAAACGTTTTAACCGGTCTAAAAAAACTTCGGAATGCAAAAAAGAGACTCAAAACTGATAATCCAGCGAAAACCAGGGTAGAGATAAAGAATATTATGTTTCGAACAGTCATCTGTCCCAACTCAAGTAT
Organism: uncultured Ignavibacteria bacterium; assembly: GCA_964511075.1. Lineage (GTDB taxonomy): Bacteria > Zixibacteria > MSB-5A5 > MSB-5A5 > RBG-16-43-9 > CAZEDM01. Next base: position 180,698 of record CAZEDM010000007.1, read on the forward strand.
GGTCTGATTGGCAACCATTACACACCCCAGCACAATAGAAAGCACCGCCAGCAGGGGAGTTATTCTCATCCTCAGATATCTCGATCTGTTCCTTCTGTTCTTTAATTTTTTGTAAAGGTGAACAGGAATCCAGAAAATTGAATAAGCAATTGAAGAGAGCATAACCATAAATGCACCAAAAAATAAGACTCGATAGACTAAAGGTTTCCAGCTGGCAGTTCTTTCAAAATAAGAGCCATAAGTTGCATATATCATTCTGCCATCAGTGGTTTCCGTAAAAACCCGGCTGCCCACAGGCTGATGTGCCAGTCTGAAAATATTCTGGGACACAGGGATCAAAGGCATTTTACCGGAATCGAAATATTTCTGATAGAGCGTATCATTCTCAAATGATATGGTTATTCCCCCCATTAAGATATCCATAAATCTTGCCAGTTGCATCCTGGAACTGCGCAATTCATAATAACCACAGTATTCTTTGAGCTGATTTTCTGGGACCTGAATTGGTTGAATAGTCGGAGCCTTCGTATTACAAGTCATAAATCGCTCAACCAGGTCAATTATGTCGCTATAAACAAATCGACCGAACCTGTTAATCATCACCACGTAACCTATTCCACAGTCCAGGTTATAGGCGTACTCCACGTTGAAACCAGGGACAAGTCCCCCGTGTGCATACCACACTTGGTTATCTCTGTATCTTGTTCCGATCCCGAAACTATATCCCCCTTTCACTCCGGCTCTTGCAGCGATAGTGGTCGTAGATCGCCCTACCCTGTCTAACAGCTTACTCTTAATCAGCTGCTTGTCTCCAACTCTTCCCCGGTTAAGCATAAACTGGAGAAAGAGAGCCATCTCCTTTACAGATGAGTTCATTGCTCCTGCCGGTTCCTCATAATCGTACCAGTAAGGAACAGGTTTCAAATCATCCCCATAACCTATAGAGAGCAGCTGTTTATTTTCACTGGCTCTTCCAAAAGAGGAGGTTTTCATACCTATCGGATCCAGGATAACCTGCTTTATATACTCATCATACCTCTGCCCGCACACCTTCTGCATGATGTACCCTGCAAGTGTATAGCCAGGGCTTGAGTAGCTAAAACGTGTACCCGGCTGCCAGCGCACTTTACGGCAATCAGCTTTATCCTCCAGGGCTTTCTGCAGAGATTTTACTGGCCCTTCAAAATAGAACCAGTTCAGATGAGAGTCATCAAAGCCGGCTGTGTGCTCAAGCAGATGAACGACCCTGACCGGGTGAGTTTCCTGCCAGGGATTGGTTATTTCGATCTCTGGTGCGATCTCTTTTACCGGAGTATCAAGATCAATCCTCCCTTCTTCGATTAATTTAAGAAAACCCAATCCTATAAAACTCTTGGTGCAGGAACCAATGCGAAATTGAGTGTTCCCTGTTACCGGCTCACCAGTATCCAGGTTAGCCAGTCCAATGCCACCTGCCCAGATAATGGAATCCTTGGACACCAGAGCTATGGCAACACCCGGTATTTTCTCTATTTTCATTAGACTATCTACTTTTGCTATTAACTCATCAATCGACTCAGGGGTCTCTGTTTTGACATCAGAACCTACAACTGTTTGCGAATATAAAAATGATAAGACTACAACAAACAGGATCGATAATATCTGAAAATTTTTTGATGGTGTATTTTTTCTTTTCATTTTAATCTCCCTTCACTGGCTAAGTTAAGCTATCTATTCCCTCTCGGTTTAGAAAATAATTCAAACCCATAAATAAATTCCCTGCCCTTTAGATTAGACTGAGCAGGTTATGAATTGTTTCAAAAAATAACCCGCATAGTAGTGGCTTAATCCAGTAAAGCTCAAGGAATTGAATTCCTCTTTACAAAAAATGTTTCACATATAATATTTAAGAGAAAGGTCAAATATATGAGAACCGGAATAGCCCATCTGCCCTTGCACGGTGGAAAAGCGCCAGCCTGGCTTTTCCAGAGGATGAAAAAGCTCGCCCGTGAAATTACTATAATCATAGTATCTGATTTTGGAGCAGAGGAATTCCTGAAAAGAATCTCTGACCCTTTCTGGTTTCAGTCCTTTGGCTGCGTCTTGGGATTTGACTGGCACTCCTCCGGGGTCACCACCACCGTGGGAGGGGCTCTGAAAGAAGGATTGAAGGGCTTAGAGAAGGAGCTGGGCCTGGTTATTGCAGGAGGTAAGGGGGGAACCTCAAGAAAAACCCCTTCAGAGATCGAGACTTTCGGTGAGGTTTTTTCTTTTCCCCAGGAGAAAACAAATAATCTGGTATATGCCTCAAAGATGAGCGCCAAGGTCGACACCTCTGCCCTGCAGGACGGGTTTCAGCTCTATCACCATAATTTCGTCTTCACCCGAAAAGGAGACTGGGCAGTTTTCCAGCAGGGGATGAATCCGAATCTAAAAGCTGCACGGAGGTATCACTGGCTCTCTTCTTCTTTAAGGGATTTTATAGAAGAACCCCATACAGCCATCTGCACGGAGAAAAAGTCAACTGCATTGGACTTGACTGCCAGGAAGAGCAAATCTGCTAAAAACCTGAATGTAAAACTAATCAGGGATAATTTTCCAGAATTATTGAGCGATTTGAAAAAATTAGATACTTTGACTTTGCCAAAGTCCCATCCCATCTATCCGGTGAATTTTGATGTCAAAAGACTGGACAAAATCTTAAGAAGCATAAAGGAAAGAGAACCCGGGGATTTTGAAAGACTGCTGGGCTTATCCGGGGTAGGTCCCAAAACTATCTTAGCCTTGACTTTGATCTCAGAGTTAATCTACGGCGCCAAACCCTCCTGGAAAGACCCTGCCAGGTATTCCTTTGCCCATGGGGGAAAGGATGGCTATCCCTACCCGGTTCAAAAGGAAACCTATGATCAGTCCATTGAGATTCTGAGCAAGGCTATCAATAAGGCAAAGATCGAGAGGTCGGAAAAAATAAAAGCTTTAAAGGCGTTAAGTAAAAGGTAGGGCAAGGTTTCAACCTTGCTTTCTCCGGTAACCTACTTTGCCCTCAAGGTGGGTGTAGGTTACCTTACCACTTTAAGGCTGAGGTAAAATTTTCTCACCAGCCGGGCATTTTCAAAATTTTCTCATTTCCCCCTGATAGCCTCGCATAAAGCCAGAGGATTATTGGAGGTCAAAGCGTAGACCTTCCCCTTTGTCTTTATCCTTACCCCTTTTCCAAAACGGGTGTTATAACAGATGGTCCCGTCTAAGCCCCTGCGGATACCGATGCCCGAATACTTTATGAAGGTGATCTCGGTCTTCTCGCAGGATATAATATCTGCTAACAGGAATCTCTTCTTGAAAATCCCGAATCCGAACTCCAAAAATCTACCCTGAACCCTGATCTCCAAACTGCGGAAATTGACATACATAAAAATGAGAAGCAAGCCTATAACAATCAAAAGAGGAGTAAGCCATAAGGGGGTTTCAGGGTCTTTTGGAGATAAAACCAAGCCCAAGAGGATCCCGCCAATTCCGATGATAAAAAGATATTTGACCCACCAGACCAGGTCCTGTTTTTCTTTATAGTACATAAAGTTGGTCCGCTGACCTGATTTTAAAGATAACGCTTTTTTAACTTGACACAAGGGTTTCATCTAATTAAGATGATCTCGAATTATGATAGGCAGAAGCCACCCAGATTCACTGGATGGCTTTTTAAATTTTTACGAGTCCGGAACCACTGGAAAGGAGATTTATGAAATATTATGTAACCCAGAACGACCTTAAGGAGAAAACCAAAATCTGGCTTAAAAAGATCTCACCCTACAATACTCATAAGCTGAAGCTGAATTTGAAAAGAGCTGCCCTTTTGGTCATCGATATGCAAAGTTTCTTTTTGGAGCCTGATTCTCCAAGCTTCACCTGCGGCGGCTTGGCTGTTCTTCCCAATGTAAAGGAATTGATAAGCTTTTTCCGCAGTCGTAAAAGGCCTGTTATCTACACCTGCCACGTCCATCATCCGGATGGAATAGATGCGGGAATAATGGGCTGGTGGTGGGAGGGGATGTGCGTGGAAGGAACAGAGGAGGCTAAAGTCTATCCGGAGATAGAGCCTTTGCCCGGGGAGAAGATAATCTATAAACATCGCTACAGTGCCTTCTATAACACTGATCTGGAGACGATCCTGCGCTGCTTGAAGATAGAGGACCTGGTTATATCCGGAATAATGACCAATATGTGCTGTGAATCCACAGCCCGGGATGCCTATTTCAGGGACTATCGTATTAAATTCTTGGCTGATGCCACCGGGACTGTTACTGAGGAGATGCATCTTGCTACTTTATTAAATCTATCTTTTGGCTTTGCGGATGTCTGCACCACTAAAGAAGTACTTAATGAGAAATAAGCAGTAGGGGCTCAAATTCTTGAGCCCTTACATTTTGTGCATGCCATCCACCTGAGGCGGACTGCTCTGGTAAGGTGAAACCAGAAACACATCCATCAAGTTAAGAACCTGACGGACACGAGTTCATTGTCTGCTCTGCCATTTTAATCCTTGACAAAAAGAAAAGGTATGTTCTTATTAAAACTCGATTTTAGAAAACGTTTTCAGTCAAATGAAGAAAAAATATAAAATTCTTTTCTTGAATTCCATTCGCAAAAACGTATGGGGGGGTGGCGAAAACCTGATTTACAACTTCGCCATTCATCTTACCCGAAAAGGTCATAGGATCTGGGTTGCTGGCAGAAAAGATAGCGAGTTTTTGAGACATTTTTCGGAAATAGAAGTCGGTCTGCTCCCCTTGAAAATCAGAGGAGATTTCGACCCCTTTACTATTTCCCACTTGTATCGATTGATATCCAGAGAGAAGATAGACTTCATCTGGGTGAACTTCAACAAAGATTTAAGACTGGGAGGGATTGCAGCCAGGTTAAAACGCAGGCCCAAAATAATCTGGGGAATGGGAGTGCTTTTGCCTGAGACCTCCTTGATTCATAAAATAACCGGAAGATTTCTGCCGGATAAAATCGTAGTTCCCAGTCGTAGCCTTAAAAATCAGCTTAAACCATTCCCCTGGCTAAGGCCGGATAAAATCAAGGTCATCCTTAACGGAATTGATCTTTCCTGTTTCGACTTGGATTTGAGGAAGGCAAGAGAGAAGCTTTTTCAAAACTTCAACCTCGACCCCAAACAGTTCCTGATAGGAGTTCCTGCCAGATTAGTTAAAGCCAAGGGACATATTTTCCTACTACAGGCAATACCGGAGATAGTAAAATTATTTCCGGATACAAAATTCTTTTTTGCCGGAGAAGGTTCGGAGAAAGAACATCTGAAGGACTTGGCTCACCAGTTGAATCTGGATAATCATGTCATCTTCGCCGGCTATGTCAGGGAGATATTTGAGACCATGGCTGGTTTTGATCTTCTGGTCCTGCCTTCGATCATTGAGCCTTTCGGACTGGTTTTAGCTGAGGGTATGGCTTTAAAAAAACCGATTGTTGCTACCCGGGTTGGGGGTATCCCCGAAGTAGTGGAGGATAAAAAAACCGGTTTTTTGGTCCCTCCTGCTGACTGTCATTCATTAGCCCAGGCTGTTATCACCCTGCGTGAGGACAGAAACTTGTCCTCACGCTTGGGAGAAGCAGGCAGAAAAAGGGTAGAAAGATTTTTCTCCCTGGAGAAGACGATAATAGAAATCGAAACCCTTTTGGATGAAATGTCAGAATAATAAAAAAAGCTCTGTCTGAAAAGACAGAGCCTTGGATTTCGATAATCCCAATCTTTTATTTTCTCTGGGAGGTAACGGGAGCACCCTGATAGACTAAAGGTATTGTAATTCTGGCCTTCTCCTTTCCCTCCAACTCCAAAGTAAAGGATGTCTTAATCCCCTCCTCAGGCAGCTTTTTATCTGGCTTTACCTTGACCTTCAAAGACTTTCCTGGTTTTAATTTTTCCCCCAGCTTGACTTTGAAATGCTCATCAGGATAATCAATCAGGGAGACCTTGAATTTCTCCTCGCCTGTATTCTTCAAATAAAGTTTTTTCTCCTTAGGCTTTTCCCCCTGAGCCACTGTGAAATCTAAAATCGAGGGGGATAACTCTACCTGGAAGGTTGTATCGATATTGGGCACTACCTGAGCATGCAGGTTAATCCTTTTGGCCTGAGTAGCAGTATCTGCACAAGATATGGTAGCATATTTACTTACCCTCCCCGGGGTAATTCCTGAATGATAACTTACCACGAGTTCTGTGCTATCACCGATAGCCAGCTCCGTCTTTTCTAAGGGAGCTTTGGTGCACCCTCAGGCAACCCTGACAGATAAGCCTTTGAGGGTATCGGTACCTACGTTCTTTATCCAGAACTTGTGGTAGATAAAGGAATTCTGCGGAATTCTGCCCCAATCCCAGTTTAGCTCGGAAACTTTTAACTCTGGAGAACCTGCCATGGAAAAAACAGGAAACAACAGGCAGATCAGAAAAAAACTCAAACCCGTAATTATACTCTTCTTCATTTTCACCTCCTCCGCGGAAAAAGCCTGTTTATAATTATCTACGAAATCTCCTCCAAGAATTTAAGGATAAAATGATGGCAAAAAGGTGCCATTGTATTTTATTTCCCCTTAACCGGTAATGCTGTCTCTTTTTTGATCGGAATGGTTATCCTGAACTCCTCCTTACCTTTAATCTTTAGAGTGACTGAACCCTTTACTGTTCCAGGAGGCAAGCTCTTAACCGGTTTTACCTTCAGCTGTATTTCATTCTTAGGCTTAAGGGTTGTACTGCTTAACTTCACCTGGAAAAGCTTTCTGGGGTAATCCAATATCTCCAGCTCATATTCTTCCTCTCCGGTATTCCTAAACTCAACCTCCTGTTCTTTTGCCCTCCCTCCATCTTCCTGAAGGAACTCCAACCTATAAGGGGTATAAGTCAACTCAAGCAACGTATCCGGCTTGGGATTAACCTCGGCGGTTATCTCCAGCCTGTTATATCCGGAGGCGATATCACTGGAGATTATCTCAACATATTTCCTCTCCCTGGATACCGAGATCCCGGTATAGTAACTTATCTCTAACTCAGTGCTATCACCGATAGCCAGCTCCGTCTTTTTCAGTGGAGCCTTGGTGCAGCCTCAGGGTGTTTTAACATTGATATTTTCCAGGGTATCAGTCCCCAGGTTCCTAATCCAGAAAGAATGCGTCACCGTAGCGTTCTGGGGAACCCTGCCGAAATCCCAGACCCTTTCAGAGAAATCGATCTTGGGTGTTCCAGCCAAAGAAAGAGAGTAAATTAAAAAGAGAAAAAGCACCAATAAAAATAAGCCTTTCAGCTTCACTTTGCCTCCTTAAATCTTAACCATATTATAACTTATAGATAATTTTTGTCAACTGTTTTCTAATTCAGACCTTTCTTTAAGAATCGGTTCTCTCCAACAATTCTTTTACCCTCACCTCTATATTTTTCCTTGCTTCTCTGAATTTATCTATTGATTCTCCCCTTAGGGTTTTCTATTTGCCACTCAATCCTCTGTTTGGCTGGCACAAAAGGACATACATCTCCACAGCCCATACTAATGATATAGTCAAAATCTTTATAGGGAAGCTCATTACCCCTTCGACCTTTGGTTGGGGATATCAATCCCCTTTTCTCTCATCACCTCAACTGCTAATCCATTCACTTTTCCGGAGGGGCTTGAGCCGGCACTGAGAGGTTCAATTCTATCTTTCTCGTAGAACCTGAAAAAACTCTTGACAGATCGGCAGGAGATAGGCTTACTTATACAGAGAAAAAATTTCGGAGAAAAGCTCTCTTTAACTGAACTGGTTGGTTGCCATATTTTCCGGCATTCATTCGTAACGCACTTGCTTGAAGAGGGTTATGACATTCGCATAGTTCAAGAGTTACCAGGTCATAAGCACGTCAAGACGACCATGATTCATACTCATGTTTTAAACCGTGGAGGGTGTGCATCCCCATCGACTCTTTATAGAAGGAGCGCAGCAGAATATTATATAGAAACTATATAATACCCTTTGTAGATCAAGTTAACCGGATTATCTTATTGGAAGAGTGAGACTTAAACTTCGTCGCAATACAGTGTGTCATATTGTAGTTTGCGGCCAACAGATCTTATGAAGAAACTATATATGATTTAGTTAGCTGGAGAACAGCATTATGAAATACATCTTTGCGCCTGGATGTGCCCTATCGCTCTACAAACCCCATTTGATCGAGAAGCTCCACGAATTTCTCAACTTCAAGTATGGGGCAATGGAGCTACTGCTCACATGCTGCCGCCACACACCGCAAATAGCTCCCGAGACGCGCGTCATCAATATTTGCCCCGGATGCGACAGAAGATATCGTAAGAACTATACTAACCCTTCAACAATTTCGCTGTGGGAACTGCTATCGGAAACCGACGCATTCGTCTTCCCAGATTATAGATATCAGAAGATGACAATCATAGATGCATGCCCTACGAGAGACCAAGATCGAATTCATCGCTCAGTGCGGGCTTTAGCTGCGAGAATGAATATTTCTATAGTTGAACCAGCAAAGACTAGAAGGAAAAGCACTTGTTGCGGAGACATCTTTTTCGGGAACCTGTCTACTGAGCAAGTAATCAATCAAATGAAGGCGAAAGCCGATGAAATGCCCGTGGACGACATTTTAGTTTACTGCGTTTCGTGCAGTAAGGCCATGTTCGTTGGTGGAAAACGCCCAAGGTATCTGATAGATCTGCTATTTGCGGAAGATACTGTTCCACAGACTGTTGACCCAGATCAATGGCACAAGGAACTCGATGAGTTCATTGAGAATCATAGGGATTACGAAGTCAAGTCCAGTTAACCAGGCGTTGCAGGGGCCGCTCGCAAGCTTGCGCCCCTGGATTTTTCCGTTATAAGTTAATGAACAAAATATACAAACCTGCTAAAAAAATCAGAACTCCACTAATTTTCTTGGTGAGGTTGGAGAAGTTAGTTACCCCTTTAGACTTGGCGTAGCTTTCCACAAAACCAGTTGAAATTCCGGCTAAAATTATCAAGGCACAGTGCCCTATGGCATAGGCAAAAAGAAGAGAAATACCATAAACTATCTTTGCCTTAGTAGCTACAAAAGCTAAAATAACTGCTAAAACTGGAGTGGCACAGGGGGAAGAAACCATCCCGAAAAGAAGCCCCAAAAGGAAAGCACCCAGGATTCCTTTGTGCTTGGTTTTTAATTCCACAGTCCTGGGAATAGGGATTTTAATCAATCCCAGAAGGTATAAACCCATAACCAAAGCCACCCCAGCGGCTAAGTAATACCATAACTTACCCACATTCCCAAAAAGACATCCTAAAAGGGAGGCAATTGCCCCCAATATCGTAAAAGTTATGGATAAACCTAAGGCAAAAGTCAAAGAGTAAAGCAGAGCCTTCTTTTTATTCCCCTCAGAATATCCGCCTACAAACCCAATCACCAGTGGAATAATTGCCAGAACACAGGGGCTGGAAGCAGACAAAATACCGCCAAAGAAGATCAATATATAGGCTAAACCGGGAGCATTATTTATTACCGAGGATATATCTGCTAGAAGGGAATCCATTTACTTCACTCCTATCTCCTTTAGCTTTTGCTCAATTGAAAGTTTATCCATAAACCCCTCATGCCTGAAAACCTCTTTGCCTTCAGCATCGAAGAAAATCTGGGTGGGGATAAGTCTTATCTTATAAAGCCTTGCCGGCTCAGGCTCATAACGAATATCTGTTATCTTTATAATTGCTCTACCTTTATACTCCTCTTTCAACTCTTCCAAGATAGGCAACATCATCTTACAGGCTTTACAGGTTCCTCTGCCTAAATCGATCAGCCTGGGTAAATTCTTAACTGGAGTCCCAGAGCTGTCTTTTGACACTGCAATTTCCTCAGAAGACTGAGAAGACTTATTTATTGGAGGATTTTTTTCTTTTCCCTGAAAAATAATGAAACCAGCTAATAAAAAAATAACTATTAAGAAACCTAGGAACTTTGTAGTGTTGTTCATTTCCAGCTCTCAATATTTTTTAATTTTCCTCTGCTTTGACCAGCCATTCTCGAAGTTCTGCTAAACCGGGAACCCTGCCAGAACATAACACCTTTCCGTTGATAACTAGAGCCGGGGTCATAAGCACTCCATACTGCATAATGGATTTTATATCCTTGACTTTAATAACCTCTGCTTCTTTACCCAGCTCTTTCAAGGTCCTTTCCACGATCTCATAAGTCTTCTCACATTTCATACATCCCGGTCCTAAGATTTCGATTTTCATCTAGTGGCCTCCTTTATTTTGATTTTTTCTCACTTTTCCCCTCTTTTTTGCCAGCGACAAAACTCCGGAGCTCTTTTTGGAAATCAATCAAAAATTTATCTTCATCCTCACAGAATTCCCATACCGATTCGACTTCTTTAAATTCCTCTTTGCCTTTGAGGAATTTCTTGAAACCCAAGGCCGAGCCGAAGATTTTATATCTTTTGGCGGTTAAAGAATCATCATCTATATTGCATTCCTTGAAGATAATTCGTCTATTTTTATACAATTTAGGGTAGAGTTTCTCTAATCCTTTCCTGGAAAAGTTGCCAACGTTTATACAGCAGGAACACTGAGCTGTGGGATGAAAATGAATAATTAATAGACTGTCATATTCTAAAATTAAAGTAGAATCTGCAGCCTCTTTGTTTTTACCATATAGCTCCTTCTGGGCATAGCCAAACCTTCCTACAAGCAGAAGGATGGATGTGCAGAGAAAAGAGAATAAAAGAATTCTTTTAATCATTTATTTATAAAAAGTTTCCAAATATCATTCCGGTTATAGTCGCCATTATCACTACCAGGAAAACATAAACTCCAGTTTTTTTAAAACCCATTATCCCGGCAATTACTATCATATTGGGAAGGCTTAAGGCTGGTCCAGCCAAAAGCAAAGCCAAAGCCGGGCCTCTGCCCATGCCCAAATCCATCAAGGCTCGAATGATGGGAACCTCGGTCAAAGTTGAAAAATACATTAAGGCTCCAAAGAGGGAAGCTACAAAAGTTGACTTCAGCCCATTTCCCCCTAACCAGCTTTCAACTACTGATTGGGGAAGCAGTGCCTTTATTGTCCCCGCTATAAAAACACCCGCGATAAGAATCGGGAAAATCTTTTTGAAAAGGTCCCAGGTTTGTTCCATCCAGGATTTTAACTCATTTTTCACGAACCACCGATATAGGATCAAACCCAATACTACCAGAAGCACGGCAGTTATCAACCATTTTTGAGCCGCACCGAAAATTAGAATTCCTACTAAGATAGCAAAGTATAATAAGGTAATACCCTGGGGTTTTGTCTTCTCTTTCTCTTGAGGCAGAACCAATTCGCCTGGATTATTTATTTTCTCTAACTCTTCTTTTCTCCAGATAAAAGCCATAATCAGTCCGATTACTATGGAAAAAACGACAGCTCCGACTGCTCTGGCAAAACCTAAATCCAGACCTAACAGTCTGGCGGAATAGACAATAGCCAAGATGTTTATGGCTGGACCGGAATAAAGAAATGCGATTGCCGGACCTAAGCCTGCACCTCTTTTGTGTATTCCGGCAAAGAGGGGTAGGATGGTGCAGGAGCATACCGCCAGAATAGCCCCCGAAACTGAGGCAACAGAGTAGGCTAAGACTTTGTTCGCCCTGGCTCCGAAATATCTCATCACCGAGGCCTGGGATACAAAGACCGCAATTGCCCCGGCTATAAAGAAAGCTGGAACCAGGCAGGTTAGAACATGGGCGGAAAGATATTCTAAAAGCGCATTCCATCCGCTCGAAAATATCTGAGTGAAATTCATAAAGAACCTTTTATTCTAACCCCCTCAAAAATTCTTTCACTTTATCTTCTATCTTCCCTCTTACCTCTACAAACTTCTCTTTTGATCCCCCCTTGGGGTCTTCAATTTGCCATTCTATCCTTTGTTTAGCCGGGACAAAAGGACAGATATCCTCACAGCCCATACTAATGACATAGTCAAAATCTTTATAGGGAAGTTCCTTAAACCCTTTTGACCTTTGTTTAGAGATATCAATTCCCTTCTCCTTCATCATCTCGACTGCTAATTCATCCACCTTTCCGGAGGGACTTGAGCCGGTACTGAAAGCCTCTACTTTCTTTCCTTCATAGAATTTAGCAAACCCTTCAGCCATCTGGCTGCGGCAGGAGTTATTTACGCACAGGAAAAGGACTTTTTTCTTCATATTCCCCTCCTACAAATAATTAAGTGAAATATTTTCTCTGAAACCACAAAGAGACATTCACCAGGCTGATCAGCACAGGAACCTCCACCAGAGGTCCGATCACAGCGGCAAAGGCAGAGCCGGATTTAATCCCGAAAACTGCTACTGCTACTGCGATAGCTAACTCAAAGTTATTGCTTGCCGCAGTGAAGGCAATGGTGGCGGTTTTGGAATAGTCTGCACCAATCCTTTTGCCCATCCAGAAGCTGACCAAAAACATAATCACAAAATAGATACACAAGGGTATGGCAATCCTCACCACATCTAGGGGAATTTTGACGATGTATTCCCCTTTGAGGCTGAACATCACAATAATGGTGAAAAGCAAAGCTATCAGAGTGATGGGACTTATCTTTGGAATGAATTTTTTATGATACCATGCTTTATCCTTGAGCCTGATAAGAGTAAATCTGGTTATGACACCAGCAATAAAGGGGATTCCCAGGTAGATGAAAACACTTTTGGCGATCTGCCCCATGGTAACATCTACCACGCTCCCTTTCAAGCCGAACCTGGCTGGCAGAATGGTGATGAAAACATAGGCATACAGGCTATAAAATAACACCTGAAAGATGCTGTTGAATGCTACCAGACCCGCGGCATACTCTGTATCCCCTCTGGCTAACTCGTTCCATACGATCACCATGGCAATGCACCTTGCCAGACCGATCATAATCAGACCCACCATATATTCCGGATAATTATGTAAAAATATGATAGCCAGAAAAAACATCAAAATCGGTCCAACTAACCAGTTTTGAACAAGGCTCAGTCCCAGGACCTTCCAGTTGCGGAACACATCCCCCAGCTCCTCGTACTTCACCTTAGCCAGGGGCGGGTACATCATCAGAATCAGCCCGATGGCAATAGGGATATTGGTGGTGTCAATCTGGAAACGATCCAGAAAAGAATCGATGCCGGAGATGAAATAACCCGCTCCCACCCCCAGACACATAGCCAGAAAAATCCACAGAGTTAGAAAACGGTCTAAGACTGATAATTTTTTGGCAACGCCGTCAGTCATCTCTCTTTCTCCTTCTTGCTTTATCCTGATGAAGTATCTGAAATGGTTCTGAAGGTTCTGAGATTACGGTTTTCTGTCTTAGTCGCATTTATAAGCATCTCTCTGCGAAAGCTTCCTCATTAATCTCCTTTTATCTTCTTTGATCAACGTACTTTCCGAAAGTGAATTTTCGATAACCCGGACAACTGATTTCTTAAAATCATTTTCCGGCTTAAAAAGAGAATAGAAAACCCATTGCCCTTTTCTTCTATCATTCACCAGGCCAACTGAGCGGAGGACCGTAAGGTGCCGGGAGACCTTGGATTGGGACAAATCCAGAGCCGCCTCCAACTCACACACGCATAACTCCCTCTTCAAAAGAAGCTTCAAAATCCTCAAACGGGTCTCATCCCCTAAGGCTTTGACGATATTCAGTTCTCTCTTTGAGTTTGACATATCTGTTTATCCGAATATACGAATATAATATAATCTTATTTACATTCTTGTCAACAGCAATAGCGGGTTATCGGGCAAAAACCATGCTTTTGACCGCAAGCCGCAGGGACAGAACATTGTTCTGTCCCTACCTGAAAATGAAAACTTTTTAGTTTTCATTCCGTAAAATCTGTTGTATCTTGAGCTAAAACCTTAACCAGGAGTGATTATGAGGAAAAGAATAGCCCTGCTCTGGATAGTCCTGCTCTCATTGCTTTCCTTCAACTCAAGCTGGGGTATGCCAGCGGAGGAGATACTCTCCAAACATCTGGAGGCTTTAGGGGGTAAGGAGAATCTATTGAAAATAAAAACCTCCTATGTGGAAGGAAAGATCAGCTATGGAGGTCTGGAGGGGAATTTCATCTCTTATTCTCAGTTTCCGGATAAATCCCGCCAGGATGTGGATTTCAAGATGTTCCAGATGAGCTCTGGCACCGACGGGAAAATATATTGGAGAAAGGACCAGAACGGAAAGATAAGGGAACTGGAAAAAGTGGAAAAATCCTTTGCCTGGACCGAGGACTATTTTGCCAATTTTCTGTATTTCTTTCCGGACGAATACAAAAGGGAAATAACTTACTTGGGAGATGAAAAAGATTCTCTGGGAGAACATTATGTAATTGAGATAAAACCTGAAAACGGGGAACCACGAAAACTTTTCATCAACAAACAGACCTATCTTTTGGATAAGTACCAGCAGAAGATGGACATAGACGTAGCCACTACCTACCTCACAGATTACAGAGATATAGAGGGGCTTAAAATACCTTTTCATTCCCACACTACTACTGGCAAGCCCCAGTACGATGCGGATGTGGAAATCACTGAGATAAAATTCAATGTAGCAGTCGATCCGTCGCTTTTCCAGATGCCCCGGGAGAAGGTCAAAGACTATGCTTTTTCCACACCTGAGGGAAAGACCACCGTCCCCTTTGAATTAGCTAACAATCATATCTATATAAAAGTTCTGGTCAACGGCAGAAACCCGGCTTATTTCCTTCTGGACACCGGCGCTGGCGCTTCCTGCATCGATTTGACCTTTGCTCGAAGCATCGGTCTGGAGATAACCGGCAAATTTGAAGCTAAGGGAGTGGGCGGGTCTGAGGATGCGGGATTTTTGGAGTTAGAGTCCTTAGAGCTGGGAGGCCTGAAGATGTTCCAGCAGAAAATAGTGAGTTTGAGCTTAAGCCCCTTGAATATTTATGAGGGCAGGGAAATACAGGGGATCCTGGGATATGATTTTTTAAGCCGGTTTGTTTTTGAGATAGATTATCAGAAAAGCAGGGTGACATTTTATGACCCGCAGTCCTTCAATTATACAGGGAAAGGCGAGGCGCTGGAGATTGAGCTTTACGGCAATACCCCGCATATCAAAGCCATTATAGACGGGAAGTATGAGGGGATGTTCACCCTGGATACCGGTTCAAGAAAAAGTTTAGACCTGCATGCTCCCTTTGTGGAGGAGCACAATCTTTTAAAAAAATATCCCAAAGCCATCCAGGCCTTTGGAGGAGCAGGGATAGGAGGGCAGACCAAGTCCCTGCAGACCAGGATAAAATCCATCCAGATAGGAAATTTTCTCATCCAGGAGCCCATATGCGGACTGAGCCTGGCAGAGGAAGGCGCCTTTAAAAGCGAGAAGACCCAGGGAAATATTGGGGGTGGAATTCTGAAAAAGTTCGATGTGATCTTTGATTACGAGAGAAAGAAGATAATCTTAGAAAAAAACGGCCTGTTCGCTGAAAAAGATGAACTTGATAAGAGCGGTCTTCTGATAGTGTGGAAAGACGGGAAATTTTTGATCCAGAATATATTTGAAGATTCACCGGCAAAAAAAACCAGAATCGAACCCGGAGAGGAGATAATCTCTATTAATAACGAGCCTGTATCCAAATATACCTTGAGTCAGCTCAGAGATATTTTGACCGGAAAAGACGGAACCAAAATTAAATTACAGCTTAAAAAGGATGATAAACTAAGGGAGGTTTCATTTAAGCTTAAGAGCTTGATTTAACGGTAGGGGCGTTCAATTGAACGCCCCTACAAGATTCTTCAAATGTGGTATCAGGTGTTACCTCCTGACACCAAAAGGACAGACTTTAAGTCTGTCCTGCTGCTATATCTGCTTAAACAAAAATCTTTTTATCTTTCGGGTGGAGGTTTTCACGAACTCCTCTTTTCTTATCTGGAAATGTTTCACCCTTTTATAATCTGCCATCCCCTCACAACACTGGTCTATCTCCATTTTGAAAAAAGACTTCACCTTTTCCTCATCCAAGCCCTGTTCCTGGTTAACCTGCTTCAGATACTCGAAATCCGGCACGATTATCGCCTCAACCTCTTCCCTTCCAGAGGACAATTTCTTTCCCAAGACCAAAGCCTCTAAGACGTAAGGTGACTGAATCAGTTTATTTTCGATCTCCTCGGGATAGATATTCTTCCCGGCACCTGTTACAATCACATTCTTTTTCCTTCCCGCTATATAGAAATACCCTTGCCTGTCCTTCCAGCCTAAGTCTCCGGTATAAAACCAGCCATCTTTCAGGACCTTATCTGTTTCCTCCAGGTTATTATAATACCCTTTCATAATCATATCCCCTTTTGCCAGGACTTCACCAACCCCGTCATTATTAGGTTCTGAGATTTTTAGCTCTGCTCCGGGGATAGGGATTCCCACAGAGGAACATTTGGGCTTATCAAAAGGATTCAAAGTAAGAACCGGTGAGGTCTCGGTCAATCCATAACCCTGAAGAAACTTTATCCCCAGCAGGTCAAAACATTCCGGGATTATGGCTGGAAGCGGCGCTGCCCCGCAGATCAAGACCCTTAAAGAGGAAAGCCCGGCTTTCTCCCTTAAGTTTTTAAAAATAGATTTCCCCAAGTTTATGCCAGTTAATTTCTTAAAGATTTTCACAAAATTGAAACAGAGTTTAAAGGAAAATCTGGTTATAGCTGATTTTTTCTGTATATTCTTCCTTAAGCCGGCAAAAAGCTTTTCATAGAAAAGAGGGACACCCAGTATCAGAGTAGCGCCGGTATTTTTTATATCCTCTAAGATCTCCTTGGATTTCAAACTCCGTGCGTAGATAACTCCGGAGCCACCGGATAAAGGTATAAGAAGCCCGCAGGTACACTCGAAGGTATGGTGTAAGGGCAGGATGGATAAGAAGTTATCCTCAGGATAAAGCTTTAAAGCCTCCTTCGTCCCCCAGACGTCTGACATTATGTTCATATGAGAGAGCATTACCCCCTTTGAATTGCCGGTCGTGCCGGAGGTATAGATCAAAGACGCAATATCCTCAGAAAAAACAGCAGGGAGTTCTGATTCATTTCCTCTACCCTTATCTAAAATCTCGGAGAAGGAAGATATACCCGCTTCTTTTTTCTCATCCATACATATGAGGAACTCAAAACCAGGTATCTTTTTTGTGATTTCATATATCTCAGATATGAATTTGCCTGAAGTAACCAGACCCTTCATCCCTGAATCCCTGATAAAGACCTCCAGCTCCGAGCATCTTAAAAGAGGATCCAGGGGAACTGTTATCCCGCCTGAACTCAAAATAGCCAGATAAACTATACCCCATTCAGGCCGGTTCTCAGAAAGTAATCCCACTTTATCATTTTTCCTTATACCCAGGGAATTCAAACCCCTGGCAAAGAGATTTACCTTATGCTCAAGCTCTTTATAAGTAATAGAGACGAACTTTCCACCTTGCCAGACAGATAACGCGGAGAAGTCACAAAAAAGGCTGGCACTCCTTCTGAGCATTTGGGGAATAGTTAAATCTTTGAGTTCTTTTTCCATCAGCATTTTCGTACTTAATTCTAACTTAGTTTATTGACACTCTTGTAGGTTTGTCTTCACTCAATCAAGATTAGGGAACAGAACTTACATCCTTCCTCATAGGATTTTACCACTCTTAGTTTATACTCCACATTAGCTAAGGTACTATAAACGTCTATCCCGCAAGCCTCCATTGAGGGTCGAGCAATATCTCCATATTTGCAAGGATAAGTAAGGTCACATTCTTTACAAAGATTACAGGGCCCACAAGCCAGTCCCATAACTTTGTAATAACCATCCAGAAAAATCACCCTCTCCAATTTTGCTACGTTCTTTCTAAGTTTCCTTCTCAATACTCTTTCAGTTTTATCAAGGGGAATATCATAGATCAAAATCAGAGCTTTGGAATAGTGCTCCAGCATTCTTTTAGTCTGCTTGGGGTTAGGCGAATAAGGAGGACAGGTTAAGCAGCTCCCGTAGCCATCACACCCGTATTGGCATTTGAACCTGACCCACTCCGCCGTAACTATATTTTTAGGATCGATGATCTTAGACCAAACTGCCCCTGAATTTTTAACTAAATCGAGATATTTTTTATATTTCATTATCTTCTTAGTCACCCATGACCAAAGGACTACATTACCTGGCCTCTACCTATTTTTTTCTTTTAAAAAATCATTTAAAAAGTTCTGAAGATTTAACTATAACTATATCCTCAGGTTTAATTTTCAGATCAAAAGCTTTGATCTTTTCATCCTCTTCTTTCAGCGAGGCACCATCCACGCCCGAGGGGTACTCTATTATAGTCTTATCCGAGAGCAGCTCTTTTTTGAAATTCTCTGCACTGCTCACTATTGCCACTATGATGAGGTTATCTGGAAAAATATGTTCCTTAAGCAGTCCATCTACCTGCTCAGGTACAATCTGTTTTATCTTTTTCTCGTAATTATCCACGAATCCGTAATTGCCGTAAAACTCCTCGTCCATCAGAAGCCCCAATTTCCTCTGAGGTGTTTCGATCTCAAAGGGGAAATGGTTGATCTCGAAATTTTTATATCTCTCCAGCTCTTCAGGAGGAATCCCCTTCTCCACTAAATCGGTTAAATCTTTGAGGGCTAATTTTATGGTGAATTTTCCATTTACGCTCTTGGGATAAGTCCAGATGCTGAAATACTGGTCATGTCTGGGGATGTTAGGTTTTGCCAGATTCGACCAGCCCGCTTGCTCGAAGTGCTCCATATAGCTGTATGCTCCATAGCTTAAGCCCCTGGCGGCCCGCACCGTCCTGAAAAGTACCCCGAACTGCTCCCGGTGTTTTCCAAAATAGGTATTTGCCACATACAGAGGGAAAAAGACTTTCTCGTCTTTTCGGGTGAAATCAACTGGATGTCCAAAACAAAGCTGGGTCTGGTCCCTTCCTTCTTTTTCAATCAAGAAAAGCTTTCTGCCCCTAACCGGTTGAACTGCTCCTTCTGGATGAACTACCTCCTCTTCTTTTAATCCTGAAAAATCTTTTTCTAATCTCCCAGCCAGGCTTTCATCTATATCTCCTGCCAATCCCAGGATGAGGTTATTTTTCAAAAAATGGGAATTATAGAAATTCAAAACATCTTCACGGGAAAACCCCCTTATGCTGGATAAATACCCTACTTTAGGATGTCCATAAGGATGTTCTTGATATATGAAATCCTGCAGGCATTCCTTGACCAGCTCCGCATCATCCTGGATGAGCATATTTATGGCATCCTCCTGCTCCTTTTTCTGCTTGTCTATCTCCTCTTCCGGAAAAGTAGGTTTCAATAAGACCTCCAAAAAGAGCGGATAGAATTTATCCAGGTTCTCCTTGAGAGTGGTCCCGCTTATAACTATAACCTCCCTATCCACATTCACGTCTATGCGGGCGCTTAGGAAATCCAGAAGCTCCTCGATCTGCTCGCGGGTATAAGATTCTGTCCCCTTCTTCAGCATCGAGGCGGTGAAATAGGTTAATCCCTCCTTGCCCTGGGGGTCATCTGATGAGCCGGAGAGAAGCATAACCCTGAAATGAACCAAAGGGATACCAGGCTTTTTCACCTGAAGGATTTTTAGCTTCTGGGTTTTGGCACAGTTAAAAGAAAAGAGCAAAAGAAAAATCATAAAAATCGACAGTAAAATTCTAAAATTTCTCATCTTCCTTCCTCCGTCTGTTTTAAAGTAGCCATTTTATTTCTTTGGAACCAGAGTAAGAACAGTCCTGTTCTCCGGGGTAAAATATCTCTTGGCTGTCTCCTGGATCATCTCCGGGGTAACCTCTTTGTATTTATTCTGAATCTCAAATAATAGATTGTAATCCCCCCCTACTAACTGATAATGACCGATAGTCCAGGCAACTGACAATGGCACATTCAGTCGATAGATAAGCTCAGCTTTAACCGAGTTTTTTGCTTTTTCTAGCTCCTCTTCTGCTACCAGTTCGTTTTTCAATTTCTCCATCTCCTGGAAGATTATAGATTTTACCTGCTCTATGGATTTACCCTTTTTCAAAGATGCCCGGATAACGAAAAGGCCCGGGTCCTTTTTCTCCTCCATATCACCTGAGATATGCTCGACCAGCTGCAGGTCCTTATAAAGCTTCTTGGTGAGCCTGCCTGATGGCATAAACAGGATTCGGCTGATTAAATTCAGTGTGCAGAAATCATAATCCTCTATCTCGAAGCGCGGGCCATGAAAGGCAATCAAAAGCTTGGGAGAGACCTGACTATCCTTCCATACATAGTTTTTCACTCTTTCTTTTGTCTGCTGAGGCTCAGCCGGTATCGAGAGCTCTGGAGCAGGGGATTTCTCCCAGTCTCCGTAATATTTCCTGATCAGCTCCAGGACCTTGGGGGTATCGAAATTCCCGGCAACCACGATGGTGGTGTATGCAGGTGAGTAGAAGTTCCTTTTGAAATCCAGCCCATCCTGAACCTGAATGTTTTTCTCTAAGTCCTCCTCAAAGCCTATTACCGGATGATGATAGGGATGAACTTTGTAGGCGAGCTGGACTAACTCGTCATTGATGAACCCATCCGGGTCGTCCACCGAAAACCTTCTCCTCTCCTCTTTAACCGGACCCATCTCGGTACGAAAGGTCTCGTTAGTAAAGACAAGATTCCTTATTCTATCTGCTTCAATCGGGATTATATTTTTCAGATAATCCTTTTTCACATTCACATAATAAGAAGTATAATCTTCACCGGTGGAGGCGTTATTTTGTGCTCCAAAGGCTGAGATGGCATCATGATATACCGGGTATTTTTCCGTTCCTCTGAACATCATATGCTCAAAGATATGAGCCAGACCTGTGGTGCCCGGCTTCTCCTCCCTGGAGCCGGCATTCACAAAGGTCATATAGGAAACCGTGGGTGCGGATCTGTCCTCAGAGGTCAAAATGGTCAGGCCGTTATCCAGGACGGTTTTCTTGATATCCAGCTTGATATCCTGAGCCTGAAGGGCAGAAAGGCTAACTAAAGAAAACAAAAACAGGGAAAAAACAATCAGAGCTCTCTTTTTATGCATATCTACTCCTTGTTTATTTATAAGAATTGTCTGACCTGATCATAAATTATTTAACCTTTAGACCCTCTATTTGTCAATAGCTTTGTAAACAAAAATATAGGGACATCCATCCGGATGTCCCTATGGAGCCTTTATCTGTTCGCTGTTAACATCCCGGAGCAGGACCGCCTTTAAACAGGTAATTTATCAGATATATCACATCGCTCACATTTATATCCTCATCGCAATTAGCATTTCCGGCATCAAGAGGAACAGGTGCTTGTCCGCCCTTAAATAGATAATTTATCAGATATATCACATCCGAGACGCTCAGCTGCTGGTCGTTATTAACATCGCCCAGCATATAACTGAAAATTCCCACTATGGACAAATCATCGATGTTCCAGCCGCCTAAATGCAAACCCTCATCCGATTTCAACACGAACTTTATCCGCACTGAATCCTCTGAATCAGCATAAGGCGAGATATCGATATCGTGATGATGCCATTTGAAGTCCAGATGGTCATAATCGTAGTCGTTTCTCCAGACCAGATTATCGTTCACATATATATCAGCGTAATCATAGATGGCCTTCTCTACTGCCAGCCATCTGGAGAACCAGAGCCTGGTCTTCTCCATATTACTGCAGTTGATAACCGGGGAAACCAAATAATTATCTGCCTCATCTTCATAGTTCCCGTTCAGATCGTTACCCCAGATTTTAGTTCCGGAATGTGCAGTGAGAGGGTCAGTTCTGCTGCCCACCTGTGGAGAACCATGCTCCCACTCATCCAGAGTCCCAGAATGGGTCCAGCCGTTATCGCCACCCTCCATATCGTCAAAAAAGGTGGTGTCAAACTCTCCCACGAAATCATACAGGCTCCCGCTGAAAGCACCCTGGTCGCAGGTTATGCTCAAATCAAAATCGATCCTGCTTGCCCTTTCTACGGTGGAATCTATCTCAATGGTGAAATGAGGAGATTCAGAAGTCAATATCTGGCCAGGAGGAATATCTGGGAAAGTCGTCACAGCATCCGTTATGCTAATCCCGGGTGTGGTGGTTGATAAGGTAGCCTGAACCGAGGTAGCAGTATCAGGCCCTGTGTTTTTAAGGTCGACCGACAAGGTGATGGTCTCCCCTGGCTCTGCTATCCCGTCCCCATCACCACTTGCCTCAAAAACCTGATGGTCTTCATAAGCCAATGTTACCGGGTCAGGAGGGTAAAGAGGCAGTACTGTGTTTCGACCTATGCCGGCAGTTCCCCACTTAATATAAAAATAACCTCCCAATCCAGCCCAACCAGTACCCCAGCTGTTTTTGCATATCCAAGCGCCTTCTCCTCCGCAAGAGGTATCAGCCCAACCTACAATAACTACACAATGACCTCCTACATACCCGCTTGTTCCATCATATTCATAGCATCCATCATAGTAGTAATAGTAAAAATCAGCATAAACTGAAAAACAGGTATGTACTGGTCCGGTTAGAAGGGCAGTTTTAATAGCATTCACATCATTTTCAACATAAACCCAATCCTTTAGTTTTGCCACCACCTCGCATTCATCCTGAGTGCAGGGCACACCATCGTCTGCCTGATAGGGCATACAGCTTTCCGAGACCGCACCGTATCTCTGGAAAAGCTCATACACCGGCTCAGCCCAACCCCCATCGCATCCTGCCTCATATAGATTGCAGGATAAGACCTGTTGCTCTGAAAGATCATATTCTACACCATCGTGCTTTTTAACAGCCGCCTCAAAAGCACCAGTTGCCGAAAAATCCCAGCAGCTTCCGCAGTGCCCTTGGTTTTTTACCGGGGTAACCACATTCGAATCACGCCAGTCGAAAACCGCGGGGAACTCCATACCCGGCTTTACCCTCAACTTCGGCTGTTTCTCCAGCCACTCTTCGTATCCCTTGGGTGGCTTATAACCCAACATCTTCCTGGCTTCTTCAATCGAAAGCTCTGTAGTCCAGCTTCTCCCCGCGGTCCAATGAAGCCCTTTTTGATCGTTTCTCTCCTGCTGTTCTCTTATCCTCTGCTCTATTGGATAAGATGATTTCTCCACCTGAGCCAATAACAGATTCCCTCCTCCTATCATCAAAAACACTCCTAAACCTAGAATCAAAAGCTTTAGTGATTTTAACACAGAACTCCTCCTTTAGCTCCCCATCGCCATAAATGTGGCTTCACAGCCTTATACTTTAATAGTATAACATCTTTTCGATATTTGTCAACCCCTGTTTTTACTGAGAATTCGGCTGGTTTCTTTTAATCCTGAACAATTCTTTTTAATAGAAAAAGATAAATTTTATGCAAAAGGAGGACCGTAAACCCAGCTTAAGGACAAGATGGACTTACCGATAAATGATTCGGGCTATAGATTGCCTGCCTTACCCCTCCAGGGCGGGAAAATTATCAAGAGAATTTCTGTTGTATTCTATTCAGATATGCGTATATTTTATAAGGATAATTCTGCTTTTTGGGGGCGAAGGGTTTCGACGGGGATTAAGGGTAAAGGAAAGCAGGCCGAGGTACCCAGTGCCCTCGCTAAACCATTGGGAAACAAATCTAAATGCAAACGATTACTCGTATGCATTGGCTGCCTAACTAAATAGGCAGCTCGTCTTACCCGAACCTGCCTGTTGGCTTGGGCTAAGGCGTCGAGATAAACAGGATAGCCTTCTTCTTCCTCCCGGGGGAAAAGGGCGAACCAAAACCGGGATAGTTCCGGGTTAAACCTGCTTGTCGGTTTTCCCGGGGCGAAATCATATAGACTAAGCTAAGCCTGTAGATGTCCTTTGGCTCTTATCTTCGGACGTGGGTTCGATTCCCACCGCCTCCATTTTTTATTTGAGGAACGAAAATATTTGAATAATCAGTTGAATATCATCACCTTAACCCCTGACAACTACAGGAAATTTGGTTGCCCCTGCTTTTTAAATCCCAAGCACGAAGGGCACCTGAAAAAGCTTGAGTGGCTGAAGAAGCGTTTCGCTGAAAGACTGAGAATTAAACTGCTGTTTGCGGAAAATGAAAAAAAGCCAATCGGCTTTTTAGAATATGTTCCCGGGGAGTATGCCTGGAGGGCTGTTGATGCCAGGGGATATCTGTTTATTCACTGCATCTGGATTTCCCTTAATAAATATAAAAGGAAAGGATATGGTTCACTTTTAATTGAAGAGTGTTTAAAAGATGCCAAAAAACAGAGGAGGTACGGAGTAGCGGCAATTACCAGCGAAGGTCCATTCATGGCAGGCAGGGAGCTTTTCTTAAAAAATGGATTCCGGTCTGTGGCTGAAGCCAAACCTTCATTTGAATTGATGATCAAAACCTGGAAGAAAGGACCTTTGCCCAAATTCACGAATGGGGAAAAGCAATTGAGCAGATACAAAGGGCTGAATATCATTTTTGCCAATCAATGCCCCTGGATCGCCAGATCTATTAAAAATTTATGCGAAATCGCAGAGAGTAAAGATTTGAAAGTCAAAACAGTTGAATTGAAAAGCGCAAAAAAAGCTCAAAATGCTCCCTCAGCCTATGGCACATTCAATTTGATATACAACGGGAAGCTTTTGGCAGACCATTATATATCCAACACCAGATTTTTGAATATCATCAAGAAAGAGATAAAATAAAAATATTGAATTCATCGCTACCAAAAATCTAACCCTTAAAGTTTTAATCGGTAAAGGCTTGATTCCTCAAGTCGCTGTATGTTTACCTATAAAAAACACAGAAACTTTTTTATCTTTAAGGTGTCTTTAGATTGGATACAGATATGAATCTGAATGAGGATGAGCTTTTGACAAACTTTCACAGTGGCAATCTTAAAGCCTTTGAGAGCTTATTCCATCGCTATAAAGAGCAGACCTATAATTTCGCTTATAAGATGTTAGGAAATAGAGAATCCGCAGGAGATATCACCCAGGAGGTTTTTATTAAGTTATTTAACAGTCGGGAAAATCCTGCCAAGATAAACAATCTAAAAAACTATCTTTTCATCCTAACGCGGAATCTTTGTTTGAACAGAATCAGGGATACCAAAAAAGAAATTGGCCTGGATTCAATTGTCGAAGAAAAATCTATTGGAGATGGAACTACTAACATGCAGTTGCTAAAACTGCGGAAGGCTTTCACCCGGTTAGAGCCGGATTTAAAAGAGGCTTTGATCTTAAGGGAATACCAGGGGTTCTCTTACAGGGAGATCTCGGAGATTCTGGGAATCTCAATTTCAGCAGTGAAGTCTTTGCTCTTCAGAGCAAGACTTAGGCTCAAAAAAATTTATGAAAAAACAAATTGAAAGAGGTGATTTATATGAACTGCTTCGATTTTCAAGAGTTAATCTCAGCTAAATTGGACAAGGAATTGACCAAAGAGGAGGAAAGGCTCTTGTCTGAACACTTGAAAATTTGCACCGATTGTGCCAATTTTGCAAAAGAGTTAGAGGAGCTGAAAGTCACTACCTCAACCTGGAAAAATGAGCAGATTCCATCCGAATTGGAAAAAAGGATTTTGAAGCACACTCTAAAGATCTCTCCAAAAGAAAAACCGGTTTTGAGCTTCTTAAAGGGTTACTATAAAGTCCCCAAGAGTTTAGCCTGGGCATCGATAATATTGTTTTTAATGCTTCTGATTAACTCTTTTTTAAATCAGGTCGGACCTACTACTGGAATTTCAAAATTTGAGAGCACTGTGCAGGAGGAGCCCAAATCCCAGAGGATAGTTCTGACTGAAAAAGATGTCCTAAGGACTTACGTAATCTTGGGAAAGAAAAATTAACTTTCAAAGGAGAAGAAGATGAGAAAGTTAATAATATTTTTAGTGATTTTGATTTCCCTTTTTCCCATTACCAAGCCGTTATTAGCTTCAGAAGTCGGATATGATTTCAAAGT
The DNA here is from genome assembly GCA_964511075.1 of uncultured Ignavibacteria bacterium. GTDB lineage: Bacteria > Zixibacteria > MSB-5A5 > MSB-5A5 > RBG-16-43-9 > CAZEDM01. The sequence goes on from CAZEDM010000007.1 coordinate 206,640, forward strand.
ATCGGCTTATGTGCTGAAAGATAGCGTGAAAACCGTGTCCTGCTCAGGCGCTTTCACCGTCAAGGAAAATAGATACGGTAAAGTGAGCTTTACTTTCTTCAAGGGTCTAAGACAGATTAATATCCTGACTTCGGGAGATGCCCAGATCCCGGCCACCCGCCTGCTTGCTGAAAACGAACCTCCGGTCTCGCCCGAAAATATCTTCTTGGGCTCAGATCTGTATCTTGAAGCTTCTCCAGCTGAGGGTAGCTCTGTTCATGTCAAAGGTGTTCTTATCCAGCTAACCCAGGCCGAATCCAGGAATTCTCCTCTGTTCGAATACTCCGAGAGAAAACTTGATTTCGTGCTGCCTGACAATGGCAAAATGAATCTCCTTTTAGGAGAGGATAAAGGTGGCAAGCAGGTTTTTCTGGATATCTCGGTCAAGACAAAAGGCGAGCTGGCTTATAAACTGGCTTATAAAGAAAAGATAACTCGCCATGTGGTCTTCAATACTGCTTATCGTCTTTATAATCTGGACACCAGAAAAAATGAAATAGAGAACACAGGTTGTATCTTAGGGTTAGATGTGGGCGCTGAAGATGACAAGGTGTCTTGTTTCAACCAGAAGGTTTATAAGCTCCAGGGGGCAGACTCGCTTTTGTATATCTCTGCCTATGAGATTAAAAACCCGACTTTCCTTGAACCGAATAAAATAAAATTTCAGATAGAGGTAAGCCACACCTATGCCATAAATCCGAATATGGACCAGACCCGGCACAAGGAAATAAAATCTGATAAAACCACAGTTATCTTATTTCACAAAGAGATAACAGCCGCAATAGGAGAGAAAACCGAAATCGAGATACCTCAGGACAGGGAAACTCTTCTGCCTTTTAAATACAAAGAAAAAATAGTTCTAAAATATTCAATTAAAGAAGCTAAGACCAGTGAATAGCAAGGGATTGTCAACCAGTTCCCTGGTCATGGTTGACCTACGTGAGATTTTTCAAGGACGGATGTGAGTTTTCGTTAATCCCGATTATCTTGGCATTTCTTATATCGTGAGCCAGGACAATCGAGGGACGGGCATCTTCCAAACCAAAACCCTTGCCTGTTAGAGTCTCCCGGTATACTATGGTATGCAGATCAGCAAAACCTTCGGAGAACTCAAGTTCTTCCCCGTCTATAGTGATTGAGCGGAAGGTGGGTTTCCCCTTATTTTTTGTCTCCTGGGGCAAATCATCTTTGTCGATGGAGAGAAACCATTTCACCTTTGCATTTTTAAGCTCGATATACCCGGCAGTCCTGGTAGAAGTTGACAGATGAACCTCGTTACGCTCGACCTTCCCGAACAGCCAGATCAAAAGGTCAAACAGATGAATACCGATATTGGTGGCAAGACCTCCGGAGCGCTCAAGCTGTCCTTTCCAGGAGACTGAATACCACAAGCCTCTTGAGGTGATATAGGTAAGAACGATCTCCCTTTTGGAATTTGCCGAATCCTTTTGCAGCTTTTCCTTGAGAGAAATCAAAGAAGGGTGAACCCGCAGCTGTAGAATTGTGTTAATTCTTTTACCGCTTTCCTTTTCCAGCTCCTGCAGGGCGTCTATGTTCCAGGGATTGAGCACCACGGGCTTCTCGCAGATCACGTCCGCACCCACCCGCAGGGCAAACCTGCAGTGGGCATCGTGCAGGTAGTTGGGGGAGCAGATGCTCACATAATGCACCCTTTTATCCTCGCCCTGCCGTCTGAGCTTTTCTATATGCCGGTCAAACCTCTCGAACTCGGTGAAAAAGCGCACCTGATCGAAATAGGCATCCAGCACCCCTACTGAATCGTGAGGGTCAACTGCGGCCACCAGCTTGTTCCCGGTATCCTTTATGGCTCTCAGGTGGCGCGGTGCCACATACCCTGCCACCCCGGTTATGGCGAAGTTTTTTGACATAATCAGTTAAGGAATATTATGCTAGGGTCTTATTATTTTATCGACTAATTCTCCTTGAACGTTATCCTGAGCCACAGCTCAATAAATATCTGGATTATTAGATTGTCAATCAGAAAATAATTTCAGGGACAAGCTCACCTCGCCCCGACATTGGGCTTGACAATTATTCCCGAAATAACACATATTTCTGCTGTAAAAAACCTTTCTCCAGGAGGAAAAGCGTGAAACACTTATCTCGGTTACTGTTATTCTTCATTCTCCTCATAACATCAATTGCAAACCTCTCAGCAAAAACTCATAAAATCTGGTATGTGGATGATCTTAAAGATGGGCAGGCTGGTAATGGGACAAAGGAAAACCCGTTCAGGGAACTGCGGCATACTTTAGACCAGGCAGAAGATGGAGATACTGTCTTTATTTTACCGGGGACTTATGAGGCAGAGCCAAAAGAATACATAGAAGAACTATGTGGGAATTGTGATGAACATAAGACTAAGGTTAGTGCTACCAGGGGATTTCTAATTCAGGGTAAGGGCTTAAACATAATCGGAAGTGGAAAAGATAAAACTACCTTAGTCACCAAAGCAGGGTATGGCGTTTTATTTGAAAACAGTCGTAATTCGCTTATTACCAATTTGAAAATAACCGGTGGAAAAAGAGACCCGGACGGGAATGCCACAGATGCGGGGGTAGTGGTAAAATACAGCACGGTTACAGTAAAAGAAGTGGATATATCGGACAATACAAACAGAGCAGAAGATGTGGTAGTGGGAATTGGTGGAGTCTTCTGCAGGGAAAATTCGGAGATATTCATTCTGAGTAACCTGATTCAGAACAACGGCTGGGATGGGGTGGCATTATATCGGGGCGCAACTGCCTATATTGCAGATAATATCATCTGCGACGGCAGAGGCGCAGGAATTGGGATAACCTGGGATGCGGTGGCAACAGTCCATCGGAATAAGATCTCCGGTTACTGGAAAGGAATCGGGACTTTTGGCAACTCAAGAGCAGTGGTGAGGAATAATTTGGTTCATGAAAACCTGGGCTGGGGGATAATCGCTACCGGAACTTCCTATATGGATGCTTCCAATAACGTGATTACCCAGAATGGCAACTGCGGTTTTGCAGTGTGGAGTGCAGAATGTAAAGGAGTTTGCACCAATAACATAATCACCGAAAACGGCTGGAGAAAAGAATGGGTCTGTCCCTGCGTGGGAGTGTGGACCACGGATATAAACCCGAATTTTCTCATTACCTATAACGATGTGTGGAACAATGTTGCTGGAAACTATAAGGATATGCCGGATTTAACTGAGTTAAACGGGAATCTATCAGTTGACCCCTTATTCGAAAGTCAGACCGATTTTCATTTGAAACCTGACTCCCCTTTGATCGACAAGGGCAATCCCCTTTTGACCGAGCCGGACGGAAGCATAAGCGATCCGGGATTGTATGGAGGACCTGACGCCCGAAGATAACTGTAGGGACACGGCACGCTGTGCTCCTACCTCTTGCAAATTTATTTCAACAATACCATCTTCTTAGTCTCAGTATATTCTTTGGTCTTCAATTGATAGAAATATATCCCGCTTGACACCTCTTTACCT
>CAZEDM010000008.1:0-181158 GCA_964511075.1 uncultured Ignavibacteria bacterium
TACAGCATCGAGTCCAGGTACGGAACGGAGATCGGTAAATTCGTGATTATTAAGTGAGGATCGAGGATTTTAGAAAATAAGCCATCCCCACAGGATGGCTTATTTTTTTATCTTAGGTTTTAAATTGGTAAATTTTATTCCTTGGTTTTCCTATCCCTTATCTCCATAAGGATAAAGCTGAGAGCAAAGAGCAGACACAGGACCGCAAACCTGAATGCGCTCTGCGAGGATGCACCCAGGAGCATAAGATCACCCAGCCTGAAGATAATAGCTAAGATGAAAGCGATAGCTGCCAGGATTATTAAGAGGTGAGTTAACCCTTTCATACACTACCTCCTGCTTTAGTTTATGGTTGATACCAAACGACCCAACCCTATCACTTCCCGGCTAATTTAGAGCAATAAAAAACCGTTGTCAATGAAAAATATCCGAGACCCATAAAAAATTTAAAGAGGAGAAAACCAAAGAGCTTCTGAATTCTCAAATATAAAAGGTTTTTCTCTTGCGTTCTGCTCAAAAATTTGATTAATTACCTACGTTTATAGAAAGGATCTTATCTGCGAAAGTGGCGGAACTGGCATACGCGCTGGATTTAGGATCCAGTGTCCATTGGACTTGGGGGTTCAACTCCCCCCTTTCGCACCAATCCCCGGAGATGAAAGGAGGAAGATTTGAAGGTCAATGTGACCCGGGATAAAGCCTGGAAAAGAATCCTGGAGATAGAGATACCGGTGGAAAAAGTCAAAGGGGAATTCGATTCCGTTTATCAGGAGTATCAAAAGAAAGCCAAGGTTCCCGGTTTCCGTGCAGGGAAAGCTCCCCTGGAGCTGATTAAGTCGAAGTATAAAGATGCAGTGACCAAGGATGTTCTGGAGAGCCTTCTTCCCCAGGCTTATCAGGAGGCGGTGAAGGAGAGCAATTTAACCCCCCTGACCTTCCCCCTTTTAAAGGATGTCGAGTTTCAGGAGGGCCTGCCCTTAAAGTTCAAGGCCTTAATCGAGGTGCGTCCGGAGATCGAGGTAAAGGATTACAAGGGATTACATCTTAAAAGGAAGATAATACAGATAACCGGAGAACATGTTCAGAACGCCATAAATTACCTCAGGGAGAAAAACGCCGAGCTCCATTCCGTGGAAAGGGAAGCAAAGGATGAGGATTTCCTGATCGTGGATCTGGAGGAGATATCCGGAGATAGCAATAAGTCCAAAACCAAAAACGAAAACCAGCAGATCTGGCTGAGAAAAGAGGGTCTTCTAACAGAGTTTTACCGAGGATTTTTGGGAGCTAAGACCGGAGAGGAGAAGGAGATAGAGGCAGTCTATCCCCAGGATTACTTCGAGAGTAGCCTGGCCGGGAAGGTCATTAAATATAAAGCCAGGATAAAGGAGATAAAGGAGAAAATCCTGCCGGAGATAAACGACGATTTTGTCAAGGGACTGGGGGAATATAAAAATCTGGATGAGCTAAAAGACAAAATCAAACAAGACCTGGAGAAACAGGCGCAGCAGGATGCGGAAAAGGACTTGTCCAATCAGGTTATAAAACAGGTGGTGGAGAAAAACAGCTTCGAGGTTCCGGAGTCCCTTTTGAAATTATACTTAGACTCCGTGGTAGAGGATTTCAAGAAAAGCTACAAGAAAATAGACCAGGAGAAGATAAAAGAGAACTACAAGGAGCTGGGATTGTCGCGCATCAGATGGGAATTTATCCTGCACCAGATAGCGAAAATTGAGAAGATTGAGGTGACCAGAGAGGATAAAGACAAATGGATAGAGAATTTTGCCAGAGCCAATTCCTTGGAGCTGAAAAAGGCAAAGGAGTACTTAGCCCAGAGCAGGAAGATTAAGGACGTAGACGAGACCATCCTGGAGAACAAGGTAATCGAGTTCATCCTGAGTCACTCCCAGGTCAAAGAGGAAAAGGTTAAGCAGCCCCAAGAAGAGAAAAAAATAATTCAACCATAAAGAAGGAGAAAAGGATGACCCTGGTGCCATTCGTTATCGAGCAGACCGGAAGGGGGGAAAGAGCCTATGATATATTCTCCCGCCTTCTGAAGGACCGCATAATCTTCATCGGTTCCCCCATCGACGATAATATCGCCAATCTGGTGATAGCCCAGCTTCTGTTCCTGGATGCCGAGGATCAGGAGAAGGATATCAATATCTATATAAACTCTCCCGGAGGCATAGTCACCTCCGGCCTGGCAATCTACGATACCATGCAGTTCGTCAAGCCAGCCATTGCCACCACCTGCGTGGGGCTGGCCGCAAGCATCGCCGCCCTCCTTCTGACCGGCGGAACCAAGGGCAAGAGGTTTGCCCTGCCTCATTCCAGAATATTAATCCATCAGCCCTGGGGAGGGGTTCAGGGACAGGTGACGGATATCGAGATACAGACAAAAGAGATGAGGACTGCCAGGGAGATTTTGAATGAGATCTTATCCGGGCATACTGGACAGCCAGTGGAGAAGATAGTAAAGGATACTGACCGCAACTACTTTATGTCTCCGGATGAAGCTAAGGCTTATGGTCTGATCGACGAGGTTTTTCAGAAGAAGGTTAAATAGAGAAAAATAATAGATCAAGCAGAGATTGATATTCACCATCTAATGAGATCTCTGATAAAAGTGTTTTGCCAGAGAGTAGAATAATTACGTGAAATTTTAATCTCCTCCCTTGACGGGAGGGATAATGGGAGGGTGACCCTCTCCCTGTCCCTCTCCCATAAAGGGAGAGGGAACTCCAGACAAGGGGAAAAAATGCCTAATCAAATAGTTGCGGGTATGCAGTGGGGGGATGAGGGTAAGGGGAAGATCGTGGATATCCTCTCCGCCAGGGCGGATATAGTTGCCCGGCACCAGGGCGGGGCAAATGCGGGGCACACAGTGGTCATCGATAATAAAAAGTTCATCCTGCATCTTATTCCCACGGGCATCCTGCATCCCAAGAAAATCTGTGTGATTGGAAACGGGGTAGTATTCGACCCGGAGCTTTTCTTTCAGGAGACAGAGGAGCTGAGATGCAAGGGTATAAATATCGACAAAAGGATTTTACTGAGCAAAAACGCTCACCTGGTTATGCCCTATCATAAGGCTATTGAAAAAATAGAGGAGAAGAAAAGAGGCGAATGTAAAATCGGCACGACCCTTAAGGGTATCGGTCCGGCTTACCTGGATAAAATCGGAAGAAGAGGGATTCGCCTAACTGACCTTCTGGATGAGAAACTTTTCCGCTCCCAAGTGAATGAGAACCTGAAGGGGAAAGAAGGATGGCTGAAATATCTTTCTCCCGGTGAAATCTCATCTCTGAGAAGAGAATCTCTGGGTTTTCTGAAATACAGTAAAAGAATTGTTCCTTTCATAGCGAATACAACTGCGTTTTTGAACAAGGCCATCAAAGATAAAAAGAAGATTCTTTTCGAAGGTGCCCAGGGGACGCTCTTGGATATAGATTTCGGAACCTATCCCTACGTAACCTCCTCCAACACCTCAGCCGGAGGAGCCTGCACCGGTTTGGGCGTGCCCCCGACCTCAATCGACGAGGTTATCGGAGTTTCCAAAGCCTATACCACTAGGGTGGGGTGTGGGCCCTTCCCCACAGAGCTTAAAGACAAAACCGGAACCCACCTGCAGGAAAAAGGAAACGAGTTCGGCGCCACCACCGGCAGGCCCAGAAGATGCGGCTGGCTGGACCTTTTGATCTTGAGATACGCGGTGATGGTAAACGGGATTACAAAAATCGCCCTGACCAAACTGGACGTTTTGGACCAGCTTGAGAGCATAAAGGTCTGCGTGGGGTATAAATACAAGGGGAAGATATTAAGGGAATTTTCTACTGAGTTAGATATTTTAGAGAAATGCGAACCTGTTTATAAAAACCTGCCCGGTTGGAAGCAGAATACCAACGGGATAACCGATTATAAAAAACTCCCGCAGAAAACCAAAGATTACCTGAAGTTTATACAGGACCAGACCGGGGCGAAAATATTCTTGATTTCGACGGGGTGTAAAAGGGAAGAGACGATTTGGAGATGAGTTTTTTGATTCTTGAAGGTCTGCTAATAAGATTTTTTAGTTGGGTGTTACTTGAATTATAATTTTAGCCTCGTCTTTATTTCTATCACATAATCTCTTGCTATTTTTAGAAATTCTCGGGCTTCCTTTTTACTTACTATCCCAACTTGTCCATAGACCGCCGTATGCCTTTTCTTTCTTTTTCGATCAAGATAAGATATGGTTTCTTCAAAAGGTCGACCTAAGGCAATCTTCATAAACTGTAATATAGTCTTATGGGCTTCAAAACTGGCAGGACGGTATCCCGAATGGAACATAAAGGCACGTGAGGCTTGTAGGATAGCATTATAAGATATGGAAAAAGACCAGTCAGTATCTCCAGCCAGAATCTTCTCTGCTGTTTTTAAATCTCGCTCCGCAAGCTCGAAAGTGTTTTTGATCTCCTCTGGTGTTGCTCTGAAATGATGAATTTTCCCTTCAGCTAAGAGTTTTTCAAAGCTCATCTAATTTCCCTTTGAGCACAATCTTAGGCTCCCTTATAATCCTTTTAATGAACGGATCACCTGACTTAAGCTTTCTTTTGAATTCAGTTATAGGCATCACAGTGTAATTAATCTCCCGCCTTAGTTCCTCCTCTAAGCCAGAAATAGTCTTGTGCATAGAGATCTCGTCAGCCTCACCTATTACCATCAGGTCAACATCGCTTTTGGAATCCTCCTCATTTCGAGCTATTGAGCCATAGATAAAAGCAAATTTAACTGAGTCGTAGCTTGATAGAGCCTTTTTCAGACTTTCTCCCACACCCATGGTAAGGTGAAGTATGCGCTTCAGCTCCGGGAAGATAGGAGAGGTTTGGTTCACCTGATAGTATTTGAGATTTCCCTCTCTTTTTACCATGAGAAGCCCAGCTTTTTCAAGATGGCTCAGCCCTCTCCTGATGGCGTTTATAGGTTCCTTTAGCTGTTTTTCAAGCTCCCGCACGTAGAAGCGTGAATCGGGGTTTAACAAAAATTGTCGTAAAAGTTTTCTTTTAGTTTTGGAGTGGATTAGATATTTAAGCATCACTGGTTCCTTTGAACACAATTTGTGTTCAATTGTATACAATTTGTGTTCAAAAGTCAAGAAGTTTATAGCCTTATTAGAAAAAAGATAACTCATATAGGACCAGACTGGGGCGAAGATATTCTTGATTTCGACGGGGTGTAAAAGGGAAGAGACGATTTGGAGATGAGGCTATTTCTTGGGGTAAAAATCAAGTGGAAGCGTATTGTTGTTCTTAATTCTTTCGAGAAATTTGACCAAATTATTTTCTGATTTGGCAATCTCTATTCTTTTTTTAGCAATCTCAAAATAAACATCATTGATCTCAAGTCCTATGAAATTTCGATTTAAGCGTTTTGAAACTACCCCCGTAGTCCCTGAACCCATGAAGGGGAGGTTGGAAGATTACATTTTGATTCAATGATTTATACCGCAACAACTTTCGCATTGATAATACTTTTTCCCTCCACTTTTAGCATAATATCTAAAAGTTTTACCTCTACAATAAAGGCAACCTTCAAGTGGATTGTAGGTAAGACATTTTGGTCTATTTACTAACGGTGGGAAAAAATAAGGAAAACCATCAATTATGTGCTTTCTAAATCCATTTTTTCCCCATCTTTCAATCCATTCTTCAACTTTTTCTCGGTGCTTTTTTCCTTTTATTATATTCTTCTTCCTATCTGCCTTCATAACGTTCACCTTTTTCAGTTAAAGAATAATGTGCTGTTGATAAGCGAATAAATAAAAACATACTATCTGGATGTTTACTCTTTTGTTCATGTTTATTAAGCTCACCACGTATTGAATTTTTAAAAGTACTCATCTTAAAAATCAACTTCTTATCTTTTACTATTTTTTCAGCTTCTTCATAAATAATATTTAATGGAACAGATTTTAATCCTTCCTTTTGTTTTCCTTTAATTATGTCAATTATTATTTTTTTTATTGTAGGACCTGGTCCTGGTAATTTTTCTTCTTCCTTTTTTAATTCTCTTATTTCTTGCTTTATTGAAGATTCTATTACTTTTCCAGACTTGTCAATATCCTTTTTCACAATAGCATATTTTTCTAAATAGTCTTTGTTTGGAATAAAGACTGAGTCTGTATATTTTATCTCATTGTAGATTGCTTCCAATTGAGAGTAGTAAACTGGCTTTGCTTCTCTAAAAACAGCATTAACTTCAAAATTGGATAATAAACCACCACCTGTTAAATTTGAAGAACCAATTATTGAGGTATATTTTATATTATTAGGGGATGTATTACTAAACAAATAAATTTTTGGGTGAAAAATCAAATCATTAAAATTATCTCTTTTATCACCAAAACAATAATATGAAAATCTTGAATATTTAGACTTTATCTTTTCTAATGTTATTAATGCATTATAATCAGTGGTTTTAAAATCCAATCCAACTATTATTTCAACTTTTGAATTATTTTTTGTTAGAGAATAATCTAATGCTTTAGAAATTTGATCAATACCTGATTTTCTCAGGAAAGCGACAGCAATATTCACAGTGGTGCTTTCTAATAGCTCACCTTTTATTACTTCAGCAAGAGCATAGTTAGTATTTGCCAATATTTGAATTTTTGTTTTCATTATATCTTGTTAGCTTTTATAAATCAAGCCCTTTTTCCTTAAAACTCTAACCCTAATCTGAAATAGAACTTGTCTGTTTTCTCCTCTGTTCTTCCGTAGGCAAGCTCTATGGGTCCTATGGGGGTGGAGACAGAGAGGATGGACAAGACCGCTTTTTTCAGGTTCTTCAGCTTGATCGATTCCAGGGTGGGCCAGGTGTTGCCGGAATCATACCTTAAAGTTAGATACCATCTTTTGAAGAACTTGTATCTCAAGCCTAAATTGAAATAAAAGAGCTTGTCCCCTCTTAACTCCTCCTCATAAAAGCCACCTAAGGTGCCAAACCCTCCCAGGGTGAATTTCTCGCTTAGGGGCAGGTCTCCGTCCGAGAAGGCGATTGCCACCTTGGGGTGGAAATTCAGTCTTGAGCCTAAGGGGAAATAGGATTCCAGGGAGGAGAAGAATTTCTCGTAGGAGAGGTCCCCTCCGAAGATCTCTCCGGCTACCTCCGCATACATATGGTGATACTTGCCGGTCTCGGGGAAGGGGATTCTGTCAAGGTTATCCACCAGCGAGCGGAAGATCAGGCTGGTGATGGTATATCTTTCCTTGAAGCCTGAGCTTTTAAGTTCGGTTTTGACTTTTTCTATTTTCCCCTCCAGGGAGGCTACGCCAAGCTTGGAGATCTGCTGTCCGAATGAGAAATGTATCATCCTTCTTCTTTCCTCCAAGGAGTCTTTTTTCTTGTGCCCGGAATATATTCTCCGCTCCTCTCTCTTTAGATTGAGATTAAGCTTATAGGTCAGATAGGTCTTGAAGATACGGTCCGCTTTGAAATTCAGGCTGTAATTCTCTTTCCTTTTACCATATTGCAGATGAGTGTAAGCCTCGTTCCCTATGCCGAAGACGTTGTTGTCCCCCAGTTCTAAAAACCCCTCGGTAAAATATTCGTCATTGTAATGAACGCCGCCCCTTAAAAAGGTGAACTTCTTCTCCTGAAGATTTAACTTCAAGACCTTCTCCCCGTCTTCCGGTAAAATCTTAAGGTAGATCTCCTCGAAAAGCCCGGTGCTGTAAAGGTTGGAAAGCCCTTTCTGGACTGCCCTGGAGTCATAGGGCCTGCCAGCACGCAGGGGAAGGTTTCGGGTTACCATCCAGTTTTTGGTCCTTTTGTTCCCGGAGATATCGATCCTGGAGATAATCCCCTCGTCTATCTCCACTCTCAGAACCCCGCTTGTGGAATCGTATTCTGTATTTCTTATATGAGCCAGGGAATATCCCGAATCCCGGTAGAGTTTTAACAACCGATTCAGCTTCTCCTGCAGGATTTTGCGATTCATCACCTTCTGGGGTGAAAGACCGATTTCCCTTTGCAGGGTCTCTGGGCCAAAAAGCCTGACCCCGGAAAACTCGATTCCGTTGAAAGGGGGGTTCTCCAGAAGATGATAGGTCAGCGAATAGTCCTGACTGGCCCTGGAAAGCTCTGCATAAACCTCTTTAAAGTAACCTGTGGAATAAAGAGCTCTTAAATCAGCCCTGATGTCCGATAAGGCTGTTTTGTTTCCTTCCTTGACCTTTAAAATATCTTTCAGAAAATCTTCTGACAGGTTTTCGTTTCCCGAGCTTACAACTTCACCCAGGGTGAACAGGGATTCAGGGGAAAAAGAGGAACTCAGGGCAGATTTTAAGTCCGGGAGCAGGCTATCGGCGATACCTTCACCCATCCGGATAAGCTCGGAGGTTTTTTCGAAGTCAAAGGAGGAATAGGTGGAAAGGTCCGGGGTGAATACGAAATTTGCTTTTTTAAGCTCCTTTTCTTTTCTCTCCAGGGTCATAATGGAGGTGGTCTGGTTGGCGATGTCAAGAGGGGTTTTGATCTGGGAGGAGGATAGAAGCTCGGATGAAGTATTGACCGCAATCACAAAGTCTGCTCCCATATCCTTTACCACCTGGACCGGAACCGGGTCGACCACGCCCCCGTCCACCAGAAGCTTTCCCTCAATCTCCACCGGTGTAAAGATCAGAGGGATAGCCATAGTTGCCCGCAGGGCTTCTGATAAGTCTCCTCTATTCAGGATAACCTCCTCGCCTGTGGCTAAATTCGTGGTTACTGCCCGGAAAGGGGTTTTGAGCCTGTCGAAATCCGAGCCTGCCTGAAAATTAGCCTGCATAGTCAGCTTGGTGAAAAGGTTGGTCAGCTTCTGGCCTGAAGTTAAGGCTTTGGGGATAAAAGGCTTAAGCCCATCAAAGTATACTTGAAAAAGGTATTTCTCCCTTTCCTCTCTCTGGGAGAGAAACAGGGAAAGCCTGGGCGGGGTGTCAGATAAAAGCTCCTCCCATCTGGTCTCCAGAGCCAACTTTTCCAGTTCTTCTGCCGAATAGCCGCAGGCGTAAAGCCCGCCTACTATTCCGCCCATACTGGAGCCGGCAATAAAATCCACCGGGATTTTTTCTTTCTCCAGAACCTTTAATATCCCTATCTGGGTCAGACCCCGGGCGCCTCCTCCGGAGAGTGCCAGGCCGATTTTTCCCTTGGGGCGCGAAAGGTCATACTGGGGAAAAAGCTCTCCCGGCTTTAGCTGGCTTTGTTCCAAACGAAGAATTATCTTCCCCTCTTCTGCAGATGCAGTTCTAACCAGGGAGAGGATTAAGATTATCAGGATAAAATATTTTTTTAGAGAAAGCATCTTTATATTTCTATATCTGGCTTTTTGAGTATTCTAATCGTTTGATACCAAAAAAGCAAGCTCATCTTTGCTCAAATTTTATTTTGAAATTAGAGTGGTAGGGGTTCAAAATTTTGAACCCCTTCATCTAAATCAGAAATTGACAAACGGATATAAATCATCTATTTTAATTCAAAATCTATGCGGAGAAGGGCCTTGCAGGAGCTATCCAGAGAAAAACTCAAAAAGATTCATAGGCTGAAAACTGAAAAGGGAAGGGAAAAGGAGGGGAAATTCTTAATCGAGGGGTTACGGCTGTGCGAGGAGGCTCTTTTATCTGGGTGGAAAGTCGAGCTTCTTTTATTCACTTCTGACTTCATCCGGTCACGAAGAGGCAAAAAACTGGTGGAAGGATTCAGGGAAAAGGAAATTGAGCTTTTAGCTTTGAGGAGAAAGGACCTGGAGAAGCTTTCCGAGGAAAAAAATCCTCAGGGGGTTATGGCAATAGTAAGGAAGAGGAAGTTCTTACTAGAAAAAACTTTCCTCAAAAATGTTTTTCTTCTTTTAGGGCTGGATAATATTCGCGACCCGGGAAACCTGGGCACGATCATCCGCACAGCAGACTCAGCTGGTGTGGATGGTGTTCTGCTTTCAAAGGGGTGCGTGGAGCTTTACAATCCTAAGGTCGTTCGCTCCACCATGGGCTCTGTTTTTCATCTCCCGCTTATCGAAGGGCTGGATTTGAAGGAGATCATCCCAGTGCTCAAAAGTTCCGGGTTTAAAATCTTTGCATCCGAAGTCAGAGAAGGGAAGGATTACTCAAAGGTAAAATACCCGGATAGAATCTGTCTTCTGGTAGGAAGCGAAGCTACCGGGATTGACGAAAAGCTTTTGAATTTATCAGATGAGAGAATAAGGATTCCGATTTACGGTAAAGCAGAGTCTTTGAACGCCTCAGTTGCCGCGGGTATCTTATTATATGAGATAGCTGGTAAAAAGAGAAACTTATCCAGGGGTAAAGCGTAATTCTAAGAATAAAAGGAGGTTTTATGTCAAAGCTATCGAAACTTTGTGGTGTTCTCTTGATTTCGGTTTTTTTCTCCACCGCACTGGCAGAGGTGAAACTTTCTCCCACAGAGGGTTTTTTCCTGCCCTATCAATCAGCCGCCTATACAGATGACCCCCTGGCTCTAAAATATAATCCGGCAGGCCTGGGCTGGAGAAATGGATTTGAGGGATACTTTCTGCATACCTACTCGGATTCAAGCTTCAAGGGGGATTATGCTCTGTTCCTGTCTGCAGGTGGTTTAGGTTTTTCTGCGGAATGGCTGGGAAATGAGCTCAAGCCTAAATATAGAAAATATACCTTAGGCTCTGGTTTTAAGCTGGCAAAGTTTATATATCTGGGCACAGCCTATTCCTGGTTTGGCTCAAAAGACAAGGATATCGATAATTTATCCTCCTGGAAAGCAGGCTTTTTGATTCGCCCGCTTTCCTTTATCTCCTTGGGCGGGACAGCCAAGGACCTGAACCGTCCAATCTTCATAGGTGAGAAGACAGACATCTCATTCGACCTTGGCTTAGCCTTAAGGCCCTTGGGTGACAGGATCACACTTTCGGTTGACGGTATGATGGATGAAAAGGATAAACCAGAGGATATCAGGACCAGATATCAAATAGCAGTTGAGCCTCTGGACGGGTTAATTCTGTCCGGGGATATGGATGATGACGGGAATTACGGGATCAATTTCAGGGTAAATCTCCCGTTCGGAGGATGGGGCTCTTATAATACTGCGGACAAGGACCAGGTATATCAAAAAGGGGTGGTTTTCTGGAATTTCTCCAACCAGAGGTACAGGACTCTTCTGCAGAGAAAGGATAATTTCCTGGAATTGAAGCTTTCCGGAAAGATAGAGGAAGAGGAAAAATTTGGTCTTTTCGTTAAGAAAAAAGCAACGCTTCTGGATATAGTGCAGGACCTGGAAAGAGCAAAGAAGGATAAAAGGGTCAAAGGGGTAGTGATAAAGCTTGATCTCCTGGATGCCGGTATTGGCAAGATTCAGGAGCTGAGGGAGGCTTTTCTTGATTTTCGTCAGAGTGGTAAAAAAGTGCTCTTCTTTATGGAACAGGGAGGGAAAAAAGAATATTACCTGGCAACCTCCGGAGATAATATGGTTATGCTTCCCACCGGTTATCTGGATTTGACCGGTATCTCGGCTGAGGTGACCTTCATAAAAAAGACCCTGGAGAAATTAGGGATTGAGGCAGATTTAGTGCATATCGGGGATTATAAGACCGCCTCAGATTTGGTTACCAGGGATTCAATGTCTGAATACCATCGCGAGATGATGAACTGGCTTTTGGATGACTGGTACGACCAGATAACTCAGGATATTGCCTTTGAGAGGGGAATGAGTCAGCAGGATTTGAAATCAATAATCGATCAGGGACCTTTTACCGCCAGAGAAGCAAAGGACAAAGGGCTGGTGGATGATTTAGCCTTTTATGACCAGGTGGATGACATAATCCAAGAGCTTACCGGCAAAAAGCGGCCTAAGATAAGCTTCGGGAAATATACGGAGGAAGAAGGCTATAAATACAGCTGGGCTTATCCTCCCAGGATAGCAGTGATATTTGCCACAGGCTTGATAATGTCAGGCGAGAGCGGAGACAACTTCCTTGTGGGTAAGATCATGGGCTCTGAGACCATTGCCAAAGCCATAAAGAAAGCCAGAGAGGACAGGTCTATAAAGGCAATCGTCTTCAGAATAGACAGCGGTGGCGGCTCAGGTATCGCCTCTGACGTTATCTGGAGGGAGATAATCCTGTGCAAGGATAAGAAGCCCTTTATCGTCTCCATGTCGGATGTGGCAGGCTCAGGCGGGTATTTCATCGCCTGCCCGGGCGATACTATCTTAGCTGACCCGGGCACGATAACCGGCTCCATCGGTGTAATCTCAGGAAAATTAAATTTAAAAGGTTTATACCAGAAGATAGGTTTTAGCAAAGAGATTCTAAAAAGAGGGGAGCATTCTGATATATATACTTTGTCCAGGGGATTTACCGAGGAGGAAAAAGAGATCGTAAAAAGACAGACCAAGGAATTCTATGACGATTTTGTGTATAAGGTGGCAGAAGGCAGAGATATGACTTATGAGGATGTGGATAAAATCGCCAGGGGCAGGGTCTGGACCGGAAACCAGGCAAAGGAAAACGGGCTGGTGGATGAATTAGGCGGGTTAAAACAGGCAATAAAAATCGCCAAGATAAAAGCGGGTATAAAAGAGGAGACAGAAATGGAGATAGTCACCCTGCCCAGAATCTGGAGATTTTTGGGCTGGAACGTGGAGGAGACTTTCTCTTTATTTGGTTCAAAAAAGCTCTTGAAGGATGCTGAGAGATTAGAGAATGTCTCAGGCGAGAAGATATTTTACCAGACGCCTTATGAGATTGAGGTGAAGTAGGTCCTGGGATTTTTACTGTTCACTCCGGAGTGCATCAGCTTGCTGATGTAAGCAAAAGCAAGCTTTTGCACTCCTAAAAAAGGTCGCACTACAAATTGGTATCCCACCTTGTCCTCAAGGTGGGATTTTTTTTATTCCTGACAGAGAAAAGTTTAAATTCAATAGAAAAAAAGAAAGCAAAAATATCTTGACTATTTCTTTTCGATTATTATCCTATTAAAAAGGAGCAGTATCTTGTGAAATAAACCAATAGACATCTTTTTTCGTTCTTGAATTGAGTTTTGCTTTTTCGGGGTCTATTGGTGTATCTATTTTCTGGTAAAATCCGGGTCAAGCTAAGGCTTGACGCTCAAATTTAATCTAAAGCCGAGGAGGCAGCTCTCCCGGTTTTTTTATTTTGAGGAGAAATTTTATGCATCTTTTAAGTCTGAAAAATATAAGCTTCAGCTATACTTTCGGTGAAGATAACCTGTTTGAAAAGATAAACCTGGACATAAACTCAGGGGACAGGATTGGCCTAATAGGACCTAATGGCTGCGGTAAAACTACCCTTTTGAGGATAATAATCGGAGAACAAGAACCTGTTTCAGGGAAGGTAAGTTTATCCAAAACCAACATTCAAATAGGTTACTTAAAACAGGAAAGTTCAATCGAATATAAAGGGACTTTATTGGATTACACCTTAGAGGCGTTCCCGGAGGTGAAAAAACTTCATTCCAAATTAAAAGAAGTGGAAAGGGATTTATCGAGCAAGGAATCTGCAACTCAATACAGCCTTTTGCAGGAGCAATTTAACTCCCTTGAAGGTTGGGGAGCAAAAGCTGAAGCAGAAAAAACTTTAACCGGATTGGGATTCTCCGAGGGGGAAATGAGTTTAGATTTCAACCTTTTTTCCAGCGGCCAGAAAACCAAGGCAGATTTAGTTAGAATACTTCTGCTTCAACCTGAGTTTATGGTGCTGGACGAGCCTACCAACCACCTGGACTTGTCCGGGCTGGAATGGCTGGAGAAATACCTTTCAGATTTCAAGGGCACCTTGCTTGTGGTCTCGCATGATCGTGTCTTTCTGGACAAGACCGCGGGAAAAATCTGGGATTTAAGAAGGGGGAAGTTAAAAGAGTATAAGGGGGACTACAGCTTTTACTTTGAGCAGAGGGAGAAAGAAATCGAGAGACAGTGGAAGGAGTATGAGGATAAAAGGAAAAAGGTCAAGAAACTGAAAGAGGAGGCTCGGAGGAAAAAAGTCTGGGCAAAGCGTAAGGAGAAACAAAGAATCGGCGCAGGAAGAGCAAAGGGGCATATAACCGCTGTCTCAGCCAAGCTTGCCAGAAGGGCTAAAGCTGTAGAGAAAAGGGCAGAGAAGATAGAGAAAATTGAAAAGCCCTTTGAGGAGAAAAAAATAGCTCTGGATTTTCCCGATTTCGAGACCTCCGGGGATTATGCTCTCTCCGTAGCTGATTTATCAAAATCTTATGGAGAGAAAAAGCTGTTTGAGGATTTAGACTTTTCCATACAGAGAGGGAAAAATCTGGCTGTTACCGGTCCAAATGGATGCGGCAAGACCACGCTTTTAAAAATCATCTTAGGTGAAATCAAGCTGGATAGAGGCGAGGTGATTTTAGGTCACAAGGTGAAAATAGGCTATTTTGACTAGGAAAGAAAAGGATTGTCCTCAGGAAA
Organism: uncultured Ignavibacteria bacterium; assembly: GCA_964511075.1. GTDB lineage: Bacteria > Zixibacteria > MSB-5A5 > MSB-5A5 > RBG-16-43-9 > CAZEDM01. The sequence continues at coordinate 14,449 of CAZEDM010000008.1, forward strand.
AACAATATTGGAGGAAGCAACAGAGTTTGATATAAGGAATGACCAGGTCTGGGTGAGGAATGTATTAGGCGCTTTGATGCTGAGAAGGAATTTTGTTCATAAGCAGATAAGAGATTTAAGTGAAGGAGAAAAAGGGAGGGTGATGATTGCAAAACTTATTTTGTCCGGAGCTAATTTTTTGATTTTAGATGAGCCCACCAATCATCTGGATATAGATGCCCGTGAAGCTCTGGAGGGCGCCTTGAAAGATTATCCAGGGTCGATACTTTTTGTGACACACGATAGGTATTTGATGAAAAAGCTGGCAGATGAGGTGTTAGAGCTGAATAAGAGTTATTTTTAGAATAAGATATGTGAAGAAGACAAGATTCTCAAAAGTTACGTCACAACGCTTATTGAGATTGAGAATTTAACTCTTCTTCTAATTTAAACTTCGGGTTTGAGAATACTAATACGTCAATATCAGAGAAAAAGGAGAGAGCATTCTCTTCTGAAACAACTGCTTCACCTGGATGAGCACAGGTATTTCTTAAAGTAAAGCAGATTTGGAGACGTTCGTGCTGATTTCCATCTATGATTCCTAGGAACTCGAGAATCCAAAGTAAGTCATTATCAAAAACAGACATTCGCAAATCACTTAGATTTTGAATTTCAAACCTCTTGTTGAACCTCTTATATCGTCCTGTTTGTATAGATGACATTTGTACAGATGCCTGATTGAATTTTGAAAACCCATTTTTTTCAATATAGAGATGAAGCCTATTAACTGTAGCACACCAACCTAATATTATTGATGCTCTACGTTTACCTGCACGTGCACAGTCAATAGCTTCTTTTAAATAGTCAATTTCTAAACCCTTAGCGTTACTTAGAATTTTATCTAAGCTTGGAAATTTAGAGAGGACAGCTTGATGCTTTTGGATTGGAACTAAGATATCTACATGAAAACAGGATAGGATTCCATCAAAAATTGATTGAAGTGCTTTTTTTGACGGTTTTCCGTCTATTAATTCAAGAATTTTTCCGAATGGTTCTCTATATTTAGCGATTATTGCATTATCAACTTCATAAGTCGAGCGAATGGTTGTTTCAATTTCATCAAACCATTTTGTAGCTAAAACTTCTATATCAGATAAAAGAGTTCTAGATTGTATCTGTTTTCCAGTAACTTTTTGAATTTTTTTTGATAAAGCGTTAATATCTTTCTTAAAATTCTTTAAGAACTGAACGAAGTTTTCCTTATCCATTTTATTTCTTGAATTGTTCTAATACATCAGCTAGTTCTGCTTTTCCTTCTGGAGAGAGAGTTAATGGTTGATCTTTCTCAATAGATTTAAACAGAGATTCATTGTTTCTAATAATCTTCATGAAATTTGGAGCATCATAACATTTTTGTTCTTCACAACGGGTTCGTATAGACTCAACATCTACTTGGAATTGACCTGTTGTAATAGCAGTTTCCAATGCCATCATAAGAGTATGTTGTATTTGCGCCGTTGCTTTCTTATGAACACTGAGTTTATATATTGGACGAATATCCGTCCCTTCTACAATAAAAAGTTTCCATATCAGAGATTCATCTAACCCATATTGGCTAAGAAAAGCTTTCACATCAATAGGTAGGACAAATTGTGGTGCAGTCTTTAGTTTTTTAGTATCCTTAATTGTCTCAGGTGTTACATCAGGCTCAGGTGGCGATAAACTCTTTAATGCGTTGCTCAGTAACAACTCAAAACACTTTTGACGATATTCTTCTGGCACCGTCTTGGTTAAATCTATAATCTTCTTCAGTTCTTCTTGTGTAATCTTTATCATTGGGAGCACCTCCAATAAACATTGGTTTAATAAAAGAAAACTTTTGTAGAGATTATTTAGAGTTAATTTTTTTATCTTCGATAGCACCCCATTTCGTAAAAATTACTGTGCTATAATTATAAAATACCTTCTCTTCAAGAGCTTGTCAATATTTTTATTCCTCCCTTGAAATGGTATTATTAAATTCTAGTTAATAAGCTACCCTAATGCCTCTTTTATCCCGTTTATCACAAACTGCACCGAGAGCGCCAGTATCAAAAGCCCCATTATGCGGGTTATTACTTTCATCCCGATAGGCTTTAGGAATTTCAGGAGCAAATCGGATTTCAGAAGAATCAAAAGTGAGACCGAATAGACCAAGACTGTGGATATAATGAAAATCAGCTTGAAAATAAAGAGCTCTTTTCCCAACAGATTTAATTTCTCCGGTTGGCTGAAAAGTATCATCCCTGTTAAAATAGAGGCAGGTCCGGTATGCAGGGGAATTGCCAAAGGGACCACGGTTATATTCTCTTTTTCCTCTCTTTTCTCCTCCTCCTGGTATACGGTTCGGGTTTTTCTGCCGAAGAGCATCTCCGTTCCCACGATGGCAAGGAGAATCCCTCCGGCGATGGTGAAGGAATATGCCTTTATCCCCAGATAGTTGAAGATATAATTCCCAAAGATCACAAAGAGGAGCTGGACCAAGAGGGCTATGAATAAAGCTTTCTTAGCCATCTCCCTTCTTTCTTTTTTCTCGTAGCTCTGAGTCAGAGACAAGAAAATTGGGGCATTACTGATAACATCCACCACTAAAAAAAGGGAGACGAAGCAGGTTAAAAAATAGTTTAGAAGGTTCATATCGTTAAATCGGTCTTTCTACCCTCTCCTTGCCCCTCCCTTTGAGGGAGGGGAATATAAAAAGTCCATTCTTAAGCCTTGGTTGGCTTCTTCTTGAAATTCAGATGTCTGTAAATGAAAAATATAATTCCAATTATTATGACGATAACGATTACAATATCTGCTCCGTGGAAATAGGTTCTGATGCTCTCCCAATTTTCTCCCAAGAGCTTGCCCACATAGGCTAAGGTAAAGCACCAGGGCAATGAGCCTAAGAAAGTATATAAGATAAACTTTGGAAAGTTCATTCGGGCAATCCCGGCAGGTAGGGAGATGAAAGTCCTTATCACCGGCAGAAGACGGGAGAAAAAGATTGCCCAGTCCCCGTATTTATCGAACCATCTCTCAGCAGTATCCAGGTCCCGGTGGGATAGGAGTATATATTTCCCGTATCTTTCCAAAAATGGTCTTCCCCCCAGAATCCCTGCCCAGTAGGCTGCTACAGAGCCTACCACGCAGCCCAATGCTCCTGCCACCGAGACCCCTATAAGGCTGAACCTACCGGCAAAGACCAGGTACCCGGAAAAGGGCATAATTATCTCGGATGGCAGAGGTATGCAGGCAGACTCAATGGCCATAGTTAAGATTATTCCGCTGTAACCCAGGTGGGAGATGGTCTCTATTATCCATCTTCCCATCGGCTCGATTATGCTCTCAAACATTTTCCTTCTTGCTTATCTTTATCTGCTGCAGCCTGTGCCCATCTTTCTCCAGGATGTAAAAGCTCAACCCGAAAAGTCCGATCTCCTCATACAGAAGAGGTATCCTGCCCAGAGTATTGATTATAAGGCCGGTTAAGGTCTCAAATTTCTCCTCGGGCAATTCTAATTTAAGCTTATCGTTAAGTTCCCCCAGAGGGATGGAGCCTCTGACAACAGCAGAGCCGTCGGCTAAAACTTCAATCTCTTTTCTCTCCTCATCATATTCGTCCTCGATCTCTCCCACTATCTCCTCTATTATGTCCTCCAGGGTTATGAGCCCGGCAGTTCCCCCGAATTCATCCAAGGCTATTGCCATCTGGATCCTTCTTCTCTGGAACTCCCTTAGAAGCTCACTTATCTTCATAGAATCAGGCACAAAATACGGTTTTCGGATAATATCCTCGAGGATTATCAGCTCGCTGTGCTGTAGGATATTTATGACATCCTTGGCATGGATTATACCTATGATATTGTCCAAATTTTCCCTGTACACCGGCAGACGGGAATATCCTTCCTCGGTAACTGTTCTCAAAATGGCGTTCTGGTCTGAGCCTGTCTCCAGACCAACCACCTCCGTTCTGGGGGTCATCGCTCTTTTTACCGTGATGTCAGTGAACTCGAAAACGCTTTGGATTATCTCCGCCTCGGTTTTCTCAAAGATGCCTTTGTCCTTGCCCTCGGTCACGATATATTTCAATTCCTCCTCTGAGATAAAAGGGGGCTCTTGGGGCATTCTGCCCATGAAAATTCTCATCAATGCTTTGGTAGAGAAGGATAAAAGCTTAACGAAGATAAAGGAGAGCAAAGAGAGGGAACGAATAGGCCCTGCTACCCGCAGCGCCACCTTCTCGGAATGCCTTAACGCCACATACTTGGGAACCAGTTCACCGATGACCAGGGAAAGGTAAGCAATACAGATAACCACGATCGCAATGGAGATCGACTCGCTCCATCTCTGAGTAAATTCAAAGGGTAATTTTTTTATAAAGGGAACCAGAAGGTCAACTATCTTGGCCCCCCCCACCACAGAGGCTAAGGTTGCGACTAAGGTCATTCCGATCTGGACTGTGGCTAAAAACTTCTCCGGCTCGGACTGGAGTTTTTGCACTAAAAGCGCTTTTTTGCTGCCGGAGTCGATAAGCTCCTTTACCCGGCTTTTGCGCAAGGCAATTAAGGAGATCTCAGAGCTGGCAAAAAAGCCGTTGGCTAAGATCAGGGCAAAGATCAGGATTATCTGTATCCAGTAATTATCCATCAAGGCGTGAAGGGTTCTACAAAAAAGCGGTGAAAAAATTTCCACCGTTTTAATTATCTAATCATAGACCTTTAGCCATTTGTTCCAGCCGGGAGATCCTTTCCTCCAGTGGAGGATGAGTGCTGAAAAGATTAGCCATCCCTCTGCCAGAAAGAGGATTTACAATAAAAAGATGTGCGGTTAAGGGCTGAGCGTTCAGAGGGACCCTGCGGGAAGCATAGGAGAGCTTCCTCAGTGCATTGGCTAAGGCTAAGGGCTTATGAATAAACTTAGCTCCACTTGTGTCTGCCTGATATTCCCGTGAACGGGAGATTGCCATCTGGATCAGAAGCGCGGCTATAGGTGCTACGATAGCCAAGAACAAGGTAGCTAACCCGCCGCCTCTATCTCTATCCCCGCGTCCACCTGCAAAGATAAGGGCGAACTGAGCCATATACGCCAGCATACTAATAGCACCGGCGATAGTTGCTACAATAGAACCGATAAGTATGTCCCGGTTTCTTATATGAGCCATCTCATGAGACAAAACCCCCTCTAGCTCATTCTCATCTAAAATCCTCAGAATGCCTGAAGTGACAGCCACAGCCGCGTGTTGAGGATTTCTGCCGGTGGCAAAGGCATTGGGTGAATCCGTGGGTATGATATACACCTTGGGCATGGGCAGGTTTGCCTGCGTGGCTATGTTCCTTACTATTCTGTACAGTCCGGGATTATCTTTTTCCTCTATCCTTTGAGCTCGATACATCCCCAGGACGATCTTATCCGAGAACCAGTAGCTGCCCAAGTTCATAATTGCCGCAAATACCAGGGCAATTATCATCCCGGAATTTCCGCCCAGTAGCCTGCCGATGAATACTAAAAGCAGAGTTAAAATGGTCAGAAAAAATGCGGTTTTAAGCGTGTTCATCCTTTACCTCCTCTGAATAGTTTATTAAGCCAGGATTTTAAAGTCAAGAGGTTTTTGTTGCTCATATTGGTCCTTCCCCATAGCGAATTGATATGATATTAAAAAACACCAAAATCATACTGTCAAAGATTGTCATTCAATGTAATTACGAAATTAATTAGAAGTCTGTAAGTAGTTGGTTTTTTTAATAAACTTATAAATGTAAGCCCAAGAAAAAGAAAGACTTTCCTGAATTTTTCAAAAAATAAATAATTTTTCTTGACAGAATTTGTTTTAGTATTACAATACTCGAACTTAATTCAGAATTAGTGTTAAAATTAGCTGTTTTTTTAATGCCCTAGGGTAGGTAAACCTTTAATCTGTTCAAAGGAGGTGATAGAGGGAGGAATACCAAATCATATCCACTAAATTTATCGCTCACATTTAAGCCCCAGCTAGTCACAAGGAGGTGATGTTAAAAATCATTGTTGTTCCCCTATAGAGAGAAAAAGCAACTTTTAATCTTTAATCCTAACTTTTTGAGGGGTTTTAATATGAAGAAATTACTTATATTAGGGATTGCAGTTCTTTTCTTTCTCTCATCAGCGGCTTTAGCCGAGAATTTCAAAATTAAATCTTTTTCAGATAAGTCGGTTTTAAAAGGGAAGGTGGAGTACGTTCCTGGAGAGGTGCTGGTAAAGTTTAAAGAAGGTATTTCCCTGCAAAAGGTGGTTGATCTTGAGAGCACCCTTGGCACTGCGCTTATCTCCAATCACCGTGGGGGAGTCAAGAAATTTAGTGTCCCTGCTGGTAAGACGGAACAGGAAATTATTTCTATTCTGAAGCAGGACCCCCGGGTGGAGTATGCTGAGCTTAACACCATCTGCCACGCTTTCATGACCCCTAATGATCCCTACTACAGCCCTTATCAGTGGAACTTTCCTAAGGTAAACTGTCCATCTGCCTGGAACATATCCACAGGGACGGGAGTAGTTGTGGGTATTTTAGATGCGGGAATAGCCTATGAGAATTATACGGTACCCTCTTATGAATCTGGCACAGTTCAGTCCGGGGTTACCAGCTATGTGAAAGCTCCTGACCTTGCCGGCACTGCTTTTACTTCAGGGTATGACTTTATTAATAACGACACTCATCCCAATGATAATAACGGACATGGCACCCATGTGGCTGGGACTGTAGCCCAGACGACCAATAACAGTTATGGCGTGGCAGGAATGGCTTTCGGTTGTACTTTGATGCCGGTAAAGGTACTCGACTACAGTGGCTCCGGAACTGCACAGTCTCTGGCTGACGGGCTTTACTGGGCAACAGATCACGGAGCCCAGGTTATCAATATGAGCCTAGGGTGGCCAGCTGGCTATAATCCGGGGTCCACAGTCCAGAATGCCATCACCTATGCGTACAATCATGGCGTTGTGCTGGTAGCATCTTCAGGAAATCAGGGAGTAGGGACAGTATCATACCCTGCTGCCTATTCTCAGGTGATAGCTGTGGGAGCTACGCGGTATGATGACCAGCTTACCTACTATTCTCAGTATGGCTCCGCACAGGAGCTGGTAGCTCCTGGTGGTGATCTAAACGTGGACCAGAATGGAGATGGTTACGGGGACGGCATTCTGCAGCAGTCTTTTGATCCCTATGATCCAGGTCCACCGGAAGTCTTGGCAGACCCAACGAGTTTCAGCTGGTGGTTCTATATTGGCACTTCCCAGGCTGCCCCGCACGTGAGTGCCCTGGTAGCGATGATGATCGCCCATGGACAAACCGGCATTGAGAATATCCGCACTATTCTTCACTCAACTGCTGTTGACCTTGGTTCCTCCGGATGGGATCAGACCTACGGGTATGGTCGGATTGATGCCTATGCCGCGCTTACCTATGGCCAGGCTCCTCCGGTGGGTAACTTCTCCGGTACGCCCACCTCGGGTGCTGCTCCTCTGACAGTCCAGTTCACCGACCTGTCAACCAACAGCCCGACCAGCTGGAGCTGGAATTTTGGTGATGGTGATACCTCAGCCGTGCAGAATCCAAGCCACATCTACAGCTCGGGCGGTATGTATACTGTGTCACTGACTGCAGCCAATGCCTACGGCAACGATACCGAGACGAAGACGGGTTACATCACCGTGACCGAAGGAGGTGTCTGGACAGTTATCACCTATGATGATTTCGAAAGCGGTTGGGGCAGCTATACTGATGGCGGTGGCGACTGCAGTCGGTATACCAGGCGCACCTATGCCCACCAGGGTAGAGCGGCTGCGGATATCCAGGATAACAGCGGCGTGGCTTCGTCATTCTATCACACCCTTGGTTATAATGTGTCAGGCTATACCGAGCTGGAGGTCGAGTTCTGGTTCCGAGCTCAGGGTATGGAATCGGGCGAGGACTTCTGGGTTCAGTATTACGACGGCTCGACCTGGCGAACGGTTGCCAGCTATGCCCGCGGCGCCGACTTCAATAACGGAGTATTCTATAATAAGGTGGTTACCATCTCCAGCAGCCAGTATAACTTCCCCACCAATGCTAAGATTCGGTTTATGTGTGATGCCAGCGATAATAATGATGATGTTTATATCGATGAGATTGAGTTCCGAGGTATGAGTGGCACTTTCGGGAAGCTGGCGCAGACCAATTCAATGATTCCTGAGGGATTTACTCTTTCTCAGAACTATCCCAATCCTTTCAACTTAAACACAGCCATCTCCTTCTCACTGCCTGCTCCATCTGAAGTGAATCTTACCGTCTACAACATCATGGGGCAGAAGGTGAAAACCTTAGCTCAAGGCTGGTTTGAGGCTGGTTCTCATACAGTTACCTGGGACGGGACAAATGAATCTGGCTCTGTGGTAGCAAGTGGGATTTACTTCTATAATCTGAATGCAGGCAATCAGATAGTAACCAAAAAGATGAGTTTGCTGAAGTAAATTTCTCTTACGTGGCGGGATTTCAATATCCCGCCACGTACAGCTATAAGTCAATCATTCAATCTATTTTCCTTGACACTTAACTCCTTTTTAATATATTTAATCCGAAAAAGTCGAACAACTAATAGCAAATAGCTAAAAGCAAAAAAACATTCCTCGGTAACTCAATGGTAGAGTGAGCGGCTGTTAACCGCTAAGTTGCAGGTTCGAGCCCTGCCCGAGGAGTTTTCATTTTTAGATCGCTTCTTATTTTTACAAATTTCTTAAGAGCTTGATAAAGTTAAAAATCTCTCCAGGCGGAATTTCCGAACAGCTGATCATCACTTCTTATAGAAAATGTCATAACACAGAGCAAAGTTCTTGATCTCAGATTGCGATAAATTAAAAGACTGAGCTAAACCTTTTTCAGCTATTTTGTTGAGTCAGGATAGAGGATCTGACAAATGGTCTAACCTAAGATAATTTTTGCTTGACAGTTTGAGGGTTTTAAGATTACTTGAATTGCTTAGCTTGCTTTGGGGTAATTTCTGGAGCTGACTTTCTCTTTGATTTATAAACCTCTCGCGCAAAGACAGAATCTATCTTCATAAATTGAAGATGAGTAGTAAAGAAGAAAAATCCGTTCCCCTTTTTATTTTTGTAGCCTATTTATCTTTAATCCTGGGGATTTTTGGAACCATCAGACTATCTGAACGACCGGATATCAAGGCTGTTTTCGAAAAGTCTGATGGTTATCTGCAAGTGATCCAACTAACACTTGGAAGCAGAGCTGCAGATTCCGGACTGGAGAAGGGAGATCTTCTCTTAGAGGTTGACAATCACCCCGTAGGAGATAACAGCGATCTGAATTTCTACCTGGATCAGAAAAAAATTGATGAATCGGTCGGCTTAACTCTAAAACGCGGGGATAAAACACTTCATTTAACAATCCCCTTGGAGAGAAAGAACAGCTGGTTATTTTTGCTGATAAATTCTCTGGCAGGATTATTTCTGTGGGTTATCGGGGTCTTTGTTTTTCTAAAAGGGTCCAAAAACCAAGTTACAAGGGTATTCTTGCTCTCAACTTTATCTTTTTCCCTGGCTTTGTTCATCTCCTGGGAGGGTTTTCCTTATGGTCCTAAGGGGGTGAATTTTGTTTTGCCTTTCATTCAGATCACAGCCTATACTTTAATCCCAGCTTTATTCCTGCATTTCTCTATCCTCTTCCCTAGAGAAAAGGAAGTTCCTATTTACCCCAGGCCTTTGGTATATTCACTATACCTTCCCAGTCTAGTGCTTATTCTTATGATGGAGGTATTCTACTGGAAGTCTGTTTCCGCTGACTCTTTAATGCTTTTCCGGACTTATAAAACACTATTTCTCTATTTTAGAATATACCTTGTGGCTTATGTGCTCTTTGGACTTTTGGTCTTGTACCAAACATATAGCAAATTGGAATTCTTGGAGGATAGAAGGAAAATCAAGTGGATTTTCTGGGGGATTATCGTGGGCACTTTCCCCTTTATCTTTTTGCATACCCTTCCTGATGTTTTGTTCGGTCGGGCAGTTATCCCGGAGGTGGCCAATTATCTTTTCATGCTGCTGATTCCTATCTCTTTTGCCTTCTCCATCCTCAGATATCAGGTGATGGACATAGATGTTGTTATCAACCGTAGCCTGGTTTATTCCATCTTGACCGGTTTTATAGTATGCATATATCTTCTGGTGGTGGGGATATTAGGAGAGACACTTCACAGGCTCACCGGTTATACCGGGAGCCTTTTCCCTGTATTAGCCACCCTTTTAGCCGCCTTACTTTTCTCTCCAGCTAAGAATAGGATAAGGGTACTGGTGGATAGGACCTTTTATCGAGTAAGATACGATTATCGAAAAGCAATCCAGAAGTTCACTCGTCAGTTAAATCTGTCCTTCACCCAAGACGAGCTTTTTGAGCTGATCTTCAGAAAACTCGAAGTGCTTTTAGCAGTCAACCGGGCCCTGATATTTCTTAGAGAAGAGAAGTCGGAGGAATTTAAAACAGCCAAGTATTATGGATTCTCCCCAGAGGAGATAGAGGAAATTGATAAGGGTAAGAAAAGCTTGCTTTTGGGTTTAAGCAAAACCAGAAAGATACAGGGGTCTATGGGTTCCTGTTCTTTTAGGGAGATTCAAGTTTTTCCGGAAAATGATCTTCTGGGAAAATACGAAATCGCCTTGTCTTTTCCTTTGGCTGAAAAAGAAAACCTGATGGGCATACTTTTAACGGGCAAGAAAAAATCAGGGACCAGGTTCTCCGCTGAGGATGTTGAGCTGGTATATTTGATGGTACAGGAGGTAGCTTCTTCCCTGCAGAATGTAAAAATGAGGAAAAGGCTCTTAACTGAGCAGTTAGAGAAAGAGAGGTTAGAGGAGCTAAACAAGCTTAAGACGAAATTCATATCAAATGTCTCGCACGACTTAAAAACACCGCTAACTGCCATCCGTCTCTCAGTTGATAATGTACTGCAGGGAGTATGCGGGGAGGTCTCGAATGAAAGCAGAGAATGCCTGCAGCTGATCCGGGAAAGCACTTTACACTTTTCCCGGATGATAGAGAACCTTCTATTCCTATCCATGAGCGAATCGAGCAGACTGGTCTTAAACAAAGAGGAACTTTTTTTATCCTCGCTGCTTACCGAGGCTTGTAATATGGTTAAGCCTTTATCAGAGAAAAAAGGGGTCAGTTTAAAAAATGAGGAGATGAATGATATTTACGTTTATGCAGATAAGCATTCTCTATTGCAGATCCTTCTCAATCTACTGGACAATGCCATAAAATTTACCCCTGCAGGAGGAGAGGTCTCTGTTTCTGCAAAGGAGATAGAGGATAAGAAAGCTGTAGAGATCTCAGTTACCGATAACGGGGTTGGAGTATCACCGGATAATTTGGACAAGATCTTTGAGAGATTCCACAAGATTGCTCCAGTCGGGGCCAAAGGAGGAAAGGGGTTGGGTATAGGGCTGGATATAGTGAGGAGCTTGGTTTATCTGCACGGCGGAGATATTAGAGTGGAAAGTCCTGTTAAAAGTACGGGTAGAGGGTCCAGATTTACTTTTACCTTACCCCTGAATTAATTTAGAGGAGAAAAAGATTATGTCACAGGAAAAGATTTTAATAGTGGATGATGATCCAGAGATAAGAACTCTTTTATCAGAAAGACTAAAATTCCATCAATACCGGGTATCAACTTCCGAGGATGGGGAAGAGGGCCTTAAAAAATTCAAGAGCGAAGGAGCGGATTTGGTATTGCTGGATTTAATGATGCCGAAGCTGGGTGGGATCGAAACCTTAAACCGGATGAAGGAAGAAGACTCGGAGCTCATAGTGATAATGTTAACCGCCTTCGGCACGATAGAGAAAGCAGTTGAAGCTATGAAAAATGGAGCTTATGATTTTATTCCCAAGCCCTGTGAGCCCGAACATATCCTTTTAACTATTGAGAAAGCATTGGAAAGGAAAAATCTGGCAAGGGAAAAGGAGTATCTGAAAGAGGAGATTGAGAGTCAATATGATATGGTCTGGGGTGAAAGCTCCGAGATGAAAAAGATTAGGGAGTTTGTCAGGAAAGTGGCTGATTCCAAATCCACAGTTTTAATTCAGGGTGAGAGCGGCACCGGGAAACAGGTATTAGCCCGGGCTATTCATAATCTGAGCCCCAGAAAAGATAAGCCTTTTGTGTATGTCAACTGTGTGGCCTTATCAGAGCAGCTCTTGGAAAGCGACCTTTTCGGGCATGAGAAAGGGGCTTTTACAGGTGCTTATCAGAGGAAAAAGGGTCGACTGGAAACTGCTCACACAGGGGCTATTTTCTTAGATGAGATCGGGGATATAAGCCCGGTTATTCAGACCAAATTCCTGCATTTCCTTGAATCAGGCGAGTTCGAAAGGGTGGGCGGCACTCAGACCCTGCAGGTGGATACGAGAATAATAGCTGCAACTAACAGGGATTTGTCCGTAGCCTTGGAGGAGAAAAAATTCAGGGAAGACCTTTTCTTCCGCTTGAACGTTATCTCCGTCACCCTCCCCCCACTACGTAGCAGAAAAGAGGATATCCCCTTTTTAACCAATCACTTTTTAAGAAAATTCAATCAGGAGATGAAAAAGAAGATAATCTCTATTGAGCCAGATACTTTGGAATTGTTTTTATCCTATCACTGGCCTGGAAATATCAGGGAGCTGCAGAATGTCTTGGAAAGAGCAATGGTTTTAGCCTCAGGCGATAAAATCACTCTTGACCTTGCCCTGCCCCAGTTGAGCCAGAAAGGAAGGAAGGAGATCTCACCTGGCATACCTTTAGAGGAGGGTTTGAAGAAGTTCAAAAAGGAGTTTATCTCTCAGACTCTATCTTTAACTAAGAACAATCAATCCAAAGCTGCTGAATTCTTAGGAATTCAAAGAACTTATCTGAACAGGTTGATCAAGGAGCTGGGGATAAAATTAGAATAAATGCCTCGTCTCTAAAGTAAGAAGAGGTTATCAAGTTTACCTATCTTTTTTAAAGCGATTCTTTTATATATATTCATACATATAAGTCTAATCTTCTATAACATCTTCTTTAAAAAATCTCCTTTTTGTAGGTCTTTATAAAATCAATCTTTACCTAAGTTTTTGGTTATCAAGGGGTTAATTCCATACATCTTTTTTCTTTATCTTTTTTATGCACAGGCATATCTATTGCGATTCCTTCTTAGCGAAAACTTTTAAAGGAGGAGGTGATTTAAAAAATATTAATTTAAGCTGTGTTTTATCTCAAACCGTTTACTTCAAATGTAAAAGGAGGAGACAAATGAAAAGGTTAACAATTTTAGTGGTGGTCATTGGGATTCTAAGTGTCTTCTCATTGGCTCAAGCGCAGGTTGATACTCTAACTATCCTGCATCTGAATGATACCCATTCCCATCTTCTGCCCTATGGACCTAAGGATATCTCCAGCAACTGGACCTGGGGTGGAATGGCAAGGATAGCCACCCTGGTGGGAATGAACAGGATGTCCGCGAACAAGGTCATGCTTCTGCATGCTGGAGACGTTTTCTTAGGTGATTTTATGTTTCAAAAATATCTAGGTATAGCGGAACTAGAAATTATGAAAGCCTTGGGTTATGACGCCTTAGCACTAGGTAATCACGAATTCGACCTCTACCCTTCCACTCTTAAGTATGTGCTGAATGAAGCAGGATTTCCAGGCTCAGGTTTTCCCATTCTGTGTGCTAATCTGGACTTAAGCGGTGACCCGGAATTGGGTTATTTTGTCCAGCCTTATACCATAAAAGAGTATGGAGATTTAAAAATTGGCATTTTAGGGCTTTTAACCGAGAGCACCAATCAAATCTCCAATCCTTCACCAGTTGCGGTGCTTCCGCCTTTATCTGTGGCTCAGATGTGGGTTGACTCTTTAAAGTATGGGCTGGACTGCGATATCGTGATTCTCCTTTCACACTTGGGTGTTTTCGAGGATCAATTACTGGCTTCCTCGGTAACCGGAATAGATGTTATTGTAGGAGGGCATACTCATACCACTCTTACTACACCAGTTCAAATCGGCAATACCTTGATACTTCAGGCAGGTGAGTTTGGAAGATATTTGGGTAAGCTAACCCTTTATCTTAACGACAAGACTATCACCAACTGGAATTACCAGCTTCAGTCAGTAGATTCATCTGTTCCGGAGGAACCAACTGTAGCCTATATGATTGGCACCTTATCTGCGGGGGTTGAGGCAGACCCAAGATTTGGTCCGGTCTATAGAGAGGTAGTATCTCAGGCTAAGACCGACCTTGAAAAACCTTTGGGTGAAGGATTGTTTAAAGATAACCCTCTGGGGAACTTAGTCTCTGATGCTATGAGAGATAAGACCGGAACTGACATAGCCTTCTATCCTCAAGGCTTCTGTTCACAGACGATTTACGCAGGTCCAGTAAAAGGTGCGGATATCTGGCAGGCTATCCCTTACGGCTTTGATGAGGCAACCGGCTTGGGTTTCAAGCTGGCAACCTTTAAGACTGATGGGATGTCAATCATCTATGGCTTGGAGTTCTCCGTATATAATCTTCCCTATGTGGAGGATTTCTTCCTGCACTCTTCGAATTTCTCCTATGCTTATAACTCTATCAGCACACCTGGTTCCAGGGTAGATTACTCCTCGATTCTGGTTAATGGTCAGCCCCTGAATCCTTATTCCAGCTATACGGTAACTGTGCCGGATGGGGTGATTCCCTTCTTAGGACAGATTCCAGGATTCCAGATCAATGACCTGGTAATAACTGACCATTTCGTCTATACAACTGTGAAGGATTTTATGGTATCTCTTTCTCCAGTTTCTTATTATACTGAAGGCAGAGTAGTTGACCTGTCTATATTCTCTGATCCTGCTCAGGGGGCTGTTGCTCTTAAGGAAATCGTTGATGTTTACTCTGAGAATGGCTCGATCGATAACCGGGTTATCGCCTTTGTTTTGAAATGGCAGTTAAACCGGATTCATAACTTCCTACAAGAAGGGAAGTATGATAGAGCCATAAAAGCCCTGAAGGTCTTTAAGTGTTTAGTCAAAGCCCAATCTGGAAGACATATCTCACCTGAGGCAGCAGATAAACTGATTTACTTTGCTGATAAACTTACAGAAAATGTGCCAAAACCTCTTTTTGCTGAAGAAAAGGAGTTCGAGGATAAAAAAGTCTTGCCGGAGAGCTTCCAGCTCTTTCAGAACTACCCCAATCCATTTAATCCGCAGACAGAGATCGCCTATAGTTTGCCTGAGGATTCCTACATTAAGCTCACCGTCTATAATTTGCTGGGCCAGAAAGTAAAAGCCCTGGTGGATGAATTTCAGATTGCCGGGCCAAGAAAGGTCATCTGGGATGGCAGAAATGAAGGTGGCGAGCGGGTAGCCAGCGGAATCTACTTCTACAAGCTGGAATCCAAAAACTTCATCCAGACCAAGAAGATGATTCTCACCAAGTAGCATTAAGTCTTTCAAAAAAGAAGCCCTCTTTAAAAGAGGGCTTCTTTTTTTTAAGTTAGCAGACTATTGCCAATTTATTTTTCAACTAACCAAAAACTACGTCTTTTTAACTCATACTAAGAAGCATAATTAAGTCGATTCATTGCTTTGTCATTTAGGAATAGTATTCACAAGTTTCCGAACTATCTTGCTTTTTACTTCACCCATTCTACCTTTTCCCATCTCGCAGGCTGCAGCCCTGACACAGATGACATCGACACCACTCTTCCAAAACCAAGGTAACTGAACGTCTGTGATCGAACCAGCAATCCAGGCTTCAAGCCCCTTTTTATGACAAGCCCGGGCAAACCTTGTTATCTGAGTCATGTCCATATAATCTAGCAAGCCCATTCCAATATCTTTATTAAAGGTATCTATCAAAGTCCCATGTACTTTTGCTTCCGCTGAAATGTCTGGAGCCTCGTTTACAGGATCAACAAACTTTCTTTTGTCATCATCCGCAAAAAAAGTAGCGATCAGTTTTTTTCTTTTGCACCAAAACAATACATTCCTCACTACTCTATTCATTATCTCCTTCGCATCTTCATACTCAAGGTCTGCAAGTCCAACCTTGATAATATCTGCACCTGCAACTGCAACTCCTAAAGCAGCCTGAGCGGCGGTACTCCACATAAACTGTTTTTCTCCGATGTTAGTAGAGACCTTAACTCTTTTAGGTACAGCATCGCGGATTGAATATATATTTAAAGGATATTGACTCCCCAATGCAGAAACCGGATACTCAGCGTCTACTATATGGGCACCTCCTTTTACAGCCTCTAAAGCTTCTATTTTGCCCCTAACACTTACTAATAGTCTTTGTGTTTTCACGTTTATATATAATGCTTCTTAGCAATCTGTGGATTTACTATCATTTTTCTCCCCCCCCCATGAGAAGTATTTCCAAGTACATTTGCACTACCTCATCTATTGTTTTCTTCGATATTTCTCGATGTTTAAAGAGAGTTACCCAATCAAATTCTTCTGCAATGATTTCAGTGAATCCATGATCAATAAGTTTATCTATAAGATATTTCAAATTATCAGCATCTATAAATTTTGCTCGTAGTTGAAGAGCCGAATTTATTTGATCATCAATGGACTCCATTTGATATTCCTTGAATTTTGAACCTATTACAAGGAAAAACACAAGATGGGAATCTCTCTGATGATCTATTCTTATGCGCGGGGGATTTCTCAGGTAATCCTCCATTTGTCTATAATCGTCGATCTGAAATTTCTTGAATTCTTTGGCTGAAGATTTGCAGTCGTATAAGACTCGCCAGTGTTTCTCGCTTGGCCGTTTTGAAGTTGGCAAAATGAAATACCCATCCGGATATCTCTTAAAGAGTCTTTTATTACCCCACGCCTTTCCCTCTAAGCCGAAAAACTTATGAAAAATTTTAGATGTAATCTCTTCGACTATTTTCCATGAAGGCGGTTCTATATCTTTAAACTCTAGAGGAATCTGTCCTTTCAAAGTGTCGTGCAAGTATTGAGCTAATAAGGAATAAGGCAAGGGGGCCAGCCTGTCCACTATGATATCGTCGACATGTGCTGGACCAGAATACTCAGCGAACTTTGAGGGTGGCATCACAGTAGGGAACAAGGTAAAAGAAGGATCTCCAAGAAGACAATAAAAAAGCCAACTTACATCATCGATTTGTTCCTCTGTTTTTTCTGCTCTCTGCCGTAGTGTTTGCCGGGCTTGTCGTAGGGCCTCGCCTACTGTGATTGGGTGGTCCTTTACGCCTTTAAGCAATTTATCATAGAATGTCTCAACCATCACAGAAAATGACTTGTCAAAAATCGGCATTGAAGTGCACACGCAAGCACCCGCACCAATTTTCAGAAAGCCCTTAGCAAGGGCTTCGAAATCTTTTACATATTCGTCTCTTTGTTCAAAATCATATGTATTAAGAAAGACAAGAGGTAACTCCCTGAGGAAAGGTTTATTCTCGCCTATCGAGAAAAGTTTCTGTGAACTAATTTTATTCTGTAAAATGTCAATGTCTAGTTCATGGGTAAACGACGTTAAATGAATTAACTTCAGTCCTGGAAGATGAGTTTTCACAAAATCTTTTAGTACATCCTGGTTGTATTCCCCTTTTCCACTTATTTCAATTATATTTTTTTCTGCGATTCCTCCATTTACCAATACATACTTCAGTTTCGTTATATCATTATTGACATTCTCCAAAAATCGAGAACAAATTCTGGCCTTAAAAGGGAAGGGATCATAGTCCACCTTATGGTCTTTTCTCTGGGAACCTATTGAGGACTGAAAGCTCTCTATTTGTGAAGAAATCGAATCAATGTTTACAGTAATAGTCACTCCAGTTGTTGTGCCCTTGTCAACTAAAGTGAGTAATTTCGAGTAACATTTTCGCAAATAGTCCAATGCACATGTTTTGGCATTATCAGTTGGAGCTTTTTTGGACTCTTTTAATATTTCTTGAATATCTTGACTGAGAGCTTCTATAGCTGTTTTCAGGTCCTCCTGGTAATTATCATATACTATTGCAGCCTTAGCGTCCGATATTTTGCATATGATACCCTTAGCCTCAACTCTTCTCTTTTGGTCAAAAAAACTCAAATCATCCAGATTAATGTGTTTATCTGTGGTTTCGGTAAATATTTTCCCAAGGGCGAATTTTTCACACAGAAATTGAGCAAGCATTCCCTCATTTTCAGCCAAATATGTCCACTCCCATGGGATTTCAAGATCGTTTGTTACTACTGTAAGACTGGTGTCTCTCAAGTTAGCTATGAACTTAAAGAAATCCGCTAATCCAAGGGAAGAAAAAATCTTTGTTGCCACAAATTTCTTGAGAGAATGAAGTGGAGTATAGTTCTGGAGAAAACCGAAGGTTACATAATCCTCATCTGTCCGATTTAACTCATTTTGTTCGAATTTTTCACAATATATGTAATGGCGGAGAAAGAGCTTGATATTCTTAATGACCTTGTTTCTCGATCCTGAAATATCCTCAGTTTCTTTGGAGGGGATATAAGCGTATGTAGTGTCTTCCTTATCTATGAGGTGGGCATAATACTTTGTCTTGTCTTGTGAAAGAGTTAATATCAGTACAGGTGAGTCATGGATCATCGTCGTTAGGAAAATTTCCTTATATAGTCATCCAAAGATTTTGAAAGTTCTTCGTACTCCTTAACTAGCTTGTCATTCTGTATCTGATCAGAAGCTGAACCCTTTGATTTGAATACATCTTTCATATGCATTACTACCTGTTCCTCCCACTTGAAGATCTCATTCTCGTGAATAACACAGACTGTGTCACGTTTTAATTTCTTTCGAAGGCTCTCGCGGTACAATTGGTATATCTGGTCCCTTATACTCAAAGGAACGACACAAGCTATTGGCCAATATTCGATATCTAAATATCTCATTATTTCAGAGACCTTTCCAGAACCCGAAATATGCTGTTTGCTCCACTTAAAAAACAACAAAATAAGATCAGCTACGAAGAATGTCTTTTGAGTCATTGGTCCATATCCGTTCGGGCAATCCATTAATATTGCGTCCACAGAGTATTCTTTCTCTACTTTTTCAAAGATGTTCTTTAATTTTGTTTGTACAGTGTCGCCATGAAAGTGAACAGTTTTCTCATAGCTTTCACTAGCTGGGAGAAAAAGCAAATCTCCGGTTATATTTTCTTGAAGTTCTCCCTTTTTACTAAAATAATCTTTTACATCCAAGATTGCTCGTCGATAATCCCATGAATCAGAATCTGCAGACCGCAGATAATCCTGAATGTATAAATCTTTCTCAATTTCAGCGTTCTTGAGACCAAAAATCACATCCAAGCTCGGGCCTTCAATATCCAAGTCAACCAGAAGTATTTTCTTCCCCAGTATTGCCAACTCCATTGCAACATTGGCAGCGGCCGAGCTCCTGCCGGTTCCTCCCTTATAGGAATAAAACAATATCTTTGGAACCATATCTAAATCTCTTATAGTTCATCTGCTTTTTCGAAGTGATCAAGGAGTTTTCTAATAGATTCTTCCTTACTTCTCCAGAATTCAACTAAAGCTTCCATATCTTTTCTTTTCGATCTCCAGAATTCCATTATATCTCTCATTTTGAATTTGTCAGATTGTATGAAACGCTCAATTGCTTCAGCAATTTCCGCATCACTTACTGCCTTTGACTCTCCTAGGTGTTTTGACAGTTCCTCTGCTAGTTTTGAAATCGGTACTCTGGTAATAGCTGGGAGCTCTATCGATTCATCCACTACCTCCCTTACTTTCAGATAGTTGTAATAGAACGAAAGAGCTTCGATCGCATTCTCGGTGTAGTTTAATTCAAAATGCGGTTGAGACCAAAGATATTTATATTCTTCATCCTCGCATCTATCAGATATGATGTCTCTTTTGTAAATGAAATCCAGTTTGTCTTCCAATCTTAGGGCCTTAATCTCAGCAGAGAATTCAGTAGCAGGGAAGATTTCAACATACTTGAGGATCATTCGAAAAACTTCAAATACTATCCCATAGTTCGGGAATGTCCCCTGAATTATCTTTCCGTTCTCGTCCATTCCTGAAATTGAGTATTCTTTTTCAAGTGGCACCCGCCTGTCAATGAAACTCTTGTAGATATTGTCATCAATGTAAAAATTGATTATTTGTTTCAAGCATCTATTAATGAATTCTATACGCCTTTCTCCTGAAAGAAGAAGACTGAATAATAGCTGTGTCTTATCGTATATTTTAAAAAACTCTCCTTTCAAATGTTCCGTGCCCCCAGCTCCTAGAGCTTTTACTACTGCTTTATTCAACTTATCCTCATAATCTTTCTCGCCTTCCATTCCTTGTAACTCGTCAATTATCAATCTGTACTGAATCTTGTCTTTGTCGATAATATTAAAATCTTCTTCAACTACACTTTTCTCTTCATTCCTCATCCATTCAAGACTGTTGTTTCTCGCTCGATCTAATTGTGTAATCAAATTCTGGTTAAGTCCGTCCATCATCACAGGGTTGCCTTCATATCCATAAATATCATTGATGAATTCTAAAACGGTCCAAGTTCCAAAAATACTTGGCTTAGAAGAAATCAAATCCAATGGCCAACCTTTGCTCTTACACTTTCTATGATTCTCTAGTAGCATTTCCATGCCCTTATTCAATATCAGGTTCAGATTCCCTCTCATTCTTTGGAGATCAAATTTCCCCTTCGATTGACTGTAATTCAGTAAAGTCTCTAAGAAGTTTTTAGCCATCAAACACGATGAGAAAATAAAGGAAGCTGCATCAAGGTTAGGTATTTGCCAGTATCGAGATGATCCCCTTTTCCCCGTAGCCTTTTCGAAGCGACCGTATGGCTCTCCTCTAATAGAAAGAACTGGTGTTACCTCTTCTGATAGCGAATTATCCACGACAAAGTTGATATCATCCAACATGCAGTCAGCCAGACCAAAAATGTTTTCTAAGAACATGTCAATGGACATCTCCTGAATATCCAGACAAGGGATAAAGAAGCTTTCCAATGCCTCACAGGTTGTTACCACGAAACGACTTTCTTTCTTGAATGTCTGTAAGGAGAAATCAAAAAATTTTAAATTCTCATTAGGCTCATCCACAAATCCCCTGTTTACAACTAGTTCGTTAAGGCGTGTATCAGATTTTCTCTCTCCAAACTTATTATCTGTCCTTGTTTCGCCTAGATTAATCAGAGCCTCTTTTATTACAGTGAGTACTTCAGAAGAACTAATATTGCTTGGCATTCTATTAACCCCCATTTAATAAGTTTTTTACATAATTAGGTAGTGAAAAACTACTTTTATGTACCTTTTCGTTATAGTAAACTAAGTCCTTTCCCAATTTCTCGTATCTCTGTTTCTGAAAATCCTTAATCGGGTCATATTTCTTTGAACAGAATGCGAAGGAATGAAAACCATTGGAATAGGTTGGAATATACCCAACAAACAACTTCACGATTGGGAAGATTTGTTCCAATCTCTTAAAGATAGAACCAGTTGTGTCTGGAGTGTAAAAAGGAGAACCAATTTGAACCACCATTAATCCATCTGATCTTAAAGCCCTGAAACAGTCTGAATAGAATCTGTTCTCATACAGGTGCTTGGCAATAGTTGAAGGGTCTGTTGAATCAATTATAATTACATCATAATTGTTTTTTACGTGCCTGATGAATTCCTCTCCAGGTTCAATATTTATATTAACTCGATCACTGCAGAGTTCTGCACTCAATTCTGGAAAGTGTAATTTAGACAATTCAATCACTTTCTCATCTATTTCTACTAGATCAATGGATGAAATCTTATGCTTGAAAAGCTCTCTGATTGCTCCTCCATCTCCTCCACCTACCACCAATATATCCCTGGGACTCTTATGCGAGAACATAGAAACATGGACTATCATTTCATGATAAAACCGTTCGTCTTTTTCGCTCAGCATTATAATCCCGTCTAATACAAACATCTTGCCAAATTCATATGTATCCAAAATGTCTATCTTTTGGTACTTACTTTTTCCACTGTATAAGACGGACTTGACTTTGATATCTAATTTTACATTATCAGTATGTTTATCTTGAAACCACCCCACCATTATGATTCTTCTCCCTTATGATGACTTTCGGATATGTATATAATTATTACCTTTTAATTAATTCTCTTGCACTACTAAAACATACCCAAGATGCACGCTATTCCGGTCTAGCAAAGAATATTAATGCGGTTTGTGTGGTAATGACCCAGCTGGGGCATCGAACAAGCCCCTTCGCATTTCAAAATGAGAACTCCTTTTAGATTTTAGTTTTTCCAACAGCAAGTGATGACCTTCCCATGGATCAATTTTTCTTCCACAAACCTCAAAATCTACAGCAGCATATCTGTACTCAGGCCAGGTGTGAATAGCTAAATGAGATTCAGCTATTGTGACTGTTCCACTGATTCCATGAGGATTAAATACATGAAAAGAATAATTGATAACTCTTGCGCCCATTATTTCTGCCGCTTCCAGCATAATTTTTTGTATATACTCTTTATCCTTTAAAATTTTTGGGTCACAATCAAAATAATCTACACCCACTAATCTCACTAAAGATTCCATTTATTTTTCCTAATTTTAGAAAATTCTCAATCTATTAGGTTATAGTGAGGATTATTTTGTTCACACACTTTAGGTTAAGCAAATTATTCCCCACTCATTGCTGCGCCCACATTTTTTATACTAACTTATATTACATTCTTTTTTTGTCAAGAGTTTTTTTGGCCTTTCCGAAACTTTTTGAGCTTCGCAACTGGATGTTCATAAAAAATACTCCCTACATTTGACACACCATTGTGCCAGAGTATTAGAAGAATTGGAATTTGAAACAAAATTGAAGTAAATTAAGATTATAAAAATAAATACACCTCTGTATTTTAAATGATAACATTCTCAGTTTCTCCCTTCAGTAAAGAGCCTCCCGTTTCCCCTAAGTTCCTATCACAATTAAAGATAATTTTTTCAAAGTTCCTCATAAGATTGGTATTCCAGTTGCAGTTCAAAGCTGAAAGAAGAACGAGTTACTCAAGGAGGTTATGATGAAGGTTCTTTTGATTTACCCGGATACAAGCCCAGAGAGTGTGATTCCCCAAAAACTTATTAATATTGAGCCTCTGGGATTGGAGTACCTGGCTGGGGCGATTCCGGAACATGAGGTTGAGATCTTGGATATGAAGATAGAAAATCATTGGAAGAAAAAAATTGAAGATTTTCAACCAGACATAGTAGGTATCACCGGCACGGTTATACATACCTCCCGGATGTTTGAGGTTTTGAAAAAAGTAAAAGAGCGCAATCAAAGGACCTTGACTATAGTGGGCGGAGTTGGTGCCACTTTAAAGCCGGATGATTTTAACCAACCTTGTGTGGATGTCATTGTCCTGGGGCACAGGGTATCCTCATTTAAGGAAATTGTGCAGAATTATGAGCATAAAAAATCTTTTGAGAAGATCGAGGGAATAGCCTTGCCTGATGGAGATAGGCTGTATCTCACTCCAGTTAAAAATCAAATAACCAGCCTGGACCATCTCCCTTTGCCCAGAAGGGATTTGACTGAAAAGTATCGTAATAGATATTTCCATTTGGTATGGAAACCGACTGCTTTGATAATCACCTCAGCCGGATGCCCTTATCAGTGTAATTTCTGCCCTTGTCCGGTGCTCACCCAGAGAAGATTCTTGAAAAGGCCTCCGGAGTCAGTCATAGAGGAACTTTTACAGATCAAAGAGGAATATATCTACGCCGGAGATGACAACTTCTTCTTCGATTACCAGCACGCACTGAGAATCTATCAGCTGATAAAGGAATCCGGAATAAAAAAACAGTATTATATCTTGAGCCGGGTAGATGAGATAAACCGCCATCCAGACATTGTGGAGAAATGGGCTGAGATCGGCTTGAAAAAGGTTTTCTTGGGATTAGAATCTTTCAAAAACGAGGAGCTTCAATCTCTGAATAAGAGATGCACTGTGGAGAAAAATAACCGGGCTATAGATATCTTACACCAGAACGAAGTCGATCCTCTGGGCGCATTTGTGATTCAGCCCTATTACAGGAAGGCGGATTTCGATGCGTTGTTAGATTATATGGATAAGATGAAAATCTACTATCACGAGTTCACCATTTTAACCCCCTTTCCCGGAACTGAATTCTATGAGGATATAAAAGACAAAATGATATTCACGGATACCCGTCTGTTCGACTTAGCCCATAGTGTTCTGCCAACTGAGCTTCCCTCAGAGGAGTTCTATAAGTTATACAGTCGCCTCTATCGTAAAGCATTTTCTCTCATCAGGGCTTTAAGGATTAAGCCCACGGTCTCTCCTTTTGCCAACTTTGGCTTCTTAAGGCTTCTGCCCGGACTTTTTTCTCTGTTCTATTCCGGAACAAAAGCTTACAGGTCACTGAATAGACTTAATAATTCTTGTCCTGACAGTTTATGACTAATTCGCTCCTCTTTGATCCTCAACAGCTAAATGGCTTAAAAGATATAGACATCAGAACTCAGTGCAAAACCTAATATAGCTTGTCTGTGAGGGGAGTATTTATTAATTCAAGAATATGCTTGACTTAAGATAAATTCCTGAATGGGCTTACCTTTGATTTTATAATATAGTCAGTTGCGAAACTCGTCCAGTGCGGGGTATTTTAAGTTATTGTGGTTTAATAACTTAAGCTTAGGTTAAGCGTCCTCCTGTTCTTTTATATAGATACTTTTGAGAAGAAGAATTAGTGCGGTTGTATATAATAAAGCCATATACAGACCCTCTCACTCAATTCAATAATAAACAAAAAGGGGTGCAGAGGAGGGCACCTGCCATATCCTGAAACCGACTTGAATCCTATAGGACTTCTTACAATAACATTCCTCCTTAAAAATCATTAGGGTCTTCTGTTAAATGGTCCCTTATCGGGATTTGTCTTGACTTCCTTGGGTCAAGGGTTATTTTGTTATCGAATTAATCTTTAAGACATCGACAGACAGTTAGTCATGGCTGGAGGCTATACAATTCAATAGATTTAAACAAATTAAGCTGTGTACCCCAGTTTCGAGAAGGTTAGTCTGCAAAGCAACTTAGGGAAGAGGTGCTTGATGTGAAATTAAACGGGAAAACATCTATGCTTACTTGAGCTGGCTGAAAATGTTTGCCGGGAAGTAAAAAATAGAAAAGAAGAGGGTATATATTTATGGATAGAAGTGTTATAACTGCTGAGGAAGCAAAAAAAGCAAGCTTAAAGGAATTATTACAAAAGCTCTCAGCAAACACAAAAGGACTTTCTTCTTCAGAAGCAAGGGATCGGCTTAAGCTGTACGGTCCTAATGAGATCCCTGAGAAAAAAGTCAATCCCATACTTAAACTATTAAGATACTTCTGGGGTCCTATTCCCTGGATGATCGAGGTTGCCGCCATCCTCTCGGTGCTGGTACGCCATTGGCCCGATTTTTTCATCATCCTAGCTTTGCTTTTTGTGAACGCTGTCGTGGGCTTCTGGGAGGAATTCAAGGCGGGCAACACGATTGCCGCGCTAAAGGCAAAGTTGGCCTTGAAAGCTCGGGTTAAACGGGATGATGCCTGGGGCACAATCCCTGCACGTGAATTAGTTCCGGGAGATATAATCAGGCTGCGAATCGGTGATATTGTGCCAGCCGACGCCAGATTGCTGGATGGCGATCCGGTTCAGGTGGACCAATCGGCTCTTACCGGCGAGTCACTGCCGGTGACGCACAAGACGGGTGATGTCGTCTATTCCGGTTCCATAATCAGGCAGGGGGAAATCGATTCGCTTATCTATGCTATCGGGACAGACACCTATTTCGGCAAAACCGCTCACCTTGTGGAAGAAGCTCACACCGTAAGCCATTTTCAGCGTGCCGTTTTGAAGATCGGAGACTATCTTATCGTTGTAGCTCTGATCCTGGTGATCTTGATCCTGTCAGTGGCTCTTTTTCGTGGTGATAATATGCTCACGACCCTTGAATTTGCGTTGATCTTGACGGTGGCCGCCATACCCGTAGCCATGCCAACGGTGTTATCGGTCACCATGGCAGTAGGTGCCCGGCTGCTGGCTAAGAGACAGGCAATCGTAAGTCGGTTAGCCAGTATCGAGGAGATGGCAGGTATAGACGTATTGTGTTCTGATAAGACCGGCACTTTAACTCAAAATAAACTGTCCTTGGGAGATCCTGCGGGGGTTGTCGGTGTAAGTCGCGATCAGATAATCCTCAGTGCAGCGTTGGCATCACGGGCAGAGGATCAAGACCCTATCGATTTAGCCGTGCTCAGTGGCCTTAAAGACGACCAGCAGCAGGCCGGATACCAGATCCTTCATTTCATGCCATTTGACCCGGTTCACAAGCGCACGGAGGCCACGGTGAAGGGACCGGGCGGGGAGACCTTTAAAGTGACCAAAGGTGCACCGCAGGTGGTCTTGGAGCTGGCGGCCAATGCGGCACAGGTTCGATCTCAGGTCGAGAAAGCGGTAGGAGAATTTGCAGTACGCGGTTTCCGCTCTCTGGGCGTGGCCCGCACGGACCAGCATAGCCAATGGCAGTTTTTAGGTGTGATTCCATTATACGACCCACCTAGGGAAGATTCAAAAACCACCATCAAAACCGCAGGAGAGATGGGTGTAAAAGTCAAGATGGTCACCGGGGATCAGGTGGCCATAGCGAAAGAGACAGCCCGGCAGTTGGACCTGGGTACAGATATCCTGGATGCAGCGCTCTTTGCAGATACCAAGCATCACGAGACCGGTCAGCTCGCCAACGCCATCGAGCAGTCTGACGGCTTTGCTCAGGTCTTCCCCGAGCATAAATATCACATTGTGGATGTGCTTCAGCAACGAGGCCATATCGTTGGTATGACTGGCGATGGTGTCAACGATGCCCCAGCGCTAAAGGAGGCTGATGCCGGTATTGCAGTTTCCGGAGCAACCGATGCTGCGCGCAGCGCGGCGGATATCGTCCTTTTGACTCCGGGCCTCTCAGTGATAATTGATGCCATCAAGGAAAGCCGCAAGATCTTTCAACGAATGGGCAGCTATGCAACCTATCGTATTGCAGAGACCATCCGGGTGTTGTTGTTCATGACCCTTTCCATCTTAGTTTTTAACTTCTATCCGGTGACCGCTGTGATGATCGTCTTGTTGGCACTGCTTAATGACGGTGC
Organism: uncultured Ignavibacteria bacterium; assembly: GCA_964511075.1. Classification (GTDB taxonomy): domain Bacteria; phylum Zixibacteria; class MSB-5A5; order MSB-5A5; family RBG-16-43-9; genus CAZEDM01. The sequence continues at coordinate 41,645 of CAZEDM010000008.1, forward strand.
CATCTTGTCCATCGCTTATGATCATGTTCGTTATTCCAATAAACCTGAGGTATGGAAAATGACTGAGGTGTTAAGCATAGCCACGGTTCTTGGCATAATGGGAGTATTTGCCTCCTTTGGTTTATTTTACCTGGGCGAAAGAGTTTTCCACCTCAACCGAGAAGTCATACAGTCTCTGATGTACCTTAAACTCTCGGTAGCAGGTCACCTGACCATCTTTATCACACGGACCCGAGGATCTTTTTGGTCCTTCCGCCCTGCGCCGATCCTGATAGGAGCAGTCAGCGGAACACAACTGGTAGCGACCTTAATTGCCACCTTCGGTCTATTTATGGCCCCCATCGGTTGGAAATGGGCACTGTTTGTCTGGGGCTATGCCCTGGCATGGTTTCTGGTGAATGACAGGGTCAAACTGGCAGCATACCGGATTTTCGATCATCGTCAGCCGGGCTTGCTGACAAAGACGGACAAAAGATGAGCCGGCGATTTCAATACTGCTTTGAGCTGTTGTCTTGGGAGATGAATTTAGCTGTTCACCTGGAACGGCTATACAGGCCATACCCACAGCAATAAAACCTAATTTTTTAATGCTGGGGCAAAGCTAATACCCAAAGCGACAAAATGAAGCGTAAAAGGAGTAAAAATGTCGGGAAACTTGAATCGTAAAAACAAAGATAAAACAAGCCGAAGCACAAACATCCCCCAGACTGCCATCAGATCCTTGATTGCCGACCTGAGAAGTAATGACGGAATGCTACGCCAGCGATCACGCCAGTCCCTGGTAGCTATTGGGAAACCGGCCGTCGCCTACCTGGTAAAACTGATGAGAGACGTAAATGATCAGGTTCGGTGGGAAGCGACGAAAGCGTTGGGTGACATTGGCGATCCGGAAACTGCACCTGCTCTGACAGAGGTTCTGGAGGACGAGGAGTTCGATGTCCGCTGGCTGGCAGCTGAGGGCCTGATCGCTCTGGGACGTAAAGGATTAGCCCCATTGCTCAAGGCATTGACGGAACGTCCGCAATCGGTCTGGTTGCGAGAGGGGGCACATCACGTTCTTCACAATTTGGCAAAGGCGGGTCCTGATAAAAGGGTGGCATCTTTGCTGCAGGCTCTCGAAAGCGTCGAGCCCGAAATCGATATCCCCCCGGCAGCACACAAGCTTCTAAGCGCCCTGGGAAAAAAAGAGAGGAAAAACTAATGACTTTAGAGAATACTCTTTTGACCTGATCGCCAGCAGCTCCAATTCTCTGCTCTGTTAAAGAAACAATATTCTGAAAGAACAGTAAATACACTTCTGAAATTTAGTAGAACAGAATCTACTAAGAGAGAGTTCCTAAAAGAAATAAAGATGTAAAAAGCGTAAACAGAAGCTGCACCTGTTGCATTATTTGCCCCCCCCGGTGGGCTAAGCAGGTGAGAGAAAATAGAAAGAACGCAATATCGAGTAAATGATCCACGAATTAAATATTTAATGGAAAAATCAAAAAGCCTGCTTGGTAGGGGTTTAATATTAAGTTAGAAGCAAAAAGAATCAAAGATTAATCTGTCCCGTATTTCGCTCCAGTTTAAAGTTAGTATATCAGGCTGGACTGAGGGTTAAGAATCTTGAAGAATCATTGTTGAACTATTCGGACTGCTGCACTCCGCTCACCAGAAAACAGTCAGTAAAACAGGCGAAAGCAAGGAACCACAGTGACGTAGCGCTATATTTTGGTGATCCGGTCTCGTTGATCGGAGAAGATGGGCATCTGTCATTTCAAAAAAATGCTTGACCTAAGGTAAATTTCTGAATAAGCTTACCTTTGATGTTATGATAAAGCCAGTTGAGAAACTCGCCCAGTGCCAGCTCATAACCTATTGGATGGTAATGACTTAAGGACAAGCTGGGCAGTCCCTTGTCTTTCCTTCAGACAATTCTCAAACAACGAATTACATAGAAAGGAGTCGGGTGTAAGATTTACAATAGCTTGTCTTTGCCAATCCAAGAATCAAAATAAAGGAGTATAGGCGGAGGCTACACCCCGGAAGTAAACTGCTATTCATCTTTTGGATCCATCATATACTCCATAATAGTTCCTTTTGTGAGTACTAAATATTTGGGGGGGGGTAAGGAAGGGTACATTCCACTTGTTTAGCTTGACATTTGCTATGGCAGGACTAACTTTAAAAGTGGTACAATAATTGGGGGCAGGCCAAAGTTGGAAGCATTGTGCTTAAACTAAGAAGAATATCTTAGATTCGCGAAATATAGCTAAAAAGTTACGAATATATCGCAAATATTCGCGATATATTAACAAGTAATAACTTAGTGAATTATGTTGAGATGATAGGTTTTATATAAATAGATTCGCAAAGACTCGCGAATCCGGATTGAGTTATATATTTAAATAATTTCTACCCCCTCCTAATTCCAAGTAACACAAAGTGTTAGACTCGAAAAGATATATATTGGATTTTGGCATACTTCTTGTTGTTATAGTTACTTAAGTATGTAGAGAACGAGAAACTTTTACCTGCCGATATATGAACTGTTAGAAATCTAACTCGTAAAAACTTGAAAGGAGTGGTTATGCATTCAAACAAAAGACAATTTAAAATTCAGCACTCCTGGCATTGGATGGTTGGTTTTTTAGCATTTCTCTGGGTTTTACTAAGAAGCGGTACAAACCCCAAGCGGTTAACCTATCCTTGCCAGAGGGCAGCCATGCCCTTTGCTGCAAATTGGTTTCTGGCAGTGATTGCATTTTTTGTGGGGAGTATATTTTTACGAAGATTTGTCAAGTTTTCCGGGGTACTGATTCTGATAGGGGGGGTTATCTGGTTCACAGGTGCCTTGCCCGAACTTACCAGATCCCAGCTAAATTGCCCAGGGACCCTTCCAGTATGGGAAGTTCCTGATCCCGTGTCAACCGTTTTCGTGATGGATTCCCTTCCCCCGACAACTGGTTCTCTTGCTGCGGGTGATGCAACTGTTCCCGACGAGTACCTTTCAGATCCTGCTATGGATTCCATACTTGCCATGATGGAGACAAAAGACATTTTTCTTCACAAAACCGCATCCCAGCCGTCCGGCATAGTGGGGACTGAGGATATCGTGATCATCAAGGGGAATTTTCAATGGACCAGCAGGAACACCACCAGCACCGACCGCATAAAAGGATTGATCTGGCAGATATTAAATCACCCGGATGGGTTTTCCGGCGAGATTCTGATATGCGACAATACGCAGGATATTGGCACGGGAATCAACCAGGCGGACAATAATTCCGAGGATACAGCTCAGTCCCTTCCGGATGTGGTGAGTACCTTTTATGCTAAAGGATATCCGGTATATTATCTGGACTGGGCCTATCTCTGGAGTGTAGTGGCATCAGAATATTCTACTGGTGATTATGATGACGGGTATGTCTATGATACGCTGACAAAGATATCCTACCCCAAGTTTCGATCCCCATCGGAGGATTACTATATTTCTCTGCGCTACGGGATCTGGGATTCGCTTTCGGCTGAGTATGATTCCTCCCGTCTCTGCATAATTGATTTCCCCGTGTTAAAATCTCACATGATGGCTGGTGCTACAATCGCTGTTAAAAACTGGATAGGAGTGCTTACTACAGCATATGCTAATCAGCGCTATGGGAGCTGGGATAATATGCATTACTTTTATTTCTGGGGTGATTATGCCCTAGTCGCACGGCTGATCGCCGTAACCTACCCCAAACTCTCAATAGTTGATGCGACCTGGACTTCAACCTATAATGCGAATGATCTTGACTGGCTGGCAAATACGAATATGCTGGTAGCTTCCACCGACCCTGTTGCGGCTTCCTGGTATGCAGCAAAATTCATACTCACACCTGTTGCTCGTTTTCGTCATTATACCAATCCAGAAACTGGTTATTATAGTACGACTCTGAATAGATGGACAGCCTACCTGAGCGATTCAGCAGGAGTATCCTGCACAAAAGATTCTGCTGAAATCTCTGTTTATGACCGGAGAGTTATGGGCCCCTTATACACTTGCGGTGATACTGACGGAGATGAAGAGTTAAATGTTTCAGACGTGATATATTTAATCAACTACCTGTTCAAGGGAGGTTCTCCTCCTGATCCAGCCCAGACTGGTGATGTAAATTGCGATGGTGAAACAACAGTGTCTGATGCGATCTTTTTAATCAATTATCTTTTCAAAGGCGGGGGGGAACCATGTAGCTAATGTGAGAGATCAACAAACTGGGATGAGAGAAGAGATAGCAGAAGTTTCAGGATTATGATTGCTCTTTGTTCCTTTTTAATAGTGCTTGGCAGGTGGAACAGAAGTTTTTCGTTTTAAAGTCAATTTCCTCAGCATAGCTTGTAGGGTACATCACACAATTCGGGGTCCGGCAGTGTATCAGGCCAAAAGTATGACCCAGCTCGTGCACTGCCTCCTTTTCCAGCCGTTCTTTTAGTCTCTGAGGATTTTTGGGCAGTCCATATAGCTCGTCTCTTAAACGGTAAGTGGAAACCACGGCAGTTTTCCCGTTCAGCTGAGCTTCTCCGAAAACAAAAGTCAAGACGGGGATATACAGATCCACCTGCGTCACAGCCAGGATTTTGCAGTTGCCTTCTGGAGCCTGGGTTAGAAGCTGGGATAATATCCAGGTGGAGTTATATTGATTGCGGACAGGATCTCTGCCCTGCTCCAAAAGGAAAGAGCTATCCGAAATGGCAACCGGAAGGATAAAGATTTCCTTCAATACCAAGGAAATATTATCCAGGAGGTCCTTGTCCGAGAATTGAAGTGGAAGTATGTATAGTCGCACATCTATTTCCGCAAGCCGTATTTTTCGATCTTATTGTAAAGCGTAGCTCTGTCGATCTTCAGAACCTCAGCTGTCCGAGTTATGTTCCATCCCATCTCCTCCAGCAGGCACTTTATGTGTATCTTCTCGACTGCCTCCAGGCTCCTGTCCTCCGGAACGTATTTCGGACACGGTAAGATGGGGAGGTCATCCACAGAGATGCAGGATTCCTTAGCTACAACTATTGCTCTCTCCACGGCATTTTTTAACTCCCTTACGTTTCCCGGCCAGTCATAGGTTGTGAGCTTATCCAGGGCTTCTTTGGAAAAGCTATTTACCGGTTTGTTCAAACTGGTCGCTATCTTTTTTAGAAAGAAATTGCACAGAAGCGGGATGTCGGAACGTCTTTCCCTTAAAGGTGGAATAGAGATGGAGAATACGTTTAGCCTGTAATAGAGATCTTCTCTGAACGCTCCCTGCTTTACCGCCAGCTCCAGGTCCCGGTTGGTAGCGCAGATCAATCGAAAGTCGACCTTGATGATCTCGTCTCCCCCTACCCGGGCGAACTGCTTGGTCTCAATTACCCGCAGTAGGTCTGTCTGAGATTTGGGGTCGATATTTCCGACCTCGTCCAGAAAGATGGTTCCTCCATTGGCCATCTCGAATTTTCCCTTGCGCCGATATAATGCCCCGGTGAAAGCTCCCTTCTCGTGACCGAAGAACTCGCTTTCCGTAAGTCCCTCGGTTAGGCCTCCGCAATTTACCGTGATGATAGGGAAAAATCTCCTGGAGCTTTTGGAATGAATGGCCCGGGCGATAAGCTCCTTGCCGGTTCCGCTTTCACCTTTAATCATCACACTTGTGTCGGTATTAGCTACAGTGTCAATCATATCAAAGACCTTCAGCATAGCAGAGCTCTCCCCGATGATCTGATCCACCTCATAGAGCTCCTGGATCTGTTCTTTAAGCTGGATGTTCTCCGTAAGCAGGCGTTTTTGTTTTATAACGTTGTTTACCAGATGAGAGAGGTAATCAGGATCTATTGGCTTGGTGATATAGTCGTATGCTCCTTCCTTGAGAGATTTTACAGCGGTATCAACCGTGGCAAAGGCCGTGATCATGATGATAGTTGCGTTGGCGTCGATATCTTTGATCCTCTGCTGTAGTTCAATTCCGTCCATACCAGGGAGTTTTATGTCCAGGAATACGATATCCCAGAGACCCGGCTTTATCTTCTTCAGAGCCTCGGTGGCATCTGCGGCAGAGTCTGCCAGGTAACCGTCTTCCTTAAACCACTCAGTTAAAGAATCCCTCACACTGAATTCATCATCCACAATCAAAATGCTTACCGAATCTTTATCCTTTTTGAGATTCATTGCTTACCTCCAATCATACATCATTCTGTGATTTTACTTAAATTTTAAAGTAGGATCCTCTTGGCTTCTTTCCTCCACAATGTGCCGGAAGCTGTATGGAGAAAGTGGAACCTTCGCCCACTACTGAATGGGCGTCGATTTTTCCGTTGTGCCTTTCAAGAATTCCATAACATACAGACAAACCCAACCCCAGTCCCTTGCCCTCTTTCTTGGTGGTATAGAAGGGCTCAAAGATGTGTGGCAAGTCTGCAGGGGAGATACCCGGACCCGTATCCTTAAAGTCGATCCTTACATTTTTCCTCTCGGTATCGCAGGAAGTTCTCACAGTTATGCTGCCTCCTTTAGTCATAGCGCCTACCGCATTGTCCAGTATAGCCAGGAAGGCTTGCTGGATCTGTTCCCTGTCGCAGATCACTTCTATTTTTCCTTTCTGGTAAGCTTTGATCAGTTCTATCTTATGTAGTTTCAAATGATGCTCCATTAATTGACTACAGCGGTCCAGGATCTGGTGCAAATCTACTGGAGCAAATTCTCCTATCTGTTTTTTGGAGAAAAGCAGAAGGTCCTTCACTATATTTCCACATCTATGTGTCTCATCCGCTATCAAAGACATCTTCGTCTGGATGTATGAGAGCTGTTCTGAGGGCAGGTTCAGGGAGGAGAGTCTCTTCTGGATAAGTCTGGCATAGGTTAGTACTCCTTCCAGAGGATTGTTTAGTTCATGCGCTACGCTGGCGGAGAGTTTTCCCAGGGAAGCCATCTTCTCGACCTGAATCAAGTGCGACTGCATGCGGTCCAGTTCCTCACGTGCTTTCTTCAGCTCACTGGTCATGCGGTTGAAAGAATTGGACAGTTCCCCGATCTCATCTTTCCGCTGAAGGGGAATAGTGTAATCCAGGTTCCCCTGCGCAATCGCCCTTGTCCCCTCGGTTAATTTATGGACCGGGGCGCGAATAAGTGTGAAAACCAGGAATCCGGTTACGGAAAGAACGCTGAGCACCAGAATCACAGATGCCAATATCGTCTGTCGGCGACTGTGGGAGATATCGGCGTCCACATCATTCAAAGACATCTGTACATCCAATACCCCCAGAATGAATTTTTTATCCGGAGACAAATGACAGCCAGAGCCGTAACAGGCGGTTTCGTTTTCAATGGGGTTGATCAACGCCAAGACCCTATGTCCGTCAGGAGACTTTATGATCCGATGGCGTTGTTCCCTGGCAAGAGCTTTAAGTGGTTCGGGAAAGCGGTGGCATACCTGGCAGGCCTCAGATTTAATATTGACTTTGTTCATTCTTTCTTCCGGACGGGTGGAGAAGATAATCTCGCCCTTTTTGTTATAAATCCTGATGACCTCAAAACCTGGCATCTGGCTGAAGTTTTTAAAGATCAGATGGATATCCTCTTTACGATTTATAAGCATACTGTAATGAGTGGATTCCTTTATCAGATCAGTGGTTCTAAGTGCAGCTAATTGCACCTGATCCAGCAGGTCGTTGGCCTCGCTTTTGACGTTTATGTAGGTAAAAGCAGCCAGCCCCAGGAACATAACCAGAAACAGGGCGATGAAAAACTTTAATCCTAAAGGCATACTCCTCTCTTTGCTACCATACTCTTAGTCCGAATAACCTTTTTCCACTGAGGATAATATATATCTCTCCTGGCGGAATGAAAAGGGATTTTTATCTTCCAAATCAGAGAATGAGATTGAAACAGAGCAACCGTTAGGTGGATTATGATTGAGTTACCTTATAATAAATCCCCCTCAAAGAGGTATGGCAAGAAAATTTTTTCAGCAGGAGGCATTTCTTCATCCCGGCATCTGTTGAGCCAGGGAATCTATCCAGGCTTAAGTCCTCTTCTGTCTCTGGCTTCCGGAAAACAGTGCGTAGGCTACCCTTTATTGGATAACTCTTAATCAGGAGGTGCTCCCCATCTATTATTTCGTTTTTGCCCTATTTAAAAAGCTTGCTTAATTCTTTTAAAAAATAGATATTAAGCCAAGAATAAGTGACTATCCGCTTATTTTTAAAATATCAAATTTATGTCAAAACTCCTTTTGATTTTCCTCCTTATATTTCTTTTTAGCATACCTCTCTTTGCCCAATCCGTTGACACTGCCTGGGTGAGAAGATATACCGGTTTAATAAATGGAGACGATAGAGCAACTGATTTAGTCCTGGATAGTGTGGGGAACATCTACCTGACCGGATACTGTGAGCAAAATGTGAGTGGAAATATCAATACCGGTTTTGTTACTATAAAGTACTATCCGGATGGGAATACTGCCTGGATAAGAAGCTATGCCGGGGAGGATAACTCAGACGATTATGCTGAGGCTTTAGCCCTCGATGATTACGGCAATGTGTACGTGACTGGTGCGGGCGATGTAAATTCAGATGCCGGATCCTACAGTGGCTACCTCACAATAAAATATTTACCTAACGGAGATACTGCCTGGGTGAGATACTTCAGGGAAGAGGTAACGGAAAAAAACCTGGGTGCTTATGCTATAGCTGTGGATAATTGCGGAAACGTCTACGTGACAGGAACAGGTGCCACTATAGGATACGACACCGACGGAGACTGCCTATGGATTGACTCTTCCGACTTTGTTGGCCAGGACATAGCCATAGATGATTCCGCTTACGTCTATGTTGCCGGTTACAGTAAAGGGGATGGAACATATTATGATTATGTCACGGTGAAATATTCTCCTGAGGGGGATACTGTCTGGACGAGAAGATATAATGGGCCGGGAAATGGCGATGACCGAGCCTGTGCAGTAGCTGTTGACGATTCAGGTAAAGTGTACGTGACCGGTTCAAGCTTAAGTCTGGGAACATCCTATGATTATGCCACCGTCAAATATCACTCCAACGGGGATATCTGCTGGGTTAGGAGGTATAATGGGCCGGCTGATGAGTGGGAACAAGCATCTGCCTTGGCGGTAGACGACTCAGGCAACGTATATGTAACCGGGTTCAGTCAGGGGACAGGGACATCTCACGATTATGCTACAATTAAATACCACTCCAGTGGAGATACAGCCTGGCTGAGAAGATATAATGGGGCTGCAAACTCCTCTGACCGGGCCTGGGATATTGCTATTGATGATCTGGGTAATTCCTATGTGACAGGCTATAGTTCAGACACGGAAAGCTCAGACGATTATGCTACCGTTAAATACAGTCCTAAAGGAGAACGACTCTGGGTAGAGAGATACAACGGGCCGGCTAATTCCTTTGATCGCCCCTCTGCTATAGCTGTGGATAAGCTCAAAAATGTATATGTGGCTGGTTGGAGTAATGGAGGCGAGACCTCTAAGGATTATACCACTATAAAGTATATTCAGTTTTTGCGGGGAGATACTGACAGTAACGGGTATCTATCCTTCTCGGATATAGTCTATCTGATAAATTATCTTTTCAAATTCGGCTCCCTTCCGTATCCCTATCAGTCAGGAGACACAAATTGTGACGGTAAGGTCAGCCTTTCTGATGCGGTGTATCTGAAGGCATATCTTTTAAAAATGGGGGCACCGCCCTGTAGATGAGAAACTTAGATTAATCTACTCTTTTGTCTCTGGGCTTCAGAGAAAAATCCTTAAAATAGTGCTTGACAGGCTTAATAACACTCTTAAATTGAATTTATAGGAAGAGATAGGAAAGCAATATCATCACAATTGAGAAAATGGGAAATTTTACGGAGTTTCCTCATCCCTGCTATAAACAATTTAATTTCTAAACAGATCACATTTACCTCTGAAGAAAGGAGGAAAAAATGGATTCAAAAAATTTATCTTTTGGAAGAGGTATGGGCTTGCTCTCCATTTTATTTGCGCTCGTAGGTTTTATCTATGCCCCGCTTATAATCGCAGATGAGGATCCAAAAGATGCTGAAAGATCTTCTCAGGAGGAGCAAACTCTTATAGCTCCCGCTGACACCGTTATCTGTGGTGATGTAAATGGAGTTGGAGTTCCACCCTACGGGAACCTGACCCTGGCAGACGCCGTTTATCTGTGGAGCTTTCTTTTCAGAGACGGGCCCTCCCCAGTGCCGGACACATGCGTGGGCGATGCAAATGGTGATGGTACTGTTAGTGTTACTGACTGGATGGTTCCAATCAAATATCTGTACAAGGATACAGATCCTCCTGTAGATTACTGCTGTGATTCTGCCACACAGAGACAGCTTCCAGCCATTCAGGCACCTGGGAATACGGCAGTGTATGCAGATACTTTATATAATTTCATGAGGGTAGAGAATACCGTTGCCAGACCAGGCGCCCAGGGACACGTGATCAACGTCTATGGTTCGTGGAATGCAGAGCTGGGAGCATACGGTATGGTGTTGCTTTTCGATACCAGCAAGATCGATATAGTTGAGGTTTCCCCTACGGGGACAGCAGGCGAAGAGGGTATGCTTATTTCCAATTATCTGGGAAATTACTCACCTTTGAAAGCTGCTCTCCATCTGGATAATTACATCCCTGCTGACTCGGGCATCTTATTCAAAATCGTGGTTAATGTAAAAGAGACTGCTCCTCTGGGCGAGACAGACCTGATTTTAGTTAACCAGCCTGGAACACCGCCTTGGATGTGTGATTATGCTTTGTCTGACGGGATTAATGATATATTTCCAGAATTGATGTCTGGAACATTGAGCATAGAGGTGATCTGCGGTGACATTAATGGAGATGGTCTGGTGTCGGCCTCAGATGTGGTATATCTGCTCAATTATCTCTTCAAGGGAGGTTCTCCGCCGCTCTGCGCACCTGGACCTTATCTTGCCTGTGGAGACGTTAATTCCGATGGCCAGGTATCGATGAGTGATGTTGTCTATCTGATCAGCTATCTTTTCAAAGGGGGACCTCAGCCAGATTGCTCCTCTCCCATTGGCACTCTTATTCATCACTCTGATTGCAAAGGATTCGCCCTGAGAAGCTCTGTGGACAGTATTTCACCAGATCAGGGCTGTATGGAATATTATTATGATGGGGAGGGTATTCTTGAGCTCAGACATATCAATGCAGGATTTAACTGCTGTCCAGATGATATAATAGCGGATATCAGGTTGGAGGGCAATGTCATCTACATAGAGGAAAGAGAGTCTCTGAGTAACCCGTGTCATTGCCTTTGTCTTTTTGATTTAGACCTCCGGGTCATTAACCTGGAGCCCGGAGAGTATGTGATAAGTGTAATAGAACCTTATGTAGCTGAGGATGAGGCGAAATTAGAATTTCCGGTTAGTCTTTCTTTTTCACCTGTAGAGGGGGTATACTGTGTTGGAAGAAGCAATTACCCCTGGGGCGTCTGGGAATAACTGGATAGGACTACGATGGCAGAAAAAGACATTATATAATTAATTTTCAGCTTTTGGTTGCCTGACTCGTTTTCAGCACATCCTGAATTCTTTGATCGATATCTTTTTTGGTGAAAGGTTTCTTCATATAAGCCTTTGCTCCAGTCTTAAGCATCTCTTCAACTTCCTGTGTCCCTACATGGCCGGTAACTCCAATTATCTTAGCGCTTTGATCTAACTCGAGCAATTCCTTGGTTAACTCTATACCATTCATCTCCGGCATGGAGATATCCGCGAATACGATATCGAACTTTTCCTTTTGATAGATCTCCAGTGCTTTTTTAGCTTCAAAGGTAACGGAGACGCTGTGGCCATCAAACTCCATCAGCTTTCCCAGGACCTCAGCCACTACTTCCTCATCATCTACCACTAATATTTTTAAAGGCTTTTCTTTCATCGCCCCCACCTGAAAGAGTAGAGATGCATCGCAACGCGTCTCCACAAATTTCATTTGCTAAGACTATTATTGTTTATCTGAGAACTCCTTATAAGTCTGGATATTGTCGAACACAGAAGTTCATTTTTAAAGGGTTTGACCAGAACCTCATCTGCCCCAGCCTCTCTGGCTTTATTCTCTTTTTCTTTCAATATATGTCCTGTTATCGCTATTACCTTCGTATCCTTATTCTCGTCCTTGATCGTCTTTATCAGCTCTATCCCATCCATATCCGGCATGGCTATGTCTGATAATACTAAATCAAACCTGTCTTTCCTTATATGTTCTAATCCTTCTTTAGCTTTCAGAAAAGCTCTTACCTTATGTCCTCTGGACTCCAGGAACTTCTTCAGACCAAAGGATATGGCTTTCTCATCATCCACCAGTAATATCTTCAATTTCCCCTCGCTCTCCCCGGAGGATTCCATCTCAGTATGCCGAATAGATCCGCAGGGTAGATTTTTGGAGACCGGAATTGATAGGGTGAACCTGGTCCCTTTACCTACCTCTGATGCTACCTCAATCTTCCCTTTATATCCGTCTATTATCCCATAGGAGAGGAAAAGGCCCAGGCCGGTTCCGGGGATATCGCCTTTGCCCAGAGCTCCCTTGGTGGTAACGAAAGGCTCAAAGATTTTCCCTTTTATCTTTTCTGGGATGCCGCAACCCGTGTCCTGGAAGATGATTTGAATATTCTCTCCAACTGGCTCAGCCTGTATGATTAATTTACCTCCTTTTTCTCTCATCGCATCCCGGGCATTGGTAACCATATTTAAGAAGACCTCAGACAGCTGACCCGCATCACAGCATATCTTGGGCAAGGGCTTGAAATTCTCCACTATATGGATATTAAGCTTCTCCAGCTCTCGTCGGGTGATGGCTAAAACGCTTTTCAAGGGTTCGGTTACATCTATTAGCTCCTTCTTTGCTTCCTGGTTGCGTGAGAAAGCCAGAAGGTTTCGGGTTATGCTGGAGGCACGATAAGAGTTATCCGCGATAACCTTAAAACATTTCTTAATCTGCTCGAGCTCATCAGTAATTAATCCTAATTCTGCATTAGCCAGCATGCCGGCTAAGATATTATTGAACTCATGTGCAATGCCATAAGCTAAGGTTCCCACCGCGGCTAATTTCTCGGTCCGGATTAATTGCTGCTGGAGCTGTTTTCTTTCAGTTATGTCTCGAATAATACCAAAAGTAGCAGTTAGTACCCCATCCTTGTCAAACCAGGGTGCGGCAGTTAAAAGAAGATAGCGTCTTTCTCCTTTGGCAGTGATGATCTCTATCTCATAAGAGCCTTTTTCTCCTGTATGACGTCTTTTTGTCTGTTCTCGTATAAATTCAAACTGTTCTGAAGAAGTGAAATCTTTAAAATTTCTTCCGACTAGTCCCCCTTCTGGAACTCCGAAGATTTTCTCGGCGGAGGGGTTAGCAAAGATGAAATTCTCCTCCAGGTCGGCAGTAGCAATGCCCTCACCCTGATTTTCAATCAGGAGCCGGTATTTTTTCTCGCTTTCCCGTAGAGCTTCCTCAGCTCTCCTGAGATTGGAGATATCAATAAAGCTCTCTATCAGATAACCTTTGCCTTTACGGGTTATGGGAACCACACTTTTCAGTATAGGTATTTCATCCTTGTTGATATTGAGCAATACCCGTTCCGAGCTGTCCACTTCCTGCCAGAGGTCGGTTATGGGGCACTTTCCCACCTCCGCAGGACAGACGAAGTTGTGACAGATACGACCGACGAGTTCCTCTTTGGATTCACCAATCATCTCCACAGCATAGGAATTTGCATCAACGATCGTATGTGTTTCCGGATCTATGGCTATGATACCGGCATGGATTGAATCCAATAAGATCTTTAGATATTCTTCATTTTCCCTTAATTCCTCTTCTGCTTTCCTTCGCTCTGAGATATCTGTGAAGAAGCCAACACTACATTCTTTGCCGTTCATGCTAACTTTTGCGGAGCTGACATCCACATATATTATATTTCCATCTTTTCTTAAACAGGGTAGATTCTCACATAAGGTCTTCTCTCCTCTTGCCTGGGCTTCAAATTCAGAGATAACATACTCCAACTTTTCCCTGGGGTGAATGTCAGCCACGCTCATTCGTTTTAATTCATCTTCAGTGTACCCTAAAATTCTACATATTGCCGGATTGGCATACTTAAACTCTTTGGTCTGGATGTCAGCCACAAGTATCCCCTCAGCTGTCCCCTCAAATAACGCCCGGTATCTCTGCTCAGATTCTCTTAATGTCTCCTCTGCTTTCTTTCGCTCGGTGATGTCCCAAAAAATGCCCAATACGCCAATAGTGTTCCCCTTTTCATCTTTGATAGGCGTTTTGACGGTATGAACAAATACTGCCTGACCCTCCTGAAGATATTCCTCTTCTAAATCCTCTGTCTTACCGGTTTGCATAATCCTTTTGTCGTCTGCTCTGTATTTCTCAGCCAATCCCTTGGGAAAAAAATCATAATCTGTCTTACCGGTAATCTCATTGGGCAGTATTTTTAAATCCCGAGCGTAGTTCTCATTGCAGGATACATAAATTAAATTCTTATCTTTGAAAAATATCTTCTGCGGAAGATTTTCAAGTAATGTTCTATACTTGCTCTCGCTTGTTCGTAGCGCCTCCTCTACCTTTTTGCGCTCTGTGATGTCCGTTTCCCCCCCTGCGAGATTTTCCCTGTTCTTCTTGCTCATCAGGCTATGCTCCCCTTATCTTTCTCTCTTTAGCGTTCCTAATTTTTTTCTAATCTCTCAAATTCGAGCCATTTAAGATAATTCTCAAATATCATCTGACAGATAGAAGAGTTTTTTCCTCTGTAGAAGAAAATATGCGAAAAGAGGCTCCAACATATATCTCTTCTCAGTTTATTATACCTCAGGCTATACCCTTATCAGGTTTTTCGAAAGGGTATAACCACTATACCTGAAAAGACTTAATAGGATCTACTGTGTAAGACTTCGATTGATAAGATTGACAAATTGCCCCCCGTTTTTTAAGATAAATAAGATCACGGCATTCTTCTTTATTTATCGGAATTATGAAGAATAAGATTAGCTAACTCCGTTTGTGAAAAGAACATCCGGAATGAACTGCAGAGAGCATTTTGAAAAAGCAGGAACGGCTTTCAAACCCGTGCCTACAGATTTCAACCTAACCCTGACCCACTCCTAAGGGGAGAGGGGATGACATTACAATCCGTATTTCTCTATAATCTCTTTCTTCTTCTTTCCCAGGATATCGTATTTCCCGCCAATCCTGGTAAAGGCTTCGATGGCTCTATCTAAGTGCTCTTTCTCGTGGTCGGCGGAGAGCTGGACCCTGATTCTTGCCTCACCTCTGGGAACAACCGGGAAGAAGAATCCAATCACATAGATGCCCTCATAATATAAGTCCTTAGCGAAATCAGATGCCAGCTTTGCATTGTAAAGCATTATGGGAACAATTGGATGAGTACCCTCCTTGATGTCAAAGCCAGCCTCGGTCATCTTTTTTCTGAAATAGAGGGTATTGTTCTCCAACTTATCCCTTCTCTCGGTGGTTTTGGAGATGAGGTCTAAGACCTTGCTGGCAGCAGAGACGATCACCGGAGGGACTGTATTGGAGAAAAGATAAGGTCTGGCTCTCTGACGCAGTAAATCCACTATTTCCTTTCTACCGCTGACACCGCCGCCTGAAGCACCTCCCAAGGCTTTGCCCAGGGTGGTGGTGATTATGTCAATTCTACCTACTACCCCGCAATGCTCGTGTGTCCCCCTGCCGGTCTTTCCCATAAAGCCGGTGGAATGAGAATCGTCCACCAAGACCATAGCGTCATATTTATCCGCCAGCTCGCAGATCTGATCCAGTTTAGCGATATCCCCATCCATAGAGAAAACACCATCAGTTATAATCATCCTGAAACGGTTATCCTGGGTATCTTTTAGCTTTTCCTCCAGGTGCTCCATATTGGAGTGCTTATAAATATATTGTTGTGCCTTGCAAAGCCTCATCCCGTCCACAATTGAGGCGTGGACCAATTTATCTGCAATCATAGCATCTTCTCTGTCCAGGAGCACATCAAAAACCCCGGCATTGGCATCCATACAGGAGGGGAAAAGGATGGTATCCTCTGTGCCCAAGAACTCGCTTAATTTTCTTTCCAGCTCACGGTGAACATCCTGGGTTCCGCAGATAAACCTGACTGAGGACATACCATAACCCCTGTCATCCAAGCCCTGATGTGCTGCCCTGATCACATCCGGATGGCTGGAAAGTCCCAGATAGTTATTGGCACAGAAATTAATTACCTCTTTTTCCGGAGCTCCTTCCGGAAACTCCACCTTGATATCCGCCCCCTGAGGAGAATGAATATACCTTTCCTCTTTGCTCAGACCCGCTTCTTTAATCCCCTTTAGCTCGTTTTGATAGAAATCTTTTGACTTACTACTATATGCCATAAAACCTCCTGCAGAATTCTTGATAAAATCATCTTTTAAAAAGCTTATCGGAGTACAAATCTTTAGAGTTGCCAGAATTATTTTGTGGGGATTAGAGGCAAAGCTAAAGCTTTACACTCCATACTTTCCTCTTTATATCTTCACAAACTCCTTGAGTAGAATAACGATTTTATTTACCGTATCAAAAGTTTCCGGCGTTGCCTTGGCATCCGGTATCTGGATTTTGTATTTTTTCTCCAGAAAAGTTTTCAAAGAAACCATAGAGAAAGAATCCACTATGCCGGAGGAGATCAAAGGGGTGTCCTCCTTGACCTCCATATCGCTATCCTCTTCCAGAAACTCTTTTTTTACATAATCGATGATGATTTTTTTTGCATCTTCCATCTGTTACTCCTTTCTGCCTGTGTATTATCGTAGTGCGATCCTGCTTGTCCCGCAGTAAGCGGGATTAGGGTCGCTTCAGGCGAGGCTGAAAGTCTTCGCCAGGATCCTGTGGACAAGACCTTGACGGCCTCGCACTACAGGTCAATCGTTTTCCAAGGTTGATAAATCCCCAACCGGCTCGCCTCTTTCCTGTGCCCGAAGCAGGCGCCGCATGATCTTTCCGCTTCTGGTTTTGGGCAGAGATTCAACAAACTCTATCTCCTGGGGCATTGCCAAAGGGGACAGTCTCTTACGGATGAAGTTCATAATATCCAATTCCAGGTCATCCGATTTTTCAAAGCCCGGTTTTAAAGCTACAAAGGCCTTGACCACCTCCATATTTATTGGATCTGGTTTCCCAATAGCGGCTGATTCTGCTACTGCCTGATGCTCTAAAAGGGCAGATTCCACCTCAAAGGGGCTGACCAGGTGTCCGGCAGTATTAATGACATCATCATCCCTTCCCACAAACCAGAAATACCCATCCTTGTCGATGCTGGACCTGTCTCCAGTCAGATACCAGCCGTTTTTAAATTTACTCTCATAGGTAAGGGGGTTATTCCAGTAAGCCCTGAACATAGAGGGCCAGCCCGGTTTAAGGGCAATCAAACCCACAGAGCCAATTTTATTGATAGGATTGTAGCTGGAGTCAAGCACAGTTGCCACAATTCCGGGAAAAGGTTTGCCCATGGAGCCGGGACGAACCTCCATCCCAGGGTAATTCGAGATGACAATAGCACCGGTCTCGGTCTGCCAGTAAGTATCATGGAAAGGAAGTCCGTAAACCTTCTTGGACCATATGACTGCTTCCGCATTCAATGGTTCCCCTACGCTGCATAGATGTCTTAAAGAGGACAGGTCAAACCTCTTCACAATCTCCTCTCCTCCCTTCATCAGAAGCCTTATGGCGGTAGGAGCGGAATACCAAACTGTTATCTTATGCCTCTGGATTAAACCATACCATTTCTCCGGCTGGAACCCGCTATCCAGGACCACCTGGGTGATACCCAGGCTCCACGGTCCAATAATTCCATAGGAGGTGCCGGTAACCCAGCCCGGGTCTGCAGTACACCAGTAGATATCATCAGCTCCTAAATCCAGGCACCATTTCGTAGTTAAAGATTGCGCCAGTATAGAGTAGTGGACATGCAGAGCTCCTTTGGGTTTTCCAGTCGTGCCTGAGGTATAATGCAGAACCGAGGGTGTCTCAAAAGTGGTGGGGAAGATGTCAAACTCCTCCACCCTGTGAGCTTTTCTGACTGAATATGCTATCTCCTTTTCCTGAGGTTTGAAATTTTCATCATCCGTGGCAATGATGATCTTCTTGAGCTCAGGCAGCTGGTTTTTTATCCTCCTTATCCTTTTAATAAGTTTTGGAATGGTAACTATTGCAGAGGCTTTGCCATCTTCCAGACGGGTTAAAAGGGAATCCTCCCCAAAGGCTGAGAATAGTGGTGCTACTATTCCGCCCATCTTCAAGGTTCCCAGAAAAGAGAAATATAGGTCCGGCACCCGGTCCATAAAAACGAAGACCCTTTCTCCTTCTCTGATTCCTAAATCCCTTAGAAGCCGGGCGTAATTATTAGAGTAGACCCTCAGATCATCAAAGGTGAATCTCTGTACCTCTCTGGTATACCCCTCCCAGATCATGGCAGGCTTTTTTCCATTTCCCTGCTGGCAGATTCTGTCTGAACAGTAATAACCGATATTAAAGGGTAAGTCCTCTTTATAGCCTAATTCCTTCAGGGCAAATGGCCACTCAAAGTTTTTATATCTTTGATCATAAGAACCTATGTTGCTCATTAGAATGACTCCTTCTTTCCTGAATAGTGTGCTTAAAAAACGTGGAAAAGATAACATCTTAAGAGGATTTTAGCAAGTCAAAAAACGGGTAGAATGCGGTTATCTTAGATTATCTACCATTCACTATGAACCATAAACCAAAAAAATCCCCCAGGGGAAGAAAAGCTTTTCTGAGGATGTACGAGATTGAACTACCACCCGCCTGCTCAAAAGGCAGATACTCGTATTGTTAGACTATGCTTTTGCAGATTACAGGTTAAGACACAAAAAACTTGAATTTCAAAAAAAGGAGCTCCTTTTTTCTCCTATTAGGTTCACTTCGGCGTAGAAGACTTTACAGCCCCTCGTCCTATAGATCTTTTTCTAAGATAAACTTTTAGTGTCGTTTACCAAAAGATTATTTCATCCTCATTTATTCTGGGTGGCTCGATTCAAATCATGCCTCTTTTGAGAAATAAAGATAAAGTTGTGCTGCTCTTTGGATAGGATCAAACAGGGAGGTGCCCGGTTCCTCTTTACTTTCTCTGCTTCTCGTAAAGTAAATTCACCAACCCTGTTTACTTGTCACCATCAGTTCATTTGCCAACCTGAAGCATACTTTGTCAGGCAAGACTTGACGGAGATATTTTATGTTAACTCCCCCATCCGGAAGGGTATGGCCTATTTGGTTAACCTCTACACCTCTATGCCTGAGGAAGAAATTCAGATGTTGAGCCTCTTCCAGCAAGTATCTTCTGGCACTGACTCCAGTGAAGAACTTCTCAAGTTCAGTGCGGCTTTCTGTCCGCTCTATTGTTGCTAACCAGCCCTTCCCATATGGGTCCTCTTGTACCAGCTCCGGATGTTGAGCCAGTCCGGAATTTATTTGAACCAGATGTCCAGAGAGAGGGGTAGCTAAGAAAACCATTCCGGCAGAAGAGAGTATCTTTCCAAATACCTGATCCTGGGTAAGATCATTCTCCAGCTCGGAGAATTGCAACTTAGCGGGTAGCGGAAGGACATATGCCAAAAGTTCGTCAACTCCTATTCTCCATTTCCGCCCTTCCAACGGTTGAGCCCATAGGTGAGAGGGGTGTAAATAGACTCCTTCTCTCATCTCAACGGGCGTGAAGGTGAAAAATAGGAGGGGAGGATTTTTCCCACTTCCAGGGACGGGGCATTCTTCAGATTCTCTTAGAGACTGAGATCTGTGCTGTTCGGCTTTTGATCGTATCTTTCTCGAACCGACATGAGAGCGCATGGCTTTGTCTAACTCACAGTGTTCACAGTCATAGTTAATCGGACATAATTTATAGGAGATCACTCCTGCGGTCATCCAGATACAACGACCGTCCTGGTGGACAGGCTGGGCATCTTGTTTTTTTGATATATTCTTTTTCATAAAGATCGTTTTATCAAAAGTTTTCCTCTGTACCTATCTCGCTATATTGTGGATATTCTCGGTGAACAGGCATACGGTTCACTATCCACCTGTAGGTTAAAATCTCAATGGTGATTATAGCCAGAACGATCAGTAATTCCTTCCAGTATATGAATACACGGTGCGGAAGTTTCCAGTTAAGGGCAATTAAGGAGACATTGAAGCGGTTGACCGCCACTCCCAGTATGGTGAGAATGGCTGTAAACTGGGTCAGGACTACATTTCTCTTCTTCACCGCCAAGGCGAAAAGGAAACAAGGCAGAAGCACAAAGATAAAAATCTCCACCAGAAACCAGTGACCCCAAGAGGTATTCAGGAGGTTCCAGTGGTTACTGTGAGCCACGCCGATCCACTTCAGGCAGAAGTAGGCTAAGAGAACAAATGAAGCTGCTTTGCCTAAACCCAGGGTGAGGTTATCATAATTGGCGGCCTGGAGTGGATTTATCTGACTTTTGAGCGTTTTTTTGGATACCATAGCTACCACGATGATCATGGATAGTCCGGCGAAGATACTTGAAACGAAGAAAAACAGGGGGAGGAATTGTGAATACCAAAGCGGGTGAAGTTTTCCGGGGACTAAAAGAAACAGGGCGCCCAGAGCAGATTGGTGCAAGGTCGAGAGGATCACGCCGAAAATGGTGGCTCCCACGGTTATCTTCAAAGCCCACCTGCGAAATCTGTTTGCCCCAAGCCATTCGAAGATAGCAGGGCAGAACTCAACCAGCTGGGTTGAAAGATAGAGTGCCACATGCCAACCCACCAGAAATAGAACTGAGCTTGTTCCATAGGAAACAACCATAGGATAGGGAAGCCTCCAGGGACGTCCTAAATCGAAGAGCAGAAATACTACGGCGAAGAAATAACCCAGAAATCCGGTAAGTATAGCTGGTCGTACCAGGGGATGATAATCTTCAAGCCCGAAGATATAAACGGCTGCTGCCATGATGAAGCCGGTAGAGGCTAAGGGAACGCCGGTAAAAAGTCCCCAGTTAAGAAAAAGACTCCAGGGCTGGTCCTGTGAGGCATGGGTCACAGCCGCCAGGCCCTGGGTGAAGCGCATGACCATAAAGGGTAGCCCTGCCAAAATAATTATTCCAGCAACAATATTGAAAGGCTTTAAAAGGTTTCTCAGGTAGTCTTTAACTGAAAGCCCCAGAAAAATCCTCTCCCTGATCCAGTTCTGGAAAACACTGGTTTTCTCAGCGTATTCGTACTCGGTCATGCCTGCTCCTCCTTCCTCTCAGGGGTCCACTCCCCCTCCTTGAGCATTTGTTCCCGGTGTTTGGTGAACATGTAAAACCCGCCCAACAGGACAGGCCAGATTACCAATACAGCAGGGACCATGGTGAGAAATCCTCTGGTTAACTCTGGATAGGGCCTGGTGCCCACATCCATGGGAAACCCCAGCTTCTCAAAGGGAATTTCGGATATATATAGCCAGCTGGTTCCCCCAACTTCACGCTCACCATAGATATGGTCAATGTATTTTTCGGGTTTGCTCCTTATCTTCTCTCTGGCTAATTTGATCAGCTCGCTCCTCCTGCCGAAGGTCAGAGCCTGAGTCGGGCAGATCTTCACACAGGCTGGACTTTCACCCTTTTTGATTATCCTCTCATAGCATAAGGTGCATTTTCTAATCCGAGGGGTGAATGGTTTATTGTATTCATAGGTTGGAATATAAAAGGGACAGGCGGTCATGCAGTAACGGCAGCCTATGCAGATATCCTTATTGTAAACCACCGCTCCCTCCGGAGTTTTCTTCAAGGCTGCTACTAAGCAGGCGGAGGCGCAAGCTGGTTCGTCACAGTGATTGCACTGTTTCTTAACATAGAAGGGCTTCTCCTCATCCCTCGGATTCGAATAGCGGTTGACCACGGTATAGCTTTCCTGGTCAGTTCTTCTCTTTTCCTCAAACACCGATTTGTCGTCAAATGTTTTTATAGGTTTATTGGGAAGTTTATTCTGGTCCTTGCAAGCCCATTCACACTTTCGGCATCCGGTGCATAGAGGTATGTCGTGAAGCACGCCAAAGCGATCCGGGTAACCAGGAAGATTTTCCTGAGCCATGGCTTTTTTGTAACTTCCAATTAGGCTCGTGGATCCTATCGTTCCCAGAGTTTTCAGGAAACCCCTTCGATTGAGTGACATGGTTATAATCTCCTTTCTTTGAGGGTTCCGGGGCTACTTTCAGGGTAGGCTCGGCCGTCATCGTGGCAATTTCCACAGGAGGGTTTATCCTCGAACCTTCTTTCCACATGGCACTCTGCGCAGTCCAGCTCCTGGTGGATTTCGTCCAGGACCAATCCGGTTACAGTATGATCAAAGTTCTCGGTGTTCCAATTGCTATGGCAGGAAACGCACGCCGGTTTAAGTTTGGTTAACTTGCGCCCGGCGGGATGACAGGAGCGGCAGCTGAGAGCCTGGTGAAATCTATTCAATGGCCATCCGGTTCGAGCATGGTCAAAACCTTTCCTCTCACTCTGAGCATGACAGATGGAGCAGGTTTTCATGGTGTGACAGGTGATGCAAGGTTTGTGGTGCTCTTTGGAGGTTTTCATTGCCGGTTCAGGTTCTTCCCCTACCTCATGACAGCGAGTGCAGCTCTGCTCACTATGACAATTCACGCATTTAAGCTCAAACAGCTCCACATGATCTTTGTGATGGAAGGTTACCACCGGGCCATTGGCGTAGTTTGTATGATAGACTTTTTTGTCCGGCACGGTTATAGTTGGATGCTTTGTCCCGATAATATCGGTGGTGTCGATCTTTTGCATAGACATCTCTCCAGGTGTTTTTTTTGCATGACAGATATCGCAGGCAGTGCTGTGGCTCCATTCCCTGTGACAGTTCATACATTGACGATGATAAGCTCCCTTGAGCCCGGGCTGACGCAGATCCTCCGGATTTAAAGGGCCACCGTGGCACTCCCTGCAGGGAGGTATGTGACCGGGAGGAGCATAGTGGTGGCAGACTGCACATCCTTGACCCATCTCCGCCATTTCAGCATGCAGCTTATGGGCGAATATCACCGGCTTAAACAAATCCTCAAGCTGATTTAAGATAACCACCTCTGGCCCTTCTTCAGGAGTATGGGGACTCATTTTCTCGGGAAAGCGAGGACAGGACCGGAGACAAGGGTCATTTTTAGTAGGAGTAAAACAGATATGGCAGTCACTGCAGGTTGCGTCTGCCGGGAACTCATGAGCAGGTTCGTTTTTCTCTCCCATACTGCTTGTAGAAACCAGGAGAATAAAAATACCCGTAGCCAAGATGCTACTCATAACCATTTTGCTGAACACCACATCTCCTTTTTAGTTTTTATTTTACGTGTATTTATTTTATATTAAAAAACTCTCTGGCTACCTTATTCCATTGTTGTATGGTTAATTCATCCCCTAAATCAGGTTTGATCTCGCCTCCCTCCTGTAACACTGGAAATTCAGCCGGGACTAATACTGATATTAAATGCTCTTTGGCAGCCTGATTCCAACGTTTAAGCAGTTCACCAGAAAGAAGATTTCTCAGTTCTCGAGAGAGATTAATCGGTTCAATTTTTAAAATCCAGTTCTTTTCCGGGTCCTCACGATTCAGAAGGATTGGCTCCTCAGCCAGTTTTTTATTGACCTCCACAACCCTTCCACTAATAGGGGAGGCCTGAACCAATTCCCTATTGTCTCTTTTTATCTTCCAGGCGCTGCTTCCCTGGTATATTCTGTCCCCACGCTTAGGCAGTTCTATCTCTTTAACCGATCCGAAAACCGAAGAGGTGAACTTATCCATGCCAATATTCACCAGGTTAGGCTGGATCACCTCTGCCCAGGTATGGTTTGGATGTGTGAACACTCCCCTGATCATCCTGGAAGCTTCAGTCATAAATTGTCTCACCGGGCGGTAGACAGGGGTATTTAACAATCTCCAGAAAAGAATGATTATAAACATGAAGGCGATAGCTATCAGGTACTCATTAGCTTTGGTAGCAAGTAAGAATTCTTGAAGAGTTTGCATATAAAGCTCCTTTGATGAGGTATCTTCTTAAAAAAACCTGTTTACCTTTATCCTTATATCTATGGCTTAATCCGTTGAGTCAAAAAACTCCCGGTTGACCTTCTCCCACTGTTCGGAGGTTAATTCGTTCCCCAGGTCAGATTTAATTTCCCCGCCCTCCTGCAGGACAGGAAATTCTGCCGTGGTCAAAGTAGCTACGAGCTGATCCTTAACCGCCTGATTCCAGCGCTTCAGGATGGTTCCGTGTAGCAGGTTCTGGAGCTCTCCTTTCATTCTATCCGGTCTGATTTTTAATATCCAATTCCTTTCAGTATCCTTCTGGGTTAAAAGCTTAGGATTATCCGCCAGCTCCTGGTTTAAAGCCACCACCGTGCCGCTAATGGGTGAAGTCTGAGTCAACTCTCGGTTTCCCCTTCTTAATAACCAGGCTTTTTCTCCCTGATGAATCCGGCTTCCCACAGGAGGAAGAGATAACGCCTCGACTGAGCCGAAAACTGATGTGGTGAAATCGTCCACTCCCACTGTAATTAAACTGGGATCGAGAACCCTGACCCAAGCATGACCTGGGTGCACGAAAATTCCCTCTAAGGCGGAGGGGAGCTTCAACTTGGTGGTCAAGGGGGTTTTCTCTTCTGCTGGGGCAACGGCCTTTCTTTGACGCCAGATACCAATTCCTATGGCTAAAGCCACGAAAAGTAAAATAAGGATTACCGACATTTCAATCACCTCGCTTTTTCCTAATAGTTAACCTCTCATCGTGTTTCGGTAACTTCAATCTTTTTTCTTCCACGCAACAAACCTATCCCCATTGCTAACACAGTGAAAAGCAAACCTAATAATATTGACATTTTTGCTCACCTGACCTTTCTATTAGAAAGGAACACTTGTCTGTACTCATTGTAAATAAGGGCAAATAGAGTGCCGCAAAACCTACCATCTAAGATGGTATCTGCTAAGTCCCAGAATCATATGAGATTATCGTACAATGTATATAAGGAAAGTTAGAATTATTCAAAATTTTTAGCGCAAGCACGTTGAAAATTTCTACAGAGTATTTGAGGTTGAATGTTGGATTATTAGTAATTACAGTGCTGTCAATATCTTAGTAATTGTAGAGAAATTCAACATCAAGTGGCGTTTATTTCCACATTTTTCTTTTATTTAACTATAGTATCAAAAAATTACTCATCCTTAGTCAGAGATCAAGGCATTAAAAAAATTGTTGCTGAGGTCAAACACGGTTTTCTTACAAATTGATAAATTAGATCTATGTGATATTAATTGATTCTCTAAGTGGAAGAAAAGAAAAGAATTACGAGGAGGAGAATTTCGAATTGACTTCTCAATTTTCATTATTTTTTTTCTTATTTTTTTAAAAAAAAGCTTGACATTATGATATCCGTCATATAAAATAAGATGAATGAGATATGGTTAATCAATTTTGTGAAAAAAATCACAATCTCATATAAGGAGGTGGTAATCAACAAAATCAGATTTCTGTAGAGAACAAAATACGCCTGAACCCTAAGGAGGAAAGAATATGAGTAATAGAAAAAGGATTTTGATTGTTACCTGCTTTTTGATTTTTATGGGCTTTCAATTATCTTCAGCCGCATCTCCCGTGGCTAAAATAAGGCTTTTGGCTTATTCAGAAAGAGACCTTGCCCTTGATACCACTTTGACAAGAACTTCGACCGGGTTGCCTAATGTAGGTGTTGGGAGTATGGTTTATTTTACTGCTAATCCTGAGGAGCCCGGTGCTTATACTTATACCTGGACTCTTAGCACCCCTCTTGGTTCCTCCACCACCCTGAGCGATGATGCTATACAGAATCCTACTATGGTTCCGGATTTGGAGGGAACTTATATAGTTACTCTGGTGATAGCAGATACCTCTGGAACAAGCGATCCTGATACGATGTATATCAGTGCCGGAACCTGGGTGGGCACAGGGCAAATAGGCGGGATGACCCCGCATTGGCCCCAGTGTGGCTTCTTCTGCCATAATGATAAGATCGCCGAATGGGAGGAAACCGGACACGCTGTTATCTTTCAGCAAGGTTTAGACGGGATAGCCAGTAGCCACTATGGTTCAAGTTGTATCAGCTGTCACACGGTTGGATATGATACAGACCCGGCCGCAGATAATTTCGGCTTTGATGATGTGGCAACATTATTAGGCTGGACCTTCCCGGATACTCTATTTCCTGGTCAGTTTGATTCCCTGGTAATCAATTATCCGGATTTAGCTAACTTGGGAAATATCCAGTGTGAGAACTGTCATGGTCCGGGTAGCAGGCACGGCGGAGAGGACAGATGGAACAGGATTGCGGTTAGCTATGGATCCGGGGTCTGTGCCTATTGTCATGACTCAGGCACTCATCATATAAAACCTTATCAGTGGGATTATTCCAGGCATCCATTTGCAGTAGGGGAACATGATCACATGAACCGAACTTCCTGCTCCAGATGTCATACTGCTCAGGGTTATATAGACGAGACCATAAACGGAGGTTCCTCCGGTGCACCTTATAAGTACGCGGAGGGTGTAACCTGTAGCGCCTGCCATGACCCTCACAGCGATGCCAATGAGTATCAGCTCAGGAGAGCAGAGGTTTACGGTGTTTGTTACGACTGTCATACGCTAAGAGTCAGCAGTCACGGGATCCATCATTCGCACCAATCCGATATGTTAGAAGGAAACAGCGGATACGAGTACCCAGGAGAGCTGTATCCGGTTGGGAGTCATACTTACACAACCGAGAAATGCGTGGGATGTCATATGGCAACATCTCCTGCGGATAGCCTGGTCACCAAGGTGGGCGAGCATACCTTTGCGGTCTTCTCAGACAACGGGACTCCGGACGACTCTACTGATGACATCCTGAATGATGAGGGGTGCAAGGGATGTCATGGCAGTGTAAGCCTGGTTTTCCTCAGGAAAAGTCAGGAGAAATTTGTGAATCTACTTGATTCGCTGGCAGCTTTACTTCCCAAGGATGGAAGTGGTGAGGTCATTAGCCATACGGAAGATGATCTTCTGACCCTGACTGAAATAGGAGGAGCTTACAACTACTATTTTGTGCTGGATGACGGAAGTTATGGCACACACAACCCCAGATATGCGGAAAAACTCTTATGGGATTCCATTAAGAGGTTAGTAGCTCAGATGCATGCCGGGGACATAGTGGAGATATCGGATGTGCCTAATGATCAGGGCAAACAGGTGAGGATCCTCTGGAATATGTTTGCCGGCGAGGACGATGTCGATCATCCGGTCACTCAATATGGGATCTGGCGAAGAGATGAGTCCTCTACCGCAAAAGCTTTGACTGGGAAGGTGAATACCTTCAAGGAGTTGCTCTCCTACTATCCTAACATAGAAGCCGGAGCTACCTTCTCGGTGGCAGGGACGATCTGGACTTTCTTGGGCTCAATCCCGGCCTCCCATCATGAGCGTTATGGTTATGTAGCTCCTACTCTTTTTGACTCCACCATTGTTTCCGGAATGCAGTGGTCAGTTTTCTACGTATCCGGTCATACGGCTGACCCTGGCATCTTCTACGAGTCCTACCCGGATAGCGGATATTCAGTGGACAACCTGGTTCCCGCTCCTCCCACCGGCCTGGCAGCTATTATTCAGGGGCGGAATGTCCAGTTGAGCTGGGATGACTCTTCGGATCCTGATTTTGACTACTTTGCCGTCTATAGAAGCACTACCCCGGGATTTACCCCCTCTCCGGCTAACCGTATAGGCTATAGTTCCAATCCCGAGTATGTGGACTCCAATTTAGTTAATGGAACTCATTATTATAAATTAACCGCCACCGATTTCTCTGGAAACGAAGGAGGTCCATCGCTTGAGCTTCCGATTAACATCACCTCAGTCAGGGAGGAAGAGGGAGCTGTGCCCAAGGTGTTTGCCCTGTTCCAGAACTATCCCAATCCCTTCAACCCGTATACTCAGATCAAATTCTCCGTGGCTAATAGAACTAAGGTGGGACTCTCGGTTTACAATATCCTGGGACAGAGGGTGAAAACTCTACTGGATGAAGAGATGGAAGCAGGGAATTATGTGGCTACTTGGGACGGAAAGGATGAGAAAGGATATGATGTCTCCAGCGGAATCTATTTCTACAAACTGAATACCAAGGAGTTCACCCAGACCAAAAAGATGCTTCTGGTCAGATAGAAAAAGTGGTTTAGCTATCAAGAAAACCGACCCTGGCCTTCACATGGGTCGGTTTTCTTATAGCTTAGAGATCGTGATTAAAAGAGTGAAGAATCTGCAAAGGAGTCCTTCATAAGAAGAAAATCCAGGTATTTCAGCAAAGGGAAGTATTTATCCTTCTCATATTTTCAGGAGATGTTGACGAGTTGACATACGTGGGGAATAATTTTTGTTTTTCCAGTAAACAGTTCCAAGATGCTTTTGCATTGGAGACTTCGGGATCTGAATGAATTTGAGGAATCAATTTGTTACAATCTTTGAAAATATAAGGAGAGTTTTTTCTTGACATCTTTGGTCTTGTTTACCATTCTATTGTAGGTTTTTAGATTAAGCATTTTTGAAAAGAGTGATTTCTGAAAAAGGGAAAGCCGAGTGAAGAAAAAGATATTTTTCCTGGGAACAGCAACCCTGATTATCTTAGGATTATTCGGATGCACTAAAAATAAATTTAAACCTACCAGTTCACAGCCTATAGATATCCCCTACTATAATTCAGCTAATGATTCCTGTTTTGTCTGCCATAACGACCCATCTTTAAAAAAGACCATCGGAGCAGAGACGGTCCCGCTTTATGTTGACCGTGAGAGATTCGCCCGCTCCATTCACCGGGCTAATCGATGTCTGGATTGCCATACGGACATAGTTTTCTATAAAGGGCATTCCGAGGCGGTGAAGACCTATGGGGGCTGGGCAAATTTCAGCGCCGAGGATACCAGCCAGACCAGAAATTATCACACCAGCGCCTCCATCTCCTGTGGTAACTGTCATACAGATCAATCAGGTTTCTTCTCAAGTCAGCATTATCTGATCGAGGATATTAAGCAGTCTCGCCAGGAGACTCACGATGGTATGGAGATAGGCAAGGATTATGATGAGGCCAAGTGTGGTAAATGCCATCTTACCTGTGCCACCTGTCATTTTAAAGGTGAGAGAGTTCAACAGAATTTTGGAGAGATAACTGATTATTGGAGTCAATTATTAACAGGCAATCAGGTTCCAGGAGCAGATGAGATGACCGACTGGTCGATCGACTGGACCACCAACATTGAATCGCACGATTTTGCTAAAGCTGAGGATCTAGAAGGTTCGAATGATTTGTGCCGGGTATGTCACACAGGTTATTATACCCAGTACGGGGTCCGTGGATTCCCGAACTCAGATACGCTGGTTCACGATATGATAACCAGCCAGGGGGTGGTGAAATATCCTCAATATGAGGAGTGGAGCTTTCTAAAAGGTGATATTAGTGTAATGACAGGGGTTTCTTATTTAGATTCGATATATGCACGAATGGGAAATTCAGACCATTACTCTCGGAAATGCATCGACTGTCATGATAAAATTCATTCCTTAACGCCCATCACTTGCTTGAAGTGTCATGCTGATAAGGTAATTCCGAAGGGCAGAGAGCATTCTGATGTGGGTTGTGAGGCTTGTCACGATGCTACGATGAAGCCGTTCAGAGTAAACTATTCAGTATTCCCCCGGGCTGACACCGTGAGAGCAGCAGCAATTAAAGATAATAAAGTCATAGATTGGCGCTCCCATATGATTGTTGATCCGAGGAATACGTTAGGAGTTCCTGATTTCTGTATCTATAAATGCCATAATCCGGTGGGGCAAGGTACGGTTGGTGCTCCCAAGAACTTTGAGATAATGGAAATTCATGATCAAGATGATAAATGAGGAGAGAATGAAGCGAAAGGTCATTTTAGTTCTAAGTTTATTGAGCCTCTTTATTTTCAAGAATGGTCAGGCTGTTGAGCTTAAAGCCAACATCTCCACCTGCTTTAACTCCTATCAGACTCAGGACCTTTATACTGAGGAGAAGACCTCTTACCTCAGAGCTTATCAGAGTTTCAGGTTTGATTTAACAGAATTGGGAACAAAAGACCTGTCCTTTCACACTTATTTTCGCTCCACTACAGATCTTCTCCATGAGAATTCCACTGATCCCTCCACAAAAATTTATAACGCCTATCTCAACTGGAAAAATATCAAGAAGGTATTAGATTTAAGATTAGGCAGGCAGTTTCTGTATGCGGGAGTGGGGAATGCGACTATGGACGGTTTGAGATTGGATCTCAAACCCAAGCAAAAGCTTCAGCTGACCGCATATGCGGGGTTTCAACTTCCCCGGTATAAATGGACCAAAATAGATACCTGGGAGAAAAGCCATATTTTCGGCGGCGAGATATCAACCACATATCTGAAAAATACCAGATTGGCTGTAAGCTATGTTCAGAAAGAAAGAGAGAAGGCTTTGGAGGAGCATTTGATCGGGATCAATGCCGCTCACCTTTATAAAAAACTTGATTTCTACAGCCAGTTTTATTATAACCTGGTTTACAAGAAAGTTCAGAACTTAACCTTGAGAGGAGCCTGCTCAAGGCTTTGGGATAAACTCTACCTCTCACTGGAATATCAATTCCGCAGACCCAGCATATACTCCAACTCTATCTTCAGCGTTTTCAAACAGGAGAGTTATTCCATTTTCAGGTTCTCAGGCTCCTATCAGCTATTGAGAGATCTCAGATTCTCTTCGGAGTATGATCTGACCCTCTACGAGTCGGATAACTCCGCTCGCACAAGACTGGGGATAGAATATGCCTTTATAGGTCTGGGAGTTAATTTCAGAAGAGGATACGGCGGGGAGAACAATGGGGTTTATGGGAAACTGGTGTATTCCCTTAAGAGGAATTTAATCTTGTCAGCCTGTGCTGATTACGGCAAGTACAAGCTGGATGAGGAACAGGAAAGCACAGACGAGTCGTTCATACTTTCCTCGAGACTGGAATGGGAGCCCTTGAGAAACTTCAGGTTTGCACTGGAGCTTCAGGATTTAAGGAATAAAGTCAAAAGCTACGACTTCAGATTCCAGGGAAGGGCAAGCTATAGATTCGGGCTTTCATTTTAAGATTCGGGGAAGGGATTTGTAGAACAGGACATAAAAAGGAAATGGGATGAGATTTTCAGGCAGAGTTTTCATAGGAACACTTCTGACCATGGTGTTCAGCTGGATAATGTTCTCAGCGCTTTTCGCCAGCTTGGAGATACCCAAAAGCGACATCATATTTTCGCATAAGAAACACTCAGACCAGCCCTGCACCAACTGCCACCCTCAGATAGAGGAGAGTGATAAAGCCGGCGATAAAAACCTTCCCTCTATGGATATCTGCACCGAATGCCATGATGGCGAGATGTTGCCGGGCGAATGTTCGGTCTGCCATAGAGATAAGGAGAACCCCCAGGCACTGGTCAACCCCCAGAGGGATTTTATCTTCTCTCACCAGAAACATCTGCAGAGGAAAACAGAGTGTTCTTTCTGTCATGGTGACGTGAGCAATAAGGATAAGCTGGATTCCGGGAATATGCCGGATATGGGGAAATGCTACCAATGTCATGAGGGGTTCAAAGCACCAAATAACTGCGAGCTCTGTCATACGGAGATGAATTTGAGAAAATATCACCCGGATGACTGGCAACACGCCCACCAATTTCAGGCGGAAATTAAAAAGGAGAAGTGCATCCAGTGTCACCAGAAGGAGGACCTCTGTCAGAAATGTCATCAGGGAGATAACCTGCTTCAAACCACTCATCCGCTGAACTATTATTATACTCACGGACTGGATGCCAAATCCAAAGAAAAGGATTGTCTGTCCTGTCATCTCACCAAGGAGTTCTGCGATAACTGTCATTCCCAAGAAGGTGGAAAACCTTTGAACCATTCTATCCCGGGCTGGGGTTTTTCTGGAAAACATGGAGAGTTTGCCAGAAAAGATATGGAATCATGCGCTTCCTGTCACGATACGGCTGACCCTATCTGCACCTGGTGTCACCAGGATAAGAATCCCGGCAGAGGGAATGACCATAATATCCACCCTGCGGGTTTTGCCTCCAGTTTGGATAAAGGACCCTGGCATGAGGACGAGGGGTATTTCTGCTACGAGTGTCATACTAAAGGACTTAAAGCAGGAGAAGGGTTCTGCGGATATTGCCATGGAGACGGAGATTAACCCAGAAGTTTTTTCACTTGACATAATCTCTTATTTTAGATATAATCAGAACTAAAATTGTCTTTTTTGTGAAGAAAATAACAAGTATCACAAAAGAGAGATTGATTGATGGCTGAAGAAGGCGAAAAGAAAATCTCCAGGCGGTCTTTTCTGGACCGTCTTATAGTCGGCTCTATGTTCGTATCTGCCTTAGCAGTGCTTGGCTCAGTTTTGACCTATATTTACCCGCCGAAGAAAGAGGGTGGGGCAGAAAGAGCAGAGAGGGTTGAGGTTGCCTCTTTAGCTGATCTACCTGTTGGCAAAGCCAAGCCGGTGGTATATCAGAACAAAAATGTCATGGTGATGCACGTGCAGGCTGGGCTTTTTGCCGTGAGTATGAAATGCACTCACCTGGGGTGTATGGTGGAATGGGAGGAAGGTCCTCAGACCTTGAAATGTCCCTGCCATGCCGCCTTTTTCGACTATCAGGGAAAGGTGATCTCTGGCCCTGCACCCAAGCCCCTCCCCGCCTATAAGGTAGAGGTGGCAAATGATATCATATACGTTACCGGATTAGCCTAAGGATGGATGAGAAGGGAAAAAAGATAGGTCCGAAACTCAAACGCTGGACTGAGGAGAGATTCAACCTCAGGCAGTTGGTGGGTGTTCTTTTAAATATATTCCCGGTGATCTATGGGGAATTAGATCAGAGATTAGACGTAAAAGAGGGGTTGCAAAAACTACTCAAGAAGCCGGTACCCAAGGGGTTAAGCTTTCTGCATTGTTTCGGGGGAATGACCTTTCTTCTGTTTGTGATTCAGGTCTTTACCGGTATACTTTTAGCCATATATTATAAACCTTCAGCTGCAGATGCCTACACCAGCGTCAAATACATCACCGATACAGTGCCCCTGGGCTGGCTGATAAGGCAGATCCATGCCTGGGGTGCGAATCTGATGGTAATCACCATGTTCGTACATATGCTGAGGGTGTATTTTCATGGTGCCTTTAAAAATCCCAGGGAGCTGAACTGGATGGTGGGGACGGTTTTGTTTATACTCACCTTAGCTTTTGGATTTACCGGCTATCTTCTTCCCTGGGATCAGAGGTCCTACTGGGGTACAACCATAGGGACTGAGGTAGCAGGCGGTGTTCCCTTTATCGGTAAATATCTTCTGATTATCCTGAGAGGCAGCCTCAACGTGACCGGTGATACTTTAACCCGGTTTTATTCTGTGCATGTCCTTATACTTCCCTGGGTGACAGCTCTTTTTCTGGCGCTTCATTTCGCCATGGTGAAAAGGCAGGGGGTTGCCAAACCTCTGTAAAAATAGTGAGAAGTTAAAGGGAATACGAAGGGATAAGATGGAAGCAGAGAAAGAGAAGAAAAACAATGAGGGGATGGAAGAGGGAAAGCCTTTTTATCCTAATCATTTCCTGAAGGAAGTTATCGTAGCTTTCCTTCTTTTTGGGGTTCTCCTAAGCTTAGCTGTTTTTTTCCCCTTTCCTTTTCATGAGAAAGCTAATCCCTTTCAAACCCCTGAGGGGATCAAGCCGGAATGGTATTTTCTGGCTGGGTATCAGATGTTGAAATATGTGCCTAAGGTGGTGGGGATTGTGGGGATAGGAATTGTGATGGTTATTCTTTTTATAGTTCCCTTCCTTGAAAGAAGTCCAGAACGTCATCCTTCGAAAAGGAGATTTGCCCGAGCGATTGGTGTGGTGGTGATAATTTTCGCTGTCCTCTTTTCACTCTTGGGCTATCTATCTGAATCGACTCAGACTGTTTTGGGAAAGAAATATCATTTCGATCTAAAAGGGGTTCCCTATAAAGTTGAGGAGCCAAAAAAATAGATGAGAAGGGACATTTTTAGAAAAATCAGCCTGCTGGTAATAACCGTTTTTTTCTTCTATAGGCCTGTCCTTCCCCAGGACATTGAATCGTATTCCTGTATGGTCTGTCACGGTGAAAAGAAGGTGGAATATCTGAAGAGCATCCATTGGGAGAAGGAGATGTGGTGCGCTGATTGTCATGGTGGAGACCCTTCCAGCCTGGATCCAGAGGTTTCCATGTCAGCTAGGGCCGGGTTCAAGGGAAGGTTTACCAAAAAAGAGGTGGTTTACCTGTGCGGAAATTGTCACGCGGACAAAAAAAGGATGAGACAATACGGGATATCCACTGATCAGTTAGATTATTACCGTACGAGTGAGCATGGAATAGCTCTTCTTAAAAAGAACGATCCGAGTGTGGCTGGATGCGTGGACTGCCATGGTAGCCACAGCATTACCTCCGTGAAAGACCCGGAGAACAAGGTTTTCCCCACTAATCTTCCCCAGACTTGCGCCATGTGCCATTCGGACAAAAAACTCATGGAGAAATATGGTCTGCCTTACAATACCTTAGAGGAATATGTCTCAAGCGTTCACGGTAAGGCGCTTTTGGAGAAAAACGACAGGTCAGCTCCTACCTGTGCAGGTTGTCACAGTAGCCATGGTGCAGCTCCTCCTGGTGTTACAGAGATAGAGAATGTGTGCGGGAAATGCCATATCAATTCAGAGACGAATTTCGCCAAGAGCCCACATCTGGAGGCTATGAGGAAGATGAATCTGTCACAGTGCGCCTCCTGCCACCAGCATCACTCTATTAAATATCCAGATATATCCATGTTCGATCAGGTATGTTCAAATTGCCACGAGCCCGGATCAGGCGCCTATAAGAGAGGACAGCAGATAAAAGCTCTGATCCTGGAGGCACAGGACCAGATACAGAAGGCAAAGGAGTTAATCCAGAAGGGCAAATCCAGGGGACTGGATGTCTCTCAGTTCGAGCCTGAATTGGAACAAGCCAATACCGCCATGTTGCAGGTTCTGCCAGTAACTCACAGTCTGGTCCTCTCTAAGGTCGAGGAGATAACCAGCAGCGCCAGAACCTTAGCCGGAGAGATATCCGCTTCCGTTCACAACTATCTGGAATCATTACGCCTGAGAAAGGTGGGGTTAGGGATTGTCTGGCTTTTTATCTTTTTCGTGGTGGTGATATTGTATATAAAGGTGAAGAGGGCAGATAGTGAATTCGAATTAGCTCAGCAAAAAAATAAAGGAAAAGACTGAGTTCTCAACAGAGGTGTCCATTTAGTAAAACCGATGCCTTTTCACCGAGGTGTCGGTTTTATTCCGTTAGTTTAGAAGGGTGCGGAGATGAGACTGGATTTTTTCAAGCAGGAAAAATTTAAGAAGAGAATGATCAGGGCGGGCAAAGTTCTTCTGGCTCTTTTAGTCTTTGGGGTTATTTTAACCTTCATAGGCGTGGAATACAGCGCCAAGCCGGAGTTCTGCATCACCTGTCATTATATGCAGCCCTATTATGACGGCTGGAAAACCTCCACCCATAACATGGTCTCCTGCGTGGACTGTCACTACCCACCGGGAATAGAAAGCGAGCTGAGAGGTAAGTTCGAGGCCTTAGTCTCAGTGGCTAAATATGTTACCGGCACCTACGGAAAAAGCAGACCCTGGGTGGAGATAAGTGACCAGAGCTGCCTGAGGTCTGACTGTCATGAGAAAAGACTGCTTCAGGGCAAGGTGAGCTTTGGGAATATCCTTTTCGACCATACTCCACATCTGTTTGAAATGAAAAGGGGGATGAAGCTGCGCTGTACCAGCTGTCACTCTCAGATAGTCCAGAGAGTCCATATGACAGTCACCAATAACACCTGTTTCCTCTGTCATTTTAAGGAAGTTGAAGGAGAGATGCCCCTGGGCGGATGTCCCTCCTGTCATGGTGCTCCAACCTCGATAGTGGAATATCAGGGGATAAAATTTGATCATAAAGAGGCGGTGAAGCTCGGAATAGACTGCATGAAATGTCATTTTGATGTGGTGCAGGGACAGGGGAACGTCTCCAAAGAGAGATGTTTTAACTGCCATACTGAGCCTGACCGTCTGGAGAAATACCAGGACGTTTTGCTGATGCATATGTATCATGTGACCAACCATAAGGTAGACTGTTTGAGATGTCACGAGGAGATCAAGCATCAGATGATCTCTATGGCGAAGTCCATAGAGGTGGATTGCAACTCCTGTCATCCAGCTCATCATGTGGCTCAGAAGGAGCTTTTCATAGGGACAGGCGGAAAAGGAGCAGAGCAGATTCCTGACCCCATGTTCCTTGTGCGGGTGAGCTGTACAGGCTGTCATATCTCTCACCAGGGAGATGAACTTAAAGGAAAGACTGCCTTTGCCTCACCGGCTGCCTGTATCTCATGCCACGGGTCGAATTACGGGCAGATCCTGGAGGAGTGGAAGATGGTAATGAGCAAATCGCTTTCCCAGATATCTCCGATTTTAAGCCAGGCGGAATCCGAACTGAAGACAACTGCAACCAAGGGGGAGGCTTTTCTAAAAGGCAAGGCACTGATAAGCGAAGCCAAATCCAATATAGATCTGGTGAGGGAGGGTAAGGGGGTACACAACATAAAATACTCCATCCATCTTTTGGAAGTTGCTCATCAGAAGCTCAAACAGGGATTGAAGGCACTCGGTTCTAAATATCAGGTCCCCGCATTGGCCTTGCCTTCGCTAACTCCCAAGACCGAGTGCTATACCTGTCATTTAGGGGTAGAGACCAAGACCGTTTCAGCCTTCGGGTTGACCTTTCCCCATCAGGCACATTTAGTTAAAGCCAATATACCCTGCGGAAGCTGTCATTCCAATGAAAGAGTACATGGAGAGCTGATTCTGAAGAAGGAGAGTTGTACCAGCTGTCATCACATCAAAAGAGGAGACTGCCAGGGCTGTCATCCGGTTCAGGAGGAATT
The DNA here is from genome assembly GCA_964511075.1 of uncultured Ignavibacteria bacterium. Classification (GTDB taxonomy): domain Bacteria; phylum Zixibacteria; class MSB-5A5; order MSB-5A5; family RBG-16-43-9; genus CAZEDM01. Next base: position 78,759 of record CAZEDM010000008.1, read on the forward strand.
TCGCCAGGGATTTGAGGTTTTGGATTATGACTCAATCCCCGCCCCTATGGCGGATTTAAGTTGCAAGGACTGTCATTCCGAGATTGAATTTCAGCAGACATCAAGGGTAGTCAGAGATGCCTGTGTCAACTGTCATGATAAAGATTATATCCAGATTCTGGAGGAACAGCAGCAGGAGATAAAAGAGCGTATACAGGAAGCAAGGGATTTTGTGTCCCGCTTTGAGGGAAAAGGGAAGCTCAGCTCTGAGCAGCAGGAGAAAATAGATTATATTCAGGAAAGAATAGACCTGATGGAAAAGGACAAAAGCCTTGGCGGCCATAATTATAACTTAAACCAGAGAATGCTTGAGGATATCAAAGGGGTGATGGAGGAGTTAGGAGGTTAGAATTTATTTACCTTTTGTCAGCATAAGATTAGGAAGATTTACATGTTGCGTTGAATAGTGATGTTGATAGTCAAAAAAAATGAACCCTTGCGATACAGGTCAGATTGAGATCCCATTCTATTCAGGAAGTAACGAGATATTGGAGGGCGATGGTAGTTTTACTCATCTTAAGTGGATTTTTACGTATACTCTAAGTTGGATAAGAAAACAGAGGAGAGAAAAGAAAAATGAAGTTAAAATATGTTGTAGGCCTAGGGGTGATCTTGGTATTCATAATTTTTGGTGCCTTATCTTTCAGGAAGAACCTTACCCCTTATGTGGGGTTCAAGGAAGCCAAGAGCTTAAACACCTCTGTGCAGATAATAGGTGTGGTGATACCGGAGGAGACCAGTTATGACCTTGAAAATCATAAGCTCTACTTCAGCTTGAAAGACCCTCAAGGCGAAAAGATGCGAGTTATTTATCCGGGGGTTAAACCGGCTAATTTCGAGCAGGCTACTAATATCGTGGCTATTGGCAGATATCAGGAAGGGGAATTTTTAGCTGATCAGGTTCTGGTCAAATGCCCCTCCAAATATCAGGGAGAAGATTAAATGGTTTTAGGAGACTTATTTTTATGGCTGTGTTTTGTAGGGGCAGTTTTTTCTGCCCTTCTTTTTCTTTTGAGCGCCAAAGGGGATAGGAGGATATTCTCCTGGGGTAAAAAAGCTTATTACCTGACTTTCCTTTTTTCCTCCTTTGCCACTTTTCTCCTTTTTTATCTTTTTTTAACTCATGATTTTCAAACCTCCTATGTATTCAGTTACAGCTCAACCGATCTGCCATTCTTTTACCTTATTTCCTCTTTCTGGGCGGGGCAGGAGGGGACCTTCCTCTTATGGCTTTTCATCGGACTTCTTTTGGGCCTTTTCCTGATTAACAGAAAGGGAGACGAGCTGCAAAGTCATCTTTTGTTTTTCTTCCTTACAGCTCAGATATTCCTGCTGGTTTTGCTTTTAAAGAAAAGCCCTTTTGAGCTTTTGCCAGAAACGCCCCTGGAGGGCCGGGGCCTTAACCCCCTTTTGAAAGACCCCTGGATGGTATCACACCCTCCTTTGATCTTCATCGGCTATGCCGCGCTGGCTATTCCCTTTGCCTATGCCTTGGCAGCCTTGATCAAGGATAAATATGATAGCTGGATAAAATTCTCCCTGCCCTGGGTTGGATTTTCAGCGCTGAGCTTGGGTGCTGGGATTTTCGTGGGAGGATTCTGGGCTTATAAGGTCTTAGGATGGGGAGGGTACTGGGGGTGGGACCCGGTGGAGAATGCCTCGTTGATTCCCTGGCTCACCACCATAGCTTTATTTCATGGAATTATTCTGGAGAGAAATAAAAAAAGTCTAAAAAAGACCAATCTTTTCCTTGCCCTGATCTCATTTCTCTTGGTTATCTATGGCACCTTTCTTACCCGCAGTGGGATCTTAGCTGATTTCTCTGTTCATTCCTTTGCTGATCTGGGGATTAATCAGTATCTTATTTTCTTTATGCTTTTGTTTACTGCCTTCTCCTTGGGTCTTTTGGCTTTTCGCTCTTCAAAGCTAAAGGGTGCGGAAACTGGCAAATCCATTCTATCTCAGGACTTCGTCATCCTTCTGGGAATGATCTTTATATCCTTATCCGCGGTCTTGATCCTGGTTGGAACCTCCGCTCCTATCATAACCGGGATCTTGGGCCAAGCCTCAAATGTCTCTGCGCCCTATTATGTCCGAACACATCTACCCCTTGCCATTGTTTTGGGATTACTCTTAAGCCTTACGCCATTTTTATCCTGGAAGGAGATAAAAGTCAAAGTGTTAGCAAGGAATATAGCTCTTCCCCTGGGGATTGCCGTGATCTTCTCACTCATAGCCTGGATATCGGGAGTAAGAAAATTATCCTATTTTCTCTTCCTCTTTTTTTCAAGCTTCCTTGTGATTTCGAATTTAATGATTTTTTACAAAAGGTTAAAAGGAAATCTCCTCAACACCTCAGGTTATTTAACCCATATAGGGGTAGGCTTAATGTTCATAGGTATCCTCACCTCTTCCGCATATTCCGAATCTGAGAAACTGAACCTACCAGAAGATGAGCCCAAGGCAGCATTCGGTTATCAGCTTACATTTAGGGGCGAGGAGAATCCATCTCCCAAAGAGGGGAATTCTCTTTTAGTAGAAGTGAAAAAGGGAACAGATGACTTCATTGCCAAACCCAGGCTTTACTGGAGCGAATATAGTCAGGCGATGATGAGAAAACCAGCCATCAAAAGAAAGCTGACCGAAGATATCTATTTTGCGCCGCTGGAATACAGCCAAAGGGAGCTTATCTTCTCTGAGCCCTTTAGCTTATCCAAGGGAGAGGAAAAGGAGATCGAGGGGTATAAGATTAAATTCCTAAGTTTTGATATGACGCCACACCAGCAGGGTGGAGAGTTCAGGGTCGGGGCTGTGCTGGAGGTCAAGCACCAGGGCCAGAAATCAACTGCCACGCCAGCCATTGTTTTCAAAGAACAGAATCAGATGGCCCAGATAGAAGCTCAATTGCCAGACGACAAGCTGATCTTTTTGGAAAAGGTGATGGCTGATCAGAAGATGGTAGTTCTCAGTATCGCCCTGAGGAAAAAAGAGAGTGGAGAGATTCTGGTATTGGAGGTCAGCAGAAAGCCTTTAATTAACCTTCTATGGCTGGGCATGATCGTGGTTATGGCAGGACTTTTTTTAACTACCTGGAGGGAGAAGCAAAGAAGCCCAAAACCATAGTCCATATATGAGAAAAGACCAGGTTAGATAAAAATCTCCGGATTTTTTAAGTTGTATCTGACTCTCCGGAATTAGTTCCTGCATAAAAATATATCAATTTGCGTCATCTGGACTGTTTCAGCTGGTTCACGTTCACGATGTAAAGTCGAAGCCGATTTTTTTAATTTCCCTACTGGCAGATTCTGTCTAGGCAGTCACAACCGATATTTAAAGGGGAGCCTTGCAGGTAGCCTAATTCCTCCAGGACAAATGGCTACTCAAAGTTTTTATATCTTTCCTCATAGGAAATATGTTGCTCATTGGAATAACTCCTTGTTTCCTGAATTAGGTGCTTTAAAAACGGGGAAGAGGTAATATACTAAGAAAGTTTATACAAGCCCAAAAAACGGCAGAATATGGTTTTTAGATTATCTACCATCCGCTATGAACCAGAGACCATTAGTCAAAAAAATCCTCTCACAAAGAGTGAGAGGATTTTTTTCTGAGGGTGGATGGGATCGAACCATCGGCCACCTGCTTAAAAGGCAGATGCTCTACCACTGAGCTACACCCCCAAATTTCCTTTAAAAGAGCTATACGCTGAAAATTGTCGAATCAAAGAGTTTTAGCTCTCCAAGACAACTAAAATATAGTTTGAAACTCTTTTGTCAAGTGGAAAGGTAACAGAGCAAAGGCGAGGAGACCTCGCCCCTACGGAAGACCTATCTTTTCAAACCGCAGAGCATATGATATTTCCCTATTTGCTCCAGACTTATCAGCCCTTTGAGAATTCCACCCTGCATCACCGGAAGAACAGAGATTTTTTCGGAACTCATCTTTTTAAAAACTTCAGAGAGAGGGGTGTCTTCCGAGGTGCTCAGAAAATCCTGAGGCATTATCTCCCTAACCCTGGTATCCTTGGAATGATTATGTAAGGCGGAAAAGATTTTTTCCCGTGACAGAATTCCCAGGACCTTATTCCCCTCTATAATGGGGAAGTCCTGCTGAAGCCCATGGCAGATTTTTTCCAGTACCATGCCCAAGGTCACGTCTGGAGTGATAGCCTCCACGTCCGTAAGCATTGCCGCCTTAACCGGCACATCCGTTATCACCACTTTCAACTCAGTAGCCTTCTTCTCCCCTTCAGCGCCTAAATATATAAAGATGGCGATAAGAGCTAACCAGGGATTGAAGAACAAGCCGAAGAAGAAAAGGAAAATGGCAAAGATCTCCCCGATTCCCACAGCGATCCTGGTGGCTTTTAAAAGGTCCATCCTCAGCCCTAAGAATCCTCTCAAGACCCTTCCTCCATCCATAGGGAAGGCAGGGAGCAGATTGAAAAGGGCTAAGATGAGATTTATAAAAAAGAGGTTAAGGAGTAGATTGCCTTGGAATATTGAGATCTTCAAATTTCTTATTCCAGGCGTAAAGAAGACAAATGCCAGATAGAAGATCAGAGCCAGGAGGATGCTGGTTACAGGACCAGCCAAGGCAACAAAGATCTCCTCATCTGGCTTTTGAGGAAGCTCCTCCATCTCAGAGACCCCGCCTATGGGAAGGAGAACGATATCCTTTACCTTGACCCCGTATTTTCGCGCTAACAGACTATGGGACAGCTCATGGATAACCACGCACAGAAATATCAGTATCACACTCAGAATCCCGAAAACTCCGGAACGAGCACCTTCCAGCCTGCTTCCATAAAAGCCGATGAAGATTAAAAGTAAAAAGAAGGTTATGTGAACCCTTATAGGGATTCCAAAAACCTTTCCGATTTGAAATGACCATTTCATAAAACTCCTCCATTTTTTGAATCAAAAAAGCCGATTTAACTCATCCTAATTAGAATAAATTAATCTCTATTGTCAAGGTTTATCATTTTTTAATCCTGTTGCTGGACGGTAAAGCAGGTAGTCATCAGTGTCAAATAAACTGGAGGCCTGTTCCCTCTGTTTTTTTGGAGGATATATTTTCGGATATTTAGCTTGATTTATTGTCTTTTAAAAGTTTAAATAGGACTAACATAGTATTAAAAAAGTAAACTTCAAAACCAGGAGGTTAAAATGGTGTATGTAGCTATGAATTATGACGCCCTTTTAGAGATGGAAGGTTTCAGCGATACCTTGCTGAAGAACCATTTCACTTTATATCAGGGGTATGTGAACAATACCAATAAGGTTCACGAGATGTTAGTCGAGCTACACAAAACGGGAAAGACCTCTGGTCCGGATTATGCGGAGCTGAAAAGGAGATTCGGCTGGGAGTTCAATGGTATGCGTCTGCACGAGCTATATTTTGAGAACTTAGGTGGCAACGGGAAGCTAAATCAATCCGGGAAATTGGCAAAGAGAATGGCTGAGGATTTCGGAAGCTACGAGCACTGGGAATCGGATTTCAAAGCCACAGCTATAATGAGGGGAATAGGCTGGGTGATTCTGTATCAGGATAATCTCACCGGAAGACTTTTCAACCAGTGGATTAACGAGCATGATGTTGGCCATATGGCTGGATGCACCCCGATTTTAGTCTTGGACGTTTTCGAGCACGCCTATATGACGGATTACGGGCTGAAGAAAGCTGATTATATTACGGCCTTTTTCAAGAATATAAAATGGGAAAAAGCTGAGTCCCGGCTGAAATAGAGTTTGGAGTTTGTTCGTTTGTTAGGTTGGTGTAGGGGCGGGTTTCAAACCCGCCCCTACAGTTTTATAGCGAAGGTCAAAAGACCTTCATTTCATTTTTATCAATGGAACTCTGAAGAGTTCCACTAACTTTTAGCTCCTCCGTCAAGGAGGGAGCAATTTTGTAAGGGAGTCCCTTGTGGACTCCCGAAAAGAGGGAGGGGACAAGCTCCTCCCCTACATTTCTAACTCATTTTATAGCTACCTTTTTCGACACCTGAGCCATATTTATTATAGGCAGTGCTGGCGCATCTTTTCCGAAAAGGGAATTTATAAGACCTTGAGGTGCTGAGCGATAGTTTAGAATGGCAATGACATTTAATGATTTAGATTCAGGAGTCAGAAAAGCATACCTTTCTATCACATTTCCCTTGGGCGGTATTCTATGGTCAGAGATTACATAAGTTCCCTTGGCTACATTCAAAGTCGGATTTCCTTTAGAATCGCCCAAGACCGTATTGAAGATCCTGGTTTCTTTATCCAGATCTCCTTTTTCATCTACTGTCCCGGAAGTGAAGACCGTATTCCCCTTATCATCCAAAACCCTAATCTCCAGCCAGAGCTCTCTTACTTCAGTCAAACCAGTAGGGAGATAATGTCCGCATCCTGTGTTGGTAACCATAATTTTGATTGTGCCAATACCATTAGCAGCGAATGTATCGGGTGCAAGGATTTCCAAGGATGCAGCATTATTCAATCTCTCCTTGGCCAAGGTAAAATGAAGAGTATCTCCCAGGAGAAGAGGGATAACTCCATTTGCTCCCACATTGTAGTGGGTGTAGAAATGTTCTCTTTCCGGACCCATAAGGCAGGGCTTTCCGGGATTGTCCGGCCTTTCTGTTGCTCCGGTGGCAGGGATCCCTGGTCTTTGCCTCATATGGCAATCCTGACAATGCACCGTAGTGTTAGGGTCCAGGGTATTATAGGGGCCTCCTCTCCATTCAGAATAGGTTTTCTCAATAGGCAGATCGTTTCGGGCATGGGTGACGTCATGACACATCCCGCAAAATTCGGAGGTGGTGTGAAGCTCGGAATACCCGGTTTTATGGAAGGGGGATTCCGAATCCTTATAAGGTCCCCATTTTGTTCCTGGATTATCCTCACCCTCTCCAGGCTCCAAAATAAAAGGGGCATTGCCTATTCCGGCGGAAGCTTTTACCGAATGGCAGAAATCACAGAAAACGCCTTTTGAACCTAACTCGCTTACCCTGGAATAATCGCCTTCGGTTGTGGGTAGCTCACCAGTCAAATGAGCTACCGGAGCATGACAGCGCACACAGGTCAGAGCCTCATCTTTTTCCATTTCATTTTCTGCTTGATTTAAGAACAGTTTGGAGACCTTTTGAAAGACCGGGTCCTTTAAAGCAAATGCATGCATACCTCCTTTCCACTGCTGGTAAAGCTCATTATGACACCCAGAACATACCACAGGGTCTATGAACTGGTTTTGCTGGAAGTCTCCGGGTAAGGAGATCTTTCCATCCAGATCCATATTAGCTGGTCTTCTGGCAGTGGATTTGGGCCAGGTGGGCGAGTAATCATTGGTATCTGCAAAAACCATAATAGATAAGACAGCAAGTATCGATATGAACATAAGACCGAGTATAACTTTCTTTCTCATACTTCCTCCTTATCAAAGCCGCAAGATTTTTCTTGATTTCCATTCAAAATAAGTTAAAATATAAAAACTGCAAGAAAAATCCGCCTTTAAAAGCGGATCTTTACAAAGGAGGTAATTAGTGAATATAGTTGTCTGTATAAAACAGGTCCCGGACACGGAGACCAAAATAGAATTAAATTTTGATTCAAGCGGGATTGAAACTGAGGGGGTCAAATGGGTGATGAACCCCTATGATGAGTACGCGGTGGAGGAGGGGTTGAAAATCAAGGAGAAATACGGTGGTAAGGTAACTATTGTGTGCCTGGGTCCAGAAAGGTCAGTTGAAGCCATAAGGACTGCCCTGGCTATGGGGGCGGACGATGCAGTCCTGTTAAACGATCCAGCCTTTGAAGGATCGGATAGTTATGTCACTTCCCTGATTCTGTCCAAGGCTTTGAGCCAGATGGAATATGATCTTGTCCTCACCGGGAAGCAGGCAGTCGATTTAGACTGCTCTCAAGTCTACGCAGGATTAGCCGAGTTTTTGAATCTGCCCTATGTCTCTGTGATAGTTGGGTTAGAGCTTTTTCCTGACCAGAAGAAAGCCATAACCAAAAGGGAGACCGAGGGTGGAGAAAAAGAATTGATTGAGCTAAACCTTCCGGCGATCCTTGCCTGTCAGAAAGACCTGAATGTTCCCAGGTATGCCTCGCTTCCCGGGATTATGAAGGCTAAGAAAAAGGAGATAAAGAAGCTCGGCCTGGCTGACCTGTGTTTGAATCCGGAGCACGTAGGGAAGGCTGGCTCCAGATTGAAAACCGGAAAATACTTTTTACCGCCACAGAGAAAGGCAGGGGTAAAAATAGAGGGTGAGATTCCAGAAGCTACTGCCAAGCTGGTTAAACTATTGAGGGAAGAAGCCAAGATAATCTAAAGGAGAGAAAGATGCCAGGAATTTGGATTATAGCTGAACATAAAGAAGGTAAATTCAAAAAGATAACTTTTGAGCTTCTAAGTTTAGGGAAGAAACTTAAGGAGAAAAATGGAGAGGAGCTCTGTGCTCTTCTTTTGGGCACAGATATCGAGAACTTAGCTGACCAGTTAGGACCTTATGGGGCAGATAAGGTTTTTCTTTTAGAGGATGAGGTTTTAAGAAATTACACCAACGAGAGTTACGCAAAAGCGATTACCGATTTATCCAAAGCCCAGAATCCTTCTATCCTTTTGGGAGGTGCAACCGCCCAGGGAAAGGATTTGCTTCCCCGGGTTGCTGCCGGCCTGGGAACCGGTTTGGCATCTGACTGTGTAAATGTAGACATAGAAGGAAACGGATTGTTAAAGATAACCCGGCCGATCTATGCTGGTAAGGTTTTGATAGAGGTAACCATACCCGATTCCAAACCTCAGATGGCTTCACTCAGGCCCAACGTGTTGGAGGTTCTGCCAAAAGATGATTCAAAGAAAGCGGAGATTATAAAATCCAGGCCCGAGTTGAAAAAGGAGGATTTAAAATCGGCTCTCAAGGAGATATTAAAAGGGGAGGCCAAAAAAATCGATATCACCGAAGCGAATATAATCGTCTCCGGTGGCAGGGGGATGAAAGACAAGGAGCATTTCAAAATCTTGGAGGAATTAGCAGATGCCTTTGGTGAGGGAACAGCAGTTGGCGCCTCCAGGGCGGCAGTCGATTCGGGTTTTGCAGCGCATGATATACAGGTAGGACAAACCGGAAAGGTGGTAAACCCCACTCTGTATATCGCCTGCGGAATTTCCGGCTCCATTCAGCATTTAGCCGGAATGGCAACTTCAAAATATATCGTGGCAATAAACAAAGACCCGGAGGCACCTATCTTCCAGAAAGCAGATTACGGGATAGTGGGGGACCTGTTCGAGGTTGTCCCGCTTTTAACCCAGGAAGTTAAAAAGCTCAAAGCCGAAGGGTGATATGGAGATAACCAGAGAGATATTCTGGAACGTTCAGGGAGTGAGGCTCATCGTTTATCTTTTAGCCTTGATCCCTGTTTTTCTTTTGATCTATGGATTGTGGAAAAAAATAAAGCTCTGGAAAATCGGGAGAGAAGAGAATCGGTATGGTCAGCTCTGGAAAAGGATAGGTTCAAAACTCTATTATGCAGCACTGCAGGTCAGGAATTTAGAAAAGATATTTCCAGGTATAATGCATCTTTTTATCTTCTGGGGATTCGTAATTCTATTCGTCGGCACGGTAATAATCTTCCTGCAGGAGGATATCACTTTACCGATTTTCAGTTTTACTTTCCTTCACGGTAATTTCTATCTCTGGTATTCACTTATATTGGATCTATTCGGGTTTTTAGCTATAGTTGGGGTTCTTTTAGCTTTATGCAGAAGGTTTTTTGTGCGTCCAGATAGCCTGGATAACAGATCCGAGGATTTCCTTTCTTTATACTGGCTCCTCTTGGTTCTGATCACCGGATTCTCCAACGAAGGTTTGAGGATTGCTGCGACCAACCCCGGGTTCGAAAAATGGTCTTTTGCCGGGTGGCAGATAGCTTCATTAGTGAAGTCTTTAAATTTTAACGCCGGCTCAATCCAAATCCTGCACCGAATAAGCTGGTGGACTCATCTGTTTCTTGCTTTCGGATTTATTGGATATATTGCCTACTCCAAGCTCCTGCATATAATTTCCTCCCCCCTGAATATCTTCTTCCGCTCCTTTGAGCCGATTGGATTAATCAAGCCCATCCCGGATTTAGAAAATCAGGAGACCTTTGGAGTTTCCAAATTAGAGGAGTTCACCTGGAAAGACCTTCTGGATACGGATGCCTGCACTAAATGCGGAAGGTGTCAGGACAACTGTCCTGCATCTCTTTCCTCCAAGCCGCTTTCTCCCAAGAAAGTTATCTTGGATTTAAAAACTCACCTCCAGGAGAAAGGTAATTTACTACTACAGAGAAAAGAGCCAAATCCAGATAAAAACCTCGTAGGCGAGGTTATCCTGGAAGACGAGCTCTGGGCATGCACCACCTGTGGTGCCTGTATGAGAGCCTGCCCGGTTTTAATCGAGCATATACCCAAGATCGTGGAGATGAGAAGGAATCTGGTTCTGATGCAGAGCAGATTTCCCCAGGAGGTTTCCTTGTTTTTCAAGAATCTGGAAAACAACTACAACCCCTGGACCATAGGCTTTGCCACCCGTGCGGATTGGGCTAAGGATTTGAAGGTGAAACTACTTTCCCAGGATAAGGATATAGAATACCTGTATTTTGTGGGGTGTGCAGGCTCTTTTGACGACAGGGTGAAAAAGGTCTCCAGGGCAGTAGTCAACATACTGAACCAGGCAGGGATAAATTTCGGCATCCTGGGAACTGAGGAATATTGCTGCGGTGATTCTGCACGCAGGATAGGGAATGAGTATTTAGCCCAGATTTTGGTCCAGCAGAATATAGAGATTTTTCAAAAATATAATATCAGGAAGGTAATAGTCTCCTGTCCACACGGTTATAATACTTTAAAGAACGAATATCCATTATTCGGATATAAATTAGAGGTGACTCACCATTCCGAGCTTATCCTTGATCTGATTAGAGAAGGAAAGCTGAATTTAAATAAGAAATTCGACTATAAAGTTACCTATCATGATTCCTGCTATCTGGGAAGATATAACCTGATGTACGAGCCTCCCAGACAGGTTCTGAAATCACTCTTCCCCAACCTTAAGGAGATGGAGCTTGTCAGGGACAGGGGTCTCTGCTGTGGTGCCGGGGGCGGGAGGATGTGGATGGAGGAAAAATTAGGCACAAGGATCAACCAGATGAGACTGAAACAGGCTCAAGAAACCGGTGCCCAAATAGTTGCTACTGCCTGTCCCTATTGTCTTACTATGCTGGAGGATGGTATAAAGGAGCTGGAGATAAAGGATATGCAGGCTCAGGATCTGGCTGAGCTGGTGGAGCAGTCCCTCCAAAGATAAGATGATTCTAAAAGATAACCAATTTTACGATCTTCTATCCTCAGATTTCGACCTAATGGTTTCCTGGGAGAAAAGGTTGAAAAATGAGGCTCCGTTCTTTAAAAAGTTATTTAAAGAGTACAGGGTTAAAAAAATCCTGGATCTTGCCTGCGGAACAGGTCATCATTCGATATTTTTTGCCAAATCCGGTTATGAGGTTACAGGAGTGGATAAAAGCAGGGAGATGATTCGAATAGCCAGGAAAAACTCTGAAAAAGTTTTGGGAGTTAAGTTCTTAAGGGCGGATTTCTTGGATGTTTACCCCAGAATAAAACAAAGATTTGATGCGGTGATCTGTCTGGGGAACTCGCTTCCTCATCTGTTGAGCAAAAAAGCTTTGAGAAAAACCCTCAACGATATCTACAGACTTCTAAATCCTAATGGGATTTTTATCTTTCAGAACAGGAACTACGACAAAATACTGCAAAAGAGAATAAGATTTATGCCTCCGAATATCACAGATGGAAATGGAGAAAAAATTGTGTTCTTCAGGGTTCTTGATTTTCTTAAGTCCAAGATAATCTTCAACTTAATTACTTTCAAGCATAGACAGGGCAAGTGGAGCGTTCAAACAAAAACGACCTTATTACGTCCAATTAAAAGAAAAGAAATTGCAGGACTTCTGAGAGAGGTGGGTTTTAAAGGGCTGAGGATCTTTGGAGATTATAAATTTTCGCATTTCAGAAGATTTACCTCAGAAGACCTTATAGTTTTTGCCAGAAAATAATCCGTATCAAGGGAGAAAGAAATGACAGATGAAAATAAGATAACCAAAGAGATGTCGTTTGGAGAGGTCTTGAGAAAATATCCTCAGACTGTCAAGACCTTCTTCGGTTTCGGGATGCACTGTTTTGGCTGTGCCATAGCGGAGAATGAGACCATCGAGCAGGGGGCGTTAGCTCATGGAGTCTCGCCAGATGAGCTGGTGGAAGAGCTAAATAAAATTATCGTAGAGAAAGCAAAAGAGTAGGGATGAACAATAATCAGAAGTTAGTCGAGGATATCCTTAAGCTTAAAGATGAGCGAAAGGCTATAATTTTGGCTCACAACTACCAATCACCTGGGGTGCAGGATATCGCAGATTTCGTAGGCGATTCCCTGGGTTTGAGCCAGGAAGCGGCAAAAACAGAGGCTGAGGTTATTTCATTCTGCGGGGTTCACTTTATGGCAGAGACTGTGGCAATTCTTTGTCCTGACAAGACCGTTCTGATGCCGGATTTGAATGCCGGCTGTCCTATGGCAAATATGATAACCCTAAGACAGCTTCGGGAGCAGAAGAAAAAACATCCTCAGGCTGTTGTGGTCACCTATATAAATTCCAAAGCCGAGATAAAGGCAGAAAGCGATTACTGCTGTACCTCCTCCAATGCGGTTAAGGTCGTTAATGCAATACCGGAGGATAAGGAGATATTATTTGTCCCGGATAAATATTTAGGCAGTTACGTAGCCTCCCAGACCAAAAGAAATCTTATCCTGTGGGAGGGTTTCTGCCCGACCCACAGGAGAATTTTAGCAGAGGATATACTTAAGAAGAAAGCCTTATATCCCAAGGCAGAGGTTCTGGTTCACCCCGAATGTATCCCTGAGGTAATCGCTATGGCAGACAAGGTCCTGTCCACTACCGGGATCTGTAAATATGTCAAGGAATCCAAATCCGAAGAATTTATTATCGGAACTGAGATAGGGATTTTGCACCGGTTAAAGAAAGAAAGTCCTGAAAAGAAGTTCTATCCCGCCTCAGAGCTGGCTGACTGCCCCAATATGAAGCTCAATAGCTTAGAAAAGCTTTTGTGGTCTCTGGAGGATTTAGTATACAAAATAGAAGTCCCCAAGGAGATCGCCCGCAGGGCTAAAAGGTCGATTGATCGGATGTTAGAAATAGGTTAGAGGAGTAGGGACGACCCGACGGATCGCCCCTACCTTAATTACAATCCCATTATGCCAGAACTGCCTGAAGTTGAGACGATCGTCAGGGGATTAAGAAAGAGCGTATTAGACAAAAAGATAAAGGCAATAAAGGTAATCCCTTCCAGGGTTCTGCAGAACTCTCCTGCTTATCTCAAGCGAAATCTAAGCGGGCATAAAATTACAGGGGTAAACAGAAGGGGGAAGAATATAATTATACACCTGTCTGGCGGAAATCTAATCCTCATTCATCTGGGGATGACCGGGAATCTGTTTTATCTAAAAAGATCAATCCCCCTTGATAAACATAATTATCTGGAATTAAAATTTTCAGACAATACCATCCTGAGATTCAGAGATGTCAGAAAATTCGGCAAGTTCAAACTGACAAAGTCCTCTCCTCAAAAAAAGCTGGAGGATTTGAGGAGGCTTGGTCCTGAACCACTGGAGATTTCAAAAGATGCTTTTATTCAGCTCTTGCAAAAAAGAAAAGGCAAAATCAAGCCCACCCTCTTGAACCAGAAAGTGATTGCCGGAATCGGGAACATCTATGCGGATGAGGCTCTGTTTGAAGCTAAGATTCATCCAGAGGAAAAAACCTGTGATTTAAGTGCGGATAGATTAATAAAGCTGCACCGGGCGGTTAAGAGAATATTAAAAAAGGCCATAGAAGCCGGGGGCTCCTCAGTGGACAACTATTTAGACCTTGAAGGGGAGAAGGGTTTTTTTCAATTACATCATAAAGTCTACGGAAAAGAGGACAGACCCTGTCCCAGATGCAAAACCAGGATCAAAAGAATAGTATTAAACCAGCGCTCCAGCCATTTTTGCCCAAAATGTCAGAAAAGTAGGGGTTCAAAAATTTGAAGCCTTACAAATATTACATATTCAACTATACAGGATAAGCAGGGAAGAAGCTTTTTGAGGAAAGCGACTGCGTCTTGATAGTGGGTTTTAGAATTTTTATCCAGATATAAAAAAGGACAGCCACAAGGGCTGTCCTTGCAATTTCTGAAGGTCCGAAAACCTCCGCTACATAATCCTTCAAACTCTTTTTAGATCTCTTCTTTTTCCAGAAGGAGATTCCTCATCAGCTCGTCGATCTTCTCTATCCTGAAAGGCTTGGCTAAGTAACCGTCCGCGCCTTCGATTAAGGCTTTGTCCTCTGGATAGGCGTTTGAATAGGCGGTTATCATTATCACCGGCGTCTTCAAATCGTTCTCCTTGATCTTCCTCATCAAGGTGATCCCATCCATATTGGGCATCTTTATGTCGGTGATCACCAGGTCGAAATTGTCCTCCTGCAAAATCTGCCAGGCCTTTTCGCCGTCCTCCGCTGGTATGGGATGATAGTCTAAAGAGAAAAGGGTATCGATGAGCATATTTCTCAGGACCTCATCATCGTCCACCACCAATATCCTTTTGAGGGAACTGTCATCTTTGGGCTCGGGTTTTTTATGCCCTAAAAGGCTTTCCATAGCCTCCTCTATCTTCCCGATCCTGAATGGCTTGGCTAAGAAACCATCTGCCCCTTTCTGCAAAGCCTGCTCCATGGTATAATTGAAATTATATCCGGTTATGAGAAGGACCGGAAGATTGGAATCCTTAGCTTTGATTGACTCCAGAAGGGAAAAGCCGTTCATCTTGGGCATCTTTATGTCGGTGATCACCAGGTCCATCTTCTGCTGATCCAGTAGGTTCAGAGCCTCCTCTCCATCCTTGGCACCAAAGGCGTTATAACCCAGAGCAGATAAGGTATCTATCATGAGCTGACGGGTCTTCTCGTCGTCATCCACGATCAATACTTTGGTACCCTGATTCATATAGACCTCGACTTTAAGGTTTAGAACTTAGGTCTCCTTTAATTTTTATCGTAATTTTTGGGAATTACTTTAAGGAGAATAAAAGAAAAAAGAGGTATTCAGGAGCGAATCAGATTCAAAATCTCCGATTTTCTTTGTTCCAAAAGCTCCCTGGTATTAGCCTCCAAATTCAGGCGGAGCAAGGGCTCGGTATTGGAAGGTCTGAGGTTAAACCACCAGTCAGGGAATTCCACCGTGAGCCCATCCAAATGGTCTATTTTGGCATCCTTATAATGTGACTGGATCATTTTTAGCTTCTGGGGGATATCTTCCACCCTGGAGTTTATCTCCCCTGTCCTGAAATAGGGGTCGATTGAACCTACCAGCTGAGACAGTGGCTTGTTTTCCTCTGAGAGAAGCTCCAGGCAGACCAGAAGCGCTATCAAACCTGAATCAGCATAGTAGTTCTTTCGAAAATAGAAATGACCGGAATGTTCACCTCCAAAGACGGCATTATATTTTTTCATCAGGGGTTTTATCAGAGCATGCCCCACGGGCGTGCGGATACCCTTTCCTCCGTTCTGCCTGATTATCTCGGGAACAATCCTGGAACAGGGTACATTATATAATATGGTTGCCCCCTTCTCCTTCTTTAACAGGTTCTTGGCCACAAGTGCTGTGATTATATCTCCACCTAAGGGAGAAGCTTTCTCATCCACCAGGAACATACGGTCTGCATCTCCATCAAAAGCCACACCCAAATCTGCTTTCTCTTCTAAAATTCTATCTTTTAAAGATGCGATGTTCTCGGGTATTATGGGATTAGGCAGATGATGAGGAAAAGTGCCATCCAGCTCAAAGAACATAGGGATAATCTCGCAGGGAAGATGAGAAAAAAGTTCTGGAAGAACTTTGCCCGCAATTCCGTTCCCGGCATCGATGACTATCTTAAAGGGCTTGATCTTCATATCTTTGAGGAAGGACAGAAGGTGCTGGATATAATCTTTTTGAATGTCTTTCTTTTGAATAACCCCTTTTCTCTTAGAAACCAAAAAATCCTTTTTTAAAATCAGGTCCCTGATCTGCTCTATTCCCTCTTTGCCGCTCAAAGGAACTGCCTCCTTTCTGCACATCTTCATCCCGTTATACTCGGGTGGATTATGGGAAGCAGTGATCATAATGCCGGAATCGTATCCGAATTTACCAACCGCAAAATATAAAGCGTCAGAGGTACATAAGCCCATATCTATCACATCCGCGCCTGTTTCGGTTATCCCGCGGGCAAGATTTCCAAACAAAGCCTCTGAGGAGAGACGCATATCCCGGCCTATAGCTACATCCTTGGGTTTTAGATATTGCACAAAAGCCCTCCCCACAAGATAGGCAATCTCATCATTTAGTTCTGTGGGGTATATCCCCCTGATATCATAAGCCTTGAATATTACAGGATTTACTTTCATCTCTCCTTCTCCCATTTTATCCTACAACTCTTGTATTAACTATAAGACTAAAAGGTATTTTTGTCAAATCTTTCTTTAAGATTCTGACTCCTTAAATAAACCTCCTTTGGGATAAGCCCTGGTCGTTGATTTTCTGCTTGACAGGGGTTCAATTATATGATAAAATATGTGAAAGGATTCACAAGAAAATGCGCCGGATCTCAGAGTCTACAATACACAGGTTATCACTTTATTACAGAACCCTGGCAGATCTCCGCAGGGAGCATCTTACCACTGTTTCCTCCAGAGAGCTTGCCAGAAGAAATAAATTTACCCCTGCCCAGGTAAGAAAAGACCTCTCCTTTTTTGGAAGTTTCGGCACCAGAGGCTTGGGTTATCCTGTGGAAGAGCTTAGAGATAAGATCGCATCTATCCTGGGCTTAAGCAAGACCTGGAACGTAGCTTTAGTAGGGGTAGGGAATGTGGGTTCGGCATTGGTCTCCTATAAGGAGTTCCAGAGACAGGGTTTTGTCATAAAAAAGATTTTCGATAACGATCAGCGTAAAATAGGTAAGAATCACAAGGGGATCTTGGTCTTGGACGTGAGAGACCTGGCCAGAGAATTGAGAGAGGGTAGAATCGAGATGGCGATCATCGCTGTTCCCGCCTCAGGGGCTCAAAAGGTAGTGGATGAGATAATAAATGCAGGAGTACGCACCATTCTGAATTTCGCCCCCACTCATCTTAAGGTACCGGAAAATGTGGTCCTGCGCTCGGTTAATATGGCGATGGAGCTGGAGCACCTCTCTTTTGCCTTAACTAACCAGAAGTCTTAAGAAGGCTACAGCTCTCTTATTCTTTTCACCAGAAGCCCCCCTAATCCGCCGAAGGCAATGAAAACCCCGCTTAGAAAAATTATCATCTTAATATGCAAAAGACCGCCTAAAACTCCAATCAACGCCAAGGAAATTGGTCTCAGGCCCCCGCTTATGGTTCCCAAGGTGCCAAAGACCCTGCCTTGCTTCTCATGGGGGATCTTAGTCTGGAAAACAGCCGGAACCAGTATGTTGGCGAAAGAGACCCCAAATCCACAACCGCCTAAAAGGAAGATAGAAGTCCAGAAAGATTCTGAGATGCCGAACAGGGCTAAAAAAACTCCAGCTACGATTATTCCCGTGGTTATAAAACCTCCCTTGCTTCTCACCCCTCCGATCATTCCCAGAAAAAGTGAACCCAATACCATTCCCACGGATATGCTTGAGCCCAGAACTCCGAACCCCTCCGCACCCCTGTTCAATATATTTTTAACCACAAGGGGTATCAATACACCTACCGGAGCCACAAAGAAGTTGAGAAGAGAAAATAGGATCACCAGTCCCAATATTCCAGATTCGGTCCGGATAAAATTAAGTCCCTCCAGAAGATCATGGGTAAATTTTTTTCTTTCAGTTTGAATAGGGACCTGCTCCGTTTTTATTCTCACAAAGAATATGGCAACAACGGAGAGAAAAAAGCTTAGAGCATCCAAAAACATCACTGTTCCCGCTCCAATAAGAGCAACCAGAATTCCACCTAAGGCAGGTCCCAGAACTCCACTTAGATTGTTACTCATCTGGGACAGGGAATTAGCCCGAACCAGCTTGCCTTTGTCCACGATGCGAGGTATAAAGGAGTTTAGAGCCGGGTTGAAAAATATTGTCATAGATGAAAGCAGGGCCGCGATTATAAATATATGCCAGACCTGTAGATGATTTAGGAAGTAAAGTATGCCGGGGATACAGATTATTATCCCTCTGCCGAGATCCATTAAGATTAGAAGCTTTCTCTTATCTACCCTGTCCACAAAGGTTCCGGCAAAAGGACCCAGGATAATAGTTGGGAGTGAGGAGCAGATGGCAACGGATGCCATGGCAGCAGTGGAGCCGGTCTTCTCCAGAACCCACCACATCAAAGCTATTATATAGAGATAATCGCCAAATAGGGAGATGCTCTGACCTATCCAGATCAGGAAGAAATTCTTATTTCTGAATATTGACACGGAGTTTTCATTTAGTGTCTCCGATATTTTACCTGCCAGGTTTTCCATTTACAGCTCAGCCCCTTAGAATATTTTTGCCGGTTTCAGGATCGAAGAATAAGGCTCTATCCAAGTTGAAAGATAATCCCAAGAGACTTCCCAGGGAAAGATCTTCCCTGTATTTTTCCTTAACAGCTATTTTTTTATTCCCGATCTTAAGATAGAGAAAAATCTCACCACCTGTGGGCTCTATCTGTTCCAGCTCCAGTTTAATCTCTGCGTCTTTCTGGGATATGGAGATCTCCTCCGGCCTTATCCCCAAGCAGAGCTCCTTTCCCGGATATTCATTTAAACCTTTCCGATGTCTCTCTGGCAGCAGTAGCTTATGATTTCCTTCAAGCATAAATTCAAAGGACGAATTTAATTTGCCCCTGAGAAGATTTATAGAGGGAGTTCCTATGAAAGAGGCCACAAATGTATTCGAGGGATGATTATACAGCTCGAAAGGAGTTCCGACCTGCTGAACTTCGCCATCCTTAAGGACCAGTATCCGCTGTCCCAAGGTCATAGCCTCCAACTGATCGTGGGTCACATAAAGGATAGAGGCCTCGAGGTTTCTATGCAGTTTTAAAAGCTCCCCTCGCATCTGAACCCTGAGCATGGCATCTAGGTTAGACAATGGCTCGTCAAAAAGGAAAATCCTTGGATTTCTTACTATTGCCCGACCCAAAGCCACCCTCTGCCTTTCTCCACCGGAAAGTGCCTTAGGTTTTCTTTGAAGAAATGTTTTTATACCCAGGATATCAGCGGTCTCCGTGATCCTCTTTTTAATCTCCTCTTTTTGATATCCTCTTAACTTTAAGGGGAAAGCAAGGTTATCTGAGACCGAAAGATGGGGGTAAAGAGCATAATTCTGAAAGACCATAGCCACATCTCTCTGCTTGGGAGGTAAATCATTTACCTTGACACCATCCAAATATATCCCCCCGGAGGAAGCCTCCTCCAGTCCTGCAATCATCCGTAGGATAGTGCTTTTTCCGCATCCAGAAGGACCAACCAGAACGAAGAACTCACCCTCTTCCACCTCAAAGCTGATATCTTTTAAAACCTGGTTATTGTCGAAAAATTTACTTACACTATTGAGTTGAAGCTTAGGCATAGTTGATAAAAAATTTAACTAATTATATATCTTACTACATATATTTGCAAGTTATTAAGGTGAGATTTTATCAAAAAATTTCAGATCGTCCCTAAACCATATCTTGTGCCGAAACTCAGAATATTTTCTATATATTGGGGTTAAGTTGATGATTTGTAGAAGCTTAAAGGAAAACTTTAAGATTTTACTTGACAAAGGCTTTTGATGACATCATATTTCCATTGAGCGGAGGGGATGTAAAAGCTGGGCGTTATTATATCTAGGTTTGCCCCTCACATAACTTGCTTTTTGAAATGGGATTTTAGAAGTAAGATTGTTCTAACAGTCAGTTCGAGTCTTGATACAGGGTAAGGATAATTTTGTATCTTCTGTTGCTCAGATTTTGAACATAACAAGGAGGTGATGTGATGGAACTGAAAAAACTAGTCCTGGAGGTGGAGGAGTTAGAGGAGAAAATTGCTCCTTTATCATCGGTAGGCGGACAGTAATAACTTGATTTATTTACTTTCCTGAAACGACCGTTACACCTCCTTAAGGAAGACCACCCAACTCCTGGGTGGTCTTTTTCTTTTTAGAAAATCATTGGAGAATAAAAATTTCACTTGACAATTCCATATAAGCCCCTATATTCTCAGAGGAAAAGCCTTATCTTTCGAACAATTTAAAAGGAGCATAAAATGAAAAGAAAGATTATCTTTGGACTCTTAGCAGTAGTTCTTCTTTTATTTCTTATCACCTCTTCCTGGTCAATGGATTATAAAAGCTATTTGAGACAAAAGTTTGAGGAACGCCCTGAGCAAGATTTTGAGAAGGTGCCTATAATTCCACAGAGCGTGGAGACTTACCCCTCAATGATAAAATTTATCCCTGTTACAAATTTTCAAAATATCCAGATTTTAATCTATATCGATAATTCTTCCACTGAGGTTCCAATTAAGACAGAGGAGTCAATAAAGAATACAAACAGCACACTCAATAAAATAGATCGATTAAAATGAGAGATAATTTGCAGAATTCAAAGGTGGGTTTAACTCGACAGCTTGAGGGTATAGAAAAGCTGATTGAGAATAAAGAATTTGTGTCTGCCTTAGCTCAGATCAGAGAAGTTCAGAGTTTAAAGCAGTTCGATTCTCTATCTTTAGAAACTGGACATTTTTACTATCTCTCCACAAAGGTTTTTTATCATTTAGGCAGTTATCAGGAGGCTCTGGAAGCAGGCCAAAGAGCCATTTCTATGTTTATTAACCTTCATGATGAACTAAGGATAGCCCATACGCAGTTTACTATAGGATTAATTTATATAGCCCTTGGTGATCTCAAATCTGCTGAGACAGAGATAAGGGATGCTCTAACTGGATACAAAAGAACCAATGATTTTAAAGGGGTAATTAGTTGCCTTAGCCGGATTTCTAACATTGAAACTATTAGAGGTGACTATTCGAAATCGATAGAGCATCTTCAGGATGCACTCTTCCATGCGAGTAATTTGGGAGAATCTAAACAGAAAGCTTTTCTTTATGGCAATTTAGGCGAAAGGTTTTTGATGTTAGGGAATTGGAAAGAGGCAGAGAGAAATTTACTTTTAAATACAGGACTGAACCGGCAAGCAGAGAATGAAATAAACTTATGCAAAGGACTTCTTTCCCTAGGATATGTCTATTATCTGAAAAGAGAATTTACTAAAGCCAAAGAAACCTATATAGAATCTCTAACTTTAATTCAGAAGAATAACTGTGTTCGGGAACTGGCGATTTATCATGAGTTTTCGGGCGAGTTAGCTTTTGCTCAGAAGGATTATCAATCGGCTTATGAACACTATACTAAGGCTATCGAGATAGGCGAGAAGATAGCACCTCACAGTGGAATTATCAGCCAAACCTATCGGCTTCTGGCTGACTTGCAGGTGGCTGAGAAGAAATATGATTTAGCTTTGAATTCCTGTGATAAAGCTCTTAAGGTTAGCATTTCTTTAGGTGAGAGGCTTGAGGAGGCTGCTTGTTATCGGATTTTAGGTCAGATTTATACAGTCAGGGGAGAAAAAGATAAAGCCAGGGAAAACTTCGAAAAAAGCCTGAGTATTTTTGAGGAGATAAAAGCTAAATATGAGTTAGCCAGGACCTATTTAGAGGCAGGGGAATCAAGCTCTTTTGAATATTTTGAGAGGTTGAAATATCTGGGTCGAGCTGAGGATATCTTCAAGGAGTTAGAATCAAAATATCATCTTGCATTGATAGATAAGGCTCTGGCTCAGTTGTTTTTTGAGAATCAGGAATATGAGAAGGCAGGTATTTTTGTAAAGGATGCAGAGGGATTATTCAGGGACCTGAAAGAAGAAAAAGACCTGGATTTGATTCTGGAGTTCAAGAGAAGAATAGAAAGATTTAATGGAGAATTTGAAGCGGCTGACCCTGAGAAAAAGTTCACCTTCTCCAATATCATCACTCAGAATAAAGAGATGCTGGATATGTTGGAGCAGGCGAAGCAGGTAAAAGATACAGATATGACCATACTGATAGAGGGAGAGACCGGCACAGGTAAGGATTTGTTAGCCAAGTGCATACATTATGAGAGCAAAAGAAGGGATAAAAAGTTTGTGAGCGTCAGTTGTGCCGCAATTCCAGAGGCATTGCTGGAAAGTGAATTATTCGGGCATAAAAAAGGAGCCTTTACCAGCGCGGGCTATGATAAAAAAGGACTATTAGAGGAGGCAGACGACGGGACATTATTTTTGAATGAGGTAGCAGACCTGCCTTTATCAATACAGGCGAAGTTATTAGGAGTTATAGAGAATAAGGAGTTGACCAGATTAGGGGAAACAATTCCGAGAAAGGTAAATTTCCGGATAATTGCCGCGAGTAATAGGAGCTTGGAAGATGAGGTAAAATCGAGGCGATTCAGGGATGATTTATATTATCGGCTAAAGGTGATAGAGTTTGTTCTGCCACCTTTAAAACAGAGGAGAGAGGATATACCTTTGTTGATAGATTATTTTGTCAGGATTTTTTCGAACGATGACAAGAATATATCTTCGGAGATTTCGGAGGTTTTTTCAAATTATACCTGGCCCGGAAATATAAGAGAGCTTGAGAATGAGGTAAAAAGAGTTGCAATTCTTCCAAAAGTAGAGCTTATAGAGGTTTTGAATAGTTTCAATAAGGAGCTGGATAACCAATCAGACTTGAATAACAAGATTCAGGAGCTGGAGAAGAAGGAGATAATAGAAGCGCTGAAAAGAAATAATTATAATCGAAGGCTGACTGCCGAATCTTTGGGTATCTCGGAGGCAACTTTATACAGGAAGATAAGACATTATCGACTTGACATATAAAAGATTCTCTCAATTTTGAGAAACCGTCTCTCAGTTTTGAAAGGCATTTAAGTTTTTAGAATTTAAGAAGTTAAAAGAAGTGCAAATTAGAGTCTCTCATTTTTGAGAGATTTTTTTGTTTGTATAGAGTTTTTAGGTTTTTAAATCTCCCCATAATAACTTCTCTATTTCATTGATCTAAATAGAATTAGAGAGAAAATCATTCAGGGCTGATTTTACGGCATATTTTTTGTTAAAGGTTTCACTCTGGTTGGCTTTACCCTTTTGCTCTTTTCTTGGAATGGGGATGCTCCGCCCCGGGTAATAGGAAGCCCGGGCGGAGCGGAAAGAAAATTAAAGGGAGGAGAGATTAAAATGATTGATTTCCCAAGTGGGTTTATCTAAATTTTTGATTACAGAATAAGGAGGAGATCAATGTTAAAGAAAGAGAAAACTATGGGGAAAAGATTTATTTGGTTTATCTTTGTTCTTTTTTCGCTTTTGTTGCTTTTTGGTTGTGGTTCGTTTAGGAAGAAAGCAGGGTCTGATAAAGCGAAGAAGACTGGAAACGTCGCAGGAATAGTTTTCGAATCAGTTACTGGAGAACCTCTTTCTGGAGCAAATGTCTACGTTGAAGGAATGACAACAATAGGTACAAAAACAGACACCCTTGGAAGATTCTGGCTATCTTCTGTGCCTGGAGGTGAGTATGTATTCTGGGCAAAGAAGATTCCCTTTCATGGTACCAGGGTTTCGAATCTGAAAGTTGTTAAAGATTCGACTTCAATAGTTGTGTGTGATTTAGCTCCTTCTGCAATTCCCGAACATCAATCAAGGTGGTACATTTGGCAAGGGGTCAGAGCTAAATGCGATAGCACAGAGTTTTACAACAATTACTACAAAACCTTATTAAGAAAAAAGTAAAAAATTTACAGTTGGGGGAATCATGAAAAAGAGATATTTAAAAAATATAATGAATTTCCCGTTGATGGGAATTCTTCTGTTTCTTTGTCTCAACACTTCAGTTTTTGCAGAAGTAAAAATTACAGGAAAGGTTGACCCATTATTGTCTGGAACATACAATTCCCTATATGCTCCTGCAAAAGCAAAAATAATTACTCAGGATTCTTCTCTTATTGAAGTAGCTTTGCCTTTTGAGAAACTTAAGGAGGTCATATCTGTTAATTGGACAAATGGAGAGCCAATGGTTGGAGCTTTTATCAAAGTGGAAGGTTCGATTGATGAATTGCAATCCCTTGGTGTAAAAGTCCATTCAAAGATTGACAATATTGTTACTGCAGATGTTCCTTTGGTAAAGCTTCCTGAGATTGTTGCATTGTCAAATGTACTTAGGATTGAGGCTGCCAAGCCGGTTGAACTGGATCTTAACGTAGCTACACCTATGGTTAACGCACCCCTTGCAAGAAACTCATTTGGTCTGACAGGAAAGGGGGTAATAATCGGAATGATTGATTCAGGACTTGACTTAGCTAATGAAGATTTTAAAGATGATGAAGGTAAAACTAGGGTATTATATTTGTGGGACCAGCTAGACAATGTAGGACCACACCCGCCTGGATATGACTACGGGACAGGATGGACAAAGAATGATATTGACCAGGGAATCTGTAGGCAGAAAGCTACTAATGGGCATGGCACCTATACAAGTGGAATTGCTACGGGTAGTGGAAAATCGACCGGGAACGGAATTCCACAATATACCTATATCGGTGTCGCACCAGAAGCAGATTTAATTGTAGTAAATACAGACTTGTCCAACAACTCTAAAGTTACTGATGCTGTCCTTTATGTCGGGAACAAGGCAAAAGAATTAGGAAAACCCTGGGTAGCCAATCTTAGCATGGGTGCTTTCTATGGTCCAAGAGATGGAACCAGTCCTTTTGAGCAGACCATCTATGGAATAACAAATCAGGACTTGGGTAAAGGAAAAGTCATTGTTGTCTCTGCTGGGAACGAAGGGTACGACCCAAATAATCCTGAGGTAATTCAAAACAATGAAGAACATAGAAATAACAAAAATCATGCGAGAAAACAAGGAAATGGTTCAATTACTATGGAAGTCGATGCAACGTCTTTATGGGATAATGAAATCGTCTGGAATGAGATATGGTATCCTTTTAGTCAGTCTTTTCAAGTTACAATTACTTCACCCAGAGGTAGAACTTACGGTCCATTTGGCCCGGGTGAAGGAACAGGAGACCCTGGATATGGTTGGATTTATTTCACTGATACAGATGGTATTGTTCTCTGCCATAATGAGCATTTTGATTATAGCTGGCCAGAGCCTTTTCCATTTAGTCCTGACAATCAGATTATAATTGCTTTAGCTGACGTTTATTACCAGGGAACACTATATTCACTTGCTTCGGGTAATTGGACAATTACAATGTCAAATGGCTCTGATTGGTGGGATTCTTATGTTTTGTATTCTATGTCTACCACTGGAATAGTCCGTTTCAATGATGCCAGTCAAGAGAATTCTCGGAAGATAACAGAGCCAGGAAATGCAAATAATATAATTACCGTAGGCTCATTCAATTCAAAAAATAGCTGGGTAGATGTCAACAACCATACACAACCGGAGTTTAATAATTTATTTGTATCATCAGGCTATCCTGTTGAAGAGGTTTCCTTTTTCTCCAGCCCAGGTCCGACTCGAGATGGAAGAGACAAGCCTGAAATTTATGCACCGGGTGCTTGGATTGCTTCTAGCCTATCAAAGCAAGATTCTATATGGGTGTATTTACTACGACAATATCAAGAGAAAGATGGCGTTCATATTAATCGAATGGGTACAAGTGCTTCGGCTCCTTTTGTTACTGGTGCGGTGGCTTTGCTTTTGCAGCAGGATCCGGATTATTCTATAGGGGATATAAAAGACATTTTATATTGGACTTCTACCTCAGAGGATTTTTTGGATATCTATGAAGCTGTAGCTTTATATGCCACCGGAGATGTAAATGGAGATGGGATTATTAGCGTTTCGGATATAGTTTTTCTTATTAACTATCTGTTCAAAGGGGGAACAGCACCCTATCCTCTGTGGAAGGCAGATGCTAATGGAGATTGCCAGGTTTCACTTTCTGATGTGGTATATTTGATATCTTTTCTTTTCAAAGGTGGAGATCCACCTAAAAAAGGATGTGCTTAGTTTTTTAAATAGGAAGTTAAAAGACTTTTTATACCTAAAAGCCAATGAAATCTGTGCTCTTCTAGGTAGGAGCTTCTGATGTTTTTTGACTGGATCAATAATAAATTTGCCACAGCAAAGTATACTTTTAAATCCGGTCAAAAAGAATAATTGACTGCATGTCAGGAGCTTTTATCCTGGCACATTTCTACTTTTGTGACAAACTTTCTTCTCCTCAAAATTATCTACCCACCATCATCTGAGCCAGCTTTTTGATATCGGAGAGAAGTTTCAGTTTCTCCTCTTCATTTAAATAGCTTTGTTTGAGTTCTGGGTCACCTATGTTTCGACTCAGGTTTTTTATGAGCTTACCTGCTTTTTCATATTCCTTATAAGCTTCCTCCAGGTTATTTCCTAAAAAATGTAGCTTCCCTCTGAGGAAATAAATTCTCCAGACAAGTTCGAGCTTGTTCAACTTTGATGCTCTCTCTAAAGCCAGCTCTGAGTATCTAAATGCCTGGTTTTGCTTTCCCTGTCTAAATTCCTTATGGAGAAGCAGGAAGTAATATTCGGGCTCAATTAAGGGGAAGCAATTCTGTTCAATGATCTTTTTGGCATTTTCCAGTGAGCTTTCAAGTATCCGGCTTTGCTCTGAACCTAAATAAGCCCAGGCGAAATCCAAGTTCAAGCTGAGCATATCCTCCAAGGAGTTTATCTCCTCAGCCAACCTTATTGAAGTTTCAAGCAATCTCAACGCCTCGTCCGTCTTTTTCTTTTTTCTTAGAAGTATTCCGTTTAAGCGACCCACAGCTATCCAGGTCCTCTTATCGTTTATTGCCCTTGATATCTCCGAGGCTTTTTCCAAAGAATCCTCTGCCTCCTCCGGGCGGTTCAATATGAAGAATAACCTGCCAAGGGAGATAAGAACTGAAACTTTTAATTCCCTGTCCTCCATTTTTTCGGAGAGTCTCAAGGATTCCTTCAATTGAGCCAAGGCGCTCTGATAAACACCCGTTTCCAGGTCTATGTTTGCCAGATTTCCCAACAGGTAACCAACAGGCAGGGGGAAGTCTATCTCTCTGGATATCTCCAGTCCCCGTCCTGCAAGGCCTTTTGCTTTCTCATACTCTCCTAATTTGTATAGAGATTCACTAAGATTTACGGTATTAATCGCGATCTCCTTTTTGTTTTCTATCTCCTGATTTAATTCCAGGGATTCTAAAAAAGAGCTTATGGCCTTTGGATAATCTCCCATAAGGTGGTGGACAAACCCGATATTGTTCAGGCTCCTGGCTATCTCCTCCTTGTTGCCTATCTGTTTTTTTATCTGCAAGGAGCTGTTGTGATATTCCAAAGCTTTTTTATACTGATGCTGAGAGACATAAATCGTGCCCATATTATTCAAGGTAGAAGCCATATCAGATTTATTATTTAAAGCTTTTTGAATTTCCAGAGCTTTGGCAAAAGCTCCCAGAGCTTTCTGATATTGGGAGTCTATCCAGTATATATTTCCGATATTGTTCAAGGTGTTAGAGAGCTTTATGTCATCCTTTAATTCCTCAAATATCTCCTTTGCCTTCAACAGACAATCAAGACCTCTCTTTTGATCGTGTTTCATCCTGTAAAGGTCCCCCTGATTTTTATAGGTCTCAGCCAGCAGGCTTTTATCTTCCAGAAAAGTTGCTTTTTCTATCAGACCCTCATAATCCTCTTGAGATTGGTTTAAATCTCCGATGCTTTTCAGAAGATTGCCTCTTTGCATAAGCACTTGAGCTGTTCTTTTTTCTCTTCCCTTTTTCTCCGTTAACTTCTCAGCTGCCTCCAGGGCATTCCCGAGGTATTTCAAAGCTTGCGGGTAATCCAGGTTCTTCTGGCATATAAGGGCACATTGGAGAGAATAGTCATAGGCTTTGGGATAATCATCGCTCAGAATGAAATGAGAGGCAATAGTTTCAATCTCAAGTTCCTCTCCTCTTGATTTTCTTCCCTCCAGGTGATATGCCAGCCTGCGGTGAAGAGCCTTTTTATCTGCGCTGTAGTTCTTGTAAATCAGAGAGTGCAGGGTGTGGCTGGAAAATCTGTAGATCAGAGTGGATGATCTCCTTTGAGATTGTATCAGAATACGGTCCTTCAAAAGCAGGAAAAGTGCCCCAAAGATTTTCTCCTCGTCATATCCGGACAGGAATTTTACAGAATCAAGGTCAAACTCTTCACCGATCACAGATACCAGATCAAGGAAATTGAGGATATCCCCTGGATACTTTCCGAGATTTCCCAGGATGGTCTTCTCGATACTATCAGGAATTGCCAGCTCAGCTAAAAGTTTTTCCTCTAATCTGAGAAAGTTCCTTTCAAAATGCAGTGCCTTCTTCTCAAAGAGGTATTTCAATATCTCCAGGGCGAAAAGCGGAACACCCGAGGAGTTCTTATACACGAAATCGAGCAAAGCCCTGGATATATTCTTCTCTCCTAATTTCTGTGAGAGGAGCTCCTCCAATTCCTCTGGGGAAAAGGGTGCTAACCTGAGAGGCTGAAACTGTTTTGTGCCGGTAAGCCGATTAAGCAGAGATTTAAGTCTGCCCTGGGGATCTATGCTGTTCTCCTGCAGGGTTGCACATAGAAAAAGCTTTGACTTATCCAGCTCTTCTGTTAGCTTCTCCAGAAGATTCAAACTTCCCTCGCCCAGCCACTGAAGATCCTCAAAAGCCAAAACAAAAGGATGTATGAAAGAGGCCTCCAGTAAAAAAGAGGTAAGCTTTTCCAGCTTTAGTTTTTCCTGATTTTTCTCAGACTCCCCTTCGTTCAAAAACAATCTGAAGGTCTCCTCATAACTTTGACCTAAGGCAGGAGAGAGTTTTTGAAAAAATGGCCAGATCTTGCTAAAAAGCTCCTTCAGGGATTCCAGGGGGTGAGTTTCCTGCCGGGGACAGTTGATCTGAACAAAAAGGATGCCATCAAGCTGGCTTTCCCTTTTGAGATGTCTAAGCAAAGTGGATTTGCCTATTCCAAAATCACCGTCGATTATAAACATCTTCCCGGCACCGGATTGAGACTCGGCTAATCCTTGTTTCAAGGAGGAAAATTCCTCCTCCCGAGCCAGCATCCTCCCACCATAAAGTTGATTGATGCTGAAAAGCTCCTCAGAGCCCCAGAGGGGAGAACTGGAGATCTTCTGCAGGTCTTCTTTCAGCTCAGCTACATTCTGGAATCTGTCCTCAGGTTTTTTTTGCAGAAGTTTGAGCACCAAGGAATCAAGTCCAGGCGGGATAGAAGGTTTAAAAGCAGAGGGAGGAGAAGGTATCTTCTCCAGATGATTTGATCTCAAGACCAACGGGTCCTCAGAGATGAAAGGAGGTTTTGAGGTCAGAAGCTCAAATAAAATTATTCCCAAAGAGTACAGGTCTGCCCGGTGATCGATTTTTTCTCCCAGCCAGACCTCTGGAGCAATATATTCCAACGTTCCAGAAGTACTCGTGGGATCCTGGGAGGAGGTTTTTCTGGCCAGACCGAAATCCAGGATTTTTACGCTAAAGATATTCCGGGTTAACTTAAAGTTGGAGGGTTTCAGATCCCCGTGGATCAGGTTACGTGAATGAAGGTATTCCAGGATATCGCAGATCTGCCAGACAATCCTGTAAAATCCATCTAAATCAGGCAGAGCGATTTCCGGGGATAACTCCTCTCCCTCCACCAGCTCCATGGTATAGAAAGCTATATTTTCTTCGGTATATCCAAAATCATACACCTCAACTACGCCAGGATGGGAAAGCTCTGAGGTTAACCTGAATTCCCGTTTGAAGTTTTCCAGGCTATTTTTTTCTTCTGCTCCTTCAGAGGAGTGGAGCTTCAGGGCGAGTTTTCTTTTCTCCCACAGGTCAAGGATCTCGAATACCTTACCCAAGCCACCCTGACCTATCATTTTTATAACCTGATAACGGGGAGTGATAAATTCCTTTTCTGGCATACTCTTAAACTTTTTTATGGAGAGAGGGGATGGGTTTCAATTCATCTAAGAGATTCAAAACTTATAGCTCGAATTTAAGCAGAGCTTAAGGGAAAACTGATGAGGAAGGTAGTCCCTTTTCCCATCCGGCTTTCCGCTTTTATCTCTCCTTTATGGTTCCTCATGATCTTCTGGCAGGTAACCAGTCCCAGGCCGTGTCCATCTTTTTTGGTGGTGAAATGCGGCTCGAAGATCCTGCTTAAATTTTCCTGAGGGATTCCAGTTCCGTTGTCTTCTACCTTTACCCATACCTTTCCTGCTTCAGGATCCTGGGTGCAGGAGATGCTGATCTCTCCTTTTCCCTCTTGCCTGGAAGCCCTGATAGCCTCAGCTGCATTGTTAAATAGATTTAAAAAGACCTGCTGAATCTGTCCGATATCCAATTCCAAGGGAGGAAGCTCTGGATCGAAATTGGTACCGAACTTAATTCCGGAGAACTTGCTCTGGGGCCTCAGGGAGAAAAGCAGGTCCTCAATCAGATTTTTAAGATCGTATTTTTCCACCTGGGTTTCCAGCTTGGAGAAATCCATCAGACCATCGGTGAAGCGTTTCATGGTCTCCACGCTTTCCAGGATAGCCTTGGAGTTGGCTGAAGCTTTATCCAGGGTTCCTTTATTGAGATGCAGTGTCAGAAGCTCGGCATTGTTCAGGATTATGGTCAGGTAGTTATTCAGCTCATGCCCGATAGAAGCAGCCATCTCTCCCACCGCTACCAGCTTCTCCGACTGGATCAGCCTTTTCTCCAGGAGAACCTTGTCGGTTATATCCTCCATCACCAGAATCAGTCCCATAATGCGGCTCTCTACGTTCTCCAGGGGGCTGATCTTTAAGGAGAGTACCAGCTCCTCCTCCTCGAATTTGTGAAAGGACTTTGCCTCCTCATAGGGCTGAGCAGTGTAGAGCACCTGATAACAGATCTTTTTCCATTTATTCTTCTCCTCTTCCGGGACAAGGTCTAACAAGGAGACCTGGCCAAATGGCAGCTCGGAAAGGTCCTCTCTCCATCCGGTCCTCCTGAATATCTCCTTGGAGGCCTGGTTGGCAATGGTGATCTGGAGGTTATTGTCAACCACGATCAGTCCAATGGGAGTCCGGCTGACCACGTTCTCGTTGTAGATCTTCAGGGCTAAGAGGTTCTCGTAGAGCTTGGCATTCTCTATGGCCATAGCGGCCTGTCCGGCAAAAAGCTCGAAAAGGTGTAAATCGCTCTGTAAAAATACGTTGTTTTTGGCTGAGTTATCTAGATACACAATTCCCACTATCTTTTCCTTGCTCTTCAGGGGCACACACATTATCGATTTCAGGTTAAGCTCCAGGATGCTTTTCTGCTTGGAGAACCTTTCGTCCTTCAGGGCATCGCTGGTATAGATCGATTCGCCGGTCGTAGCTACTTTATTGGCAATGGACATGCTGATCCTGAAATCCTCTTTGTTCAGGGACTCCTTGGAGATGTTGTGCGCGGTTTTGAACTGAAGCTCTTCCGTCTCGTCCAGAAGCATAAGGAATCCTCTTTCCGCTCTAAGAAGAGTGACCGCTCTTTTCATCACGGCCTGGAGAATATCATCCAGTACCAGAGAAGAATTAATGGCCTGGCTTACCTCCAAGAGAGCTTCTAAGTCTTCGTTTTTGAATTTTCCTGAAGCGTTATTCTGTAAACGGGGGTGGGCTGTTTGAACTTTCTGAAAGAGGTTTTCCATTTCCTCTAAGGCAGTACTCTCCTTTTTGGGAACCTCAGAACTATCCATCTCCCCTCCTCCGGAATCATTGGTTTTCAAATGTGGAAATTCACTTAATTTTATCGGCAGATTTTGGTTTTTTATTATAGAAAACAGCGGGGAAATCGATATCTGTGTGTTCAATTAATGACCCATAAGGTCTTGAGAGAACTTTAAATGGCTGGTAAGGTCAGCAGATGTGGATTTTAAGTACAGGCTGAAGTTCGTGGCTGTTTTTTTCAAGCCGCTAAAAGTTATGCGCCGGAGGCTTTGTTCCTCGCAGGATAGAGGGGAAGAATAAGGCTCGAATTTCTGATTTTAAACTTGTTTAGAGATATGTGGGGCAAACTTAAGCCCTGCTTTTTAGTCTTTACAGGCAGAGAAGTAATCCTTTAAAGCCTGGCGGTGCGACTGGAAGGCGATATTGACGGGTATGCTCTCTTTGGGGAAGAATTTAAGCTCTGAGGCATCATCCCCGGGTTTGGGCTCTCCGCTTATTATCTCACCTAAGTAAACTACCAGAATTGCGCGGGTTCTGGGGTCATCAGAGCCTGAGTAAACTTTGAACAGATCAGTTAGCTTTACCTCTAAATTGGTCTCTTCTTTTATCTCCCTTACGGCACATCTCTCCGGGGATTCGCCGTATTCGATAAATCCGGCTGGCAGGCTCCAGTCTCCCTGATAAGGGTTAAATTTCCTTCTCACCAGGAGGATTCTGCCCTCTTTTTCGATTATTACCCCAGCCGCAGGTGCCGGATTGCGATATAAGACAAACTTACATACAGGACAGACTTTCCTCAGATTATGGTCAACTCTTTTCTTTACCAGCTCCGAGCTGCAGCGGGGACAGTATTTATAATCATTCTCATCCCTCAGGTATTTGGCATAGAGAAGCTCCTCCGGTTCCTCTTTCTTGGGATGTTTTCCTTTTCTCTTGTAAACCTTACCGCTCTCCTTTACCCTGGTCACAGGGGAAATAGACCAGGTTTTTCGGAGCTTGGGTTTTTTGAATTGGATTTTTTCTTGAGTTCTCTTTTTGTTTTTCATTTATAAGACCTTCAATATTACGATGGTAAAATCATCATGCAGCGATACCCCGCTGGCGAAGTTTTCCATTTCTTTGATGATTAGTGCTTTTAGCCTTTCCGGTGGAAGTTTGCGATTTTCCAAAAGAAGCTCCAGAAGCCGGTCCTCTCCGAACAGCTCCTCCCTCTCGTTGAAATTTTCAGTCAAACCATCCGAATAAAGGAAGACCAGGTCCTCAGGCTCAAGAAAGACCTCTTCCCTCTGGTAGATAGCCTCAGGAAAGGCTCCCAGGATGAGTCCGCCGGTTTTAAGAAATTCCACTTTTTGATCTCTGTGAATCAGTATGGGATAATTATGTCCGGCGTTGCAGTAGCAGAGCTTGCGCAGAAGCGGGTTGAACTCCCCATAGAACATCGTGGCAAATCTGCCGTCTGAAACCGAGGAGGTGATAAGCTGGTTTATGTTGGAGATAACTTCAGACGGCTCCAGTCTGCTTTTTGCCACCGCCCTCAGGGAGGCGTGCAAAAGCGAGACCATAAGGGCAGCAGGGACTCCTTTGCCCGAGGCGTCTGCTATGGCGATTCCCAGGATGCCACCTTCTCTTTGCAGGAAATCGTAGTAATCACCGCCGACCTGACGTGCAGGCTGAGTGAAAGCGGATAGCTCAAAGGCAGGTCCCAGGGGAAAGGACTTGGGCAGAAGCCCGATCTGGATCTGTTTTGCCACCAGAAGCTCTTCCTCTATCCTCTGTCTTTCCAGCGATTCCTGATAGAGTCGGGCATTTTTATAGGCAACTGCGAACTGGTTAGCCAAAATTTTCAAGAGAGTCAAATCCTCGTAGGAATATTTTAATCCGGTGATTTTTTTGCTCAAGCCGAAAAAACCTATGAACTCCTCCGGACTGGATATGGGGATGATCAAAAAGATATCTTCCCCGGATAAGGTGTTAAAAAGGGAACTTTCTTTTTCAGGCTGAAGCTCGTCCAAGAAAAAAGGGCGGTCCCTTTGTTTGAGATCTTCAAGGAGCGGCTCGTCTTCGGGAAAAGAGAAGTTTTGAACTTCAGAAAAAAGATGGAAGCTCTTATTTTTTGAATCGCAAAGGCAAAGGAAGACCTCCTCCACCAGCATCTCCTTTTTCAGGGCATCAAAGATGGTCTGATTGAGTTCATCTAATTTCAGGATAGAGATTATCCTGCGACTGAAAGTTTCCATCATTATACGATAATCCGCCCTGTCCTTCAATAACAACCTTTTCACGAAATCATCCATCCAGCCCATAATCGGCTGAAAAAGGAGGATAGCCAGGATCACATACCCTATCTCCAGGATGGGCACTTTTCTGCCCAGGAGGCTTTGCATCAGATTGCTCAACTGGCTGATCAAAAGAAAATAGACCCCCAGGAGAAAGGCTGAGGTCAAGGAATATACCAGGCTCTGTCTGACCAAGGTGCGGATATCCAGAAACCTATGTCGGATAATTGCCCAGGCAATTGAACCTCCCCCGATCAATAAAGCGGAGATGGTCAAAGCATATCTAAGGCTGTCGGGGATATTGAAATTGACCAGCACCGGCAAAAGGAAGGCAACAGCATAAAGCCCGGTCGAGGACCTGATACCCCAGGCTACTAGTTTAGCCTGGTTTTTCAACCGGCTCTGGGCTAAGTTCTTCGTTCCCTGGTAGAGGAAGATGACTGCCAGGATAAGATAAGTTAAGTTTATGATGGAGAAAAACTGAAGATGGAACTTGTATATTATCTCCACCATCAAAAAGAAAAATTTTAAAACATAGATTATCGGCTGTAAAAAAAAGCTTAATACCCCGGTCTCTTTTCCCAAAGAAGACAAATCTATTATTTTCCTTGGTTCATACAGAAACAAAACCAGCAGGATATGGAAGATATGGGGTATGAAAATTGAGAGGCTGATCTTTGGGTGTCTTTTCACGAATGAATTTTCCACAGGAAAGACCAAAGAGAAAAGGAGAAGCTGGGGGAAGAAAAGCTCCCACAGATAAAAGATGTTGATATAGAACAGGGAGGAGACCGGAGGGAGCCCAGGCGATTTAAGCATGGTTCCGAAAGCGGCAAAGACGGGCCCGGAGCCGGCGAAGAAAAGCATCAAGCTGGTTATACGGTTTAATTTTCCACGATAGTCCTCGGAGAGAATGGTAGCCCCCAAGAAAAAGAGTATTATTCCACAGATCAGGTATATCCCGGCGACTAAACTCAGGAGATTCATCTTTTGATCTTTTTATTTTTTTAAAAATTTCTTAAGACAGACTATGGTCCCGCCTTCCGGCTTGAAGATGTAGTCCACTTCATCCATTAAAGATCTGACGATGAACACTCCGCGACCGACCTCCTTAAGCAGATTCTCTTCGTTTATGGGGCAGGGAAGACAGCAGGGGTCAAAACCCTGGCCCTGGTCCTCGACCTGGATGGTGACTGAGGTTTCGTCTGTTATGATTCTTACGCTGACCTTCTTCCGGGGGTTGTTCTTATTTCCATGTATGATGGCATTATTTACCACCTCAGTCACGGAGATGGCCACATCGGCTAATTGGTCTTTGTTCAGACCCAGTTTTTTCAATCTCCTCTCCACGAACTCGTCGACCTTGGAAAGATAAAGCTGGGAGCTGGGAACTGTTATCTGGTTTTTCTTGCGGATTATCCTGTTCATTTTTAAATGAAAAAGGTAGGTTCATCGACCTACCTTAAAACTCACAATCAAGCACTATCCCCAAAGAAGAACCCTTAACTGAAGCTCTGGACTGCCTGATCAACAGAATCGAAGGTCTCGAAGATAGTTATTAGTTTGGTGATGGTCAAAAGGCTCTGGATCTTTTCGGTCACATTTGAAAGTTTCAACTCTCCGCCGTTGTTCCGCATGGTGGTGAGTCCGGAGATGAGAATACCCAAGCCGGTGCTATTCATCCAGTCCACTTTAGACAGGTCGATTATCACCTTCTTCTTACCCTGGCTTATGAGCTCGTGCAGTTTGTCATGCAAAATGGTCGACTCCGGTCCACCCATGATCTTACCCTTAGGTTCCAGAATCACTACCCCTTTGTCCTCTCGAAAAGACAATTTCATCCTTTCCTCCTCATTCTGACTTTTACGCAGATTGACAGATAAAGTTGCAAGTTCGATCTATTTGAAGAGAGCCTTGATCTTCCCCCAGGTGGTAAGATTAAGCACTCCCATAGTGGTTAAATTTATATCTACAGGTACATTTCCTGATTTGGGTAGGAACAGCGTGCCTCCTGAATAACCCGCTACTTTCAAAGTTACGTACTCATCCTCTACCCATCCCTCTTTTTCCAGGGTGGAAGGGTCATCAGCGGGTATGGAAAGAGAATACTCCCCGTCTTTGACTTTTGTGCTGGCGTATTCTTTTCCCTGAATCAAAGCCTTGACCTCACAGCCATCCGGCACGGAAGCACTTTTGTATTTAACTGTGCCGAAAGGCTGACAGGGTGAATCACCGGCTTGTACAAAGCTACCTGTTGCCGGTATCAACAAAAGTAGAAGCAGGTAACCTATCCAGCTCAGCCTAAAAAATCTTTTTAACCCTCTCATAAGCTTCAAACTTAATAATTATATATTTATCAACAGGTTTGTCAAGAAAAATAAACCGGAATTATCAAAAAATTATTTTTTCTCACAGGCCTCTCGGATATGGAGTTTTTGAGTCTGTTTTTTCACTGATTTGTTATAATCTCTAAAAATACATATAAACAAAACCGCAAATAACGTTCCCGCGGGTAACCCAGTGTCTATCAAGGCATTAGCTTTGAGCCTCGTTCCTAAAAACTGTTCTGAGTTTAAACAATTTCCAGGATTTGTTCTCCCTTACATGGATATAGTTGTAACCCTGTATGATAACAAAATCCCTAACTTTTAGGAAAAAGCTTCTTGCAGACCTTCCAAAGTCTGAAATAGTTATCCGGTCCCAACACAGCTTTTGCTATGCCCAGGATACCGTCTTTAAGCCTTTTTCTGAAGTAAAGTTTTTTATCCAGAGTAACCAGGGAGATAAAAAAGGGAAGAGGATCTCCGTACCTTAATGATACTCTCCTAAGCTTGAAGGGGTCGGTTTTATTTTCATTCCACCCGAATTCAGAGGTACAGATTTCTTTAAAACCAAGCTCTCGGGCGAGCTTTCTCACCTTTGAGCTGCAATACCCTCCAGGTAAGCTTAGCAGATTAACCTCTTTTCCGATTATCTCCTCCAGCACTTTTTTCGACTCCCCAAGCTCAGATCTCAACTCCTCCTCTTTTAAGATAGAGAGGAACTTATGGGTTTTTCCGTGGGAGCCGAATTCCATTCCGTTTTTACTCATCTCCTCTATATGGGACCTTTTCAGATGACCAGGCTTATCGATAAAATCCGTGGTCAGAAAAAAAGTAGCTTTAAAACCGTATCTTTTAAGCAGGGAAAAGGCTAAAGCATAATCGGATTGATTTCCATCGTCAAAGGATATTATCAGGGATTTTTCCGGTAAGGAGGTTCTGTTTTGCAGATATTCCAAAAGCTGGCTCAAATGGATAGTTATATAACCGTGGGAGTTAAGATATTCCAACTGCTGGATGAATTCCTCCTCTTTAGAGAGATAGACCCTGTCCTCGGCATCAAATTTCGAGAGGTCATCTTCCCTGGATGAAATTCGATGGTAAAGCAGGATTAAGATTTTGTCCAAATCTGCACCCTTTATGAAAAAGTTCATCTTTTAGAAGGCTCCCAAATTATCTCCCTTTTGCCCAGGAGGTATTTTACCCAGGCCGAAAGAACTGCCAGATTTACTAAATAGAAGTAGAATACAGATTCAAAGCAAGAAAAAATCCCATGAATCTTTTTGTCAGCTAAGAAAAGCAGATAAAAAAGTGCAATTAAAACTGAGAAAAGTCCAATTACAAAGATCAGTTGGAAGAAAAGATACTCACTTATCAACAGGAGGTTAATCAGAAGTAGAAGCAAAAGAAAAAATGGAGTTAGCCACCTTAAGAGCTTATGGCTCAAGAGCTCCAGGCTGAAGAAGCCGTATTTAAAAGGGTTTAATAACGACAACTCAGAGAAAAATACCTCCAGCCCACCCAGGGTGGTTCTCTTTCTCCTCCTGAACTCCTCCCTGAAGTTTTTGACCCTGGTGACGAAGGCTATTCCCTCAGGCTCCGATATCACTCTTTTTCCCTTCTTCACCACCTGCAGGGGCAGATAGAAATCATCTATGAAATCATACGGTATTTCAGCTAAAAGCTCTCTTCTTACAGCATAAAGACAGCCACTCACCCCGGTCAGGTTTCCAGTTGTGCTCTCCAGCCTTCTTAGCCTCATCTCAAGATCTACATACAGCCCTTCTCCGGAAGAAGATTTTTCCGAGAGGTTGAGAATGCTCCGGTCCTCCCCGCTGACGCAGCCAACGGACGGGTCTTTGAAATTTTCAGCTATCTTTCTCAGGGAGTTCTCTTTAAGTAGAGTGGAAGCATCGGTGAAAAAGACAAGCTCGCCCTGTATCTCTTTCAAAGCTTGGTTTAATGCTTTTGTTTTTCCACCTCTTTGCTCCAGACGGAGAAGCTTTATTCCCTTATCCTTGAACGATCGAACGATCTCCTCGGTTTTATCAGTGGAGGCATCAGAGATAACAGTTATCTGGAGTTTACCTTCAGGGTAATCGACTTTCAAACAGTTCTCCAGTTTCTCACGGATGACTTTTTCTCCATTATACACCGGGATAAGCAGGTCGATTTCAGGGTAATGCTCACCTTTTTTAAGGGTGCCAGATTTAAAAAAAGAGATAACCTTCAGTAACAGGTAATACCCTGAAAAGGTATATGATAGTAAGAGAAACAGGATTATAAATAGAGTAATCATTTCAGGATCGACGAATAAAGTTCCTCATAATTTTTTATCATTCTTTCTAAGGAAAATTTCTCCTTTACTCTGCTCTTGCCCTTCTCACCCATTTTCTTTCGCAGGTTTTCATCTTTGAGCAATAAGATCATTTTCTCGGCCAGCTTCTCCGGCTCAGCTGAAGGCACAAGAAACCCGGATTTACCCTCAAGGATTAGCTCCGGGTTTCCACCAACCTGTGTAGCAATCACAGGTTTTCCAGAAGCCATAGCCTCCAGAAGGGAGATGGAACAGCCCTCCAGGCGGGAGGATAAGACGAAAATATCCAGAAGATCTAAAAACGAAGGCACATCCTCCCTGTGTCCTAAGAACAAGACCCTCTCCTCCAGACCTAATTCGGAACGGAGCTTAAGCAGGCCGGGTTTCAACTCTCCCTCTCCAATTATCAGCAGTTTTGCCCGAGGAAAAAGAGAAGAGATTTTATTAAAAGCAAGTATCAAAGTATGGTGGTCCTTAACCTCTCTCAGATTACCAACATTTCCCAGAATCAGTTCATCTTCGGACAACTTTAGCTCTTTTCTTATCTCCTCGTGGTTTACTACGTTTTCAAACTTGCGCGTATCGATCCCGTTATAGATCAGCTCGACTTTCTGAGGGGACAATTTGACTGCCTCCTGAAGCAGATTCCTGATGTCCTGAGAAACCGCTATGATCTTTTTGATATGGCTGAGGAAAACTTTGTAGGAGAATCTCCGGCTCCATTTCTCGAAGATATAATATCGATTGTGCACAGTGGTGATAAGGGGAACCTTCAGAATCCTGGAGGCCCAGTAGGCATAAAAATCGGTTCCCCAGGTATGAGAGTGGATCAAATCAATGTGATTCTCCCTGACAAGACGGGTGATGTTTTTGAGGAATTTGTAGTCATAGACTTGGGTGCTTTCCTTAAGCCAGAGGAATTTGATGCTCCTTTTTTTCAACTCGGAGACAAGTTCTCCTTCCCTGAACACGCCCACATAGGAGGTGAATCTGTCAGGGCTTACGAAGTCTGCCAGGTTCAAAATCACCTGTTCTGCCCCTCCAAGGGAGCTGGTGTTATTCAGATGGAGGATTTTTTTCTTTTGGCTCATGCTGTGCTAAGACCTCTTGATAAAGTTCCACCATGCTCTTTACTCTTCTCTCCAGGGAGTAATTATCCAGGACAAATTTTCTTGCGTTCTCCGCGTAAACTCTCATTTTATTTTCGTCCTTTAAAAGTTTTAGGATTGAGTCAGCCAGAGAGGTGGCATCCTCAGAAGGAACCAGTATGCCGGTTTTTTGATCTGTTATCACCTCTGGTGTTCCTCCCACCCTGGTCCCGATAACCGGTTTGCCGAAAAGCATCCCCTCCAAGGCTACATTGGGCATACCTTCTGAGAGAGAGGGGAGGATAACGATATCGAGGGATCGGTAGATCGAGGTCATATCCCTCTGGTAGCCGGTGAAGATGATTTTGGAATTAAGCTTCTTGGATCGGCAATAATCCTTCAACATTTTTTCATCCGGACCCTCACCTACTATAAGTGCTTTTACCCTGGGGATTTTTTCTATCACCTCTGAAAACGCCTGCAGAAAATAAATCTGACCTTTCTCCGGGCTCAATCTGCCTATTACACCCAAGAGCTTATCCTCCTCCGCTATATCAAATTCTTTTCTCACCTCCAGAGGGGGAATCTGTTTCTGTATCCCCTGCTCGAAAACCGCATTGTAGATAACCCTGACTTTGCCCCGGGGTGTTCCCAAAGAATACAGCCTGGAAGCTAACTCACCTGATACCGCCACCACTTTGTCCGGGAACCTGAGCAAAAATTTGTCCAGTTTATTATAAGCCCTGATCTTCCAATCCTCATCAGTCCAGCCATGCACAAAGGAGATCCAGGGAGTAACTATAAATCTTTTCAAAAGGAAGGCGATGAAGTTGGCTTTGTGTCCGTGAGTTTGAATAAGCTCGACTTTATTTTCTTTTAGAATGGAACGGAACTGAAAAATGGGTGTGGGGTCATATCTGAAATGATGTTTCAAGCTCAGGACCTTTATCTTTCTTCTCCTGGCCTCCTCCAAGAAAGGGGAACTTTTCTCTTTCCCCACAGTAAACCCGACCAGAAATGGCTCACACCCGTAATCCGGTGCAGCCTGGCAGAAATCCAGAAGCCCTTTTCCCGGTCCGCCGATTCTGTAAGTAGCGATTAAGATTGCAACCCTGATATGGTTCATATCCCCAATTAAATCAGTAGTTTTTTTAGATTTTTATTCACCAGATTCTCCCAGGAGTTCTCCCTGGCTAAATCTATCCTTTTCAGAGAAAGGGAATTATCCTTCTCCTGCAAAGACTTCTCAATCTGTTCTATAAATTCTTCGTGAGTACGGCCTATCCTGATCACTTCTTTATAAGGCATAACCGTAGGAAGGGAGGTGCTGACTACGGGCTTGCCTGAAGCCAGATACTCGAAGAGCTTAAGGGGTCGAGCATTGATCGTCACCTCCAGGAGTTTATAGGGGATGATACATACATCAAAACCTTTGAGGTATAAAGGCAGGCTCTCATAATCCTTAGGACCAAGGAGGTGAACATTATCTATCCCCCGAATGGAGCTTATGTCGGTGTTTGCCGGCCCGATCAGAACCATAGACCAATCCTTCCTTTGAGAGATTTTCTGCAAAAGCTCGAAATCAATCCAGTCGCGAATCAAACCATAATATCCGATTACAGGTTTTTTGATCTTTCTTAGATCCGCGGGTAATTCGACTACATCCTGATTACATCTGGAAAAAAGTTTGGAATCAACACCATGCGGGATCAGGAAGGTATGCGGGTTAAATTCCTTTTTGGTATTATAGAGTTTGTCAGAAACCACCAGGACCAAATCTACTTTTTTCAAAAGCTTTTCCTCCAACTCCTTTACCAGCTCACTTGAATATCCGGAGAATTCTGAATATTCATCAGCTACATAATATATGCTCTTCTCTTCAGATAACCTGCCTACTATGCCCTCGGCTGTGGGGCAGGAAGCCCAGAGGATTATCCTTTTGGCTTTTTTCCGAGAGAGAAAAGACCTCAGGCGGTAAGTCAAGATAATCTGATTGATTTTTCTCGTCAGGCTATTTTTAAAATAGGGTAAGGTTAAAGGGGAATAGACATAGATATGAGGTTCTTTTTCTTTTATTCCCGAAAAGAATTTACCCACTTTGGCCAGGACCCTTTTGAGATCTGATCTGTTGACCGAAGGGGTCCTTAAACCCAGCGAATCAACCCAGAGAATAGAATATTCCCTGGATAATACCCTCATAATATGCTGGGAGGAGGAGGGCAGCCTTCCCCAGTCCTCGGCTAAGCAGACTATGAAATTTCGTTCAGGATTTTCCATCTGGCTCCAGATCTACTTTATCCTTTATCTTCTTTGCGGGGACTCCAGCCACCACCGTATATGGCTCAACATCTTTTGTCACCACCGCTCCACTACCCACCTGAGCATATTCTCCGATTATAACCCCTGGCATGATGATCGCACCCACACCTATCAGGGCTTTTCTCTTAATGGTCACCGGCGCTACTATGTGAGGATGTCTGGAGGTATCATGCATCAACACAACCACTCTCCAGCTTAGCACTGCCCCCTCCTCTATGGTCAAAAGCTCAGGATAGTTATCATCTATCAAAACCTCTCGAGCGATGAAAACACCCTTGCCGATCTTGACTCCAAGCCCACCATAGAGCCTATTTCTCAGTTTATAACTAAAGATAAAATTCCGAATGATAAGATTTAAGATCTTTCTCCACAACTCCTTCATCCTGCCAAGCTCTATTTTTTTCTTATACTTCTCATAAGACATCGGCTCGTGCATAGATTTAACTTCCTCCTTTTGTTATGACCTCAATCGTCTTGTCCAGATCAGTTTGATTCAAAAACTGGTGGGTGGGTAAGGTTAAAATATCTTTCTCAATGAGATTACTGTTAGAAAGATCAAAGTGGTTTGGGGCTAAATAGTTTTCTATCCCTAGTATTTTGTCTAAAGAAGTTGGGTACATCTTGGAAGCCCCTAAGTTTTTTCTTTTCAGGGAACAATAAATCCTTTCCCTCTCTGAGCTTTCTTTAAATAATATCGGCAGCCGCAGATAGACTGAATAAGCCTCTGTAGGTGAACTTAAAAGCGAAATCTTGTCCAAATCCTTTAAAGCTGCAATCAAATATCGGGCATTACTTATCCTGCTCAGGTTGATTTTTTCTAATCTCTGTAAAAGATGTATCCCCAGCTGTGCCTGATATTCAGAGATAGAAGACAAGTCAAACTCCGGGGAGAATCTTGATTCTCCTATCTCTAAGGCAGGAAGCTTCTCGGGAATCCAGTAAAGGTGAGGATTCAGAAAAACCTTGTAGAAGAGCGACTTAAAAAAGAATACAAATCCATTATTTGGTCTTAAATCAGCTAATTCCTGCTTAATCAGAGAAGATATTTCCTCGTCCTGGCTCAGGATAATCCCACCTTCAACCGTCGTGATATTTTTCCCTCGACCCAGACTGTAAAAACTCAAATCCCCAAAAGTGCCCAGATATCTCTTTCCAAATTTTGCGCCCATTCCCTGAGCAACATCCTCGATCACATAGACACCCTGTTCTCTGCAGAGGTCTACTATCCCCGATATATCATGAGAGAATCCGAAATGGTATACCGGCAAAACCGCCAGGGTATTTTTGTTAATCAAGGGAGGAAGTTTCTTTAAATCCAGATCCAGAGTTTCCAGGGAGATGTCACACAGGCTTATTTTCAGCCCCGCCCTGGCTATGGCGGAGGGGACGGAGAAACAGGTATAAGCAGGGATGATAACTTCATCTTTATCTCTGGTTTTTTTGAGAGCCTTGAGGATTAAGGTTAATGCCGCCCTTCCAGATGAAACCAGGAAGCAATCTCCTACCTGGAAATATTCACAAATTTTGTTCCTGAATTTCTCAGTGGATTGTTTCTCAAAGACAGAATAAAACAGGCTGGAGATAATCTCCTGAAGTTTGATCCGGGTTCCTGCTGGAGGGATGGATTTGAAC
The DNA here is from genome assembly GCA_964511075.1 of uncultured Ignavibacteria bacterium. GTDB lineage: Bacteria > Zixibacteria > MSB-5A5 > MSB-5A5 > RBG-16-43-9 > CAZEDM01. Next base: position 122,624 of record CAZEDM010000008.1, read on the forward strand.
ATAAATTCAAGGTAAGTTTCTGACGATTTTGGGTCCCAGAAAATTAGCCAGGGACAAAGGCAGTTTTCTCCATAGTTTTTTAGCCAGGCTGAAGCCGGGGCTTTCCGGATTGAGCTCAGGCAATTCTCGGGCTTTATTCAAGTAATACTGCCAGTAGAGCTGGAACGGCTCCTTGACCCATTGTTTTTTAAAGTTAAAAGTTCCTGAATTGCAGGTCGATCTGCCGAAATCAAATCTTTTAACACCCTTTTCACAGCCTCGCTTGATTATCTCCCAGTATAAGATGTTATTAGGACAATATCTTAAAAATGAGCTTAAGGATGAAGCAGAAGGCACGGTCATCATATCTTTGAAATACAAAATCAGGGCACCTCCAATCACCACATCTCTCAATTTCACCAAGGCTATCTCGCTTGAGCCGGGGAAGTAGCTCAGGATATTTTTGAAGAGCTCTTTGGTCCAGACCGGAGTGCCCAGGTCCCGCATATTTATAGAGAAAACAGAATAAAACGAGTCAAGGTTTTCCTCTCTGCCAAAAGTTACCCCCAGTTCTGATTTCCGGGCTTTTCTAACCTGGTTGCGGGCTTTGGAATCTATTTTACTCCAGACCTTCTCCGGGTCAGCCTCAAGCTCTAAAATAAAGGTGACCTTGGAAGTTCTGGTGAGCAGTTTTCTATCCTCCGTGATCACGCTCCTTAGCTCTAAGAACTTGCAATTTTTCTGCCGGGTTATCTCAACAGCCTTATGGATAAGCTCCGTCTGGATTTCCGCTGAATCAGCACAAACCCCTCCATAATCCAGCCAGGGCAGGGAGATCAAAAACTTTCCGAATAAAAGACTTGAATAGTAAAAAAGAGGCAGGATGCCACAAGCTTTTTTATCCTCAACCGCCAACAGGTAAACAGGCTTATGCCTGAAGCTTCTCTCCAATATATACTTCCACTCGATCTGATGGGCAAAGGAGGAACGATTTTTCTCCACATAGTCTCTCCAGAGCTTTTCTAATTTTTCACTGTATTCTATTATCTCCATAGACTATCTCTTCGGCTAACTTTAAGATTCCCTGAAAGAACCTCTCTGTGGTGAGATCCTGAACTTTTCTTTTGGCTTTCTCTCCCATTTTATTAGCTTCTTCTGGATTTTCCAACAGGTACAATATCGCCTTTCTCAAAGCCACGGGCTCCCCCGGCTTGACTAAAATTCCCGTTATCCCATTTTCTATATAATCCTTGGCTCCTTCAGGGTCGGTTACTATCACCGGTTTTCCCCAGTACATGGCATTCAAAAAGGTTTGCTGGCCACCGGAATGCAAAAGTCCACCCCTCATAGGCAAAATAACCATTCCTGACCCAGCCAATAACTGAAAGAACTGAGGGTCGGTCGCGCTTATCACCTCAATATTTTCTGGAAGCTCTATTCCCTTCAAGAGAGAGATATTGTTGGTAGCGATTATGGTCTTCATCTTCAAGCCCTTCACGGCATCTGCCAGGGTTTTATAATCCCTGTCCCAGTTTCCTCCACTGAAAATATAATCTCTCTTTTCCACCTGGCAATCATAAACCTCACAGGTTGTATGAAAGGGAAAGAATTTTAACTTCTCCCGGGGTATTCCAAATTCCCCGGAATAACCATCTATCTCTCTTTCGGCCCAGACCAAAAATAGCCTTACCGATTTACTCATTAACTTCAGCTGAACGCGTTTAAAAAACCTTTTAAGTGGATTTTCAGCTCGGTACCAGAGGCAGTCTAACATAAGGACAGGAGTTTTTCTTAAGGGTAAAAAAGTTTGTAAAATAGAGAAAAAGACTCCTGGTTTTTCTCCAGATATAATAACGATATCGAAATCTTTTTTTTTGAGATAGAGCTGAAGGGCTAAGATGAAAGAGGCAAGAGCCCCTTTTCTCTTTCTGAAGTAGGTTACTTTCTTCACCCAGGTAGGGCTGGCTTGAGTTTTTATATAGGTTAAGACCCTCACTCCTCCTGCCATGATGAGACCCTTTCTTTTTGATTCAAGATCTTAGTCAGGATTGCCACCCCCAGCAGGAAATAAAGATGAGGATAATAACCTACGGAGAGAAAGAAGCTTCCCACCGCATAGGCTAAAAGAGCCCCGGTTAGTCCCTGAGAGATGGTCTTGAGGTAGTTTCCCTCCTGGATGGATTTCGTTAAGCGGTTGGCTTGCCTGAAGATATAGAGCATCAGCCCCAGATAGGCTAATATCCCGAAAAATCCTAACTCTGCACCAGTCTGGACGTAAGCATTATGAGCAGAAAACCAGGCACCCTCTTTCCCTCCATATTTCACTCCAAAGGCAGTCTCATAAGCCCCTATCCCCACGCCCAATAATGGCCGGTCAACAAACATCCTTATCCCTGCCTTCCAGGCATCGATCCTTCCCATGGCTGATTCGTCCTGCTCATAGGAGGTGATGGTCATCTGTCTCTGCCAGTATTCCTGAGGAGCAAATAAAAATATCAAAAGGAAAATAAGAAGGATCGAAAAAACACCCAAGAGCTTTCTCTTACTTTTAAGCACAAAATAGAAGAGAAGAAAAACCAGAGTGACAAAACCTCCGCGGGAGGAGGAGGAGATAATCCCCAGGGTAAGAACGGAAGAGAAAAGCAGATAGATTAATTTCAGAAATTTTCTCCTCTCGAATAAGAAAAGATAAAAGGAGAAAGGCAGGGCGACGTTTAAGGCTAAGGCGAAGTCGTTAGCGTCCCCCAGAAAACCTCCTGTCCCTCCGACCCGGGCTGAGACTGCGGTCTGTCCCAAGAGCATAAAATTCTTAACCGCACTCAAGGCTAAAAAGCAGTTGACCATAAGGAAAACCCAGAGGAAGATTTTCAATTTTTTCTGGCTATCGATCAGGTGGATGAAAAGGATAACAAATACCAGGATCTTCAACATCTCCGCAAAGACATTGAAAGAGTAACTGGGCCAGAAACTGAAAGGAATGGAAAAAACCATTATCAGGTAAAAAAAGTATAAAAGCAAAAGGCCTTTTTCCTGCAGGTAGAGTACAGATTTAGTAATAGCCGCCCGGATTGCCCAAACTATTATCAGGGTGATGGTTAAAAGCCTGGTTAAATGTAAATTCCCCAAGGCTGGTATGGTTTCCTCAAAGCGCATATAGGTTAAGATTATGTAGGTCAAAATCCCCAAGTAGGGATTGAAGAAAAAAGTTAATCCCACTATCAGGGCTATTGCCAGGGCGAGCACTATCTCCGGCCTGGGCACTATCAGGAGAAGAGAGCCGAAGACCACCGAGACAACGACCAGAAAAAAATACCAGAGCTTCTCAGAGGTGATAATCCAGGAGGTGCGGACTCCTCTTTTGGATAGATGGTTGATTTTGGGCTGTTCCATATTTATAAGATAGTAATTTTTTAACCAGATAAAATAAAAATTTTCACCAAGGTTACTTATGGCGGGTTACTTCAAAGTACTGCTAACTCATCCTCTTGGAATTGAGAATGCAGAAACAATGACCCTTAACAGGTGATAAATAGACCCACTTTGTTTTTTACAAAGTGGGTCTATTTTTTGTTCAACCATGGATTACAATTATTTCATCGGATTACCGCCAACTTACCGGAAGCACTTCCTGAGGGAAAATTGATACGATAATAGTAAACTCCAGAGGCTAAGTCTTTTCCCTCCTGATTCTTCACGTCCCAGATCACATCCGTGGAGGTATTGTTGGAAAGTTCCCTTACCAGCTCTCCGGATAAAGTGGTGATAGTTATACTGGAGTATAAGGGGACATTTCTGAAAGTTATGAAACTATCACCCTTAGAGGGCTTGAGGGGATTGGGGAATACATGGATTGAGCCGGTTTGAAAGGATGCTAAATCGCTTGACCCGAGCAGGACCTCAGAATCGTAAACGTTTACTCTCCAGAAGTAATTGCTACCCTGTTTTAGATCCCGATCCAAGGTCCAGGCGATAGTCAGATCCTCAGGTATATCGATGAGAGGGGAGAGTATGGTCTTGCCAGAACTGAAGGAGGTATTCTCGCTTAATTCAAATTTCACCTTAATCTTGTCACGGTCGAAGTGGTTATGCACAAACTGGGCATTTAAGCTCGGACGCAAGGTAGCAACCAATTCGTTCCCTACCGGCGAGAACATGTAAAGATCGAATAGCGAATCGCCCACTGCGGTAGACAGCTGGAAATAATAAGGCTGGGAGAACTGGCTGGTATCGCTGGGATAGGTGTTGGTGTAGGCTCTGCTTCTCCAGTAATAGACTCCAGATGAAAGTGGGGTGGGAACGGTCCATCTGGTAGTGCTGTTATCCCCAGTTTCCAATTCGAAAGGGGTGGATTCACTTTTAGACTCAGAGTTAAATTGCGTAGAACTGTCTATCTCGAAATAGTAAAGCAGAGGTCTGCCTTCTGGATCCAGGGTGTTTTGTACTATCAGAGTTGGCTGGGCAGTGTCCACGGTAGCGCCGTTCTGAGGATACAGAGGCTGTGGAGGATAAAGATAAGATTGAGCCTCACCGGTATTTAACAAGATTATCCCCTCAGCGTTCTTGATGTAAACCTGATTTATGGAATCAGATGGTGATCTCCTTCCCTCCGAATCCAGTCTATAGTAATACCCTCCCAGGCTCACCAGAGCACTGTCCGTATAATTGGAACTGCTTCCCGGCCTGGGCTTAAACAGCACTATCCCCTTGGTGAAATCTCTTCGCCAAATGGAGCCGGATAATATGGTATAGGCTGAAGCTGTAGGGACCCCTATATCCACGCTCATCAACCCACACCACCAGTTGGTGGTATCAGCTAATTTAACTCCATAGCTGGGGCTGGTGTCAAAGAGATAGTAGCTTTTGTCGTCATAGGTTATGTAGTAGCTTGCCAGGGAGAAGATCTTATCCCGGTCCCCCAAGCCAATCAGGTATCCGTCCCCGCACATATTCAGAAAGGTATACTTGCCTAGGGACTGATGTCTTTCTACTGCCTGCTTGTGTACATTGAATGTCCCCAGGGGTTGATCAACTCCGGTCCATCTCTCATACCATACACCATCACAACGTTTCAACAAGGTATCAAACTGTTCATCTGTATAGTTACCTACATTCCCCACCAGATAGGTCTGTCCTGATACGTTTTGCGTAATACTGTCCTTTATCTCCTCTAAGCACTTTTTGAAATGATAATCAAAATTGTTCTGTAATTCTGCCTCCAGCATAGTTCCCCCATAATGGGGTACGCTTGCATAAGAGGCTCTTCCCATTTTACTGGGTGGAAGGCTGTACCAGATATTATCGTGAAAGATGCTCAAGGGGCCAGAATATGAGGCCCTTCTCTCTCTCAGGATATTGGCACAGTCGTGTGCTCCCCAGTGTTTCATCTCCGAATGAACTATGTTTGCGGCTATCTGCGAGGTGAAATAGACCATTATGTGAGCCAGACTCTCAGCCTGTGCCACCGCATTATGATTGGGGGCATTTATATCATCCACCAGATAATAAACATAACTCTGTGAAGGGATGGTTCCGGAGACAAAGAGGGTCTCGGAGCTGTTTCTGGAAACCGCAAAGGAGACCGTATCCCCGTTATCCCACCAGCCTAATCTGAGATAATCATTCTGCCACTGATTTATGCTCCAGTTTCTGCCGGGATGATAAACCCAGTTAGTCCCTACTGTGAATTCGTTCTGCGAAGCATAATCTGAGGGGTAATCCCTTATCCGATCTGAGTTGGAATCATTTGCCCAATCCCAACCTGGTCTAAAATAGGTTTTACCCTCAAAGGTCTGAGCGGTATTATCATTCCAGTGAGCTAAAGCTTCCTCAAAATCAAATCCCCTGGATTCAAAAAAGGATTTGATATTATAATAGTCTGTGCCCCGGTCCACGATATGATGGACGTTCCAGTATGCGCCCACAGGCTGGTTTCTGATGTAATGAGGGAAATACCAGTCCTTGCCAGAGGTTTGCCAGTCTATATGCTCATTCATGAATTGAAACCAGGCAGTAGAGGTATCACTATTACCCGGGGAACTATGTCCAAAAGTGTTAACTGAGGGATGGGTGGTTCCCGTAGCAAGAAGGTTGGGAGTAAAGGCAAAAAAGATAAAGATAAAAAACAAGGCTAAGTATTGTATCTTTCTCATAATTATCCTCCTTATTCAAAATCTTCTATGCAACGTCTGTGCCAATTATAAGTTCTTCAAAGATAACATATTATTTCCAAAAAATATAAAGAAAATGTGTATTTTTTGCACAGATTTTATCAACTCCAGGCTTTTTTATCTTCAATCTTTTGTGATATAATAAGTTAGACAACCTACTCAAAAACAAAACAATTATATGATTTTCTGATATCACAACTTTTTCCAAATGGTCATACCTTCAGAGTTTCAGCCTGCTCCAAAAGTATTTTAAAATTTTTATTATAAAATCAGGCATATATCTTTTAATCGAGTTCTTAGCTCTACTTACCAATATCAGCCCATTTCTGCATAAGCTTGATTTAAGGTTTTTATTCCATATCCTGAGCTGTAGATTCGCTCTGTTCTTATCAGTCCATTTATGTTTGTAGGGGGCATCTCCTCTTAGGAAATCAAACTCCTTAATTCCCTGCGAAATCGCCTGACGGATGATCAAAGCCAAAGAGACTGTTCCGGCACTGAAATTCTCCCATTCAGGGTCAAAGCCGGATTGATAAGCATAGATCTTATTAGAAAATTGATAGTCATAGTGAATGGCAATATTTCTATGTGCGGCAGAAAGAGAAGAGAGCAATAACCAGCCTTTGTCAAAGAAAACCTCTGAGATTTTCTTGTGAAACTGGTTGAACCTCTTTCTCTGGAAAACGCCTTCCTCTCCCAGGGAAGCCCATCTTTTAGTGTGCAGGTGAAAAAGCTTCTCCATCGCAGGTATTACCTCATTTTTATTCTGAACAATTGAATACCTGATATCTTTTGATTCCTCAAATAATCTTAGCTGGCGCCTGATGTCCTTACGGGCATTGGCTGAAAGTTCTTGTAGAAAAGACTCCCAGTTACTGGACAAAACGGCATAGGGGCATATAGTCCAGAGTTCAGAGGAGTAGGGGTAATTTTTACCCTTGGCCCAGTTGAGAATAGAAGGTAAAACAAGTGAATCTTCCCTTAGATCGGTTAAATCTAACAAGTCCCATTCTGTGAGATGGGACTCAAGATATTGCAGGAAAATCCGGATTAATTTTTCCTCCTCCCCTTTTTTGAAGATAAAATCCAAATGGTCTGAGCAGACTTCCTCAGTTCCTAAAAATCTCAAGGTCTTTAATTTCAGCGGGCTAAAGCAAGTGGAACATAAAGGAACTATCCCCCTGGGATTATCCTCTTGGTCTAAAACCAGGATAATATAGAGCTGGTATCGGGGGGAGTAAAATTCCCACCAGGTGTAAAGCCATTCCCAGGTGAGGAAAATGTTAGGTTCAGAGCTCCGTTCCAAGAGCTGGTTCCATTTTCCCTTAAGCTCCTTGAACCCCTGGGTGGTGCTAACCTTTCTTACTGTCAGTTTGTGATTGACTCCATAAAGGAGTGATTCCTTTTTATCCATATCTACTCTTTCAGAAAAGGCAAGGCTCCAAAAAGTCTTCCCAAGGAGATGATAAAATCATCCAGGCTCTGAGATTCCTCTAAGCTCAGACGCTTTAATGCGTAAAGATCTGCTCCCTTTTCATTATATCCATAGGTATTTGAGCAACCAGCCTTGTATCCGGATTTCTCAGCCAATTTTTTGACCTCTGGGTTATACAGTCCGCTAGGGTAGGATAAGAACTCAATTTTCTCCTTTAAGTTTTCCTCCAATTTCCGTTTAGAGAGTTTGAGCTCTTCTTCCACGACGTTCTCCTCCTCCAAAGTTAAAAGATAGTGGCTGTGGGTATGGGAGCCAAATTCAATTCCAGCCTTCCTTAATTCTTTTATCTCCTTCCAAGAAAGGAGGTCCCTTTTTGTTTCCACAGTTGTTTTCAGAAGCCTTTTGAGCTTGCCCAAAAGCTCATCCCGGTATTTGCCTTTTAGCCTTTTGAATTCGGAGGTAGTTTTTTCTAAAAAAAATTTTTTATCCTGAATATCTTGAAGGTGCTTAAAGTTTAAATCATATTCTGGAGAGAGACTGTTTTCCAAAGCTAATTTTAATTCATCCAGGTAGTTATTCTCCACCAAATCTCTGAGCTCATCCCACCAGAAAGTTCCGCCCTCATCTATTGATCTGGTGGAGATGAAAACCATAGCAGACAGATTATGCTTTTCCAAAAGGGGAAAGGCGTTGAGATAAAGATCTCTATATCCATCATCGAAGGAAATGACCAGGGGTGATTTGGGCCAGTCATTTTCAGTTTTTAGAAGCTCAACCGCCCGAGAAAAGGGTAAGACTACAAAATTCCTTTTAAGGTATCTCATCTGCCTTTCAAATTTATCCCTGGTTACCCCAATATCAAATTCGCTTAAGTGGTCTTCGCCTTTTTTTTCACTTATCCTATGATAATTGAGGATGACTAACCTGCCTGAGGGGGCAAAAAGATAAAAAAGACGAATCAAGCTCAATTTTACGAGGATGAACTTAATAATCTTTTTAAAAAATACTTTCAGCATAAACTCGTTATCTTTAGCTCAGGCACCTATCAAAGACAGAGCTAAGCTTTTGGGTTAAATTTTTCCTTTCGAATCCTTGTATGAATAGGTTGTCCGGTTCCACTCTCAACTCGTTCTTGAGAAAAAGGCTGTAAAGTTCTTTTAATTTGTCTTTCGCTCTCTGTTTATCCTTAAGGTCTAATACCCAGCCTGCGTTTGCCCGCTGGATTATCCCTTCACTTTCTCCCTCTCGGGGAGCAAAGGCTAAGATAGGTTTTCCGCAGGCCAAATATTCGTAAAGCTTTCCGGCCACCTCTCCCTTCCAGAAATTGCCATCAGAATCAACTATATAAAGAAGCAAGTGACTTTTGAGTAAAAAATTTATAGAGGAGAGATGATCCACATATCCCCAGGATTTTATCTCCTCATCAAGCTTATTGTGTATTACCCAGCTTCTATACTCCTCTTCCAAAAAACCCACTAGATCCAATTGAATTTTCCCCCGTAAATCTGGATTTTCCAAGAAAAAATCTTTCAAGACCTCAAAGAGAGGAAAGGTTGTTCCCGAATAGAGATATCCGGAGTGACATATATGTAATTTTTTATCCTGCCATCTATTCTCTATTTGTTTTGCCATATTTAGATCTTCGGCATCGAACCCATTATAAATTGCCTCTATCCTCTTTAATTCAGGATAATTCTGCTTATAGAGCTCTTTTTGAAATTCGGTGTTGGCTATTACAAAAGAAGCATTGTTAAACACCTTCTCAGCCAGATATTTTTCCAACTGCCAGCGAAATCTGGAGAACTGGTCTGTCTTCTGCTCATCCTCCAACCAGTCATCCCGGAAATCTGTTACCCAGGGCTTATGAGTAAATTTGCTTAAAAGCAGACCCACTAACTGTGAGGAATGAGGAGGCGAGGTTACATAGATAAGGTCAATTTTCTCCGAATTGATCAAGGAGAGTCCTTCTAACAAAGCAGAGGGAAGCCATCCCACCTTCTCATCTGGTATTCTCAGCCAGGAGGTGAGGAATAGATATATTTTTTTAAGAAGACCCCTCAGCTTAGGTTTTGTCAGATTTGCTTGGCTGGTAGAATCAAATATATTCTTCCTTCGCTCGTCGGAGGATTTCGTACCAGATTTGAAAACACTGAAAAATCTTCTTTCCCACCTAGTGATCTCAAAGGAGGGAACTCGGATAATCTTTGTATCTAAAGGGACCTCTCTCAGAAGTGAGTGATCCCACAAGGGTGAATCAGGATTGGAAACACTTAAGATTACAGGTTCCCATCCGAAAAGTGGCAGATATCTAGCGAATTTAAGAGTCCTCTGAACTCCACCTCCACCCAGCGGGGGGAAATAATAGCTGATTATCAAGACTTTTTTTTTCATCTGCAAAAAGAGTTAGTCGATCTTCCTGAATTTAAGTTTTTTTAAAAGGTCAGGGACAAAATCTTTGGCCCTTTTTAGCTCATTGGAGGTGAAAAAACCCAATATCCATAAGAGCGAAGGAAATAACAAAAGTATTAAAAGCTTATAAAGTAATTCCATTTTCCAGGAGGTTAACCGAATTTGATTCAGAATAAAAAATATTAAAACTGTTATTATGATTATCTTCAAAATCCTTACCCCCTCATAAGGCACAGGGTAAATTCGCATGTTTATTAGATAAGCTAAAAGATCCATTAAAAGATATGAAAAAAACGAAGCCAGGGCTGCACCCAACATGCCATATGGAGGTATGAGAAGATAATTCATCAAAAGGTTAAATATGGCGGCAATTCCTATGATAAGAGGGTTATATTTGGTTTTCTTCTGAATGAATAATCCGATGTTCAACAGGCTGAAAATCCCATATAGAAGAACAGTAAATACCAAAAGGGGTACGACCTTATAAGCCCCCCAGAACTTAGGGTCTGCCATGACCTTGATTGCGGGGCTGGATATGGCGATTATCCCTAAACTGGAGAAACAACCCATCAGAAGAAAATAAGTGGTCAGACGGGAGAAGGTTATTGGAGCATCCTTATCTTTGGCTAAGGGGAAATAGATTGAGGGCCAGGTGGTCAAAAAAGGCTGTATGATTAAGAATTCCAGAAGGCCGGAGAATCTGTTGCCTAGGGAATATAAACCGAGCTCAGTGGTAGTGGAAAGCCTCTCCAGAAAATAACGGTCTGCCACGGATAGGACCCAGATAGAGAGGCTGCCGGGGACCAAGGGTAGCCCATAGCTGAGCATATTTTTTAGTTTGTAAAAAGAGAATTTCAGAGAAAGATGTTTATAGATCAAAAGCAAGGTAAAAATAGCAATCAGAATGGCGGTGAAAAAATTGCCATAGACAATCCCGCTCAGTCCCATTTTGAGTTTCAGGATAAAATATATATTCAAACAGACATTGATCAAAAAACCTAATATCGAAACTAAGCTGAACCTCACCGATTGAAGTTTTGCCCTAAAAAGCTGGAAGGGAATTCGTGAAAGAGTACTGAAAAACCCGGTGATGATAGTCAGCTGAACCAGTTTAGTATAATCCTTGGATTGAAAAAGCAGGCTGTTTATCTGTTTTGAAAAGAGAAAAATGGTCCCCAGGAGGATAAACGAAGAAAAGAGGAGATAAAAATAAGAGGTGCCGACTACAGATCTTTGTTCTTCCGGCCTGTTTTGATAATCGAAGGAATATGCCCGGAAAAAGGAGGTCTGCATCCCCTGCTGTATAAAGATTATGATTATGCTTAAAGTTACAGACAAAAGCTCTAAGATTCCATAATCGGCCGGGCTTAGATACCGTGTATAGATGGGTAAAAGGAAAAATCCTACTGCCTTGGCTAAAAGATCTGCACTACTGTAGATAGCAGTATGTTTGATTATGGTCTTAAATGTATTATACATATTAGCAGTTTCGGTAAATGGAGAGACATTTCAGAGCCACTTTATTGACATCGTGATATCTCTCCACATAAGCCCTACCTTTTTCTCCAAGCTCTCTTCTTAGTTTATTGTCATTTATTAATCTTTTGAGATTTTGTTTCAGGTCGTCAGGGGAGGTGTTAACTAGCGGAAGCTCTTTAGGATATAGGGGGATAACATCTTTTTCTATAAAGACACAGACCGGTTTTTTCAGAGCCATCCCTTCAATAGCGATGTTACCATAAATTCCGATAGTGATTTTATCCAAGAAGATATCACCTTCTTGGTACAAGGTCTTTAGTTTCTCATAAGGTTGACCTTCGATTAAGGAAAGTTCCACTGGACAACCTTCTTTTTTTAATTCCTCGACAGCTGAAATTATAAAATCTGTGCCACTTTTTATTCTACTGGTTGGAGCATGTAGTATGGTAATGATCTCCTTTGGCTTATCAACCGGAAGTGAGGTCCAGTATTCCAGATCTATGGGTTGGGGAATCCAGGTTGCATCCGGAACATATCTAAAAAGATCCGGAGTGGAAACCATAAGGGCATTAGCTAATCCTATGTGGGGGTGCATTTTTTTGTTCCGGATATCGGTGCCGTGGAAGTGAAAGATTACCTTCTTACCTAATGCTCTTAGAAGAGGGATATCCTTGAACTCTGAAGCAAAAATAGAATCTGAATGCAGATGGAAGATATCATAGCCTTTCAGGCATCTTAAGAGAAATGAGAGCTTTCTGAATCTTGACCATACCCCTTTTTCATCTTTTAATATGAAGTCTGCTGGGAAATGGGAGAAAGAGGGGCGGAAGACTGCGAAATCACTCTTATGTCCTAATTTCCTCTGAGCCCGGGAGATCTTAAATCCCTGCCCGCCATAATCCAAGGGACCGTGTAGAATTCTCATCTCTTATCTTGAATATTCCTGGAAAAGCCAGGAGCTGATTTTGTCCAATAGTTCTATCTGGCATTCGCTTAAGGAGAAGATGTGATTAGCCTTCTTGATCATGTGGATCTTATAAGTGCTGTCAGGATTTTTCAGGTTTTTCAGATATCTATCCTCAAACTCAGATTTGAACTCCCAAGTGGCAGGATTAACTTCCCCATTGATGATTTGTTCAGATGTTTTCGAATGCCCTGATCTTGGTCATACCTTCGTAATGAAGCGTTTCCCCGATATAAATCCGCGACCGTATACTGACGAGCTTGTTCTTGATATTCGTTAGGACATGTAGTTCCACTGTTATTTCCGCGCCCGGATAGACAGGTTTGATAAACTCGAGGTTATGCACCCGTAGGATCGCTGAATCGCCGAATGCGCGCACAATTGATTTGACGATGATGCAGGAGATAAGGGCGCCTTGGACGGGTGTGCGCTCGAATCCCACCTTGCGCGCGTACTCATCGTCGTAATGCAGCAGGGTCCAGTCATCAAACGTCTTTCCGAAATGGTGCATGAGCTCCCGGTCGACGACATAATTGTATCTCACGCTTTCATTCTTCTGAAGCAAGACGGCTCCCTCCCGCAGTTTTTTGAATATCTGCCAGCTGCGCAAAAAAGTGTTCCACAATTTCATCGAGAACAAGATTATTTTTGCCGCCGTAATCGTGAGGTCCGTGTAAAATTCTCATTTTTGTGGCCTCTATATTCCTGGCTAAGCCAGGAGCTAATACTGTCCAATAACTCCGCCTGAGATTCGCTTAAAGAGAAGATATGATTGGCTTTTTTGATCAGGTGAATCCGATAAAGGCTGTCAGAATTTTTCAGATTTTTTAAGTATTTATCCTCAAACTCGGATTTGAACTCCCAGGTGACAGGATCGACCTCCCCATTGATGAATAGAATCTTTTTACCCTGTGAGATAACCTGCTTAAAAGAGCTTAAAAAAAGGTCATTAAATCGCGAATGTTTTTTTGAATTATTATTCTTGAATAATTTTCTAAAATATAAAGAGAGGGATTTGGTTAGTGTCTGATATTCACTTCTAAAAGTCAAAAGCCTGAACCATGCCTTGGGACTCAGAAGCTTGATTTTATAGGTGGAAAGGACCTGCCCGGCATATTCCGGCGTAGTTATCGAGTCATGAAATTCAGGTTTGACTTCAGGGATGTTTTCCAGAAGGACCGGGATTCCCAGAAGTATTAGCTTATTCACTCTCTGGTCCCTAGCCCCGGTAATGAGCATGGTCATCGCTCCTCCACATAGACCCAACAGAACGATCTGATCCAGCTTATATTCTTTTTTAAAGAAATCTACTGCGGTTTTAGTTTCTTTAACATATCTGCCGGTCTGGATCTCCAAGAAGTGGTTCAAGCCTAAAGCAGAAGACAGACTACCTTGGCTATCTCCTATTCCCAAAGGGTCAAACCTCAAAACAAAAAAACCTTCACGGGATAATCTTCGAGCAATCTTCACATTCAGGCGATGAGAACACACCCGATATTTAAGCCCAGACACGGAGAGAATAACACCTACCTTTTCACGTTCAGGGAGTCTGTTCTCGGGAGTGGTAACGATCCCGACCAACTCCTGATTTTCGAATTTGAAAGTAGCTATCTTTTCCATTGTCTGCTACAAATTGGTTTTTATCCAGTTTAAGGTCTTTCCGAAAAGGCCGTCTACAGAAGGGGGATAATATTTCATATCTCCCCAGAAAGGCAGATCAGCACATTTAAGAAGCTCAGAGATATTATTCTTGGAATAGAGTATCCGCAACTTCTCTAACTCTGGCTCGATTACATCCGAATTCTGGGAAAACTGAAATAGCAGAGTTTTTCCTTTGAATTTTTTATTCTCTGCTAAAAGATCTACCTTTGAGACCTGTTCATAAAGGTCCCTGGTGATCTCATATCCTTCGACGTTAATCTTTCCTCCTTCCTTTAACCCTTTGATCAGATCCTCACGGGTGTAAAGGACCTTTTTATAAACAACCACCTGCTGAGTCAAATTCATCCTCAGGATCTGAAGCAGATAGTCATTCCCTTTCAGGATCGGTGCCCAGAGGATTAAAGCGTCCGAAAGTCCCTTATTCTCTGCGGAGAGGGAGACTAAAGTGGCTCCGAACCTGACCCCCAAGAGGGCTAATCTGTCAACTGAGGTTTTTTCTCTGAAGAAATTCAGAGCCGAGGATATGTCATTCAAACGGGTTTCCAGAGTTGCTTCTTCAAACTCACCCTGACTGTCGCCATCTCCGTAATAATCGAAACGCATCACGCTAAACCCGGAGGAAGATAAAAGGCGGGAGAAATCCACCAGCACGCGGTGGACATGAAGTTTTTCCTCAAAAAGAGGATGGCAGATCAGAACTCCTTTAGAGCCTGGCTTTTCAGGAAAATGCATGACCCCGAAAAGCTCTTTTCCTGAACTGTTTTTGAAATAGAAGTGCTCCTCCATCTAAAGCTCTACCTTGATAAAGTCTATCTGGGAATATTTTCCATTTTCATCCCTGTGCTCATGGATTCCTAACCCCTGCCTGAAGGCACAATGGAGATGGTTATGGTTATCCGGATACATAGAACCTGTGGGCCACTGGGTATGGAGTAAATCCTGCATTACAGTATCCAATGCAACCGGGTCCAGGGAGAAGAATAAGGTACTGGGAGATTCATTTCCAAAGATAGACCACCTTTCCGGGGTGGCATCATATTTCTTGGCGCCAAAGAGACCGTCTCCGACTATCAGCCTGGTCTTATCTTTGAGGTTGGCATTTTCGAAAATATCAACCAGGGGATTTTTCTCCAGATCATAGAGATAAGGGTGTAGGTCAGCATAGGTTGGGCCATTTAGAGTGCCCATATGAAGCTTGAATGTGCCTGAGACTCCGGTGGAATGGGCTTTGAGCAATGGAACGCTAATCAGATGTTGAGAATTTATCAATATATCGGTTATCTCGTGCGAGGGGATACTGGGGTTAGAGAAGCTTACTATCCTGGAAGGATCAGTGCTATCAAAGGTCGCACTAAGATTGCCATTACCTCCCTCATAGTCGTAAAATTTTACCCCAGAATAAAGACAGCCGGAGGTAAACCTGTTGGGTAATTTACGGGATGCATCATAAATCCTTATGTTTTCAGCCGGAATGCCTATGCTGGTAAGTCCTTTGATTATTGAGTTAACCGGCTCGATTATCGAGTCGATCATATTGCCCGAAGGGTAATAGGAATCACAATTGTTGAAATTGACCCGGATTGCGATTTTGTCTCCTGAATTGTAAGAGCTCATAATCCTCTGCCAGGCAGAGGCAGGATCCGGAAGTCCGGTTAGCTCACATACTCCTTTGTCCACCATGGCATCCACCAATCCCTGGTTGACATAGTCCCCATAATAGCCCGAGGAAAAATCCCAGTAAGTGGCATCCGTGTCGTGGACCTGAACCACCTTGCAGGCGGGGATATTTTTGATAAGACCCTTTTGTTCTCCCCTTAAAAGCTCTGGCAGGAAGAATAATCCAGATCCGACTCCTATTCCTATTTTCTTAAAAAAGTCTCTTCTGCGCATTATCTCCTCCCGGCTTATACTCCTGTCTAATATAAAAATAAAGGACTAAAATTCAAAAGCCCATCCCCTTTTCTTTATTTAAACGTAACTATATCAGAGGATTATTTGAACCTCCGGGCTTAAGAGAAGTTTAAATCTTTATAATGCTCTACGGTTTTCCTTAAGCCATCTTCAAAATCGGTTTTCACCTCGTAGCCCAAAAGCTTTTGGGCTTTGCCTATATCCCCTAAGGAATGTTTTATATCTCCTGGTTTAGGTTTGGAATAAGACGGTTCTAAGTTTCTGTCAGTTATACCGGCAAGGGCATTCCAGAGCTGATTTATAGTATGCCTCTGGCTGGAGGCGATGTTTATTGTCTCTCCACCGATAGATTCATTTAAACAAGCCTTGAGATTAGCCTGAACCACATTCTCCACGTAGGTGAAATCCCTGGATTGTTCTCCATCCCCGTAGATATTGGGTTTATTCCCCTGGAGTAAAGCCAGGATGAATCTCGGTATCACCCCGGCGTATTCGGATAAGGGGTTCTGTCTTGGTCCGAACACGTTGAAATATCTCAGGCAGACGGTTTCCAGGCCATAAACCCTGTAAAATACCTGGCAGTATTCTTCACCGGCTAATTTGCTTATGGCATAGGGGGAAATGGGATTCGGTGCCATAGTTTCTATTTTAGGCAGAGTTGGGGTATCACCGTAAACCGACGAGGAGGAGGCATAGACCAGTCTTTTTATCTTATGGATCTTGGCTGCTTCTAAGATGTTCAAAGTCCCGTTTATATTGACCTCGTTGGTGGTCAATGGATTCTTAATAGACCTCTGAACGGAGGTCAGGGCAGCTTGGTGAAGAATGAAATCCACCCCTTCCACCGCCTGAATCACTGTCCAGAAATCCCTGATATCACCCTCGACCAGCTCAATCTTATCCAGGAGGTGTTTTAGATTCTCCCTTCTGCCTGAGGAGAAATTATCTAAGACTCTAACCTTTTCCCCTTTGTGGATTAATTTTTCCACTATGTGGGAACCGATAAAGCCTGCTCCACCGGTGATTAAATAAAGCATATTAATCTACTCCAAGTTTTCTTTTGACTAAATCCAAAGTACTTTGATCTTCAGCCTGCTCTAACCTTTTTAAAGCCTCGTCTCTTTTAAGATAACCTTCCCTGACCAGCTTGGCTAACTCAAAAGCATAAGGATGAAAACCGAACCTCCGTTTGTGCACCAGGTTGGCAAAGGAATTCAGAAGACAGTTAGTTGAATTGGAATCGGTATCAACTGGCATATCCCAGCCCAGCTTTTTTAACTTCTTAAAGATTTTGTTCTCGTCATACTCTAAAAAAGCCAGGGGGCTGATATTGTAAGGAAAAACTTCTTTTTTCTCAAAATCTTTTTCCTCTAAAAAATAGGGATTTATCCTTTGGTCCACGATTTTGTAAAGTGGCTCTTTTATGGCATTTTGCATCTGTTTTAGCATCGATGGGTTATTCTTGAAAACAGAAGCAGAGAGAGGTGCCTGACCAGGTGACCAGCCGTAGGTGATAAAAGGGATTTTCTTTTCCAGAGCCAGTTTTAAAGTGACAAACTTAACGATCCCCATACAGGAGGTGCAGATGGTACTGGCGCGATCCAGGGTCTTCCGGGAAAATATATCCTCTGCTGTGCCGGTTAAGAAGATTTGTTTTAGGATGGTAAAGTTTGGCTTGAAGAATATATGGTCAATTCCCAAATTCTCCACCACCTGTCGGATATTCTTAAAAGCCTGTTCCGAAAGGAAGCCGTTATCAAAGGTCAGGGCTAAGATTTTCAGATCATATTTCTCTTTTAAAACGCTCAAGGTAAAGGTGCTGTCCTTACCACCGGAATAAGCCATAAGTGCATCGTAGTATGAGAAATTTTTGAATTTGCTTAATAGCTCTTCAAATCTAAGCCTGTATTTTTCCTTTTCCCTCTCTAAATGTTCTTTCCCCTTGAATCCCTGACAGAAGTTACAGACTCCATCCCGGCTGAAACTGATGCCCGGAAAGGTCTCCGGAAGAACACAATTAGTGCAGATTTGCATAAAATTGTATTTATTTTTTTGCATAAAGGCGGAGTTCATCTCCGCCCCAAATCCTGGGTGGAGACAAGCTCTACCCCTATGCTACGATTCCTCAGAGCAAGTTGGGTGCATTCTGGTTCAGATGGACTGAGGCTTTCCTTTTCTGGTCAAAATCCCTGAAAGCTCTTTTTATCTGCTCCTCTGATAGATTCAAAACCTGACTTACTTCAGGTACTGGAACTTTGTTCTCCTGGGAGTACAAAAGCAGATCAAAAAGCTCATAAGGCATGCAGAAAAAGAACTCCTGGTCAGATACCACCGCGGAGAAGGTATCAGGGCTGGGAGCTCTTTTCATTATCTCCTGTGGGATATCCAAATATTCTGCAAGCTGGTAAACCTGGGTCTTGTAAAGATGAGCGATTGGCTCCAGATCCACCCCTCCATCCCCGAATTTGACATAAAACCCCTGAGCATATTCGCTGTAATTGGTCGTCCCTATTACTAAGTAATTATTCTTCTCCGCATAATAATAGAGCTGAATCATCCTGCTTCTCTGTTTCATGTCCGTGGCAGCCACAATTCCCAAAAGCGCTTCTTTGGACAGGCGAAAGTTCTTTTCCTCTCCCTGGGGAGTAAATATCTTCAGGCTGAAGAAGTTAATACGGTCTCTTTCCAGAAGGTCCTGGGGTAGTCCGATCTTGATCTTGTGACTGCTGTCGTATTGGGGGTAAATCCTTTTGATTATCTCGTCTCTTCCTCTGTAACATCCCAGGCTTTCTAGGGCTGTAGTTAAATCCACTTTCACGCTTCTGATGCCCAGCTTTTTTATGAAAAGCTCTCCAAAGGTGAGGCTTACCGGATTTGACTCCTTCTCGGGCAAAAGCAACCCCAGTACCTTGTCTTTACCCAGGGCTCTAACCGATAAAGCCGCGGTAACAGCAGAATCGACACCTCCACTTACTCCGACCACCGCACCTTCTCGTTTAAAATGGTTATAAACCTCTTCTTTTATAAATCCACAGATTCTTTCACATTCTTTTTCCGGATTTATATCCAGAATTTTTTTATGGAAGTCCATTTTTTATCCCTCGTTATTTAAGTCCAACTTTGGTGATTTTTCCTGATTGGGTCTTGGGCAAGGATTCAACCAGTTCCACGTATTTGGGCACCATAAAATCTTCCAAATTTTTAGAGCAGTGCCTCAGGATGTCCTTCTCTGATAAGTTAAAACCTTCTTTCAGGACCACGAAGGCCTTGATCGCCTCTCCTAAGATCTCATCTGGCACCCCGACCACTGCTGTCTCTAACACTCCTTCTAAGTTGTATAAGATATTCTCGATTTCTCTGGGGCTGACCTTTTCGCCCCGGCATTTGATGATATGATCTTTCCTGCCAACGAAATACAAGTAACCCTCCTCATCCATCTTGAATAGATCCCCGGTATATAAAACCCTTTCCCTGGGGTATAAACCTGGCTTTAAAACTTTTGCCGTCTCCTCAGGCAATTCCCAGTAGCCTAACATCACGTTAGAGCCCCTTACCACTAACTCTCCGACCTCTCCAAGACCCAGCCTTTCCCCATTTTCGCTGACGATATAAACCTCCTCATTCGGCATACCTCTTCCCACTGAAGCAGGTCTTCTATCCAGTTCCTCCGGGGGAAGATAGGACACTCTTTTGCACTCGGTCAGGCCATACATAGAATATAGCTTTGCTTTAGGAAAAGTCTCTCTTATCTTTTTTATAAAATTGACTGGTAAAGCCGCCGCGGTGTTGGTGATATATCTTAAGAAGTCGAAATTCTGCTTTTTCAAATCCTCCAGTTGAAGCAGAATGGCAAAGATGGTCGGAACTCCCGGGAAACCGGTTACCTTCTCCTTCAGCATTAAATCGATTATCACATAAGGGTATAAAAAACTTTTTTCCAATATAACCCTTCCACCGATTTTAAATCCCATCAGCACCTGATATAACCCATAATCGAAAGACAAAGGCAGGACGTCAAGGATTATGTCGTCGCTGGTATTCTCCAAATACTCAGTGACAGAGTTTGCCGCAGAGACCATGTTCAAATGGGTAAGCATCACCCCTTTGGGATTCCCGGTGGTACCGGAGGTATAGATTATGCTGGCCAAGTCTATGTCGATATTTCTGTTTATAGGTTGTTCATCCGGACAGGAGTTCAAAAGCTCCTTGAAATTATAGATTTTCTTGTCTGAAAAGGTATTTTCGAATCTCTTCTCTCCTGTCAGAAACACGAATCTGACCCAGGGGACTTCTGGCAAAACCTCCTTTAAAATTTCCCATTTGTCAGGGCTAGAGATCAGCGCTTTGACCCGGCAGTTGTTTAAGATATAGACGAGCTTATCTTTTTTGGTGGTGGGATTTATTACTACAAAGACAGCATCTGCTTTTAATATCCCGAATATGGAGATAACCGATTCAACTGAGTTTTCCAGAAAGATAGCCACCCTCTCACCTCTCTCCACGCCTGAATCTTTTAGTCCATTAGCTAACCTGTTAACAGAACTGTTGATCTGCTGGTAAGTCAACCTTTCCTTCTGAAAGACCAGGGCGACCTTATCAGGGAATTTTTTCGTGCTTTGTTCTAAGAAATTATTTAAGAGCATAAATTAATTTAAATTTTAGCTGACTGCTTGCGGCTAATATAGGCAATTAAGTTCTTGATAGAATCCAGGTTCTCCGGGACAAGCTCCTCGTCCTCCACCTTTATATTATAGGTTTCCTCGATGAAATTAACCAGCTCCAGAACCCCGGTGGAATCTATTATCCCGCTTTGCAGAAAGGATTCATCCTCATTTATCTCTTTTCTCTTATCGCCTAAAAGGAAGTTATCGTGGATGAAAGTCTTGATCTTTGTAGCAATTTCCATTTTCTCTCCTTTTGTTTGTTCCTTAGACAAAAAGTATCTATCCTTTTAGGTTATCGGAACTTTTTCATCTTGTTTAACTTATATATATTAGGGGAGCGAATTTGTCAAGATTTTTAAAAGGGGATTTATTGAGAAAAGAGGTAATGATAAAATTCCGCCTGTTTTTTTTGCGAAATTTTGAAATGGAGTGAAATTAGCTGGAAAGATTTGAACCAGGACCGAAAACTATTTCCCCAACTTAGTGTCTCACTTAATGTCCAGTGGTTGTGAAGATCATCGTAAAAAGGGCGTTTAGAGAAACTCGGTTTATCATAAACACTGTCTCTCCTACCCTTTAAATGGCCTTCCTCAAAGTAAAATTCAATCCTTATCTTTTTTGAAATCTCTTTTTCTCTATAGTCTTCACAAACAAATCTGCAACACCTAAAAATCTACTACCTTTATTTAGTTCTGACTTTATTATAAAAGGTAAATTTCTTCATTCTCCGCGATGGTAATCAATATTTGATAAAGCGATACCAAGATACTCTTGCATATATGATAATATCAAATCGCTGGGATCAAAGACCTTACCTTAGATAATCATAGCATCTGGATATATCAAGAGGCAACTATTATACAACACCATTCCGAAGTATCCTCCTGCTTCCTTTGGCAAGGAATTAGCTGAAGCATTTCCGTTATGTGCTAGGGAATTAACTTTTTCAATCAACTGTATCTCGGACAATGTATTATTGCCGGATGATTTTAAATTACCCACTTCGACATTTTTCTCGATGGTATTAATAATACCTTGTACGGAGAGATACGATTCCACACAACCATAGTTATTATAGCTACATCTCTTGCCGTTGGATTTTACCGCGGTATAACCAAATAAAGTTGCGGAATTGGAGGAACCACGAAATAATTTATTTTTGAGAACTATTCCCCCTCCAACAGAATCATCAACCAAATATAAATGAAAGCACTGAATCCTTCTCCATCACCATATGTTTTTTAACCCCACGCAGCTGCGTTACCCCTGTCTTCGAGCAATATTGGCACATGAAACTCTTTCTTAAGCTTGGCACCCAATGATATCTGCCCCAATTTGCATTAAAGGATGTTACCTTATTACCTTTAACATCAATTATGCCCGGGCAGCTAATAGCAATTCCAATTATTTGCTTAATATCGTGACCTAACTGGCCAATATAACTATAGATACTATCAATTAAATTATTTCCAAATACACTAGGGCTATTATTTGCTTATATAATTAAGCTCTTATCATTAAATAAATTGTTCTTGGAATTCAATGCCTTGAGTCTTATATTTTTTTCATCAAAATCGACGCACATCAAAAGACCTTTCTTTTTAAGCGAATTTGTAATTTTCATATCTTTTGTTCTTCTGAAGGGTTACGTTGCAACCTAATGATAGTGTCAATCCAGTTATTCTTGTATAAAGGATCAACAACAAGAAATAGAGCACCATAGTCTGTGATATATTCCCCTAAGGGTGAGATTTCTATCTTAAGATCACTTACGAATATGTTATTAGTGAATTCACGTAATATGGATATCTTTCGTCGTACAATATCTAAGTATTTGGGGTTATTGATTACTACGCTCCCACCAATTCCGAAACGCTCTATCCCATGGATATTTGAGAGACTAACTAATACTTTTGCAAATCTTTCGGCTGCCGTGTCAATAAGATAATATGCAAATTTATCGGGGGTATCATTTTTCTTATCAAGATTGGCTAATTCAAATATTTTTTTAGTACTAATATCCATTTTATTTCTATAAAGATGTTTAAGCTCAGAACACTCAACTATCTGTTGTAAATTATATGTATTTTCTGTTCTGATATTCTCGAAAATATTCAATTTTTCAAAGGTTATCTGGTCCTCGAAAAACACCTTCAATATATTTTGTGCTTGGTTTTTTATACCTTCACCGGAGGCATAGGTTTCAATACATCCATAATTGCCACATCCACATAAAGGTGTTAATCTGGGGAAGTATCCATCAACAATAATGTGACCTACCTCATCCAAATCTCTCTTGGGTCCTCCACCCCCTATTCCCGTGCTTACAGTAATAAAGAACGTAGTATTGGGATCAATCCCCATACGCTCATAATAAATTGACTGAGCCAACCCCGCACAATAACCATCATTTCCGATGATGATATTTACATCTTGCGAAAACATATCTTTGAAGACTGTAATCAAATCAATTCCATATGATTTGTTTATTCTCTTAGCATATTTCAAGGGCACATTGGAACCAATGAAACGATCATCACTTTGTATTTTACCAGCAACAGAGATACCAACTCCTGAGATTCTTTCTTTATTTATATCCACCTTCTCAAGATATTCCTGTAATTTTTTTGCAACATAGAGTGGGACTTTCTCTGTATCTGGAATTTTTGAGTAAAATTGATCAGCAAAAACCTCAAAGTTTTCATTTAATGGACTGGCGTATGATATCTTAGAGGTCATACCAGCAACGATATTTGTATCTCCATTTTCTCTCTTAGCCAGAATAAATCTGAGTTGACTCCCCCCCAGATCAATACCCATCAAATATTTGGTCTTCATCTTCTTAGTATTATTCCCAATTTAAAACAGCTTTTATTCTACCTTTTGATTTGAGGCTAAACGCTTTCTTATACTCAGTGAAATGCAACCTGTGAGTAATAATCTTGTCCAAAACACCATTAAACTTTTTCTGTGATTGTTCCAAATAATACTTACCTTTCTCAAAATGTGTTTTATTGGAGTTTACCGATCCAAATATTACTTGGTTTTTCAATACCAAGGAGGATATAAAACGACCTAAATTAATACGGTATCTTTCACCCTTCTGGGGAAAGCCCAGATGAACTATTATTCCGTTAAATTTCAAGAAATCCACCAATTGGAAACAAGTCAAAGGGTTAGTACTGGCATCGATCATCAAATCAATCTCTTTCATGTTCTTTCTTTCACGTAATTCAGTAAGAACAATGCTCTTTCGTCTCTTGTATTCCTTAAGATTTATATATTGCCCCCCCATCATTTTAATAATATTCGACTTAATTCCACCTTCTTTTTCAATATCTACACAGGTTAAGTTTACTTTATTACAAACCAAAACCAAAGATGCTAATAATCCTATAGAACCTGCTCCTATTACCAAAGCATTTTTAAATATTTCGTTCTCAGATATTTTGGAATTAAAATATAATCTACTTTTCTGGATTTTGAAGCTTTCCTCAAAAGCCTTAATTCCTATGGTAAGCGGTTCTAACAATACCGCTTGAGTTTTTATTGCTTCTGGAACTTTGATTAGATTCATCTCCTTTTCAGTAAAATACTCTGACATAAAACCATGCAATCTCAGAATTCCCCTCTCCTTATAATTATTTGCATTACACATGTCACTTCTTCCTCTTTTACAAAAGAAACACTCTCCACATCCCTGGCGAACTATAGGAACTACAATGTCACCTTTCTTGAACTCAGAGACTCTTGTACCGACTTCAATTACTTCTCCGACTGCTTCGTGTCCAATAATCAGAAAATCATCATCCTTCGGAGGAAGGATTTTTTGATAATCTAACAGTTCCCTGTCTGTACTACAAATTCCCGTTTCCAGAGTCTTAACCAACACCTCATCATCTTTAATTGGTGATAAGTCAACATCTATCAACTGTAAATTATGGTTTAGTCCCTTTATGGCAATTGACTTCATCGTCTCTCCGCTTTTTATCTATTTTTATAATCCATATATGATTGATCTTTGAAGATAAGGGCTGCACCAATGCTGGCAAATTTTGTCTCCTCCCATATTCCTTTTTCAAGAGAGACTTTTGTAACAGCACATGGGAGCGCATATTTCTTAAATTCCTTTTCCAGAAGATCTACCGTATTAATTGGAGCATCTTTCTGATAAAATGCTTCTATCATTCCTCCTCCCAAATGCACTGTTTTAGGGTTTATGACATTTACAGAATTCGCAATTCCAATTGCAAGATATTTAATAAATTCCCTAACCACTTCGCAAGCATATTTTTCACCTGCATAAAAAGCGAGTGAGAAAAAATAAGTCGTCAGTTCATTGCTTTGATCAACTAATTCATTACAATGTTCCGCGAACTTTTTGACTTTCAACAGCTTTTGGTACTCTTCCTTTTTTATTATCGTCTCACGTTCGTTTTTTAATCGCATATATTCTTCAGGATTCAGATTCCTAGCAATATTTATCATTCCATAACTGGAAGTATACATCTCCCAGTGGCCGCCTTCTCCACCGCACTTGCACTTTCTGAAGCAATCAGAATTTTCGGAAATAGTAGTGTGTCCAATTTCCCCGGCTGTAAAATTGCATCCGTAGAGCATTTTACCACCGAGCACAATACCGGAACCCAAACCATTTCCTACAAAAATGCATATAACATCGTCAAAACCCTCTCTTTTCCAGATATATCGGGTGGCACATCTAACATCATTATCTATGTAGATACGGAAGCCATCTTTTAAAATATTATGATATTTATTTGGCAAGTCGTTTCCACAGTTTACCTTTATATGGTTACGGAGTGTAGGGATGAACCGTATATTCTCTCTACCTCCGAAACCAGGAGCTTTAATGAGTGTACCATCCCTTGGATCAACCTGACCAGGAAGTCCTAAACCTATACCATCAATGTGAGGGATTTCGTTTTCATCTGCTTCTTGAGCCAGTTCTACTATAATTTCTCCTAATGTAGAATAAATATCATTGATTCCAGGATTTCTTCTGACATCATAGACCTCTTTTATCTGTAAGGGGCTTGACTCTCTCCTGAACTTTTCGTAGTCTATTAGACAGGAATCAATTTTAATCCTACCTACATCGATTCCTATAAAATATCTTCCCTTTAATTCGTTTTCGTTTACAAGAACTGGTGAAGGTTCATATGGATGTGGTTTAGGAAAAAGTAGATAGGAAAAACCTCCTAATAAAACAAGAAATATTATCGTTGCTATAGCAAATGGAGAATATCTGGAATCGATATTGGTTTTCCAGTATATAATTCCTATGACAACTATGGCAATAAAGGCGATCGCACAAATTATACCACCAGGACTATCAAGTATTTTAAAAATAAGATTCCATATAAATTCCCAGAAATTCTTTGGAATATTATCTTGGTTAGTCATGACTTTTCTCCTTCTAACTTAAAAATATTTATTGCTAAAAAAATGTTAGCTTCATTCTCCAGCCACTTGTTTGATTACGATTAATCTCAAAGAGTCAGCTGATATCTTTAATTTCAGCGCATTAGATCGCATGAGACTATGAACAACCAAATATTAGAGATTTTATCTAACAATTTGCGACACAATTCAAAGTGATTTCATTTATTTCCAGTGTAGAGAATCTAATTTTTTCCCAGCTTAATAGACGAGTTGCTTTTTAGTACTATTAGAATAAATAGATATTTACAATTTGTCAACCCAAATTTCTCTTGACTTACCCTTTTCCTTAATACTAAATATATAAGAGCTTTCGTAGAGCGGGCATCTTGCCCGCAAATCGATTTGGGTTCGGTGAATCGGACCCCTGCTGTTTCTATGTAGGGGCTTGATTTATCAAGCCCATTTGTGCTGAGGGGAAATTGTATGGCTGGGGAATATCCGAAGTTCAGGGATGATTTAATCATCAGCCAGCAGGAATACGAGGGGAAGACCTATTACGTTATCAAAGACCCCCTTACCAATAAATTTTTCCGCATAAAAGAACCGGAATATTTCATCACCCGTAATTTAGATGGACAAAAATCTAATCAGGAGATAATCGGGGAATTCGAGAAGAAATTCCAGATAAAATTAGATTCACCCACCCTGGATAAATTCCTCCAGCAGCTGGAGAGATTTGGCTTTTTGGAAAGCGAGGCTTCCCAAAGAGAGCTTTCCAAATTAAAATATAAAGCCGAGAAAGAAAAAACCCTTTTAAGGAAAATCCTCTTTTTAAAGATCAAGGCTTTCAATCCGGACAAATTCTTAGACAGGCTGTTAAAAAAAACAAAATTTTTCTACTCCCGGGGATTTTTATATTTCTCCTTATTGGCAATCTTCTTAGCCCTTATAGTTACCGTCTCCAACTGGTCTGATTTAGGTTACAGCCTCAACAAATTATTCCACTTAACCACCATAGTCAAGCTCTGGCTGGCGATTTTTCTAATAGCCCTGGTGCATGAGCTGGGTCATGCTTTGACCTGTAAATATTTTGGTGGAAAAGTGCATGAGATGGGGTTTTTGCTGATCTATTTCCAGCCGGCTTTTTTCACCAACGTCTCGGATGCCTGGCTTTTCAAAGAAAGAAAGAAAAAGCTTCTGGTCTCCTGGGCAGGGATTTATATCCATCTTTTCCTCTGGGCTTGTGCTACCCTTCTGTGGAGGATAACTGACTTAGAGACCCAGCTCAACTCTTTTCTTTTTGTGATAATGATCGTCTCCGGTGTATTGATCATATTTAACTTCAATCCCCTGATCAAGCTCGACGGATACTATCTTTTATCTGACTGGCTGGAGATACCTAACTTAAGGAAAAAAGCTTTTGGATATTTAGGTTCTCTATTCAAGAATAAAATCCTCAAGGCCGGAGAGAAATTGGCTGACGTTTCCACAAGAGAGAAGAAGATATATCCATTTTACGGCTCTCTTTCCTTGCTCTACTCTTTTGCTCTCATTTTATACTTTTTCATCAAGGTCGGGAGTTTTTTGGTCTCCAGGTATCAGGGTTATGGATTTGTCTTGTTTTTGGCTGTTATTTATATTATTTTCCAAAAGCCGGTAAAAATTATTCTTGCAGCAGGCTTACAATTCCTCTTATTTAAGAAGGAAGGACTTATGAAGCCGAAGAAGATTTTAATATACGGGGGGATAATCATCCTTCTTTTGGTTTTGTTCTTCCTGGTGAAATTAGATCTGAAGGTGAGCCAGGAGTGTGAGTTCACCGCCCTGGAAACCTACTCGATCGTGGATAATCCGGGTGAGGGATTCTTGGTGGAGGAGCTCTATCAAGAGGACAAGGAGGAGAAAAGGCAGGTTAATATAT
Organism: uncultured Ignavibacteria bacterium; assembly: GCA_964511075.1. GTDB lineage: Bacteria > Zixibacteria > MSB-5A5 > MSB-5A5 > RBG-16-43-9 > CAZEDM01. The sequence continues at coordinate 150,618 of CAZEDM010000008.1, forward strand.
TCAAGCTGAGCTCTACTTCCTACGGGAAAGTGAATTTAGAGCCTGTGGTCAAGGAGGGGGAGAGGGTGGAAAAAGGACAGGTTATCGTCCAGCTCCTTTCCTCTCAATATACAACAGAGCTGGAGGAGGTCGAGGCATCTATCAGGAAGGAGAAGGCTAATTTAGAGCTTTTGGAAAAAGGAGCACGCCCGGAGGAGATAGAACAGGCAAAAGAACAGGTGAGTAAGGCGCAAACCAAGCTCCAGACCAGCGAGAAGGAGCTTAAAAGGATAAGGGAGCTTTACTCGCAAAATCTTATCTCCAACGAGGAATTGGAGAAAAAAGAATCTGAACACTCGGTTCTCTCATCAGAGCTAAGTATTGCTCGCAATAATCTGGAGATACTCAAGAAAGGTGCCAAGGAAGAAGAGATAGAGATGTCCAGAGCAGAGCTTAACCGTCTGGAAGCAAGGGCGAAATTCTACAAGGAACAGGTCTCAGCTTCGGATTTGAGAGCACCCATCTCCGGGATAGTCACCTCGGTCCAGCCAGCAGGAAACCTCTTAAGTATTGCCAATTACGACACCATGAGGGTCGTTATCCCCGTGTCAGAGAAGGACTTAGACGTGATCAAATTGGATCAAAAAGTCAAAGCTAAGGTCAGGAGCTTTCCTTTTAAGACTTTTTATGGGGTGGTTACCAGAATTGCCCACCAGGGAGAGGAATATAAATCAAAGCAGGTCTTCTTTATCACCAGCCAAATCGCCAACCCCGGGCTGATTTTAAAACCGGGAATGACCGGACAGGCGAAAATCTACTGCGGGAAAAGAAACATAGCCTATCTTCTATTAAGAAGAATCATCCGCTGGATCAGGATTGAGGTCTGGTCCTGGTTCTAAAATTTTCAAGAAAATACTTGACAAAATAAAGCAGGGGGACTATTTTTTGAGAGGAAATTACTTGATTTCCTAAGATTCTGAACAAGAAGTGGCGATGTGACAGCTTGGGACTTTCCTTTCAGCAAACCTACTTTGCCTCGATTCAGGAATATCTCTAAATATCCTATTGTATTCTTTGTATTTTTAATCTTCCTTAAATTTTGGAACATAAAAATATGGAGGGAGATAATATGCGATTATTAAAAATCATCGGTCTTATTCTGATTATCCTTTTGCTTTTATGCTGTAAGAAGAAATCCACCAAATCAGATGATGGTTTACCTCATTATTGGCCCAGGTATACAGATATGGAACCCGCTTGGTCGCCAGATGGAGGGACTATTGCTTATATTCATGGGGGCCTAGACTATCCGGACGATCCAGCAGGGATATTTCTGATTGACGTAGATGGAACTAATGATAGACTCTTCTATGAAGGTGCAAGCGCCTATTCCCCTGACTTTTCCCCGGATGGCAACTGGTTAGTTTTTTCCGATTACGCCCAGATTTTTAAGATAAAGCTAAATGGGGATAGTTTGACTCAACTAACCTTTGGAGGCAGGAACTTCTTCCCGGACTGGTCACCAGACGGGAAGAAGATTGTTTATGACCGTAGCACTGATGAACCTGACACATCTGCTGACTCATCATCAGCGGGAATCTGGATTATGAATGCAGATGGAACAAGTAAGAAACATGTCATTGGAGGAGCTTTTCCGGATTGGTTCCCTGATGGTTCACAACTTTTATATGTAGGTCTTGGTGGCGAGATATATGTTGCAGATACTAATGGAACTAATCAGACACAGTTAACTTTTTTAAAAGATTATGACAACAGATACCCGGTTTTCTCCCCGGATGGGCAAAAGATAGCTTTTAGCACTGCGCATAATTCAGCACCGGTTATCTATGTTATGGATTCTGCTGGTAAGAATTTAAAGATGCTAACGCCTGAAGGAGGAGCTGAGCCAGCCTGGTCACCGGATGGGAAATACATAGCCTATACATACGTTCATCCAGACTATGGCAGGATATTTATCATGAATACTGATGGCACAGGTAAAAGGCAATTGACTTTTAAGAAGTAAAAAAAGAGAGGTGCGTTACGAGATTATTAAAAATTATCAGTCTTATCCTGATTGTCCTTTTGCTTTTTTGCTGTAAGAAGAAATCTCCCACATCAGGACCGCCTACGACCGTCTATCCCGTAATCTGTGAAGACCCTGCCTGGTCTCCAGACGGAAGCACCATTGCCTATCTGTATTATGGTATTTTGCAAGTAAAACCAGATGGTGGAGCTACTGTTGACCCAAGTTTGTATGGGATCTGGTTTATAAGTCCGGATGGAGCCAATAAGAGGATGTTTTTACAGGGAGGAGACTTGCCAGACTGGAGCCCGGATGGACAAAAAATAGCTTTAGAGGGCGGAGCCCAAATATATACAATTAAGATTAATGGTGACAGTTTAACTCAATTAACTTTTGGAGGTAGGAACTTTTATCCGGACTGGTCACCGTATGGGGAAAAGATAGCTTATGATATTGGTATTGGTGATTCAGCTGGTGTTTGGGTAATGGATGTGAACGGTAATAACAAAAAGTGGTTGATAGACGGGTTACGTTACCCGGACTGGTCTCCAGATGGTTCTAAAATAGTTTGTTCAAATTATGATGTGATATGGATTATTGACTCTACGGGAGTGGAGTTAAATAAATTCAACTATAAAGGTGACAACAGATACCCGGTTTTTTCTCCGGATGGGCAAAAGATAGTTTTTTCCGGTCAGGCACCAGGGACGCTCCCTCAGATTTATATAATGAATTCAGATGGAAGTGATTTAAAAAAACTAACTACAGAAGGAGGAACAGACCCCTGCTGGTCTCCAGATGGAAGTAAGATTGCTTTTGTAAGGTATAACTCGAAGGAATACAGCTCAAAGCAGGGACAGATCTGGATAATGGATGCGGATGGAAGTAATAAAAGGCAGTTGACTTTTGATGGATGGTAATATAGTAAAATAGGAGGCATACAAGCTCGCTCGCTAAAGACAGGGCTTGTAGCCTCCGAAAGAGAGGTGCATTATGAGAATATTCAAAATCATCAGTCTTATTCTGATTGTCCTTTTGTTTTTTTGCTGTAAGAAGAAGCCAACAGGTGGAGGAGGTGGATCAGAACCATCTATATTGCCGGCATATTTTGATCATCCTGCCTGGCATCCAGGTGGTCAATGGATTGCGGCAGAACATTGTGACAGCGTAGACGTTGATGGAGATGGCAAGCTAGATCAATGGTCCTGTGGCATTTGGTTAGTGAATTCAGAGAACGGAGCGACTCAGCCTCTGATTAGTGGCTTTGGCCTCCCTGCATGGAGCCCAGATGGTAAGAAATTGGCGATGGTAGGAGGAAGTCAAATTTTTACTGTGCAGGTGAGTAGTTTAGATTCAGCAAAAGTAGACACGAGCAGCCTGAAACAACTTACTTTTGAAGGAGGGAACTTCTATCCCGCCTGGAGCCCGGATGGTAAGTGGATTGCATTTGATTCGAACTTAGATGATACCTCAGATATGTATGTAATCTGGATTATGCAATCAGATGGATCTGAACGGAAGGATATAAGCATTCATGGAACTGGAGAATGGCGAATGCCTTCATGGTCCATGGGCCTGGAGATTGTTCATATAAGGTGTATTAGTCCTTATCCAGAGATATTCATAATGGATTCTACAGGTAACAATTCTCGCCGAGTAACATACAGACTTGATGAGGTAGAACTAAATCCAAAAGTCTCAAGCAACAATATTATCGTGTTCAGTTCTGTGCCTCGGAAGGGATACCCTACAATCTGTACCGTTCATCTTGATGGAACTAACTTCAACCAACTGACGAATGGTCCTGACTATCGTCCAGGATGGAGCCCAGACGGTGAGCGAGTCGTTTTTCTCCATTGGAATTTTTTAGAACACGTCCCAGGTAATGGACAACTATGGATAATCAATAGAGATGGTTCAGGCTTAAGGCAGCTTACCTTCTAAGGGGGGAGGTAAACAATAAGAATCAAAAAGCTTTAGGGGGTGATGCACCATGGGCATACTTTTGTAAACCCGGAAGAACTTTAATTCGTCGGGGGTTATGGTATATTTTTAATTTGTTAAATTAATAATAAAAAACATGGAGGTGTATCATGCTATTTAGAGCCTTAACTAAAAAAACCGCAGTATCTTTAGTTTGTGCGATAATATTGATATTCATAACAGGTTTCTGTTTTGTCCGGGCGGATGAAATGAGTATTTCAGTTGATCCCGAAAGAGAGCTAATCGTCAGGTTTCAGCCTAATGTTGTTGTGCCTCTTGGTGACACTGCACAAGGTACACTGAATAATTTCCAAATCCTCTCAGACAGCCTCTTGCCGATATTAGTGAATGCCAATGTAGAGAAGATAACCAGATTGGTCCGGGATTTCCAATCGGAAAATAGATTTACAGTCAATCGCACTGGTGATTCAGTAATGCTCACTGATTGGTCGAATATTTATTTGCTTCGCATTCCAGAAGCTTTGGCTCGGGAAACTCTTATAACCCTGCTGGGCAATAGGCCAGAAGTTGTTTATGCTGAAGTCAATGGTCGAGGAGAGCCTGATTTAATCCCGAACGACCAATACTTCTACTGGCAATGGGCATTGAAAAATGATGGCACATCTGATCATGGCAATGGCACTCCAGGCGCAGATATCAAAGCGACCCAAGCCTGGGATATTACAACAGGTTCAAGTAGCATCAAATTAGCCATAGTGGATGGAGGTATGCAGACCGATCATCCGGATTTTGCCGGAAGGGTCAGCGGGGATCCGAGCGACAACGATCCACACGCTACAGCTGTTGCCGGTATTGCCGCTGCCCAAGGGAACAATGACATTGGGATTGCCGGAGTTGCTTAGAATGTTGGCATAATCAATGAAGATTACGGCCCTGGTAGTGATGCAGATTTTGCTGATGCTCTCAGAAGTGCTGCTAACCGAGGGGCGCATATAACCAACAACAGTTGGAAAATTACACCCGTTGGTCGCTGGTCAGGCACAGTCCGTTCTGCATTTTCTGATCTGTACAAGCTGAACCTTGTTTCTGTGGCTTCGATGGGGAACCAATATGGTGAGGTGATCCAATATCCCGCTGCCTTTGGTCAAGGCATTATCACTGTCGGGGCTACAACCAACACGGATGTGAAAGCAGATTACTCCAGCACTGGAAACTGGATTGACGTTACAGCGCCAGGTGGCGGTGGATTTGGGATATATAATGAGACCGAGGATTATATGCACTCAACGGCGCCTGTCAACGCTTATACCTACTATCTATACCCGGACCCAGACCAAGGTATCCAGGGAACTTCTTTTTCAGCTCCAGTGGTCAGCGGAATTGCTGCGTTATTGTTGTCCTATAACCCAAATCTTTACAATGATGATATAGAACAGATCATAAGACTTGGAGTGGATGATAAGTGGACGCTAGGTTTCGATACTTGGTATGGCACTGGCCGGGTTAATGCTCATAAGGCTCTGGAGCTTTTAAGGCATCCTAATTATTTTGCTCAGATCTCTACTTCAGGTGCTTACAGTGCAGGGAATACCGGAGTGTACTCAACTACATTCTTTGATACCCCTGGTCTTGCCCCTGGCGTTTATCTTGTAAAGAGATATGAGGCAAGAAAGGATATAACTCTCCCAAGGGAGTTCTGGAGCACTAATTATGTCTGGGGCCGGGGGGTTTCCACCAATGGCTATTCTGCAGCAAGTGCGAATTTCGGTATGGGGTTCTGTGATGCAGTTGTAGGCAGTATAACCTCTACAACAGCCACTTTGTATTCCTATGTCTATGAGGTCTGGACACTTGACGGCGATTACGTGGGCTGGTTTCCATGTGAGCCTGAGGATGTGAGTTTTGCCTATTCTGTCCTGGGTGAGCCTAAGCTTTTAGCTTCTACCGCCTCAGGGGTAGTAAGTGCTCCCATGGCAGCTCCTTATATCAATATAACCTGGACCGACCCAAATATAAATGAAGAGGGATATAAAGTGGAGAGGAAAGATGCCACTAATAATGAATGGTCAGAAAAATCTTCCTTAGATTTCAACTATATTTCCTGGGCTGATACTAATTTAGTTGGCAGTGAAACTTACACCTACAGAGTAAAATCACACAATATTCATCAGGTTTCAGAATATTCCAATGAAAAGGTTTTCAAAGCCAGGCCCAATGCTCCGAACGATTTTGATGCCCTTGTGGAATGTATCGGTGGTACTTCAAAGGTTGTCCCGTCCTCTTCTGTTCCCCAGTCCTCACCTCCGACTCTTTATGGTGGAGGTCCCCCTGGTGGATGTCAGAAGACTAACCAAGTTTTTCTCTTCTGGTCGCCGCCAGACAACCAGAAGCTGGATATTGATTATTATAAGGTCAAGATTGTGGAATGGGGAGGACCTACTACCTATGAAGGTCCAATATATGGATTGTGTGATACTCTATGCCTGGAAACCCTGACAAACTACAACCTTTATGTCTATGCAGTAGATACAGAAGGGGATGAGGGGTATTACAGTTCTGTTCAGACGATAACCACAGGCCACAGGAATATGTGCCCGGATTACCCGAATAAAGCTACTGTCAATACAAATCTACCTGAGGATTTCTTCTTAGGGCAGAATTACCCTAATCCCTTCAATGCACAAACTCAGATAGAATACGGCTTACCTGAGGATTGTAATGTCAAGCTCGTCATTTATAACATCCTGGGTGAAAAGGTAAGGGTATTAATAGACGAATTCCAGAGCGCCGGTATAAGAAATATCTTCTGGGACGGTAAGAACGACCAGGGAGAAAAGGTTGCCTCAGGAATCTATCTTTACCAGATACAGACTGGTACTTTTTCAAAAACAGCCAAACTGAATTTTCTTAAGTAACTTGACTGTTAACTCCTGATACAAGGAAGCCCCTTTTCTGGGGCTTCCTTTTTTGATTTTTTTCCGTAAAAAAACCTTGACAAAAAAAGTCCCCCCTATATATTTAGCCAGTCTTTTAAGGAGCTGTAAAGTCAAAAAACCGGCCTTTAGATATAAACCAAAAAATGTTCAAATTCATCTATAAGTACAATATGATATTTGAAATTATAAACAGGCCTCCTCCTTGAGAGGCAATCGAAAAAATTTTGGCTAATTCCAAGAACACTTAAGAACTTTAATTTTGAAAGGAGGGAAAAATGTTCAAGGGTAGATTCGTGGGGATAGGGTTGCTTCTGTTGTGGGGGATGTTGTTATTGAGCTCCTGCGCCCAGGCTCCGGAAAAGGAGATGCAGGCAGCCAGGGAGGCAGTAGCCAATGCTACCAGTGCGGAGGCAGACGTCTATGCCCAGGAACTTTTCGTCACGGCACAGGATTCGTTGAATCAGGCGGAGATGTTTCTGTCCGAGAAGAAGTACGCTGATGCAAAAAGATTAGCCTTGTTTGCCAAGAGCTGGGCGGATTCTTCTGCCGCTGCGGCTGTAACCAACAAAGAGGAGATGAAAATCACAGCAGAAACCTCCATAAATGATGCCACAAGCATGCTCGAGGCTCTGAAGAAGGCAAAGGTTCCATCCAGGCTGAAGGCGAAAATCAATAACCAGGTGAAGGATTGTGAAAATACCTTAAAAGAGGCGAAGGATGCTCTGGAGCTCGGTAATTATAAGGATGCATTTGATAAGGCAAGTGATGTGAGCAATAGGGTGGAGGAGGCTAAAAATGAGATTGCAAAGGGAAGAGGAGTTGTGGGGTCATAGATCAAGGGAGGTGAGAAGATGCCCTGCAAGACAAAGAAAAGTGGTAGCAAGACCAAGAAGTCTGCCAAGCCGAAGAAGTAGATGATTCATTGACAGCTAGACTTCTTTAAAAAAATCAGTCACCGCCTCAGGCGAGGACTGATTTTTTTATCCAGAGTGAAATTTTATTGTTGCATTTTGAATTCATATTTCCAATATTTAAAATCCACTTTAGATTAAAAGGAGGTGGAAGATGGTTATAATTCCCAAAGAAGTTTTTTTAACCAAGGGGGTGGGGAGACACACCGAGAAACTTTCCAGCTTTGAATTGGCCTTAAGAAATGCTGGGATAGCTCGCTTCAACATCGTTAGTGTGTCATCCATTTTCCCCCCCGGATGTAAACTGATTCCCAGAGCTCAAGGGCTCAAAAAACTGCATGATGGACAGATAATCTTCTGCGTGATGAGCCGCAACTCGACCAATGAGCCAAACCGTTTAGTCTCTGCTTCTGTAGGTTTAGCCATTCCCAAGGAGAAACAATATTATGGGTTTCTCTCCGAGCACTACGCTTTTGGCCAGACGGAGAAGAAAGCCGGGGATTACGCAGAGGATTTGGCCGCATCCATGCTGGCTACCACCTTGGGGTTGGATTTCGATATAGACAAAAGTTACGACCAGAGAAAGGCGATCTGGAAGATATCCAACAAGATAGTTCGCACGGTAAATGTGACCCAATCTGCTGAGGCGGATAAGAACGGACTTTGGACCACGGTTCTGGCTGCCGCTGTCTTCATCACCCAGCCCGACTTCAGTCCTAAGGCCTCTGAGCAGAAAAAATAGCTTTATGTTCCGTTCAGGCTAAAGCCAAGGAGGAAATTTAAGATGAAAGAATTCTTAAAGAACCCCACCCGTCCCTTAGAGATCGAGAAAGCCAAGGATACTGCACAGCTTCTGGAAAATATGAGCGGAATATCTTTTCAGGGGAGAAATCTTTCTACTGCTCTGAGTATCTGGAAAGAGATGCTTAAGAGGAACATGGTGATATTTTTTGGCCTGGCTGGTGCGATGATCCCCGGTGGCTTAAGGCAGGTGATAGTCTACCTTATAAAAAATCGAATGATAGACTGTCTGGTCTCGACCGGCGCCAACCTTTTTCACGATCTGCACGAGAGTCGGGGCAGGTATCATTTCCTAGGAGACCACAAGGTAGATGACCTGGAGTTAAAGAAAGCAGGAGTCGACCGGATATATGATACCTATGCTAAAGAGGATGAGTTCCGGGAAACAGATGAATTCACCAAGGAATTTGCCCTTTCTCTTGATTTTGAGAGAAGTTATACCACCCGGGAGTTCTTCCACTCCTTGGGAAAAGAACTATCTAGGATAAAGAAAGAGGAAGGAGTGATAAGTTCTGCCTATAGAGCCGGAGTTCCCATATTCTGTCCAGCCATTGGTGATTCCTCTTACGGGATCGCGTTGGTGGAACTGGCCAGGGATACAGGCAAGATGTTCCAGTTTGACGTGATAAAGGATGCTCTGGAAATATCAAATCTGGCTCTCTGGGCCAAGGCAACCGGGGTTGTCTACATAGGGGGAGGCACGCCAAAGAATTTCATCCAGCAGGCAGAGGTATTAGCCTCTCTTGAGAGGAAAGCTAAAAGATGGGGACACAGCTATGCCATTCAAATAGTGGTTGATGCTCCTCACTGGGGAGGGCTTTCCGGATGTACCTTCTCAGAGGCACAGTCCTGGGGAAAGATTAATCCCCAGGCCAGAATGGTCACAGTCAATTCAGATGCCACCATAGCCCTACCCTTTTTAGTATCTGCTTTATCTCAGGGCTCCAAGGGTCTAATTAGAAAAAGGAAGAGACCCAAGTTCAAGTTTGGGGAAAAGCTTCTGATGGAAAGGTGAACAACTTGTTAGAGGAAAAGCTTTTTCTGCCCGATAATTTCTTAGGTCTTCCACAGGTCTATTCCGATTACAAAAGATCAAGGTTTGTCATCTCTCCAGTTCCCTATGAACAGACCACCAGCTATAAAGCAGGAACCAGAGAGGGCCCCCAGGCAATTATATCTGCTTCCAAGCAGGTTGAGCTATTCGATGAGGAACTGGAAACTGAACCTTATAAGGCTGGGATTTGTACCTTGAATGAATTGGAGCCCACCTCTAAGGGCCCAGAGCAGATGGTTGAAAAAATTTACAAAGTGGGCAGGCAACTAGTTAGGGATAAAAAAATTGTGGTGATGTTGGGGGGGGAACATACCATCTCTATGGGGATGATAAAAGCGTATAAGCGAGGATACAAGGACCTTTCGGTGCTGCAATTAGATGCTCATGCTGATCTGAGAGATAGTTTTCAAGGGAGCAAGTTCAGCCATGCCTGTACCATGAGAAGGGTGAGGGAGGTCGCTCCGGCTGTGCAGGTGGGGATCAGGAATATAAGCTTAGAGGAACATAAATGGATCAAAAAAGAGAAGCTGGATATTTTCTTCGCCTCAGGAAAGGACCAGAATTGGTTGGATAAAGCCCTGAGCTTACTATCCGACAATGTGTATCTTACCCTGGATTTAGATTTTTTCGATCCCTCGATCATGCCATCTGTGGGCACGCCTGAACCGGGAGGTTTCCTCTGGTATGAAACCCTGGATTTTCTTAAAGCCTTATCTCAGAGGAAAAAGATAGTTGGTTTTGATATAGTTGAGCTCTGTCCCCATCCGGGTAACATTGCTCCGGATTTTATGGCAGCAAAATTGATTTACAAAATTATCGGATATATAGTTGAGATGGGGAAAGGAAGAAGAAAAAAGGACAATTAAAGAGAAAAAATGAACTGGTGGGAGAAATTTTTTGATGAATATTATCCTGAGGTTTATGCCAATAGGGAGGCATTGACCTCCAAGGAAGTGGAGGGGGTTTTAAAGATTTTAAAGCTTAAGACGGGTAAAAAGCTTTTAGACCTATGTTGCGGATATGGAAGGCACTCTTTGGTGCTGGCACAAAAAGGATTTAAGGTTACCAGTTATGACTTATCATCCTATTTATTGGAGAAAGCTAAAAAACAGGCTGACTCCTTGAGGCTCAAGGTGAAATTTGTTCAAGGAGATATGAGAAAAATCCCTTTTAAAAATGAATTCGATTCAGTCATAAATATGTTTACCTCCTTTGGTTTTTTCCCTAAGGAAAAAGATAATTCACAGGTTCTAAGAGGCGTCAACCAGGCTTTGAAAGAAAAGGGGGTATTCCTTCTGGATACAGCTAACCGTGAATTTGTCTTGAAGAATTACCGGAGAAGAAGATGGGTTCCCCAGAAGGGGTTTTTGATGTTGGAGGATACTCTTTTCGACCCATTCACCAGCCGCTGGGAAAGTACCCGCACCCTGGTTTTCGAGGATCGTCCCCGCAGAAAGTATTTTTTCTCCTTGAGATTATATACCCTCACCGAGATGATTTCTAATTTTAAAAAGGCCGGCTTTGTGATAGAGCAGGTTTATGGAGATTTCGATCTGAACGAGTATTCTTTAGACAGTCCGCGAATGATAATCTTGGCTAAGAAAGCCAGCTAAAAGACTAATTTCTCTCCAAATATTTAAAAACACCTATCGTTTTTAATTATTAGAGTTAAAAGAGAAAAGAACAAGAGATGTTTCCATCCCCATTGCTGAATTTAGCTTATAGGTCCCATATTTTTTCGAGCATAGCTCTGAAGATAGAAGAGGGGAAAAATCCCATTACCTTAACCGGAGTCACAGGTTCAGGAAGCTCTTTTCTCTTAGCCTACCTGGAGAAAAAACTTAATTCTCCCTTGCTGGTCATCTCCTACCACCCTGAAGAGGCAATAAAACTTTTTGAGGATCTACAATCTTTCATAGGAGAACAGGAGGTCTTGCTTTTCCCCAGCTGGGAGATTCTGCCCTATGAGCTGGGGCTTCCTCATTCTGAGGTCCTGGGAGCTAGGCTTTCCTGTTTATACAGCCTTCTATCTCAAAGGAAAAAAATAGTGGTTACACATACCCGGGCGATCCTGGAGAAGACCATCCCACCCAAGGAGTTGAGAAATAAGATCGTCGAGCTTAAAGTTGGCGACGAATTCGAACTGGAAAAGCTCGTAAAGAGAATTTCAGAGCTGGGGTTTAAAAGAATCCCTCAGGTGGAGGAGGTGGGAACATACAGCCAGAGAGGCGGGATTCTGGACCTTTTCCCTTACACCTCGGAGAATCCATTGAGGATAGAGTTCTTCGGCGACAGGATAGAATCGATAAGGGAATTTTCCGTCTTTAGCCAGAGAACCATAGACAAAAGGGATGAGATAATCCTTCTGCCCAGAAGAGAATTTTTCCTACAGGATGAGGAGCTGGAAAGATATCTTCTGGGTATTGAAGAGAAAACAGCTCAAAGCTTAAGGTCGAGGATCAGTTTTTATCAGGAGATACCAGGATTGGAGTGGATGGCACCTCTTTTTGGATTACCTCAGGGCGAGCTTTTCGATTATCTCCCCCAGCATAGTTTGTTTTTCCTGGATGAACCTGAGCTTATCTTTAAGGAGATAGATTATATCCGGGAAGAAACGCAGAGACGATATGACGAGGGTAATTTGGAAAAAGAGTTAGCTCCTGACCCCTCTTTGCTTTTCAGAGACGCTCGATCTTTGGAGAAAAAAATAAGAAATTATCAGGTGTTGGAAAATCATTCAGTAAAAAAAGAAAGGCTTGATTTTGATCTGGGGATGTATGAGCCGGAAAGCAGTATTCCTAATTTCGCACATCTGAAGAAGGCGCTCAAGGAGAAAAAAAGAAAAGGCAATAAGATATATATCTTTTGTGAGAACTCAGGTCAAAGGGAAAGATTGGAGGAGCTCCTGGAACAGGAGGCCGAAGGAGTCGAATTCCTGATAGGGAATCTGAGCTCAGGTTTTATCTTACCGGAATTAGATTCCGTGGTTTTGTCAGAGCACCAGTTATTCCAGCGTTATTTCAGAAGAAGAAGAAAACGTAAATTCAAGGAAGGCTTGCCCCTTTCCGCTTACACCAGCCTGACCTCAGGGGATTTTGTGGTACATACCGATTTCGGGATAGGCAGATACTCGGGCTTAGAGACGCTTCTGATAGACGGGAGGAGAAGAGACTGCCTGCTCCTCCTGTATAAAGACGGAGACAAACTGTACGTGCCAGTAGAGGAGTTCAACCGCATCCAGAAATATGTGGGGAAAGATGGAGAGCCCAGCCTTTCCAGATTAGGCTCTCCTTCGTGGGAAAGAACCAAGGAGAGAACCAAAAAGGCTCTAATGGAGATGGCAGGAGAGTTGATTCACCTTTATGCTGAGAGGAAAACAAAACCCGGATTTGCTTTTTCCCCTGATACCCCCTGGCAGAAAGAGCTGGAATCCTCCTTCATCTACGAGGAAACTCCAGACCAGCTTGACTCGGTTGAGGCGATTAGAAAAGATATGGAAAAACCTGTTCCCATGGATCGTTTAGTATGTGGAGATGTGGGTTATGGCAAGACCGAGGTGGCTATCAGGGCAGCTTTCAAATGTGTGATGGATAACAAGCAGGTGGCTGTTTTGGTTCCGACCACCATTTTAGCTCAACAACATCACACCACCTTCGTCGAAAGGTTGAAAGATTATCCAGTCAAAATCGAGGTCTTGTCGCGCTTTAAATCTCCGAAGGAGCAAAAGGGAATAATCAACTCCCTGGAGCAAGGAAAGGTGGACATAGTTATTGGCACTCATCGGCTTCTGCAAAAGGATATCAAATTCAGAGATCTGGGACTTCTGATAATAGATGAGGAGCAGAGATTCGGAGTAGCGCACAAAGAAAAGCTAAAGAAAATCAAAAGCACAGTGGATTGTCTGACCCTGACTGCTACCCCCATTCCCCGGACTTTACAGCTTTCCCTGTTAGGGGCAAGGGATATGTCAATAATCAATACCCCACCCAAGGACCGGCTGCCTATTCAGACCACTGTTTCCCAGTTTGATAAGGAACTGATAGCAGAAGCTATATTAAGAGAATTAGACCGAGGCGGACAGGTCTATTTTGTGCATAACAGAGTTGAGTCTATAGGTTCAATATGTAATCTTTTAAAAAAGCTGCTTCCCTTTATGCGAATAGGTGTGGCACATGGTCAGATGGAGGAGAAAATCTTAGAGAAAGTTATGCTGGCCTTCCTGGATGGAAAGTATGATTGTCTCTTATCCACCGACATAATCGAATCAGGCCTGGATATACCCGATGTTAATACTATCATCATAAATCGTGCAGACAGGTTTGGCTTGGCACAGCTCTATCAGCTCAGGGGAAGGGTAGGAAGGTCCAATCACAAAGCCTATGCTTATCTTTTAATCCCTCTTTTCAGAGATCTGAACCTCAAGGCTCATAAAAGGATAAGGGCAATCCAGCAATACACTGAATTGGGCTCAGGATTCTACTTGGCTCTGAGAGATCTGGAGATCAGAGGAGCAGGGAATATCTTAGGACCTCAACAGCATGGTTTTATAGAGGAGATCGGCTTTGACCTTTATTGTAAGCTTCTGGAAGAGGCAGTGAAAGAGGTAAAAGGGGAAAAGATAAAGGAGCCACCTAAGATAAAACTGGAGATAGACTTGGACCTTTTCATTCCCCCTGATTATATCGAGGACAGTCAGCAGAGAATGGAGATATATAAGAAGATCTCGGAGGTAAAAAATAAAGAAGGGATAGTGGATTTAAAACTTGAGCTGGAGGACAGGTTTGGTCCCTTGCCCAGGGAGGTGATAGAGCTTCTGGAGGTATGCGAGCTAAGACTCCTCTGCCAGGAGAAGGGGGTCTCCAAACTTTCTCTTAGAGGAATAAAACTTAAGATAGAGTTTTCCAAGGGGAAAGAGATAGGTAGAGAGGAGATAAAAAACTATCGAGAGAGAATCGATCTCCCCCTGGAGTTCTCCGCGGATGGGAATTTCTTAATAAAAATAGACTTGGGTAAATCCAAAAATCGATTGAAAGAGATGAAAAAGGTCTTGCGTAGATTATAAGATGGTATATATTTAGAACTTAGTAGTATAAACTTAAACCCATAAAGGAGGTAAAGGTGAAGAGGTTATACCTGATTTTAGTTCTGCTGTTGCTTGGCCTGAGCCTGATGATCAGCTGCTCTTCGAAAAAAGATCAAACAGTGGCACAGGTAGGAAAGGATAAGATAACCGTGGGAGAACTGGTGAACGAGTATGTGGATATGAAGAAGAATGCCAGTATAAAGATACTCTCGGATAAGCCAGAATTAGAGCAGTTGAGAGATTTCTTAGAACGGAGAATAGATTCCAAGCTTCTTAAACAAGCTGCATATGAAAAGGGTTTGGATAAGGATCCGGAGATTGTAAACCAGGTTGAGCAGGAGAAGAAGAATCTTTTGGTGAGGACGCTTTTCGAGAAGGAGGTTCTGGATAAGGCCAAGCCGACAGAGAAGGATGTCAGAGATTACTATGATAAGTTGGGCGAGAGGATTAAGATAAGACATATACTGGTTAAGACCAAAAAGGAGGCAGAGGAGATTTATAGGGAGTTGAAAAAAGGAGCAGATTTTGATTCTTTAGCCAAAGCAAAATCGTTGGATACACGCACCAGCAATAAGGGTGGTGATATGGGATACATCACCTGGAATTCCCTGGTCGGTGCTACCGCCTTTAAAGAAGCAGCATTCAAGCTGAAGCCCCAGGAGATCTCACATCCGGTTGAAACCCTCTCCGGCTGGCATGTGATCAGGTTAGATGACAGAAAGAAGGAGGAGCAAAAAAGCTTTGAGGAGGAAAAGGACAAGCTAAAGACGAGCTTGGAGATGATGAGACAGCAGGAGATTGCCATAGACTATATGGTAAATTTAATGAAGAAGACCAAGATGGAGATAGTTGCCTCCACCAGGAAGATGTTGGAGGAAAAAGCCAAGGCACTGAGTGGAGATACCCTTGGAGGACAGCCTGGGGCGGTAAACATTGATCCCGCTCAACTCTCCGAAGAGGAGAAGGCCTTGCCCTTTATGAAATACAAAGGAGGAGAGTTAAGGGTAGACGAATTCCTGACTTTCTATAATCGCTGGCCTCCCTTTCAGCGCCCTCCCCTGGAGGAGGATGAGGCATTGAAAGAAGTGGTTTTTAATTATCTTTTGGCTCCAGAGATCTTGAGAAAGATCGCGAAAGAAAAAGGGTTAGATAAAAGCGAGGAGTATAAGGATAAGGTAAAATTTCTTCAAGAAAATCTAATGGCGGAGAAATACAGGGACGAGGTCATCTGGAAAGATCTGACTGTGGAGCAATCGGATTTAGACGCCTTCTATCAGAAGAACAAGGATAAATTTATCGAGCCGGCCAAAGCGCATGTTTTGGAGATCTTGGTCAGGACTGAAAAGGAAGCTCAAAAAATTCTCCTGCAGCTCCGCGCAGGCGCTGATTTCAATAAGCTTGCCCAGGAGAATACTCTTAGAACTTCCGCCAAAAAGAGAGGCGGGGATTTAGGGGATATAACCAAAAGCGCTTATCCGGAGCTTTTTGAGGCTGCATTTAAGCTGAGAAAAGGAGAGCTTGCTGGTCCGATTCATGTTTTGCAGAGTCCGGCTGGCGAAGGCTATTCGATCATAAAACTCTTGGGAAAAGAGGCACAAAGACAGAAGACCCTGGAGGAGGTAGAGCCCCAGGTGCGGGGTGGGGCAACCATGGAAAAGAAGAATGCCGTCTCTCGACGGTGGGTGGCTGAGGTTCGGGCAAAAACTGACATCAAGATTAATGAACCTGCCCTCCAGACCGCCTTTGAGTTAATTCAAAAGGAAATTCCACCGGAGAAAAATTGAAGAAAATTTACCTATTACTCACAATTCTTCTCTTTTGTTTTTTTGGTTTTCCTGGGTGTCAGAGTTCCGGTGAAAAAAGTAAAGGTGAAGCCCTGCTTGCGGTTAATGGTGAGAAACTAACTGAGGAAGATATCGAATTTGAGCTATCCTTAGTCTACGAGGACAGCGTGCCCTATAGGGCTAAACAGGAATACCTTAATCGCTGGATGGAGAACGAGCTTTTGTATCAGGAGGCCAGGAGAAGGGGGTTGGGAGATAACCCTGAAATCAAGATGAGGGCTAAGCAGGCAGCCAAAGATGTGGTTGTTATCAGCTTCCTCAAAAGCCAGATCTCCAACCAGGTTCAAGCCTCAGAGGAGGAAGCTCGAGGAGTCTATGAGCAGAATAAAGAGCTCTTCAGAAGGGAGCAGGACGAGGTCAGAGCCAGCCATATTCTTTTTTCAACTCGGTCTCAGGCAGACTCGGCCTATGCCAGGATAAAAAAGGGTGAGGATTTCGGCTCCTTAGCCTGGGAGCTGTCACTGGATTCTCAGAGCAGGAACCGGGCAGGGGACCTGGGATATTTCAGCCTTTCCACTATGCATCCCCTCATCGCTAGGAAGGCTTTTGAGCTTCAGGTAGGTAAAGTCTCCCTCCCCTTTGAGAGCGAGATGGGTTACCATATCCTGAAGGTAACAGATAAAAAACCGAAGGGCAGCCTGAGGGACTTTGTGGAGGTAAAAGACAGGCTTATGAATCAGCTGCTTGCCGAGAAAAAGAGAGGAGCTGTGACCAGCCTGCTGGATGAACTGAAGAACAAGGCTAAAATAGAGAAATTTGGCTGGGCAAACGATTCGGTCAGCATCAGGTAGAGGGATTAAAAAAATGAGAATAAAAATTATTTTTCTACTCCTGGTATTTTATCTGTTTTTTTCATCCGTCTTTGTTCTTCCCCAGGAAGTCTTGGACCAGATCGTGGCTATAGTAGGTAAGAACATAATACTGGACTCGGAGCTGAAGCTTCAGCTGGAGCTCTACCTGGCTCAGCTGGGCAAGAAGACAGTAGATGTGAATGAATTGGCTAAATTGAGAAAAGAGCTTTTGGAACAGATGATAAACGACCGTTTGCTTCTGATTCAGGCAGAGCAGGATACGCTTATAAAGACAGACGATAAGGAAATAGATCAGAGCCTGGAGGAGCAATTGGGTAGGATAAAAAGCCAGTTTGCCACGGAGGAAGCTTTTCAGGAGGAGTTAAAAGCGGAGGGACTGACCGAGGCGGAGCTTAAGAGAAGCTACCGGGAAAAGATCAGAGAACAGCTCTTAAGGGATAAGTTCATCTCCTCCAAGATGTCAAAGGTCAACATATCCTCTCGCGAGGTTAAGGAGTTCTATCAGAACTTCAAAGATAGTTTGCCCCAGCAGCCTGAGTCTGCCAAGCTCAGTCAGATACTCCTGAAGATTGAGATAAGCCAGAAGACCCTGGATTCCCTGAAAAATTTCGCCTCGGCGATCCGGGAGAAGGCTTTGACCGGAGAGGATTTCTCAGAGTTAGCCAGAAGATACTCTCAGGACCCCAGCGCCAGCCAAGGCGGAGATTTGGGTTTTCTAAGAAAAGGGGAGATCCTACCTGAATTTGAAGCGGCTGCATTTGCCCTTAACCCCGGAGAGATAAGCGGCTTGGTCCAGACCTCCTTAGGTTATCACATTATTAAGTTAGAGGGGAAAAGGGATGATGAGGTGCATGTTCGTCATATCCTGATAAAGGTCTACCCTTCAGCCTCCGATTCTGCCAGAGTCTTAAACCTGGCTGATTCTCTATACCGAAGCATAGAAGATGGGGCTGACTTCGTCCAGCTGGTCAAGGAGTTTTCCCAGGATGAGGATTCAAAGAAAAAAGGCGGGGAGATAGGCTGGTTCCCCTTGGCTCAACTTCCGGATGATATAAAGGAGAAGATCTCCCAGACGGAAATCGGGCAGGTAACCTCACCCGTAGTCACGGAGGAGGGTGTGCATATCCTCAAGATCCTGGACAAGAAGAAACAGAGGACCTTGAGCCTGGAGGAGGACTGGGATACGATCAAGGAGATGGCTCGCAGGAAAAAAGGCAGCGAGCTGATATTGAAGTTGATTGGGGAGCTTAAAGAAAAAACTTATGTGGAGGTAAGGACTTAAGCAGAAATTGAGGATAGACCAGTTCCTTTCTGTCTCCAGGTTGATAAAGCGAAGGACTCAGGCAAAGCTTGCCTGCGATAAAGGTTTGATTTACGTTGACGGAGTAAAAGCAAAACCCTCCAAGGAGATCAAGGCGGGGCAAAAAGTCGTCCTGAATCTGACCAGAAAAAAAATAGAGTTAGAAGTTCTAAAGCTTCCCTCAAGAGGGCTAAGAAAAGACGAGGCTAAGGAACTCTACCGCATCCTCTCGGAGGAGGAGAAAAAAGAAGATAATTTTTTCGAGAGATAAAAGCCTCAGACTTAACTGAAAAGGATAGGGATTAAAAACCTGTCCTTTTTTATTGAGAAAAATTCAAGGGTATGGGAATCACTTGTCATTTAAAGTATTAACAAGAAGGACAACAAAGTCAACCCCTTATCTGCCATTATCTAACAACAACAGACAAGTCTATAAGAATTTTCCTATTGGGGTTTTTTCCCTTTAATTATATAAAAAAAGCCTGAGGAGAAAACGACATACTCGCCAGCCTCGAGCTGATTTTTGAAAAGAAGCTTCACCCTCTCGGCTATCTCTCTATAACGCTCGAACTCGTCGAAGTTCCCTCCTCCTGCCAGAAACTCCTCTTTGACTCGCTGCATCCAGAAATCGCTCTGGTCCAGCACCCGTTTCTTTATCATTTGCAGAATATTTTGTTGGCGCGGGCCTTCGTAAGGCGGGTGGAGGAATTGAGCCTTGTCGTTTAAACGGGCGTCAATATCGGTAAGTCCAAGTTTTTTCATCATAAGCGGGACTTTGTTACCGATGCTGTTGTCTCCCCTTCCCAGCTTAATTGAGCCTTTGTTGCAAACCAGATAGACTCTCTTGATTAAAAGCTCTTCCTCTAATTCAAGTTCCGGTATGGACCAGTAGGGTTTTGAAAGCAGAGTCGAGAGATTATCCGGTTCGTTGCAGGTGATAAGCCCGCCAGGTTTTGCCACACGAATCATCTCAGCCAGGGCACGTTCAGGTTCACTTAAGTGTATCAGAAGCGTCTGGCACATAACCCAATCTGCAAAATTATCTGAAAAGGGTAATCTATAGACATCTCCTTTGATGAATTTAGCTTCCCCGCCAATAGCCCACCTCTTTGCCGATTCAGCCGCCTCCAGAATTAACTTTTCTGACTCATCCAGGCCGAGGTACTGCCCTCCTTCACCGAAATAGGGCCAGTATATGTAGCCAAGATTACCCAGGCCACAGCCGACATCAACTACAGTCATACCCGGCACAAGCTCCAGCCAGAGGGCTAACTTATCCAGAGTATCCTGATGCCAGATAAATTTACGCTGGTCTATCAGCATCTCTTTCCACAACCCTTCAGACCAGTCTGTTTTCTTTTTTTCTTGATCCATAAGACCAATCTCCTCCTAATCTTCCGAGTCAAATCCCTCTTACTTAAGAAGGAGAGAGCCAGGGAGACTAAGTTCTGTATCCTCTTCTAAATGAATCAACTCAAGTAATAACCTAGGAGTATAAAAAGTCAAGCTAAATAAGTCGGGGTATATCCCATTAAAAAAATATTATCCTAATTGAGATAGTAAAGTCAGGAAGCCTTCCCAGTAAGGAAAATAGTTAATTATTGTAATTAGTGTTACCTCATGTTACTCCAACGATGTTTATTTTCGTTTATTCCTGTTATTATTCTTAAAATAAGTTTCTTTCGTTAGAGTAACAAATTCCTGCCGGCTTTGCTGTTGAGAAAAAAACAATTAAAGCCGATAAGGTTATAAAGAAAGGGGCTTGGGTAATATGGGCAACAGTCTAAAAAACAAGAAAGTCCTCATCGTGGAAGACAATCCCAATATGTCCGATCTTCTTTCGGACATCCTGCTTCAGTGCCTGGACCTCAAAAGCCAAAAAGCTCAGGATGGAGAGGATGCCTTAACTATTCTAAAAGAGGGAACCTTCGATTTGGTTATTACCGACCTCAGGATGCCCAAGATGAACGGCAGGGAGCTTTTGAAGGCTCTGAAGCAGGACTTCCCCCTGCTGCCGGTAGTGGTGATAACCGGCTACGAGAACGAATATGATCCCGAGGACGAACCCAAACCGGATGGTTTCTTGTTCAAACCCTTTAAGGTTCAGCAGATCAAGGAGCTATTAAGCGGGCTTCTCAACTCCTAAAGATCAGTCTATTTCAAATCCTCTAACACCTTTAAAAGTTCGCTGTTCTCCCTTTGTTGGGGTATATCGTAAACCTGAACGTATCGAACCATACCCTCTTTATCGATAATCACCGTAGCGCGATTGGTTATACCCATGTCTGCTAAATAGAGACCATATTTGGAGGCAACTGCTCCCTTGGGATGAAAGTCGGAAAGCAATGGATATTTGAGCTGAAGCTTTTCCGCAAAGGCTTTGTGGGACCAGATATTATCCACGCTGATTCCGAAGACCTGGGCATTCAGGTTCTCAAACCTTTTCAGATCATTTATAAAACAGGTATGCTCCTTAGAGCAGACCGGGGAAAAATCTGCAGGATAAAAAGCCAAAACGATGTTCTTGCCCTTGAAATCAGATAGCTTATATTCGATATCATCCTGCCCCTTTAACACAAAATCCGGTGCTTTCTCCCCTGGCTTGATGGGCATTTTTTCCTCCTGGATTGGTTTCTAATCAACATCCGTACTTAGATACAATTTTTAAGATATTCTTTACACTACTTCTGTTAGATCAAGCCGTTCTAATATTTTCACTGCTTTGTTAATATCAGATTCTTTAAGATTCCAATTAAAGTCTTTCGCTTTTTGCTTTATTTCTGTAGAAGCCATTTCTTTACCCTCTCTTTTAAGGATAAAGTATGCTTTGGAAGCTACGGATAATTGTAAGTAGCTGGGATTACCTAACTTCTCAAGCGACTTAACAAGATTTTCTGTTTTCTTATAGACTCCACTAGCCTTCTGTTTTAGCAAAGTAGCCATTGCTTTCCCTTCATCAGTTAATTCATAATCATAAAGCACAGCTTCAAATCCTCTGCTATCAACAGCCCAAAGAGATTTTCTTTCTTTCACAAAACCAATACCTACGAGTTCGCTGAGAGCATAATCTACTGCTGGCGAATAAGGTCCATAATAATGAGCTTGAAACTGAAAATCTTTTTGTATCAAAATTGACAATAAATAACATTCTTTTTGAATTTTGGTCTTTCCAGAAACTTTTTCGCCCGATGCTTTTAAAAGCATTAACAAAATATCTCTTAGTTTTAATCTCATACCCCTCACTCCTTTATGTTTTTTAAAATATTTTCAATCTCTTTTTTATAGTTTTTCAATTTTTCATGTTTATCTCTGAGGTCTTTATATTCAACTGGAGCATAAATTTCAAAATAAATGTCTTTTAATGATTCGTCAATAGATCGAAATATAGTAGATTCCTGCTCAAAATCAGATATTTTCCCATCTCTTTTTTCCACTGCAACCGCTCCTTCCGAATCACGAGACATTTCTCTAACAGATTTTATTGTAATAGAATTGGCTATTATGTATTCCTTTTGTTTAATTTTAAGTGTGTTCGATATCATTGACTCAATCTTTTTCTTAAGTTTTTTATTCTCATGAGAGTTTATATCGAGTATTCTTCTTTTAAGTGGTGCCTTAATATGTCGCTTTAATAGTTTCATGTCAACAGAATATATTCTTTTAAAGAATTTTCTTTCAAATAATCTCCTAAAGATATTTTGAGCATATCCTTTATGTTTTTTAGTTAAAAGCTCTGAGAAAAATTTATCATCCCACCAATCCAAATAATGATCAAAATAATCCTCTTTGTTATCATAGCTATATAGCTTTTTTAAGAAGTTAATATCATCCTTTTCTATACCGAGTTCGATACCTCGAATTAACATTGCATCAGTAACACATCGGACTTTATGATAATAAACTTGCTTTATCATGTAATATTTTGCCAAAACAAACTGTTCTAATGCATTAACACCATCATGTTTTATACATAGATGTTCATCATCGTTATCTTTATATTTATATAAAGTATTAATCAGTCTATAAAGATCGTATAAACCATACTTTACTCCACAAAAATAACTATCTCTTAAAAGATAATCTTGTTTATCCGCATCAAGCGGGCCAGTAACTATTTCCTTCATTAAAGAGAGTTCAACGTTTTTGCCATTCAAAAGACCACAGATTTGCTTCCTATCATTCGGGCTTAAAATATCTTTAAGTTCCTTATTTGTGTTAATTAGATGGGTGGTAATATCTTCATGGATTTTTTCTATATTACTGCCTGAAGAGATTTTAGAATATTTTTTTAATACATATTCAGAGACATGAGAAAAAGGACCATGCCCAATGTCATGTAAAAGAGCAGAGAACCTTATTATGCGTCTCTTATCTTCATTCTCACTACCAGGAAGTAGTTTTTCAGCCATTATTTTAGCTACATATAATACCCCTAGCGAATGGTCAAACCGTGTATGATTTGCAGTTGGGTAAACTAAATTAGTTAAAGCCAGTTGTTTTATCTTTCTAAGTCTCTGAAAAATAGTTGTGTTAATAATTTTGAGTTCAGGGTCACTTGGCTCTATAAATCCATATATTGGATCTCTAATTTCACTCATTGAAAATCCCTCTAAATTTACTCTTACTTTTTTATTATAATTCTTACAATGATTTATTTACCCTTCAACTTCTTCGCCACCTCTGCCACTCTTTTCCCCAGAGCTTTCGCCAGATAAAGCTCGTCCTCATTGGGAAACTGGTCTCCTTTTGGTCCGGAGACCGAGGAGGCTCCATAAGGCGTGCCTCCACGTGTGGTGGTGGAGAGCTTTTGCTCAGTATAGGGTATCCCCACTATTATCATGCCGTGATGAAGCAGGGTCAGCATAGTCGAGATGATAGTGGTTTCCTGTCCGCCGTGCATGGTTCCGGTGGAGCAGAAGACCCCAGCTGGTTTTCCAGCTAATTGTCCTTTTGCCCAGATAGGCCCTGTCTGGTCCAAAAAGTTTCTCAGCTGGGCGCACATATTGCCATATCTTGTGGGAGAGCCGAAGAGAACTGCATCTGCCTGGATTAAATCCTCATTTGTAGCTATGGGGATGTCCTTCTGCTCCTCTTTAGCCTTTTTTATAGCAGGTTTTTTTTCGATTACCTCCTTGGGAAGTAATTCCTCGACCGTTTTCAAGCTGACCTCAGTGCCCTCCACTTCCCCAACTCCCTGCGCCACTGCCCGGGCTAATCGAAAAACATGCCCGGTCATGCTGTAATAGACTATCAGGATTCTCATTTTTCTCCCTCCTTCGGAGCTGTTCCCCGGCTCTAAATATCCGGGAAGAACCTGGCTTCCTCCCAGTAAGATTCCTTCAGATATCTCTGCTGGGATATCAAAGCCTTGAGATGCTCCTGCTCCCATTGAACCAGGTAATTGAAAAGGCTTTTAAGCTCAGGGTCGCCACTTTCCTCTGCGGATTTCCGGTAATATTCAATGGAGTTTTTCTCCAGAAGCGCACCGATGCTTAAGGCTGACATCTCGAAGTGCATATCCTTGATCCTCTTTACGAAATCCTCAGAGAAGATGGGGCTGGGGCTTTCGGATTTGAAGAACTCCACTTTTTTATCCTTGAACTCCACACCGCCGGTCTTCCTCACCTTCTCATACTGGCTTTTCAGAATCTGATAATGCTTCTTCTCGTCCTCAGCCAGGGATAAAAAGACCTCCTTCCCCTTTTCGTCTTTGGTTTTCTCAGAGGCTAATCTGTAGAAATGATAGCCGTCAATCTCCACCTGCATAGCATAGGAGAGTGTGTCCAGAAGTTTTTCCATATCGACTCCTTTTTAATTTCAACTATGATTTATATATCTCTTAATGTAAACGAGTATCTTCTGATTTTCCTTTGAACTTCTTAAATATCCTAAAAGCCTTTATACTTATTGGTGATGGGCAATCTACGGTCTTTTCCAAAAGCCCGGGGGGTGATCTTTATTCCCGGGGGTGCCTGTCTTCTTTTATATTCGCTTCGATCCACCATCTGAATCACCCTGGAAATTGTTTTCTCCTCAAAGCCTAAACCTTTTATCTCTTTGAATCCCTTATCCTCCTCCACGTAATATTTCAAAATGGGGTCTAAGACCGGATAAGGCGGCAGCGTATCAGTATCCTTCTGATTAGGCTTTAGCTCAGCCGAGGGTTCCTTTTTCAGAATAGCCTCGGGGATGAACTCCTTTTTCTCAAGTGAATTTCTATATTGAGCCAGCTGATAGACCAGGGTTTTGGGTATGTCTTTTAAAACCACAAAGCCGCCCACCATATCCCCATATAAGGTAGAGTATCCCACTGCCAGCTCGCTTTTATTCCCAGTGGTGAGGACCAGCCAGCCGAACTTGTTGGAGAGCGCCATCAAAAGATTACCCCTTATCCGCGCCTGGATATTCTCCTCGGTTATATCTTCCTTTTTGCCCTTGAACTCCAAAGATAAAGTGGAAAGATAAGCCTTGTAGATTTCGTTTATAGGCAGATCGACGAATCTTATTCCCAGATTCCGGGCTAATTTTCTGGCATCTTTGTAACTTCGTTGGGAGGTGTATCCTGAGGGCATAAAGACCGATATGACGTTTCCCCTGCCTAAGGCATCTCTGGCTATGGCTGCCACTAAGGCAGAATCTATACCCCCGCTCGATCCAAAAACCGCTTTGGTGAATCCATTTTTACTAAGATAATCCTTAGTTCCTAAAAGCAGTGCTTTGTATATTTCAGCTACCGGAGCTAAGGGCTTGGCAGATTCTGTTTTTATCTTTGGTTTTTTCCTCTGGGGGGATTTTTTAGCTATGATGATTTTGCTGACAGGTTCGGATTTAAGTTTCTCTTTCTCCTTTCTCCATTTGGGGTCCTGAAGTCTTGTTCTGAAGACCTCGTCTAAATCCAGGTCTGCTATTATAAAATCTTCCTCGAACTGCCTGCCCCGGGCAATGGTTTTACCCTGGGGGTCGAAGACCATCCCCATTCCATCGAAGACCAGCTCGTCCTGTCCGCCCACCAGGTTATTATACAAAAGAAAGACCCGGTTATCGCCTGCCCGGGTGGAAAGCATATTCTCCCTTTCCTTCCATTTGCCCATGTGATAGGGTGAGGCGTTAATGTTGACTATCAGCTCGGCTTCTCCAGCCAGCGCCTGAGCCTTGGCAGGTCCCTCAGGATACCAGATATCCTCACAGATGTTGACTCCGAAAAGCAGGTCTCCTAATTGGTAAATAGGTGTTTTTTCTCCGGGCTGGAAATAGCGGTATTCGTCGAAGACTCCGTAGTTGGGAAGGTTGCTTTTATGATACACATCTACCAGCTTTTTGTTATGGATAACTGCGGCGGCATTATAGATTTCGCCATTTTTGTCTACGAAGCCAACTATGGCAGTCAGGTTTTCGGTTTTCTGGATTATCTTTTTCAGAGCTTTGAGGTTGTCCTCGATAAACTGGGGCTTGAGAAGCAAGTCCTCAGGAGGGTATCCGGTAACGGAAAGCTCGGGGAAACAGACAAGCTCCACTCCCAGTTTCCGGGCTTTTTCCAGATACTGGATTATCTTTCTGGTATTGCCCTCTAAATCACCTACGGTGCAGTTAATCTGAGCCATCCCCACCCTTAACGAGCGCATCTTCTCTCCTGAGCTGTAAGGTTATTCTTAATTCAAAAATTTACTCAAAAAATAGTTTTTGAGCTTGCCTTTGTCAATGATTTATTCAAAAAGGTAAGGGATGATAAGGTTATATTGATTAAAGCTGAAGTCCTTGATAAAAATCCGGGGGCAGCTCAAACCCTTGAGTCTTTAGTGGATGGAAGGTATGGTATTGACAACCTTTAAGGAATTACCTCAAAAAGCTAATTTTTCATCTTACTATAGAGCTGGTCGTTATTACCTCAGTAACCAAAACCTGGTAATCCCTAGTCACATCTCCTCATGATAAGATATAAAAAAATCAAAACCTCATACCATTATTCAATTTGCACCCCTTTCTTCCTGTAATAGTTAACAAGTGAACCATATTCTTTTTGGCTCTTGGCTATAAACAACAATTTACCATCCTTGAGTAAGTGATACTGGGCACTGAAACTGTCATTCTTTGGTTTTACCCCCTCCTCTGGTGGCTCCTCTATACCCAAGCCAATGCTGTTCCAGCCCACTTTTGGAGGAACTGCTATAAAGGAACCCCTTAAGGTATCACCCTTGGCAACAGGTCCGGGAATCATCTCAAAGTTGATGTGCCGACCATCACGGGTTACTATCTTCAAACCGTCAGGATAATCCACCTTGGTTATAACCCGGTAATTGACAGTGGAAGTATCATGCAAAGAGAGAGGAGGAGTTATGTGGAAAAGATTGGTTACGTAAGTTCCGCCAAATTTAACGTATATCTCCTTTTCAGTTATAAGAGGATGATGTAGAATATCGGTTTTTGGGAAATTTCCCCTGTCTGAAAGATGAACCAGCTCTCCATTTTCGTTAAAGCCAAAATTGAAGCAGGCCCCACCAGGGTCAAAAAAACATATCCTATTTAGTCCAACATCTCTTGGGACTATGGTGATACTTCCCTCATAAATCTCACCTTTCTCAATGGGATATAACCACCTGGGCTCTACAAATTGAGGAGCATCCAAAATGTTTTCGTCAGAATATACTCTAAAGAGAGGACCTTCTTTATAAATGGGGAGAGTTCCAACACGACTGGTCTTCATCTCCCAGCAGGATTTTAACTTCACATAAACATTTGATGGTTTATTTAACTCTGGTAAAGGGTCAAATCTTATCTGCCATAAATAGTGTTCCCATCCGTCACATGAGTCCACAGGTAGGTCCCATTTGTACTCAAAAACCTGCCGGATCTCCTGTTTAGGTGGAGATTGCACAACCCTGACTGTATCCTTTCCAGGTATAATTATCTTACCCTCCCTTTTTGTAGTTATCTGCCCATCTGAAAAAATCAAGCCGGGTAAAATCAAAAAACCTCCGAGGGTAATCATTAAAATAATCAAGCCCGCACCTAATTTTTTTTTGTTACTCATAATCACTCACTCCTTTAGACCTTCTGTTTATTCCTCCGGGATAATCTCCTTATCAACTGACTTAAATCTACCTTTTTCATCCAGTTTAAATACAATCTTGAAATCTTTCTTTATAAAATCCGAGGATTTAAGTTGCGGTGTTTCTTCTGCTGTCAGGATAAGATAACCCTCGCCTGTCTTAGAAGGCATGAATTTAAAAGTACCCTTTAAGTAGTAAGTCGAATCAGTGATTCCGGATGATTTTCTGGGAGAATCTATTACCGCAAGCCCGGAAGAGCCAGTTATAGAAATTTTGAGTTCCTGCGGGGTTTTATCCTTTATTATTATTCCATAAAAAACGCGGGATGTATCATTTAAAGAGGGCGGAGGATTTATTCTGAAATAACCATTTATTTGTCCTTCCTCGAATCTCAATTTAATCGCATTATCCTCGTGCATGGGTTTGTCTCCGCGCAGGAAGGTTATCTTCCCTGATTCGTCAAAATCCAAAAAGATATGAAATATAGCATCTGTCGTCTTGGTGCAGGCTGCGCTTGTTTTCACCATAATCGCAAATACATATTTCCCAGCCCTGTCCGTTTTGAAACTGAATTCTCCCTCGTAAATATCGCCTTTTTTTATTGGAGTAGTCCATCTGGGCTCGATCTCGCTGCACTCAAACGGACCCAGTTCACCTCCCTTGCTCCAGGTGTGCATAATGTTGAAGGAAGGCTCTTGATAACAGAACTGGTGAGCCTGTAATTTGAGATTTACCCTGGTGGTCTTGCCCAGTTCGGGAAGGGATTCGAAAGTCAGCCGGGCTGAATAGGGGAAAGCTTTAATCTCTTCTTCACTTAACTGAACCCCCCATTTATAGTCTATTACACTGTTTATTTCCTCTGCCACTGCCTGGGAAGAACTTAAAACAAACAGCATTAAGCATACTATGAACAGAACAGTTTTTCTCATTTTACCTCCTTATTTAAATGAACAAATAAGGAAAACGTATCATGAGAATTTTAGAACCTCCTTTACAGACAGGTAAAAAAGCTATAAGCCCGGATAGCATTATCTTTTTCATTATGAATTATGTAACCAATACAAGAATAAGACCGGCAAGACGGTTTGTCAAGTAAAATTTTCTGTGGGATACGGAATAATTGCAGCATTTATGGCGAAATTACATAACCCGGGATTTTTTTCAAATCCGCAATCTTCAAGGGCTTTCACCTTTTTTGATTTCTTGACATTGGGGATTTTTACATTAAATTTTTATTGAGATATGAACCTGCCTTTACAAATTTAAAGGAGGAGTTATGCTCCGGAGAAAAATCAGGTTTTGCTGTCCTGGGGGAATATTATTTCTATTTTTCATTAACCTCGCATTCGCTTCGAATTCTTGTCTTATTAAAATTCAGCTTAAAACACCACAGGATTATCAAGTTGTCAATGGTTTAGGCATAAAGGCTTATGTGAAATTGGATAATACCTATGTTGCTGAGATAGATAAAGATAGAATTGAGAGATTAGAGGAGAGTAATCTGTCATTTCAAATTCTGGATGAGACCCCCTGGACACAGGATTATTTTCTGGTCTCAAAGGCAAAATTCAGAATCAAGGTAAATCTTTCAAGTTATGGAGAGATTCTGTTAGAAGAGGGTAATTTAGCATTACTGAAGTCAGATAAAGAAAATGCCCTGAAGCTTCTTGAAGCCGGGTATCGTCCGGGCAGAATCTTTCGTGAGAGAACTATCCCCTTAAAATACAAACCCCCTCCTTCGCCTGCCGTCCCTCTCATCTCTTATTCGCAGGATACGGACAGTCTGGTAAATCAGGTCTCTGTGGACTCTCTGGCTTCATATCTTTTAAAACTCCAGTCGTTCGCTACCAGATTTGCCCTTTCTGATTCGGTGATTAAAGCCAAGCACTGGTTAAAAGACGAGCTTGAGCAGTTCGGGGTTGACAGTGTTTATCTACATCCTTTCGCTGGCTCGGATGGATACGGGATGGGTTACTGGATTGTGGATTCCAATGTGGTAGCAGTTATACCTGGGACGACAAACCCGGATAAAGTGATAATTGCTGGCGCACATTATGATTCCTATATAGTGGAGGCTTTTTACGATAGCAATCATCCGGCACCCGGAGCGGACGATAACGCCAGCGGCACTTCCGCGATCTTGGAGTTGGCCAGGATACTGGCAGACCACCCCCTCCCGAAAACAGTCATCCTGATCGCCTTCGGGGCTGAGGAGTTCTGGATGGTGGGGAGTTATGGTTTTGCAGAAGATGCCTTTTCCCAGGGAATGGATATTGAACTGATGTTTAATTTGGATATGATCGCCCACGGGGAAAACCAAGATGATATGGAACTACATAGAAATGTTATAGCCTCACCCTATGCGCTGGCTATGGCGAGCTTAGCCGGTATTTATACCGATTTAAATGTTCACATTGTATCTGACCAGGCCAGTGACAGCTGGCCCTTTTCCCAGTTGGGGTATAATATCCTGTATAGTGAGGAATATATCTTCTCCTCACATTATCATATGGTGTCAGATTCCGTAACCTATCTGAACATCGATTATATGAGCCAGATAGTCAAGATGAACTTAGCCACTTTAGTAGAGGTAGCTTCTTCACCAGGTGTGGTAGAAGACGTGCAGATATGGGACGCGGGTGATGGCGAAAAGCTTTATATCAACTGGTCCTCTCTGGAGGAAAACGATTTAGTTGAATACAGGATATACTATGGGACAGAGAGTGGAGTATATACCGATACACATTCTGTTTCAGCCGGAATTACCTCAGATACTTTACGCGACCTTCAGAACGAGGTACCCT
>CAZEDM010000009.1:0-144636 GCA_964511075.1 uncultured Ignavibacteria bacterium
ACTTGCCACCAATAATGCGTTTCGTTATCTTCAGTATCCCCGACCCAGCATACCGCCAGTACCTTCGATGACCTATACCCCGACCCAGTTTCTCAGTCCGCTCATCTGGGCGACCAATGGCGGCAGCACAGGCAAGACTATGGATTTTGACAACGTGGGAACCGCCACCCTATATGTGAAGCTAAATGATCCTGCCCCTGGCAGTTACTTAACCATATCTCCCAGCAGTTTCAGTATAATAGAGGCAGGAGCTACCCAGCCAGTGAGTATAACCTTCAATGGAACAGGCTTGACAGACACCTTGATAATCGATAGCCTGATGATTGCCTCCAACGATGGATTGGTAGGCGGAGCAGAGACCTATATCGATACTCAGTGGGTAAGGTATCATATGGTGGTTACCACCAATTACTACTATGCGGAGTTCGACACCTGTCCCTTCAGCCCGATCACTCAGGTATCCAACATAGGTAACCTGGGTAGCGATGAGGGTGATAGCTTGGGGATGTTCTATAATGGGTACAACTATCTGTTTGAGTTCACCCCGGCGTTTGTGACGGATGACATCAACGGTTCAGGGCCGGTAGGCTTCACCTGGATGCATGAGCATCATGACTTCATAGCTGAGGACCATCTGCAGGACAGCCTGTATGATAAGCTGGATGTTAAGGTGTTCAAGGACAAGTTGACCTTGGTATTTCCGCCGCGCAGGACTGACCATTATCTCTACCATCCGTGGTGGGGCTACTGGACCAAGTATTCCAAGGTTATCCAGCTGTACCCGCAATATATTCTGGTATATAACTGGTGGGTATGGAATCCTCCGTTTATCTGGTGGGATGATCTTGTTCCTGCACTTAATCCGAATACCGATCCCCAGGGAGGCTATTTTGGCATAGCCGCGGACTGGGATGTGACTGCAGATGCTTCTGGTCGAAACTTAGGCGACTATGATGATGTCAAGAATCTGATCTGGCAGTATTCGGATTCAAGCGGGTTTGAGAACTACTACGGCGGCTTCAAGTTCATAGATGCCTGGGTATGGGAGAGCAACGATTCAGCCGGGACGGTGGTGCACAGCACCGCACCTTTCAGCGCGCGCGTTGCAACCAACCCCACCCAGCTATATCCCTTTGGTGGCTATGATGACGACTCGCTGTACAAGTATTTCTCCACCCCGGGCTATTCCGTTGAGTCAGACTCGTCCCAGGATATGAACATAATGATGTGCTTTGTGGAGAAGCTTGATCCCACACCCAACACGGTGATATTTATGAAGTATGCTCTGCTGGTGTCGGATCAGGGAGAGACTGGATTCAGGGACGTGGATTCCTTGATAACAAGGATAAAGGCTGGAGATGCCAATAAGGACGGTGGTGTATCGGTCTCGGATGTGGTTTATCTGATAAATTACCTGTTCAAGGGAGGAAATCCACCCTTTAAGGCTTACAGTGATACCAACGGCGATGCCAATATCTCTGTATCGGATGTCGTATACTTGATAAACTATCTGTTCAAGGGAGGGAATCCTCCGGTAATAGTATGGTGTCAGCAAACTCCACCATGGTAATTGACTCATTCGGTAAGACGTAGATTTATGGTTATGGGATTCCGTCTAAAAACGGAATCCCATAATTTTTGAAGAACAACTAAACAGGAGGAGTTAAGATGAGAAGAAGAGTTAATTCTTTAGTCTTAGGTGTAGTGGTTCTGATCTTAGGTTGGTATTTAACCAGCTGGGGAGGCTCCTCTTGCATGGACATCCCCGGCTTGCTCTTAGTTAAATTCAAACCAGGGGTTCTGAATGACTACAGTGCCAGGAAAGCTGGAACCATAGTGACAGGAATAGCGTCCTTTGACCAACTCAATTCAGCATATAAGGCAAAAGGGATAAGAAAAGTTTTCCCGGAAGAAACCTCAGCGCCTCCACCCGGCTCCAATCTTCTGGACCTTTCAGGATTCTATGAGATAGAATTTCCAGAGGAATCTGACCTGCAGGAGCTTGTCTCAGTCTACAGCCAGGACCCCAATCTTGAGAGCGTGGAGAAAGTTAAGATGTGTCCGGTGGATGCAGTGCCAAACGATCCCGAGACCCAGTGGCATCTGGATAATGCGCTGGGAAATGATGCGGATGTGGATGCTTACGAGGCCTGGGACCTGGAGACTGGAGATTCCTCCATAATCTTAGCCATACTCGATACTGGTGTAGGTTATTATTGTTCTGACCTTTCCTGGAATATGTGGACTAACCCTGGAGAGATACCTGACAATGGAATGGATGATGATTTGAATGGGTTAATAGATGATTACAATGGCTGGGACTATGTAACTGGGGGGAGCCTTTGCGATGGCCCTGGTGGAGAGGACTGTCTGATAGCGGATAATAATCCGAGTGATTTTGATGGTCACGGAACCCATGTTGCAGGTATTGCAGCAGCAGTAACTAATAACAGCACCGGAGTGGCAGGATTAGCCGGGGGCTGGTATCCGGATAAAAAGGGCTGTAGGATAATGCCCTTGAGGATCGGCTGGCATGCTACAGATGGCTTAGGTTATGTTAGTATGACTTTTGCCGCGCAGGCGGTAAATTATGCCCGAGTAAAGGGCGCTACTGCCATCAACTGTAGCTGGGGGTCATCTTATAACTCGGCACTGGAAAGTGCAGTGACAAATGCATTAAGCCAGGGTATAGTATTCTGCAAGTCCGCTGGGAATGACGACCAGGAATTCTGGGAGGATTATCTTATAGACCATTTTGCAGATGTTCTGGCAATAGCAGCCACAAATAGATATGACCAAAAAGCCAGCTTCTCAAATTACGGGACCAAGATCGATATCTCAGCTCCGGGAGATGATATCCGCAGCACCTACGGTGCTAATTATGGCTGTAGCATAGCAAGATTGGGCGGAACCTCAATGTCTGCCCCTATGGTTACAGGCATGGTTGGTTTGCTAAGATCAAAAGTTCCTGACCTTACCATATCTCAGGTTATCAGCTTAATACAGGATTATGCGGATAGTATAGATTACCTGAACCCTGGATATGAAGGAAAATTAGGTGCGGGGAGGATCAGCCTTTATAATTCCCTGCTTCCCCTTCCAAATGCTAAATTCTCAGCAGATGTTTTTTTAGGTCAGGCTCCCTTAGCTGTTCAGCTTACGGATTCTTCGTCCGGAGACGGGTTATATTACTGGAAATGGGATTTCGGAGATGGAGATACTGTAGGCTCCACCTCTCCGATCGATACCTCTCATACCTATGATGAACCTGGCGTTTACACCTGCAGCTATTCAGTTTCTGGAACCTGGGGCACCAGTACAGAGAAGATACTTATAGGAGCGACCGGCGATACGGTTGATGTCTCCTATTCAGAAGGTCTGCCGGGTGAAAAAGGGGTTAAGGTTCCACTTTATGCTAATAATACCATTACCTGTTCCCAGCTGATCATTACCATGCGCTATGGGGATGGAAGCGCTCCTCTAACCTGCGATTCAGTCAGGTTCTGGGGTACCCGGGTGGAGGATTTTCCCATTAAGAATGTTAGTGTACACAAAACTAATCAGACCATCATGCTGACCTTGCGGAATACCGGTGACCCACTTGAGCCTGGAAGCGGGCTTTTAGCTAATATGTATTTCAGGATGGATACCACAGCCACAGTTGGAGATACAATGGTCATTGATACCGCTATCATAAGCGGAAACTATCTGAACTACAGCTCCATCTTGGGTGAGTATGTGCCTGATTTCCAGATTGGGGGAATCTATGTGGTGGAGCCTTTATGGGGAGACGCTAACCGGGATGGCAATGTGGGCGTTTCAGATGTGATCGTGATGATCAATTATCTTTTCAAGGGAGGGCCAGCTCCGAATCCCTTGAATATCGCGGACAATAACTGTGACGGCGATGTCTCGGTTTCTGACGTAGTATATCTTATTAATTATCTGTTCAAAGGTGGATCTGCACCGCACTCAGGTTGTTAAAAAATTTTTTAAAAAAATGAATTTTTTTGTTGACAAGTTTTTGCGGTTTGATTATATACTACAGAAATGAATTGAGAATAAATTAAAATATCATAGTTTGTTCAGATTCAAGGAGGTGATTTATTCTTTTAATAGCTAAAGTAGATAATCCGCCGGAGGCGGAAAAAAATGCAAACAAGAACAAAAAAATTACAGGAGAGGGGTGAAAAATGAAAAAAATCTTTATCACAGCGTTACTTTTAGTTACCATGCTGTCTACTTTTGCCTTAGCTCAGGACCCCGGGACACCAGATACATGTTGGGTTGAGCGCTTGGAGATGGTGCCACCCAATAGTCAGATTGTGGTCAATGTCTATCTGACTAATGACGAGGCCATAGGCGGATTTGCTGTACCACTGGTGTTTCCGGATACAGTTACCAACCTGGATATCACCTGCGATTCCGTAAGTTTCGTAGGCACAAGATCTTCGGGTTTAATCTATGGGAGTGATTCAACCTCAGTAGATAATGATAAAAACAAAGTGGTGGCATTCGCTTTTTTTGTTGTCACAATTCCGGCAGGAACAGGCTCAATTGCCAAGATATATTTCTCCACTGGCTCTGCCTGGGATTCTACCCAGTCAGTTCCTATTGACACTAGCTTTTGGCCTCCTACTAGTGGGTATGAGTTCTCAACTGATCTGGGGGCATCATTCTATCCTATTTTCTTGAAAGGCGCTCTTGAAGTAAGAGAAGTAAATGCTCCTGCCACGCCTAAGGTTTTTAGTCTTTCTCAAAACTATCCCAATCCCTTTAACCCCAAAACCGTTATAAGATTTGGTCTTCCTAAGGATTCCTGGGTTAATTTGGATATATATAACGTCTTGGGTCAGAGAGTTAGAGCCTTAGTGGATGAAAGACTTAGTGCCGGGATGAAAGAGGTAGAGTGGGATGGAAAGGATGATAAGGGATTTGAGGTATCAAGCGGGATTTATTTTTACAAGATCAAAGCAGGTGATTTTTCAGATATAAAGAAGATGGTTATGTTGAAGTAGTTTTATAGTAATCTATTGTATTCTAATAAATTAAGCCCTAATCATTTAGTTGATTAGGGCTTTTTTGGTATTTTTTAAAATTCAAACACATAGAATGGAAAATAGTAATTTATAATCATTTGGATATCAACATATTATAATGGTCAAAAATTTAAATAAAATCCTTTCATATTTCATCTTTTATGTTGACAAAATGAACTAAAAATTTTAAAATATTTAATCTTTTTGTTGTGACTCTCTTTTTATTAAAGGGGAGGAAAAATATGAGTATTCTAAGCAGAGGATTTAAATGCTTAACCTTTTGAAAAACAAGATCTTAATTGGTAAGGAAGAATATTTCTTGAATTCTGCTGAGATTCACTATTTTAGAGTCAGTAAGAGATATTGGTCGGTTTGTTTTGAGAGGATAAAAAAAGCAGGATTTAAAATCATCTCTACGACAGTTCCCTGGAATCTCCACGAGATAACAATGGGTGAGTTTGATTTTGCAGGAGAAACCGATAGCAGAAGAGATCTGGTGGTTTTTTTGGAGCTGGCAAGAGAGTTCGGTTTTAAAATAATTCTGAGAATTGGACCTTACATAGGAGTTGAATGGAAAAATGGCGGATACCCAGATTTTGTTCTGGAGAGTCAAGAGTTAATGGCCAAGGACCCCCAGGGTAATGAGTTAACCGTCCTGGAGCTTAAGGAATTCTCTAAAATACCCCTCCCTTCGTATAACCATCCCCTCTTTAAAAACCATTGCAAAAGATATATAACTGCTCTGAGCGGGGTTTTAAAAAATTATATTTATCCAAAGGGGCCGGTTATTATGATACAGTTGGGGAAAAAGACCAGTTTGAATTTTTTCACCCATCCTTTTCAGCTGGATTATAATTCCCACACCATAAAAGGCCTTTATCCGGAGTTTCTGAAGAAAAAATACAAGGAGATAAAAATACTGAGATCAGAGTACCGCTCCAAATTAAAAAACTTTGAGGAGATATCTCCACCCCTGGATCAGAAGATCAAGAGATTCTCGGATTTTTTGAGATATACGGACTGGGTAGAATTCAAAAGGGAGTTGATTTCAAGCTACCTATTAAATCTGAAGGACTTATTCTTGTCTTTTCAGGTTGCACCCCTTTTCTTCACCGATATCTTCTGGGAGGATGAGTTTTTGACCTCCTCGGAATGGCCCTCCCTGCGCCAGGAGGATATATTCTCCGGTATAGAAAACAGTTGGTTTAGAAGTTATGCTGAGTATTCCTGGTACCTCAGAAGTTTTATTGGTTCAGCTCGCTTTCCCTGGGCTATAGAATGTGTGAATGGAGTTGCAGCTGGGGAGCCGGAGAGAAAAAAGAAATATCTTCCCCTGAGGGCAGAGGAGTTAAAGTTTATGCTCGTCACCTCCTTAGCCCTGGGGATTAAAGGTTTCAACCATACCATGTTTGTCGAAACAAGTAACTGGTACGGCTCTCCTGTAGCCGAGGACGGTACTATTCAAGAGAATTATGAGCTTATAAAAACCTTCAATTCTGTTTTGGAGAAAATAGATTTCTCAAATCTAGAGAATTTGACCCGGATAAGCCTGGGGAATTATAACCCTTATATTTACTCGATACAGGCTGAAGCGCAGGATCTTTTCCCCTATCTGAGACCTTTGATAAGGCAGACCCACTTTGGCTTAGGCGTAGATCTGAGAGGTCTGAAATACGACCACGGTATCTCTGATCTAGAGCAGGAAAAGAGCCTGGAGAAGTATAAAGTTCTTTTTGTTCCCTGCGCTGAGTTTATGGATACAAAAACTCAGACTCTTCTTCTTGAGCAGGCTAAGAGAGGGAAAACCCTGATCTTATACGGGCTTTTACCCAAATATGATCTGGGCTTTAAAAAAAGTGAGATCCTGGCTAAAGCACTCAAGATAAAAACTGCGCCTCTTTACTCGGTGAATACCATCCAGGCGTTAAAAACGGAGTTCCAGTCACTGGTTTATGGATATGTAAAAACCCATCCTAAAAATTTTCAAGTGATAGCCTGGGCCAAAAGAAGGATTGTGGGCCTTAAGGGGAAATTGGGCAAAGGAAGGGTTTATCTTTTCACCTTCGATTTGTCCACTTCCCTTTTTCACAGGAAGTTAAGTTTCTTAGACGAGATAATAACGGATACCGGTGTCTCCAGATATCTGAATTGCTCAGACGCCGAAGTGGAGGTTATTGTTCAGAGGAACGGAAAAATAACCCTGCTCTATCTGATCAATCCGGGAACTCCTTTCTCCCCGGCCAGTACTGGCTTAAAGAAAAGTCTGATCCTGCAACTGGATTGTGGTAAAATCGGGGTCAGGGGTAGCAAAATTACTTTGACCGAGCTCTTCAGCGGAGAGGTCATTAAAACCTCCTCCAGAGAGTTAAAAAATGGAATTTCCCTAGAGATGGCGAAGATGGAGGGGAAAATGTATCTGGTGGAGGGGAAATAGGTCTTTGGGTTTGACTCAGGCTTAATCTTCTTTTTTCTTTTGAGTGGAAAGTAAAACAAATCTTTTATTTTTTCCTCTTCTGACTGTCAGCAACAGCTCTTTTTTCTCCTTCAATTCCTCTAAAGCTTTTTTAAAATCCTCCAAGCTGTGGATGTTTACATCCTCAATTTTTCTGATCACATCCTCCTGTGTTAACTCCCCTTGGCTGGCAGGACTTCCAACCTCGACAAAGGAAACGAAGACGCCTTCCTTATCCTCCAGCATATAACTTTTGTAGATCACATCGGTTATCTCTTTTACCGTAAATCCCAATTCCGTTTCGTATTCATCAGCTTTCACCTTGGGCTGAAGAGCTATTTTGACCTTGAATTCCAGGATGTCTTCTTTCCTCTTGATCTTGATGCTGGCGTTTTCTCCTACTCTGCTCTCGCTGACCAGAAAGGAGAAGCGATTCAGGTCGTCCTCCTTCTCCGCTGAGATTTTCTCTCCATTATATTCCAGAATTATATCTCCGGGTAAAAGTCCAGACTCCTCTGCGGGAGAACCAGGTTCCACATCGCTGATCAGGATTCCTCTTAGTTTTTCATCTCCAAAATAGTGAGCGAATTCGCGATTTAAAGGCTGAATGGATAAACCCAGCCAGCCTCTCGCGATAACCCCCTCGGAGAGAAGCTTATCTTTTATTTTCAAAGCTGTATTGATAGGTATGGTGAAGCCCTGTCCACGACCCAGGCCTATAGAATTTATACCGATTATCTCCCCTTTGAGATTGACTAAAGGACCTCCGGAGGAGCCGGGATCAATTGCCGCATCCGTCTGTATAAAATCGCTGATCAATCTGGATTCATCCGGGAGAAAGGGAATAACCCTGCCTTTGCCGCTGATTATGCCGAAGGATACAGTTCTATCAAAACCGAAAGGGTTACCCACGGCTATGACCCATTCACCCACTTCTATCTTATCAGAATCGCCGAACTTGGGGACGACGAGTTTCTCTTCTGCTTTTATCTTAATCAAGGCTAAGTCAGTCTGTTTATCCGTTCCGATCACCTCAGCGGGATATTCCAATTTGCTGGGTAAAGTCACCCTTAAGGATTGGGCTTTATCCACCACATGTTCGTTGGTCAAGATATAACCTTCTGAATCAACTATCAGTCCCGAGGCTAAGGACTTGTATTTGAAACTATCTGATTTTTTGACCACCTCTATGTGTATCACTGACGGCTGAATCTGGTTGGCCAACGAGATTATCACCTTCTGCAGCTCATCGAATAGATTTAATACCTTCTTATTATCGGACGGCTTTGCAGAAGAAAGCTGGAACATACAGAGGGACAAAACTGTAATTAAAATATAGCGCTTTTTCATTTCTGGTGCTCCTTGTTTGAGTAAAGTTTTATTATATAAAGTTAGCTGAGAAGGTCAAGCAAAAAAGTGCAACAATTTTATCAAAGTTACGTAATATATTTAGTTGCCTTCTAAATGCATGAAGTTAACATCTTATGTGATAAGAAGATAGATATGAACACCTTTTTCGAAATGCAGTTGAGATTTAGTTTTAATTGGTTCTTGACAACAAATTATTTTTAATTATAATATAGGTTTATATCGAAAGGAGCGGGTTATGGTTAATTCCAAGCTTAACCTGAGAAGTAGAGATATTCTGTTATACGGGCTTTTTGCTTTCCTTTTTATTCTGGTGGGTATCTTGATTGCCTCCAATCTGAATTTTTCCTCTACCTCCAACGCTATTGAGAGCACCAGACCTCAGACAGCCTCAAAGCAAGTTCAGCCCTACGGGTCCAGATTAGGACTTTTCGAGAAGGAGAGCCCATTCACTGCAGTGGCAGAAAGGGTAAGCCCGGCAGTGGTAAACATAAGTGCCGAGAAGATCTTAGAACGAAAATACAATGCCACCTTTCCCTTTGACGATGATTTTTTTCGCAGGTTTTTTGGAGAGATCCCTCAACCCAGGTCTCAAACTCCTCGCAAATACAAGGATTACAGCTTGGGTTCCGGGTTCATCTTTGACAAGGATGGGTATATCCTCACTAATAATCACGTGGTCTCGGGTGCGGATAACATCACGGTCAAGTTAGCGGATGGAAGTGAGTACAAAGCCAAAATAATGGGCACCGATAAGGAGACCGATGTTGCGGTGATAAAAATCGAGGCAAAAAAGCCTTTGCCCACAGTGGAATTAGGTGATTCAGACTCTATGCTGGTAGGTGACTGGGTGGTTGCTATCGGCAATCCATTCCCTCAGTTAGGCTTAGATCGAACCGTGACCGTGGGGGTGGTTAGCGCTAAAGGCAGAAAGGGTTTACGTTTTGGAGGAGATGAAAGTCCAGCTTATCAGAACTATATTCAGACAGATGCGGCTATTAATCCGGGGAACAGCGGAGGTCCACTGTGTGATATAGAAGGAGAGGTAATAGGCATAAATGCAGCCATTACCAACCCAACCGGACAGAGCTTCAATATAGGTATCGGATTTGCTATACCCATAAATCTGGCGAAGTCAGTTCTGCCGCAGCTGGTAAAGGGAAAGGAGATATCCAGAGGATATTTAGGGGTGGTTATTGCTAATGTTACCGAGGATTTAAAAGAT
Source organism: uncultured Ignavibacteria bacterium (assembly GCA_964511075.1). Lineage (GTDB taxonomy): Bacteria > Zixibacteria > MSB-5A5 > MSB-5A5 > RBG-16-43-9 > CAZEDM01. The sequence goes on from CAZEDM010000009.1 coordinate 10,085, forward strand.
GCCTTAAACCTTCCTACAACAGAAGGTGCCTTGGTTCAGCAGGTTCAAAAGGATACCCCGGCAGAAAAAGCTGGCATAAAGACCGGAGACCTGATTGTAGGTCTGGATGGGAAAAAGGTGACAGATTCTGACGAGTTGAGATTCATGGTGGCACAGATCGAGCCAGGTACGATCGCAGACTTAGAGGTTCTCAGAGATAAAAAGAAACTGGAGCTGAAGGTTAAATTAGAAGAGAGGAAAAAATACCTGGCCTCCACAGAGGAAAAACCATCCGGGCAGGAGAAGGAGAAGAGCTGGCTGGGGCTTCAGGTAGAGACAGCAACTGAGGAGTTGGCAGACCAGTATCAGGTTAAATATGCCAAGGGGGTGATAGTGACTGAGATTGAGCCCGGAGGCATAGCCGATGAAAGCGGAATTCAAGTGGGGGATATAATACTGGAGATAGACAGAAAACCGGTTCAGAAGGCAGAGGAATATAACAGGGTAATCAAAGAGCTTAAAGATAAAAAGAAAGCCATTGCTTTCTTAATCAGCCGTAACGGAAATACGTTTTATCTGGCAGTAAAACCTGAATAGAAAGGAGTGAGTTATTGGCAAAGAACTCAAAGAGATATAGGGATGAAGACAAATCCCTAGATCTTTATTTGAGAGAAATAGGTGAGACTCCTCTGATTACCGCAAATGAGGAGGTCGAGTTAGCTAAGAGGATAAAAAATGGTGATCAATCTGCTTTAGAAAAGCTGACCAAAGCCAATCTGAGGTTTGTAGTCAGCGTAGCAAAGCAGTATCAAAATCAAGGCCTTTCCTTAGCTGATTTGATTAACGAGGGGAACATAGGGCTGATAAAAGCGGCTAAGAGATTTGACGAGACCAGGGGCTTCAAATTCATCTCTTATGCGGTCTGGTGGATAAGGCAGGCTATCCTTCAGGCGCTGGCTGAGCAGTCCCGGATAGTCAGGCTGCCCTTGAATCGGGTGGGGACCCTGCATAAGATAGGAAAGATATCTTCCTCCCTGGAGCAGGAGTTTGGCCGGGAGCCCAGTCCGGATGAGATTGCCAAGGAACTGGCTCTTTCTACCTTGGAGGTCTCCGATACGCTGAAGATATCCAACACCCATCTCTCCCTGGATGCGCCTTTTTCCACATCCGAGGACAACTGCCTGATGGATGTGCTGGAGGATGAGCTTCAGCCAGCCCCGGACAATGCTCTTCTGGACGAGTCCCTGCGGGTGGAGATAGACCGGGCTTTGAGAACCTTATCCCCCAGGGAGGCGCAGGTCATAAACCTTTACTTCGGGTTATCCCACGAGAAGCCTTTGACCCTGGAGGAGATCGGAGTAAGATTCGGCTTGACCCGGGAGAGGGTCAGGCAGATAAAGGAAAAAGCCATAAGGAGGCTTAGGCACGCCTCCAGAAGCAAGACCCTGAGGGCCTATCTGCATTAAAATCCATAAGAAAACAAAAAATCAAGCTGGGAAAGGGTATCTTTAAACCCATTCCCAGCTTTTTTTGTGATTTTTAAAAACCTTTGTATTTTTGTTTAGGGACAGGCTGGCGGTCCGCCTTTGAACAGGTAATTTATCAGATAAACCACATCCGAAACCGTTACCCGTGAGTCGCAATTGGCATCCCCTGCTTTGTAACAGGAAAGAGGTGGCGGTCCCTGTTTGAAAAGGTAATTTATAATGTAAACCACGTCGGAGACAGAGACCTTCTTATCTCCGTTCAAATCTCCTCTTAGAAGATCAGGCGGAGGGGTGATCTCTATATTGACCGTGTCAGAGTCTACCGCCCCACATCGGTCCTTAAGCTCAAAGACAAAGGTATAGACAGAGTCACCGGAGGTGAGAAAACAGGTGAAGCCAACAATCGTAGTGGGGTTAATCATAGTGGTCAAAAAGAGACACTTAGGTCCATAGACAAGCTCCAGGCTTAAAGAGTCATCCGGATCTGAATCTATTCCCACAAGGTGATTAAAGCAGACCGTGCTGTCCTCACACAGCGCATAAGTGCTGTCGTCGGAAGTCAATACCGGCGGATGGTTAAATTCAATCCATATCTGGACGGTATCGGTTCTTGATAGGCCACAGTTATCCCTAACCTGGAAAATCATAAGATGTGGATTGGATAGAGTATCAGACTCCTCTGGATACCAGAGGAAGACCCCTTGTAGCGAATCCGTTCCGGCTATGGGCTCCTGGGGTCTCAGCTCTCCTTCAGAGGAAAGTTTTATTAAGCTTATGGAATCCCCCACATCATAAGCGGAAATTCCAAAATAGACAGAATCTCCTGGGAAGCACAGTTTGTAAGATGTATCTGCAGGCAGGGACAAAACAGGAGTCTGATTTAAACTCACCCCCAGGTTAAAAGTATCCAGGATAGAAGCCCCGCACTGGTCCTGTGCCTGAAAGATAAAAGCATAGACAGAATCGCTGGAGGAAGGCAAAAAGCAGCAGAATCCTGTGCCCGGGTCATAAGTTCCAGGACCGGATAGTTTCTGGAGGATAACTGAATCTGAAGGGTCCGGGTCTGCGGCAAAGATATGGTTAAAACAGATGTTATCTGCCTCACACATATTATAGACCGTATCTGGAGGCAGGGTTAGCAAGGGAGGGTGATTGAATCTGATATTTATCAGGAGGGTGTCCAGAACTTCTCTTCCACAGAGATCTGTGAGCCTGAAGATGACGGGATGGGGATTATCCAAAGTATCTGAATATTCAGGCTTCCATACAAAATCAGCTGAAAGCGGTGCAGTGCCGGAGACTGGATTGGAGGGTAAAAGCCCTCCTTTCTCTGAAAGCATTTCCAGAGTAAGAGTCTCGCCAGTATCCGGATCCTCTCCCCTTATAGATAAGAGAACTGAATCCCCAAAATTACACAGAAGAGTATCGATATCCAGAGGAAGGCTCAGAACCGGACTTTTGTTCAGATGAATATGGACATATGAGCTTTCCTGGTCAAAGGCGCCTTTTGAATCTGTCACCCGAAAAACGAAAAGATAGGTTGAGTCTTCATCCTCCGGCAGAAAGGAATGAACAGTAGTCAAAGGAGAAAACCCTGTCAGGGGAAGGAAATCGCCTGAGCCATAGATTTTCTCCAGGGTCAGAACCTCTGCGGAATCATTGTCTATGGCAACCAGGCTGAAGCTTGTTGTTCCCGGCTCACACAGGCTCAAGGAAGTATCCTGAAGAGTTAAAACCGGCGGATGATTGATGGGCTCAGGCTCTCCCGGGACTATCATCAGCTTATCGAATTCCCGGTTTTTATTAGCTATCCAGTACATCGGGACCTTGATATGTCCGTACCCGGGCCAGTCTGACTGAACCTCTTTCAGATCATCACCTCTTTGAACCTCTAAGCGGGTAGTTCCGTTTATCACGATATCTAAGCTTTCAGCTTCAAAGCAGTCGAAGGTTAAGTAGTAAAGCTCCTCCGGATCTGGTATGTGAGAGCCCCAGGACCAGTCTTTCAGAGAGGTGATGTTCAAAGCTCTTCTGCCGTTCAGATATTCAACCCTCACCTGAGCAAAGGCTGAAGCGGCTTGTTGATTCAAGATCTGCTTGGTATTGGGTATCCACAAACCCAGGCTGTCTTTTATCTGGTGCACTGCACGAATCGAGTCTATACTAGCAGAGGTTAAACCATTGTCTCTCCCGAAATGAGTGTAATAGATGTATATCTGCCAGTTGTTAGCCACCGAATTAGCTATGGATCTATTGAACCAGTTGCCGATCTGTTCCGGTACCGCTGAGCTCCAGTTGCCGTTTCGTTTGAATTTATAGAACCGGGTGATCCCGTCAGGAAAGGTAGAGGGAGCGAAGATAACCTGTCCCACATTCAGACTATCTGATAATGAACGTATGTCATAGTAATAAAGATAATAGCTTTCCTGAAGAGCAGCGTCCCAGCAGAATTTGAAGTTGTAAGGTGCGAAAGTCTTATTTGCATGGTAATAAGGGGTTGCCGGATCCGCTCCATAATACTCGGTATTGATATAGTTTCCACTGTGGCTGACCCACACCCCGGCTTTGTAGATTTTCCCTAAGCCGTGGTTCTGCATATAGCTCAACGCTTTAAAAACATGAGAGGAATCAAGTCCGGGTCCTCCACTATATCCAGTATGACCCACAGTGTGGAGGCTGGCAACCCATCCTCTTTCTATCCAGGCATCCAGGCTATCTCCCCAATATCTGCTCAAAGTGTCTGTTCCGTGAAAGTAAAAGGGGATTTCCTCTCCCCAGGTACCCAGGCTATCACCTGTTCCACCCCCGGCATTAAAGAACCAAAGATTAGTAACTGCTATCTTTCCATTTACGCCCTTCCCCCATCTTCCACCTATCTGCTCATCCGTTTGCAGAAACTTTCCTAAGCTGTCTATGTAGCTGGGGGCTGAGGTGTAATCTATATCGCTTTCTATGGTCATAACCCCCTTGTAGTTCCAGGGAAGCCTTCTTATTCCCACTAAAGAATATTTATCCTTTATGGTCATGAAATTTAAGTCGCTGGCCAGACTGTTCCATCTCCCGTTTGAGCTTTGATAATAGCCGTTGCCCTGAGGGTACCCGTTAGAGCCATAAAAGCAGACTATGCGGTTAGAGGAATCTATTCTTCTGGCATTCAAGGTAAAAGCATAATTAGAGTCAGGGTTTAAATACAAGGGCTCGTCAAAAACAAACCAGACCTGATACCCGCGGGTCAGATTGTCCGGCTGCCGGTCCCCTCTTTCTAAGTTCCCGTCCGGAACATCGGTAACTTTTATCCAGGCAGTAGCTAAAACTTCCTGGCTGGGAAGTCCTGACAGGTCTGTTGTTCTCAACTCCAGTCTGATTGAGTCTGCAGAACTGTTTAGACCTACTCTATCCAGGTAAACCGCTATTCCCTCTAACCTTTCGGAATCAGGGCTGAAGGTCTGGGCTATGGTTTGAACCGCTTCCGAGTTTAAATCGAAGGGATAACTTGACTGGATATGGGTGATATCATAAGCTAAATGGTTCACAATAGCAGCTTCAGCCCGCAGAGAGAGAAAAATGATAAAGAGATAAATGAGCCCAGACTTAACTAAAAATTTGAGATTCAAATAACCCTCGTTAATGTTTAAAAATTTATATCTAAAATTCCACCCTCACTCATAATATAATCTGATATCGGGATAAAAGCAAGAGAAATTTAGAGAAGAATCTATTTGATAAAATCAATCTAGGATTGTGGAGATGGCTGCTCCGGCGCTGCTGGGGCTGGCTTTTCCTTTGGCCTGGTGCCTAAAAGCGTCTGGATAGCCCCGCCAAAGCCGATGGTAAAAACCACATATACAATCAGGAAACCTATGATTCCAAGGATCAAAGCCAAGGGGGAAAAGAATCCCCAGAATATCTTCAGAAAACTGGAGAAAAGAGAGAAAAACTGGACCGCCAGAATGCCCAAGGCCAGGGTCATCATCTGGGTCTGAGGCTTTAGATTGGTATTTTCTTTAAGACTTTCGCCTACTATTAGGGAGACGCTGGTATACCCCAAAAGCATTCCCAAAAGAACTGCCAGGGGAAGAATCAAAAGCGCCACAGGTATCCCGATTATGGTGACGAGCAGAAGTATAAACAAAGGTAGGATCAGTATCTCACCCAAAAATCCGATCAGACCAGATTTCCACATATTCTCCTTAATCTTATCCCTGATCTTGACGACATTTTTGGGAGCCAAGGCTAAAACTAATATCCCCAGGAAAAAGAAAAACAGAACCTTAATTATGGAGAAGACAAAACTTGCCCCTCGGAAAAAGTAATGTCCGCCATTAATTCTCCAGATCTTTCCGGGAAGAAAACCCAACCCCACATTTTGCCCTTTGATGATTGCGCCTGGTTCCTTTATCACGTCTCCACCCACGCTGACTGCATCCGTCTCCACTATACCGGTTGAGGAGATAAAGACATTCCCACCAATGGAGATTGCGCTCCCGGTTACCAAACCCCTCACTCGCACATCTCCTCCTATAGAAACAACATCCCCGTTTACCCTTTCGCCTTCATCCACAGTGACGTTCTTTCCGAATTTTACCATATCGCCATGCTCCAGCTCTATAGTAGCGATCTCCTTTCCTCCCATTTTTATCTTGACCTGGGCAGCTGTGGTCTCCTCAGCCTCAGGAGCTATTATAAGGCCCTCTTCGTCCAAAATTATTTTTCCCGGCTTCCCCTCTATCTCCTTTCCTTCCTGAGTCTTAATTATGATCCCTTTGTCTCCGATTTTTATCTGGCTTATCCTTTTACCAGTTGTATCGGATTCAACCTTTTTTTCATCGCTAGCCAGCAGAAGCGCAGAAAATGTTAGAATTAGAAAAAGAGACAGGCATAAATACATTGTTAATTTCCTCAGTTTTTTCATTTCTAATACTCCTCCAGGCTTATATCGCCACTCACTGTGTTAATTTCCATCCTTGCCCCTCCTGGGCCTAGGGTTCCAGTTATGGAATGTCGGGATACCTCTCTCAAAACTAGGGGGATATCCAAGCTGATCTCCCCACTGGTGGTTTTGATTTCAAGATCAGCTTGAGCCTCCTTGGGGACAAGTAGGTTAATCTCTCCGCTTACGGTTTCCAAATTATAATACTTGGCAGATGCAGTCTGAATCTTAGCTTCAATATCTCCACTGGTCGTATTTATATCCAGACCGCCCTGGATTTGATCTATCCATATATCGCCAGAGGTGTTGCTGGCAATTAATCCACCTTTCATCCCTCTGACCTCTAAATCCCCGGAAGTCTGGGAGGATTTAAGGGAACCATTCAAATCCTGTATGTTCACCGATCCGCTGGTACAATCCAACTCCACTTTCCCCTCGATGTTTTTTAATCTCATATCCGAGCTAGTTCCATGCAGGCTTAGCTCACCGATTATATCTTTAGCCCGAATATCACCGCTGGTGACTGAGCAGGATATTTCTCCATTAACGCCGTTGAGCTCCAGATCTCCTGAAGTGGAGGAGAGATTTAACCTGCCATTGACATAGAAGACCTTTATCTCTCCACTGGTGACCTCAAGAGTTGCCTCCTGGATTTCCCTTGGAACCAGGACATGATAGCTCACGTACCCTTCAACCGATTTCCTAACAGTGAATAACTTCTCTAAAAAGCTCCCTTTCTCAGCCTTTTGATATGTGGTCTTCACCCGCACTGAGCCATCGCTCTTCTCCATCTCTATTTGAATCTTCCTGGCGAGTTCCTCTGCCTCACTCGTGTCCTTAGCTTCGACTATCTTTGCGGCTTGGATTATTATGCTGTTCTGGTTGTGAGATTCGACAAGGATCTCACCTCTGGGGTCCTCCATCTCCAGAATAAGGGGCTCCCTCAAACTAAATTCCTTTTTCGAGGGAAAGCTAAATTCCTCAGCCCTGAGAAGATCTGAGCAGAGGAAAAGGATAACTCCACCGACCAGTGCTAATATGATGGTAATTCTTTTTATCATCTCTTACCACCTCATATGTTTAAGTTTCTTCTTCAATAAGACCCTGGCTCTGAAAATTCGTGCCTTCACCGTGCCTACCGAAAGACGCAGGATGGCTGCTATCTCCTCATAGGACTTATCCTCTTTATGCCTCAACAAAATGACCTCTCGGTATTTCTTGGGCAAGGAGGCAATGGCCTCCTCGATCGATAGCTTGCTCTGCTTGACACTTAGATCTTTCTCCGGGTCATAAGTTCTGTCCGGGATTACGATCTCCAGTCTACCCTTCTCGGTTTCCAGAGGCTGGTCCAGGGAAAGTGCTTCTATTTTTTTCCTCCGCAGATAATCTATGGAGCAGTTAGCCGCAATCCTGTAGAGCCAGGTGGTAAAGCGAAATTTGGATTTGTAATTTGCCAAGGAGCTGAAAGCCTTAACGAAGGTCTCCTGGACTAAATCCAGCGATTCCTCGTAATTGTGAACCAGCTTTAAGATCACATATCGAACAGCATTCTTGTGCCTCTCCATCAACAGCTTAAAAGCTTGTTGTTTACCCTCCAGAGCCTGCTTGATCAAAGTCTGGTCATCTGGAACTGCCGAGGCTTTCTTTTTTACCATACGAAAAAAAAGAATTCAGGTTTCACAAAAGATAGTAAAACTTCTGCCGAATGACAAATAAAATCTGCCTGGGGATAGATCCAAATCTTCTGGTCAACTTCGATTATAGGAGGAAGTCAATAAAGTATAGTAATCGGTCAATACTTTTATTTAAAATTTAATCCCCGGGCTTTTTTTGAAAAATTTCGCTCTTTTAATTCGCTGTCAATGAGAAAGTTAAGGTGAGGGAGGTCAAGCCTAATGGTTTTTGGGCTTGGGCATAAAGATTGCTTTTTAGTCAGTAAATTAAAGGGGAAGGATAAAAAAGGAGATGGCGTTGAACAAGAAAAAGAAACTCACCCCCAAATTGCCAGAGAAGAACTGCTGGCATATATATACCCTCCAGTCCTTAAGCTCGGATAAGTTCATCCGGGTGGTCAATAAAATACTTAAAAGGGAATACATCCTGATAAAATAAAGCTTGACAACTCCCTTTGATCTCTGTAGATTAACCTTAGAAAATCTCTGAGTAACGAGAGGTCATTTGTTTTTTTCATCTTTTGTTCGTCAATTGGATTTAGGCTCTTAAACAGCTCTTATCAGAGGGAACAAGCAAGGAACAAATCTGCAGGCCCACGATTATAACTCTGGGGTGGGAAATTTTAAAATCAGTTTTAAGATAAATTCTTTGAACTTTTTTCATTAAATTCGGTAAATTAGGATAGATAATGTCGGACTTGAAATTTCTGGTCTCCGCCTGTCTGGCTGGAGTTAAGTGCAGATATGATGGGAAGGACAGAAAGGACCAGAATGTTTTTCAGCTGGTGAGCAAAGGTAAAGCCTTGCCTTTTTGTCCGGAACAATTGAGCGGATTACCCACGCCCAGAGATACATCCGAGATAAGCTGTCACTCAGGGAGGAAGAAGGTGTTCTCCTGTCATGATGAGGATCTTACGCAGTTTTTCTTGAGGGGAGCCGGTTTATCTTTTCATCTGGCAAAAAGGTTTAAAATCGGCTCGGCCTATCTTAAAAGAAGAAGTCCCTCTTGTGGTTTTGTCTCAGGGGATAGAGATGTCAAAAGCAGCAGGGAGAGGACTCCAGAGAGGAAGGTGGGGATAACCTCTTCTTTCTTCATAAAGAAGGGAATAAAGATCTGCCCGCGATAATTTCTTTGTAAGAGGAGAGGTTACCAAACGTCAAACTAAAAAAAATCGTATTTTATAACGAGAAGAGTGTATGCCCTTTGAAAATGTAAAAGATGCCAATAGTGCTGAGAATTTGAAAGATTCCTCACCTCAGCAGCAGGAGGAAAAAGAGCTTTTAGAGACGATCAAAAAAGCTAAAAAAGGGGAAGAGGAGGCTTTCAAAAAAATCGTGCAAAGATACAGAGCCCAGGTAGCCGGGATCGCCTATCGGATGATCGGAGACTACGAGGATGCAAAGGATATCTCCCAGATGGTATTCGTGAAGGTCTATCAGAACCTGCACAGGTTCGATACCACCAAGAAGCTCTCCACCTGGCTTTATCGCATAACCATTAACGCCTCCATCGATTTCATCCGCAAATTCCGTAAGCACAGGTTTGAGGTGTTGGATAACATCATAGGCGAGCTTAAAGAAAAGAAAAATGATGTCGAAAATGTATATCAAAGAGGGCTTGTTCGCTGGGCAATAAACGAGGTCTTGGAGAGTTTGAACCCTAAGCAGAGGTCGGTATTCGTGTTAAGAGACCTGGAGGGTATGGACATAAAGGAGGTGGCTCAGATAACCGGGATGCCGCAGGCTACGGTCAGGTGGTATCTTCACAGGGCTCGAGCCAAATTAAGGGATGAGCTCATAAAACATCACCCTAATATATTGGAGAAGGCAGGGATAAAATATGAGGTGCAAAAAAGCTAAAGAGTTTCTCTTGGATTATGCGGATCTGGGTGGAGAAAGGAGAAAGTCGTTAGATGAGCATTTAAAGAATTGTCCGGAATGCCTTAGAGAGTACCAGAGCTATAAAACTGCTCTGAGTTTGCTTCAAAATAACTTCAGCTTTAAACCACCAGAGAATTACTGGGAGAAGTTCAGTTTAGAGCCGAGATCCTATCCTTCAATTCTTGATTTGAAAAGCTGGATTAGGGACAAGTGGGAACTTTTGTCGTCTTTATTAAGAACCCCACTATGGGGTCCGATCCCGACTTATGTCTTTTCCTTTCTGCTTCTGATCTTTGTCGGCTTGGGTTTGTCTTCCGCCTTCAGATCGGAGGGATACAGACACAATAAATTAGTTAGTAACCTGATCATCTACGAGGGCAAGCTTCTCTCGGCGAGTGATGATGGTTTCGTCACCATTTATAAGGTCAGCACGAAGTGAGGTCGGACATATCAAATCGCGTTAGATTAGGTAAGAGCTTTTTCTCATACTCGATCTTGAGTCAGATAGGTGGGATAATATTTATCCTGCTTTTTTTTGGCGGATGTCGGGTGGAAAACCAACTGGATAAGATGCAGGCTGAGATCCGCCGGGTTATGGAGAAGGTAGGTCCGTCCGTGGTTTCCATCTCTGCCCTGAACAGGTCTAACGGAGAGATGAAGGTGGGCTCGGGGGTGGTCCTGGAGAAAAACTACATACTCACCACTGAAAATCTGCTGCAGAATTCAGATGAGCTTATGATCATGCTGCAGGATGGCGGTACAGTAGCCGACTCAGAGATCAGCAATATCTTTTGCGATTTTGAAACCAACGTAAGTCTCATTCAGCTAAAGAGGGGAAATTTAAAGCCGGTTCGCCTGGCAAAAAAAGAGAAGATCAGGAATGGGACTTTAGGCTTGATCATAGGTAACACCTCCTATTCCAGAGGATTACAGGTGCACATGGGGACTATCGGCTCCTCTTGGATCGGAGGTGTGGATCCGTACGATCATGAGCTTTTGATCTTTTCCGCCCCTCCTTCAGCCTATCAGACCGGCACGCCGGTTTTCAATCCGGACGGGGAACTCATAGGGCTCTACGAGGGGAAATTGGAAGGGGAGGAGGGCATGATTTTAATCCTGCCGGCCTCTACCTGTGAAGTAGTAGGAAGAATCCTGAAAGAGAACGGTGAGATCAAGAGGGGCTGGATAGGGATTTTCACCCAGAGAAAGTGCGCCAAGGACAAGGGAGCGAAATCGAGCTTGGGAGGGGTTCTGGTAACAAAGGTATTCAAGGGAGGCCCTGCCTCTAATGCCGGCCTGCAGGCCGGGGATCTCATCATAAGCTGTAACGGGGAAAAGGTAGAGAATGAGATGGAGTTCAGGAAAACGATCTTGAAGTCTGAAATCGGCTCAAAGGTTGACCTTATACTCCTCCGGGATGGTCAGGAGATAGAGAAGGGGGTGGTGGTGGGGAGCTCGAAGAATAAGCCGGTTTTAAGAAGATGTCCCAGCCGTTCGATCTAAAAAATTTTTACCCTGAAGAATGCAATTCCTCAAAGATATCTCCAGAGCTATAGGTAAGACTCCGTTAGTAAGACTTAACCGGATAGTGGATGAAAGCTCAGCTGTGGTTTTAGCCAAGGCTGAGTTTTTGAATCCGGGGGGAAGCGTTAAGGACAGGATGGCTCTCTATATGATAGAGGATGCCGAGAGAAGGGGACTGCTGAACCCCGGGGGGACGATTGTGGAGAACACCTCCGGGAATACCGGGGTGGGCGTGGCGATTGCGGCAGCCATTAAAGGATACAAAGCCATCTTTACTATCCCGGACAAGATGAGCCGGGAAAAGATCGATCTGTTGAAAGCCTTCGGGGCAGAGGTGATTGTGACGCCGACCGATGTGCCGCCGGATTCTCCTTTGAGCTACTATGAGACCGCCAAAAGAATTGCCAAAGAAACCCCCAATTCCTTTTATCTGAATCAATATCATAATTTAAAGAACATCGAATCCCATTACAGTACAACCGGGCCTGAGATCTGGGAGCAGACCGAAGGAAGGATAGATTATTTTGTGGCGGGTATAGGCACAGGCGGGACTTTGTCCGGCACGGGGAAATTCCTGAAAGAAAAAAAACCGGACATAAAAATCGTCGCAGTCGATCCTATAGGTTCGGTTTATTACGACTATTTCAAGCATAAAAAGCTTATCAAGCCCAAGATCTATAAGGTAGAAGGGATCGGAGAGGATATGCTGGTGGAGAACGTGGATTTCTCTATCATAGATGATATCGTCCAGGTAAACGATAAAGAGTCCTTCTTAATGGCTCGAAGGCTGACACGGGAGGAAGGGGTTTTCGCAGGTGGTTCAAGCGGCTCGGCGGCGCTTGTGGCGGTGGATTTAGCCAGAAAGATAGGAAAGGATAAGGTCATAGTGACCATATTCCCGGATTCCGGCACTCGCTACCTGAGCAAGATTTATTCGGATAAGTGGATGAAGGACAACGGATTCTTGGATTAGACATTTAATCTCCTCCAAGGGACAAAGAAATAACTGCTACCTCCAGAGAAGAAGAGAAACCATTTAAGCCAAAAAGGAGAATCTATGACCACAGACCCGGTCTGCAAGATGAAGGTGGATGAGGAAAAAACCTCAATCAAAAGTGAATATAAAGGGATTACCTACTATTTCTGCTCAGAGGTCTGCAAGAATAAGTTCGATAGTGACCCGGAAAGATATTTGAAAGAGAAAAAATAGTCAAAACTTTCTGGCACTTGGCTGGTATAATATTTAAAAGCTATGGCAGAGAATAAATCTTATAAGGCTGTCTACATTATAGTCTTCCTTTTGGGTTTAGCAGGAGCCTTTCTGGGCACGGGCCTGGCTTTGTTCTGGCTAAAGGGGGTAAAGCCTGTCTCATATGTTCACCAAAATGAAACAAACAGTGGTCAGTTCTCAGTAGCCAGCGGGCAGCTGGTCACTGATCACTCGACACCAGTCACTGCCCTGCAGGAGGAGATCACCCAGACCAGGAGGAATGCCATCGTGCGGGCTGCAGCAAAGATCGGCCCGGCAGTAGTATCCATCAGTGTGATACAGGTGAGGACCGTTCGCGAATCGCCTTTCTTCTCCCCTTTCGGAGACGAGTTCTGGGGGAGGTTCTTTCAGCCCAGAGAATATAAGCAGAAAGTCTATTCCCTTGGTTCGGGGGTGATAATTAACCAGAAGGGTTATGTGCTGACCAACGAACATGTGGTGAGAGACGCAGATGAGTTAAAAGTTACCCTGCCGGACGGAAGGGAGGTCAAAGGTAAAATCGTGGGGCAGGATTATGCTTCGGATCTGGCGGTGATTAAACTCGAAGGAGATAACTTCCCTTATGCCAGCCTGGGTGATTCGGATAATCTTATCATCGGCGAATGGGCTATCGCCCTGGGTAATCCTTTTGGGTATCTTCTGGATGATCCCCAGCCTACGGTTACCGTTGGCGTTATCAGTGCACTAAACCGGGATATAAAAAGAGGGACGAACGAGGAGAGGGTCTACAGAAAGATGATTCAGACCGATGCGGCGATCAATCCGGGTAACAGCGGCGGTCCCTTGGTAAATGCAGACGGTGAGGTCATAGGGGTCAACACCTTTATCTTCACCACCAGCAGAGGCTCGGAAGGGATCGGATTTGCCATACCCATAAACCGGGTGAAAGGGATTATCTCCGACCTGATTGATAAGGGTAAAGTGGTCAAGGGTTGGGTAGGAATAAAGGTCCAGGATCTGACCCCGCTTTTAGCGCAGTCCTTGAATTTGGACGAGAAACAGGGAGCCATAGTAATACAGGTGGAAAAAGGCAGCCCGGGTGAAAAAGCCAAGCTGAAAAGAGGAGACCTGATCAAAGAGATAAATGGCGAGAAAATCAGGGATAAATCTGATTTTCAGGACTACCTTTCCTTTATCAAGCCCGGGGATAAGTTGAAGCTCTCCTTAGTCAGAGATAAAAAGAAAATCCAAACAGAGCTTTCAGCCCAGAAAGAGCCTGAGATAAAAATCTCAGGAGAGAAAGAGGATCTCCTGGGGATCACGGTTTCTGGAATCACTTCAGGTTTGGCTGATAAACTGAATCTGTCAGGGCAGGAAGGCGTGGTAATACTTTCGGTGGATAAAGACGGCAAAGGCGCAAGCCTGGGCTTAAGGGAAGGGGATGTGATAAGGAAGGTCGGCAATAAAGAGATAAAAGATATGGATGACTATAAAGATGCTATGGGAGAGCTTAAGAACGCCAGGATGCTGGTTATGGTGATTGAAAGGCAGGGCGGGCTTTATATGGTCTCGACCAATTTGTAAACTTAGAGCGATGACCGGTTTTTCGCAGGGGTGTTCAATTGAACGTCCCTGCGTTTTTTATTGAATAAAAACTTCCTATCTTTTATAATTGAGATAGATATCTTAGGTACTTGATTTATCAAACCCTATGGTTGTTCACCCTCCCTTTATCCCTCCCATCAAGGGAGGGAGACAAAAGATGGATGGATTCAAGCTCCCTCTCCCTTTATGGGGGAGGGATAGGGAAAGGGGGATAAAATTCTCTCTCCCCTTGAGGGAGAGAGTTAGAGAGAGGGGTAAAAATAAATAAAAGATGAAAGAATTTAAAAAAATAAGAAAGGAGATTTTAGCTAAAGAAAAAGGGACCATAACCAAAAGCTCCTACCAATTAAGGGTGGCTCTGGGTTTTCCCAATAAATATGAAGTGGGAATCGCCAATCTGGGTTTTCAGTCGATTTATCGAATCTTAAACCAGATTGAGGGTGTCTCCTGTGAGAGGTTTTTTCTTTTTGATTATAAAGCTCAGGACAAAGTGAGAACCCTGGAATCAGGAGACCCTTTGAATTTCTTTCAGATTATCTCTTTTTCTATTCCCTTCGAATTGGATTATCTCAACGTCCTGAGGATCCTGAAACAGGCTAAAATTCCCCAGCTCAGGAAGGACAGGAACGAGAGTCATCCCTTTCTTCTGAGTGGTGGGACATCCGTGACTTTGAACCCCGAGGTTATGGCATCCTTTTTTGATGCTGTCTTCATGGGTGAAGCTGAGGAAGGGATCAAGGAAGTTGCGCGGATTTTCCTGAAAGCTCCTGAAAAAGAATATCACGGGAAAAAACTATATTCGGAGCTGTCCAAAGTAAAGGGAGTTTACCTGCCTGAGTTCTACGAGCCGGTGTATGATGAAGAAGGTTTGCTCAAGAAATATAAAATAGAAAAGGGTTTCCCTCCCAAAATCGAAAGGCGAAAAGCCAATCTCGAAAAAATCGAGACCTATTCTTCTATTGTCACGCCCCTCTCGCATTTCAAGGATATGTTCACGGTAGAGACCGGCAGGGGATGTTCCTGGAGATGCCGGTTCTGCGCCGCAGGGCATATCTACAAGCCTTTCAGGTTTCATAAAAAAGAAAAGATTCTCTCGGAGATCGAAAACTATTGTGGGGAAGGTAAGTCCATAGGGCTGGTGGGCTCTATGGTCTCGGATCTGCCCTATTTGGAGGAGCTTTGCCTGGAGCTCAGTCAAAAAGGTTACCAGATAGGGATTTCGTCCCTGCGGGTAGATAAGATAAGCCCTGAGCTTCTGGATGTGCTGGTTAAATCCGGTCTTAAAACTCTAACTTTAGCTCCAGAGGTAGGAACTGAGAGGATGTGGAAGGTAATTGATAAAAGGATAAAACGGGAGGACGTTCTGAATGCAGCCCGCTTAGCAAAAGAGAAGAATTTAGAGAACCTGAAGCTTTATTTTATCATCGGACTTCCTTCCGAAAGAATAGAGGATATCGAGGGGATTGTAAAGTTAATAGAAAGGATTCACGAGATTTTTGTAGGGGCGACCCGTGGGGTCACCCACAAAAACGTAGGGACAGCCCTTGTGGCTGTCCGCGAAAAAAGACAAATCATCCTCTCCATTAACCCCTTTGTACCCAAACCCCATACCCCCTTCCAATGGACACCTATGGATTCTGAAAAATCTTTAAAAAATAAGTTAAAAATAATATCTGATGGAATAAGAGGACTGAAAGGAATTAAATTTGAGAAAAAAAGCATAAAAGAGGCTGTTCTGCAGGGGGTGTTATCCCAGGGGGACAGGAAAGTAGGGATGGGGATTTATTATCACATAAAAGAAAACCTGCCCTTGACACAGGCGTTTAGAAAAGCAGGAGTGGATACAGAATTTCTGGCGTTTGAGGAAAAGACAAAAGATTATTTGTTTCCATGGGACATTATAGAAATAGAGATTGGTAAAGAGAGTTTGTTTAGAGAGTATCTGAAGGAGAAAAGAAATGAAGAAGGGAGATAAGGGGTGAGCTTATATTAAGTTTAGTAAGCAGGATCAGGTGGGGATGCTACGCCTGACACACTTTATTACACATGCTGTACATTCTCATCCTCCCAATAGGATTACAATTTCTTTAAAAAACTTTGCCGCAAGTATGTTACCCACAGCTCCTTCAAGAATTCTTCTAATGGAACCGAGACACTCGGTTATCAACGTCCCCTTTGGCTTTGAGCAAGACATCTGCGCTTCAATTGTCTGAATTTCTGCTTGAAGATCGGACTTTTGCTGTGCTACAAGCCCAAGTTGATCGATAGATTCCTTTAATGATTGAATTATTTTCTTAACTTCCTCGTATCTATCTTCACCAATAGTATTCACCTGTGTAGCTGAAGGACTTGCTTGTTGAATTTGTGAGTTTGTCATCTGGCCTATGTATATGAAATTCAACGGAGGAAAGTGACAGGTCGGTTTGTCAGGATTAGTTAAGGCTTCCTCAACTTCACGGATGCCTGGATGTGAGATTGAAATAAAGCCGAGGTCTTCTCGAATCAGTTGCTCACCCACTAGATACTGAGTAATTTTGTCAGTTAAGTCCTCGTCAAAATCTAATTCTTTACCAATCACATACATATCATTACCAATAGACTCGTCTCCTCCAGTTAACTCAAATAATTTATGAAGAAATTGAAAACGTTTCTTTTTTATTTCTTCTATCGCATCCATTTTTTCACCTCCTCGGAGTATTATGGTTAAGATTAAGCCCTTGTAAAATCTCTGTGCTTCTGCTATATAACGTAATACAAATTTAATCTCATTCAAGCGTCACTTTGATTTTCTTAATTCCGGTCACCATATCCCTGTCCTTTAAATAGATGTCCGATAAATCGACTAACTCATCTGCTGTAATAATTCCTTCAGCAAATTTTTTACAATTCTCTGAGGAAACTATAAAAGCCACTACCTCCGTTTTGAGATTTAATGCGGTAGATTTGTCTAAGAAGTCCTTACTTCCATAAGCTACAATCATACCATAATATTTTATATCAGTATCTTTAAAAGAGTCATAAAAAGCTTTTAGTTCTGGCAAGATGTTTGAGCTTATGATTTTTGCAGCACGGGTTTTAGAGGTAGATCTAAGCGCATTATATACCTTATTGGAACCAACTCTATTCACTAAAAATACTATCCCATTTTCAATCTGTGCAAAACGGATTGGAATCTCGCTCTCGCTGTATAGAAACATGCCAAGTTCACTTCCAATAAGCCCGAAGTTCGCGAATATTTTCTTTATATTTTCTTTGTATTTAAAAGCAAGGTTATATTCAGCAATTTGTCCCTTCTTTTCATCCACTTCTGGTTTTCTTTGAAGCCAATCCTCGAAATCCTTATTAAACTCTTCATATAATTTTGGTTTATTCTCAGATTCTCCATAGCTAATACCCAGGCTCCATTTAAGGTCTAAAGAAAGAAACTCAACATCTAAAACATTCATCAAGGGCTGGAGTGGTGTAGGTTGTTTTCCTGCCTGCTGGGTCTTTATTTGACCAAAAGAAAGTGTAGCAACCGAAATTATAATTAAGAAAATTATTAGAAAATTCCAAAATCTCTGCATTTTATCCTCCTTTCCCTTTGATGTTCTTCCGAGTGAAATAAATTTTAAAATCTAATCATTTTGTTGTTAGTCCTGACATTTTCAAAAGCTCTTTTGACCAAGCAGAGGCTTGGGTAATCATTTTTTTCAGTGATTCTGGACTCTGGCTTATTTCAGAGAATTTCAAATGCCATAATGAGAGTTGGATTTGGAGTTACCTCCACTCAAGCCCTTCGGAATCAATAACTTAAAAAATTCTTCTAAAACTGCTTGACTTTTTCTTTCTTCTGCCGTAAGTATTATTAGAGTTTTAAATGGGATCGGGGTGTCTCCCGGTCGTTAAAAGGTCTCCCTCTTTTGGGGGACTTTTTATTTTTAAGGGAAAAGTTTTAATCCCCATCCCTCATACTGACCCTCCTCACTGCAATAAATTTTCCTTTCTATTATTTTAAAAGGGATATAAGGCTCCTCAGGATTTAGTAAGTGTCTGGCTAAGGGATAAGCACATAAATCAGCGATTTGTAAGCCGACGATATTATCTTTTTTGCTATGGAAATTAAACTTTTCTATTCTGTTCTTGAATCTATCTGGTTGAACGTAAAAGGTACCTCGATCCATTATAGAATTAAAATGTGAAAGCAACATCTGATCCTCTCTTTTACCTCTTTCCTCAGCGAAAATCTCTGCCTTTGCCTGTTCATCGATTTTATCCAAATAGAAAATCAGTCTTTCAAGTACAAATGAAAGAGAAAGGGAGTAAGGATCCTTTGCTCCTTTTCCATATTTCTTTATATGCTCCTCTTTTTGAATCCCTGAACCTATTAAACAATAATTCCCTTCTCCAATAATCTTATTAAGGTCTTTGTAAAATTCTGCTTTCAGGTTTAGATCAAACAAAATCTGAAAAGCACCCTCGCATTTTCTTATATCTCTTGAATGAAGTATAATTTCAGTTGTTTTAAAATATTTTTGCTTGAACTCGTTTATTTTCTTTTCTATCTCTTTGAGAGCATCTTCACCTATAGCACAACCACATAATAAAAATAACGGGAAATTCTTATCTATAAAACTTAAACCGTGGTCTCCGGTTTCGTCTAAAAAGAAAGAATAATTCATAACAGTTTTCTTTTAATTTACTCTGTTTTCTCCCCTGAGTCAATATTTTTTGGTAAGTTTTTAGTGATTTTTTTGGTCTAATCAGTAGAACAGGCATCCTGCCTGTTCCGTTGGTTGGTTCGGGAATTGGATTTTTCACCTACGGGGAATCCTGGAGACCCGAACCATTTTTCTGCGGGAATTGGAATTCCCGCAGAAACAAAAAAAGGGCAGGACAGTGTCCTGCCCCTACAGTTTACTCTTGTAGGTCTATTTGGTTGTGTCCGCTGGTGCTTCCTCGTATCTTCCGCCCAGATACTTGGCTAAGAACTTCTCTGCTGCGGCGTAGAATTTCAAACGGTTATCCGGTTTGGCGAACCCGTGTCCCTCGTCCGGGAAGAGCATATATTCGTAGTCGATTCCTTTATTTTTCAATGCTTCCACTATCTGCTCTGATTCTGCTTTGGGCACTCTGGGGTCATTGGCTCCCTGGGCTATCAGCATCGGTATCTTGATCTGGTCGACTTTGAAAAGCGGGGAGCGGGATTTCAAAAACTCTGCCTCGGTATCAGGATTTCCGACTCGTTTGTAGAGAATCGCTCTCATAGTGGACCAATAGGGAGGGATGGAGGTTATCCAGGTCAGAAGGTTGGAGGGTCCCACAATATCCACCGCGCAGCAGAAAAGGTCAGGGGTAAAGGTTGCACCGACCAGGGAGGCGTATCCGCCATAAGAGCCGCCGTATATGGCGATCTTCTTGGGATCGGCGATTCCCTGCTCTATTGCCCAGTTGACCCCATCCACTAAATCCTGGTGCATCTTGCCGCCCCATTCCTTATCTGCGGCATTTATAAAATCCTTGCCGTAGCCGGTTGAGCCCCGGAAATTAACCTGCATACAGGCATATCCCCGGTTGGCAAGCCACTGGGCTTCACCATCATATCCCCAGGTATCTCGATAATAGGGACCACCGTGCACATTAAGCACCAGGGGAAGATTCTTTTTACCTTTACCTGGAGGATAGGTTATATACCCGTGAATGGTCAAACCATCTTCTGTGGTAAAGGAGATCGGCTCCATCGAGGCTAAAGTATATTTTCTCAATTCCGGCCTGCTGTCGAAAAGGAAGGTTCCGGTTTTGGCATTACGGTCAAAAGCATAATAGGATACGGGCCCGTTATCCTTGGTGAATCCCACCAGCCAGGTCTCATCTGCATTGTCCCGGTCATAAACGGAGTAGTCCCCCTGATCCAGCTTGGAGATTGCCTCAAAATCCCCCCTTATCGATTCATCCAGAACCTGCCATTCCTGCCTGGCTTTGGTAAAAGAGACTGCCTGAGGCTCGTAAGTATCCGGGTGAACTATCACATCGCTGACGTCATACTGCGGGTCCTCAGCCAGAACCTCGATATTGCCGGTAGGGATTTCGAATTTAACCAGGCGGCCGGCATTAGCCTCTCTCGAATCTATGAGATATAGATATTTGCCATCCTGAGAGAAGCAAATCGGCCCGCTGGTCAAGGCATTTTCCGAATCCCAGGAGATCAGTTTTTTCCAGCCCGCTTTCTCATTCTCCCGGAACATCAAATCGATCCCGCCCTCGGGGGTGGCTGCTCCAGCACCGCGTATCTTGAAATTCGCATCGGTCATCCAGCCTACGAAATTACCCGGATTCTTAGCCACCAGCTTGAGTTCACCAGTGGTCAGGTCAAGATGGTAAACGTCGTGAACCTGCGGGTTATCCTTGTTCATCTCGATGAACAGCTCGTGGGGGAAATGTTTATTGTGGTCAAGCACTCTGACCTGCACATTGTCATAGGGAGTTAAATCTTTGATCTCGTCTGTCTCCAAATTCACCCCATACAGCCGCCAGTTCTCGTTTCCTCCTACATCCTGCAGATACATAATGTGCTTGTTATCCTGAGCCCAGAAATAGAAGTGTACTCCCCTGTCGGTATCTCTGGTCACAGGCTTATCGTCCTCTTTGCCTATGGTTTTCATCCAGACATTAAGAACGTTATCCACCGGTGCAAGATACGCCAGCCTGGTTCCATCCGGCGAGATACTGGGGCTGGCTTTGACCGGATTCCCGAAGATGATTTCCCTGGGGATAAGCTCAGCCTGCTTTTTGGCACAGGAGAAAAAGAAAAACGCTAAAATGGCGCAAAGTAGGAGCAGTGCCCAGACCCAACCCGACTTTGAATGTTTCACAGCTTTACCTCCTTTAAACTTAAGGTGAATGATTTTTTGAAATGTTCTCGCAAACCAGTAGAGTCGTACATTAATTCAAACTTCAACTCCTCCTGCAATGCTTTGTATTATAAACTATTGTTTTGATGAAAATGTTGCATTTTTCGATGTTCTGTCTTTTTCCCCAACAATCTAATAGAATTACGAGATTGTATTGCTAAATGATCTCAGATCAGTTCGTCTCCTTTTCTAAATCAGCACCCTTGATCTTGTCCACAGTCAGAGAACAGATCTCGCTGGCTATCTCCTCGACTGCTTTGCCGGTGATGTCCACGACCGGCCAGCCGGGGTTTTGCTGAAAGAGCCTGTGGCTGTGATTTAGCTCCTCTAACACGTGCTGGGGGTCTGCATAGTTTATGTCCGGATGGGCTAACTGGGCTAATCTGCTCTGCCGGTGTTTTATCAGAAGCTCGGGGTTTATGGTTAATCCCACTATTTTTGACTGGTCGATCTCGAAGAGTTCCTTGGGAGGTTTAATCCCCGAGATCAGGGGGATATTAGCCAGCAATAGACTTCTATTGTAGGCTAAATATATGCTCAAGGGCGTCTTGTAGGTTCTGGAGACGCCGAGTATGACTAAATCCGCCTGGTCCAGATCACGCACCCTGTGCCCGTCATCGTGTTTGACCGCAAATCCAACTGCATCGATCCTCTTGAAATAATGATGATCCAGCTCAGACAAAAGGCCGGGTTTGGACTCAGGGGTGGAGGCAAGAAAGCTGCTCAGGCTGGTGAGCAGAGGGCCCAAGAGGTCTACTGTGGGGATGTTATACTGATTAGCCAGGATGACTATCTCGTTTCTTAACTCCGGGCTGACTAAAGTATAGGCGATAAGTCCATGATTTTTCGAAGCCTTCTTGACTATTTCGCCAATCTGTTCTTTCTTCAATACATTGGGCAGCATCTGGACAACCACGTTCTTTTTCCCAAACTGGACCAGGGTTGCCTGCAGCACCCTTTCAGCTGTAGAGCCGGAGCCGTCGGAGATAACCCAGATATATTTCTTTCCGGTGTTCTTGGGCATTTTCATTTTATCCCGAGGTAATTTTTTCAATAAGATTGTTCAATAGAAGACAGTCTTTACATCCCTCTTTGCTCGGAGGAGGCGAGGGTTGCTCGTACAGCTTGCGGGCTTCCCTCAGATATCGGGGAATTATCCCGGGGTTTAAGTTCAGCTGAAGGATTTTCCCGGAGAAGGGCATGTAAAAGCCGTTCTCAGTTTCAACCTTTTCTACATTTTCCTCAGTCAAGGCAGTTTGAGGCTCCATATAGGCTAAGGCGATCTTTTTTACCGGCGAAAGTCTGTTTCTTTCTGCGATATAGGCATAACCGTTTAACTGGACTTCATACAAAGGCAAAAGACTGTCCTGGGCTTCGGTATATCTCGAGGTCTTATAGTCCAGGATAAAGTAGGAGCCATCCCTGAGCATTAAAATCTCGTCGGGCACCCCTGTCAAAAGAACATCGGTATCCTGGTCCAGGGTATTGAATTTTGAATGATGAGTGCCCTTGATCAGATCAACGAATTCAGCCTGGGAGGCGAGCCAGTCAGGAAACTTGCCATATCTTTGAAAATAGGAGCAGACGTATTTTTTGGTATAGGAATCTATGGAGCTGAAAATTCCCGGAAAGATCTGATAGGGAAGCTTGTTTTTGGTCTGCAGCTTTATCCAGGCACAGCGGGGACAAAATCCGGGCAGGGCAAATGAGCCTAAATCCTTGGCGGAGATTCTTAATTGGGCCATAGTAAGTGGTCAGTTACCAGTGGTCAGTGGTCAGCAATCAATGAAGGGTAGTGAAGGGGGCTGACCACTGACTACTCACCACTGATCACTGTTTTTATTTTATTTTCTGGACTTTACCAGCCTTAAGACAGCTGGTACAGACCCTCAGGGTAACTCTTTTTCCGTTAACTACGGCATGGACTTTCTGCAGATTAGGCAGCCAGCGTCTGTTGGTCAGGTTATGGGCATGACTGACGTTGTGTCCGTATTGGGGACCTTTTCCGCATATATCGCATATCCTTGACATCTTTCCTCCGGGCTATTTCGTTTTAATTAAACAATATAAATAGTTTTTACGAAAAAACAAGGCTAATGTTTTAGACAGAAGTCAAAAAAAAGTCCCCCTTGTAAGGGGGACTTTTGATGCAGAAAGGAAACGAGGAATGAATAATACTATTTCAGCAGGCTCATCTTGGCGGTTTTGGTAAAGGAACCAGCCTGTATCTGGTAAAGATAGATTCCTGAGGCAACCTTTTCTCCCCTGTCGTTCTTACCGTCCCAGAAGATATTTCTTATACCGGCGCTCTGGAATTCGTCTATTAATACCCTTACCTTTTCACCCAGGATGTTATAAATGACGAGCTTAACATTACAATCCTCAGGTAAGTCGTATTCTATCTGAGTCTGTGCATTAAAGGGATTAGGATAGTTCTGACCCAAGAAGAAATCCTCAGGCAGATTTGTATTGGCAGTAAGTTTGTTCGGGTAATCCGGGCACATATCCTTGTGGCCTGTGGTTATTGTCTGAACAGAACTGTAATACCCCTCATCCCCTTCTGTATCCACTGCATAGACATAAAGGTTGTAACTTGTCAGGGTCTCCAGGCATAGAGTATCACACAATCCGTATATTGGACCCTCATAGGTAGTAGGTCCACCCCATTCCACAATCTTGACCATATAATAGTCAATATCCAGCTTCTGGTTGTCTGGCGGCGACCAGTAGAGAAAAACTTGGTTAGTCTTCTGACATCCACCTGGGGGACCTCCACTATAAAGAGTCGGAGGTGGAGTTTGGGGATCAGAAGAGGAAGGAACAGCTTTCGCTGTGCCTCCTATACATTCCACAAGAGCCTCAAAATCAGTGGGCGGATTCGGTCTGGATTTGATCTCCTTCTCATTGCTGTAAGTTCCGTATTTGCCATCACCAAATCCCCTGACCTTATAAGTATAAGTTTCGCTTCCCACAGGAACGTAATCCCAAATTACAGTGACATCAGGATCGAAGGTCTCAATAACTTCCCATTGGTTGTTGGTGGCATCTTTTCTCTCAAGCTCATAGCCCTCTTCATTAGAATAGGCATTGTTCCAGCTTACTACAATAGCAGGTGTAACATCCCGGGAAGTTGGAATTGCTCCCAAATCCAATTTGTATTCGCCCAGGATGGTCAGGAAAAAGCTTGTGCCTGTGTAATAAGTAGGATACCACTCTTCACCAAAAATATCATAATAGCAATAAGTGTAAACATTGCATTCTGTGGGAGTAACACTGCCCGGCACCACATCACAGAAACCCATCCCGAAATTGGGATTCTCTGGAGAATAGCCAATGGTTGGAACCCCCCTTCCCCAGACATAAGGAGTGTCAACAAAGGCATGGGGGAAATCCACAAATCTCCTCACCTCGTGTTTTCTCGCAAAAAAACAATCCCCTTGACCTATACCCGGTGTATCATAGAAACAAATATAATCTAGATCAGAAGCATAGTCATATCCCACCGGTTTGTTTAAATGCACTAAGGAATAAGGAAATTGTAGAAACTCCAAAGCCTTGCGGGCATTAATCCGACCAGTGCCTGTTCCTTGGTCCCAACCAGGACCAGTCGTTGGATCATTGGGATCGTTGATGTCATCTGCCGAAATACGCAGGATCTGTTCTAGATCGTCATTATACAAAGTTAGACCGCGAGCACTGCTTGCATACCCTTTGAGCAAACTTGCGGTTCCCGTAGCATGCGGCGCCGCCATTGAAGTCCCAGCATTATAGGCATAACCATCGGTTGGTACGGTGGAGAGAATATTCCGACCGTTCACTCCATCGAAGTTGCCGCCGGGCGCCGCTACGTCAATGTAAGGTCTCGCAAAGGAATACCACGACCTCTTATCCCCATTCGTAGATGCACCAACATTGAGGATGCCTTGCCCGTAGGCATTTGGGTAATCCTCAGGGGATCCGTCTTCTGGCATTGCTGCACAGGAAACCGCATTGGATTTGTATGCGTACGCAAATGCACTTGCAAGAGTCACCAAAAAGAAGTTGTTACCTTGTCCCCAGCTGTCATTGACGATGCGGGCGCCAGCATCTACAGCAGCTCTCACTGCTGCTGCTGTCTGGGGGATGTCGCCCCTAATCTGGGAATTGATGGAGCAGTTCCAGTCTACACCGGCGACGCCGAAAGAATTGTTGCCATTAGCAGCTGCGATTCCAGCAACATGCGTTGCGTGAGAAGAAGACCCTGTATTGCCAGAAACCCGACCACTCAGGTCTGAGTAATGGGGATAGACTCCACCATCAACGACAGCGATCATCACGCTGGATGTTCCCTGCCAGATGTCCCACGCTTCTGTGGCATGTATGTCTGCACCGGGTGTTCCTCCATATTGGCCCGTATTAAACATGTTCCACTGTAGGTCGAAATATTGATCGTTTGGAATCAAGCGAAGTTGAGTATTAGCGTTAGGCTCGGCATAGATAACCTCGGGCAGACGTTTTAGGTCATCAATAGCTCTCAGCCTATCTTGATCAATAGGGAGACGAAGCTTAAAAACCTGTGTCAGATCTGGGGATTTGATAACCAAGCCTTCTTCTGTTATTTTAAGCGTATCGCTGGGATCAAAATTGGGAAAGGCTTTTTGGACATAATCTACACGGTTAGTATCAAGTACAGAGCGCAGTTCTGTTGAAGAAATAGATATTTTATCTAATTCTGCGCTCAGAGAATCGGCCGGCAGTTGCACAATATCCGGCTGAAACATGACGATGATCTCTCGGTCAGCATCCGGGTTGCTCTCCTGACTCCAGAGCAGTGCTGGGGATATGGTGAAGATCAACAACGCGCCAATCAAAATTTGAATAATAGACTTCATTATAATACCCTCCTTCCAAAAAAACTGTTGTTTTTGACCAATCAAAAACTTATAAATAAAATGCCCTCGAGAGCAGACGGTTCTTGTGAATGAGTCCTGCGTGACCATTCCAAAGAGAAGCTGCCCGGGGGCCCTTTATTCTGGGCAGTCACCTGTATAGACTCCTTTAAATATTTAGAAGAATTTTCAAGTTCCGGATGAACCCGTCAATACGGTGGATAATTAAAAGTGAGCTGGCGCTTTTCTCCGCTTTCGATATTAATGATCCACAGTGTGCCATTTTTATAACTGAAATCGGTAAAGCGATAGCTCAAATAGACGATCTCTTTGCTGTTTGGGCTCCAGCTAAAACCTTCGCCGACCCCATCGGTGGTTAACTGGCTAAGGCCACTTCCATCTGCATTGATCAGATAGAGATGAATTAAACCTTTTCCAGAAACTTGCAAGAGGAAAGCTATCTTCCTGCCATCTGGCGAGACTTTTGGCTCCCCTAAGCGATTTATCCGATCCGAATAAATCTGGATTTTAGATGAATGGTCTATTGCTTCAATCCAAATACCTGCCGCACCATAAACTAACCTTTGTCCATCTGGAAACCAATCGGGTTGACCACCAGATGAAAAGTAGTTTTTGATGCCTGAGCCATCTGTTGGGGAAATCCACACGCCTACTGTATCGCCAATAGTATTGCTGTATGCGACCCACTCTCCATTCGGACTCCAGCTAGGATAGAAATTACGTCCTTCAAAGGTGAGTTGAGTCAGTGTGGTTGTGTCAAACGTCGTCCCTGTAAACCGCATCTTGTAAATCTGCGCTCCAGTTTCAAAGGCAATCCACTCCCCGCTTGATGACCAATCTGGTTCACTCAGTTCATAAGACAGCACTCTCCGCATATCTGTTCCATCTGCATCAAACAGCCAGAACCCGCTTGAATCTAACTCGAACTCATATCTTACATCTGTTAGACAACCTTTATCATCATAGCTTAGAACGATTTGTTTAAGTGGGGTGTGATTAAATCCGATAAATTGACCACTTGGATGCCATGTCGGACTACCATATGACGAAAGTGCAACGATTCGGAGAGAAGTACAGCGCGGTTTGACGGGATTAGTTTTGTTACAAGATATCCATAGACACATAAAGAGTGTCACAATTATAACTTCAAGAGTTGTCCTAAACGCTCTCATTATTCCTAATGGTCGAAAAATTGTAACGTATCTTTTCCCTTGCATAAACAAGGGATAGATCAATAACCATGCTACTATGATTACTGACATATATTTCTCCATTGTTTTTCTACTTTTCATCTGCTGGGTCTAAACTTATCACCCTACAGTGAAAATCTGCCCGCCTCTTAACATTGCGAGCTTCTTTCCATCCGGACTCCAAGTTGGAAGCTAAATCCCTCAATCAGCGGTTGGGTTTCTCCATTCTCTGAATTCACTAACCAGATGCCACAAGACCACTGGTCGACCTTATCGTCTCCATCTGTGTCAGCACTACCACAGTGTTCCGCCGCAATCCATTTACCCTCTGGATGCCAAGCTGGATGATCAAAATATGCCGGCAATATAGATGGTTCTGATCCACCTCCTCCATCCGTTGGCTTCTTCCTGGTACACCCAGTATAAATCAAAAAAAGTGAAATCAGAAGAAAACAGATGTTTCTGATTAAACGCATAATACTTATCTCGTTATTCAGATTTTATTAATTTCATTAATTAAAATAATTCCTCACAATCCATTTATCAAGAATTAATTTATAAAAAAAGCCCCCAATATGGGGGCTTTTAATGCAGAAAGGAAATGAGGAACGAACAATACTATTTCAGTAGGCTCATCTTGGCGGTTTTGGTAAAGGAACCAGCCTGTATCTGGTAGAAATAGATGCCGGAGGAAACCTCCTGGCCGCCGTCGTTCTTGCCGTCCCAGATCACCTGTTTGTATCCTGCGGTCTGCTGCTCGTCCACCAGAGTCTTTACCTTCTGTCCCAGGATATTGTAAACGGCCAGCTTGACAAAAGCGTCCGCCGGAAGCGCATAGCTGATGGTGGTCTTGGGATTGAAGGGGTTAGGATAGTTCTGGGATAAGGAGAACTGCGCGGGCAGGGCCTGCTCCTGTTTGCTTACCAGCTCGACGGGGTTGAACTCGTAGTCAAGCTCTCTTGCCTGGGTGTTAACCAGGGAGATCCCCTTCTGATGATAGATGGTGGTCTCTTCTAACTTGACCGTTCCCTCGCCCTTGAATTCTAAGTTCAGGAGAATGCCTTCCCCTGTGGGAAGTGCCTCAGCCTGAAAAGGTATAACCACCGCCAGAATGGTCTTCTTCTCGTTGTCGATCTGGGTGAACTTAACCCCGTTCTTCCCGTCATCGGCTACATAATCTGCTATTCCGTTGGAGAAATCAGCCCTGGTGCAGATAACATCTGTTCCCGGCTCGGCAAATTTCAAAGCAACGGCTACCCCGCCCAGGGGCTCATCCGCAGAAAGGTTCAGAGATACCTTTCCCAGCTCACCTGTAGGAACTACTTTGTTAACTGCCCAGGAAGCGCTTCCCAGGATTAATATCAGGACTACAATCAAGGATATTCTTTTGAACATAAATTATACTCCTTTCTCCAAAAGGTTAAAGGGTGCTGATCAGGTTGGTCTCTCCTCCTTTTACCTCCGTTTTAGTCCCCCTCGGAACTTCCTTCACCTCCTTTTAAAGGGGCTGTGAAAGGGTTAAGAACCAACTCCTTTAAGCGAATGTAATCCACGCCCTTCCTTTTGTTTAATAAAATACAGAAAACCCGCCGCTAATGAACTTCCATTATTTTTACGTAGAATCTCGTCTTAATTATAGCTCAAGGATTAAATATTGTCAAGAGAAAAATTCATTTTTTAAAGGTTTTTTTAACTGCCGTAATTTAAGAATAGTAAACTCGTAATTTCATAATAAAAGGCAAAAGATCACTGCAAGTAAAGCATTGTACAAAAGGAAGATACCTAACATAAATTCTTTGCCTGTTTACCTAAAGTCCTTGACAGGTCCGTAAAAAAGGTTTAATATAAACTTCAAATTGACATCTTCCTCAAGGAGTTTTTTTGTCGGTTGTCCCTCCAGCAAAGACTCGGGATTTTTCAAGGAGAATCGATCTCCGGAGCCCGGTACAGTATCTGAAAGGGATAGGGCCTGCTAAGGGGAAGGCATTAGCTTCCCTGGGGATAAAGACCGTAGAGGATTTCTTGTATCATATCCCCCGCAGGTATCTGGACCGCAGTACCATCACTCCCATAGGCCAGCTTCAGGTCAACACCCGGGCAACGGTGATGGGGGTGGTCGAATCCTACGGTATAAAAAGATGGCGTCCTCCCCAGTACTGGGTGATTCTGAGGGAAGGCAAAAGCTTTTTGAAACTGGTCTGGTTCTCCGGGGTCAGATATATTCAGAACAGGTTCAAGGAAGGAGACACGGTCATGGCCTCGGGTGAGGTTAAGGATTTTTACGGACTGCAGATGCCTCATCCGGAATTCGAGATAATCTCCGGCTCCCTGGATGCAGATTCGGATAAATTGATTCACACCGGAAGAGTGATTCCCTTGTATCCTTCAACTTCAGAGCTGAAAAGCCTTTTCCTGGACAGTCGCGGCTTCCGCAGAAGCATAAGTTTTCTTCTGGAGAACCTCATGCCCGGGATCCAGGAGACGCTTCCCCTCAAGGTCAGGGAAGAGCTTAATCTCCCCTCCTTGGAGTGGTCCCTGAGGAACATACATTTCCCCGATTCCTTGGCAGAGGCAAAAAGAGCCAGAGCGAGGTTAGCCTTTGAGGAACTGTTCTATTTAGAGTTGCTACTGGTTTTAAGGAAGAAAAGGTCCGAGGTAAAAGAGGAGGGGATAATCCTCAAAAGGCCGGGTGAATTGATAAAAAAATTCATGGAAAGTCTGCCTTTCGAATTGACATCCGCCCAGAGAAAAGTCCTGAATGAGATCTATCAGGATGTCTCCTCGGGAAAAGCCATGCACAGGTTGCTCCAGGGGGATGTGGGTTCAGGCAAAACCATCGTGGCACTGGTTGCCATGCTTATGGCTATTGAAAACGGTTATCAGTCCGCACTTATGGTCCCGACTGAAGTCCTGGCAGAACAGCATCACCTCAGCCTGAGCTTTCTTTTGGAGCCATTGAAGATCGAACCCCTGCTTTTGACCAGTTCAGTCAAAGCCGGGGAACGGAGAAAGATATTGGAAAAGATCTCTTCGGGAGAGGGGAGGATAGCCATTGGCACTCACTCTCTTATTCAAAAGGAGGTCAATTTCAATAAACTGGGTCTGGCGGTAATAGACGAGCAGCATCGCTTCGGAGTATTGCAGAGGCTGAGCTTAAAGCTTAAAGGTCAATCTCCCCATCTATTGGTGATGACCGCCACACCCATCCCTCGTACCTTAGCCCTGACAGTTTACGGGGATCTGGACATCTCGGTGATCGATCAGATGCCCCCGGGCAGGAAAAAGATCGAGACCAGGCTCTTGAATGATGATTCCTCTGAAAAAGGATATTCCTTCTTGGAAGAGGAGCTCAAGAAAGGCAGGCAGGCTTATGTGGTCTATCCTCTGATAGAGGAATCGGAAAAGGCGGATTTGAAGGCGGCAACTGAAGGGTACAGATACCTTCAGGAGAAGATATTCCCTCACAGAAAACTGGCTCTGCTTCACGGCAGGATCAAAAGGGAGGAGAGGGAAAAGATAATGAGGGATTTTCGCTCGAGAAAATACGAGATACTGGTGTGCACCACGGTGATAGAGGTGGGACTGGATATGCCCAATGCCACCCTGATGCTGATTGAGCATGCGGAGAGGTTCGGCCTTTCCCAGCTGCATCAGCTCAGGGGCAGGATTGGCAGAGGAGAGGAACAGTCCTATTGTATCCTGAAATTCTCGGATTCGGTCTCCGAGGATGCCCAGAAAAGGCTGAGGATTCTCTCCAGCACATCAGACGGGTTTCAGATCTCGGAAGCGGATTTGAAATTGAGAGGCCCAGGAGAGTTCTTCGGCACCAGACAGCACGGCTTGCCCAATCTAAGGATAGCGGATTTAACCGAGGATCTAGGGCTTCTGTATAAAGCACGGGATTGGGCTTTCAGGATCGTGCAGGAAGATCCGAACCTGAGCCTGAAGGATAATCACTGCCTGAGGAGTAAATTTATCAGAAAAT
Source organism: uncultured Ignavibacteria bacterium (assembly GCA_964511075.1). Lineage (GTDB taxonomy): Bacteria > Zixibacteria > MSB-5A5 > MSB-5A5 > RBG-16-43-9 > CAZEDM01. The sequence goes on from CAZEDM010000009.1 coordinate 41,328, forward strand.
ACAAAGATAAATTTAAGCTGGCAGATGTGGGATAAATTTTATATATTCTTTTAAAGAATGGATTCGTAGAAAAAGTGAGGACATATGAAATCCCTTTTCGTATCCGAGGAGATCAAGTTTAACGGAGAGCAGCTTCTTTCACATTGGGCCTATAACCAGTTCGACCTTTTAGGGGATAACATAGTCGGATTCGTGGGTTCCTGTGAGCTGGAGGAAAAATATCTGGTGGGGATTGATCATTATAAGAAGAAAACGCAGATAAGAAGCGAGAAAATGCTCCATTTCGTGGTGGAGCATTTCGACTTGGACCTGGAGAAAACCATCCTCAGACAAAAGATCCTGGTGTCCATCCTCAAGGATAAGCTGAATCACCGGCTCAGAGGGGACGTGGTGCAAAGATGGGGAGACGACATCTACGATGGGGATGCAAAGCTCACCATCTCCACCGTGGCCCGCACGAAAGTCTCCACCAAGATCCATCTGGCGATAAACATCTCCAGCCGGAATACCCCGGTCAAGACCAAGGGATTGGAGGACTACGGGATAGATCCTTTGGACATCGCTCAGGTGGTGATGAATCAATTTCGCCTGGATATCAGAAGGGTTTCTGAGAGGTTGGTCAAAACCAGAAACATAGAATGATGGAGATAAATTTATTTTTTTAACCTTAAGAGGATAAAGGGGAAAATGAACACAGCAGAGAAATTAGAGGGCTTGTTGAAGGATGCTGCCAAGCTGGACAAAGGCATCAAGAAGATTATCTCCGAGACAAAAGACTATGATCTTTCTCGCCTGCTGAAGAAAACGGATGCCGAGTTGATGGACCTGCAGCATAATCTGGATCTGGCTTGTAAATTGGCTGTGAGGAAAAGAAAAAATAAATAATCTCATTACTATACGGGTTATCAAGATATGAGCGAAGAGGACAAAACCAAGATCAAAGAGGACCTTTTCTTCCATCTGGTTTTTATGTTTCAGACCGCAGCCCTGCAGCAGATGGGGAAACTGATCAATCCACTTACCAAAAAGGTGGAAAGGAATCTGGAGCAGGCTAAATACTCCATCGACATTTTGGAGCTGCTACAGGAAAAAACCAGAGGGAACCTCAAGGAGGAAGAGAGCAAATATCTGGGAAACGTGTTATTCGAGCTGAGAATGAATTATCTGGAGGAAGTGAAAAAAGCCGAGGAAGCTCCAAAGGAGAAAGAAGAGAACTCCCCGGAATCTGACGGTGAAAAGAAAGAGTAGTTCTAATCTATTTTAATGGTTTACTATAAATAAAATAATCGCAGGGTTAACCCTGTTTTTTAATGCAGATAGCTTTCTAGGTGGGTAGGAATTTTTGAGGGTGGCTGAGGAGGTTTGGAAATAAAAAGGGTTGAAATATGTTAAAAGATAGTGACTTGCAAAAATGGACGTATCGCGAGCACACTCGAATGAAACATATTATTATGGAGAAATATCTTAAAGCATGGATTACTATTCTTGGGAGTTTCAACGAGCGAATTTGTTATTTTGATGGGTTTGCAGGTAGGGGGGAATATACAGGTGGAAGTCCTGGTTCCCCTTTAATTGCACTAAGAGTTGCAGATGAGTTGCAGAGTTACTACAAAAAATTTATTTGCGTTTTCATTGAAAAAGACTCTGAAAATTTTAATAATCTCGAATCTATTTTGGAGAGGGAAGTACCTAAGATAAAACACATGAAGAAAATAGAGATTATTAAGCAAAATGATGAATTTGCTAACGTTACAGAAGAAATTTTTAAAAATTTGGAGCAACAAAAATATGTAATGGTGCCATCATTCTTTTTTATCGATCCCTTTGGTTTTTCAGGGGTTCCTTTTGAAATAGTGAAAAAGATATTATCAAACCCCAGAACAGAGGTGTTTTTTACTTTTATGGTTCGAGATGTAAATCGCTTTCTCTCTCACGAAAAACTTGAAGAGACATTTAACGAATTATTTGGAAACAGTATTTGGAAAGAGGGTTTAAAAACAACAGATAACCAAGAATTAGCATTAAGAGATCTTTACAGACAAAATTTACATAGAATAGCTGGATTGAAATATTCTTGGTCTTTTCGGGTATGCACCCCAGAGAAACTACAAACTTTATATTATCTAATTCATGGAACTAATAATTTTAAAGGCCATTCAATAATGAAACAGGTTATGTATAATCAAAGCGCAGAAGGAGACTTTGCATATTTAGGTCCAGAAGACATGTCTAGAAGGTCTCAAATAAAATTATTTGATGTTGAGGATATTGAAGCTTTGAAAAAATATTTGTCAGTACGGTTTAAAAGTAACGTAAAAACTTATGACGAGATTCAAATAGAAGTTTGTGAACCATGGTATGATGAACCTCCATATATTGATAAGCATTATAGACAAGCATTAAAGGGACTGGAGAAAGAACAAAAAGTAAAAATAGAACGTATAAGTTCCAAAAAGAGTGGATTAAAAGAAAATGACAAGATTACCTTTCTCTAATATCTCAAGCTTAGGTAAAGAAAAAATCTCATTATCTAAGAGGGAAAAAACTTCACTAAAAGCCGTGATTAGATCATACAAATTGTTGGATGCTTCCGAAAAACGTCTAGTTCAATGTATTGGCAATGGTTCTATTATTACCAGGTTTGAAAAAACTCCTTTGCCTACTAAGTCTACTGACGTAGTCTGTCCTCATTTTTTGGAGCTTAAATGGGCTTATGGGTGTCCGTTTGATTGCAGTTGGTGTTATTTAAAAGGGACTTTCAGATTCAGACCGGAAGGAATCAAGCCCGTCATTAAAGATTATGCTAAAATTGAACAGCATGTCAGGGAGTTTTTTGATGTAGAGACGCATGGCCATGCGTCTCTACCCGCTGAGGTTCTTAATACTGGAGAAATAGCTGATTCTCTTATGCAGGAAAATGGTCATAACCCTTTTTCCAAATTCATAATTCCATTATTTGAAACTCAGAATAAGCATAAAGTTCTATTTCTCACTAAGTCCACTAATATTAAAAATTTGCTTGAAATAAAATCGCATAATCAGGTAATTATCAGCTTCAGCTTGAATGCGGATAGAGTTGCTGAGAAATGGGAAAAGAAAGCGCCTCCGGTGTCAAAAAGAATAGAAGCTGCAAGCAGGTTGGCAGAGACAGGTTATGAGATAAGATTGAGAATAGACCCGATGGTGCCGATGGCTGGGTGGCAAGAGGGTTATAAAGAATTGATTGATGAGATTTTTGAAAAATTCGTTCCAGAAAGAATAACTTTAGGCTCTTTAAGAGGATTGCAGAGCACCATTAATGGAACTAAAGATAAATCCTGGAAAATTTATTTAGAGGAAAAGTCGAACTGGGGGAAAAAGATAGAATTTTCCAATAGATATACTATGTACCTGCACTTGATTAAGCACCTTAAAGAAAAACACAATTATACCGATGTATCTCTTTGTAAAGAGACCGTGCAGATGTGGAATAGGTTGAAGTCTGAATTTGCAACCCCGGTTATGGATTATAAAAAGATTAAATGTAATTGCATCTGGTAAGTAATTATTCCCCAGCACGTTAAAGGACCCCAAAGAATTTTCAAACAACTTGAAACATTTCTTGACACCTGACGTATTACATATTATACTATTCTAAATTAGAATAGTATAATATGGAGTGGAGATGACGAAAAACGAGCTGGTGGTTCTGGGGCTGTTGAGCGAAAAGCCGATGTACGGTTATCAGCTCTATCAGGAGATAGAGGAAAGGGAGATGGAGCACTGGGCGCAGGTCAATTTGGCTTCCGTTTACAACACCCTCAACCGTCTGCAGAAGGATAAGCTCATTCAGGGAAGAGGGGAAAAACCAGGCAGGATGCCGGAGAGAAGAGTTTATCATCTTACCTCAAGGGGTGAAAAAAGGTTGAGGGAGTTGGTGGAGAAGGCATTGAACGAATCCAGGATGCCCCAGGATAGCTCGATTGTAGGTGTAGCTTTTTTACATGTCTTGCCAAAGAGGAAGATCTTAGATGCCCTTTCGAGGAAAAGAGAAAAGCTGGGCAAGATAATTAGCCGGATTGAGAAAATCTATGATGAGAAACATAAGATCATACCCTTCAACTGGAAATTCCTCATAGAGGAGGGGATCTCCCATTTAGAGACGCATATAAAGATGATCGATAAGCTAATAGATCTGGTTAAAAGAAATAAGGCCCTGAAGAAATAAAGGAGAAACAGATGAAGAAATTTATAGGAATAATAATCGTGGCGGTAGTTGCACTCTTTATTTTTTATAGGATAACGACAGTGATTAAGGAGAGAAAAGCACAGACCTCAGAGGTAAAGGAGAGGATAGTCCCGGTTGAATTGGAGATCGTTAAAAATTCACCCTACACTCCGGTTTTGAATTATACTGGAGAAGTTGAGGCTGCAGAAGAGATAGACCTCTACCCCAAAGCCTCAGGCAAAGTGGCGGAGATAAGGATCAGAGAAGGGGACAGGGTGAAAAAAGACCAACTTGTGGCTTTGATTGACAGAGACATCACCGGTATGAAATTTGAATTAGCTGAGACTTTCTCCCCGGTCGAGGGGATCGTGGGGAAAGTATATGTGGATAAAGGGGCAGAGGTCAATCCTGACCCGGGGATGGGAACAGCCTTAGCCCAGATCTTAAACTTAGATTTAGTGAAAATAGTGGTTCAGGTCATAGAGGAGGATATTTCTAAAGTTAAATTGCACCAGAAAGCCAGAATCAAATTGGATGCCTTTCCGGGAAAAGAATTTTATGGAACAGTTACAATGGTCAGCCCCACCCTGAACAATCTAACCCACACCGCCAGCGTGGAGGTCACCCTGCCAAATTTGAACCATCTTCTGAAGCCGGGGATGTTCGCTGAGGTTAAGTTGTTAATCGGGAAAACCGAAAAGCTTCTTCTTATCCCCAGATATGCCCTTTTAACTGAAGCCGGGAAGAGAAAGGTTTTCGTGGTAAAGACAGGAAAAGCAGAGGAGAGGTGGGTTGAGATCGGCTTTAGCGAGGGAGGATTTGCCCAGATCAAAAGTGGCTTGAATCCAGGGGACAGCCTGGTGATTTTGGGGCAAAATCAGCTGCAGGCCGGGGATAAGGTCAGAGTAGTGAAAAAAGAGGTTAAATAATGTATCTGCCCAATCTATCGATACGCCGGCCTGTCTTCATCGTGATGCAGGTCTTGGCAGTTTTGGTTCTGGGGATTGTTTCCTATACCCGTATAGGCATAGATTTGATGCCTAATGTTGAATTTCCCTATATCTCAATCACCACACTATATCCAGGGGCAGGTGCTCAGGAGATCGAAAATCAGGTTACCAAGCCGATGGAGGAGGCGGCAAGCGCTATCAACGGCTTGAAGAATATCTATTCCACCTCAGCCGAAGGGTTCTCCCAGATATTTCTGGAGTTTGAGATTGAGACAAAAGTAAGAGATGCAGAATCGGATGTGAGGGAGAAACTCTCGGAGATTCGAGCCGAGCTGCCCGAGGATATCGAGGAACCTACTATCGCCAGATTTGATGTCACCGCTACACCGGTGATGATATTTTCCTTATCCAGCGATCTGCCTTTGGATGAGCTGAGGACTTTGGCAGACGATAAAATCAAGAATCGCATTCAGCAGGTAAAGGAGGTAGCAGAGGTAAAGCTAGTCGGAGGCCTGGAAAGGGAGATAAAGGTGGAGGTGGACAGGAGAAAACTTCAAGCCTATAATCTCTCAGTCGAGCAGATAATCGGAAGCTTAGCTAAGGAGAATCTTAATTTCCCAGGCGGCAGAGTGGAGATACAGCCGCAGGAATTCGTTCTGAGAACCACCGGTGAGTTCGAGGAAACCTCAGAATTGGGGAAAATCCCTGTAGCTACCTATCAGGGAACCCCGGTTTATTTAAAGGAGGTAGCCCGGATAAAGGATGACTTTAAGGAAATAAGAGAAATCGCTCAGCTTAACGGCAGACCTTCGGTTTCCTTCATAACCTATAAACAGTCCGGAGGAAATACAGTTAAGATCTGCGACCGGTTAAGAGAAGTGATCAACGAGTTGAAGAAAGAACTTCCTGCAGGGACCTCCATTGAGATAGCCTCGGACCAGTCCAAATATATAAAAAGATCAGTGGATGAGACTATGAGGACCCTGTATTTAGGGGCGATCTTTGCCACACTGGTGATATTCATATTTCTGGGTAACTTCAGAAGCACCATAATTGCAGCCTTAGCCATCCCCACCTCGATCTTAGCCACCTTCGTTATGATGAACCTGTTCGGCTATACCGTAAATATGATGACTCTGATGGGTCTTTCCCTGTGCGTTGGTATCTTGATAGATGATGCCATCGTGGTGCGGGAAAATATCTTCAGGCATGTGGAGGAAGGGATGAGTCCGGAAGAGGCAGCCTCCTTCGGAACCCAGGAGGTAGGGCTGGCAGTTATGGCATGCACTTTCACCATCGTGGCAGTCTTCGTTCCGGTTGCCTATATGGGTGGCATAGTGGGAAAGTTCTTCCGGGCATTTGCCTTCACCGTGGTCTTCGCCATCCTTTACTCCCTGTGGGATTCCTTCACTATGGCTCCGATGCTTTCTGCCAAGGTCCTGGTCAGAGAGAAGAAGGACAAGGAGAGTTTACTCCAGAAAATATTTGGTCCTTTTAATCGATTTTATCATAGTCTGAATCAGACCTATTCAAAGCTTTTAGCCTGGTCCTTGAAACATAAATTTCTGATTATCTTAGCCGCAGTAATCCTTTTCTTCCTCAGCCTGAGCCTGACTTCCTTAATCGGTAAGGAGTTTATGCCTCAGGGTGACAGGGGGGAGTTCAGGGTGATATTTGAAACACCGGTGGGAACTTCGATTCAGGCAACCGAGAAAGTAGCCTCTGAATTAGAGAAAATCATTTTCACCTACCCTGAGGTTCAGTCGATCTTCACCACCATTGGGATGGAGGGTGCTTCCAACAAGGGTGGAATCCGGGTGGAATTAGTTCCCCTGAAAGAGAGAGGGAAAAAGACCCAAGAGGTGGAGATCGAGGTGCGCCAGAGACTTTCCGAGGTGCCGGGGTTGAAAACCAAAGTCTCTATGATAGGAATGTTTGAGCAGGAGGAGGACTACCCCATAATGATGTATCTTAAGGGACCGGAGATCTCAGTCTTAGAGGAGCTTTCTGGCAAAATCCTGAAAATAGTGGAAAGTGTGCCAGGCACCGCGGATGCGGACCGTTCGATTCGCGGGGGAAAGCCGGAGATGAGGGTGGTGGTGAACAGAGAAAAGGCAAGCAGACTTGGTATTTCCACGGCTCAGATTGCCACGACCTTGCGTTCGCTGGTGGATGGGAACGTTGCCACCAAGTTAAGACAGGGAGAGAAGGAGATAGATATCAGGGTGATCTTATCTCCGGAGCAGAGGAATAGTTTCCGGGAGCTTTCCTCCATAGATATCCTTTCCCCGGCCGGGGTAACTGTTCCTTTAAACAGTATCGCCGACTTCTATGAGGGAGTCGGCCCCACCCAGATAGACAGACAGAACAGGGAGAGGTCAGCAGTTATCTCCGCCAACGTAGTTGATCGGGCTTTGGGCGATGTGGTGGATGATATAAACAGAAAGTTGGCTGAGCTGCCTCTTCCCTCTGGTTACAAAATAGAATATACGGGTGATGTGGAGGTGATGGGGGATATGTTCAAAAATATGATTTTAGCTTTGGCCCTGGGAATCATTTTCATCTACATAGTCTTGGCCTCCCAGTTCAACTCCTTTTTACATCCCCTTACCATTATGTTAGCTCTGCCCTTAGCAGTGGTGGGAGCGTTTTTAGCGATTTTCTTGACCGGGCAGAGAATCAATATGATGGCTATGGTGGGAATAATCCTCTTGATGGGGATCGTGACCAAAAACTCTATTTTGCTCATAGACTATACCATCACTTTGAGAAAAAGAGGGATACAAAGGGAGGAGGCATTGCTTAAAGCTGGTCCGATTCGTCTGCGTCCTATTCTTATGACTTCTGCAGCCATGATTATGGGGATGGTGCCAGCAGCTTTGGGGATGGGTGAGGGGGGAGAGTGGAGACAGGTTATGGGCATCTCGGTCATCGGCGGACTTATCACCTCAACCCTTTTGACCCTGCTGGTGGTTCCGGTAACCTATGTGATAATAGATAACTTTGGAGAGTTTTTGAAAAGGAATATAAAAATCGGCGAATAAAAGTTTTGGAGGGATTATGCTCAGATATTTTTCAAGAGTTACTCTTGTCTTTTCTATTTTAATCTGGCTCTGTTCCCCTGCTTTCTCCCAGGATAAGCTGATTCTGAACTTGGAACAAAGCTTGGAGACCGCCTATCAGAATAACCGGGCACTTCAAAGCCAGCAGGAGAAAATCCGGTCTGCTAAATACAAGATCTCAGAGGCAAAATCGAGTTTCTATCCCCAGCTTTCTTTTCAGGGTAGCTATACTTATTTAGGAGTGCTTCCCAGTTTCATAGTGTCTTTTCCTCCCCTGGTGGAGAACCAGAGAATCACTCAGGGGTTTCACGACAATTTCGATTTCAGCCTCTCCCTGCAGCAGTCTATCTTCACCTGGGGAAGGCTGCGGAATAATTATTCCATCTCCAGGCTCGATCTCCAGTCGGAAGAGGAAAATTACAACAGGGACAAGCAGAGCATAACTTATGAAGTGAAAAGCTCATTCTACTCTGCTCTTCTGCTTCGGGAGCTTATCCGGGTAAGGGAAGAGGCTCTGAAGAACATCCAGGAGCATCTGAAGACTGTGGAGTTAAGATACAAAGCTGGTCAGGCATCGGAGTTCGACCTTCTGAGGGCAAAGGTCCAGTTAGCCAATGCCAAGCCCCCCCTGCTCCAGGCAAAACAGGCTTATGATTTGGCTTTAAGCTCCTTTAAGAATATTCTGGGACTTTCCCAGGAGACACAGATAGAGCTGGAGGGTGAGCTTCTTTTCAGCCAGATAGACGTCGATCTGGAAGAGGCGACTCAGAAGGCTCTGTCCAAAAGACCGGAATTGAGATCCCTGGATATACGGAAGAAAATTGCCAGAAAGGGATTAGCTCTTGCCAAAGCGGGAAACAAGCCCTCCTTGTTGGGGATAGCGAACTACAGCTATGAAAACCCCTTCTACGGCGAAAGGAAATGGGACACCGACTGGAATTTCACCATATCTTTGAGCTTCCCCCTGTTTGATGGTTTTGCCACCCGTTCCAAAGTCAACCAGGCTAAATCAGATTTAAGCCAGCTGGATATCGGGGAAAAGGATTTAAAGGAGGGGATAAAGTTAGAGGTAAAAGATGCAGTCACCAGCCTGAACCTGGCAAGGGAGACCATCCTCTCCCAGGAGGAGAACGTCAAGCAGGCAAAGGAGAGCCTGAGAATAGCCAGGATTCAATATGCCCAGGGGATGATAACCAGTCTGGAGGAGATGGATACAGAGCTTGCCCTGACCTACGCCCAGGTCAACTATCTGCAGGCTTTAACCGATTATCTGATCGCCCAGGCGAAGTATGATAAAGCCGTAGGGGAGTGAAGTGGTCGGTTGCCTGCGACCAGTGGTCAGTAAGGTGTGGAGTATAAAGCTTTAGCTTTATTTTAGTAAACCTATCCGAGAAAGTGGAGTCAGAGGAAAAGCTTAAACTCCATTTTTTTGCTTAAAAAAACACCGTAGGGGTTCGGTGGATATATCTCTGCGAATCCTGATTTTTCCTCATTTTTCCCTTGCTTTTTTCAAGATAGCCCTTAAATTTAAATAGAGGTTAAATCTGTTTTTCCGATGTCGATAAATAAGAAAGGATGTTGTATCAAAGCTGATCTGGAAAGAGTAGCCCAGTTGCTCTTTGAAATCTTAGGGGAGAATCTCAAAACTAGAGAGCCTTTAGCACCTCACACCACCTTCAGGATCGGAGGTCCGGCCGATTTCTTCTATCAGGCTCGTACCCCGGACGAGCTTATCAGGGGGATCAATACAGCCAGAGAGTTTAATCTTGCGTATTTCGTACTGGGGGGAGGGAGTAACCTTTTGATTGGCGATTCCGGGTTTCGCGGGCTGGTCATAAAGAACCTTTGCAACAAGATATTGATTCAGGATAATAAGGTCACCGCTCAATCCGGCACACCGGTTTCCGAACTGGTCGGGCTCAGCGTGGAACAGGGCTTATCAGGGCTGGAGTTCGCCGCAGGTTTCTACGGCACGCTGGGTGGCGCGGTTTACGGGAATGCAGGTGCTTTCGGCAGAGCCATGTGCGATGTTTTCGAGGAGGGTATAATCTTAAGCCCCAAGGGAAGGCTGGAGACGGTCAAGCCGGACTATTTTGAATTTGGTTACCGCCATTCTAAGTTGAAAATCTCAAGGGATATTCTGCTTTCCGCTACCCTGGTTCTGGAGAATGGCGAGAAGCAGAGGATAAAGACCAAGGTGGAGGAGAACATCAAGCTCAGAAGAACCAGATTGCCGGAAAACCAGGGCTCTGCAGGCTCTTTTTTCAAGAACGTCAAATCCTCGAGAACCGGCTCTGCCGGTGTTTCCGCAGGTTATCTTCTGGAGCAGGTGGGTGCCAAACAGATGAGAGTGGGCGACGCCATGGTTTTCCCCGGGCATGCCAACATAATAGTGAATGCGGGCAGGGCTACTGCAGAGGAGGTGAAAACGTTAGCCTCGAGTTTGAAAAGCAGAGTAAAGGAGAAGTTCAACATAGAGCTGGAAGAAGAGATAATCTATCTGGGAGAGTGAAACTTAAGCAAAGGAGGTTTTTATCGATAAATAGATAAGGGTTTCGAAAGGTGACCCGATGTATAAGACTTTCAAGTTGTATATTACCGCCCCGGGTGTAAAACACTTATTTTTGCCGGCGGTTTTGTTTTTTCTTTTACCCTCCCTGGCTTCGGCTCAGGGGCTGAAGCTGAGCCTGGAAGCAAAAGGTAACAACTATTCCTACCATAAACCCACTGCGGGTAAAGTCGGGCTTTCCCTGGCTTTTACAGAGCTTCCCCTCCTGGATAACAGGATTTACTTTAATCGTAGAATAGAGATCGATTATGAGGATAAGGTAGTCGAGCTTAACGATAAATTAGGCAACTTTCCGGTGACCAGGTCTTTCCCCCTGTCCTTCAGCTCATATATGGATTATGCCTTGAATTCTCAATACCAGGAAAGCTGGAAAAAGAATTTGGGCCTTTCCCTGGCTCAGATCCAGAGAGGCGTGCACAGAAGCCTGTTTGAGTTCGACGTGCCGGTTAAATTTCCCTCCATCGTCTCCAGGTTCATAGGCGAGGGAGGTCCCAGTTTAAAGATAACCGGGAAAAGGCGGATATCCTTCTCCGGAACAAGTACCTGGCAGGAGGACGTTCAAAATACCGCCACCTATAAGCCTTCCAAATGGCCCTCCCTGAATATGCAGCAGACCTACAACTTCAAGATCGACGGGAGCATAGGCAGTAAGATCTTCGTGGACGTAATCCAGGACAGCGAGAGCAAGACGGATCTGGAGAACCGCCTGCATCTGAAATACGTAGGTGAGGAGGATGAGATACTTCAGAGCATAGAGGCGGGAAACACCACCCTCAGGGTGGGGAACGGTCTGGTAGGATACAGTCAGACGGTGCGCGGTCTTTTCGGGATAAAAGCCTCTGCCAAGCTGGGGAGATTGAACCTGACTATGATAACCAGCCAGGAGAAGGGCACAACCGAGAAAGCGGAATTCAAAGCCGGGTCCGAGAGCAGTAAATTTATCATCAGGGACTATAATTATTCATCCAGGAAATTCTATTATCTGGGCCGGGATTCTGCCTTGGGATATGGAATAGACGATTTTCAACCTGGAGATTCCCTGATTGATTTTTTTCTTTATAAAGATACAGACTCCACTGCCTGTGCTCATGGTCTTTTCTGTGTCGACCCTTATGTCGACCCTTATGATACACTCCAGGATTCAAGAGAAGAGGGAGTGCGAAGGTTCGTGCAAATTAACGAGAACGATTATTATGTTTATCGCACCAAAACCCAGGAGATAACGGATGGAGTAAGGCGAACCACCCTGCCATTTGTCCAGCTGTTCTTTAACTTAGGCGCGGATGAGATCTTAGCCTATTATGCAGTGGTGCAACATGCAGATTTAACCCGAGATACAATTGGAAGTACAAGTTGGCAGCCCGGGGACAATCTAATTGATGATAAAACTTTTCTGCTTAAACTGTTAAAGCCAGAGGACCCCAGACCGTCAGATGTTACCTGGGAATATGAGTGGAGAAATGTTTATTCCCTGCAGTCCAAAAACGTCGACAAGGACGGGCTGGTAATTGACGTTTATAAAGGAGTAAATGGTGCGGAAAATACACAGGTGGATAAGAATGACCAGGATGGGGTAAGGTATCTGCAGATACTGGGGCTGGACAGGTATGACCAGAACGGGAGTCCCACACCGGATGGTATCATAGATTTCAGCCAGATAGATTTTGGTAACGGATTTCTTTTCTTCCCTGACCGGCATCCCTTTGCCACCAACTGGACCTTCACCGGCGACGAATCCGACACCTTAAACGAGAAAGATCCCTATATATATTATTCTTCCGATCCAGACAGCGCAAAGAATTTTAGCAGATACTATATCCAGGTTGAGACTAAAACCCGCAAAACGGAGTTCACCTTAGGCCGCTTGAACATAATCGAAGGCTCGGAGGTGGTGACCATAAACGGCAACCCCCTGGCTAAAGGCAGGGATTATAATATAGATTACCTGACCGGCACCATAACTTTTTTGACCCAGGAGGCTGCAGACCCGACCGCAGATATAAAGGTGGATTATGAATATGCCCCCTTCATCTCCGCAGAGAAAAAAACGCTTTATGGATTTCAGGCAGATTATACCGCAGGAAGCGGATTCTCGGTCAACTCAGTTGCCCTTTACAAAAGCGAGAAAACCTCAGGAGAGAAATTCAGAGTAGGAGAGGAGCCCAAAAAGAATTTTGTCTGGGGCACAAACCTGTCTTTTAATCTCGCCCCTTCGATTATGACTAAAATGGCAGATGCCCTGCCTCTTTTTGGGACAGAGGAACCCTCCAGCCTTGGTCTATCCTTTAATGTCGCCCAGAGCATACCCAATCCCAATACCAAGGATAAAGCCTATATAGATGATTTTGAGGGCTCACTGCAATATACGGACCTTTCGATTTTAAGGAGTGTCTGGACCTTAGCCAGTCTGCCAGAAGGGGATTGGCAGAGAGCCAGGATGATCTGGTATAACCCTTATGAGCAGGTGAAGTTCACCGATATCTGGCCCAATTACCAGGTGGAGGAAAGGGACAGATTGACCAATGTGCTGAATCTGAAGCTTTACCCCAACAGGCCGCAAGCCCCGATTGATACGACATTTAAACCCGGGCTCATAGATAAATCCTGCAACGGGATAATGAGGGCTTTTGGTCCTGGAAACTGGAACCAGACCAGAACCAAATTCCTGGAGATCTGGCTGAAAGGGGGAGGAAAGGGGATCTTGAGAATCGATTTAGGAGAGATAAGTGAAGATATAAATGGAGATGAAGTGCTTAATACCGAGGATAAGGAGGTCAACGGGCAAAGGGATGGTATCTTGGACCGGGAGACGGAAGACACCGGGTTAGACGGAATGACAGACGCGGAGGAGAAAGCACGCTATGAAGTTTCTTTTGCTGATCCCAGTGGGGATAACTGGAATTACGATGACAGGAACAATTATGAGCATATTAACGGAACAGATGGAAATGCCAATGACCCGGATAGAGGTTACAGGCTTGATACCGAGGATATCAGCTATAACGATGTTTTAGACAACTCGAATGATTATTTCGAGTTCACCATTGATTTAAGAGAAACCATATCTTCCCCCTATTACGTGCCGGGCCAGTATCCTACCGGCTGGATTCTTTACAGAATTCCTTTGGAGGAGATACCAGCGGAAAATAAAATCAGAAGTCCAAGCCTGGACGACATAAGATTTGCCCGTCTGTGGCTCAGCCCCTCTGATCCTGTCGATACTACGGCTGTTCTGGTTCAGATTGCCTCGATAGAGCTGGTCGGGAACAGGTGGCAGAGCGTGGGGACGGGTCCCATGTACGAGACAGTCAAATCGGCCCTCTCAACTAACAGGGTGATAAGTCTGGGGGATGGAAATGAACCCTTGATCGAGGATTCGACTTATGGCAGTTTCGATGTCTTCGTCGTGAATACCTATGAGAATGCCGATTATAACCCTCCTCCGGGAATTGCCGGGATATTAGACCGCCAAACCGGGGTACGGGAGAGGGAACAGTCCGTGGCTTTGAAATACGAGGGTCTGAAACCCCGTGGCTATGGAATGGCTGAAAGATACATTAGCGCGGAGGATTATACCAATTATAAGGAATTGAAAATGTACGTTCACGGTCCGGAGGAAAGTGGTAAAGTGAAATTCTTCTACCGGATGGGCACCAGCCCCAAGAATTTCTATGAATACCAAACCACGGTTTATCCCGGCTGGGATGACAGAAACGAAGTGGTGATAGATTTCAGTGAAATAACCGCTTTGAAAAACTATATGTTGACCAGTGCCGAGGGGGACTCCCGAGCGGTCAAGGATACCACCGAGGGGAACTACCGGGTTAAGGGTAACCCCAGCCTCAACAGTATTATCTGGTTTGCCATGGGAGTGTACAACGAAAGCCCGGATGAGGTCTCAGGCGAGATCTGGGTGGACGAGTTGAGGGTCACAGGAGTACGGAAGGTTCCGGGCTGGTATTATACTGGAAGCGCTACCGCCAAGTTCGCCGATCTGGCTAACCTGTCCGTTACCTATTCCCGCAAGGATAGCGAGTACAGGGGCTTGACCGAGACGAAAGGCTCCGGCACAATTTCCACTGGTTTGGGTGTCTCATTTAGTACTTCGTTTGAAAAATTCTTTCCCGCCTCCTGGGGATTGAGTTTGCCTTTTTCCCTCAACTACTCGAAGAGCGTTAACCTTCCCAGGTTAAAACCCGGCTCAGACATCGTCCTGCCGGATGAGCTCAGACAAGACCAGAGATCTGAGACCATTACCAAAAGCTTCAGCTTTTCTCCGGCGTTCAAGCGTAATACCAATAACTGGTTTTTAAAACTTACCCTTAAGCGGCTGAGCTTGAATCAGGCGATATATTATTCCCGCACGGATTCGAGGACACCGGCAACCCCGGTATCCAGAGTTGAGACTTATGGGTTCGGATTAAAGTACGATATGTCACCGGGGAAGAACATCACCTTCTCCCCTTTCAAGGGATTGCAATCTGTTTTTCTCCTTAAAAAGCTCTCCGCAGAAACCATAAGCCTCTTGCCCACAAAACTTGTTTTTAACTCGACGGTCAAAGGAGCAAGATCTTTCAGCCGAACCAGCGGAGGGGTGATAACTTCAAATTATACCCGTGACTTAATAGGGACAATTGATGGGGCTATGTCTCCCCTGAAAACGGTGCAGTTAGGATATACCTTTAAAACCGCCAGGGATATCAGAGATAATAACAATATCAAATTCTCCCTTTTGCCCAAGAAGGCTCAGCTGGGGATTGAGATAAACAGAAATCAGAGTTTCACGGCATCCTACCGTCCAAAATGGGTGGGGATTCTGGATCAGAGTTTCAATTTCAGTTCAGGCTACAACGAGAATGCTGACCCCAGTCAGTACCAGGGGACAAGGGCTGTGGCTAACAACTCCAGCAAAAGCGCCTACTTCACCTTCTACTGGCAGAGACTTTTCGGGATTCTCAAGCCCAAGCCCAAGGAGGGGAAAGGCATAAATCCCTTAGAGAGCGTCAGAAGATTCGTGGGGAATTTGAGCCAGAACTTGTCTTCTCTCACTGTTAACTATCGTATCACCGAGCATTCCAGTAAAAGCGGGCTTTTGAAAAGGCCCTCGCTCGCCTATCAGTTTGGTTTTACTCAGAATATAGATGTTCCCATGACTACGGATGCGAAAAATTCCAGCACTGATACCCGGGGAAAAGAGAGGTATCTGGATTTGAGCAGTGCGCTCAGGCTATCCCCGGATATAAGCATATCCAGTTTCAGGTATTCCAGAAAGATCTCCACTTCGTCTTCCTCTGGAAAACCGACCAGGCAGATAAGCCGGAGTTTCCCTGATATGAGCTTGACCTGGGGCAGGCTGGAGAAGTTCAGACTGATAAAAACTCTTGCCGCGAGCGCCAGTTATTCTTTCGGTTACGCCAGAAAAGTCAATACCACCGAGGATGGCATAACACACCAGCCCACCAAGAGAGACATAAGCTCGAGTTTCTCCCCTTTATTCTCGCTGAGCATGACCCTCAGGAACGGGGTACAGACCACCTGGAAATGGGATAGGCAGGTGACTGAAACCCAGAATCTCGCCCAGGAAAGTGGCGGGAGCAGCAAGAGCATATCCACCTCGGAAACTTATTCAGCCAGTGCTGCCTATTCCTTCAGCGCTCCAAAGGGGATAAAGATTCCCTTTCTAAAGAGGATAAAATTTCAAAGTGTTTTGACTCTGAGCTTATCCATCTCCATCGGAAAGAGTCAGACCAAAAGCTCAGTTCTGGGGCAGGGATTCAACATAACCGCAGATACAGAGAAGTTCTCCCTGACACCGCGTGCCAGCTACAGTTTCTCCTCTCAGGTTACAGGCGGGTTGTCCGGGCGCTGGATCGATGACAAAGACAATAAAACCGGGAGAAAAAACCATACCCGGGAGTTGAGTTTCTGGGTTGAGTTCAGGTTCTAAATCGAGGTAAAAATTAGGTATTTAATGATGAAAGAGGAGAGTGGATATTAAGATATACAAGTTTCTCCTATATCTCTGCCTTCTTTTTTCCCTGGTAGGATTGAGCTGCTCTTCCAATCCTCCTTTGGAATTTAAAGGGGAAAAGGCGTATCAATTTTTGAAAGAGCAGTGTGAATTTGGGCCCAGATATCCAGGTTCGCCCGGACATCAGGCCCTGAGAAAATATCTGCTTGACTTCTTCTCGGCACACACTAATTTAGTCAGGTCACAGGATTTCGTGTGGGAGGATACCAGCGATAAGACAAAGTTGGAGCTGAGCAACATAATTGTCTCGTTCTATCCTGAAAAAAAAGAGAGGGTCCTCCTATGTGCTCACTGGGATACCAGGCCCTGGGCGGATAAAGACCCCCAGCCTGCAAATCGTTTTAAACCGATAATGGGAGCCAACGACGGAGCTTCTGGAGTGGCTGTGCTTATGGAATTAGCTACCTTATTCTCGAGAAGAAAACCCAGATATGGAATAGATCTGGTTCTCTTCGATGGCGAGGATTACGGCTCCGATGACCATCCGGAGAGATGGTGTATAGGCTCAGATTACTTCTCCCGTCATCTGGGAGAATATAAACCTTCTTATGGAATTCTATTGGATATGGTCGGGGATAAGGACCTGCAGATTTGCAAAGAGGGTTATTCCAACAGGTACGCAAAAGGGATTGTAGAGCTGGTATGGGGAAAAGCAGAGAAGCTCTCAGTCTCCGAGTTCCGACCAGAAATAAAGTACTATATGATAGATGACCATATTTCGCTTATTCGAGCTGGTATCCCCTGTATCGACATAATAGATTTCGATTACCCCTACTGGCACACCCTGGAGGATACTCCGGATAAGTGCAGCCCGGAGAGCCTGGAGAAGGTGGGCAAAGTTCTGCTCGGGATATTATACAACTGAGAGTAATGAATTTTTTCAGTTTTACGCCTCAGGAATCAAAAGCCATAATCTTTCTGGTGGTGATACTTCTGCTGGGCAGCGGAGTTACCCTTTACAAAAGGTATCATCCGGATTTCGCCCCGGAGCTTCTGTTGAGAAGTGAAGCTCCTGAGGAGAATAAAATCACAGTCCCGGCGAAAAGCCCTGCGGTTAAAGAGAATAAAAACTTAACACCTTCCGAGGGAAAGATAAACTTAAACACTGCTACTCTGGGAGAGCTTGAATCCCTGCCGGGAATAGGCAATGAGCTGGGTAAGAGGATCTTGGATTACAGGAAGAAACAAGGTGGTTTTTCCAGTATAGAGGAACTGCAGAAGATTAAGGGAATAGGGCCTAAAACCTTTGGCGAGCTGAAAAATCTGGTAAGCACTGAATAGTTTTCAGGAGAGAACTTGCGGGTTATCTCAGGTAATAAAAAAGGGCAAAAGCTTCTCTCTTTGAAGAGAAGAAAGATCAGACCCACCTCGGATAAGGTCAAGGGAGCGATATTTAACATCCTTGGAGGTGTGGGGGGGAAGAAAGTCTTGGACCTTTT
This sequence comes from uncultured Ignavibacteria bacterium, assembly GCA_964511075.1. Lineage (GTDB taxonomy): Bacteria > Zixibacteria > MSB-5A5 > MSB-5A5 > RBG-16-43-9 > CAZEDM01. The sequence goes on from CAZEDM010000009.1 coordinate 59,586, forward strand.
TGCCGGAAGTGGAGCTTTAGGGATCGAGGCTTTATCCAGAGGAGCAGGGGAAGTGGTCTTTGTGGATGATTCCCCTGCGAGTGTAAATCTCATCCGCAGGAACCTGGAAAAATTGGGATTTAAAGACAAAGGTAAGGTGATTAAAAGAGATGTTCTTAAATTTCTGGGGAGTAAAAAAGAACCAATATCCAACAGTTTCGATCTTATCCTGGCTGATCCTCCTTATGGAAAAGGGATCTGCCAGTTAATCCTGGAGAGGCTGTCGGGAAAAAAATTCTTGAATCCGGAGGGAATTGTGGTGATTGAGCATCATAAAAAAGAAAGAACAGAAGAGGGGAAGAAACTTGTTTTGCTAAAACAGAGAAAATACGGTGATACGCTGGTTTCTTTCTTCAGAGAAAAATCAAACAATAAGGAGCTTTTATGAAAAAGGCGATCTATGCAGGGACTTTTGACCCCATCACCAACGGACACCTGGACTTGATCCGCAGAGCCAGGAATTTATTTGACGAGTTGATAGTGGCGATTGCCTCTAAGCCTGAAAAGACAACTCTTTTCCCAGCCAAGGACAGGCTGAAGATGGTGCAGGAGAGCATCGAAGGTATAAAAGGGGCAAAGGCACGGCTTTTTTCAGGGCTTTTAGCTGATTTCGCCTGCAGGGCTAAAGCAATAGCTATAATCCGGGGTCTGAGGGCGGTTTCCGATTTCGAATATGAGTTTCAGATGGCATTGATGAATCGCAAATTAGCTCCCGGCACCGAGACGGTTTTCTTAATGCCCAGCGAGAAATACACCTATTTAAGCTCTACCTTGATCAAGGAGATAGCCCGCAATAAGGGGAAGATAAGTCAGTTCGTCCCGGAAATAGTGGCGAAGAAACTTAGGAAAAAATTCGGAGCTGGAGTATAAAGCCGTCAAGGTCTTGAGACTTTAGCTTTATTATAGTAAACCTGAAGGTTTACACTCCAAAAGCGCCTCCAAAAATTTAAAAGTAATCTTACTTTTCGTTTGACAATCTGCAAAAAGGGTGGTATTATATTCAAAATTTGATTCAGCAGCCTGAGGAGTAATTATTGATCGTCCCTCAGGTTACTGATTCTATGATTTTGCAGAGGAATTTAATAATTTTAGGATTTTTGTGAGCCTGGACCATATCCTTTCGCCAATAAAATCTGACCTGGAGAAAGTTGAGCAGAGATTGGAAGAATATCTTTCCTCTGACTCCTCTCTTATCTACCAGGTGTCCCAGTATCTTTTGGAACGCAGGGGGAAAAGAATGCGTCCGGCTTTGGTTTTCCTGAGCTTCGGAGAGAATAATAGCCCTAATAAGGATAAAGTTTTGGATGCAGCAGTGGCTATCGAGCTGATCCATACAGCGACCTTGTTGCACGATGATGTGATTGACCAGTCTGCGACCCGCAGAGGAAAGGCCTCGGTCAATTACCGCTGGAGCAATTTAGTCTCCGTGCTGATGGGTGATTATCTTTTAGCCAAGGCTTTCAGGATATTGGTGAATATTGGCATTCCTTCCCTGCTCGAGGCAATCTCTAAGGCTACGGAGAGGGTCAGCCTGGGGGAGCTTTTACAAATTCAGGAAAGAAGGAATTATAATCTATCAGAGGATTTGTATCTTAAGATCATATCCAATAAGACCGCATCACTTTTCTCCGTGGCTTGCAGATCAGGAGCGATAATCAGGGATACAGACGAGAAAACCCAGAACATCTACCAGCGATTTGGCGAGGATTTCGGCATTTCCTTCCAGATAATCGATGATCTCTTGGATTTAGTAGGCGACAAGGAGAAAACCGGCAAAGAGCTGGGGAACGACCTGCAGGAGGGGAAATTCACCCTGCCTTTGATCTATGCCTTAGCCAACTCCGGAGACGGAACCAGGGAGAAGATCGTGAGAGTGTTGGAGGAAGGATATAAACCGGAACATTTCCCCCAGATACTCTCCTTTGTCCGGAGGGAAGGAGGGGTAGAATACAGTCGTAAAAGGGCCTGGGATTTTGGGAATGAAGCTGTGAAAATCCTCTCGAAATTAAATGGCTCTGAATATAAAGAAGCCTTACAGAAACTGGTTGATTTTGTCCTGACCCGAGAGAAGTAACCTTTTTCAGAATAATTTCCAACAGCCACTGCAGTTGTCTGGGGCAGTGGTTTTTTATTCAGAAAAGGATGAGCTTTTAAAAATGTGGATAGATTTTCAATCCCATAATTTACTTCCTATAGTAATTATCTTCATATTCTCGTTTATCTTAGCCTTCCTATCCTATCGTTTTACCTTACCGCCTCTCTCCCTAAGGAAGAGAGTCTTTCTTTTGACTTTAAGATGGCTGGCAATAGCTTGCCTTTTCTTAGCCTTGTCTGAGACCTTATTGGGGGTATCTAAAAAATCCCGGGAAAAGCCAACTATAGCCCTGCTTCTGGATTCATCCAGCAGTATGAATTTGAAAGATAAGGAGGTTACCAGAAAAGAAATCTTACAGGGGCTTCTCCAGGAGAAAAGTTTTAAAGAGGTGTTGTCAAAGGCGGAGGTTTACCCCTACCTTTTTTCAGACAGTTTAATTCCTTATGATCTCTCAGAAGAAATTCCCGCCTTCAAAGGGGAGGCAACCTCTATCGGAAACGGTTTAGAGATGCTTAAACAGAATTTGAAGGGGAAAGAGCTTTCCGCAGTTATACTTTTCAGCGACGGAGCTGATAATGCCGGAAAAGACCCCGTAGCGGTCGCCAGGGATTACAACTTGCCTATATATACCATAGGCATTGGCGATTTCGTTCCCCTTAAAGATATAAGTCTGGAAAGGCTGGGATATAATGAGGTAGTTTATTCCGGAGATAAGGATACCATCTCAGTTACCTTGAAAAATCAGGGCTACAGAGGGATGAAGACTCCTGTGATCCTCAAAGAGGGAGGGAAAACCTTGGCTCAGAAAGAACTGCAATTTGGCATCTCAGGAGAAGTTCAGGATGTGAGGCTGGAATTCGAGCCAGGGGTTGAGGGGTTACATAATTATCAGGTGGTAATTCCCAGAGCAGAAGGGGAGAGCTTTGGGCAGAATAATAAGAAAAGTTTTACCCAGAAAGTGCTCAAGAAAAAATTCAAACTTCTACTGGTAAGCCAGAGCCTGAACTGGGAATATACCTTCCTTAAAAGATTTCTGACTAAGGATGAAGATATAACCTTTGAAAGCCTGGTATTCTCAAACTCGGGTAGAATAATTTCAGACAGGTCTGGATCGAGTGAAAAGCTCAAAGAATGTGACCTCCTGGTTCTTGTGGATTCTCCTGAATTTTTGATAGCGAATCAAAAAGAGATCAGGGAGCTTCTGCAGACGAAAGGGGTATCATTTCTGCTCCTTGTGGGTGAGGAGTTTTATAAAAGGGGTGACCTTTCGGGTATTCTGAATTTTCTTCCTTTCGGGATAGAAAGAAAACTAAAACCCCTGAGAGGTAATTTCAACCCGGAGCTTAGCTGGGAAGGTAAGCTTCATCCGGTAACTCGTCTCTCAGAGGATCCCCAGCAGAACCTTTCTTTATGGGCAGGTCTGCCCCCTCTTGAGAGTCTTGTACCCCTTAAGGTAAGAGATGAGTCCAGGGTGCTGGCATTTTCCAAGATGGGACAGGAGAGCTTGCCCGGAATAATCGTAAGGGAATTAGAAAAAGGGAAAATAGAGGTTTTGAGCTTTTCCCCTTTGTGGAAATGGGATTTTCTGCTCTGGGGCATAGGCAGGGACAATTCAGCTTACAGGAGATTCTGGGAGAATTCCTTCAGATGGCTTCTATCCAGAGAGGATCTGGACAGGTTCAAAATATTCACGGATAAGACCTTCTATAAGAGAGGGGAGGAGATAAATTTCAGCTCCAGGCTTCTGGATGAGAGTTATCAGAAAATCAGAGGAGCAGATATCAGGCTTGAATTATACCCCAAAGGGAAAGAGAAAGACTCACTCCTTTTTTACCTTTCTCCAGGAGGTGAAGGCTACTCCTATACTCTTTCTTTTCTACCTCCGGAGGAGTATCTTTTCAAAGCAGAGGCAAAAAAGGAGAATATTCTGCTGGGGATTTCCCGCGGAGGGTTCAAAGTCGAAAAGACAAGTCTGGAGGATGAGGATTTGAAGCCGGATAAAGAGCTCCTGCGGGAGATAGCTCATCTCACAGGCGGTGAATATTTTGAGCCAGGGGATTTCCCCTCCCTTTCAAAAAGCCTGGACCTGAAGAGAAAATTGAAAATCGAGACCAGGGAGATACCTGTCTGGAACCAGCCCCTGCTTCTATTGTTCTTTATTCTTTTTTTATCGTTGGAGTGGTTCTTCAGAAAGAGATTCCAGCTTTTATGAATTCTAGACTTTTAATTTAGCCTTAGCTTTGCCGGTGCTTCTGATAATGGTCAGCAAATAACGTAACTTTTCCTGGAAGAAAATCGTAATGAAAGATATGATGAAGTCATGTGGGAAAAACCGCCTAAAAAAGATTAATATAAAATCAAACCAATTGGCTGAAAACTTCTCGAATATTATGTAAGAGGAGGTGGTAGATCTGAAAAAAACTGGGTGGAGGATGTCGTCCAAACAGGTGTTAGAGGTAGGATAAAATTGGAGGTGCACTCGTATCCACTTCGAGGATGAACGAATCAATCACCACCACAATTTCTCACTCAGGAACGGTTTTCAATGAATCACAGCTTTCACGTACCAGTTCACTGGTAAAAGGAGATAAGTATGGTTTCAAAAAAGCGCATTTTTGTTTTCGGGGCAGTGGGTTTGATCTGCTTTATCTTTTCAGTCTGCTCGGCACAGGCAGTGAGGCAGATACCCATGAGGGATTTTTTCAAGAATCCCGAGAAAGCTTATTTCCAGATCTCTCCGGACGGCCAGTATATCTCTTTTACCCAACCCTATGAGACCCGCATGAATGTCTTCGTTATGCCCAGGGGGTCAGACCAGGCGAGCAGAGTAACCTCTGTCACCGATCGGGACATCTGGGAGTATTTCTGGAAAGGTAACCGGATAATTCTCTATCTTAAAGACTTCGGAGGCGATGAGAATTTCCATCTTTTCGCAGCAGACATAGGGGGAAACAAGGAGGTCGATCTGACTCCCTTTGACAGCACTCGCGCATACATCATAGACGATCTGAGAGATCACCCGACTGACGTCATCCTGGGAATGAATAGACGCAACAAGGAGATCTTCGATGCCTACCGGCTTAACACGGTGACAGGAGAGCTGAAAATGATTGCGGAGAACCCGGGAAACATCACGGGCTGGGTAACGGATCATGAGGGCAGGATCAGAGTTGCCGAGACCACCGACGGAGTCAACACCAGTATTCTTTACCGGCCAAGCGAAGAAGACACCTTTCGAGTGGTGCTCACCACAAACTTCAAGGAAAACTTCTCTCCGCTGTTTTTCACCTTCGATAACAAGAACCTGTATGTCGCCTCAAACCTGGGAAGGGATAAAATCGCCATTGTGAAATTTGATATTAAGAATGCTAAGGAGCTGGAGGTCCTGTACGAGAATCCGGAGGTGGACGTAGACGGCATGAATTATTCGCGAAAGCGAAAAGTGCTGACCGAGATATATTACACCACCTGGAAGCAGGAGAGGAAATTCCTCGACGCGGAAACAGAGGAGCTTTACAGGAGATTGGAGAAATTGCTGCCCGATTATGAGGTTTACGTTACCTTCAACGACAAGAACGAGGACTTCTTTATAGTCCGTACTATAAGCGACCGCACTTTAGGCTCATATTATCTTTATGAAAAAGGCAGTAACAAGCTGACCAAGCTGGCTGACCGTAATCCCTGGCTGAACGAAAATGACCTGGCTGAGATGAAGCCCATAACCTATAAATCCAGGGATGGTTTAACCATACACGGATACCTGACTCTTCCCAAAGATAAAGAGCCCAAGGACCTCCCGGTGGTGGTTAATCCCCACGGAGGTCCCTGGGCAAGAGACGTGTGGGGTTTCAATCCCGAGGTCCAATTTCTGGCTAATCGTGGATATGCTGTTCTGCAGATGAACTTCAGGGGTTCCACCGGATACGGGAAAAAATTCTGGGAGGCTTCATTCAAGCAATGGGGAAAAAAGATGCAGGATGACATTACTGACGGTGTCGAGTGGCTGATTGACCAAGGCATCGCAGATCCGAAACGCATAGCCATTTACGGAGGCAGCTACGGCGGGTATGCTACTCTGGCGGGGCTTGCCTTCACGCCGGATCTGTATGCCTGCGGTGTGGATTATGTCGGCGTCTCCAATATGTTCACCTTTATGAAATCGATACCTCCTTACTGGAAGCCTTATCTTGATATGTTCCATGAGATGGTCGGCGATCCCTCCAAGGACAGCCTGCTATTCGCATCCGTTTCACCCGTCTATCATGTGGACAGGATCAGGGTACCTCTTCTGGTTGCTCAGGGCGCAAAAGACCCTCGGGTTAATATAAACGAATCTAATCAGATAGTAGAGGCTCTCAAAAAGAGGGGCATCGATGTTCAGTATATAGTCAAGGACAACGAAGGGCACGGATTTTCCAACGAGGAGAATAAATTCGATTTTTACGAGGCGATGGAGAAATTCCTGGAAAAACATTTAGGTAATTAGATCTTATCCGCTTCTCAGCTATCCTTAAAAGATGGTCTATGTACCTATAAGCTTTGGGAAGCATAAACGGCCAAAAGGGTGGTGATCGAGCTTCATGCCTGATTGCCACCCTGTTTCAATTTGAACTGGATTTTCCTGAGCTGAAAGGATGTGAAAAAACAGTTAAAAAAAACGGGGGGATGACTTCAAGCCATCTGTTCCTTCAAGCAGGTGAGAATACAGTGCTGCTATCCACCTTTGAATTTTTAAGCCTGTAAGAGGCATTATATCGTTCCCACGATAAATTGAGCCAGCGTTGTATCCTCTTCTAAACTCTGCCCGATTTTCTGCTGATCTATGATACCGAGGTCGTCTATCACCCTTAACTGAGCAGGTACCACAGATTCCGTTTTGGCAACGCTTCTAAGTCCTGCAGGCTCATGCCTGGTGCCGGAGGGGAATTGTTTAACCGCCAGAGATAGCAGTAATATCAGAATTACCACAGGTAAAGCCTGATATACTGGAATTCGGTATTGCAATAAACTCTTGACAGCTTGATAAATCTTGCCAAGGATACCAGTTTCTTTAGGCTTTAAAACTCTCATCCGCTGAATCACATTTTCACGGATCGCAGGATCAGGTACCAGCTCTTCTCTCGTGCCGAATTGCATCGAGTCCTGCAGGTTCAGTAAAGTATTCTCGAAGCCCCGGCAGCGGTCACAGGAACTCAGATGCTCCCGGAGCATCTGGCTCTCTTCTCCCGATAATCCATCGATTTTTCTTTTGATCAGCAACTCCTCGATATCGTCGCAATTCAAAAAAGGTGTTTCATTTGATTCCTTCATCTCTGGACACCTCATCTTTATAAAGGTTAAAAGCTTTCAATCTCGCAGCCAGTTTTTTTGTGGTATAGTAAAGCCGAGATTTGATCGTTCCTTCAGAACAGCCCAGGATCTCGCCGATCTCCTTGATGGAGAGGTCCTGCTGGTATCTTAATAAAAAAGTGCTTCGCTGCTCCTCCTCCAGTTTCTCCAGCTCCTCAATCAAGGCATCATAGAATTTTTTTTGATCTAAGCTTCGTTCCACCTGCTGATAGTCGTTTTCAGAAGCCTGAGGCAACTTTTCCATATCAGGATTGCTGTCGACTATTTTCCTGACACCCAGGCGCCGGTATTCATTTTTACACATATTATAAGCCACCACGAATATCCAGGCAGAAAAGCTTTTCTCCGTGCTAAACAGTTCAGGCTTTTCAACGATCTTCAGGAATACCTCCTGCAGGAAATCCTGGGCTTTTTCCTCGTCCCCTCCCAGCTCTCGGAAAAAATAGGATAGCAGGCGTTTACTGTAGCGCTCATAAAGCTCCTCAAAGGCAGAGGTATCCTGCCGCTGTATGCATTCCATCAGCCTCTCATCGCTGAGTTTTTTATATTTATTCCGAAAAATGGCCATCAGGATATTCTGTTAACACCGGACAGCAGGTCAAACTTCAATATCAAGTGCCTTAAAGCAATTCAACAATTATACGATCTTAGATGCCTTTCTTTTTAATCTCTTCCATCATCTCCTTTTTCCCGCATTTCTCTGCCACGGCCAGTGCCCAGTCCTTCCATTCTCGTGCTTTTTCCTCCTCACCGCTCGCCTTGTAATGCTGGGCTAACATAATCGCGGGTGCAATATAATTTGTGTTTAGCTGCTTGACTATGCCGTTAGCCAGATAGTCCTCAGCATACCAATCATGATTCAGGTAATCCAGCCTCAGATTCCTCTCCAGGTTTTTCTTCAGCAATGCCAGATTATCGACCCGCTTGCTACTGTATTGATAAGCCAAACCCACGATATACAGATCGTCGGTCAAAGACTTGGTGTAAGAGGCGCTCACCGTTAAGGCGAAATAAATTGGAATATCCGGATATTTTATCTGCAATATCCGGCACAGTTCAGGTATGAATCTTTCATCCCTCAGCCCGGGCAATTGATTAAAATCGATGACTATTCCCTTCTTCTTCAATTTCCTCTCCAGGTAGGTTTTGTCTGCCCTGGAGACCGGTATGTTCAAAACCGTCACGTCCTCTCGTATGCCCAGGGCTTTCTGCAGCACCCAGAGTGGATAGGTGTCATTATCGCCATTGGTGAAAAGAATAGCGTCTTTTTCCGTGGACATAATGACGTTATAGTTATAATTAATCAAGCCGGGGGCGATGTCCCTGCTTTCGTACAGCTTCCTGCAGAATTCTTTCATCTTCTGCTCATTGCCTGTGAACTCGTAATGGGTGATGAAAGAATAATAGGGTTCAACTCTTTCCGGCTGAAGCTGGTGAGCTTTCTCCTCCGAGGAGATATCGTTGAGATTACAGGTATTCCAGTAGTTCAGATGGTAGTACTCGTAGGTCCCGGGTATGGCTTTACCCATATCCTCAATGATCTGCTTCAGCCTGGTTTGTTTATCTTTTGTCTTTATGGTCTCCTCGTAGCTGGCGTACCGGACAGCATTGTAATAGTTATGCCAGGCTTCCGCGTTTTTCGGATTTTTCTGGATTTCTTTTTTCCAGAGCTCAGCCTGCTGGATATACCACTCGTTTGGCTTCTGTACATATACGATGCGGTATACCTTTTCCGGTTTGGCTGCATTGAGCTGGCTCAGGGGGCTGCTGGTAAGAACCAGCAGAAAAAAGATAAAGGCTAATACTGGATAGTAAACTCTGTTCATAACTCTGTTCCTCCTTTCTAACGGTTTATCTTTTTTAGTTTCTCCTGTCTCCCGTTAATACACCTCAGGCATAAAAAGGTTCAAAGGCTTTTTATGTCTCGGAACAGGACACAAAACATATTTTTACTCTAGCATCACATACGCCATAATAGTTCCTTTTAAGACTCATAACTGACTCCGGAGGTAAGCAAAAATCCACAGAAAGTGGACTGTTTCCCCTTGACTTTCAAACTTCTTGATTTATAATATTGTTGTAAAATTTTGCTTAAAAAATAAGTGAGCTTCCATAAGGGAAAGATGAGCAAGAAACTGATACTCATATTAGCTTTGTTTCATTGGTAGATTCCTGTCTTAACTCAAGATGTTAATGCTACTAATGTAAGAAGGCAGAACGAATTTGAAAGTAATCACGATATCATTCATGACTTAGCATCAGGTAAAAAATATCATAATCTTAAGAGTTCTATCGTGAATAAAATCAAGCACTCCCCTGTCAAAATCACGTTTCGAGATCAAATCATTGATGCGCTTAATTTGATAAATATTGAACATCTAGCTAAGCTAATTATAGAACACCTTTGCGGAGAGCAGGAAGTTCAGAAAGTCATCAAAGATATTATAAAGGATTCAATAACTAGTGAGCATCTAAAGCGCTCAGCGAAACAAGCTAAAGAGAACGGTTTGAACTATGAACAATTCAACGAATTGCTACTTTTACTTAATCAAGATAGAGTAACGCGTGATTTTTTCGAGTTTTTCTTTAAAAGAAATAGAGTTACGTTTGATGATCTAAAAAAAGGAATCACGAATTTCAAGGGATTTGCGATGCTCTGTTTTGGTAATTTTAGATTTGCTTATAAGTATCTCATTACAAAAAAGAAAGAAGAAATTGAAGAAAAACTTGATCCATACCATATCGAATCGTCTACAATTATTAAGGAATTTGAGAGTCGGCCATCCAAAATTCTAGAAATTGAAAGAATTCCACGAGATGAGACTTGGTACCTTGGATTCATTTCACAAAAAAAATATGAGATAGAAGAGAAGCACTTAGAAACTGAAATAAAACGGAGAAAATCCAAGGTAGGAAAAGAGTTTTCTGAGGTTGCTAAAGTATATATAAAGATCGGCGAGAGAATCAAAAATGCAAAGCAAAAAGCTTTGAAAAACACAAGAATTTATCTCACTTGGGATTATTTGGATGTATATATAGCAACTTCAATGAGATATGAATGGGAGTTTAGTGAGGCATTTGATTTCATACAAGAAGTTTTCAATGACTCTCGTTTAAAAAAACTAAACTTAAGATACTTTGATCCAACTCAGTCTATATGTAGGGGGCGTATTGATAAAGGATTGATAGAAGGTCTAATGCTTAAACGAGTCTTCTGTTCAATTTATATGAGCCAAGAAAGCGATACTATGGGAAAAGATGCTGAATTAGCGGCAACATTAGCTCAGGGAAAGCCTGTTATTGCTTTCGTACCGAGAATAGAAATGGAAGAATACTGCAACAAGATCAGTTCTTATCCATTGGATTTTTTTGAAAAAAGGTTTCTCATCTTGGAAGCTGATGGAATGTTCTCCAATGATGAGTTCATCTCTGCAATTGAAAAAGAGGTTTCAGATTTTCAAAAGGAGATAAATACTTTTAGGGATGAATTGTCTAGACACCGTGCTTCACAAAGCTATTCTTTATGGGATAAGAAAGAAAACAAGTTTAAACAAAATCTAAAGCAGTTTTCTATAATATGTAGAATTCTCGCAATTGCTGAACAACAAAATTATGAAAAGAGGGCTCGTACTTTAAAAGAAATGCATCCATTAGCTATTCAAGTTGATTTAAAAACAGGTGTAGCAAATGGAGTTTTAGTGGTAAGAAGTGCTGCAGAATGTGTTGAATTACTATATAGAATTCTAGTTAATTCATTGGACTTTACAATAAAAAGAAAGAAGATTAATGATAAATTAGGTAAGTTCATTGAAGTACAAAATGCGAATATGGAATTTGATGTAACTGTATTGGAAGAAAACATCTCTGGATGTCCTTTTAGAGTTGTTACTAACGACGAAAAATTAACAAACTCTTTTTGGAACTTTTACTTGACTAATAAGTAAGAGTTATTATATTATATGTGAGTGAGGTGGTTAAGAAATGTCAAAACAAGTAACGAGAAGAGGAAACTCAACTGAGTTAAAATGGGAGGAGAGAAACTCTGCAGTATATTTTTATAATGATGTTGATCTTAGTTTTTTAAGAGAATTTGTTAAAAAGCAAAAAAGTATAACAAAAGCAAAGAAAAAACAATACCGAAAACCATAAGTTCCCCTAGTTTCAACCACTTAGACGGGACATCTCATAATTTTTTCAACTCCAGATTGGTTATCTAAGGTAAAAATAAATAATACAGCATAGAGTGGGGTTCATATAAAACTAATTAATCCATAAGTCAGGACCTAACACCATTGTGTAATCTGTTCCTTTGGCTTTTTGATATTCAGACATTATACGCCCTAATAGTTCCTTTTTGAGACTCATAACTGACTCCGGGGGTAAGCAAGGTTTCTCATCAACCTGTTTCAATTTTGTTTCAATTTGGGGTTGGGTTTTTATGGGTTTCTTTGTGCTATTATGGGTTTTTGAAGATTCCAACTAACTAGTTGCATGTTTCTGAGTAGGCTGAAAAATATAAAATTCCCACGCCCCCCTATTTTTTCTCTTGAAAAAGTTTTTTTAATCTTTAGATTTAGTGGAAAGTTAGAGTTTCAAAAAGAAGGAGCGAAATATGGCAGGGATAAAAAGATGTTTTGCCAGGGAGGTTTTGGATTCCAGGGGGAACCCTACGGTTGAGGTGGAAGTAGAGCTAAAGAATGGAGCTTTGGGCAGAGCTATTGTCCCCTCTGGTGCCTCTACCGGTGCGCACGAGGCTCTGGAGCTGAGGGATGGGGATATGAGAAGATACTCAGGCAAAGGTGTGCTGAAGGCAGTGGAGAATGTGAACAAGAAGATAAAACCAAAACTCCTGCGAGCTAAATTCAGCCCCTACGATCAAAGGAAGCTGGATACTTTCCTTATAGAGTTGGACGGGACCGAGAATAAAAGGAATCTGGGTGCCAATGCCATCCTGGGAGTTTCCCTGGCAGTAGCCAAAGCCTGTGCCGTCTCCAAAAAAATTCCCCTGTATGAATATATAGGAGGTAAAAAGGCGAAACTGCTTCCGGTCCCTCAGATGAACATCCTGAATGGCGGCTCACATGCAGACAATAATCTGGACATACAGGAGTTTATGATTCTGCCTGCAGGAGGCAGTTCTTTTAGAGAGTCCCTGAGGATGGGGGTAGAGGTATTCCATAATCTGAAGAAAGTCTTAAAAGAGAAGAACTTCAATACCGGGGTGGGGGATGAAGGGGGCTTCGCTCCGAGCCTGGACTCGAATGAGGAAGGCTTTCAGGTAATACTGGATGCCATAGACAGGGCCGGGTATAGAGCAGGTGAGGATATATTCCTGGGGATAGATGCTGCGGCATCGGAGTTCTATAATCACGACGAAAAACTATATGTCTTTAAGGCAGAGGGAAGAAAATTTTCCAGCTCACAGCTGGTTCACTATTACGAGGATCTTTTGAATAAATATCCCATTATTTCCATAGAAGACGGCTTAGCTGAGGATGACTGGGATGGCTGGGTCAAACTAACCGGAAGGTTAGGGAGCAGGATACAGATTGTAGGGGATGATATTTTCGTTACCAATCCCAAAAGGCTAAGGCTGGGAATCGAGAAAAAAGCAGCCAATGCCATACTGATCAAGCTGAACCAGATAGGCACCTTGACCGAGACTCTGGATACCGTGGGTATGGCTAAGAAAGCCGGTTTCAACACCGTCATCTCTCACCGTTCGGGCGAGACCGAGGATACCACCATAGCGGATGTGGCAGTGGCAGTCTCTTCAGGCCAGATAAAGACAGGCTCGGCTTCGAGAACTGACCGGGTTGCCAAGTACAACCAGCTTCTAAGGATTGAGGAGAGATTAGGCAAAAGAGCAGCCTATGCCGGGAAAAAGGTCTTCTACGGCTTAGGCAGAGGAAAATTAGTATGCTGAGGGGAAAAAGAAAGAAAACTTCCAGGCACACCGACTTCTTCAGCCGGATCAAGAAAAATGAGATCCTTCGCAAAAAAGTGATAAGAAGGGTAATGCTTCTCCTGGTTTTATTTTTCGTCTTCTATCTCTACTTCGTAGGGGATTACGGGTTCTTCAGGCTACTTTCGCTCAAAAGGGAAAAAGACAGCCTGATATTGGAGACCAAGAAACTCCAGGCAAAGAATGTGGAGCTGGAGCTGGAGAAGGCAAAGCTAAAGGATGATATGTTCTACATAGAGAAGGTTGCCCGCGAGAGATACGGGATGGCAAAAAAAGACGAGGTCATCTATAAATTCGTTCAGCCTGAGAATAACCCCTCCACCTCTCTTCCCCCCGAGAATAAATGAGCCTGGCCAAAACTGCAGGGATAATCCTGAAAAGCTTGAAGTATGGTGAGTCCTCGGTGATCTTTTGGCTTTACACCAAGGATTTCGGGAAAATAAAGGTTTTAGCCAAGGGGATTAAAAGGACAAAAAGCAGGATAGCTCCCCTGGGGATTTTCTCGTTAGCCGAGGTGGTTTTCTACAATAAAGAGAAAAGCGAGCTTCATCTACTGTCCTCTGCTGAGTGCTTGAAGAGTTTTTCAGGCTTGAGCAGAAGCATCAATCGTTTCTCCTGGGCAGCAGCCGCCGCCGAGCTTCTGGACCAGCTGGTTAAAGGCGAGGAGCCCAACCAGCGGATTTTCAACTTAAGCCTGAAGACCTTATCCCGTATGGAGAAGACAGAGGAATCCAATTTAGAGCCACTTTTTTGGAGCTTCGCGCTTAAGCTCCTCTCACATCTGGGATACAAACCGAAACTGGATGGTTGCGTCAACTGCGGAAAGGAGATAAGAGAGGAGCAGATTTACGCCAGCCCGGAAAGGGGAGGAGTGATTTGCCAGAACTGTGTGAAGGAAGATGAATATTATCTTAAGCTAAGTCGCAAAAGCTATCTATTGGTCAGAAGACTTCTCTCCCTGGATATAAGCAAAGTCGAAAGATATCCGGTGAATAAAGAGAACCTGCAGGAGATCGAGGAAACCGTAAAAAGCTTTATTCATTATCATATCGGGGCTAAGGATTTGAAATCTTTGGAATTTTTAAGAAAGGTATCAGTCCAAGAAACCTGAAATTTCCCAGCGAAAACAGGAGGCAAGGTGACAAAAAAGAAAACCCAGGACCTGATGGACAAATTAACCTCTCTGTGCAAGAGGAGGGGTTTCATCTTTCAATCCAGCGAAATCTATGGAGGGATAAACAGCTGCTGGGATTACGGACCTCTGGGGGTGGAGCTGAAAAACAATATTAAATCCTACTGGTGGAGAAGCATGACCCAGTTTCGGGAGGATATCGAGGGGCTGGATGCCTCGATTCTTATGCATCCCCAGGTATGGGTGACCTCAGGTCACGTAGCATCCTTTGCCGACCCCATGGTCGACTGCAAAAACTGCAAGATGAGGTTCAGGGCAGAGGAGGTTCAGGGAACCAGATGCCCCAACTGCGGAGGAGAGCTGACCGAAGCCCGGCAGTTCAACCTGATGTTCAAAACCCATATGGGTCCGCTGGAGGATGAGGCATCGGTGGTCTATCTGCGCCCGGAGACCGCCCAGGGCATATATGTCAATTTCTTAAACGTCTTAGCCCCTTCAAGGCAGAAGCTCCCCTTCGGGATAGCCCAGATCGGCAAGGCTTTCAGAAACGAGATCTCACCGGGGAATTTCATCTTCCGCTCGCGGGAGTTTGAGCAGATGGAGATGCAGTTTTTCATAAATCCCAAAGAAGATGACAGATGGATCGAATACTGGAAAGAGGAGAGGATGAAGTGGTATCATGCTCTGGGAATTAAAAAAGAAAACCTGAGGTTTCATCAGCACGATAAAAAGGAATTAGCCTTTTATGCCAAGATGGCTTTTGACATAGAATATAATTTCCCCTTTGGCTGGAAGGAGATCGAAGGGATCCATAACCGCACAGATTACGATTTATCCCGTCACACTCAGGTCTCCGGAAAAGACCTTTCATATTTTGATGACCAGACCAAGGAGAGGTTCATCCCCTATATCATAGAGACCTCAGCCGGAGTTGACCGCACCATGCTGGTCTGCCTGGTCGATAGCTACTTTGAAGAGGTGGTCAAAGACGAGGAAAGAACGGTTTTAAGACTGGACCCCAAGATTGCCCCCATAAAAGCCGGGGTTTATCCGCTGGTCAAAAGAGAGAATATGCCGGAGATAGCCAAGAAGATTGAGAAGATGCTGATGCCCCATTTCAAGGTTTTCTATGATGAGGGAGGTGCCATAGGCAGGAGATACAGGAGGATGGATGAGGCAGGCACACCTTTCGGCATAACCGTTGACTCCCAAACCCTGCAGGATGAGACCGTGACCTTGCGTGAAAGGGACTCGATGGAGCAGACCAGGGTGAAGATTGATGAACTGGTCGGGGTTTTGAGTAAAAAAATCCGGGGGAATTAAGTAGACAGTAGTCGGCATACAGTAGACAGGGAAAAATCGCGTAGGGGTGGAGCCTTGTCTCCACCCGAAATTAGTTATGTAGGGGCGACCCTCGTGGTCGCCCTACAAGAGGTACAATGATAATCCGGGAAATGAAAAAAGAAGACATCGAGGCCTCGATTAAACTTTCCAGAGAAGTCAGAGAAAAAACCTGGGAGAAATACGAGAAGGAAGTCTATTCCAGAGAGCTTTTGGAAGAAGAGCTTAGGCTTTATTCTTATGACACTTTTTTAAAATTTATAGGAGACGAGAATAGATATGGCTTTGTGACTGAGGAAAACGGAAAGATAGTT
This sequence comes from uncultured Ignavibacteria bacterium, assembly GCA_964511075.1. GTDB lineage: Bacteria > Zixibacteria > MSB-5A5 > MSB-5A5 > RBG-16-43-9 > CAZEDM01. Next base: position 75,821 of record CAZEDM010000009.1, read on the forward strand.
GGTCTAGCCATCGGAAGGCTGGACCAGGGCGGGCTTTCCGATCTTTCCTGGATTTGCACAAGCTCAGAGGAACAGGGTAAAGGGATCGGTAAAAAGCTGATCGATAAAGTTGCGGAATACTCCAGAGAAAAAGGGTGTCATAAGCTTTTCGCCTATACCACCCCACATCTTTTCTCGACAGTTAGCTTCTATTTGTCCTCAGGTTTTGTGCCCGAAGCCTACCTGCGAAAACACTGGCATAAACTGGATTTTCTGGTTATATCTAAATGGCTGAAATAAATAGAGAATAGGGAGCAGGGAAAGAAAAAAGATGTGTAGGTCAAGCATGCCCGTAGGGCTGCTTGACAAAATTCAAGATGTCAACCAATCCTTCGGATATGGTTGACCTACAAAGATATGACGAATATTCGGAGATATTACATACCCAATGCCATTTATTTTATTACCTGTGTAACCTATCAAAGAGAAAGTTTATTTTCCGCCCCTGAGAACATTTCACTATTTTGGAAGATAGCTAAAAATCTCAGGAGAATCCATCCCTATAAACTTTATGCTCATGTTCTTATCTATGATTACTTTCATCTTCTAATAATTCCTCAGAAAGGAAATATATCAAACCTTATGCAATCACTGAAAGATAATTTTTCTCGTCAATTTAAGAAGATACGAGGTATTAAAAATAATGTTCGAGTCTGGCAATACAGATTCTGGGACCATATAATCAGAGATGAGGAAGACTTTAAAAAACATTTCGATTATATTCATTACAATCCAGTTAAACATCGAATCGTTTCCAAGCCTGAGGATTTTACCCAATCAAGCTTCAATTTTTGGCTAAAAAAAGGGATTTATCAGATTGGTTGGGGGCATACTTTTAAAAAAGATTTGGAGAAGATGAATTTTGAATAAAGAGATTCGTAGGTCAAGCATGTCCAATTGGACTGCTTGACAAACATCTCTACCCCAATTCAAATGAACTCAAATTTGATTCTCAAGATAGCAAGGTTTAAGCTCAAAGGGGAAAGAATAGTCATTCGCCCTCTCAGAAGGGACGATATCGATAAAAGGCTAAAGTGGCAGGAATATCCCGACCCTTTGTATGCGCATTACAATTTAAAGGAGATGACCGAAGCTCAAAAAAGAGAATGGTACAATAAGAAAAAGAAAAATCCTGCAATGCTTTTTTTATCAATAAATGATCTCAAGGGTGAACTCCTGGGATTCCTTAGTATTTTTGAAATCGATTGGGAAAATAAAAAGGCGAAATTGGGCATTTATTTTGGATATGAACATACGGATAAAGGCTATGGAACCGAGGCTATTAAAACCCTTCTGCCTTATTATTTCGAGAGGATGAAATTCGAGGAGCTGTGGTTGGATGTCGCTTCTTTGAATAATAGAGCTATCAGATGTTATCAAAAATGCGGATTTGAATTTGCCGGAACCAAGTTCAACAAACACGACCCCAGAAGTAAAGCAGATATCTTCGGGGATGAGAGATATAAAGATATTAGGAAATATTTCAAAAAAGAAGATGATGAAATCCTGGTTCAGTTTGAGGAGATGAGGATAACTCAAGAGATGTGGCAAAAGATGAGAACTATGGATGACTCATAATTAAACCGAGCTAAATAGGGCAGAGTCGAACTCCGCTTCTGCACGGGCTTATAATTCGATAAATCGTTTCGTAAAAAATACAGGGCTGGGGGAAATTCCCAGCCCTGAGGTTGCCGAGGATTAAGGATTAAAGACCGCTCTTCAGGAACAGCACTCTTCTCCGAAGAGGGTCTTGGAGGCGGAGATGAGATTCTTCAACGCTTCCGCTTTCTCCTTATCCTTGGCTTTTAATTTGATGATGATCCCGTCCTTGGTTTCCTCGATCTCCTTCTCGAAGAACTGGGAGAGCTTCCTGGGATCGCAGCAACAGGCATAGAACATCTTTTTTCACCTCCTTTCTTGTATAGATAAATTTATATTCATCTATATATTATACAAAAAATTATTTGCGTTTCTTCCCGGGTTTAAGGTCGAATTTGGTCTGGATGGTGCAGCAGCAGTTCTCCAGACAATGGCGGTTAAGCTTATAGTGAACTTCTTTTCCCTTTTTGCAGCAGTCAACCAGTCCGGCCCTCTTGAGGATGTTAAGATGATGGGAGATGGAGGGCTGGCGCATGTTGAAAGGCTTGCAGATGGCCATAACGCAGAGCTCCTCGTCCTTGAGCATCTCCAGAATCCTCTGCCGGGTCCTGTCTGAAAGGGCCTGGAATATTATCTGGCATTTATCCTTCATAACCTCACCTGATATATAGACATTCATCTATACGTTTACAAGATAAAGAAGTTTGAAAAAATTGTCAAGGATTTTCTTCAAGATTGGAGTGTAAACCTTCAGGTTTACCAGGGAGACAGTATACAGTAGACATCTTGCAGAAGAAAAGATTACTATAGACAAGTGGATTTTCTGTCAGGTCCTGGGCCTGACAGAGCAAAAAATTTATCGAAATTTTTTGAGAAGGGGCGCAAACCCCTCCCACGGATTCGCTTTTTCGGAGAAGTTTACTGATATAAAGCTGAAGCTTTATACTCCAGACTTTCAGGGTTGTCAATCCTACCTTTTTAGTTTGACAATCTCTCAAAAATCCTTATCTTCCGATGGGAGAGCAACTTAGAAACCTATGAAAATATTGGATAGATTTAAAGAGACGATCAATCGCTGGAATATGCTAAAAAAGGGGGACAGGGTAATTGTAGCCTGTTCCGGAGGCCCGGATTCCGTGACGCTGCTTTACCTCTTAAATCAGATAAAGGAAAAGTATGATTTGAAAATATTCATTGCCCATATAAACCATAAGCTCCGAGGCAGGGAATCAGCTGAAGATGAAAAATTTGTCAGGAGATTAGCCGGGGAACTAGTGTTGAGCTTTTACGTTAAGTCCTTCGATATCAAAAAGATAGCAAAAAAAGAGAAATTGTCGATTGAGGAGTGTGCCAGGAAAGTAAGGTATGATTATCTGGATAAATTGGCTAGCCGGATAAAAGCAACCAAAATCGCCCTGGGGCATAATGCGGACGACCAGGCAGAAACGGTTCTGATGCGGCTCATCCGGGGGGCAGGCAGCCTGGGCTTATCAGGGATTCCTCCTGTATCGGGAAAGATAATCAGGCCGCTTTTGGATATCAAAAGAAAGGACATCGAGAAATTCTTGAAAAAAAATAAGCTACTATTCCGGATAGATTCCTCTAACTTAAGAAAAGATTATTTAAGAAACAGGGTCAGGCTGGAGCTCCTTCCTCATCTCAGAAAAAAATACAACCCCAATATAGTTGAGGTCCTGAACCGGACTGCCTTAATTTTATCTGCCCAGGAAAATTATCTCAGGAAGGTGATTTCCAAAATTTTCCATAAGTTCTCCATAAAAGGGAAAGGCAAGATTTCGCTTGATTTAAATGAGTTATTTAATTATGATTTAAGCTTAAGAAGAGGAATGATAAGACTGGCAATCGAAAAAATAGGAGGTGTTTCCTTCAGGGCAGGCTTTGAGGAGATTGAGAAGATACTGAGTTTAGCCCGGCAGAGAAAAAGCGGGAAAAGAGTCTTTTTGGACAGGAGTATGCTGGCAGAGGTTTCCTCGGATTTTCTTAACTTTTACCGGATGGAAAAGAGGGAAAAAGCCCTGTCCGTCATACTTCCTGGTTCTGTCAAAAGCGATGGTTTCGGCATAAGTCTGGACTCCCAGGTGATTCCCAGAGGAAATCTCCGGGAAAAACTCCGTTCGGACGACCAGATGACAGCTTACCTTGACTGGGATAAGTTAAAGCCACCCTTTATCTTGAGAAATCCAGAGGCTGGCGACAAGTTCAGGCCCTTAGGGATGAAAGGGACAAAAACCCTGAAAAGTTTTCTGACTGACCTTAAGGTTCCAAGATACGAAAAAGACAAGGTTATGGTCCTGACCTCCAGGGATGAGATTCTCTGGGTCATAGGTTACAGAATCGGGGATAAGTTTAAAGTGATAGCTGCTACAAAAAAGGTGCTAAAGCTAAGAGCCTACAAAATCAATCTGGAGAAAAAATCTATCAGGTATGAAGGGGAAAGGTGTTAGGATAATTATCCCCAAAGGGGAACTGGAGAAGAAAATCAAGGAGTTAGGGAATAGAATTTCCAGGGATTATGCGGGAAATGAGCCGATATTAATTGGAATACTCAAGGGAAGTTTCATCTTCCTGGCAGACCTGGTCAGGCAGATTAAAATACCTCATGAGGTCGATTTCATGGCAGTTGCCAGCTACGGTCAGGAGATCGAAGGAAGCGGTGTGGTAAAATTAATTAAGGATTTAAGTGTCAATATCGAGGGTAAAGACGTAATAATCATAGAGGATATCGTGGATACAGGTTTGACCCTGAACTTCATAAGGAAAAGCCTGCTTCTGCGCAATCCCAGGAGCCTGGAGATCGTTACCCTCCTGGATAGAAAGGAAAGGAGAAAAGTAGAGATACCCCTGAAATATATTGGGTTTACCATCCCTAACGAATTCGTGGTGGGCTACGGATTGGATCTGGGAGAGAGGTATCGAAATCTGCCCTATATAGCCAAAATTGAAGGAGCCAGACTGGCTCAGCGATGGTTCGAACTTTAAAGTTTTGTGTAAAATGTAATAAGGTGAGATTTATGGAAGAAAAGAAAGACAATTTAAATCGAGGTACCAGGTTTAACCCTGGCAGAAAAGACAGACCCAAGGGGGACTCAAGTGGCAAAAAAACAGGTGGTGACCTTTTCTGGAAGAAAGCAGGAAGGACTATCTTCATCTGGGCGATCCTGATCATCCTGTCCATCTACCTCTATCAGTATTATAATCGCGGTTCAAAAAAAGAGGTGGAGATAACCTACACCGAGTTTTTGCAACAGCTTGACTCCGGGAATATCAAAGGGGTTCTTCTGGTGGAAAAAGATGTGGAGGGGGAGTTCGTAAAGGAGATCAAGAAAACCCAGGGAAAAGTCAGCGGGAGCTACAAGCATTTCAAACTTCACCTTCCCTTCGAGGACCCCTCCCTTTTGCAGAAGCTTGAGGATAAAAACGTGGAGATAAAAGCAGAGCCTCCCAGTTTCAACTGGTCAGGTCTTCTCCTGGGCGTTCTGCCTTACCTCCTTCTTCTGGGACTGCTCTGGTTCCTGCTGCTGAGGCAGATGCAGGGAGGAACCAGAGGGCTTTTCGCTTTTGGCAAAAGCAGAGCCAGGCTTTTGACCGGAGACCGCCCCAAGGTAACTTTCAGCGACGTGGCAGGTGCAGATGAGGCCAAACAGGAGCTGCAGGAGATAATAGAGTTTCTGAAAGCTCCTTCCAAATTTCAGAAATTAGGAGGGAAGATACCCAAGGGAGCACTGCTTTTGGGTGCGCCGGGCACGGGCAAGACCCTTTTAGCCCGAGCTGTAGCAGGAGAAGCAGGGGTCCCGTTTTTCAGCATCAGCGGTTCGGATTTCGTGGAGATGTTCGTAGGGGTAGGAGCCTCCAGGGTAAGGGACCTTTTCGATCAGGGTAAAAGGAGTGCACCCTGTATAATCTTCATCGACGAGATAGATGCGGTGGGCAGGCACAGGGGTGCGGGGTTAGGTGGAGGACACGATGAGAGGGAGCAAACTTTAAACCAGCTTCTGGTGGAGATGGACGGCTTTGATTCAAACGAGGGAGTGATCCTCTTGGCCGCTACCAATCGCCCGGATGTTCTGGATCCAGCCCTTTTAAGACCGGGGAGATTCGATCGCCAGATAGTGGTGGACATCCCGGACGTGAAGGGCAGAGAGGGTATCTTAGAAGTTCATATCCGAAAGATAAAAGTGGGCCAGGATGTGAATTTGTCGATTTTAGCCCGGGGGACTCCAGGGCTTTCCGGAGCTGACCTGGCAAACCTGGTGAATGAGGCAGCTCTTTTGGCAGCCAGAAGAAACCGGGAAAACGTGACCATGCAGGATTTTGAGGAAGCAAAGGACAGGGTGATGATGGGGATAGAAAGGAGAAGCATGGTTATAAGCGAGGAGGAGAAAAAGCTTACAGCTTATCATGAGTCCGGACATGCGCTGGTGGCAAAGCTTATCCCCGGCTCTGACCCGGTTCATAAGATGACCATAATTCCCAGGGGGATGTCTCTGGGTGTTACCCATTACCTTCCCATTGACGAGAGGCACACGCATTCCAAAAGTTATATCGAGACAAAGCTGATTCATCTTCTGGGTGGCAGGGTGGCTGAGAAGTTAATCTTCAATGAGCTGACCACCGGAGCGGGGAACGACATCGAGAGGGCGACCGAGCTTGCCCGAAAGATGGTCTGCGAATGGGGGATGAGCGAGAAGTTAGGCCCTCTTACTTTTGGAAAGAAGGAGGAGGCGATCTTCCTGGGCAGGGAGATAGCCCAGCACCGGGATTACAGCGAGATGACTGCTCAGGAGATCGATGCGGAGGTGAAGAGGATTGTGGAAGAAGCTGAGGACAAAGCTTTGCATCTCATAAGCGCGAATCTGGATAAATTACATCTTTTAGCCAAGGCTCTTCTGGAAAAGGAGATCTTGGATGGTGAGGAGATAGATAAACTATTTAGGGGTGAAAAACTCGGGCCCGAGAAGCAGGATGAGAGAAACGAAGCGGATAGATAAGAAGAAGATAGAAAAAGGGGTGAGGATGATCCTGGAGGGGATAGGGGAAAACCTCAGAAGAGAGGGGTTGAAGGAGACTCCCAGAAGGGTAGCTGATTTTTACGAGGAGATTTTCGCCAAGAGGTTAGCTAACCCCACAGCCGGGCTGAAGTTATGTTCTGCCCCTGATTCCGGAGAGATGATCATCGCCAAAAAGGTGCCCTTCTACTCTTTCTGCGAACACCATCTGCTGCCCTTCTTCGGGTTGGCTCACATAGCCTATATTCCCGACAGGAAGATCACAGGTTTTACCAGATTGTCCCACCTGGTAGAGATATTGGCAGCAAAGCCTCAATTGCAGGAAAGGTTCACCGGCGAGATTGCAGACAGTTTGATGAAAGGATTAAAGCCCAAAGGGGTTCTGGTGATAACCGAGGCGGAGCATCTTTGTTTCTCTATGCGAGGAATTAAAAAACCGGGGTCTTTTATGGTTACCTCCGCAGCCAGGGGTAATCTGAAAAAAGATTCCATCAAAGCAGAAGCGCTTACCCTGTTAAAGAATATATAAAGATATAGCAATAAGTACAAATGATTTAGTTTTATAAGGAGCGAAAGTGATTAAAAGAGTGAAAATTCAAGGTTATAAGTCATTAAAAAATATTGAAATACATCTTGAACCACTCACCGTTATTTTTGGACCTAATGCCACTGGTAAAAGCAATTTATTTGATGCTCTAGCTCTTTTAAGTAGAATGGTTACAAAAAATACTTTAAAAGAAGCTTTTGACGAGCATAGAGGTATTCCACTGGAAGCATTCTGTTATGAAAAAAATGGTATAGAGAATGTATTAACCAAGGATGCTGTTGAATTTAGCATAGAAGTAGACGTTGAGATCTCTAACTCCACTATAGATAATATAGAAGAGAAAATAAAGAAAAGTAGAGAAGGCTTACCCGGGGTCAAAGGAAAGAAAAGTGTGCTAGAGAAATATTTAAGATATTCTTTGACGGTAGAAATGGTGCCAACATCTGGCTTCATTAGAGTGAGCGACGAAAAACTATTGGCAGTTAGGAAAAATGGAGAAGAAAAAAAATCAAGAAGCGTTTTCATTGAGAGAAAGGGAACTAAGATTCTTCTAAGAAGGGAAGGAAAAGCTGGACCTCCAATAGAACATGATATTGGTTTGGACAGAACTATCGTATCTATGCCCCTCTATCACCCACATTATCCACACATTTCAGCTTTCAACGAGGAGCTTGCGCAGTGGCGTTTCTATTATTTTGAACCAAGAATAATGAGAGAGGAATCACCTATTAAGGAAGTTACAAGCCTGGGATACTCTGGGAAAGATTTAGCCGCTTTTTATAATACGTTAAAGGCAAAAAATGAAAAACAATATGATGCGGTAAAAAGAGCGATATCAAATTTAATACCCACAGTAGAAGGGATGGAAATAGAAAAAACAAAAGAAGGAATTCTGCAACTAAAAGTGATAGAAAATGGAATTGCTTTCTCTTCGCGGTTAATATCAGAGGGCACATTAAGGATATTAGGTCTCCTGGCCATTACTAATCCAATCTCGCCTGTAACGGTAATAGGTTTTGAGGAGCCAGAGAATGGTGTTCATCCCAGGAGAATTCAAATGATTGCCGATCTGTTAAAGAATACAAGCTATAACAGAAAGATTCAAATTATCATTAATACTCATTCGCCAATTTTACCTCAATACTTCTACGATTTTGCAGATAAGTCTCTCATCGTTTGTAAGAAGGAAGGTAACGAAAGTAGATTTGAATTATTCAAAACAGCAGGTCAGTTATTTAAGAGAAGAGACATTGAAGAGGCACTTGAAGAATTTCCTGAACGAGTAACTCGTGGTGATTTCGGAGGATAACGTTTGTTGGAGATAGGGTATTTTTTAGAGGATATCGCACAAGAAAGATTTATTTTAACTTTAGTTAAAAGAATTTTCAGGGAAGAAAATTTTTCAGGAAGTGTAAATCATAGTGTGAGAAATGCAACGGGTGGCAAAATTAGGGTTATGTATGAGCTGAAAAAATACTTCCAAGATATAAAAAAACAGAAGGTTAGTTCGGGATATAACCTTGTCATAGTCTCAATAGATGGGAACTGCAAAGGTTTCCTAAAAAAACAGGAGGAGGTTGAAAAAAAGAAAGACATCAGCAAATACCAGGGAGAAGTCATTTGTGCGATACCAGATCCTCACATTGAAAGATGGTACATTACTGATGGGAATGCATTGAGACAGGTGATAGGAGTACATGATTTTCCTACTTGCCCAACTTATAAATGCAAGAAAGGCATTTATAAGGAAGCTATAATGAATTACTTGTCAAAGAATAATATAAATGTAATCTTAGGTGGGGCTGAATATGGTGACGAAGTTGCAAGAGTGCTAAATTTACAGCAACTAGCAGGAGAAGACCAAGGTTTTAATGTGTTTGTTAGTAATCTTAGGAGTTTTATTAGAACATACGCTAGAATAGAAGATAATGTCTAAGATATTTCAATCGACGGAGAAAAAAGGTTTCAAAATTGAGTTTAAACAGAGAGTTTTAGACATCTCTTCTCGCACGCATCTGATGGGGATTTTGAATGTGACCCCGGATTCTTTTTCAGACGGAGGTAAATTTTTCAAACAGGAGGAGGCCATCAGGCAGGGGATGAGATTAGCCCAGGAAGGAGCAGATATAATCGATGTCGGCGGTGAATCGACCCGCCCGGGCTCTGAGCCGGTTTCCCTGGAGGAGGAATTGCGGAGAGTGATACCGGTTATCCAGGAATTGGTTAAAAGAATTGATACTCCAGTCTCCATCGACACCTATAAATCCAGGGTGGCTAAGGAAGCCCTGGATTCAGGCGCCAGCATGGTAAATGACATAAGCGCCTTAAGGTTTGACCCGGAGATGAAAAAAATACTGGCAGAATATAGAGTTCCCGTGGTATTGATGCATATAAAGGGTACTCCGAAAAATATGCAGGATGACCCACAATATCAGAACGTGCTGGATGAAATCAAAACTTATCTTGAAGATTCTATAAAGATGGCAAAGGATGCGGGCATTGAAGAGCATAAGATAATAATCGATCCGGGCATAGGATTTGGTAAAACCCTGGAGGATAATTTAAAGATATTGAAGAATCTGAAGGGATTTGCCTCTCTGGGAAAACCTATTCTGGTAGGGGTTTCCCGCAAGTCCTTCATCGGAAAGATACTTAACCTGCCGGCTGATCAAAGGCTGGAGGGAAGCTTAGCTGCCTTAGCCGTGAGCATAATAAATGGTGCAAATATCCTGAGAGTGCACGATGTCAGGGAAAGCAAAAGAGTGGCAAGGTTAGTGGATTCAATCTTAAAACAGGATTAGTTTGGATGACCCTTTTTCAGGTAGGTTTTTTGAAATTCGGCATCATCGACTTGATCGATGTGGCAATAGTTGCATTTCTCTTTTACCGTTTTCTTATACTGGTCAAGGGAACCAGGTCTATCCAGATTCTGTTTGGGGTTTTCGTCCTGATTCTGATCTCCTTTGTAGCTTTCTGGTTCCAGTTAGAGGGCCTGAAATGGCTGATTTCTAACATCGCTACAGTCGGGGTAATCGTACTGGTGATTGTTTTCCAGCCGGAGCTAAGAAAAGCCTTAGCTCAATTCGGACACAATAAACTTTTCAGGCTTTTCATGCGCTATGAGAAGCAGAAGATCCTGGATGAGCTGATTAAGGGGCTGATAAAGCTCTCTGACCTGAAATACGGGGCATTGATTGTCCTGGAAAGGGAGATCGGGCTGAAGAATTTCATCGAGACAGGCAAGCCTCTAAATGCCCAGCTATCCAGCGAGATGCTTTTGACTTTGTTCACTCCCTATACCCCTCTGCATGACGGTGCTGTGATCATCAGAGGAGAGACTATCGTGGCAGCTGCCTGTACTCTTCCCTTAACCCATAAAAGAGAATATGCCGATCTCTACGGGATGAGGCACAAGGCAGGAATCGGCGTGACCGAGGATTCTGATGCAATTTCCCTGATAGTCTCTGAGGAAACCGGAGAGATATCCATAGCTTTCAACGGGATTATGAGAAAAGATATCCAGAAAGAAAGATTAAGAGAGATCTTGGTCAGTTTGATCGAGGCAGCAGGGAAATAGAGGGTCTGTGTTCGTAGATTATGCGAAGATAGAGGTGAAGGGAGGGGATGGCGGAAACGGATGTGTAAGTTTCAGAAGGGAGAAGTACGTGCCCAAAGGTGGGCCGGATGGTGGGGACGGCGGTAAAGGAGGTGACGTTATCCTTAAGGTGGATAAGGAGCTTTCCACCCTTCTGGATTTTCATTACAAGAGGATTTATAAAGCTAAAAAGGGAAAACATGGGAAAGGCAAAAATCGCAAAGGAGAAGACGGAGAGGCTCTTGTGGTAAAAGTCCCTCCAGGAACAGTGGTAAAGGATGAGCTTTCAAAGGAGGCGTTAACCGATCTGGTCTCAGAAAGAGATTCTTACATCGTGGTCCGGGGAGGGAGAGGGGGTAAGGGGAATACGCATTTCAAATCCGCCACTCATCAAACGCCTCGCTTTGCCCAGCCCGGGGAGAAAGGAGAGTACAGAAAGATAATCCTGGAGCTGAAGCTTTTGGCTGACGTGGGAATTGTTGGACCTCCCAATGCGGGCAAATCAACTCTTTTGACCAAGGTTTCAGATGCCAGGCCCAAAATAGCTCCATACCCTTTCACCACCCTTAAACCGAATTTAGGAGTGGTGAGATTAAAGGATCACAAAAGCTTTGTCCTGGCTGACATACCCGGTTTAATAGAAGGCGCACATGAGGGTAAAGGCCTAGGGCTGGATTTTTTGAGACATATTCAGAGAACAAAACTTCTGCTTTACCTTCTGGACGTGACGGATTCTGACCTGGTCTCAGATTATGACAACCTCAAAAAGGAGCTTAAGCTCTACGACCTGTCTCTTATGGATAAACCATCTTTATTGGCTTTGAATAAGATCGATCTATTAGCTAAGAAAGAAAAGAGAAGACTTAAAGTTAATCCGGGTATTACCGTGGTGAAGATCTCAGCCTTAACCGGTGAGGGAATTAAAGAGCTTCTGAATACGATTACCCTGGAACTGGAGAAGGTGAAATCAAAGGAAAAGGGAGAGATAAGAGTTGGAACTATCTGAGATCAGAGACTGGATTGGACTATCCTTAGTCCCGGAAATAGGTTCCAGGAGGTTTACTTCCCTTCTGGACCATTTCGGCTCGCCCGGGGAAGTCTTTTCCTCCAGCTTGAGGGAACTGGAGAGGATTCCGGATGTAGGCAGGATAGTCGCCCAGAATATCAAGAATTTCAAATCCTGGGGGGAAGCGGAGAAACAAAGCAGAAGGATAGTGAAAGAGAGGTTCAGGTTTATCACCCTGAGATCTCCGGAATATCCGGTCAATCTGAAAAATATCTACGACCCCCCTCCTTTTCTTTTCCTCAAAGGTGAGATAACAAAAGAGGATCAAAAAGCCCTGGCTATAGTGGGAACCAGGATGCCCTCTCCCTACGGCAGGCTTATCACGGAGAAGATCACCTGTGGATTGGTGGAGAAAGGAGTAACCATAGTCAGTGGCTTTGCCCGGGGGATAGATTCGCTCTCTCATCAACAGGCACTCAGGAGAGAGGGAAGGACCATAGGTGTTTTAGGCTCGGGCTTGGATGTGATTTATCCGCCGGAGAACAAGTCGCTGGCAGAGAAAATGGAGAAAAAAGGCGCGCTGGTATCCGAATTTCTCCTGGGCACAAAACCGGAAGGAACCAATTTCCCCAAGAGAAACAGGCTGATCAGCGGATTGTCCTTAGGGGTGATAATCATAGAGGCGGGCATTAAAAGCGGTGCTTTGATCACTGCCAAATTAGCCCTGGAACAGGGAAGGGAGGTCTTCGCCGTGCCCGGGAACGTCAGCTCCGAAAGAAGCCAGGGAACCAACTGGTTAATAAAAAATGGAGCATCCCTGATCACTCGAGCAGAGGATATCCTAGATGAGCTTCAAGGTTTTCTATCGGCGGAGGATAGCCAACAAAAAAAAGAGAAAGCTCACGCTCTCTCCGAACGGGAACAAAAATTATATCAGCTTCTCTCCGCTTCAGAAGCGGCTCACATCGACTGGATTGCCAGGGAAAGTGAACTTTCGACTTCACAGGCACTTTCTCTTTTGCTCGATCTGGAATTAAAAGGGCTGGTAAAGCAACTCTCCGGGAAGAATTTCATTCGGATTTAAGGGTGTCAAATTGACAGAAAAAAAGATTCAGGTAATAAATCGTTTAGGCCTGCATGCCCGTCCTGCAGCCCTGGTGGTGCAGAGAGCTGGCAAATTCAAATCGGAGATCAGGTTAGTAAAGGACAAGTACGAGGTAAATGCCAAAAGCATTATGAGCGTGATGATGTTGGCTGCGGAGATGGGGAGCTTTATTACTATCAAAGCTTGGGGTGAGGATGAGGCTATGGCAGTGGAGGGAGTGGCTAAGCTTTTCCAGGAGAAGTTTGGAGAGGACTGATTGATCCGAAGTCCTAAAGGGACTCGAGATGAAGAAAATTAAAGAAAGTAAAATCTGGCGGGGAATACCTGCTTCCCCGGGGATAGCCATTGGCCAGGTATATCTGCTGGACAAAAAGAAGATAGAGATCAAGGAGAAAAAACTAAAACCCGCTCAGATTCAGGAGGAGATCCTGCGTTTCAAGAAAGCTATGGAGGAGGCAAAGAGGGACATTTCAAAAATTATTGAGAACCTACCCAGTGGATTGGGTAAGGAGCAGACCAATATATTCAAAGCATATCTTCTGATCCTGGAAGACGATTTTATCAATCAGCAGGTAGTCAAGGGAATAAAGGAGCAGGGGGAAAATGCTGAATTCATCTACGACCAGATAGTTCAGGATACCATTCAGACTATCTCCCTGTCTAAAAATGAGCATTTAAGGGACAAAGCATCTGATATCACTGCGGTTTCAACCCGGGTGCTGAACAAACTTTTGGGGTTGGATCAGCTTTCGCTGGAATACCTAGTCAATCCTGCCATCATAGTTGCCCATTCACTTTCCCCCGGGGAGGTGGTTCAGATGAAAAAAGAGATTGTTCTGGGTTTTGCCACTGATACGGGAGGCAAAACCTCGCATGTGGTCCTGTTAGCCAAATCCCTGGGTTTTCCAGCTGTGGTGGGTTTAAAGGATCTCTCCGGTAGGGTAAGACCGGGAGAAAAGCTGATTCTGGACGGAGATAAGGGGGAGGTAATCCTTTCCCCCTCTGGTCTCATGTTGAAGGAATATAAGCTTAAAAAAGAGAAGCTCCTGGAAAGGAGTCGTAGCCTTTTGGAGCTGGCCCAGCTTGCTGCAGAGACCAGGGATAAAAAGAAGGTGAAGCTTTCCGCGAATATCGAGTTACCATCAGACGTCGAATCCGCTATGGAGAATGGAGCAGAGGGAATAGGTCTTTACCGCACGGAGTACCTCTACTTAGCCAGTTCCGGCCTACCGAGCGAGGAGGAACAGGAGAAAGTATACTCATACATCGCCCAGAGGCTCTATCCCAAGAGTGTCATCATCCGAACATTTGACATGGGAGGAGATAAATTCGCTAACGAGCCGGAGAGGGCTCACGAGGCTAATCCCTTTTTGGGCTGGAGAGCCATCCGGGCTTGTCTGGACTTACCTCAGCTTTTCAAAACCCAGCTTCGGGCAATTCTTAAAGCCAGTTCTTCAGGAAATATAAAGCTTATGCTCCCAATGATCTCCGGGTTGGAGGAGCTCCTGAGAGCAAAGGAGATCCTGGAAGAGGTAAAAGCCGAGCTGAAAGGTGAAAACATTCCCTATGACGAAGATATCAAAACCGGGATTATGGTTGAGGTTCCCTCAGCCGCCTTGGAGGCAGATTCCTTGGCCAGAAATTGTGATTTCTTTAGCCTGGGGACTAATGATCTGATACAATATACCTTGGCCGTGGATCGAACTAATGAACGGGTCGCCCATCTCTATCAGAGCTTTCATCCCTCTGTTTTAAAGCTGATTAAAATGACCATAGACCAGGGCCACAGGAACAATATCTGGGTGGGGATGTGCGGTGAGATGGCGGCAGACCCCAGGGCTATAGTCCTTTTGGCAGGATTGGGGATAAATGAGCTTTCCACCTCATCACTGGTTATACCTCAGATAAAGAAGATAATCCGCTCCATAGAATTTAGGGAGGCTCAAAGGCTGGCAGATGAGGTTATGAAGCTTGACGATCCTAAAGAGATTGAGAAACTTTTAGATGAAGATTATAACAGAAGGTTTGACCAAGAAAATTATTCAGGAGCTTAAAGCATGAGCACCAGACCAGATTTAGATAATATCCAGGAGATTGAAAAATTCGATAAACAGGGGATGCATGGGCTGATATATGATTTCCCCCAGCAGCTGGTGGAGGGTGCCCGTCTGGGGCAGATAACCGATTTAAATCTGGAAAATTTTACACCTGAGAATATAATCCTTGCCGGGATGGGTGGTTCAGCTATCGGAGGAGATTTAATAAGGTCGTATCTGATTTATGAGCTAAAGGCACCTTTTTTAGTCTGTAGAAATTACCATCTGCCAAAGCTGGTCAACCATAAAAGCCTGGTTTTCATCTCCAGCTATTCAGGTAACACCGAGGAGACCCTTTCAGCATACCAGGAGGCCAAGGCAAGAAAGGCTAAGATCATCGCTATAACCTCAGGGGGCAATCTTCTGGATGAATGCAGAAAAGATGGCTTTCCCTTCATACTCATCCCCAAGGGTTTTCCACCACGAGCTGCCCTAGGGTATTCGTACGCTCCAGTAATGGTGATACTTTCCCGGTTAAAGCTGATAGAGGATAAATCAGAGGAGTTTGAGAAAACCATGAATTTCTTAAAAGGAAAAAGGGTTGAATACTCAAAGGAGAGAGAGACAAAGGGGAACCCAGCCAAAGGCTTAGCTCTGGAATTATATGGAAAAGCACCCATGATCTACTCCTCGACTGATTATTTTGATGCTGTGGGCTATAGATGGAAAGGGCAGCTCTGCGAGAACTCCAAGGTCTTAGCCTTCAACAATTATTTCCCGGAGTTCAATCATAATGAGCTGGTGGGCTGGAAGGTTCTGGATCATATCAGGGAAAAATTAGTCGTGATTCTGCTCAAGGATAAAGAGGACCACCCCAGAATTCAGAGGAGGATGAAGATAGTGAAGGATATAATCGAAAAGGAAAAAGTGAAGGTGATTGAAATTGAAAGCCAGGGTGAAAATCTTCTGTCTCGTATCTTCTCTCTTATTCAATTAGGAGATTTCACCAGTTTTTATCTGGCCATTCTCAACAGAGAGGATCCAACTCCGGTTGAAGTGATTGACTATTTAAAAAGAGAATTAGCTGGCTGAGAGATGAAGAAGATTTCCCTCTTTTTATTTTTGAATTGCATACTATTTCCTCTCTTGAATTCTGGGGTTTCTCTTGCCAGCTCCTCAGACAGCTCTTCCTGGTTCAGATTCGACAGGCTGAATACCTTAGTATTACTTGTGGTTTTCTCCACCTTCATTCTCTGGTATATCCGAAGCGCTAAAAAGGGGAAAAACCTTTTCCTTCGCAAGATAGCGGGCCTGGATGCAATAGAGGAGGGTGTAGGCAGGGCTACTGAGATGGGCCGGCCGGTTCTTTTCATACCAGGCATCTATGAACTGGATGATATCCAAACCATTGCGGGACTTTCGATCCTGGGTAAAGTTGCCAGGATAACTGCTCAGTACAGTACTCCCCTTCTGGTTCCAGTGCGCTATCCCCTGGTCTTGGCTGCAGCTCAGGAAGTTGTCAAGGAAGCATACCTGGCTATGGGCAAAGGTGAGAACTATGATTCGGAAATGGCAAGGTACGTAGCAGGAGAACAGTTTGCCTTTGTGGCAGCAGTTTACGGGATTATGCACCGGGATAAACCTGCTACCAACGTATATATGGGAGCTTTTTACGCAGAATCTTTACTTCTGGCAGAGGAGGGACATGAGAACGGTGCCATCCAGATAGCAGGAACTGCCAACCCTGAACAGCTGCCCTTTTTTATTGCCGCCTGTGATTATACCCTGATGGGTGAGGAGCTTTATGCGGCAAGCTCCTACCTTTCCCGGGAGCCTCTGATGTTAGGCAGCCTGAAGGGGCAGGACTGGATGAAGGTGGTTCTGGTTATCTGTATACTCTTAGGAGCACTATTGGAAACTCTGCAGATAGGGAATGGATTTTTCCATAATCTTTTCATAGAACATTGAATTTATGAAAACCCAGTTGCCTGTTGTAATAGCATTTCTGTCCGGATTCATTATGGTTTTAGCTTTTTTCAGCGCTGCTCCGGGGGTTATAAATTTCAGCCAGAACCTTTTGACCTGGGTTACCATTGTGGGCGGTATCAGCCTGCTTTTGGGGATTGTCAGCATTTTAAAGGTTAATCTCAAGGCCATCTCAGAGAAAGGCAAGGACTGGGTGTATAAGGTTATTCTGGTTTTGTTTGTGATCGGTATGTCTATCTCCGGAATAATCTGGGGTACTACAGAGAAAACCCCGTTTGACTGGCTTTTTCAGAACATTCAGTCTCCGATGATGTCAACTATGTTTTCCATCTTAGCCTTTTTCATCGCCTCTGCAGCTTACCGGGCTTTCAGAGCCAGGACTATGGAGGCTACTCTTTTACTTGTTACCTCAGTTATTGTTATGCTGGGAAGAATACCCCTGGGACAATACCTGTGGAACGATCTGCCGAATATAGCCGACTGGATTATGGCTTATCCTAATTTGGCCGTTCAGAGGGGAATCATAATAGGAGCCGCCCTGGGCGCAGCCTCGATGTCCTTGAGAATCATACTGGGAATTGAGAGAACTTATATGGGGTAAGATAAAATTAATAATCTGAGTTAAAAATGTTTCGAGCTAATCATAAGATAATCATAGGTGATTCAAGGTGGATGAAAAAGATTCCTGATGAATCAGTTCATCTTATTATCACCTCTCCTCCTTATTGGCAATTAAAGGATTATGGAAATGGGAAGCAGATAGGTTTTAATGATAGTTATGAAGAGTATATAATTAATCTTAACTTGGTATGGAATGAATGTCATAGAGTTTTACATAAAGGCTGTCGTCTATGTATCAATATCGGGGACCAGTTTGCTCGTTCAGTTTATTATGGAAGATACAAGATTATCCCAATAAGAACAGAGATAATCAAATTCTGTGAAAGCGTTGGTTTTGACTATATGGGAGCCATCATCTGGCAGAAAGTTACTACCTGTCATACCACTGGTGGTGCAACGGTAATGGGTTCGTTTCCTTATCCCAGAAGCGGGATTCTAAAATTGGATTATGAATTTATTTTAATCTTTAAAAAATATGGTAATCCTCCTAAGGTAAGCAAGGAGATTAAAGAACAATCGAAATTGACCCAGAAGGAATGGAATCAGTATTTCATCGGGCACTGGAATTTCCCTGGTGAAAAGCAGGATAAACATCTGGCAATGTTTCCTGAAGAACTACCGAAACGACTCATTAAAATGTTCAGTTTTGTCGGAGATACGGTGCTTGATCCATTTCTTGGAAGCGGTACTACCACTTTAGCCGCCAAAAATCTTGATAGAAACTCCATAGGTTATGAAATAAATGAGGATTTTCTGCCAATAATAAAAGAAAAACTGAAGATAAAACAAAGAACTATTTTTCAAGATGCGACTTTTGAAATAATCAAGCCGAGAGAATCAGAGATAGATTTTAAGAACCAGATTAAAAAACTACCGTATATTTTTAAAGACCCTATAAAGTTTGACAAAAAAATTGACCCAAGAAAATTAAGATTTGGCTCGAAAATAGATAATTCTCATTCAGAAAAAGAATCCTATTATACGGTTAAAGAGATAATCTCTCCAGAGATGTTGATTTTGAACAATGGATTAAAAGTTAAACTATTGGGTGTGAGAGAAAGACCTGAGAAAAATAAAGAAGCAATAAATTTTTTGATGGAAAAGACTCGTGGGCAGAGAGTGTTTATAAAATATGACGAGAGAAAATACGACGAGGATAATAATCTTCTATGTTATCTTTACTTATGGAATAAAACATTTATTAATGCTCATCTTGTGAAACATGGGTTTGTAAATGCTGACCCTTTTGGAGAATACAGATACAAATCCAAATTTTTGTCTTTAAGAGAATCAAATATGGAGAAATAAAATGAAAATAAAGATCAGCCTTGAGGAAATTCGAAAATACTTAGATATTGAAACGCCTGACTTCCCAAAGTATGTTGCTCCATTGATCAATTTGGCTAATCAATATGCACAAGGAACACGTCCAAAAGTGGTTGGTCAAATGAGTGAGCTTATCCAGCATTTTACTGGTAAGAGATTAGATGAGTGGGAAAAGTGGTATCTAGAACAAAAACCAGATGCAATTAAGGATGCCACAGATAAGATATTGCAAACGCTGAAGAGTCTAAGGAATTCCTTGGATAAAATCGACCGAGAAATGGTGGAAAAATGGGTTAGAGATCTGGTAGTTGTGAAGACTTTTATAGGTTTGAGGTTCCAGGAGGCTATTTTGATGAAGGGTGCTCAGATAAAAGGAACTAAGTATCGACTATCTGAAGCTAATGAAGAGTCTAGAGGCATTGACGGTTATATTGGTGATATCCCAGTGTCCATCAAGCCCACCACTTATACCTCAAAGGCGGGTTTACCAGAGCATATAAAAATTAAAATTATCTTTTACGAGAAAGTTAAAGATGGTATTGAAATAGATTATGGCGAAGTATTATAGAATTGAGTTTTTCTACTACCTGATCTTGATAAATGATTTAAAAAAACAGGAGAACAGATGAAAGTCAAAAGCTATAAACTCGAAGATATAGTCGTGATAGAACCCCTGGATAAATTTCTCACCGGGGATGAGGTGAAGGAGCTGGAGGAGAAGCTATCAGAGATTCATTCCACTGGGGTCTCTAAAGTGATAATAGATTTCTCCAGGACCGAGCTTATATACTCTGCCTTCATATCGGTGCTTTTGATGTTCAACCAGAAATTCAAACAGGCGGGCGGCTCGATAAAGTTAGCCAATCTGGGTACTGAGGTGAAGAAGATAATTGAGGTAACACGCCTGTTCCAGATTTTCGAGACCTATCAAAGTCTGGATGATGCTGTAGATAGTTTTAAAAAGAAGAAATGATTCTGGAGTGTAAACCTTTAGGTTTACAAAAAAATAAAGCTGAAGCTTTATTTTCTAAACACTACTGAGAAATATGAACAATTTCTCTAAAATATTCACTCTGCTTAAGGAGATAGACAGAAGATACCTCTTTCTTCTAATCGGGATTGCGGTCATACTGCCACTCATCTTCCCTCTGGGTTTACCTTTGGGGATCACCCAGCCATCTCAGGATCTCTACGATAAAGTCGAGAGCCTGAAAGAAGGCTCGATAGTCCTTTTGACTTTCGACTATTATCCTTCTACCCTGCCCGAGACCGAGCCGATGTCCTATGCGGCACTAAGGCATCTTTTCAGAAAAAATATAAGGGTCATAACCGTCACCACCATTCCCTTAGGTGCCCTTTCGGTGATGGAGAGTGTGGTGAAAAATGTTGCCCGGGAGTACAATAAAGAATATGGAGTGGATTATGTCAACCTGGGTTATAAATACGGTTATCAGGCAGTGCTGCTGGGTATGGGCAGGAAGATATCTGATATCTTTCCCCGGGATGCCTACGATAACAAGCTGGATAGCTTGCCTCTGATGCAGAAGGTGAAAAATTACGATGACGTCGATTTCATATTTATCGTCTCGGATAATGCCACTGTTGATTACTGGGTCTCTCTGGTCAATGCCCAGTTCGGAACCCCGATGGGTGCAGGTGTGACTGCGGTTATGGCACCTAAATGCTATTCCTATCTTCAGACCGGACAGCTGGTGGGGCTTTTAGGGGGGATGAAGGGGGCGGCTGAGTATGAGAAGCTTTCTAAGAATTACGGGAATGCTATGCGCGGGATGGACCCGCAGTCGATCATCCATTTTCTGATAATATTTTTTGTGATCCTGGGTAATATCGGATATTTTGCTGCCAGAAAAAAAGAGGGAATGAAATGAGCTGGGAGTCCTTCGGAATAACCGTGGCAGCTTTTTTCACCTTGTGTCTTTACAGTTTTCTGTACAAGGATAACCCCTTTTATAAATTGGCCGAGCATATCTTCGCCGGAATATCGGCCGGTTATTATGTGGGCCTGGTCTGGCATTCCGTGATCAAGCAGCAGCTCTGGCTGCCTTTATTTAATGAGGGTCAATATCTTTTAATTATTCCCGGCATCTTCGGGGTAATGATGTTCGTACGCTTCATACCCAGACTATCCTGGATCTCCAGGCTGTCTTTAGCTTTCGTCGTGGGGAACACGGCCGGAATAACTATTATCCAACAGCTTCACGGGATGGTCCTGCCTCAGGTGAGAAGCACTTTTTTGAGTGTAGTTACTTTTTCCGGGGTGGTCATGGTGGTGGGGGTAATCTCCACCTTGATCTATTTTTATTTTTCCAAAGAGCACAAGGGAGCCTTGGGCTTGGTGGCACAGATCGGGATCTGGTTTATAATGATCTCCTTTGGAGCATCTTTCGGTTACACGGTTATGGCTCGGGTTTCCCTTTTAATCGGCAGGGCGCAATTTCTTTTAACAAATTGGTTGCATATTATTAAATAAAGGTTATCTTAAAAAATTATGAAGGTTATAATCCCAGTAGCGGGGATCGGCACCAGATTAAGGCCTTTGACCCATACAGCGCCCAAGGTTTTACTGCACGTTGCGGGCAAGCCCATCTTGGCCCATGTCCTGGATGGGTTAAAGGGTATGCGGATCGATGAGGTGATCTTCGTGATTGGGTTCATGGGGGAGAAGATCATAGATTACGTGAAGAAAAATTATAAGTTCAAAGCCACTTTCATCAAGCAGAAGGAGCTGAAAGGCGTGGGCTACGCGGTGTATGCGGCTATCAGAAGGATAAAAATAGAGGAGCCGGTTTTAATAATATTGGGGGATACCGTTTTTGAGATGGACCTTAAGCCGGTTATCAGGAAAAATCATGACAGCCTGGGCATAAAGGAGGTCGAGGACCCGAGAAGATTCGGGGTGGTTAAGCTCAGGAACGGTTTTGCCACACAGCTGATCGAGAAGCCGAATAAGCCTATCAGCAAAAAGGCCTTAGTGGGAGTCTATTACATAAAAAGCTCCCAGCTTCTCAAGCAAGCGCTTCAGGAGATCCTGAACAAGGATATCCGCACTCGCGGGGAATATCAGCTCACCGACGCCTTACAACTGATGATAAAGCAGGGCGCTAAGTTTTCCACTTTCGATATCGAGGGCTGGTATGACTGCGGAAAGCCGGAGACGCTTCTGGAGACCAATCGCCACCTGCTTGCCAGGATCAAGAAGACCAGGCAGATAAGGGGAAGCGTGATTATTCCTCCGGTTTTCATTCCCCGAAACTGTGAAATTAAGCATTCCATCATCGGTCCCAATGTCTCCGTGGGGGGGAATGCTGTTATCCGTCATTCAATTGTAAAGAACTCCATCCTGGGAGAAAAATCCGAGGTGAGCTTTTGTTTGCTGGATTCCTCCCTGGTGGGGAACTGTTCCCAGGTGCTGGGGAAATTCCAGAAGCTGAACGTAGGCGATTCCTCTGAGATCGGTATTTTCATATAGACCTGATTCGACAGCAAATGAAGAGCAATAGAATCGATAAAAGTTTATTTATTTGAAAGCTGTTAGTGGAAAAAACACAAAGGAAAGGGTGAGAGATGGAAGAGAAAAACTTCTTCTTTACCTCGGAGTCGGTAACAGAAGGTCATCCGGATAAGGTTTGTGATCAGGTATCGGATGCGGTTCTGGACGAGGTGATGAAGCAGGACATTTTCGGAAGAGTAGCCTGTGAGACATTTATAACCGTGGGATTGGTCATCGTGGGTGGGGAGATCACCACCTCCGGGTATGTGGATATAGCCGGACTGACCAGAAATATTATCAAGGATATCGGGTATACCCATTCCAAATACGGGTTCAACTATGAGACCTGCGCAGTTCTCAATGCCATTGGCTCACAGTCCCCGGATATCGCTCAGGGGGTAGATATAGGCGGTGCAGGGGATCAGGGTCTGATGGTGGGCTATGCCTGCGATGAGACGGCTGAGCTTATGCCTATGTCGATCATCTTAGCACACAAGCTCTGCCAGAGACAGGCTGAGGTCAGGAGAAAGAAGATTTTAGATTATCTGGGACCGGATGGTAAATCCCAGGTAACTGTGGAATATAGAGACGGCAAGCCAGAGAGGGTTGACTGCGTGGTCTTATCCTCTCAGCATACTGAGGAGATACTGGATGAAAATGGTATCAAGATAACAGAAAAATCCAAAGAGGAGATGATAGAGAATATCATCAAGCCGGTTGTTGGAGATCTGGCGGATGAGAAAACCAGATACTTTGTAAATCCCACGGGTAAATTCGTCATTGGCGGTCCCCAGTCCGATACCGGTATGACCGGGCGTAAAATCATCGTGGATACCTACGGAGGGATGGCTCCTCACGGCGGTGGCGCTTTTTCCGGCAAGGACCCAACCAAGGTAGACCGCTCAGCCTCCTATATGGCGCGGTACATTGCCAAAAATATCGTGGGGGCAGAGCTGGCTCAGAGATGTGCCGTGCAGATAGCTTATGCCATTGGAGTTACAGAGCCGGTCTCGGTGATGGTGGATACATATGGCACAGGAAAGATATCCGATTCCAGCCTGATCAGATTGATCCAGAGGCACTTTCAGCTAACTCCCAAGGGAATGATAGAGATGCTGGATCTGCGAAGGCCCATTTATCGTAAGACCGCTGCCTACGGGCATTTTGGCAGAAACGAGCCGGAGTTCACCTGGGAGAGACTGGATAAGGTGGAAGATTTAAAAAGGGATGCGTAAAAAGGCTAAAAGGGAAATAAGTAGAGAGTAGACAGCATACAGTAGACAGGGGAAAAGAGAACAGTTATGAATAAACAGGGGAGAGCGGAGAGATTTGAGGATTTAGAGGTTTGGAGGAAAGCTCATACTCTGGTATTAAAGGTCTACAATCTTTCAAGAAGTTTTCCAAAAGAAGAAAAATTTGGAATGGTTTCCCAGATACGACGAGCGGCGGTTTCGATACCGGCTAACTTAGCTGAAGGCTTCAAGAAACGAACACCAAAAGATAAATCCAATTTCTACAATATTGCGCAGGGGTCTCTTGAGGAGTTGCGTTATTATCTAATCCTATCAAAGGATCTAAATTATATCGAGGATAATGACGAGTTAATTGATTCAGTCGAAGAAATAGGAAAGATGCTTTATGGACTTATAAAAAGCATACACTAGACAGGGAAAGGGAAAAAGACAAAAGGTGGGTGGTGTGCCCTGTATACTGTCTACTCTCTACTGTCTACTTAAACAAGGAGAGAAGATGAGATACGATGTCAGGGATTTGAAACTGGCTAAAAAGGGTAGGCTGAGGATCGAATGGGCGGAGAAGAACATGCCGGTTTTAAGATTGATCCGGGAAAGGTTCAGAAAGGAGAGACCCCTGAGAGGGGTTAAAATCTCAGCCTGTCTGCACGTTACCACGGAGACCGCCAATCTTATGAACACCTTAAAAGCAGGTGGAGCGGAAGTTCGTCTGTGTGCCTCCAATCCTCTATCTACCCAGGATGATGTGGCATCCTCCCTGGTCAGGGATTTCAAGATACCGACCTTTGCCGTAAAAGGCGAAAACAACCAGCTGTACTATCAGCATATCAACTCCGCACTGGATCTGAAGCCGGATATAACTATGGACGACGGTGCGGATTTAGTCTCGACCTTGCATTCCAAGAGGACTAAGCTTATAAAGAATATCACCGGCGGGACCGAGGAGACAACCACTGGTGTTATTCGCCTTCGAAGTATGCAGGGGGATGGGGTCTTAAGATACCCCATCATAGCGGTGAACGATTCCAAGACCAAATATTTTTTCGACAACCGTTACGGCACCGGACAATCAACCATCGATGGAATCTTAAGATCCACTAATTTTCTTTTGGCTGGCTCAAAAGTAGTGGTGGCAGGTTACGGCTGGTGCGGAAGGGGATTTGCCTTTAAAGCCAAAGGGATGGGAGCGGACGTGATAGTAACTGAGGTCGATTATCTTAAAGCCATAGAGGCTACTATGGATGGGTTCAGGGTTATGCCTATGACAGAGGCAGCGAAAATAGGAGATATCTTCTGTACCCTGACTGGCGATATAAATGTGATCCGTCCGCAGCATTTCAGAGTGATGAAGGACAATGCGGTGGTCTGTAACTCCGGGCATTTCAACGTGGAGATCGACATCCCGGGTTTGAAAAAAATATCCAGAAAAAAAAGAAGGGTCAGAGAATTCGTGGATGAATACACTTTGAAAAACGGTAAAAGGATAAACCTGCTGGGAGAGGGTCGGCTGATTAATCTATCCGCGGCTGAAGGTCATCCCGCTGTGGTTATGGATATGAGCTTTGCCAACCAGGCTCTTTCAGCCGAGTATCTGGTCAAATCCGGCAAGAGCTTGCAGAAAAAGGTTTACCTGGTGCCGGAGAGAATCGACTCGGAGATATCACGATTGAAGCTTAAATCTATGGGGGTGAAGATAGACAAGCTAACCCCGGAGCAGAAAAAATATCTGGCTTCCTGGGAGATGGGGACGTAAAAACAAAGTTCAATCCGCCTGAGGCGGACAATAGTTCAAAAGTTCAAAGGAGAAAAACGTAACGCCCGGCCTTAGTGTCGGGCGTTTTTTCTTTGGTAGAGACGCATTGAATGCATCTCTTTATGAAAATTAGTTTTCCACAGGTTTACGGAAATGTAGCGGTCCGCCAGAGGCGGATCAGACCTCCATATGGTTAAATGGAAGACTAAATCTCAAGACCTTGACGGCCTTCCTCTACATTCAACCGCCCTTACCTTGTATGCAAGATGAGGATACTAATTCAGGTAGTGTGGGGCATACTGCAATACGCCCATACTTTTTTATCATTGCGAGGAGTCCCGCCAACAGAAAGATGATAAAGCAATCCTTACAAAATAAAAGAATTGCTTTGTTTTTGGCTCGCAATCACTGCTCTACTTTTTCGCCTTGATTAAAAGCACTACCCCCAGAATGACGAAGACCAGATTGGCTATCCAGGCGGCTAAAAGGGGCGGAAGCTTCTGGGAATAGCCGAAGGACTGACCTAGTCTCAGAAAGGTGTAATAGAGGAAACTTATCCCCAGGCTGATGGCAAAGCTCAAAGCCAGACCTGAGCGCTGGGGGGTGGTTGCCAGGGTGCATCCGAAAAGCACTATGATCAGATTAGCCAGGGGGAAGGAGATCTTCATATACAGGTCGGTTTTCTCCATGGCTGTGTCCTGGCCGGTCTTCTGCTTTAGCTTCACGTAGTTTTTCAACTCCTGATAGCTCATCTCCTCTGGAGTTTTTTGTTTCTTGGTTAAAGCTTCCGGCTTCAGCTTCAAATCAAGCCTCAAAAGACGCTCAAAGGGCTTTTCAAGAACGGAAAATGTATCAGAGAAAACTCTCTGGGTTCCCTTTATAAATACCCAGCCATTACCCTCCCACAGAAGCTTTTCCGCGCGCACCTCCTCTTTTATGCGGTTCTCCTTAAATGTCTGAAACAGCACTCCTGAGCCTTCTTTTCTCTGGCTATTATAGCGGTTCAGATAAAGTATCTGCCCGTTTTCAGTCTGAAGGTATATGTCATTCAAGGATACTTCACGGACTTTAGTGTTCTTCTGGATCTCCTGCTGGCGGACCTTCAGCCTTAATTGATTGGTGTAGGGGATCAGAAGGTTCCCCGCCAGCATTACCAGGAAACTCATAACCAGTCCCAGTCCCAGAAGAGGAAAGAGTATCCGGTAAAGACTGATACCTGAGGATTTCATAGCCATAAGCTCATTCTGCCGGGCTAAAAGCCCTGTGGAGAAAAGGGAGGATAAGAGCATAGCCACTGGCGAGATCAGAACCAGAATATAGGGAGTATAATAGAGATAATATCTTATAACCGCGCTTATGGTTGCCCCCCGGTCTATGAAAGTGTCGATATGTTCTATAATGTCAACTATCAAAAAGATTATCCAGAAAGAGAAAAGGGCAAAAAGAAGCACCGAGAGGAACTGTTTTAAAAGGTAGCGGTCTAAGATCTTCATAAGCAAATTTGCTTTGGAATGTGAAACTTCAGCTTTACTTTCATTCTTTTAGAAATTAGGATATTCATTTTTGGTAAACCTTAAGGTCTACACTCCAAAATCCTTCCGGAGAACTATTTTCACGTTTCTCAATTAGGAATCAGTTCCGAATAGTGCCTTCCTGAACCTTCCCGGGATTATTCTCTCGGCCCATTTCCAGGAGATAAAAGTTGTCTCCTTGGATGACCTTACAAGGATATATATTCCTAACAAAGCCAGAAGGATATTAGCCGACCACATAGCCCAGAAAGGGGGAACGAACATCCGGTCTGCCAGCTCCTCGCCTCCGATGAGAAAAGCCCAGTATAGAAGAAAAAATCCCAGGGACAGTCCCAGGCCCACGGTTATGTTACCGCGGCGCGCCATTACACCGAGGGGAGCGCCGATCAGGATAAAAACCACGCAGGCAAAGGGAAGCGAATATTTCTTGTGCACCTCCACCAGATAGGAGTTCTTCTCCCTTTCCTGGGAGTAAAGGTTCTGGGTTTCCATCTGAAGCTTAAACAGATTTCTCTGGTTGGTGAAGAAAAGAGCAGCCAGCAGGTTTTTTTCTGGCTTCAGGGTATCCTTCTCGATGGTTTTGTTTTCAAAGACCTCCTCTATTTTCCGTTCTGCCAGCTTGTTCAGATTCTCCTTACCGCTTTTTATATTCTCCTCTATCCTTTTAACCTGATCCAGCATCATTCCGATGCTCATCTCACGATCCGTTCTATAATTCGAGCCGGATTGAATCAGCTTTCCTCCTATATCCGGTATGTAGATGGTCTGTTTTTCAAAGCTGATGAGACGGTAACGTCCCGGCTCATTTGGATCTGCCTCGTGTACCTCTCCATCTTCCAGGTCCAGAATCAAAGTGTTCTTGTCCTCGGAGAACTCGATTTTACCCTTGCGGGCTAAGATGGTTCGTGGAAAAGGACCTTCTGTTTTCTCATATATGGTAATGCCGGAGATCTGGTTGGTCCTGGGGTCGACTTTTTTGACCAACAGATGATACCCCGGTATCTCGTCCATAAAAAGGTTCTCTTTCAGGCTCAGAGTCGGTTTTTTCTGGTGTATCTCCGACATAAGTATCCTTGCTTGGTGGTTAGCTTCGGGCAGCACCTTATCGTTAAAGATGATTAAGCCGAAAGCCAAGACAAAGGAGAAGAGCAGGGGAAAAAAGATGATCCTGTAAAGACTTACGCCTGAAGATTTCAACGCGGTTATCTCGTTATCCTGGGAAAGCCTGCCAAAAGCCATCAGGGTGGAGACGAAAACAGCCATAGGGATGGAGAGAGCTAACATCCAGGCTAAGTTCAAAACGAAAACCTGTATTACGGTCAAAAAGCCTATCCCTTTTCCTATGATAAGATTGATCAGCTCTAAGAGGAAATCCATAATCAGAACAAAGGTGATGGTAGCCAGGCCGAAAAAGAAAGGACCGATATGTTCTTTTAATATATAGCGATAGATTACCGGCATAGATTAAACCACCTCTGAAGTGACTTTTTTCAAATATAATTCTCGCCGGCTTTTTTAACAACTATTTTCTGCTTGACATTCATTCTGCCATTATGGTATTTTAGAACAAAATTTTTAAAGCGATGAAAAATATCTGGGTAAAAGATTTGAAGCCCGGGACAGAAATCACGGATTTCTTTGTCCTGAGAAAAAAAGAGCTCAAGGAATACAACGGACAGAAATATCTCAAACTGGAGCTGGGAGACCCTTCCGGCAGGATAGATGCGGTTCTGTGGGAGAAAGCTGAGGAGGCTTACACTGAGGCTGAAACAGGAGAGATAGTCAAAGTCAAAGGTACAGCAATAACCTATCGGGAAGGCCTGGAGATAAAAATAGAGAAGATAAGAAAGGCTAAAGAGGAAGAGTGCGACCCTATGGATTTTTTGCCTAAGTCCAGGATGGACTTAGGCTTACTTTTTGAGGATTTTAAAGGAAAAGCAGGGAGCCTGGAAAACCCTCATCTTAAAAGGCTTTTGAATCTGATACTGGAAGACGAGAAGTTAGTCCAAAGACTTAAAATAGCTCCGGCAGCAAAGCTCTGGCATCATTCCTATCTGGGCGGGCTTCTGGAGCATACCCTGAAGGTGGTGGAGTTCTGTGAAAAGGCGGCGGCTCTGTATGAGCTGGTGAACCGGGATTTATTGATCTCAGGCGCCTTATTGCACGATATAGGGAAGATTTATACCTATTCTCTTTCAGGTTTCATAGATTACACGGATGAGGGAAGGCTTCTGGGTCATATCGTCTCCGGGGACGAGCTGATCAACGAAAAAATCAAGAAGATCGAGGGATTCCCGCAGGAGTTAGCCCTACAGTTCAGGCATTTGATCCTTGCCCATCAGGGGCAGCTGGAATTTGCCTCCCCGATTGTTCCCCAGACCTTAGAGGCGGTTATCCTTTACTATGCAGACGAGATGGATGCCAAAGCCGGAGCCTTCAGCGATATAATCAACCGGGAGTTGCAGCAGGGGCGTGAAGGTAAAAAATGGAGCGATTGGGTTCCGCTAATCCGTCGATATATATATTTAGGAGAGGAGAAGGAGGAGTAATTCTTTAAATTTCCCTTGAGGAGGAAGGATGGGATTTTTCGATTTCATATCCAACGATATCGGAATAGATCTGGGCACCGCCAATACCCTGGTCTTTGTGCGGGGGGAGGGCATCGTATTGAACGAGCCTTCGGTGGTAGCAGTAGAGGTTTCTACCAAAAAGGTCCTGGCAGTTGGCGCAGCTGCCAAGGAGATGCTGGGCAGAACCCCGGGAGAGATCGAAGCCATAAGGCCTTTGAAGGACGGGGTGATCGCAGACTTTGAAACTACGGAGAAATTACTTTCGGATTTCATCAAAAGAGTGGTCAGGCACCGCTATCTGATGAAGCCGAGGATCGTCATCTCGGTTCCTTCAGGCATAACCGAGGTGGAGAAAAGAGCAGTCAGGGATTCTGCGGAAAACGCGGGAGCCAGGGACGTTTTTTTGATTCAGGAGCCCATGGCAGCCGCGATCGGAGTGGGATTGCCCGTGGACCAGCCCACCGGAAGCATGGTCATAGACGTAGGAGGAGGGACCTCGGAGATTGCGGTTATCGCTCTGAACGGGATAGTCAACAACATCTCCATTCGTATCGCCGGGGATGAGATGGATGAAGCCATCGTCCTTTACCTCAAGAAGAACTATAATCTGCTGATAGGGGAGAGGACAGCCGAGGAGATAAAGATCAAGATCGGCTCCGCCTTTCCCATGGAGAACGAGGACGTGATGGAGATAAAGGGTAGGGACCTGGTTGCAGGAATACCCAAGACCATAAAGATAAGCTCGGTACAGATCCGGGAGGCGTTAAGCGAGCCGGTCGAAGCCATAGTCGAGGCTGTGAGACAGGCATTGGAGCAGACCCCTCCCGAGCTGTCCGCGGATATTTTAGACCGCGGAATAATCGTCACCGGCGGAGGAGCATTGCTCAAGGGACTGGACAAAAGGATAAGACACGAGACCAATCTTCCGGTGATCGTGGCGGATGACCCTCTG
Organism: uncultured Ignavibacteria bacterium; assembly: GCA_964511075.1. GTDB lineage: Bacteria > Zixibacteria > MSB-5A5 > MSB-5A5 > RBG-16-43-9 > CAZEDM01. The sequence continues at coordinate 106,279 of CAZEDM010000009.1, forward strand.
ACCTGCGTGGTCAGGGGGACAGGTAAGGTTCTGGACAATCTGCCCTTTTACTCCAAGGTCTTGATAAGGAGCAAGAGGGACTAAGAAAACAGTTGTCAGTTACCAGTGGTCAGTCTGGAAGAAAAAGGGCAAATCCGGTTTGCCCTTTATTATTTGCGTTATTCGATTAAACCTTTAAGGTGTCTCTGGTGTCAAAATATATAGAAAACAAAAAGATGGAGAATGAGGATAAAGCCCAGGAGCTGATTGCAGGGTTCAAACAAGGTGAGGAGAAGGCTTTCAATGAACTGGTCAACCTATACAAAAAGAGGGTCTTTCATCTGGTTCTGCGGATGGTGCGCAACAAAGAGGATGCCATGGATTTAACCCAGGAGGTATTTGTGAGGGCTTATCATTCCCTGAAAGATTTCAGAGGAGAATCCGGCTTCTCCACCTGGCTTCACAGGATTGCGGTAAACCTGTGTCTGAATTTCACCCAGAGGGATAAATTCAGGTCCTTTATCTCGCTGCCAGATTTAGCCCAGCCGGTTGCCTCCTCCGATTCTCCTCTTAAGGATTTTGAAAAAAAAGAGCTGGATAAGGCTATTGACCAGACAGTTTTGAATTTGCCCAAGATGCAGAGGACTGTTTTTGTCCTGAGGCATTACCAGGAATTACCTTATTTGGAGATCGCCAGAGTGTTAGGTAAAAGCGAGGGAACCGTCAAGGCAAATTATTTTCAGGCCATTACCAAGCTTAAAAAAGCTTTGTCCCATTTCAGGGAGTAGAGGAAGAGAACAATGAGATGTAAAGAGATAAAACGCAGATTGTTAGACTATTATGAGAACTCCCTTCTGCCTGAAGAGAGAAGATTAATCCAGGAGCATCTGGAGCTTTGCCAGAGCTGTCAAAAAGAGCTTGAGAATTTAAGTGCGACTTTCAAACTCCTGGAGAAGGAAAGCCTCTTTGAGCCGGATGAGCACTACTGGACTGGTTTCGTGCCCGGGGTAAGATCAAAACTTGAAAAGGGAAGAGAGACTACAGTGGTTCTCATTCCGAAATGGAGGATTGCCGGGGGAATTATCACCTTCTTCTTCATTTTGATTTTGGGAGTTTTTCTGCTCAAGCAGGACCAGAAAGTAATGTTCAGATCCGGGGAGGAGACTTATACTTATCTATCACCTACGGAGAGCGAGAATATAGTCGAGCTTCTCTATGCTGAAGAAGACTACGAAGGCTCCTTTGATTATCTTTTCTCCGATAAGGAGAAGAAAAAACTGGCTATGTTGGAGGAAGAATTAGAGGAAGGATACTGGGATAAGGGCGGAAAGGAAAAAGCCATAGAGGAGCTGGATTTAAAAGAGCTGGAGAGTTTAAAGGCGAATTTAGAAAAGACAAAATTTAAAAAGGAGATCTTATGAGGATGAAGGTTAACCACCTGGGAATCATGATAATAGCTTTGGGGTTATTTTTGACCGCCCAGACACTCAAAGCACAGGGTCCTATGGGCGGACCCTTAGCCCAGGATAAAAGAAAGGAGATCAGAGAGGAAATCGAGACTTTAAAGATGTGGAAGATGTTGGAGGCTCTGGATCTGTCCCCCAAACAGTCGGATGAGTTTTTACCAGCCTGGAGGGAAGTGCAAAATGCACACAGGATTTTCAGGGAAAAAAGGGAGGAGCTTTTCAGGGAACTGGAAGCGACTTTAGGGGAGGAGCAGAAAATAAAAGAGAGAAGGATCAGGGAGATACTGACTCAGCTGGACAAAGGTAGAGCCAGGTTAGAGGAGGCCCAGCAGAGATTCAGAGCGAAAAGCGAGGGAATCTTGACGCTGGAACAGCAGGCAAAGCTTTTGCTTTTTGAGGAAAGATTTGAAGGAAGAATGATGGAGATGATTCGCAAGTACAGAGGCAGAAAAGGATTTGAGCAATAGAAAATATATTAATTGAGATTCATCTTAAAGGAGGTGAGATAAAATGATTATACCAAAGAAGCTGACCTTGTTCCTGGTTTCTTTCCTGACATTGTTTCTGCTCTCTTCCGCTTCGGTTTTCTCACAGAGTATGCAGGGTATGGAGAAGGGAAAACCAGTCAAACCGGGACTGAATCTTTCAGCAGGACAGAAGCAGCAGATCAGGAGTCTGGCTCTGGAAGGGGAGAAGGCTAAAATCAGGCTCAATTCAGATCTGAGGATTGCCCAGCTGGAATTAAGAGAGCTTATGCAACAGGATGAGCTGGATAAGGCTAAGATCAACCGGAAGATCGAGGAGATCGGTGCCCTGAGGACTAAATTGCAAAAGGCCAAGTTCGAAAAGAGGATGGCACTGAGGGAGGTTCTGACCAAAGAGCAGCTGCAGAGCCTGAGAGAGAGAAGAATGCACCGGATGTTCAACAAAGGGTTAAAGGAAAGAAAGACCAGATTCAAACAGGGCAGGTCTCCCAGAAGGGGAATGCAGAGGATGGGACCGCTCTCCGGGGATATTCCACAGCCTCTATCTCCGGATGAGTTTACAGAATCACCTTTACCCCCGGAGGAATCCTTATCTGAACCGGAGCTGGGTCTATTGGAAGAGGAGCTTTTTCCCACAGATGATTACGAGCCCTTGCCTCCTCTGGACGGACTTCCGCTCTTACCGGAAGAGCTGCAGCCTCCGAAATAACTCAAAAAAATTAATATCACTCTTAAAAAGCCTCCTAAAGGGAGGCTTTTTTGTTTTAAACCTTTATCGAATGTAGGGCAAGGTTTCAACCTTGCTTTTAACAGTTTATTTTAAAACTTTACTCAAAAAAGCAATGGTACGGTCGTTTTGGGGGGAATTCAGGATATTTTCGGTTTGCCCTTTTTCGATGATCTTCCCCTGGTCCATAAATATGATTCTATTTGCCACCTCCCTGGCAAATCCTATCTCGTGGGTTACCACCAGCATGGTCATCCCCTCTTTAGCTAAAAGCTTCATCACCTCCAGGACCTCGCCTATCATCTCCGGATCCAGGGCAGAGGTAGGCTCGTCGAAAAGCATTATCTTCGGATTCATAGCCAGTGCCCGGGCAATGGCTACCCTCTGCTGCTGTCCTCCTGAAAGCTGGCTGGGAAATGAGCCTTTCTTCTCCAGAAGTCCCACTTTTTTCAAAAGCTCCAGAGAGGTCTTCTCGGATGTTTGTTCATCCCTTTTTCGAACCACCTTCTGGGCTAAGCACAGATTTCCCAAAACAGAGAGATGAGGAAATAGATTGAAATCCTGAAAAACCATCCCGATCTCCTCTCTGACCTTGTGGATGCTCTTCTTGTCCTTATCCAATCTAATGCCATCGATTATGATTTTTCCTGAATCAACTTTCTCCAGGCCGTTCAAACATCTGAGCAAGGTGCTCTTACCTGAGCCGGATGGTCCGATCACCACCACCACCTCACCTTTTTCGACTTCAAAGCTTGCCCTGTCTAAGGCTGTTAGTTCACCGAATCTTTTGCTGATATTTTTGGTTTGAATGATCATTTGTTAGTTGGAGTGAAAAGCTTCAGCTTTACCTATCTGATAAACCTAAAGGTTTCTAAGTGCCAGCCAGGTCTCCTGACCTGGCTGGGCTACCATGGAATCAGTCCGCCTCAGGCGGACGACGGTCACTTGAAATCCGTATATTTTACCTCAATGCTGTATCCCGTATCCATGCACTTTGTATTTCTTCTCCAGAAAAGATATCAACCGGGATAAACTCAAGGTCATTGCCAGATAGATTATGCCCACCACCAGCCAGGTTTGAAAATCAACAAAATACTGGGAGTAATATTCCCTGCCTGCGCGGGTCAGTTCCCTCAAACCAATTATCGAGACCAGGGAGCTGTCTTTCAGGGAGGCTATGAACTCATTGGCAACCGGAGGGATTATTATCCTGAAGGATTGCGGCAGAATCACATACCTCATAGTCTGGTAGGGCGTCATCCCCAGGGATAAAGCCGCCTGATACTGTCCCTTATGGATCGCCTGAATCCCTGCCCTGATTATCTCGGCTAAATAGGCAGAATAGCAAACTCCGATGGCGATAACCCCGGCTAAAAAACGGTCTAAATTCAAGATCTTACCCAGGCCGAAGTAGATGAAGAATATCTGCACCAAAAGAGGAATCCCCCTGAGCACATCCACATAGATTTTCGAAAGTGCTTTAATCGAGCCTCTGGGCGAAAGCCGGGCAATCCCTACTAAAAGACCCAAAAGCAAAGCCAGGGCAAAAGCAACCAGGGTCAATTTGATGGTCATGGGGATAGCCGGAGCCAAGAAGACGAAGATATTTTTTAAGATATGAAGTTGTGTGGATGTCCAGCTTAACATTTCATTCAGGAACATAGGAAGACCCGATTTTTAGCGAAAATCTAAGGAATATCAGGAAGAAGTCAAGTGGAATGTTTGATATCCTGTTCGGAGTGCAACAGCTTGCTGTTGCCTGCTCTTGCATTTTCTATGGATTAATTATTCCTAAACAGTAGGGTGAGGTTACCTCGCTCCTGCGTAGAGAAAAAAATAGCGTCGGGCTTTATCCCCGACGAGTTTGAAAATTACCTTTCGTAGTGCGAGGCTTTCAGCCTCGCCCACAGCGACCCTGAAGGGTCGCACTACGAACCAATATCCCCGCCTTGCTCTCAAGACTTGTTATGTGGTTAATTGAAACTGTCGATAACTAAGATATAATATCCAATAGTTTTCTGTAGATACAAAAATAGTCGATTATTTATGAACGACAAAGCTATCTCTGAAAAGACGAAAACAAAGAGAATCTTTTACGGAATATTTGTACCCACAGTTGCATTACTTTGCCTCGGTGCTTGGTGTTCAGAATTTTTCTTAGAAAGAGGGCTCCTGACTCCAATGATAATGTTGGTGGTTGTTGGACAGACCATACTTCAAATTTGGATGTTCTTTGATTGCGTAAAGAGAGAGTTCAAAAGCAAGAATACTAAGAAAAACTGGATAGCAGCCATATTAATTGGGATTGTTGGAATTTTTATATATTTTCTTAAAGTATATAATAAAGACCTGAATCTAAATTACCAGGACTTTCGTTGAGTTGTTTACAAATTTATGGAGAGTAAAGTCATAGTCCCTTTTATTTGTAGCCAATGCGGAGCCGAGTTCACAGAATCTGATAGTGGGCTCTGTTGTTTCTGCAAAAAGCTCTTTTGCAGATGCCATTTGCTTAGTGTTGAGGAGGAGAAAAAGATGTAAAGCATGTGTGCCTGGGTTGTAAGAGGAAATACATTGATAAAAAAATTAGAAAAGAGGATAAATTTTTTAGAAAAAAGATTTTTTTACTTAATTAAAAGGCTTGGAAATACTATGAGAATAGAGATCAATTGTTTTGATGATATTCAAAGGGCAAGTCGTTCTTTACATGATGGAATTTTTGCAAGAAAAGATTTTATATACTACAAGGACAGAAAAATTTTTATATTAGATGCTGTTCGATTCATGTGGGAGAGAGTTGAACGAAAAGGGATTTGGATTTTTAAAATCATAAAAGCACCCTGGATAAAGTGTAGATTGGAACTAAAGGGTGTGTTGGAATATAAGATCAAGGAATATGAAAAAATGTACTTTTACGAATTCTCATCTATTGAGGTTGATAAAAATGATAAATTGTTCCTCAGCACTGCCGCTGGGATTGAGATTGAAATGGTGATTGAAAAGATTGAAGGCTGTCTTTTCGATATTGGAAATCTTATTGAGAATGATGTTGTAGGAAAGACTATTAGAAACATTACTAAACACAGATTTAATCAAGGATTAGATATCAATATTCATAAATTGTTTTAAATTATATAGAGGTTGGACTTGCTTTCTGTAGGGGCAATTCATGAATTGCCCCTACATTATTGTATCCTGGTCTTAACCGAGAACCACTTCTTATTCAGATCCTCTAATTTACCTGAAAGCTGTAAAGAGGTCAGGGCATTATTGATTGCCTCCAACAGCCTTTCCTCCCCTTTTCTCACCGCAATCCCGTAATTCTCCGAGGAAAGGTCTGGTCCAACAATTTTGGCATTCCCCTTGAGGGCTATGATTCTCTGGGAGGTTGGCTTGTCGTTGACGATGGCATCCAATTTCCCGTTCTCCAGATCGATAAAGGCGGCTCCGATGTTATCGAAGGAGATTATCTCTGCCCCTTCGATTTTTTTGGCTAAAAGCTCCCCGGTGGTTCCCAATTGGACCCCGATTCTTTTGCCCTTCAGGTCCTCCAGTGAGTTTATCTTTTGCTGGTCGAGTCTCACGGCAATGGACTGGCTTGCCTGGTAATAGGGCTGGGAGAAATCTATCATCTTCTCCCTTTCAGGGGTGATGGTAAAAGCGGAGATCACCGCGTCGTATTTACGATTGTTCAAACCGGAGATTATTCCGTCAAAGGGTACTACGATATATTCGCATTCCACCTTTAGCTTATCACAAATCGCATCCATCAGGTCTATATCAAAACCGACTATCTTACCGGTTTCTGTATCCTTGGATTCAAAAGGAGGATAGGTAGCATCCGTTCCCACCAAAAGCTTCTTTTGCTGGGTTATCCTTTGAAAAGCGTCCTGCTTATCTGCAGAACAGCTTAAAGACAGTAAAAAAATAAATGGTAAAAAGAGGAGGGTGAAGTTATTGAAAAATTTAAATATTCTCATCATAAAGAAGAATCAATACCCGACTATCCTGAGACTGGAGATGGCTCCTTTTAAGCGGATATCTATTCTGGAGGGCGCGGTATCATAATTGTAGGTCCAGATCCTTTTCTTCTCCCGGTTCAGTGAGATGTCCCTGAACTGGGTGGAACTTAAGGAGGAACGGCTTTCAATCTGCAGTCCGGCGCTTTTGGGCAGCAGCAGCTCCAGGCTGGAGACATCCGCATCGATGCTGGCTTTTAGAAACTTTGCCTTGTCCCCCAATTTGATTTTGAGACTGCTGGCGTCCAGCTCTATAGTCAGGTTCTCCAGAACAAGCTGGGAGAAATCTAAATCTCCACTCATAGCCGCATTCTCAATCTCCAGCTCCCAGGGGATCTTATCGGAGAGCGATATGTTCCAGTCGCGGCTTTTGTTAAAGCTGCTTCTGAATCCTGTTTTCCAGAAACGGTCCACATCTTTCAGGTTCAATCGCACCAGGCTGTCTTGCTCCGAATAGTTATAGATGGAAAGGGGTTTCCTTCTCCAGTAATCCAATTTAGCTGAGATCAGTTTGTCCGTGTTAGAATCGATCTCCAGCCTGCCGGCTTTGAAATCCAAGGATGCATATCCTTTTTTGTATGGAGACTCCAACTCCTTTTCCCAGTTGTAAGTGTTTCTGAAGAACTCTTTTTCCCCCTGGCTGGAGTAGAAGTAAGCCGGTCCCAGAATAGCGATAAGAAACAGAATAGGGGAAAGCAAAGCTAAAAAGCTCAGTGCAGTTTTGGCGAAGAGTTTCTCTATCCCTATGGCTATGAGCAAAACCGGCCACAGGGATAAAATGGAGAACCAGACTGACCAGTCAACGTAATCCAGGTTGTTCAAAAGTAAAACCAAACCCACAGAAATTAGAATGACCCCGTTTCTTATCCTGGAAATCTTCATATTCTCTCCTTTAAGCCTTTAAAAGCAACAAGATACCAACGATTATAAGGATCACAGGCCAGATGAAATGAAAACTAAACCAGGGAATAAAATTGTTTAGCAAAAAGAAAAGGCCTGCTCCGATCAGGATCAAACCGGGCAGATATTTTTTGGTCTCCGGCTCTTTCTCGTTTACTACCTGGCCCTCGACTGCCTCAGCCCGGGGCACGATTATCCAGGCGATGATGTAAAGGAGTACCCCTATGCCGTTAGCGAAGATCAAAAGCACCGCCAGGAGCCTGACGATGGTGGAATCGATATTAAAATATTCGCCCAGGCCGCCGCATACCCCGCCGATCATCGAGTTCTTTGTAGAGCGATAAAGTTTTTTCTCCATATCCACCTCTCTTTTCTTTGGTATACGAGTCTAACCGTTCTCAGGTTTCATTTCTTCTCCGCCTCGCCGGTCATAGGCACGAAGCGAACCGGGATGATGTTTTCTCTTTTTATCCCTTTTTCCGTTCTGGTCACTAAAATCAGCTCCTGGAATAAATCACCTACCGGGATGACCAGTCTTCCACCCGTTTTCAGCTGGTCAACCAGAGGCTGGGGAATATGGTCAGGTGCGGCGGTGACGATTATCCCGTCAAAAGGGGAATGTTCCTTCCAGCCCTTGTAGCCGTCCGCACATTCTATGGTGACATTTTTGTATTCCAGTTCCTTAAGGGTGCTTTCGGCCCTTTGAGCCAGGGCACAGATTATCTCTATAGAATAGACCTCCCCGGCGATCTCAGCCAGGATGGCAGACTGGTAGCCAGAGCCTGTTCCTATCTCCAGGACTCTCTCGCCGCCTTTCAAGCCCAGAAGCTCGGTCATCAGGGCAACGATATAGGGCTGGGAGATAGTCTGTCCCTCACCTATAGGCAGGGGACCGTCTGAATAAGCCTCGTTCAGATAAGTTTTGGGCACAAAAAGATGACGGGGGACTTTTCTCATAGCCTGAAGAACCAGAGTATCCTTGACCCCCCGCCTCTCGATCTGGGTCCTGACCATCCACTCCCTTTTCTCCAGCATCCTCAGGGAATCTGATGCGGATTTATTCTCCATAGAAGAGTTTTTCTCCTCGGCGTTTATGCAGGTTAAGAGCAGAAGTGAAATAATCAGGAATAAACTTTCCCATCTCATTTTTCTACCTGAAAAAATTGATGTCTCCTCCATCAAAAATAAAAATTAAATTCCGAAGGTTGTCAATAGATTATTTGGAAAAATAGTTAAAGCAAAATAGCAGTCGGAAAAATCTTTAAGACTAATAGAGATTGAAGATTATAGAAAAAAAAGAGGGACAGAACCCGCCACAGGCGAGTTCTGCCTCTACAAAAGCAGTCGCCGTAGAAAACGCGTGTCTTTGCGTCTCTACCTTAACGCATTCACAACCTCAATTTTTTCCCCGCCCTGGTCTGCGATCTCTATGATTTTGTTTTTGAATACGAAGCTTACCTTTTCTCCCAGGGATAGGTATTTCTCGAACTCCGGATATCTCTTGGCTAACTCGAAATAGGCTGGGCTGAATCGTTTGATCTTTATGGTCTCAAGCTTGTCATCATACCTGCTATCGACCCATAGCTCGCCTTTTTTGAAAAAGGTTTTGTTTCCTATCTGCATAATCTCAGAGACCTTTATCTCTTTGCCGGAAGAGTCAAGAAATGCCTGTGTGGCAAGTGTAACTTCCTTGAGGTTAAGTAAATTCTTTGACTGGTAAACTGCACCAGAGCCCGTCTTTTTACTAAGCGGGTTACTCAAAGCCTCCATAGCTCTGTCTCTTAGTTGGTGATCTGCCAAGCGGTAATCTGCATCCACCAAGAAAGATGTATATTCGGTAATAATTCCATATCTTTTGGAAAGATGCACTATCTCATCCACCAACTCATCACTTTTACCATAAAGCCGGATCTTATCTACCAAATACCCTATCCTTCGGGTTGCCCAGAGCCTGGGGATGAAACTGTTCTTCTCCTCAGGTGAAAATCTGACTTTATAAGTGTAATTTTCTTTTCCTTCATTTGTGAAACCAGATAAGGTCGCGATGGAATTACCTTTACCCTCGTATTTTCCCAGGACGATTATCTGCGAGCCGCTGAAAAGGTCTGGCAGTTCCTCAGGATAAAGCTCGAAGGTTTTTATTCTGGAGAATCTCAGACTTAAATCAGCTAAGATGGGGAAAGATATCTTCTTGTAAAAGCTGGAGACTTTTACCTCTATGTCCTCATTCGGGGTTACGTAATCCGAGGAGGCATGGTTTTCTTTTGCTAAGCGGTCCAGGAAATGGGTGTTGACGTCGAACCCCACCCCGAAGACGAAAAACCTTATGGAGTTGTTTTTGGCTTTTACATTCTGTAAGATCTTCTGCACGTCTTTTATTCCTACGGTAGGAAGCCCGTCCGTCAAAAAAACTATATAGGAAGTTTTGTCTTCAGGGTTGAGCTGTTTTAAGCCCTCCAGAAGAGCAGAGTTGATGTCAGTGCCTCCCTCTGCCTGGCAGCTCTCCACGAACTTGATGCCGGCATCTACGTTTCCCCTGGTAGCAGGCGAGATCTTCTGATTGAAAACCCTGACCCGGTCGTCGAAATCTATCAGATTGAAACTGTCCCCGCGGTTTAAACTGTTCAGGCAGAAAACCAGAGCGTTTTTTGCCTGCTTGATTTTCTCTCCCTGCATACTGCCGGAGGTATCCAGAATAAAGATTATCTTTTTGGGTATAGGCTTTTCAGCTCTTCTTATCTGGGGGGAGAAAAGTGCCATAAAGAAGTTTCCCTCTTTTTCGTCCTTATAGGTTAACAGGTTAAAACCTATCTCCTCCTCGGATAGGGAATAGTAGAGGACAAAGTCTTTGTTCGGGTTGGTGTTTTCCTCAAAATAGGAAACCCTTGCCTTGTAATCGCTTACTTTTTCGACTCTGATCTCGTGGGTGGGAGAGTAGATATTTTTAATCGGGACTTCGGAGTTTATTATCAAATCCATCTTTACGTTATCCAATGGGGTCGGGGAGAATTTCTCAGTAGAAAGTGAATATTTGTATTCGCAGATGGCATTTTCAGATTTCAGCACCTGCGAGTAGCTAAGCTTTATCCTGGTCTCGCCACGAGCCGGTATAGGATAGACCCTTGCCCTGAACATCCCCTGGCCATAATATTCCAGCAGGGCTGGGTCCCTTCTTCTTCTCACGATATCCTCATAGATTCTTCTTGCCTGCTCCCTATCCAAAATCTCCCCCTTTATCTCCTCCCCGCCTATATACATGGAGAATTTGGAGATGCTGGCATCCTCCGGTATGGGGAAGATATAGGTTCCTTCCAGGTCCTGGGGATAGTCGTTCTTGAAGACCTGATCCACAGTGGTCTGGGCTACCTGATTGTCGATCTTGATTTCGACGTGATGATATTTGATGGAAAGGTAGGGTGGAAGCGGCCTGTCAGGATGACGGGGAACAGGCACGATAAAACCATCTGCCCAGATTTTTGATGTGAGGATTATTAAGAGGCTGAGTGCGAGGCTTAACTTTTTCATCTTTCCCTCCTTGATAAAGGTTTTTCTATTCCCTATACAAATCAGGGAGGGAAATATTCCCGAAAAATTTTATTTTTTCTTCAGAACCTCCAGCTCGGTGATTTTACCGTTTATCTGGTCCTTGTTTTCCTGTTCGACTGTAGATTCTTTGAATTTTTCTAAAAGATTGATTCCTTCCTTGAGCAGGGAATCCTCACCGGTCTTGAGAAAAAGAAGCTGGTAACCAATTTTTAACTGTGAGAAACCCTCAAGAATCCATTCGGATTCAGGCTTTTTCTCAAAGAATTTGCTCCATGAGTTTATAACTTTTTTCAAAGTATCTGCCTCTGTCAGAGTATCATTTTCACTCAAGGCTCGAACCCAGTTTTCTCCGACCTTATAATATTTTATACCTTCAGCAGAATATAATCCTATATCCGCTTTCCTCCCTGAGACAGTTTGTTCAGCAGCCATTTTAATGGCTTTCTTTTTATCTGAAAACGCCTGAAGATGGACAGTGGTTTCCTGAACGCCCACTGGTGGGTTGGCTAATTCCGCTTGACTGGCTAACGTCACTTCTTCAGCTGCTTTTTCCTCGATCTTTGACTTTTCAGCGGTAACCGCTGTAGATGGCTGAGATGCTTGGGCCTTATCCTTCTGGACCTTTCCTTCTGCTGGTGGAGTTACAGCTGCTGAGGGGACAACCTTTTTCTGAGCCTCAACTAACAAGGATTCCTTTACTGCAGGAGCAGGTTCTTCAGGCTCTTGCTGGGTTGGAGTGCTCAAAGCTTTTTCCATCCTTTTAGTTCTGGTTTTCTCCAGCTCGCCTCCCCTGTAATCCCAGTAGAGTTTGCCTACTATGAAAACCAAAAGGATAGAGGCAATGCCAGCAGCTATTCTCAATTTGGCTGGGGAGTAAAGAAAAAGAGATTCCCAGCCGGATTTAATTTTAGCCCAGATCGATTTTTTCCTTCTGAGGATTATTTTGTTTCTCACCTCCCGGGTAAAGTTCTCCCAGTAGGCAGGGGAAGGCTCCGGTAGTTTTATCCTTCTGGCTTCGGCCTCCAGGCTTCTCAACTCCCGCAGCTTCTCTGCACAGCTTTGGCAGGTCGAAAGATGCTCCTCTATCTCTTTGGAACTTTTCTCATCTGTTTCTCCATCCAGATAGAGATGGAGCAGTTTTTCAAAATCCTCGCACTTCAATTTTCTCACCTTCTTTCATAGATAACCCTTTAAGCTTCTCTGCAGTCTCTCCCTGGCACGGAAAAGCCGCGACATAACCGTCCCCTTGGAAAGCTTCAGGGTCCGGGCTATCTGCTCGTAACTTAAATCCTCATAGATTCTCAGGATGAAAACCGCCTTGAAATCCGGAGGCAGCTTCTCTATCTCCTTCTCGATTTTTTCTCTCAGCTCCCTCTGGGCTAACTGATTGGAAAAATCTCCGTCCTCTTTTTCCTTTAAAGCAACTAGGGAGCCGTTTCCCAGCTGGCTTTCCGGGATGGAGAATCTCTGTCTTCTAAGATAATTCAGGGTCAGGTTCATACATATCCTGTAAACCCAGGCAGAGAAGCTGTGGCCTTCCTTGAAGGAACCCAGGGAATAATAGGCTTTGATAAAAGATTCCTGAGCCAGATCATCTGCGGCATCGTGTGATTTGGTCATACGCAGAGCCAGATAATAGATCCTCTTCTGGTTTTTTTCCACCAGCCTTTCGAAAGAGTAGATGTCTCCTCTTTTAGCCTTGGCGATGAGCTTCTCTTCACTTTCCTCAATTCTTGTTTTAGGTCCCTTTTCCGTCATCAGGATTTCCATCATTTAAAATACAATTCAAGATTAAAAAAATTCCCCGAATTCTTTATTTTCGATGTGAAAAAAATTTTGAAGTTCATAAATGACACAGCTGGTACAGGAGAAGCTCAAGCAAAAGCGCCGGCGGCATTTTCCCGGATTTTAAGTCAAAATCAGCCTGGTAAAGGAAAGAAAGCCCTTTTTCCAACTGTTCCAGGCTGAAATTCTTTGCCTGGTCCTGATACTCACCTACATAATTAGGATAAGATCCCAGAAGATGAGCCAGTTTATAGGTATTCGTCTCTGAAGAAGCTTTTACCTTATAAAGCCTGAGGAAGTGCTCTCCCAGCATTAAGATGATATAGGTTTCCTTGCCCCTGGAAAGCGAAAGCTCCTTTAATATCCTAAGTGCCCGGGCAAAGTTTCTTTCCCCCACTGCTTGGTTAAGCTGATAGATATTCTCGGTTTTGCTATAGCCTACAACGGTCTCGATATCGTTTATATCTATTTTACCCCGGTCCTTGAGGTAGATGGCTAATTTCTCGATCTCATTTGCCAGATCGTAGAGATTATAGCCCACACCCTCCAGAAGCAGCTCGATCCCTGGCGGGTCTATCTTCTTCCCCTGTTTTTCGACTTTTTCCTTTATCCATCCGGAAACCTCAGCCTGAGAAAGAGGATAGAACTCGATTTCAGTACCAAGTTTTTCCAGTCTCTGGTAGAATTTCTGTCTGCGATCGACCTTGGGGGTAAACAAAATAAGACAGCTCGATTCCGGTATATGCGGCAGATATTTCAAAAGCTCCTCCTTCTCCTTTGGAGACAGCCTCTGGGCCTCATAGACCATAACCATTCTTCTCCTGGACCCAAAAGGAAGGGTCGAACACAGGTTGATTATCTCCTCTGACCCGGTTTCTCTGGCCTGGAGGACATCCAGATTGAAACTCCTCAGCTCAGGCTCGATTAAAAGCTGTATCAGCCTGTCAGAGGCTTCGCGCTTTAAGAAATCCTCCTCGCCGGTGAAATGATAAAGCGAGGCTATCTTTCCCTTTTCTATCTGGGTGAGGAACTGGGAATATTTCATCTTAGTCCGATTCTAGATCTATAGGAAAAGTTAGCAAAATCGGTTAACTCTGTCAATATTCTTTTAAAAATAGAAGTTGTGGCTAAGTTTCATGAATAAAGATGGACTTAATGCCCGAGGGAGGAGAGGGTGATCTTCGTCCCGTTACCTTTAGAGGAAAGAGGGCTTCTGTTATGAATTTATCCGAGATTGGATACTAGGAGCAGATGTTTGAGACCCCCTCCAGGGCTACACGTTTTTCACTGCCTTTGGCATTGTTTCTGATAAAACGCTTTTCGATTTGAGCAAGATATTATTTTTAAAGGGGTAAAGATAATCGATATAAACATCGCTTAATGTTTGATAGTTGGTATGAGCTTTCCAACCCTTCGAAGAATAAATTAGTGGACCTAACTCGGTGGACACCCATAAATTTCCTTTAAAAAGTTTCCATAAAGGAAACGATACCTTCTACTCTACAGCAAGAAATGTGGGAAGTTAGTTCTGTTTCCTCAGAGGTTAGACTTCGTAAGGACAGAGCAATGTTCTGTTCTATGTACTTCTTACTTTTTTAAGAAAACACTCAACAACAAACCCAGTAAACCAATAATTAATGCCAGTGAACCAATTGCTATAGCAATAATATGCCATCTGATGTTAAGTTTATGGTGATCTTTTTCATTTTTAGATAGTTGGGTTAAACGATCTGCTAAATCATCTTTTATAGCTGCGCCTGCTATGCTCAGGCCAGTATCAGTTTTCTTTAATGTTCTTCCACTTAATGCGAATCTCAATCTCCAGTATCTATTAAATCTCGGCGTGATTTCGATTCCATTAGAGCTTCTAGTTGTTCTACCTCGCATATTGGGAGAAAGGAATTCTGCAGTGATCTGGAAGCCTTCTGGAGGTGTTAGAAAAACATCAAAACCTCCCAATTTCGTCTCGTCATCAACTATAGATAAAACCTCTATCTCGCGATGGCCAGAATCAAGTTGATTGAGAACATTTACTGCTCCTTCAAGCGATAAATACCTTACATCAAAATTTAGATTACCATTTGGTTGCATTTCGGCGAATCTTGGGGTCTTTATTTTTAATCTTAAGAAAATTCCTTTACCCTTATCATATGCTTGGTTAAACGCTATTTCTAATAAGGAAAATTTCCCAAATGGGGTTGTATTAATAGTATTTTTATTAGGTATATACACATTACTTAGCCCGTCATAAGTGATAACTCTTCTTCCAAGATCAGTGATCTCTAATGGTTTACTCTCTCTTTGGTTCCAATAGAAGCTTTGATCCAAGCCAGAGTTTGATATGTCAGAAATATCGACATCAGAATGCTTTCTATCTGCAAGCATACAAAAACCGCTCAAACTTTGGAGACTATCAGGACTAACACGGAGAATGATAGTTCTCTGAACTTCTGCATTACCGGATTCATCAAACCAAATTCTTTCTAAGAATTTCTCAATGTAACATTTAGCACCTACCTCCTTTGTCTTTTTTAGAAAGCAAACTATCATATTTCTTTCTCCCTTTTTGATAATTGCAAAAAAAATGTTGTCATCCCAAAAATATAGATGACAACATTTTCCCTCCTATCTATAATCTTTTTCTATCCATGAAGTTAAACTAATTTTCATCCATCCTGGCCCTCTACACCAACAAAATCATCAGCATACAGATTGTAATTTATAATGTAAATCATAATAACCTTCCGATATAAAGTTGATTAGTTAACGGTGGATGTGCAAGCTTTTAAAAACTACTCAATTATCCACCATGCCACTCAACATAATAAACACATAACTCCCCCCTTTCAAGGGTAGAAAACATATGCTCTCTTGTTTTAAGTTTGGTATTAAGCATATCGACTTTTCCTCCCTGAAAGTTTAGAGTCGTTATTGCTTATTTTCTTTTAAAAAGAAACCAGCTATCTTCTTTTATACCGATATCTCTAAAATAAAGATAAAAAAATCTTACCTTTTCTCGCCCTTACTGAGAGTAATTAACTTACCCTCTGTTTTTTGTTAAGAGATAACAAGTCTTTAACCTGCTATAATATAGGTAACTTTTCCCTTTTTGTCAATCTTTTTTACGAAAAAAAATCTTCCCTTTTGTCAATACTTCAAGCGCTCAATTTTCTTTGAGTTGAATGTATAGTAGCCTTCAAAATTTGTCAAGGGAAAAATCAAGAATCTCTAAATTTTATCTTTTAGCGAATCAATGAGTTACGGACGGTGGGTACAACAGGTCTTACTCGAACCTTTCCAAAATTATCTATTTGAAATCATGATGTCCGTAGTAACTGGTGCCACCACCTGCAGAGGCTCGGCTTCAACTCTATTGGCTAAAAGTTCGAACAATGACGGAACGATAGTGTCCCTCAAAATGTTGGACTTCGCTCCTTGAAGTCACTCGTCAAGGTAATCGAAGGAGAGCTCTGTAGGCCAAGTATGTCCGCAGGACTGCTTGGCAAAACAAGATAATTGTCAACCAGTCTTTCAGACATGGTTGACCTACTCAGACTCGAGGCAATCTCAAAGTAGAGACGCATGGCATGTGTCTCTAAGATTTTTCCAATGAAAAAGGAGAGGGGTTAAAACCCTCTCCTTTTATTTTCCCACGCCCTAACCCCTATCTATTAACTTTTAAATCGTAGCCGGATTGTCACCCTTGGGAATCCAGTTCAGCACGTACTGGATTTTCTTTTTGTAGCCCAGCGCCATATTGCGATACGGCTCCAGGTCCTTGGCACAGTGCATCTGCATATTCACCTGGTGAACCACCAGGAAGCTGTCACCGTAGATCTCTATTCTTTTGTTCTTGAAGAGATTGGGATTCTGCTCCACGAACTCCAGCAGAGCCAGGAGGCTGGCATATTCGCATTCGGCCGGGGAGCCTTTGAACTGTGCGCGGAAGATGATGCCCAGGTCTGGTACGGCGAAGGAGACCACTCCGTTAAATCTTTTCCTTTCCTCCCCCTCTCTTGTCGTTCCGTAAAAGAAGCACTCCATTTTTCCCTCCTTTGCCTTTTTCCAGAATGTAGTTATCGCAAAAGCTGTGCCTGTCTTTTGCGGAACTGCTGAGGCGTAAATCAAAAGGGAAGAGGACATAGAATCACCTGTCAAATTTTATACAGGCCCGTATAATCCCCTAATTGTAAGCGAGATATAAAAAGAGAAAAAGAGGCTTCAAGCATTGCAATTTGCAAGGCTTGAGCAGGAGTTATTGATTACCAAAACAGGGATTTATCAGGAAGAATTTTTGTGCAAACGTATTCATACTTGGTGCAATCGTTTACCCAGATTATACCCTTTCAAAGGGGTCGAATAATTTCTTGTATTCCTGCAGTGCGAACCTGTCGGTCATCCCGGCTATGTAGTCGCAGATCACCTGCATCTTGTCGAATTCCTTGAATTTGTCATGGGTGTGAGGGGGCAGCTGATCCGGGTTATCCAGGTAGACCTCGAATAATCGCTTGATTATCCTTTTGGCTTTGTCTGCCATACGGACCATACGATAGTGGCGGTACATCTTATCGAAGAGAAACATCTTCAGCTGGGAGTTGATTTTCTTCAGCTCCGGGCTGAAGCTCAAAAGATTTTCCCCCATGCCCCTGACCTCGTCCACGGATTTGATCTGGTATTTCAAAAGGCGGGTATTGGTTTCGCTTATGGCGTCCGTTACCTCCTGGTTTATGATCCTTCTCACTGCCTGGCTATGTTTCTGGTAGGGAGATAGATCGCTGTATTCTTTTTCGATCTTAGCTATGGTTCTTCTCCATAGTTCGACTTCGTTCAGCTCCTCCTCTGAGAGGACCATGGAGCGCAGGCCGTCATCAATGTCGTGAGAGGTATAGGCGATCTCGTCAGCCAAGTTGACCACCTGGCATTCCAGGGTAGGGCAGTGCTTGGGATTGAATTCGGAAGGCAGGGGCCTGTCGTAAACCGTCTCGTGTTTTATGATCCCCTCCCTGACCTCGTAGGTTAGATTCAGTCCCGGAAAATCCGGATACCTTTCCTCCAGAAGATCCACCGCCCTCAAGGATTGACGGTTATGCTCGAAGCCGCCCGAGGACCTCATGATCTCGTTCAAGGTCTCCTCGCCCGAATGTCCGAAGGGTGTATGACCCAGATCGTGGGCTAAGGCAATGGCTTCGGTCAAATCCTCGTTCAGTCTCAAAGCCCGTGCCAGGGAGCGGGAGATCTGGGATACCTCGATGGTGTGGGTCAGGCGGGTGCGGTAATGGTCTCCTTCATGATTCACGAAAACCTGGGTTTTATACTCCAGCCTGCGAAAGGCGGTGGAATGTATTATCCTGTCCCTGTCCCTCTGGAAACAGGAACGGTAGGGATGGTCCTCCTCTTTATGTTTTCTTCCCTTGGTCTCCCTGCTTTTCATGGCATAGGGAGCCAGATAGTTTTCCTCCTCCTCGTCCATGTTCGCTCTGATATCGTTAAAAGTATTCATAAAGCCTCCAAAAAATAACTGGAATGAAAAGCCTTAGCTTTACCATTTCGTCTTAAAAAATCAAAGGCTTGTTCTGGCAAACCTTAAGGTTTGCACTCCAACAAAAAATTTACCTTCCTAAGAAATTCATAGTAATAGAAAGCAGATTAGTAGGGGCACCCCGCCATTGGCAGGACAACGTGCCTCTACTGAAAAATTCTACCTTCTGAAAAAGTTCTTAGCCACAAAGAACAGATTGGCAGGTCTTTCTGCCATCCGCCGCATGAAATAGGGATACCACTGGTCGCCGTAGGGGGTGTAGATTCTGACGTTATATCCCTGCTTGACCAGTTCCTCCTGTAGTTCCCGCCTTATGCCATAAAGGAGCTGAAATTCAAAACCATCTTTTGAGATGTTCTCTTTACGAGCAAACTCTATGGTTGCCTGAATCATCTTATCGTCGTGAGTGGCGATCCCGTGATACACCCCGCTTTTGAGCATCATCTGCATCAGTTTTACGAAGTTACCATCCACCTCTTTTTTCTTCTGGAAAGCCACCGACTTAGGCTCCTTATAAGCCCCCTTGCACAATCTTATCCTGATTTTATTTTCCAAAAGCTTTCCGACGTCCTCCTCGCTCCGGTAAAGGTAAGACTGTATGACCGCACCTACATTTGAATATTCCTTATGCAGAGCATAACAGACCTGCAGGGTTTTCTCTGTGCGGGGCGAATCCTCCATATCTATGCGCACGAAATTATCATACTCTTTTGCCTTTTCCACGATCCTTCTGACGTTATTCAGGCAGAAATCAAAGTCCAGGTCCAGCCCCATCTGAGTGAGCTTGCAGGATACATTGGAGTTAACCTGGGCCTGGTTGATCTTATCCAGGAAAACCAGATACTCCTCTGCCGAGCTGCCCGCCTCCTGGGTATTGGTCACGTTCTCACCCAAATGGTCCAGCGTGGCTGTGAACCCTTTCCGATTGAGCTCCTTGACCACCTGGATTGCCTGTTCCTGGGTTTCACCGGAGACGAACCTTCTCGAGACCCTCTGGGCGAACCCAAACCCCAGAACGAAATTCTTAAGTTTCTCCTGTCGGGAAAGAAAAAGAAGCGTGCTTTTCATTACCATTTGAAGACTCCTTGGTCTGCTGTGAGTTTTTTAACTAAAAATCCAAGGATAAAGTAAGCTTATGACTTCCACCCAAAGTCGGGTGGCTTAAATATCCATAGTCCAGTTTAAACCTGTCCAGCTCCACACCGCTGCCCACAGAATAGCAGGGGGGAGAGGACTTCATCCCGAATCTCAGAGCCAGGCTGTTCAGGATTTTCGTCTCCTGACCGAACCTTAACTCCTCCTCTTCGGATTCGGTTTTGTATATATCTGCCGAAAGGGTGATCTGCTTATATGGATACAGGGAGATCCCAAAAGAACAGGAGAAAGGGATATCATCGGAGTTTTCGATTATCTCAGGCTGGTTTATGTTCTTCAGGGCTATTCCAAATTGTGCTTTTTCTTTTATATTGACCAGGGAGCCGAGGTCGAATCCCAAAGCGCTGTGTTCCCCGTAGGGCGAGGCAAAGGAGAGCTGGAAATATTTGACGTTCGCACCTATGGAGAAATATTCAGTCATTTTTATCCCTGTACCAAGTGTTATCTGGTTTTCATTATAATAATCATTTTTACCAAAGATATTGTATCCCGCCCCCAAGGTCAACCTTTTATTTAACGGAAAAGAGAGGTAAAAATCTCCGGATGACAGCTCCTTTAAACCGAACAATTCAGACCAGCTTAGCTGTATTTCCCTTTTGGATAAAAACCCCAGGGAAGCGGGATTGGAGGAAAGATTCGAGGGCTCCATACTCAGGGAGGAGCTGGCGCAGGATAAGCCAAGGCTTCTGGCGCTTTCAGCTTTCTCCTCGAATGCGGCAAAAGAGAGTTCGGAAATCAAAAAGCTTATTAAGAGTATCAGGGTCAGATTTCTCAAGAGAACCTACCTTTTGGCTACCACTATGGTTGTTTTCCGTGAAATATTGCTTGAGCCGGAAGTCTCCAGATACAGTATATAGATGCCAACTTTGACTGTTCTCCCTTTATCATCCTCTCCGTTCCAGAAAACCTCGCCTGAGACCTGGGGCTCTTTTTCCATCAGGGTTTTGACCAGTCTCCCCTTTACATCGAAGATTTTCAAAGTAAGTTCTGACCTGAAGGGGATAGTGTAGCTGATTTTTGTCTGGTCCTCGAATCCATCGCCGTCAGGAGAAAATGGGTTCGGACTTATTTCCAGATTTATCTCTTCGTAAAGGTAGGATTCATGCAGGCTGTTTTGTCCACAGGGGGTAGAGCCGTTAGCATCAACAGACCTCCACCAGTTATCCTCGTCCGATGATGGCTTTTCCGGGCTGACCCTTTCCTGGGAGACTCCTTTTATGTCTGCCTCTGAGGTATAACTTACCTGGTCAATTATGAAATTAAGACTATCTTTTAGGATAAGCTTATCCCCGCTGTTGTTCAGGGTATGCCAATTTGCAGGCTCCTTTATGATGCAGTTAGCTTCCGGGTAAGCAATTGAAAATTGTGATATATCCTCGCACAATATCAGGTAATCGCCGGGATAGAAGTACAGCTCTTCGTCTGTAACCGGGCTTTGTTCCAAGGAATCCCCGAAAAATGAATTCTTAAGATCGACAACAGATTCGCTGCGGTTGTAAAGCTCCACCCATTCTGTTTGATTCTCATCTGGTGAACAGATAAACTCATTTATCACAATGTCCGGCAGGCTCTGGCCTATGCAGACGCTGGTATATGCCCGATTATTGTAATCTTTATCATCTTCTCCTATGAGAGCATATAGTCTGTAGTTTCCTTTGAGCAGAGAGAGCTCTTTTTTTAGTGTCAATTCTTCATCTAAGCCCAAAGGCGGTATATAAACAGGCATACTCAGAGTTTCGTTTTCCTCCAATTCACCGTCAAAATCGTAATCGCAGAAGAAGTGCAATAGATTTTCTTCTGAGATTGAAGTACCGATATTTTTTACTTTTACATTTATACTGAATATTTCATTTTCCTCAGGTGTTTGGGGCTCTATGGAAATATTTTCTGAAGAGATTGAAAGGTCATTGGAGACCGGAGTTAAAGAGTTTACTCTCCCCGGCGTAGAACCCTCGGAATAGATACAGAAGCCCCAGTTGGATAAACTATCTTTACCTTCAGGCAAAATCCTTTCCCAGGAAATCCCGTCTCCGGGGTCCTTATTCCAGGAAAAAGTTGAGCTATTCTCCTGCGGGTCGATCAGGGTTACACTGCCTGAGCTGTTGGTCAAAGAGAGCTTGACTTCAAGGGCAGGATAATCTTCCCCGGAATCATCTCCCCAGACCCCGCTCTTATTTCCCCAATAACATTCGAAGCTTTCAGAATCAGGAGGAATGGATACTAATTTGCGGGCTAAGATAAGATAGTTTTGTGCCGGGATTAAAGTCCCGGAAGAAAATACAGTGGTGTCGCTTTTGCAGATGAAGGTCCATCCACCCAGATCGATATCCGAAGTATCTGTATTATAAAGCTCCACCCATTCCAATTTTGTTCTGGAAGATGGCTCGTTGGCCAAAACTTCGTTGATTACTACTTTGCTCAAAGAAGCCTGAGCTATGCTTACCAAGGATGAGAACAATAATGAGACAATAAAGAAACTAAAACCTTGCTTTCTCAGACTCCTAACCTCCAGATGGTAATCTTTTTGACTAAAGATATTACATCCTGTTCTTAAGGTCAATTTTTTTGTGGTAGATTTGTGGTAAAAAAGAAGGAGAGATACTTAAGAAGACAGGAAGTGAGTATTAAAGATTTAGCGGGATTTATAGCATTTAAGCGAGTTCAATATAATGTATTAAGTTGTTCCTTAACTACTACATATTGTTTCAATTTAAGAAAAATCCGGTTTTCTTCTAAAATTTTAAAAAGATTTGTAAAAATCGGCAAATATTTCTTGACAGGTGATACTATATTTAGTATTATGACTAAAGTTAATAGAATAAATGTCGAAAATACAAAAAATATTAAAAAAATGGAAGACCGGAAAGCAATCAGTACCAAAAGATGAAGTAATTTCGATATTGGAAAGGTATTTTCCTAATAACCACAGATTTAAATCAGGTTCACATATTATAGTATGGCATGAATCATTGAAAGGCCTTGACTTGTTTGGTAAACAGGGAGAGTTTACGGTAGTTATAGAAGGAGGCAAAAAGGTTAACTATTTATATGTTAGAAGACTCGAGAAGGCAATTGAATATCTTTATCCTGATGAATTAAAATAGGAGAGGAGGACAGAACCGATGAGGAAAAACCTCAACCACTATCTAAAATTAAATTATGCTATAGAAATACGAAAGGTAGCAGAAAAAGATGGAGGAGGGTATTTAGCGAGCATCCCTCAACTTGGAAGATGGGCTTTTTGTGGAAGCGGTAAAAACATTGATGAGGCTTTGAAAACTTTAGAGAGAGTAAAAAAGAATCTTTTTGAGGATTATCTTAAGGAAGGAATATCAATTCCTGAACCAGAAGCAGAACCGGAATCAATTTTTAGTGGAAAATTTGTGATCCGGATACCAATAAGGCTTCACAGTGAATTAGTCGAAAGGGCACGTGAACAAAATATAAGTTTGAATCAATATGTAAACTATCTCCTCTCATATAACACCCCTCTCACTGTTCTTGAACATTGTATAAGAAAGTTGGAAACTACAATCTCAAAAATTCAAGTTAATCCTGTATTCATTTCTCCTGTTCCGATGCAAAAAGAAGGTTATGCAATTAGAGTTTAAAAGGAGTGAATCGTGCAAAAAATACAGCCAGAAACTTATACAAAAATCTTAAACGGCATTGAGCTTAAAAATATCCATTTAGAGAGTTTTAAAGGAAAATTAGATTTGAAAGTAAAGCCGAAGAGTCCAGTCGTTGATATCTCTGGTAAGGCAAATTTTACCACTGGACATGATGATTGCATTGAGGTTTCCCAGGAGTGGACCATAATTGGAAAGGATATTGAAACCAAGTCACAATTTTTGGAAATATCAGTAACCTATTGCCTTATTCTAACTAGCCAGGAAGAATTTTCTAAGGATTTCTTTGAAATCTATGAGAGAACTAGTCTTCCTCTCAATACTTGGCCGTTTGTCAGGGAATTCGTGAATAGTATGACTGCAAGGATGAATATTCCGCCTCTCACCCTTCCTCTTCTGAAATTTACTCAACAAACGCAAACAAAATCAGATTCTTAGCTTTATTAGAAATTTTAGAAAATTAATTTATATATCGTAATAGTGAAAGGAGAAAAAGCTCTAAGTGGCTAATTCTTTTCATCGCCATATTATTATCCTACACCTGTGAAAGCAAAGGATAAGCAGGCGTAGGGATTTTTTTATCTGTTAAAATCTAAATTAGGACAGCACTTCTTACATCTTGAAAGTAAGGCAATCATGATATATATTTATATTAAATAATTTCAACTAGTTTTTACCTAAAAAAGTGGTAATTTTAAATTGAATCACATTCTTTAGAGAATTTTTATGCCTTTTATCTACGGGAAAGTATATCCCGAAGCTGAATCAGCGGGTTTATTGAATCATAGATTTAAAGTCTTGATTGAGTTAAGAGATGACCAGGTCTTTGAAAATTTTCTACCATTTATTCTAGAACTTTGTACCCTAAAAGTTTATTTAACCAATATTGTTGACTCTTCAGCTCATCTTGAACTATTTGTGCCTTCAACTTTAAATCCAGTAAATTCAGAAACTTGTAAAGAGCTGAGCTTAACACCAGTGATTTTAAGCGAAGATGAACCAGATTATAGTAAACAAATTAAGTTGATGGCTGAATCAATTGATGCTGATTTAGTGGTGAGTGAAAAGAAAGAGATTGCAGATTTCTTGAATAAGGAAAAGGAGAAGTATTTCTTAGTGGAAAATCGTGTTGGAGCTAAAAAAAACATAGAAGTCTTTGTTAAGGGACATGAGATTCCTTGGTCATTTTCTAGTCCTTGTTGGAATATGCCTTGGCAAGCGTTCCATGTGTTCGGTGATAAATTCGGTAGGAAAACTTACGAAATGTATGAAACTAAATTTAGAACAGTTGGATTAGATGACAATACTATTGAAATAGTCAGATCTTTATTATTGAATAGAGTATCTCATATTTGCTATACTAGAGACAAATTACTATTCTATGTGCAACAACGAAACTATGCAAAAAGACATAGTTGGAAGAGGCAAGGTTTTATATTTGAGTTATCTTACTATTTATGCAACTATTATCTTCTGCTTTGGGGTGGTATAGACCAATTGTCACGAATATTGAACAATTCACTTGATTTAAGGTGTAAACGTTCAGAAATAGGTATTGAAAAGGAGGATTTTGTTTCCAAAATTATTTCTGTTGACACGAACTTAGGGAATTTATATAGGGATGAGAAGTTTTTGAAATGGATTAAACAACTCAGATTGAATAGGCATTTCACGGCCCATCAAGGTGCTATAATCTTGTCCCCTGTTGTTGAAGCACCCGAATTCGAGCCTTCTGATGAAGAACTCGAAAAAGAAGCGAAAGCTACACGAAGTTGGACTTTTTTAAAGATAACTCTACCTCCCGAAATATTTGAACATTATCGAACCTTACTTAAACAGAATATCAGATTTTCAAAATATAAGGTATTGGTTGATGATGCAATGATAATACAAGATGGCAAAGAGAAGTTTATATTCAGACCCCTTATTAATATTGAATGGGATTTTAATAATTTTGAACTTATTACTTGGAACACTCTTCAGGCTCTATACGAAGTATTAAAAAAACGAGAGAAATAATAGACATAAATATAGGGTATTACCCAAATTCAAATTATTCCCTGAAAATGATATAAAAAAAGAAGCAAGGAGAAGTATCTCCTAACCTCCTAGGTGCTTTAACTCTTGCGAGCAACTTTGCTCTATTAAAAACATCAATTTTTCCTTAAAACCCCACCTCCAGCCTGAGTTTTGCTCCCTGGGCTTTGTCTTTACCTGCAGAGTTTAACTGGATAAAATACTCGCCCCAGAGAAAAGAGCCTTTGAAAAAAGAAACTTTTTCCCTGATTCTCAGGTCCCAGTATCCATCCCCTTGCTCGGACAGGTCGTTATCTTTATATTTGACCCAGAGTG
Organism: uncultured Ignavibacteria bacterium; assembly: GCA_964511075.1. Taxonomy (GTDB): domain Bacteria; phylum Zixibacteria; class MSB-5A5; order MSB-5A5; family RBG-16-43-9; genus CAZEDM01. The sequence continues at coordinate 131,858 of CAZEDM010000009.1, forward strand.
AAATATCGACAGGTGAAATTGAATTGAAATCAGTGCGGAACTGCTGCTCAAAGGATTCTCTCTTGCCCGGAGAGGAGGTAAGCTCTTTTGTTCCATACCTGGTTATCAGGCGCAGGAGTATATCTCTGGAAGGTTTGAATAGAAAGGTGGAGGAAAGAAGTTTTTGTGATTTACCATCTTCCTCCAAATCGGAATCGGAATAATAATACTCCAGCCCGATTTTATGCCTGAGCTTGAAAGGGTCGCCTGGGTTTTCCTTCCACTGGGTAAAACTTAAATCCAGGACAAGGTCTGAGTAAAGGTTATACCTGGATTTAAACAGAATCCCTTTTTCACCCATCTCCCTTGAGGAGTATTCATATTCAACCTCGTCGATTTCTATGGTGGTATAATCCGGATTGGACAGGCCTGAGCCAAAAAGATGCAGAAAATCTTGAGTATAGCTCCAGCCGGACAGCTCTATGACAAAAGGTTTTTCCCTGACCGTTAATACCGATGCCCAGCCTTTAGCTTTATTGTGAAGAAAGGAGTACTCTCCGGAAAAGGTGAGCTTTTCTTTTCTGGCTTTAAGATAGATGCTGGTGTTCCTGTCATAAAAAGAGGAATGATTTAAACTACTCCTCAATCTTCCCTCAGAGCGCAAAAGCCCGAAGTCGAGATTTCTAAAAGAGAATAAAAGGTTCAGAGCCTGAAGCTCCTCGGAGAAATCTCCTTTTTTGTTCTTCGAGAGGATAAGCTCGGGATTGAAAAAATCGAAATTCGCTTCTATCAGAATGCCGTTGTATCTTCCGTAAAGAGGATACAAAAAATCATTTTCATTAGTCTGGTCCTCTGCTTTTAAAAGCGGATGGTACCCTACATTTAAACCCAGTCCGATTTTTTTCTCGAAGCTGCCGATGGTGATTCTTCGCAGGTAAGGTAAATCGTAAAATTCGAGCTTTCTTTTTCTGATCTGGGGAGAGGAGCTGTTTTCCTTCTGGAGCTGGAGGTTAAATAGAAATTTATTCTTCAACTTGAACTCAGTCAGAATAAAATTATAAGAGTAATCCTGGTCGAACCTCTGCCTGGTCTGGAAGCTGATGCGTCCTTTAGCCTGGGTGAATATCTCAGGCAAAAAGAAGCTGCCTGGCACAGGGTAAAAAGGGGAGACTTTATCGGAAAAAGAGGCTTCGGAGATACTGTCCTGGGCAAGTTCCAGCTGAGATTGGGTTAGATCTGGCAGGAAAAGCAAACGCTCCATCTCAGTAGAATCTGGTGTTACCCCCTCGGTCAAAAGCTCCAAAAGCTCCAGGTATTCCTGATAGGTCAGCTCACCGGACAAAAGTCCTTCTTCTAAGTCCTCCTCGGTTTCATAAAGCTGCGAGGAGATGGTCTGGGAAAAACTTAAATGACAGATGATAAGAAGGGACACGAGAAGAAAAGTTATAGACTTCCGTATTAAAGACAAATTGAAAACCCCTTTTGTAGTCATTGCGACCCCGCCTCTGGCGGGGGAAACAATCTCTAACCCATTGAGTCACTTAGTCAGATTGCCCCGTAATGACAGCCTCTTAAATTTTTTCAACAATCCCTAAAACCGTACAAAAGCAAATTCAGGACTCTCTCAGCCCATATTTATCGATTTTTCTATATAGTGTTCGTTCGCCAATTCCCAGAATCCTGGAAGCTTTTTTTCGGTTGCCCTTGACCTCTTTAAGGGTTTTCTGGATAAGCTCTTTTTCCATATCCTCCAGGCTCATTCTGGGCTTGACCTCAAGCTCCCTTTTGCTTTTTCCCTCCCTGGTTTTAAGCTCCACCCCTGTTCCCTGAAACAGGGCTCTTTTAAGCTCGGCAATCTCCTTCCTCAAGCCCAAGAGCGCCTGGTAGATGAACTCGTGCTCTGCTTCGGCGACCGTTTTGCCGGTCAAAACGGGAAGGTTTCTTCCGGTCTGCACCTGTTTATCTATATATCTTAAAACGTCCCGGGCTTCTATGAAGCGTCCGGCAGAGAAAACCAGCATACTTTCCAGAAAATTCTTCAGCTCCCGCACGTTTCCGGGCCAGTGATATTTCAGCAGAATCTCTGTCGCCTCCTCGGTTACTCCCAGGACCTTTTTCTCGCTCTGCTGGTTTAACTTCTGAATGAAATCATGGACCAGTATGGGGATATCCCTGGTCCTTTCCCTTAAAGGGGGTATATCTATTTTGACCACTCCTAATCTGAAGTATAAATCACTGCGAAAGTTTCCCACCTGCACTTCTTTTTCCAGGTCTCTGTTGGTAGCAGCGATAATCCTGACGTCCACCTTGACGTCCTTGACCCCTCCTACCCTTAAAAAGCTTTTCTCCTCCAGAATCCTCAGGAGCTTGACCTGCGTGGAGGGCTTTATCTCTGCCACCTCATCCAGAAAGATGGTCCCCTTGTCAGCCCTTTCGAAAAGACCCTCTCTCCGGCTTACCGCTCCGGTGAAGGCTCCTTTCTCATGCCCGAAAAGCTCGCTTTCCAGAACCCCTTCTGCCAGGGCTGCGCAGTTGGCTGCTACGAAGGGCATATCTTTCCTGGGACTGTTCTTATGAATAGCCTGCGCTACCAGCTCCTTGCCGGTGCCGCTTTCACCGGTTATCAATACGGTGATGCTGGTAGGGGCAACCTGTAGAACCGATTCGGCGATCTTCTTCAACTCCTCAGATTTTCCCACCAGGCCGCAGGATTTCAGAAAATCCTTTTCCCGGAGCAGCTTCTTTACCTTCAGGCTGACCTCTTCCTCTATCAGAGGCAGCTGTAAAAGGTCATCCGAGCCGCATCTGAGGAAAATCTCTCCCTGTTCTGCCGGGTACTCCGTGGCTGTCAAAAGCTCCGACTGCGGGTTCTTATTTTGAATTTTTTTAATCAGGCTTTCACAGGGGAAATCCTCTATCTGAGAGTCGAGGATGATGATCTCCGGTGATTCCTCTCTGAGCTTTTTGAGACCCTCAGTACTGTCTTCAGCCGTGCTGAGAGTAAAATCGGGCAAGAACTTTTTCAGCTCCTGGTGGAATCTCTGGGATTTGCTTATGCTCAGTATCTTATGATTTCCCATAGTAAAAATTTTTTGGTGTCGGTTGGAAAATAATAGAAAAAAAAGAGTTTGGCAATTATTTTTATCTTTCGCTCAGTGTCGGAATTTCCTTTTTCTCTTTTTGGATTTGGAATCCTTTTTCCCGGATACGAGGCTGAAGTCTATCTCCCTTTTCTCCTTGTCCACCCGGATAAGCTGGACTTTAACCCGGTCGCCCAATTTGAATATTCTTCTGGTATGTCTGCCCACCAGCCTTCTTTCCTTCTCCTCGAATCTATAGTAATCATCCTCCAGAAGGCTCAGGCGAACCAGGCCTTCGGCTAAAAGCTCATCCAGCCTGACGAAAAAGCCAAAGGATAAAATCCCGGAGATTACCCCGCTGAAGGTCTCGCCCAGTTTGTCTTTGAGGTAGTCAATCTGCTTGAGCTTAATAGACTCCTGCTCGACCTCGTCGGCTAACCTTTCCCTTTCCGAGGTCAGTTTACCAACGGATACCAGTCTCTCTATAAGACCGGCTCTTCTATCCGGGGGGTACTCTCCTGTTTCCTTTAACTCTTTCAAAAGACGATGAACCAGAAGGTCGGGGTATCTGCGGATGGGAGAGGTGAAATGGGTATAATGGGAGAAGGCTAAGCCGAAATGCCCTATATTCTCCGGCTGGTAGCAGGCTTTCTTCATAGCCCTCAGAAGCTGCTCGTTTATTAACTCCTCCTGGGGAGTTCCCTCAACAGATTTCAGAAATCCCTGGATCTTCTTGGGAGTGATTCTCTCCCCTTTGGGTAAAGAAAATTTATATCCTAAAGTATGGGCGAATTCCGAAAAGCTCTTGATTTTCTCCTGATCCGGCTGGTCATGCACTCTATAGATAAAAGGGACTTTCAGATTGCTGACGTATCTGGCAACGCACTGGTTTGCCAGAAGCATGAACTCCTCGATCAGCCTGTGACTTGCCAGCCTTTCCTGCTTGAATATATCCAGCACCTTTCCATCCTTGTCCAGGAGAACCTTAGCCTCGGGCAAATCGAAATCCAAACTTCCTTTGGCTATCCTCTTTTTGTTAAGCATCTGGCTTAATTTAAGCATCTCCTTCAAGGGCTCCTCCAGCCCGGAGAGATTTTTAACGGATTTTCCGGTGTCGAAGAATGCCTGCACTTCGTCGTAATTCAATTTAGCCTGGCTCCGGATTATGCTCTCTGTAATCTGGTATTTCAGAACCTTTCCCTTTGGCTCTATCTCCATCAAACAGGAATAGGCCAGCTTATCTTCGTTGGGTCTCAGGCTGCAGATCTGGTTGGAGAGTTTTTCCGGCAGCATGGGAATGACCCTGTCTGCCAGGTAGACGCTGTTGCTTCTGAAAAGAGCTTCTTTATCCAGCCCGGAGTATTCCCTGACGTAATAGGATACATCAGCGATATGCACGCCCAGAAGATAATTCCCGTTTTTCAGCTTTTCCAGAGAAACTGCATCATCGTGGTCTTTGGCATCCCAGGGATCGATGGTAAAACAGATTTTATCCCGGAAATCGACCCTTTTGCGGTATTCCAGCTCAGGGATTTTCTGCGAAAGCCTCTCTGTCTCCTTTTCCACTTCTTCTGAGAATCTCAGGGGAAGCTGATATTCCTTTATAAGGGTGAGGATATCGACTCCGGGATCATCCGGATAGCCCAGTACCTCTGTGATTTTCCCCTCAGGGTTCAGATATTTATCCTTCCATTCCTCCAGGGCTACCACCACCTTCTGTCCTGCCTTAGCCTTGCCCTGATCCGTGATATAGATATCCCGGCTGAATCTTTTGTCATCCGGCTGGACGTAATCGAAATGCTTTCCCTGCTGGAAAGTCCCTACCAGGCTGCGGCGTGCCTTTTCCAGTATCTTTATGATCGTGCCCTCTCTGCTCTTTCCATATCTTTTACCGTGAATCCTGACCACCACCCTGTCGCCGTGCAGGGCGGTTCCCATATCTTCCGGGCTTATGTAGATCTCCTCCCCGCGGGGGACAATGCTCGTCCCTGGGGCAGTGGAGCCTTTTTCCAGCTCGCCCTCTTCTGAGCGGACAAAGCCGAATCCGGATTTGTTCAGATTGAGCTTTCCCACCACTAAGTTGAGTTTTTCCGGCAGGCCTAAACGGTTCTTCCTGATTTTGACGATTGAACCCTCCCGCAGCATCGAACGGATAGTTCGCCTGAAGGTGCCATAGCTTTCCTCGGGTATCCTCATCTTTCTGGCTAATTCCCTCAGCTTCAAGGGGCGATAAGCCTTCTCAGCCATAAAATTCAGTATTTCAGTCTTATCAATTGACATAATATCCTAATCCATTAAAAGATTTTAAAACATATCATAATTGAACAGGGTTGTCAAGCGGAGAAAAATTCATTTAAACTATCAAAGGGCGAAAAATCACAGGAGATTCAAAATCCAAAAAATTTATCATTTTAGGTTGACTTTAACGATTTTTGATATATCTTAAAAACTTGATTATAGATTATGGAGTTGGAATAAGATTATAAATTAAGGAGTGTTTTAAAATGAGAAAGTCGCAGCTCTGGCTTACCTTGATTACGGTCTTTTTAATAGTGGCCTCTTTGTGGTACCTGTACCCTTCCCTGAAGCTCTGGTCTCTTTCCGATAGGGAGAGGCAGATGCTTAAAGAGGAGGACCCGCAGAAGCTTGTGAACCTGGAGAAGACCGCCATCAAGTTAGGCCTGGACTTAAAAGGCGGAATGCACGTGGTACTGCAGGTAGATAAAGCCAAACTAAAGCCCGAAGAGAGCAAAGACGCTGTGGATCGGGCACTGGAGGTTATCCGGAACCGGGTGGACCAGTTCGGAGTGGCAGAGCCGCTTATCCAGAAGCAGGGAGAGGACCGGATCATCGTGGAGCTGCCTGGACTGCAGGATGTGGAGAGAGCTCAGAACCTGATCGGGCAGACTGCCCAGCTGGAGTTCAGGCTTTTGGAGAGCTCGGAGAATACCGTTGAGATACTTAAGAAGATAGATGAAGTCGTAGTTAAGGAACAGAAAGGCGAGAAACCGGCTGAGGAAAAAGAGAAGAGCAAGGAAGTGGTGAAGGACCTTTTCTCTCAGGAGGTCGTTGATACCGCTGCGACAGAGGAGGAGGAAGAGGATTGGCTTTCGGACAGACCGTTTACCTCTATGTTGGAATCCTCCGGCAGCGATTTCTATCTGGTTCCCATGGATTATAAGCTGAAGATAGAGCAATATCTCAAAGATCCAAAAGTCCAGGAGATGGTTCCCGAGGACGATATCTTTGCCTGGGCTACCCGCGTAGAGAACATAAGAGGGGGGGATTTTCAGAAGCTTTATCTGGTGAAAAGAAGGTTGGAGGTGTCAGGCAAATACCTGACTGAGGCTCGCGAGACCTTTGATCAGTTTCACCGGCCTCAGGTGAACTTCACTCTGACCAGAGAGGGAGGGCGGCAGTTTGCTCGTCTGACCGGGGCAAATATCGATAAACCCTTAGCCATAATCCTGGACGGCAGGGTGGAATCAGCACCCATCATCCGGGCTAAGATAAGGGAAAACGGAGTAATAGAGATGGGCTCGGGAAGCACCATAGAGGATGCGCATGATCTGTCGGTGGTCTTAAGGGCGGGCGCGCTGCCCGCGCCGGTGAAGATAATCGAAAACCGGGTTATCGGGCCTTCCTTGGGGCAGGACTCCGTCAACAAAGGGATAAAGGCAGCCATCGTGGGAATAGGATTGGTCATTCTGTTCATGGCTCTATACTACAGATTATCCGGCATAATAGCGGATATCGCCCTGCTTTTGAATCTTATCTTCGTCCTGGCGGCATTAGCGGGTCTGCATGCGACCTTGACCCTGCCTGGGATAGCGGGCATTATTCTGACTATGGGTATGTCGGTCGATTCCAACGTTTTGATCTTCGAGAGGATAAGGGAGGAGCTGAGAACCGGGAAAACGGTCAGGGCCTCCATCGATGCGGGATATAAAAGGGCACTCCTGACCATCATCGATGCCCACGTGACCACTTTGATTACCGCGGCAGTCCTTTTCCAGTTCGGGACGGGACCTATCAAGGGATTTGCCGTTACCCTGAGCTTGGGAGTGATTATCAGCTTATTCACCGCAGTGGTGGTCACCAGGCTCATCTTCGACATCCGGAAGAAATACCAGACCTTAAGCATTTAACTTTTATCTTGGCAAAGGAATATAGCTATGTTAGAGATAATTAAGAAGACCAACGTCAACTTCATCGGCAAAAGGTATTATGCTTTTCTTATTTCCGGAGTGCTGGTTACTCTGGGGATTGTTGCCTTCATCTTCATATTCCTGGGTAAGGCGAACCTGGGGATAGACTTTGCGGGCGGGACTATGATTCAGGGCAGTTTCGAGAAATCCATACGTATAGGGGAGGTAAGGGAGGCTTTGACCAAAAACGGATATGGAGACGCCGACATAACCGAGCTCAGAAGAGGCATCCCTTATTTCTTTATGATCCGTTTGAAAAGCACCCCTGAGACCGGAAGCAAGATCGCGGATGAGGTGATAGATATACTGGAAAAGGAGTTTCCGGATAATCACTTTAATAAGGATTCGGTGGATGAGGTAGGACCCGCCGTAGGCAAGATCTTGCAGAAGCAGGCTCGCATAGCGGTTCTGATCGCCCTGATAGGTATTCTGATCTACATCTGGATCAGGTTCGATTTCAGGTTCGGGGTAGCCGCCACCGTGGCTACTTTTCATGACGTCTTAACGGTGCTGGGTATAATGTTCATTATGGGAAAGGAGATAACCCTTTTGATCGTTACTGCACTGTTGACCTTGGCGGGTTACTCCCTCACGGATACCGTGGTGGTCTATGACCGGATAAGGGAAAATTTGAAACTTTATCGTAAAAGGGGAGATTTTGCCGGGACTATAAATGCCAGCATCAACGAGGTGCTGAGCCGGACGATCATAACCGGAGGAACCACTCTTCTGGCAGTGTTGGCACTCTTCTTTTTGGCGGGAGAGGTGGTACATGATTTTGCCCTGACCCTGCTTTTGGGGATAATAGTGGGCACCTATTCCTCCTGGTTTGTAGCCTCCCCCATCGTGGTGGAATGGGAGAAAAGATCGCCCAAGAGGTTTAAATAAGTAGATAGTAGAGAGTAGACAGGGAATACAAATTTAAATATAAAAATAAAGGCTTTTAATCCGGGAAGCAGATCCTCAGGATTAGACGCCTTTTATTATTTCCTGAAGGGACAGAATCCACCTCAGGCGGATTCTGTCCTTTAGTTATTCAAATGACCTTAAGGGTCGCACTGCAAATTCCCTCTCCTTTCCAAGGAGAGGGATAGGGTGAGGTTAAAAAAACCAATTGAGACCTGAAGGTCTCCGCTACAAAAAAACTGGTATCTGACCCGAAAAAGAATAGGCAGGAATACCTGTTCTACCAGGGGTAGAAACATAAAAGGAAAAGATAATACTCACGGGAACACGGTAGGCCCTGCCCTTACAATTTCTTTATTTCCTCGATAACTTTCTGGGTTAAAGCCGCGCGGTAAGCTAACCCCCCAGATCCGGTTTTTAATAAGACCGGCTTTAAGGAAGCCAGCTCTTCCAGGCTCAATAAATTAACCTTTTTTATCTCTCTTCTATCGATTGGTTCAAGTTCACCCGAGACATATTGGGCGGTGAATATATGTGAAGTCCAGACAACCTCCTTACCTTCATAGGAAAAAGTAACCTCGATTCTCAAAATATACTTTTGAAGCTTGATCTTTACACCGGTTTCCTCATATGCCTCCCTCAAAGCCGATTCCTCTAAGCTCTCATCCGGCTTCCAGCCTCCGCTGGGTGCACGGTAAAGACCTTCTACGTACCAGGGTTTGGCAATCACGATTACCTTTCCCTGTTTGAAAATAAACATGGTAATATCAGAGTTCCTTCCGTCCCGCATGCTCTCTTTGAGGGTGGTAAACTCCTCCAGATTCAAAGGAAAGGACATCTTTAAGGATTTTGGCTTGCCGTATTTTGCTTCGATTTGGGTAAAATCTTTTAACATTGGTGATTTTTGTAGGGGTTCAAAATTTTGAACCCCTACATCTTTAAAATCGGGATTATCTCTTCCTGCAAAGGAAGTGTGGTTGCCTCGATCTCATTACCTTTCACGTAGACGTTGATCTCGCTTCTTATTCCGAATTCCAAAAGATAAATTCCCGGCTCGATGGAAAAACCGACTCCGGGAATGATTTTTCTTTCATCTTTGGTTTCTAAATTGTCGATATTTACCCCGTTTCCGTGGTCCTCTGTTCCAATGCTATGTCCGGTTCTATGGGTGAAATTGATTCCATATCCTTTTTTCTCGATGTGATCCCTGCAAACCTGATCTACCTCCCAGCCTTTTATTTGCTCACCCTTTGACCATCTGTCTTTCAGATAGTTTACAGCCTCGTCCCTTGCCCCTATGACTATATCGAATATCTTCTGATACTTCTTCGGGACTTTTTCGCCCGCAAAGCCAACCCAGGTTATGTCTGCATAGATTGATTTCTCTTTTTTCATTTTACCCCAGATATCCAGAAGCACAAAGTCACCCGGCTTAATTTTTTTGCTCCCGCTCTGAGAAGGGGTATAATGCGGATTCCCGCTGTTTTCATTGGCTGCACAGATTATGACCTCCTCTGTTTCCATCCCGCAATCTTCCATCTTTTTGAGAACAAACCGGGCAGCTTCAAATTCATCCACATCTTTTTTATCTTTTATCCTCTGAGCGATGAATTTAAAAGCTTCATCCTTTATGCGCATCAGATTTTTTGCTGCCTCCTTATGGTATAGATACTGCTGTTCGCTCCAGCGGGCTTGGAAATACTGTACCAGGTCAGCCGATGATACGATTTCTACTCCCAGGCTCCTTATCAGTTCAACGGTTCCGGCATCCACTCTGGAGATATAGGGGATGTTGTTCTCGAAAGAGTATTCCATCGCCACTTTCTTCAGCCCTCCCAGAATCTCTTTCAGCCTTTGTTTTTGCTCCTGCCAGCTTACATAGGTTATGATCTTACCAGGCAGTTTTTTAAAACTCTGCTCCTCGATTTTATGCACCAAAGCGATTGGCTCTCCTCCGGCTCTTATCAGGTAATACCATCTCCTGGTCTTTAATCCTTTCAGATTTATGAAATCGACTGCGATGGGGTTTATCCCCTTGAAATCGTATAAAAGCCAGGCAGGAAGGTTGTTCTCTTTCAGATATTTCTGAACTTCTTCGATTTTTTTCTCCAAGGTTTCCTCCTCTCCTGCTCTCATGCTTGGATAAAGAACTATAAGCGATAAGATTAAAGAGAACAAAAGTTTTGATTTCGTATTTTCTTCATCTTAGGGGAACGATGCAGATGAATTCGAAAATTCCCCTAAAACTATTTAAGAATTGGTGTTTCTCCCCTCCAGGGATGAAGATAATGTCACCCTCCTTCAAAGGAAAGTCTTTGTCCTCACAGACAAGCTTACCCCTTCCTCTTTTGATGAAAACCTCATGCTCCCATTTGTGCGAATGACAGGGGGTATGCCCTCCTGGTTTGAGCTCGAAGACCCTCAGGGCAAAATTCCTGGCACCGTCCGCTTTACTGATTGCCCATCTTATCCTGACGTCTTTCGCCTGCGGGTCTTCTATTTTTTCGGCTTTCACCTTTTTGTAATTTATCTGCTTCATACCTTTCCTCTCATTGGTAAATTTACATTAATATAAAGATGAAAGCTCAGAAAAACAAACTTAATTTGGCATTAGGGGTTTTTGTGTTGATTTTAGCCCATCTGCTGATTATTATCTTATGGAAAGAGCAAGAACAGCTGGTAATTAAGAAAAGGATAGATATCGTGCAGGTTCTACAATTACAGAAAGGTATAATCTACGGTCCGGTAAAATCCAGAAGGCTGGGACCTTCCCTGGGAATAAATTTGATGCCTACCGATAAAAAATTCTGCTCCTATAACTGTATCTACTGTCATTACGGATTTACCGATATCCATGCCTTGGAGCTCCGGGGCGAGGCAAATCATCTGCCAACTCCGAGTGAGGTGGAGCAGGCATTGGAGGATTATCTGAAAAAAGATAAAAAGATTAATTATATCACCTTCTCCGGTAACGGCGAGTCGACTCTTCATCCCCAGTTCTCCAGAATCGTGGATCTGGTCAGAAAGGTCAGGGATAAATACGTCCCCTCGGTGGAGGTGGCAATACTGTCGAACTCCTCCACAGTTGACCGTCCGGAGATAAGGGAGGCGCTGGGAAAGATAGATGTCAGGATAATGAAGCTGGACTGCGGCACGGAAAAAACCTGGAGGCACCTGAATAATCCTTATAAGAGCCTGGGCTACCAGAAAATGGTAGAGGGTCTGAAGCAGATGAGAGGGATAATAATTCAGACTATCTTCCTCCGGGGCAGGGTGGATAATACAAAAGAGGAGGAAGTGGATGAGTGGATTTCGAAATTAAGAGAGATCAAGCCCAAGGAGGTCCAGATCTACACCTGCGACCGGCCGGTGGTTCCGGATAAGGGAATCGAAAAAGTTCCCAAAGAGGTAATGCAGAAGATCGCGGAGAAGGCTGAGAAGAAAACCAGGATTCCAGTCAGGGTTTTTTGAAGGCTGGTATTTGGTAGTGCGACCCTTCAGGGTCGCTATGGTATGGGGGCAGAACCCGCCTGAGGCGGGTTCTGCCCCTACAGAAGTAACAGGTAGACCCACGTTGTCCTCAACGTGGGTGGACTATTGATGAGAAGGAGTAAGGAGCTAATATGAAAGAATGCGACAACTTAAAGAAAAATTCAGCTAACTGTAATTGCACTTATGAGCCTTGTGATAAAAAAGGCAAATGCTGTGAATGCATTAGATACCACTGGAGCTTAAAAGAGCTTCCTGCCTGCTTTTTCCCCAATGAGGTTGAGAAAACCTATGACCGGTCGTTAAAAAGGTTTCTGCAGTGTTGTAAGTAATTTTTGGAGTGCATCATCACGAATGATGCCAAAATTCTGGTGGGTCAGGCATCCTTGCCTGACCAGAACAGGCAAAATGCCCATTCTACCAATCTTTACTTTTGAACTTCTTTTTATGGACAATCGTTACAGAGTGGTAGTCCTCCCTTGAACAGATAATTTATCTTGTAAACCACATCAGAAACACTTTCCGCTCCATCGCAGTTGACATCTCCTGCTTTATAAGGAACAGGTGCAGAACCGCCTTTGAATAAAAAGTTTATCTCACAAATTACATCTGCTACGCTTATCTGCCCATCCCCATTACAATCTCCGCACAGGTAAACATAAAAACTCCAGATCTGGTTTGACCGTCTTACCGCTCCCAATTGGTCATAGGCTTTCACTTTCCAATACCAGGTTTTAATATCAAGGCTGTCTACTGTGTAGGTGGTGTCAAGCAGGCTGTCAATAACTATTGTTGAGTCAGGGTTAAAGACAATAGATCGGCTGAGGTATAAATCATAGTGAACTGTATCATTCGGGTCAGGGTCAAAAGATTTTTGCCAGTAAAAAGTTACCGGGGCTTTGACGGAATCGATATTCAAAGGAGATAGCAAAGAATAAGAATTTGGGCGTGAATTGATTAAGTTCATCAAGATGGAGACATTTTCGCTATACCGATTTGCCACTGCTAAGTCTAAATCTGTATCCCCATCTAAATCCGAACAAAAAACAGAAAAAGGATCAACTCCTGCACCATAATCGACCTTGGTCTGAAAAGTCCCATCCCCGTTGTTCTTTAA
>CAZEDM010000009.1:144736-159653 GCA_964511075.1 uncultured Ignavibacteria bacterium
GTCTGAAAAGTCCCATCCCCGTTGTTCTTTAAGATGGAGACATTGTGGCTATAACCATTTGCCACTGCCAGGTCTAAATCTGTATCCCCATCTAAATCCGCACAAAAAACAGAATAAGGACCACCTCCTACACCATAGTTCACCGCTGGGGAAAAGGGGATGGAGTCGGGGTTGGGATGAGAAGGTTGGGAATAAAGATTATTAAATGAAAAAAATGATAAAAATATGAAAAGAGAGACGATAAATAATGACCTAGATGACAAAACTAAACTTCTAAAAAGCATTTTACCCTCCTAAGATTAAATTTTAATGGTTTGCAGAGTTTTCATTATTGTCAGGATTTTTCCAGTTGCCAACTGATCTCAGCACACTCCCCTCTTCGTGCGGTGCTATAAGGCTAAATCTCAGGTATTAAGGTTTCAAAAACAGTATAATTCTTCCACCAATTTTGTCAAGAGAATTCTTGGTTTTTTGTAGGGGCAGGACATCGTCCTGTCCTTTAGTTCCTTTATTGAAACAGGTAGGTCAGACATTCCTGTCTGACCAGCAGACGTAGGGCAAATCTCAAGATCCATACTGGACCTTCAGGTTTGCTTTTTTTGCAAGGCTGAAGCCTTGCCCTACACTCTGACCAGAACAGGCAGGAATGCCTGTTCTACCAATTAAAGGCAGACGCATGCTATGCGTCTCTTCACTCGTAGGGGCACGTTGTCCCGCCAACGGCGGGATGCCCCTACCTATTCCACCCCTACGCGCTTTAGGGGTATCTTTGCAGCAATTTCGCCCTATCCCCAGTGTCCATAAAATACGGACATTCATTGTCCATAAGTTACGGACACCGACTTGTCCATAAAATATGGACAAGTAAAGAGAATAATAAATAGAGATATATATTAAGTATACTTATATAGAAAAGAAGGAAATTTTAACCTTCGATTCAATTTTAATACAAAATATATATTAAATAAATATAAACAAAAACAAGGGTTGATAAATCTAACGAAAATTCGGCTTTTGAAAATAACTAATAACAATCGACAGAAAAACAACAAAATACACGTGCCCGTCGGGTCCCCCGACCCGACGGGGAAAAACATACGTCCTGCGGAAGCTACATTTAACTCACCCCCGCCTCTGGCGGGATTTTCAACCTGGCCCTTTTCTGCGAGGAGAGGAAAAAGGGTTCGATGAATCGAACCCCTACATATAATCTGTAGTGGCTTGATTTATCAAGCCCTATGACATAGCCACAGATTAAATTTTTTCAAAAAAAACTTGACAAAATTTTTTTTTGATGTTTCTTAATAGGAATTTATTTGTGAAGGATTTCACTTGCTTCTGTCTTGTTTTTTGAAAGTTGAATGGATAATAGTCAGGGAGCTGATGCTGGTTAAATATGCCAAGTGATTATGCTTACGTAGGACTTTTTCTTATCTTTGGGGTGGTCTTTGTTGTTTTCGTTTTTCTTCTTTCCAAGCTTATCGCCCCCTATAAACCCAACCCGGTCAAAAAGGAAAATTACGAGTGCGGGGAAATTCCGATCGGGCAGGGGTGGGTTCAGTTCAACGTTCGCTATTACCTTTTCGCCATAATCTTCGTGATATTCGACGTTGAGGTTGTGTTTTTGTTTCCCTGGGCTGTGGTTTACAGGAGCCTGGGGTTCTTCGCTTTTGTCGAGATGTTGATCTTCATCGCCATACTTTTGTTCGGCTTGGCTTACGTCTGGAAAAAAGGAGCCTTGAAATGGGTGTGATGAATAAGGTACCGGTCTATGTGGAGAAACTGCCGGGAGGGGCGGTCATCACCACTACCCTGAATGATGTCCTGAACTATGCCCGCGCCAGCTCGATGTGGTATCTTTTATTCGGATTAGCCTGCTGTGCGGTGGAGTTGATGGCAACCGGTGCCTCCAGGTATGATTTCGACCGCTTCGGGATGTTTTTCCGGGCTTCACCCAGGCAGTCAGATCTGATGATCGTGGCAGGGACACTGACCAAGAAGATGGCTCCCCGCCTGAAAAGGCTGTACGAGCAGATGCCCGAGCCAAAATACGTTATCGCCATGGGAGGCTGTGTGATAACCGGCGGACCTTTTCATTACGATTCCTACAGCGTGGAAAAAGGGGTTGACCATATAATTCCGGTGGATGTCTATGTACCGGGATGCCCTCCCAGACCTGAATCTCTTATGGAGGGCTGCATCAAACTGCAGGAGAAGATAAAAAAGCAAAAGATAAAAGATTGGGCTTAAGAAAATATTATGAATCAGGAAGAGATTAAAAAAATACTTACAGGTAAATTTCCGGATGAACTAAAAGAAGGAAAGATACTTGGTTTCGAGCCCTCCTTTATCCTGGAAAAGGATGCTCTTTTGGAAGTGTGCAGGTTCGTCAAAGATTCAAAGGAGCTTGGATTCGACCTGCTCTCCTGTATATCCGGGGCAGATTATCAAGACAGGTTTGAGGTCATCTATATTCTCTTCTCCTTTCCCCATAAACATAAGCTCAGTTTTAAAGTCCAGCTTCCCAAAGAAAATCCTGAGGTAGAGTCGGTGACTTCAGTCTGGCAGGGAGCTAACTGGCACGAAAGGGAGATAGCAGAGCTTTTCGGTATAAAATTCAAAAACCATCCTGATCCCAGGCCGATTCTTTTACCCGAGGGCTGGGATGAGGGCTATCCTTTGAGAAAAGACTGGTCTGGAAAGGATTTCAAAAGGATGCCGGAGTTCAAATGAGCCAGGAGATATCAGAGATATATACGGAAGAATTCTTCGTGAATATGGGACCACAGCATCCCAGCACTCACGGGGTGCTGCGTCTTCTTCTGAAGATGGATGGCGAGGTGGTCCTGGATATGGTGCCTCATATAGGTTATCTGCACCGCTCCCTGGAGAAGATCGCAGAGAATCGGACTTACCTTCAGTTCATCCCCTACACCGACAGGATAGATTATGTCTCCTCCATGTTCTGCAACCAGTCATTCTGTATGGCAGTGGAGAAGTTAGCCAATATACCCGTTCCTGAAAGAGCGGAGTACCTAAGGGTTATAATGGTGGAGCTGAACCGCATTGCCAGCCACCTGATCTGGTTAGGCACCTTCTCTTTGGACTTGGGAGCGATAACCCCGTTCCTTTACTGCTTCAGGGAAAGGGAAAAGATCCTGGACCTGTTCGAGATGACCTGCGGGCAGAGGATGACCTTCAACTATATGCGGGTCGGAGGTATATCCAGGGATATCCCTCCGGAATTTGTCTCCGAGGCGAAGAAGTTCGTGAAATATTTTCTACCCCGAGTAGATGAATATGAGGATATACTTACCAATAACCCCATTTTCTTGAGCAGAACCAAGAACATAGCATTTTTGGACCGGAAGCTGGCTATTGATAACGGAGTTACCGGTCCTTCACTCAGGGGAACGGGCTTAAAATGGGATTTAAGGAAAAACGAGCCTTATTCCCTCTATGAGAAATTCGATTTCGAGATACCAACGGGGAAAAATTCTGACGTGTGGGACAGATATATGGTCAGGATTAACGAGATGAGGGAATCTGCCAGGATCGTGGACCAGGCTCTGGACGGGATACCGGAAGGTCCCATCAAGACCAAAACCCCTGCGGTTTTCAAGCCGCCCGAGGGAGAGATTTATTCCAGGATAGAGGCACCCAGAGGTGAGATGGGCTTCTATATAGTCTCGGACGGCTCTCCCAAGCCTTACCGGGTAAAGATCAGAACCGGCTCTTTTTCCAACTTAACCGTTCTGCCCATAATCTCGCGCGGCTGGAAGATAGCAGATCTGGTAGCAATTTTCGGCAGCCTGGATGTGGTTTTACCGGAGGTAGACAGATAAAACAAAGATGTTAGAGTTAGGAGAGCTTTTAAAGAACATATATTTCTGGGCTGAGGGCCTTTGTTATAACTGGGGAATACCCTTACTTATCCTTCAGCTTGTTTCCATGCTCGTGGTTGCCGGGATAATCGTTGCCTTCATCTCTCTGTCAGTTCTGTTTATGGTCTGGTGGGAGAGAAAGGTATCCGGCCATATGCAGTCCAGGTTTGGTCCGATGAGAACCGGCTGGCACGGCTGGCTGCAGACGGTAATTGATGCGATAAAGCTGATTTTAAAAGAGGATACTACACCGGAAACCGCGGATAAGGGCGGATTTCTCATTGCCCCGATCATAGTTTTCGTCTCGGCTTTTATGGCTTATATCTGCGTCCCTTTTGGAAAGGGTTTAATAGTAAAAGATTTGAATATAGGGATACTCTATATAATGGCTATAACCTCCTTCACGGTTATAGGGCTTTTAACTGCAGGCTGGAGCTCCAATAACAAATATTCTATCCTGGGTGGTTTTCGCTCTGCAGCCCAGATCATAAGTTACGAGGTCCCCTTAACTCTTTCCGTCCTGGGAGTGGTGCTTTTAGCCGGGACTCTGAGTATGCAGTCGATAGTGAACTCTCAAAGGAATGTCTGGAGCTGGTTCATCTGGAGACAGCCGGTTGGCTTTCTCATCTACCTGACAGCAGCCATTGCGGAGATAAACCGGACACCTTTTGATATTCCCGAGGCAGAGCAGGAGTTGGTAGCAGGCTTCAATATAGAATACTCCGGGATGAAATTCGCCATGTTCTTCTTTGCCGAATATGCTAATCTTTTCCTGGTTTCGGCCATCGCTACTACACTTTTCCTGGGCGGATGGAACGGGCCAATTTTACCTTCCTGGATATGGTTTTTCATTAAAAGCTTCTTTCTGGTTTTCGTGATTATGTGGTTCAAATGGACTTTCCCTCGTCTGAGGGTTGACCAGTTGATGGACTTTGCCTGGAAGTTTTTATTGCCCCTGGCTTTTTTGAACTTAATCCTAACCGGACTTCTGGCATAAGAGATGAACATCGTTAAAAGAACTGCAGACGGCATCTATAATCTCCTCAAGGGGATGAAGGTCACCATTAGATATATGTTCAAACCGGCAATTACCCTTCAGTATCCCAAGGAGAGATGGACCATGCCGGAGCGGTCCAGGGGTATGGTAGGGCTTATAACCAACCCAGAGACGGGTAAACTGAACTGCACGGCCTGTCTTATCTGTGCCAGAAACTGTCCGGTCAGGGCAATCTATATTACCCAGACCAAAAACGAGGAGGGGAAAAGGGTGCCGGATGAGTTCGTGGTGAAGGCGGGTCTCTGTATCTACTGCGGCATCTGCGAGGAGGTATGTCCTTTTGGAGCTATTAAGCTTGTTCCCAAGTATGAGTTCTCGGCTTATGATAAAAAGGAGTTCATCCATAAGAAAGAAGAACTGGCGGAGATAGGCAAGGGATTTAAATATATAAAGTGGAGTTAAGTTTGGAATACGGCGTAGGGACACTGGTGTTTTACATTCTCTCGGGAATAATAATAGGCTCAGCCATTATGGTGGTGAGCCTGAAGAACATCTTTCATTCGCTGCTGTTTTTGGTTCTGTGCCTTTTTTCAGTTGCCGGGATTTATGTTCTGCTCTCGGCGGAGTTCGTGGCTGCGGTTCAGGTCCTGATCTATGTGGGAGCAGTGACCGTGCTTCTGATCTTCGCCATAATGCTCACCGCACAGCTTCACAGCCAAAATATCAGACAGTCGAACGAGCAGGTGATACCCGGGATAATAATCGTGCTGACACTTCTGATGGTCACGCTCTTCGCCCTGGGCCAGACCAGCTGGAGGATAAGCACACAAGGGATCGGGGGACAGTCAATCCTGTCCCTAGGCAGAGCCCTTCTGACCACTTACGTCTTGCCCTTCGAGGTGGTGTCGTTGGTTCTGATAGCCGCCTTGATCGGCGCCATAATTATAGCGCGGAAGGAATGAGATGATAGGCTTGAATCATTATCTGGCTTTAAGTGCGCTTTTGTTCTGCATAGGGGTATTCGGCGTTCTCACCAGAAGGAATGCCATCGGCATACTGATGTCGATCGAGCTTATGTTCAATGCGGTGAATATCAATTTCGTAGCCTTCGCCAGGTTCATAAATCCACAGGCTATTACCGGCCAGATTTTCACCATATTCGTCATCACCATAGCGGCGGCTGAGGCGGCAGTGGGCCTGGCAATTATCATCCTGATATACAGACAGCACAAGGGAGTGGAAGTGGATAGAGTGAACATTATGAAATGGTAAGGAGAAGAAGTCTTTATGTTACCCTATAGCTGGTTAATCCCGTTTTTACCGTTACTCTCGTTCGTATTGATTATCTTTTTCACCATACATAATAAGAAGCTTTCATCCTACATATCGATCGGGGCAGTTTCACTTTCCTTTATTCTCTCCTGCATAGTACTGATCACGGTTCTCCTCAACCCAGCAACCTCCGAGTTCAAAATCAACTGGCTGGATTTGCCCGGGTTCAAAGTCGAGGCCGGGATGTTAATCGACCCCCTGACCTCGGTCATGCTGGTGGTGGTGACTCTGGTCTCGATGCTGGTCCAGATATATTCGGTGGGGTATATGGCAGGCGACCCCAGATACTCCAGATATTTCTCCTTCCTGTCCCTGTTCACCTTCTCCATGCTGGGGCTGGTCTTATCCAACAACTTCTTCGAGATATTCATCTTCTGGGAGCTGGTGGGCCTGACCTCATATCTGTTAATCGGGTTCTGGTACGAGAAAAAGAGCGCCTCAGATGCAGGTAAAAAAGCCTTCATCACCACCCGAACAGGAGACCTGGCTTTTATGGTGGGGATTTTTCTTTTAACCACCACCATCGGAACGCTCAACTTTCAGGAAGCATTTCACAGGGTGGAAGCAGGTGCAATCTCCCAGGCACTTCTCACCCTCTCAGCTATCTTGCTTTTCGGCGGCGCAGTGGGTAAATCCGCCCAGTTCCCCCTGCACGTCTGGCTGCCGGATGCCATGGAAGGTCCAACCCCGGTCAGTGCCCTGATCCATGCGGCAACGATGGTGGCGGCAGGGGTTTATCTGGTGGCAAGGCTCATGACCATCTATGCCTTATCAGCTCCCGCCTCGCTGGTGGTGGCGATAATAGGAGGCTTCACTGCCTTCCTGGCGGCATCCATAGGTCTGGTGCAGAACGACATAAAAAGGGTATTAGCCTATTCCACCATAAGCCAGTTGGGTTATATGGTGATGGCTCTGGGATGCGGGGGGTATACTGCAGGGACTTTTCATCTGATGACCCATGCTTCCTTCAAAGCCTTGTTATTTCTGGGAGCGGGAAGCGTGATACATGCCATGCACACCAATGACATCTGGGAGATGGGCGGGCTTTATCCCAAGATGAAGGTCACCGCCGTGACTTTCATCATCGGTTCACTCTCTCTCTCCGGGATATTTCCTCTATCCGGGTTCTGGAGCAAGGACGAGATATTGTTAGTTTCCCTGTATAAAAATCCGATCTTTATGCTGGTAGGCGTGGCAGTGGCTTTTATGACTGCCTTCTATATGTTTCGCTTGTGTTTTGTCACCTTCTTTGGAAAACCCAGGGACCA
The DNA here is from genome assembly GCA_964511075.1 of uncultured Ignavibacteria bacterium. Classification (GTDB taxonomy): domain Bacteria; phylum Zixibacteria; class MSB-5A5; order MSB-5A5; family RBG-16-43-9; genus CAZEDM01. Next base: position 152,218 of record CAZEDM010000009.1, read on the forward strand.
GCATAAGTTCGAGCATGCTCACGAATCACCCAAGGTGATGACCGTTCCCCTTGTAGTTTTGGCAGTTCTCTCTGTGGTCGCAGGCTGGGTAGGAATTCCCTGGCTACATAAAGGGTACTCCTCCTTTGTCTATCATCACGAGGTTCATCACCTGGCTCCTAACTTTATCCTGATGGGGTTTGCCACACTTGTGGCTCTGGGCGGTATATATTTAGCCTATCTTATGTATTACAAAGGTTCCATCTCGCCGGACAGATTAAGAGAAAGGTTTTCCTTCATCCATAAGATCTTATACAACAAATATTATTTCGACGAGCTTTACAATGCCATAATCATTAAGCCTCTGTTTAAGCTGGCAGATTTTCTGTTTAAGAAGTTCGACGCAGGGGTTATCGACTGGACGGTGAATGCGGTAGGAGATTTCACGGTGTTCTTGTCTTGGCTGAAAGAGAGGTTCGATACCATAGTGGTGGATGGTGCGGTCAACGGCCTGGGCTATGTGGTAAAAGGAACCGGAGCTGGTATAAGGAAGGCTCAGACCGGTCAGTTGCAGAACTATGCCCTGATCATCTTTTTCGGTATAGTCCTGATCATGCTCTTGAAGATATTTTAACGGAATATAATTCTTAGGAGGAAGAAAATAAGATGAGTTTCCCAATTCTAACCTATATGATCTTCATCCCTCTTGTGGGGATGGTGGTGGTACTTCTTTTCAGGAAGGAGCAGGTGCAGGCCGTGCGCTGGGCTTCGGCTCTGTTCACCTTTATACCCCTGGTGTTTTCCTTTTTCCTGGTGGCTGGCTATGACAGCTCAACCCCCTTGATGCAGTTCGTGGAGAAACATGACTGGATACCTTCCTTGGGCGTCAGCTATCATCTGGGAGCAGACGGCCTTTCGGTGCCCATGCTTTTTCTGACGGCGCTTTTGTCTTTCCTCTCGGTGATCGCTTCCTTTAACATAAATTTCAGGGTGAAGGAATACTTTGCCTTCTTCCTGCTTCTGGAAGTGGGGATGATGGGTGTGTTCGCCTCCCTGGATTTCTTCCTCTTCTATATCTTCTGGGAGATAATGCTGGTTCCGATGTATTTTCTGATAGGCATCTGGGGCGGTCCCAGAAAAGAATATGCGGCCATCAAGTTCTTCCTGTATACCCTCTTCGGCAGCGTGTTCATGCTCATCGGTATCCTGGCGCTATATTTCACCTCCCAGCCTCATACCCTGAATATGATGGAGCTCATCAGCAAAGCCCCTGAGCTGGGCAGAAGCTTTCAGCTTATCGTTTTCGTGGGTTTCTTTTTAGCCTTTGCCATCAAGGTTCCGGTCTTCCCCTTCCATACCTGGTTGCCGGATGCTCACGTGGAGGCGCCTACAGCAGTCTCGGTCATCCTTGCCGGAGTTTTATTGAAGATGGGGACCTACGGACTTCTGAGGGTAAGTCTCCCGATGTTTCCTAAAGCGGCTTTGTATTATGCCTTGCCTCTGGCACTTTTGGCTTTGATCAACATAGTCTATGGGGCACTGGTCTGTATGGCTCAGACGGATCTAAAGAAGATGGTGGCGTACTCCTCGGTCAGCCATATGGGCTATTGCATCCTGGGCATTGCCGCTTTGACCCCGGCGGGTGTCTCAGGCTGCGTGTTTCAGATGTTCTCGCACGGGCTTATCACCGGGGCACTCTTCTTGTTAGTCGGGGTCTTATACGACAGGGCACACACCCGGGATATAAATGCCTTTGGCGGCTTATGGGTAAAAATACCGGTTTACTGCGGGGTGATGACCCTCTTCTGCATGGGCTCACTTGGTCTTCCCGGCTTATCCGGCTTTGTGAGTGAGTTTATGGTCTTCATCGGCTCTTTCCCGATTTTCAAGGTGATAGTTGCCTTGGCAGTCCTGGGAGTGGTCTTGACCGCGGGTTACTTTTTGCGGATGATCCAGAGGATGTTTCTGGGAACCTTCAATACCAAATGGGAAGCCTTGACCGAGATCAGCGGAAGGGAGCTTTTCACGGTCATCCCCCTGGCGATCCTGATGATCGGAATCGGGGTTTACCCTTCTCCCTTGGCAGATATGATTAAGGTTACCTTAGAGAATATCATTCATCTGGTACACGGGTAATTATGTTGTTAGTTTATTAACTATGAACCATTAACTGTAAACTGTTTTCGGAGGTTGGCTTGAACTTCAGCCTTATCTTACCTGAGATATTTCTTTTCCTCTGGGCGGTGCTGGTTTTCATCTCGGATTTTTTCACCAAAGAGGAGAACAAAAGAAACTTGGGATATCTTTCGCTCCTGGGGATTTTGATCTGTATTTTCATACTGTTCTCCACAGGCGAAGGAGAGCTTTTCGGACAGGCGTATTCTTCCGATTCCCTGAGCCGTTTCTTCAAAATAGTTTTTCTTCTCTCCTCATTTTTAGCCATATCGGTTTCCGTGGATTTCTCAGCCAGATTCAGAGCCCACCGGGGAGAGTTCTTCGCCCTCATCCTGATCTCCACCGTGGGGATGATGCTGCTTTCCTCTGCCAGGGAGCTTATCCTCTTATATGTTTCCCTTGAGCTGGTGACCATCCCCCTTTACGTCTTAGCCGCATATCTGAAGCCGGACCCCAAATCTGCGGAGGCTGGTTTGAAATATATGCTCCTGGGAGCGATCTCCTCCGCCATACTCCTCTATGGTATAAGCCTGATCTATGGGATAACCGGGACCACTTTCCTAAGCGAAATCAAAACCAGATTGATGATGGATTATCTGCACAAGGGACCTGTGGGGCCCGGTCTGTTCCTTTCCTTCATCTTCTTCATCGCCGGGTTCGGATTTAAATTAGCCCTGGTTCCGTTTCACATGTGGGCACCGGATGTATACGAGGGAGCACCGACTCCTATAACCGCTTTTCTTTCGGTTGGCTCCAAGGCTGCAGGACTGGTGGCTTTCTTAAGGGTATTCTTTGAATCCTTCCTGGTCTATAACCTGGACTGGGTTACCATCATTACCACCTTAGCCGCTTTGAGTATGATCATAGGTAATACAATCGCCCTGCTCCAGACCAACATCAAGAGGATGTTAGCCTATTCCTCCATCGCTCAGGTGGGGTATATACTGGTCGGCTTGGCAGCTGTATCTGAAAGGGGAGTCTCTTCTGTTGCCTTTTACACTTTAGCCTATCTTTTTGCCAATATCGGCGCCTTCGTGGTGGCAATTGCCTTTGAGCTTCAGACCGGCAGCTCGGAGATAAAAGATTACGCCGGGCTTTCGCGCAGCTCTCCCATTTTGTCCCTTATGATGATGATCTTCCTTCTCTCCTTAGTGGGTATCCCTCCCTTGGCCGGGTTCGTGGGCAAATATTTTCTCTTTGCAGCGGCAGTGGAGAAGAATTTGATCTGGTTAGTGGTTATTGCAGTTCTTACCAGCGTTATATCCCTTTATTACTATGTGGGAGTGTTAAGGGAGATCTATTTCCGCAAAGGAGAGGATAAGGTTATAGTATCCTTACCCCCGGGGATTAAATTAGCTCTTCTGATCTGCATCATAGGTGTCCTCTTAGCAGGTCTTTTCCCCAATCCCTTCCTGGACTTAGCCAGCCAGGCGGCACTGGTTTTCAAATATTAAATATAATTCTTTTGTAGGGGTATCCCGCTTTTAGCGGGATTAGGTTTACTTGTCTTTCGCAGGCTGAAGCCTTGCCCTACCTCTACTACATTGGAACCAGTGAGCAGGTATCCTGTCTGTTTGGTCAGTGAAAAAGCCTGGCATAGCCACAGGAATCACTGGTTTACTTAAGATAGAAGAAAGAGTGTAGGGGTTCAAAATTTTGAACCCCTACATCTATCAAAAAAATTCGTTCAAATTTTATTGACAAAAAGCTGAAAAATAATAACTTAAAAAAAATCGTGTGGGTGCTATGGCTTTCAAGGATACTATAGTAAAGGGTCTGAGAAATTATTTTCTCTCCGGGGTACTGATCATCGTTCCCCTGATCATCACCTATCTGGTACTGCGTTTTCTATTTTTGACCATAGATGGACTTCTTTTCCCTCTTTTGACTAAATTCATCGGATATAACATACCGGGGATAGGGGTCTTAGCCACCTTTATACTGATATTCCTGGTGGGTCTTTTCGCCTCCAGCGTGGTCTTCTCACGCCTGGTTTCCTTTGGAGAATCCTTGTTTTTCAAAATACCTATAGTCCGGACGATCTACGGTCCAGCCAAACAGCTGGTGGGAAGCCTGACTGCTTCTGATAAAAGGGCTTTCAAACATGTGGTTCTGATCCAGTTCCCCAGAAAGGGAATTTACACGCTGGGATTTGTCACCAAAAGACTTCAATTCAAAAAGGAGGAACTATTGGCGGTTTTCGTTCCCTCCACCCCCACGCCCTTTTCCGGCTGGACACTTCTTTTCCAGGAGGAGGAGGTTATTCCCTTAGACATAACGATAGAGCAGGGGATAGAGTTCTTCGTCTCCGGGGGGATTGCCTCCCCGGACAAATTTCCCATCAAGGAGAAGGTAGTTATCTGATATGGTAAAGGAGACAGTTACTACTGTTTCAGCGGTGACCTCCAAAGCGATTTCCGCCATCTGGACATTTCCCTCCATAATCTTCTCTGCCTTAATCATCGGCTGGGCTGCAGAGGCGGCTCAGTTTTTGTTTTCCCAGGGCTTAGCCCTGGCCATTTTAGCCTGGCTGCAGACCTTGCCGGAGTTTGCCGTGGAGGCGGTTATCGCCTGGGAGGCTGGTGCCGATCCGGAGAAGGTTCACCTGATCACTGCCAATTTCACCGGCTCCTTAAGGCTTCTGGTTGGCTTGGGCTGGCCTATGATCTATTTCGTTGCGGCTTTTTTTAGAAAAAAAAGAGCAGGGGAGAAAAGATTTTTAAATATAAGATTAGAAGAGGAGCATTCGGTCGAGATCTTGGGACTTATACCTCCAATTCTTTATTTCGTTATTATTCTCCTGAAGGGTACTCTTACCCTGTTCGACTCAGTAGTGCTTTTCTTTTTATATATCGGATATCTATACTTCTTGAAGAAAATACCTCCTCAGGACCAGGAGAAAGTAGAGGAGGCTGGCAGGGTTCCCCGATGGATATTGAAGCAAAAACCGGTTACCAGGGACTTTTCAATCGTCTTTCTTTTCCTCTTCGGCGGCGTATGGCTTTACCTGGTGGCAGAGCCTTTCCTGCACAGCATGCTGGCCTTAGCCGCCCTACTGGGAGTCTCTCAGTTTGTCTTTGTGCAGTGGGTTTCACCCTTCCTATCCGAGTTTCCGGAGAAAGTCACCGCCTTCAACTGGGCCCGACAGGTGAAGAAAGCTCCCCTGGCCCTGATGAATATGATCTCCTCCAACATCAACCAGTGGACCATCCTGGTGGCGATGATACCAATAGTTTACTCCCTCAGCGTCGGCAGAGTCTCGGCCATACATTTTGATTCCCATCAGAAGGTGGAGATCTTTCTGACAATGGCTCAATCCGCCCTGGGTATGATCCTTTTAGCCAATATGGAGTTTCGCTGGTACGAGGCTCTGGGGCTTTTCAGTTTATGGTTTGTCCAGTTCATAATGCCTCATATTAGGGAGGAGATAATCTGGGTCTATCTTTTCTGGCTATATGTGGAGCTTATTCTGGCGTTCCTGGGCAAGAGGAAGTTAAAAGCTTTCAGCGAGTTCAGGGAACTGGTCAGGAAACACTTCTAAGAACATATAATTTAATGAACGAAGGAAACAATTTCAAAAAAAAGCTTCATACTGCCTTTCCAGGAACTCAAAACCTTCTCCTGCTTATTAATTCCTGCGAAACGTTTTTATGCTGGTCCCGGAATTGGATTTCTCCTCCTAAGGCAGAATCACTGAGACCCTAACCAATTCACTACCTGCGGGAATTCCAATTTCCGCACCAGCGAAGATTGCGAGGGTTCAAAATTTCGAACCCCTTAGGCTGAGTTAAGATAAAAAACAACCCACCTTGAGGGCAAGGTGGGTTTACTGCTTAAAGTTGAAACTTATTTTCTGTTGCGTAATTTCTGCAGGACGTTGCTAACTGCTTGGTCATTGGGGTGATCCTTTAGCCATTTTTCCAGTATAGCTATGGATCTGTCAAATTTCCCGTTAATGATGTAAAGATCGGAAAGGGCTTTGACCGAGATGGCATTATCCGGGCTTTCCTTATAGGCCCGGTAGAAGACGTCTTCTGCCTCCACGGTTTTTCTCAGATTAATATAGAAAAGTCCCAGATATTGAAGATATAACAGCTGGGGATTAACCCGGTAAACTAATTTCAAACGCTCCTCCGCCTCCTTCAGGAGAGTATCAGCTTCCTTCTCCTTTCCGTCCTCCTTGTAGAGCGAGGCTAAGAAGGTATAGGGACGGTAGTAATCCGGATAGACCTCAATCGCTTTTTCCAACTCGGCTTTTGCTTTCTCCCTTTCTCCGGAGGACAGGTAATAATTGCTCAACTCGATGAACATCTCCGGATAACTCACCATCATGCCGATGGCGTTCTCATCCTTGTACACCTTGAGATCGTTTAAACCCCGGTATTTATAGACCTCCCATAAGAGCCTGTGATATTTATCTACATCGAACATTGAGTTTCCCTCCTCCGACACAAGTTTCATACCAAAGCCAGCTTTTTTCAGGTGATTATCCAGATTCAATCGGCTGTCCGGAGGGACGGTGGAGGAGAAATAGATGGGATATTTCCATTGGTTGGTCAGGATTATATTCTCGATCATCAGATCCTGAATGCGGAAAGAGATTTTGGCCTTCTGGTCAAAGTAGGCAAAAAGATAGTGATTGGTCCCCCTTAGAGGGTCATAATATTTCTCCTTGGGCATAAAAAAGGTAGTTCCATCCGAGCGCTTGACCTGAACGCTCCATTTTATCTGGTCATAGCTCAGGCTGATGGGGACATTCATCTCATCTTTAAGTTGAAGTATATACCAGTCGGTGTTAAGCAAACTCAGGTTGATCACCCTCACATCCTTCCTTACTTTTTCCACCTCCTGTATGAACCATAGGGGAAAAGTATCGTTATCCCCGTTGGTGAAAATTATGGCATCCTGATCGCAGGAGTTTAAAATATTATAGGCGTAATCGTAGGGAAGATAGTCATTTCGCCTGTTATTGGGTGAATGCAGTCCCCTGTTCAAAGTTAGAAGTGGCAATAGAAGAATAACTATCGCAAATCCATAAACAAGGTTTTTCCTCAACCACATAATTATTTTTATAAATCCATTGATCAAGGAACGAAGAATGACTGAAATACCTGATGCTAATCCTTTTCCTCCTTCATCATCTAACTTTGACTCTGCAAGCTGTAAGGTTTTTACTGGTTTACTGAAAATATCTCTCAAGAAGATTAAGACTTTAGAGATTCCTAACCCCATTACCAGGGCAAAGAAAACAAAAGCAGGGGTGAAGAAATAATCCCGGTCCC
>CAZEDM010000010.1:0-90814 GCA_964511075.1 uncultured Ignavibacteria bacterium
CGCCGAAACCGAAGGTCTTGAAACCCATCGATTCCAGGGCGACATTGCCGGTGAGGATCATCAGGTCGGCCCAGGAGATCTTCCGGCCGTATTTCTGCTTGACCGGCCAGAGCAGCCGGCGCGCCTTGTCCAGGTTCACATTGTCGGGCCAGCTGTTGAGGGGCGCAAAGCGCTGGCTGCCGTTGCCTGCGCCGCCGCGGCCATCGCCCATGCGGTATGTGCCTGCGCTGTGCCATGCCATACGGATGAACAAAGGTCCGTAGTGGCCGAAGTCCGCCGGCCACCAGTCCTGCGACTTGGTCATCAGTTCACGCAGGTCCTTCTTCACGGCCTCCAGGTCTAAACTCTTGAACTCTTTAGCGTAGTTGAAATCCTCGCCCATCGGATTGGACTTGGAGGAATGCTGGTGCAGGATATCGAGCTTCAACTGGTTCGGCCACCAGTCCCGGTTCGTCATGCCGCCGCCGGCAGGGTGTTTGTCAGTCCTGCCCGTTTTTTCTTTAGCCATGATATTTACTCCTTTCGTTGTGTGAATTGTTGAACATTGCTACTATGAATTATAGTATATCTTTGCCCATCTAGCTAACGGTTTTCAGTAACAGATATTAATCATTATAGCCAAACGTTTTTAGATATCAATGTTTTTTATTGCATTTATCACAGATACCCTCAAGCACAACTCTTTTGCCTAGTACGGTAAATTGTCTTTGTATATCTTCCGGGATTTTTATTCTGTCAAAAGCCTTATGCTGGAAATCTATTATGTTATTACACTTTATGCACCTGAAATGGTGATGCGGCTCTGTATACGGGTCGAAACGTTTCGGCTCGCCGTATCCCTCGACCAAAGAGACAACTCCAATCCCGGCAAAGGTCAGAAGTGTCCTGCTTACCGTATCAAAGGAGATGCAGGGGAAGACGTTTCTTACTTTGCCGAATATGGAGCTAACAGTGGGATGGTCTTTTGACATAATCAGTTCTTTATATATGGCAGTGCGCTGGGGAGTGATTTTTAGATTATGCTCCCGGCACCTGTGCCTGAATAAGGTCATCAAAGTAGTATAGTCTTTTCTCATCTTGTAATTATTACGAAATAGGAACGATTACTATTTGAGTATTAAATAATTTTAAAACTTATATCAGTACAATCTTTACGCTTAAGGAGGGAAAATCAGTTTCTATACAACTAAAATTTATGGACATTTCTAATCTTTTTGAGATAACAGATTAAGTTTGGTGGTATTGATCTCGCACTTTCCAAGCTTTTATGAGCTTCGAATTTAACTAAACTTGCCAAATGCTCGTATTAATAAAATTAGGTTGAAGGTAATAAAGTGCTGGCGTCTTTTGGCATTTGTCAGGAATTTCTCTTTTGATAGCTTTTTCGACAAGGAGCTCAGTACTTTGTTCCTGTGGATATGATTTATCCGGAGGATACACCAGCCCAGGGGTAATTTTAACTTGACTTTCAGGCTTCAATAAGTTATCTCTCGGTTTAATAAAACCCGCAAGGGAATGCTTGTTAGTATGATCGATTTCTTGAATATCAAATCATAGAAGGAGTGGTTTATGAAAAGATTCACTGTCTTTGCTGTCTTTCTCTGTGCGGCGGTGATGCTTGCTGCCGCTGTTCCTGCAGCTGCTCAGAATATCGATGCCAAGGAGCACTGGCTGGACAACGGAATGCAGGTTTTGATGGTTGAGCGGCACGAGGCCCCCACCATCATGGCCGCGATTTTCGCCCGGGTCGGCTCGAGCAACGAGACCACCGGCATCACCGGTATCTCCCATCTTTTCGAGCATATGATGTTCAAGGGAACCGAGACCATCGGGACCAAGGATATCAACCGCGATCTGCAGATCATGGCACAGCTTGACTCTCTGCGTGCATTGATGCGGGAAGAGGAGCGGATCATGCGGGAGGAGCTGCGCCGCGGGGGAATAGAGGATATGCACGCGCCGGAAGCCAAGACCCCGCGTTACAAAGAGATCGAAATAGTATTTGACAGCCTGATCCTCGAACAGCGCCAGCTGATCATCAAGGACCAGCTGGATGAGCTTTACTCCAAAAACGGCGGATTTTTCCTGAACGCCTTCACCTCGGAAGATATGACCGCCTATTTCGTGCGCCTGCCCAAGAATAAAATCGAGCTGTACATGTGGCTGGAGTCTGACCGCTTCAATGATCCGGTGTTCCGGGAATTTTATTCGGAGCGGAACGTGGTGCGCGAGGAGCGCCGCCTGGGTATCGAGTCGACACCCACGGGCCTGATCGAGGAGGATTTCCTGGCGATGTTCTGGAAATCGTCCTCCTATCACTGGGATGTGATCGGCTGGCCCTCCGATGTGGAAAACATCACCCGGGAGCAGGCTAATCGATATTATGCTACCTACTATGCGCCGAATAACCTGACGATGATCCTGGTCGGAGATCTGGTGCCCGGGGAGATGATCGGGTTAGTCAAAAAGTATTTCGAGCGTATCCCGCGCGGCAAAATAAAGCCGCCGGACGTGATAACCCTGGAGGAAAAACAGTATGGGGAGAAGCGTTTGATTGCCGAGGCGGAAACCAACCCCCAGGCAGAGATCTGGTATCACACCGTAGCCTGGAAACACCCGGATAGCTATCCTCTGGAAGTCCTTGCCGGGATTATGAGTGGCAAGACCGGCCGTTTGTATAAGAAGCTGGTGGAGGAAAAAGGCATAGCCAAGAGCACCGGCGGCGGAAGACGAATGTTTGGCGGCGACAACTTAGCAGTCAGCGCCTCACAGGATTCCAAAAAATACGCAGGGGCGTTCCAGATTTCTGCGGAGGGGGTCTCTGGTGTGAAAGCCGGGCAACTGGAAGAGGCGATGTACGAGGTAATCGAGGATCTGAAGAATAACCCGGTTCCCCAGGAGGAGCTGCAGAAAGTAAAGAACCAGCTGCGCGTGCAGACAATCCGCTTTATGGACATTATGTCCGGAATTGGTATCCTCTTTTATCTGGGCCAGAATGCTGCATTGGGCGACTGGACCGAGGCTAACAACAATCCCAAGATGTGCGACCTGGTGACGGCGGAGGATGTGCAGCGCGTAGCCAACAAGTATCTGACAGATGACCAGCGGGATGTATTGATAATAAACACCAAAGCCGGCCCTGAGGAAAAGGGGGAAGGCGGTGAAGACCCGCGGTTCGCCCAGGCACTCCAGATGATCAAATCGACGACCGATGCTGCCCGGCTTGAGCAGATGATCGGCATGTTCTCCACGCAGATGGACCAGGTGGAGGATCCCCAGGAGAAGGCGCAGATGGAGAAACTGCTGAAGGCTGCCAACGAACGCCTTAAAGAGCTCAAAGCCGCCGAGAACAAGTAAGATATACTCCGAAGGAGGAGAGAAGATGAGAAGATTATCCATTTCACTATTCAGCCGTCTGGTGAGGCTTTTAATGATTCCGGCATTGACCTTCGTGCTGGTTTATGCCTGGGTTGCCCAGGCAGATGAGATCGTTGATCATCCTGACAAGTTGAAATTCAAGGAGCTGAAATATCAGCCGCCCAAGCCGGATGGTTACCGGCACAAACTGAAATGCGGTGCTACAGCCTATATCGCGGAGAATCACGAGGTTCCCACGTTCGAGTTGAGAGTTCTGGTCCGCACCGGCTCGATGTACGAGCCGGTAGAAAAAGCCGGGTTAGCGGATATGACCGGCTACCTGATGCGCAACGGGGGAGTACAGGGGATGACCCCCAAAGAGTTCGACGAGCGTCTGGCCATGCTGGCCGGGGAGATCTCCGTAAATATAGGTGGTTCGCAGGGTACTGCCAGTCTTTTCTGCCTGTCCAAGGACATAGACCAGGGGGTGGAGCTGTTCAGTAAGGTCCTGCGCACTCCGGTCTTCGACCAGGAGGTTCTGGATCGCTACCGCGCGGATGTTCTCTCGGAGATGGAGCAACGCAATGCCTCTACCTCCAGCATTGAATCCCGCGAGTGGCAGTTTCTGATGTACGGTAGCCACCCCTGTACCATTCCATACCGCCGCACGGAACAATCCGTCAATTCCATCACCCGGGAAGACCTGATCGCTTTTCATAAGAAATATTTTTTCCCCAAGAGCTTCATATTCGCTGTCTCCGGGGATTTCAAGACCGGCGAGATCCTGGCCAAGCTGAATAACATGCTCAGCGGATGGCCCGATCAGCAGTTGAACCTGCCCGCGATTCCCGACCAGGTCCCGGACCCGCAGCCCGGGGTGTATATGATCAAGAAAGAGGATGTCAACCAGTCGCGCATCCGCGTGGGACACATAGGGGTCAAGCGGGATATACCCGATCAGTATGCCCTTATGGTGATGAACGACATTCTGGGCGGGGGCGGTTTCACCTCGCGTATAATGCGCCGGGTACGCTCGGATGAGGGGCTGGCTTACAACACCGGCAGCGCCTTCGAGCGTCCGGTTTTATACCCCGGCACCTTCCGGGCATGGTTCCAGACCAAACACGCCACCGCAGCCTTTGGCACCAGGCTTATAGTAGATGAGATCGAGCGCATCCGCACCGAGAAATGCGAGGAAGAGACCGTGGAGAATTCCAAAGCCAGCTTCATCAGCAATCTGGTCAATCCCTTCAGCAACAAAAACAACATAGTCAACACCTTCGCGGATGACGAATACACCGGCCGGCCGGATGATTACTGGCAGAACTACACGAGTAATATGGAAGCCGTAACGCCGGATGCCGTGCTGGCAGTTGCGCAGAAATACCTGCATCCGGATAAACTGGTGTTTCTGGTTGTGGGTGATCCGGAAGCCGTGCTCGAGGGGTCGGACAAACACAGCGAGAGTTTTTCCGATTTCGGCAAAATCACCATCCTGCCCCTGCGCGACCCGATGACCCTGGAGATCAAGTAGCGGCAACCTCAAAATATAAGATATGACAAGGCCCTCATTTCTGCGAGGGCTTTTTGTCATGAGTCAGCTTGGAGGTCAGGAGTACAGAACCCTTGTTTAACTCAACATCTTAATCCCCCACTTTCCGATGGAAGCAGTAAGAGTGGGTATAAGGATGAGTTCAAATAAAATCTTTAACTGGTGAGGAACCTTTTACTCCTGCCTTCCTTACTTTTGTTTATCTACATTTTTAGTAACTCGAGCACCTTGTACATCAGCACCGCTGGCCAGAAAAGGGCTTTGAGGATGCCGAGCACTCCAGCCCAGAAGGTGGCTGCGTGCTGGAGGTAATAGATCACACCGCCGATGAAAGCCATCCCGTAGATGCCGCCTGAAATACCTTTGTCCTTCATTCCTTTACTCCTTTTATGTGGCTAAAGCCACTTTGGTAATATTTTTTCCTGTCAGTTCGCTGAAGCGAACTGCAATTGATTTTCTGGTTTTTGTCTATTCCAGTTGCTTTTAAGCAACTGATAAACCCTGACCAACGTTTCTTATCTGCTCCGGTACACATCGGTGCTCAAGTACTTAAGGCCAGAGTCGGCCATCAGCGTAACCACCTTTGCATCCGGTCCCAGCCGCTCTGCCACTTGAATCGTGGCGAGGACATTCGCTCCGGAAGACGTCCCGGCGAAGAGGGCCTCCTCCCGCGCGATGCGTCTCGCCATCTCCTTGGCGTCGTCCGTTTTGACGGGCAGGATATCGTCCACCAGAGTCGGTTCCCACAGCGGAGGGATGTAGCCGATCCCAACTCCTTCGATCTTGTGAGGACCTGCCTGACCTCCCAGCAACACCGAGGACTCTGCGGGTTCGACGGCGATTATCTTGATGCCCGGTTTGTGTCGCTTCAGCACAGTGGCGACTCCACGCAAAGAAGCCGCGGTACCCACGCAGTGAACGAAAGCGTCGACCTTCCCCCTGGTTTGATTCCAGATCTCCTCGCCCAGCGAGTAGTAGCCGGCGATGCTGTCGTGGTTGTTGAGCTGGTCGGTCCAGTAGGTGTGAGGTTCCTGGCTCAACCCACGGGCAGCCTCGATCATGTCCAGGATCAGCTTCTTGGTGGTGAGGCCTCCCTGGCTGGGGACGAGCGTCAGCTCGGCACCCAGCGCCGCCATGTGATCCAGCTTCTCCTGGCTGAACACATCGGAGCTGACGATGCGGAGACGGTAGCCTTTGGCGGCGCAGACCAGTGCAAGCGAGGCCCCCGTGCTGCCACCCGTGTACTCGACGACGGTGTCTCCGGGCTTCAGTCGACCGTCCTCCTCCGCCCGCGATATCGCGGCTTGTGCCATCCGGTCTTTCATACTACCAGTCGGATTTTCCCATTCAAGCTTCACCAAGATATCCGCACAATTGGGCGGGACGACCTTGCTAAGTCTAACCAGGGATGTGTTTCCAATGGTACGCAGAATGTCCATAAGTTGAGTCCTCCTGAGTTGGTAGACAGGAGCCTTGTGCTCCTAACTGATGTAGACTTTAAAAAATAGTTATTTTCCATCCGGTTTAGGATATTCCATTTTTTCGATAGTCATACCAAATTCCTTGTTAAATTTCCTTGCCTTTTTCAGATCCACTTCAGGAATCTTAAGTACCTTTGAATGATACTTCCCAAATGCATCTTTCACACGGACTTTAATTTTTACATTTTCCTGCAAAATTCTTGGACGCAAACCGCCAGAACTTTCAAACTGCTCGAAATATGCTATTCCACTAGTAATTCTTCCAACGTCTAGAAATGATGTGATTTCGTTTGCCATCAAAAAATTTTTTTGGGTTAGGAATGGATATATTTTAAGATCACCATGTCCCATATCCACACAGAAATCTCTAAGAGAAGTTGTCTGTTTAATCCAGTACCATAAAAATGTATACTTGAAAGTATAATTGTGAGTTCCAACCTCTATACTATCAATACTCGACGAAGCAGAACCTCTGTTTGTAATCTTTAAATATAGAACAATTGCTGTACGATGGGTTTTATAACCGTTTCGTTCTCGTCCTGTATCGAATGTACAACAAAATGTCGGTTGATCAACTATATCAATAATGAACTTAGGACGGTTTCTCAGCACTCGAAAAATACCGCTTAACCATCCAAATAAAAGAAACGCAATGAAAATTAGCAATGACAAAAAACCTGCATTTTCATTACACCATTTTATCAATCGATTCAAGGCATCTGCCATTTTTGTACCTTTATGTTGTATCAGGACCTGTTCCTGACACATTTTGATTTCAAATCATGTATCGAAGTCATTTGCAATTGTGAATATTGATGAAACTGCTCCCTTAGCAATAGCCTTGGATATTGCCGATTTTTGGCTCTCTTCCTTCTCTAAATGAACTAGATTTCTAAAATGTCTCAGAGAATCTGATAAACGACTTATTGCTGATTTCAGAATTCCTTTACTTTCACAAGCTTTTACATACTCTTCGAATGTGTTTTTCGACGGTTTTACATTCTTACTTTTTAAATACAGTCTTAATAGTTCCTCAATAACACCTCCAGCGAGGATAATTGCTGGTTTATAAAAACCATTTTTTGCTAGTATATAGGCTTGCTCAACATCTCGAAAAATCACTTTTCTTTTGTATTTATCAGTTACGAAATTTATTTTTCTGCTGAAGTTTCGCTTGCTAATATCGAAATCATTATGAATATCATTCCAAATCTCTGAAACTTCCTTATTCTTTTCAAGAGACTGTCGAGTAAGTGAAGATTTGTTTTGGTTAGACATCTTGTTGTTGACATTCGAAGAGGACGTTTGGCTTATAAAAAATTCTTCCATTGATTGTTCTAAACTTTCAAATTTTAGGAAAGCATCGTAAGCCGAGTCGTTTTGTTGGAAACCAGCCTCAGAATAGCCGTGACCTAAGTTTGTATTCAAACCTGTAACAGAACCGAAAAAACCATATAGATCAAATATTAACATTAATGTAATTTCAGCCTCTCTTTGTGTTATGTCAGCCAAGTTGGCTATTTCGTGAGCATTTATTCTGCTGATCCCGGGATTCTTAATGATTAGATCTCTTATGATTTCAATAGTTTTTGAGACATGATTGAAGAGTGCATTATTGGGATCAACATACCATAGGCCAATAAGAGTAAGACGATTATCGCGGACTAATCTACAATCAATTTTTGCTGGTTCAAAATGCTTTGGAAGATTATTCCACAGCTTAGCCTTTAAAGACTTTAAGTCAACCTTCGAGAAATTTAGCTTCAGTATTTCACTGAGCCATAATTTTTCAATTGCCGATAGTTTCGCCTGTTTGAATGTATACTCCATGATTCAATTCAAGTTCTTTGACTTTATGTCAGAACATAGGCTTGTAGATCAGGAGCCTCGTACTCCTGACACTTTTGTTTGTCAGATGTGAAGGGCACCTGTTCTACAAACGTTTGAGATAACCGACCGCCAGAGAACGAAGCGCGGATGGAACCTGCAAGTGCAACTTGCAAACGGCCCGGTTGAGCGCGACGTTAGACAACTAGTCGTAGTATTCGTCCACATGTCCGATTACTCCGAGGCGATCTTGAAAGACCTTTAAGGCCGCACGTGACGCAGCCACGTCAACTTCTCGTTCTTGACATGAGTGCATGCTTCGTATGTTAACGATATATCCACCGTTATGTGATTTCCAGAAGGAAAACCCCTCGATTTTATTTGAGGCATGCGACAGCATCCGGCCCAATCGGCTTCTGCCGTCAATGTCCAAGATGATCATCCCGCCCCCACATGGCGAGTAGAATCTTTCACCCGGCTTGTGCTCTCCGTATATTTCTCGAAAGCACTCGCTCGCAGCTATTGTCCCTTGTTGTTTCGCTTCTTCAACTATCTCCCGAAGCTCATTAAACGATAGAGTTTCTTGTGAGAAACCCTTATATCCTTCGGTGATCCTAGACACCGCGTCCGTCCAGTCAAAGCCCTTGCTCAAGACAGATAGGTCAAAATTCTGAGATACGAGGTCACGCATTAGCTTCGGATAGCGTTTCTCATAATACCCCCAGGTCGCTTTCATTTTCGAGCGTACGTCAACATTACGATGCTTACTCATTAATGTGAAAACATCGCGCAAGGAATAGATATCCTTCGCCAGATGCCACTGAGAATCCGTGTCGAACATCAGGTCTGCATCTACTGGCCATGCTCCAAGCTCACCATTGTAGAAGGCGTCCAGCGATTGATTCAGGTAAACAAAAAAAACATCATTGTCATGTTTTGCCACAGAAAAAACTTGGTTGTTCTTCTGGCTTTCTTTGTCGATAAAGAGCCCACAGCATTTGATCGACTTTTCTTTGACATAGGCTCTAACCAACGCCTTTCCGAAATATTTCTCAAACTTCCCAGATATGATGTGCTCGAATTCGCCGTTTACAAGTAATGCTCTGAAGAACAGCTTCTTTCCCGAAAATTCATAGAGAAGATTCTGAGCAAACTCAATCAAAAACATCACGTAATAATTTCTATCGTGGTTTGTGATGGGCTCAACCAAGTTATAGATAAGAACAGTGTCCGAAAAAACGATGACTTTGAAGGCGTCGTGATGGTGTGCATTGAGATCTTCGATGATTTTGTAGATGCGGCGCACTTGCAATGTGTCCTTAGTCACGTAGTGCGAAAAACCCAAGATGTCTATGTATAAGAGA
This sequence comes from uncultured Ignavibacteria bacterium, assembly GCA_964511075.1. Taxonomy (GTDB): domain Bacteria; phylum Zixibacteria; class MSB-5A5; order MSB-5A5; family RBG-16-43-9; genus CAZEDM01. The sequence goes on from CAZEDM010000010.1 coordinate 9,582, forward strand.
TAGCAGTTACGCATGATTGTTGTCTAACTATTGCTTATATAGTTTCTTCATAAAATGTATTGGTCACGAAACTGCGTTATAACACACTATAGCGCATTAAGTTCTAAGCCAGCAGGTCAGGAGTCACATGCTCCTTATACTTTTATTTAACTTGTTACAATTTCACTAATTCCACCCGTCGATTGTTTGCCTTTCCCTCCGGGGTATTGTTTGTGTCTATGGGCTTGGATTCGCCCCAGCCTTTGGATTCCAGGCGGTTTCCGTCCACTTTGTAGTTTTCCATCAGATAGGTCCGTACAGACTCAGAGCGTCTCTGTGAAAGATTCATATTATATTCATCCGTCCCATCGCTGTCTGTATGTCCTTCTATGGAAAGGCGTAGATTCGGATCTTCAGTTAGAAGCTGGCCGATCTCTTTCAGAGTCTGGTATGATTCACCCTTTATTTTGTCTGAGCCGGAGTCGAACAATATCCCGTGAGTCACAATCCTTCCCGCTTCGTCTAGTTGTTCTCTCAATGTCTTACCACCCTCGGCATAGCGGAAGGTTCCGACCAGCATGGGATTATCGGGCTCGTCCAGCCAGGGATCCATGGAGACGCCGATGTCAACCGGTTTGAAACCCTCGACAGCAGGTACGTTAGCTACACGCTCGTTGTCGAGGTAGCACTTCATAGTGCTCTGGGTAGCCATAACGCGCATAGTGTGGATCCCCCTGGAAAGGGGTGCGCTCAGATCTTTGGAGGCAAGGTCCTTTCCCATAAGTGTGAGTTGGGTGTGGACATTGTCTTTCATCCTGAATGCGCCGATCTCATCATCCTGATCGTTGTACCACTCGATGGTGAACCAGTGTCCTCTGGTGTCTCCGCCCTTGACGTAGAACTCCATCTCTATGGTGTACTTAGGCGGAAACGGTCCGGTTACTATCTTAGGGCGGATGGTTCCCTTGTCCGTGCACAGGATGTAGTTCTTGTCTCCCTGCTTGGCATTCTCGAAGACCCCTCTATCCAGCCTCCAGCGTGAGGGGAACTCGCCGATCTCCTCACCAGAGAGGTCATCATAGAAGATGACCTTGTCCCCGGGGACGAAATCGAACTTGGTGTAAAGCGACATATCTTCTGAAGCCCCAGCAGCCGGCTGAGCTTTCTCTGTGCCTGAAGCAGGCCTCTCAGTTGACTCTTCACCAGAGGTGGAAGTATCCTCAGCTGCTTTTTCCTCCCCCTCGATTTTCTCCTCAACCTTCTTCTCCACTTTTTCTTTTACTTTGTCCTTAAGCTTCCCAAACTGTGCCGTTGCCGGGGACGACACAATTATGAGAGCAAAACATAACAAAGCAATGAAGAAAAATTTTGCTTGCATAAAGCTCTCCTTTCTTCGGAAGTTATTTCTCTCCTCATTAAAAGTTTTAATTTTTCACCTGTGGCTCAAAACGAGCAGGTGCTTAGCTTTCTTTTTTCCAACTTTTAGCAGTTTGTTTTCCATTTAGGGGTTATATAGAAAGCTATGTAAAATATACAAACTTTTAGCCCTGTCAAGTTTATTTATTTTTGAAGATTAGGGAAAGCGGACGATCTGTGGATTAACTATAAACTACTTAGAGTCTGCTGTTGCCTGTCCGTAGCTTTTTTTGGGGGTGGGTGGAGGGGGACTACTGATTATGAACCATACACTATCAACTGTCTTAACTGGCGGAAGCTACGAGACGAGTTTAGAACTTTTTTCATCACTGAAAATTCTGATTTTTCCCTATCAAATCATATTCAAAAATTGGCTGCTCAAATTCAAATATAACAATTGGTCTTATAGCCATGTCCTCACTCTCTCCAGACTTGAGATATTTACTGAATTATCTCGAAATTTAATCTTACTTCTTTTCAATCAAGGCGATATATTCAGGCTCGTTTCGGATACTATCCAAGTCAGGATCGCGCCGGATCCAATCGTAATCCTCAAGACCTGCCTTAATTGAATTCTTCAATGAATCAATTGCCAGGCTTTTTTCTCCGATCTGGGCATAAAAACAGGAGGTGTTGTAAAGCATAAGTGGATCAGAGGGGTTTAATTCAATAGCCCTAGCTGCTTCCTTTTTCCCCTCCTTAATTATTCCTGCTCTCACCAAAGCGACTGCATAAAAGATGTGCGCTCGAGGGTCTTCGGGGTATTTTGCTAGATATCGGGGGTATACTAGAAGTTCATTCCTGACAACTTTGTCATAATTTTCTTTATCTTCCAATCGTTCGTAGGCCGTCTTGAGGTCCATATAAGCTATATAGAAATCCGGGTTCAGGGAGAGGACTTTCTTGTAAGGTTCAATTGCCTCCTGGTCTCTATCAGTGCGGTGGTAGATTCTCCCCAGGATCCAATAGCCGATGTAATTATTCGGGTCAAGCTCTATTGCCTTCTGTACAGCCGTCAGAGCGTCATCCAGCATCTCCTTATCAAAATAAGCTGTTCCAAGAGCGGCATAGGCTTCAGATAATGTGGGATCGTAGGTTAAAGCCTTGAGGTTAGCTTCCATTGACCTGTCGACGTATAGATTCTTTCGCTCGAAATACAGATAAAGAGTTGCATATGCCTCACCTAGACCTGCATATGCTGCTGCATAACGGCTGTCGAGCTCAATGGCTCGTCTAAAAAGTTCAATAGCTGACCTAACGTCGTTTTTGGTCATACGATAGAGAGTATTCCTGGCACGGAGATAATAGTCATATGCTTCAGCGTTTTGAGGACAACGTTTACAAAGCACATCTTCTTCCGTGGGCGATAGCCGCACCAAAAGCGCCTCGATTATCTGTTCTGAGACCTTTTCTTGAATATCGAAAACATCTGATAGTTTCCCTTTGTACTTTCCAGCCCAGAGCTGGGTATCGGTCTCAACATCAACCAGCTGCGCTGTTATTCGGAGATCATCATGCAGTTTCCTTACTCCCCCTTCCAGAATATAGCGGACGCCCAGTTCTTTACCTATGGTCCTAATATCCTTTTTCGTGCCCTTGTATTGCATAATGCTCGTACGGGAGACAACTCTCATATTCTCCAGCCGTGACAGGTTGAGAATTAACTCTTCAGTCAATCCATCGCTGAAATAATCGCTCTCCCTATCCGGGCTGATATTCTCAAAAGGCAGGAGTGCTATGGCTTTTGTTTTGGCAGATTGTGCGGCCTGTTGCAGGTCGCTTTCCAACTGGCTTAAAGTTAGCAGTAACTCATCTGTTGATTGGAACCTCTGGTCCCGATTTTTCTCCAGCATCTTCATGACACAAGAATCGACTGAGGAAGGAATCCTTCGATCATATGAGCTTGGTATTAGTGGGTCTTCGTTCACGATCAAGTATATCCAGGCCGTCTCATGCTCAGCCCTGAACGGCAGTTCACCAGTAAGCATTTCATAAAACATTACACCGAGGGACCAGATATCTGTTCTATGATCCTCGGTTGTTCCCTGTGCCTGTTCCGGTGACATATAGGCAAGGGTTCCTGAGAGGGTATCGGTATCAGAGTGGCCCGTATCACTTTTTAATCTGGCAATCCCGAAGTCCATAATTTTAAGTAGACCATTTCTGGTCATCATGATATTTTGAGGTTTAATATCTCGGTGAATGATGTTCTTCTCATGTGCGGCCCTAAGTCCTTTAGCGATTTGAGCTGTCCAGTCTATCGCCTTTTGTATAGATAGATTTTCATTCAATTTTAGTTTCTCGATTTGCGATTTGAGATTGTCCCCTGTAACGAATTCCATCACGAAGAAAAGCTTTTCGTCTTTTTCGTCAATATCGTAGATATGAAGGATGTTGGGATGGTTGAGCCCTGCAACGATCTTGGCCTCTCGTATAAATTGCTCTTTTTTCTCCTTGGAGGCATTGAGGTCAGGAGGAAGGAACTTGATAGCCACTGGTCGGTCAAGCTTCAGGTCGTGAGCTTTATACACCATACCCATGCCTCCCTCGCCCAACTTTTCTATCACCTTATAATGAGAAATAGTTTGTCCAATCACGAAGCACCTTTCTTTTTGCCATTTACTTCATTTTTAATTTATCAATGAGTTTTGTAGAGACAGATCGTCATCAACCTCGTAACAATGTTGATAATATAATCAGTCTCAGGTATTCTGCAAGCCCTTTTACAACCCCATCGAAGATAAGAGCAATTTGCCAACTGACAAAAACCTGATAGACTAATATCAGGTGCTATGATGATTCAAGCGAGAGGATCCACTTCACGGGGCCGACGAGACTCGAACTCGCGACCTCCTGCGTGACAGGCAGGCGTTCTAACCAAACTGAACTACGACCCCGGATAACTACAGTGACTGAGTGATTAGTGATGAAGTGATTAGTGCTTTTAATCACTTTCTCACTCTCTCACTTTATCACTGTCTTTTACTGGGCGGTACTGGGATCGAACCAGTGACCTTCTGCGTGTAAGGCAGACGCTCTAAACCAGCTGAGCTAACCGCCCCGGCTTACGCCAGTTAAGAGTTCACGGTTCATGGTTGATAGCAAGAAAAACCATCAACTCTTTTTTACATTCAACTCTTCCGGCGGGGAGGTTTTCTCCTCCTCCTTTTTCTTCTCTCCCAGAAGAATTGAAACGGGTATGATCACACAATAACCCAATACCAAAAGTATTGGTGCTAAGGTTATGGACCCCATACTCAAAGCAATAAAACCGACGATTATAACCAGAACTCCTATACCCATCCAGGTCCAGTTTCTCTTGGTAAAGGGCAGGGGGCTTTTTTCTTTAGGTTTGGGCTTATCTGCTTTAGGTTTAGTTTTTGCCTTTGCCATATATTCTCCGTTTAACCAGTAAATTTAATGAAGATTTGTTTAGAGTCAAGAGAAATAAACCAAAAAAGTGCAACCAATAATAACATCGGGCGATTGCCATCCGGGCTGAATAGATTACGGAACTCACTGGTAAAATATAATAATTTTCCTAATTAATTTCTACAATTAATACCGATTCACTCCCGTATTACTTTTCGAACTTTTAAACCTTGAAGGAGGTGAGTTATGAAGAAGTTTGGTTTGATAGCAAGTGTAATCTTCCTCTTCTTACTGCTGGTTACATCCTATTCCTTTGCCCAGATGCAGATGGGTAAAAGTTGTCACCCCGGGATGACAGGTGAGGAGATGATGTCTCCTCAGAGATGCATGCCTCAGTGTATGCCTGGTCAGGAAGGAATGATGCAGAAGATGAGCGGCTGTATGATGGGTGAGCAGATGGGTATGAGGATGTACGGGATGATGGGAGAAAAGGAGAAGATGGGCTGCTGCAAGACGGGGTTTTTCCTCTGCTGTAAGGATAAATTGGAGCTGATGGATAAGCAGGTTGAAACTTTAAAATCCATCAAGATAGATTTCCTGAAGAACAAGTTCAAGATGGAGGCGGATCTGCGGATAGCCGATTTGGAGCTGCAGAACCTTATGCAGGATGATAAGGCTGCTTTAAAGGAGATCGAGGCCAAGTTAAGGACAGTAGAGAAACTGAAGACCGATATGAAGCTATCGCATCTTAAAGCCTTAAGAAAGGCAAAGGAGGTTTTGACAGAAGAGCAGAAGGAAAAAATGAAAGAATGCCCTAAGATGTAGAGAACAATTTAATAAATTAATCCGAAGTTTGAAATATAAAGCCAGGCTTTGCCTGGCTTTTTCTATTTCAGTTATAGGGAGTGCCTTAGGTGTGTTAAGGCATAAACGTTGTGTATATAGATGAATATGCTTTATATTCAGGCCAGCCCACCTGACTCGACAAGCTCACCATCCTGAGCGAAGTCGAAAGAGGGTTCTACAATATATGGAGTGGTCTTCCCGCCGTTTTCATAGCGCTTTCCCTGACTGCCTCAGCCAGGGTAGGATGGGCGTGGATGGTCTCGATTAAATCTTTTAGTATCATTCCTGCCCTTATTCCCAGGGTAAGCTCAGCTATCAAGTCCGTTGCTCTGTTCCCCATGATCACAGCTCCTAAGAGCTTATCTGTTTTATCCTCGGCAATTATCTTCACCATACCCTCGGTCTCATCCTCTGCTAAGGCTTTTCCGTTAGCTATAAAAGAGAAGCGCCCAATCTTTATTTTAAAGCCCTTATCCAGAGCCTCCCTTTCAGTTAGCCCCACCCCGCCAATCTCCGGATAGGTGAAAATACATCTGGGCACAGCGGTATAATCCATTTTCAGTTTATCACCCAGGGCATTCTCCACTGCACACTCAGCCTCCATCGAAGCCACATGGGCTAATAGATAACCGCCAATGCAGTCCCCTGCAGAGAATATATGCTCCAGATTAGTCATCATATATTCGTCTACTTCTATTTTACCATTATTCTGCTTCACCCCTATACTTTTGAGATTTAATCCATCCGTATAAGCTTTCCTGCCAATACAGGTCAATACCTTTTCAGACAGGATCTCGATCTCGCCTTTGGGGGAGAGGATCTTCACTTTTTTGGTCTTCTGGTCTTTGCGAAAAATTCCATTGACTCTGGATTCGGTATGGATCTTTATTCCATCTTTCTTCATTTTTCTTCTAAGGGTGGAAACTATCTCCTCATCTTCGCCGGGAAGTATCTGGGGCAACATCTCCACAATGGTCACCTGTGAGCCAAATGAATTATAGATAGATGCAAATTCACAGCCTATATATCCCCCACCCACGATCAAAAGGCTTGAGGGGGCCTCCTCAAAAGACAAGGCTTTTGTGCTATCCGCCACCCCGTCCAAATCTGTTTCGGCAACTGGTAGTGCAACTGGCACCGAGCCAGTAGAGATCAGGATTCTATCGAACTGCAGTTTCTCAATCCCTCCATCTTTCTTGTTTATCAGAAGCGTCTTCTCGTCCAAAAAGGAGGCAGACCCGGTGATCAAATTTACCTTTCTCTCCTTTAAGAGATATTTTACGCCATTAACCAGCCTTCTTACCACCTGCTCTTTTCTTTGCATCACCTGTTCCCAGTTCAGGGAAGGAAAGCCTGCTTCTATACCCCAGCTGGATGATTTCTTCATCAGATTGTAAAGGTGAGCGGTGGAGGTCAGAGTTTTCGTGGGGATACACCCGACATTCAAACAGGTGCCACCCACCTCTTTTTTCTCAATCAGAGTGACTTCCGCACCCAGTTGCGCTCCCCTGATAGCCCCGACATATCCTGCAGGACCTGCCCCGATTATGGCTAATCTTTCCCGACCGGACATCTGACTCTCCTTCGATTGCGATGAATTCAAATCAGCAGGGCGGAGATGAACTCCGCCCCTACTCGGTAAAGAAAATAGCCCCCCACTCCATCTAAGTCAAGTTGAAAAGTTTATTTCTTGACCCTCATAATTCTGATGCTTATATTGAGAAAAAATCTTGGTCGTTTTAAATCCCAGAGGTAATCAATGACAAAAGAATACAAGATGCTGATCGGGGGGAAATGGGTTTCCGGGAGCAGATTTTTCGAGGTAAAGAACAAATATAACCAGGAGCCAATGGGGAAAGTCGCGGAGACAGGCACAGAGGAATTTGAGAGGGCAGTTTTGTCCGCAATCGAGGGTTTCAAGATTGTCTCCTCTCTTCCTGCTTACCAGAGAGCAAGGATTCTGCAAAATACCTCAGAGCTGATTGAAAAAAACAAAGAGGAGTTTACCCGGATAATCTCTTCGGAAGCAGGTAAAGCCTGGAGACACTCCCGGGCTGAGGTGGAAAGATCTGTTCAGACCTTTAAGTTCGCCTCAGAGGAGGCAAAGGATATCTTCGGACATACGGTCCCCTTAGATGCCTCAGTGGGAGGTGAGAAAAGGGTGGGATTTTACATGAGGTTTCCGGTTGGGGTAGTAGGCGCTATCTCCCCATTCAATTTCCCCTTGAACCTGGTGGCACATAAGGTTGCCCCCGCCATTGCGGCTGGCTGCTCAGTTATCTTGAAACCGGCATCATTGACTCCTTTAACCTCCATAAAGTTAGGAGAAATAATTCTGGAGGCTGGTCTGCCTCCGGGTGCGCTGAATATAATCTTCGGATCCGGAGGAACAGTCGGGGACTGGCTGGTTACAGACGAGAGGCTGGCTATGATAACTTTCACCGGAAGCCCTCCGGTGGGCAGAAGGATAAAGGAGAAATCCGGTCTGAAAAAGGTTACCTTAGAGTTAGGCTCGAATTCTGCAGTTATCGTGGATGAGGATGCGGATCTGGACTTTGCAGTGGAAAGGTCGGTTATGGGAAGCTTTGCCTATGCCGGACAGGTCTGTATCTCTGTTCAGAGGATATACCTGTATAAGAATATCTATGAGAAATTCAAGAAAGGTTTTCTGGAAAAGACCTCCAAGTTAAAGTTGGGCGATCCTCTGGATAAAACAACGGATGTGGGACCTATGATCACAGAGGAGGATGCCAAAAGAACCGAATCCTGGGTGAATGAGGCTGTAAAAGAAGGAGCGAAAATCTTAACCGGAGGGAAAAGGGAAGGCTCTTTCTATTATCCGACAGTCCTGGAAAATGTCAAGCCGGAGATGAAAGTTATGGCTTTAGAGATTTTTGCACCGGTCGTCTGCTTTGTTCCCTTTGAGGATTTCTCCGAGGCGGTCCAGATGACGGATGATTCAATCTACGGGCTTCAGGCAGGAGTATTCACCTATGATATTGAGAAAGCCTTTGAGGCAGTTAAGGGGATTAAGGTTGGCGGTGTGATAATCAACGATGTTCCCACCTACCGGGCAGACAATATGCCCTATGGCGGAGTGAAGGAAAGCGGGATCGGAAGGGAAGGGTTGAAATATGCCATCGAGGAGATGACCGATATCAAGATGGTATGTTTTAACTTAAGGAAGTAGGTTTTAGGTGGAAGGTAGTAGATTATAGGAAGTAGGTAGTAGGTGATTGGTGGAATGAATTTCTGCTGACTCTGAATTTTCAGAGACCCCGATTAAATTTAAAGAGATGAAAACAGGTTTTTTAAAAAAACTGATAGTTTTAGATAAGGTAAACTCAACCTCTGAAGAAGGGGAAATTCAGATCTCGGGGATCAGACTTACCGGTTTAGGGATGGCGGCAAAATTTGAGCTCTCGTTGGATTTAAAAAGAACAAAGCTCAGGGATATTCAAACCTTTGAGGAGTTCAAAGGGGAAGGGAATTTAGTCATTTTTGACTTAAAAGCCTGGGGAAAAATCTTTCAAAAAATCACAATCCAGCCAGAAGAGGTTCTGGATCTTAAAAAAGTATCGAAGATACTTCTTCCCCGTCTGAAAGATTTCAACTGGGAAACGGTTGCTCGTTATTACGATTTGGGTTCGACCTACTCCCCGGAAAAAGCAGAGCAGGTCTTCCAGCTTCTGCTGGTTTTGATAGACAGAATTCAGAGATTAAGCCCGGCTGTTTACCAGGGTCTTATGAGGCTTTGTTCCGGCACAAAGGACAGCTGGGCACATTTTTTAAGAGAGGGTAGAAAAACCGGTCTGAAAGACTTTGTTCCTCCAGAAGAGAGAAATGAGCTTTTACTTGATTTCCAGAACAGCCGGGGTGGAAAAGAGTTAGGCTCAAGAGAGGATTACAGCTATACCTGGATTAAGGAGGATGAGGTTTTAAAGTATTACCAGGATAAGGGGTCGATCTCATCCGAGATGGAAAAATTCGAAGAAAGGGAAGAGCAGAAGAAGATGGCCCAGGAGGTAGCTTCTGCTTTCAACCAGAGCAATTTCCTTCTGGTGGAAGCTGGTGCGGGTGTGGGTAAATCCTTAGCCTACCTGATACCTGCTCTTTTATGGGCAGGAGAGAATAAAGAGAAGTGCATCGTCTCGACCAACACCAAAAATCTGCAGGAACAGCTTTTTTTCAAAGACCTTCCTCTTCTGGAGAAAGCCCTGCCCTTCGGTTTCAAGGTCACCATGCTCAAAGGAAAGAAAAATTATTTGTGCCTTTACCGGCTTTTCAGCCTGGTGAACAAGGCAGAATATGAGCTTCCCCTGGAAGACCAGATGAGCCTGGCAAACCTGATAGTCTGGGCAGAGGAGACTGAATCCGGGGACATAGCGGAGAACAGCGGGTTCGATTTAGCAAAAAACGGCTCCCTGTGGAATAAGGTATGTTGCGAGGGTAGCTTTTGCTTAAACCAGGAATGTCCCTATTACCAGAGGTGTTTCTATTTCAGGACAAAAAAAGAGGCTACCAAATCGCATCTTCTGGTGGTGAATCACTCGCTTCTCTTCTCGGAGGTTTTAGCTGAGGGGAGGACCCTGACAGCAGAGAATCTTATCCTGGATGAGGCTCATAACCTGGAGAATGTGGCAACTCAATTCTTGGGCAAGGAGCTTTCCTTCTGGAAGATAAAAGAGGTTCTGGACAGGTTATATCAAAAGAGGCTAAATACGGAGTGGGGAGCCTTATCCGAGATAAAGTCAAGGCTTCAAAAAAGCTCCCTGAAAAAAGGGGAGATGGTCTGGCTGGAGGAGAAATCAAAGAATGCCATAGAGAAGGTTAAAGAGACCTATAAGACCGCAGAGGAGTTCTTCAGGGTAATTCCCTACAGTCTGAAAGAGCACTTCCCCAATGACGGTCTGAAATTCAGATACAAAAAGGAGGAAAAGCCGGCTTCGATTTTAAAGGAAGAAGGGGAAAAGCTTATCACCTGCCTGAAGAAACTGAAAGATAAATTAGAGGTAACAGTAGCAGGGCTGGAAGAGCTTAGAAGCTCGGATTTGGAGGGGAAATGGGAAAGCATCAAAGCACTTCAGTCGGAAAAAGCAGAGCTTGATACCCTGATCGATTCAGCCTCTGTACTCTTTTCAGCAGAGGACCAGGAGTTCGTCTACTGGGTTGAGTTTTCTTCCCAGAAGGAGGATGTTTTATCCAGATTCTGTATGGCTCCCCTGGAGGTGGGGGAGAGTTTGAACCAGCTTCTGTATGATAATCTGAGGACGGTAATCTTAACCTCTGCCACCCTCTCGGTGAATGGCGATTTCTCTTACCTGAAAGAAAGGCTGGGTTTGAATCTAACAGAGGAAGAAAGGGTTAAGACCCTTTGTCTGGGCTCCACCTTCAGTTTCGAAAAGCAGGCAAGGGTTCTGATACCCTCATTTATCCCTTCACCCAAGGAGAACGGTTATGTAAAAGTAGCCAGGGAATTGATAGAGGACTGCGGCAAAAATTTCAGGAAAAATATCCTGGCTTTATTTACCTCCTACGAGATGCTGACCGAGATCTATTCGGGTCTGAAACCGGATTTCGAGGCTCAGGGGGTATCTCTTTTAGCCCAGGGAAAGGATGGCCAGGTAACTAACCTGTTCGAAAAATTCAAAAACGAAAAGGGTGCCATACTCTTCGGGACCTCGTCTTTCTGGGAAGGGGTGGATGCGCCGGGTACAGCCCTGGAGATTCTGATACTGGTAAAGCTCCCTTTTGCAGTGCCTACAGAGCCTTTGGCAAGCGCCAGGATGGAGAAACTGGAAAAAGAGGGGAAGAATCCGTTTTTGAGCTATTCTCTGCCTGAGGCGGTTATAAAGTTCAAACAGGGTTTTGGAAGGCTTATTAGAAAAAAAGACGATTACGGGCTGGTCATAATCTTGGACAGCCGGGTTCTGACCCAGAGGTACGGAAGAACCTTTCTGGATTCGCTTCCCGTAAGAAGCAAGACAGTCAGAAACAGAAAGGAGCTTTTGCAGGAGGTATCCTTTTGGTTCGAAAAGGAAAATAAATTACTCCAGCTTAAAAATTGAGGAGTGAGATATGAAGTATATAACAATCGACGGGGAGAGTTTAACCTTAGAACAGGTCGAGGAAATAGCTTACAAGAAGGCCTTGGTCAGACTTTCCCGAAAAGCAATTCCCGGAATCAAGCGCTGCAGAAAATATGTGGAGGAGATAGTAAAAAAGGGTGAGACGGTTTACGGAATCAATACCGGATTTGGCAAGCTCTGCAGGGTCAAGATAAGCCCCTCTGAGATAGAGAAGCTGCAGAGAAATTTAGTCCTAAGCCATGCCATAGGGGTAGGACCTATCTTCTGTGAAGAGGAGGTCAGGGCAGCCATGCTTCTGCAGGCAAACGTCCTGGCTAAGGGGAATTCAGGGGTAAGACCGGAAGTGATAGGAAGCCTGGTCAGGCTGCTCAACTCCGGGGTAACGCCTATGGTTCCGGAAAAAGGCTCGGTTGGTGCTTCCGGCGATTTAGCCCCTTTATCTTTTATCGCTTTAGTCTTAATCGGAGAGGGCTGGGCTTTTCACAATAAAAGGCTTTTTTCGGGTAAACAGGCATTGAAAAAAGCAAAGCTCAAACCTTTGAAGCTTTCTGCCAAAGAGGGGGTTGCACTGGTAAACGGAACCGAGATGATGACCGGCGTGGGTGTTCTGACTTTGCTTAAAGCCGAAAGGCTGTCCGAGCTGGCGGATATGGCAGGGGCTTTAAGCTGCGAGGCAGCTTTAGCCACGCCGGTGGCTTTTGACGAGGAACTGCAGAAAGTAAGAAAACACAAGGGGCAGGCTCTTACAGCTAAGAATTTAATTCAACTGATGAAAAACAGCCAGATAAGGGAGTTCCACAAAGCCTGCCCCAAGGTCCAGGACCCTTATTCTTTCCGCTGTATGCCCCAGGTTCACGGAGCGGTAAAAGATGCCCTGGGATACGTCCGCTCAGTCTTAGAAATCGAGATAAATTCAGCCACGGATAACCCCCTGATCTTTCCCGAAAAGAACAAAGTTATCTCGGGCGGGAATTTTCACGGCGAGCCGGTAGCATTGGCTTTAGACTTCTTGGGAATAGCCTTATCCGAGCTTGCCAGCATCTCCGAGAGAAGGATTGCGGTGATGATGGACCCGAATATCACGGATTTGCCGGCATTTTTAGTAAGCCAGCCGGGAATAAACTCAGGCCTGATGATGGCACAGACCACAGCAGCCGCCTTAGTCTCGGAGAACAAAGTCTTAGCTCATCCGGCCTCAGTCGATTCGATCCCGACTTCTCTGAACCAGGAAGACCACGTGAGTATGGGGACAATTGCCTCCAGAAAAGCAAGGGAGATAGCCAATAATACAGAAGAGGTTCTGGCAATCGAATTTCTATGCGCCTACCAGGGGGTATGCTTTAGAGCGCCTCTAAAGCCGGGGATTGGGACGAATAAGATATTTACAAGGATAAAACAAAGAGTTAAAGAGATTAAAGAGGACAGGATTCTGGTTGGGGATTTGGTGAAGATAAAGGAGTTGATGAGGGAGAGATTTAGCTAAATCATTATTGCTACAGACTCATTCCAATATCTGTTGTAGCTCTTCAAAAGATAGCGGTTGTGCATTTTCTATCATACTATCTACTTCATTCTTGGTCTCATTGACACGCTCGACATATTGTCTTTTAAGAGTGTCTGCTTGTTGCATGCCCCTCCCCCAATTTTCAGAAATGTCGCGTTGAGACGTTTCGTCAACTAATGGAATATAAATCTCTTTAACAAAATCCTTTGTTATCCCCCCTTGTGCTCCACCCGTAGTGACGGTCTCTAACTGTAATTGTCCCAGAGCGCTATTCAGAAACGCATGTACATACAATGGATTAACCCTGCGCTTCATTCTAAGCCTGAATATATGCTCGCTAAATATTGCCTTTGGAATCGGCGGACTTTGAGATCTGTCTAAGAATGGAAAACTATCATCTATTATTGATGTTTTTCCCGTGGTCGCACCATCTTTGGCAATTAATATGTCTAGGTACTCCAAACCTCCCTTTCTCCTTTTAAATTCGCTGTAGAAAATATCAGGAACAAAATTTAAGTCAGCAGAAAAATCGAGAGTTCCATCTCTTGTAATATTCGTAATAGTTACACTTGGAATTTCTCCAGTGCTCCTTGTAACACCACCTACTGGTGATTTACCTGCATTCATTTTTTTCAGAAGCTTATAAAGCGGAACAAGTTGATGATCTAAATTTCTGAGACGTTCGAAATGTTGTGATATAATGAACTTGTTATAATAGTATGTGGGGTCTAATCTATAATCTAATTCAGATATAGGAATCCAAAAAACACCTTTATTCCTATCCTCGCTATGATTTCTATAATGAGAAAGTATGACAGGCAATTCGTCACTATCAGGTCTTAAAGTAGAATCGTAACCGATGTGATTGGCAATTGCAAAGAATATATTGTAATTTGGAATATCTTCTATCCGTTCAAGGGGTCGGTGATACTTCCTGACAAATAAAAGACAGGTTTTCATGCCTGAACCTGCTTTTCGGAAAGCAAAGTCTGGAAGGCTAACTACTCCTAGAATCTTGAAGTTGAGTCTAAGCCATGTGAGCAGTTCTTTGTTACTAGGATTATTCAGAACCCCAATCTGTAGAACAACACCCGCCCTTGGATTCCGAGCATCGTCATCAACTAAGAATTTCTTATATTGTTCTAGGAATAGTATGTCAGAAATCTGAGATTTTCTACTTCCTCCAAAAGTGAAATTATTAAAATTGTTCTGACCAAGATTGTCATGGTCACCTCTTTTAATTTTAACTCCAAAAGGAGGGTTAGTCATTATTAAGGAGAACCTTCCGAAACGTATATTCGGATTTCTAAAGTTAGAATTGAAACCCGTATTACTTTCAATATTGGTATGCCCATCGTCATTTACAATCATATCCATCATTGCCACACGCGCAATCTTTGCATTTATTTCAATTCCATAAACTTTTTGTCTTGTAAAATCATAAATTTTTCTATCAATCAATCTCGAGTTGCCATCATAATTCCTCCTGATCTTGTCTGCTACTTTCTTCATACAATACAATAAAAAACCTCCACTTCCACAAGCAGGGTCTAGAACTATGTCGTTTTCGTCTGGGTCAAGCATATCAACCATAAACTCAACTATTTGTCTGCGAGTAAAGTATTGTCCGAGTTCACCTCTGAAAACGACACCTAAGAATTTTTCAAATGCTTGACCTTTTGCATCCAAATCTGTTTCAGTGAGTGAAATTTCCTGCAGTACTTCGACAACATCTTTTATTTTAGCATCTGAAACAGAGATAGGTTCGGTGAATACATACGGGTCTACCCTTCTTGCATCATTATAACGGTCGATACATCTTTGGGCTATGATGACTTCGTTTTCATTTTGCCCGACTTGGAATTTATAAGGCTCCTCGTTTGGAGTAGTCCTCTCGTCCTGGATTTTTGCAAATAGTATCTTACTCATCTCATCAAAAGCAGTAGCAGGATCTAATTTGCCCCCTGACCAAAGAATATTATGGCACTTTTGGAAAATGCTTGCTAATTCATTAAAAGGGACTCTTCTGAGGTCGTCACGCCCCCCCTCAAGAGTCTAAAGGTAGGCACCAAGCCATAGTTAATCGGTACGTCAGCAATCCTATTTGCTACTCTTTCATTGGCTGGATAGCCGGCTACATCGTAAATTTGTTTTTGTCTGAAATTGTCAATTATAAGATATTTTGACCTAAGACTGTTTGAATTCCCAAAACCCTGTTCTATCCCTTGATTAAATTCTGTATCTGAACAGTCTTCCCTCTTGTTTTCTATGACTATGTAATTTATTAAATTTTCATTATCTTCATATACAACAATGTCTGCGAAATCACTTGGGGTTCTGCGAGGAACTTGGACTTCGAAGTCTATTCTGAATGGTGAATAGTGATAATCCTCAACTAATTCAATATAAACAGCTGCTCGCACTCGTTCCTCTGGATCAAGATCATATTCTTTGTTTTGAATTAGATATTTTACTTTTGTATCAGTGATTTCGATTAGTAATCGTCTTATTCCTAAATCAATTGTTTCTTGGAGTGTTCGTCTCGGCATTTTTACTCAACCTCAGCATACCAACCTGTATTTTCGTTATTTCTTATTGCTTCTTTTATCAATTCAAGTGATTTTTTAAGAATAGTTTTTGCTTGTTTTATCTCTTTCTTATTTTTAATATGGAATCTTCCCCACTTTTGAGCATATGTACCTTCTTCGGATATAGTTTCAACCCCTTTAATTCTTTTACCGCCTGTAAATAAGTGAATTCTTAGTCCCTGTTTTTGAATTTTCACATTAAAAAAAACTTTTTCGGGACAATAGTAGAATACTCCATTTTTAGCAGGTTTTCTCCATATAGCTTTATTGATTTTCATAACGGTTTCATGAAATTCTTCATACAATTTTTTTGAATTTGTATAGTCTTTATATAAATCTTCAAGATTGTACTCACTTATCTGGGAGACCTTATCAGGTTCTTCGATTACCTGATTAGGATATTTTTCATACTCTGATTTTAATTCAATAACTTCAAGATCTTTCGGACATTGTGTCCAGTCGTGTTCCCAGCAAACTATCATATCACATTTAGAGCCGGAATTCATGCTGTTTAAATGTCCATGTTTTACAAAATCTGATGATTTAAACTCAAATTCTATGTTCACCTCCTCCCATTGACCCCTGCCCACATATCGCTTTGCTATACAATCAGGAAATCCCCGTCGTATTGTCTCTATGTATAAATTCAAATCATTAGTCAGCTTTGAGAATAAGAAGATTACTCCATTTTCTTCAACAGGAGCATAAACAAGACCTCGAAAATTTATTAGTTTCCCGACAACATTTTTTCTTCTAATCATAATCATCCCTTATATATACAAGCACTTATTGATAAATGTTTCCTTTTCTTCGTCGTTCGCCTTCGTTCATTGTTTAGTCACTAAAAATTATTGGACTTAACTTGGTTAGAAGCGTAATAAGTTCGTTTACTCCTTCGAAATTGTGGTTATAGACGAATCTGCTGCATTTATTCCGATTTTAGGTGATGTTAACATGGTAACTCATCTCCTCCTATCACAGTTCGTGCAAATATAAGTACCCTCAGAATCCACCACAAAGGATGTCTTTTCATCACGCCCACAGCAAGCACACTCTGCATAAACAACATCCATAATGGGAGGCTTACAGCGCCGAGTGCGCCCACAGTTGGAACAAACAATATGATCTGCTTTTACTAAAAATGTTGCACGAAATTCACGTTTACCACAACATGCACACTCGCAACCTGAGACTTGACCCCATATTGGCATTTTGCTAACTCCTTGCCTTAAACTTGGCGATTTCGCCTAAATGGTTAACAGATGACCATCTCGAATATATTCTCCCTTTGGATGTAGATTTAAACTTTAACGTTCACTATATAATAAATCCAAGAAATCTTTGCAACAAAAATTTTTGATTTTTATTAGTTCCTTAGCCCACTATCCCCTATTGATGCTACCCTGTGTCAAATGCTGTTATTGTCAATCTTTCCCCCTTTTTAATTCTAATTCAATCCTCTTCTTTGCCTCATTTATGACAAATAAAATATCCTTATGCCTGGTTGCGGGTAAGTTGTTATAATCCATTAAGGTGTGTTCGAATTCATGCCCCGGGATAAGCTCGTCAATAACGAATCTTACAGTCTGCATGGCAGTATTATGGTGGTTGTATTCACCCATGGTTTGAATCGAGGCATATTTTAACGCACAAAACAGGCTCCATTTATTATTCTCTTCATCATCTTCGCATTTTCTATCATCTTCTTTGTGCCAGTTGGTCGAATCGGCAAGCAATTTCCCTGCCATCTCCAGCGCTTTCAAATCAACCTCCCGTGCAGGAGGGCAATACCACCAGTTAATGGCAAAATTCACTTCATCAGGTTTAATATCCAACATCTCCCACAAAAAATACCCCAGGGAAGTCTTCATATAGATATCATCAGCTCCCCGATGATTTACCGCTTCGTATTTTATCTCTGTGGTTTTGCCGTTGGGGTAGGTAAGTGTGCCGGTTATTTCCTGTTTCTTGATAAGAGAAAATAATTTGGTGCTGTCCAGGCCGTTTTTCAAAAAATCTGGAGGTAAATCCATCGTAAAAATAAACCCCTCCAAGAATTCAGAGGACCCTTGTAATTTTCCCTCTGTGACTTTCAGGGTAATTGGAAGATAATTATCGGGCAGTTCTTCCTGTGCATAGGCAAAAACGGAAAACAGGCATAATAAAATAAAGCATGTAACCATTTTAAATCTCACAAGTTCTCCTTTTCAGTTTTTTAATTAATTGCATTTGACTCTGATATACCTGTCAAGGGATTCAAATTAGAGCTTTAGCTTAGAATAAAATACTGAATCCAAAAAAACTTGGCAATAAAAATTTGATTTTACAGGCTGGTTTTTCGCAGATTGCCCGACGAATCTACCAAAAAATAACGTCCGACACCCGCCGGGGTGGGTCGGACGCTACAAAATTTGTAGGGACAGGGCTCGTCCCTGTCCGAACCCTAATGCGGACAGCCACCAGGGCTGTCCCTACATTCTGTCAAATGTCTATGGCAGCTTTTACCTCATAGTGCTGGGAGCGCTCATCGAAACGTGAAAGTAAAGCTCGTGCTTCAGGCGGCACGACTGCTTTCTCGTAGTCCTCGCCGGCAAACTCCCGCACAGCTTCGAGGGAATCAAACCACATTATGGTGATGAACTCAGCCTCATCGCCGAAATTGCGCCGCAAAAGATCGATGCCGCGATACCCGCGAATGTGACGGTTGCTTATGCCGACGATGATCTCGCTTTTGAGCAGGTTCTCGTAGGCATCGGCGTTTGCCTGGGTGGTGTAACCATGCCAGATTCTGGAAATCATGGGCAAGTCCTTGTTATAGGGTGTAAATTACTTTTTCGCTATTTTCTTATCGGGTTTGTTCTCTGCAACGGTTTTGTTTCCGTTTCTGTAATATGAGGAATCTAAAATAACAAACAGCATAGTGATCTCATTCAGGATGGCGCGGATAAAAGTTCGCTCATCCTGGCCGATTTTATCGACTGGCAGAACGCAGCAGACAAGGAGGTTTAAGTTCTGCGGATTACAGATGACCGTGCTGAAGGGCGAAACCAGCTGTTTCTCGATAATCATTTTATTGCTGATAGTGGGGTGGCTGGAAGAAAAGCCCCGCCTGGTTTCAAGGCACTCGGTGATGGTTTTCCGGGTATGGCTGTTGATTATTCTGAACAAGACCCAGTTTACGTTTACGATTTCAAGAACGCGGCCGCCGAGGAAACGAAAAGCTTTTTTAAAATCGTTCTTCGTCTCCGGATACTTGTTGGTGTTGTTGAAGATCGATTTAATCTCCTGGATCTGGACGTTTACCTTGCCGATGTAATTCAGCGAATCGAAAAGCTTTTCCTCGGCCGTCTTCTTGTCGTTATTGATTTTTTCGATCAGCTCTCTTTGTCTGCATTCCTCACGCTTGTATAAATTCAGTATCAGGATACTCAGAAAAAACAAAATGCCGAGTAGAATACCCTCGGCAATCTCCTCATCGATAATAAATTTTTCCGATAGATATACAGAGTCCCTGATCATTATCGGAGTAGAGATCATGGAAAAAAATAGAATCGAATAGATTATCAAGTACAGAATCTGCAGGAATGAAGGTCGAGAGGTTAATTTTTTCATATGCAAGCAAAAAATGGCAATAAGTAATCTTTATTTTCGATACCAGGCTTCAAGGACGAAATCCAAGAAATAACATCCAACACCCGCCTCAGCAGGCCGGGCGCTGCAAGCTGCCCGGCCAAATCTGTTAACTTGACCCTCAAAACAGGCCCGAGAGCACCTCCTTAAGAATGAAGGGTAACAGTAAAAGCAGGCAGTGAATCTCAGCCAGGGTGGAGGAGAGCAAGTATTTATTTCTTATACCTAAATTCCTGAGATGTAGGTTGCGGGGAAGCCAGCGGGGGACGTTCGACACATATTCCAGATAGGATGACCCATAGCACTTTAAAAGAGACTTTTCCTCGAAGCGGACAGCAAATGAATACACCGTTACACACCAGATGAAGGTGATGGGAAGAAACCAGAGAAGCTCTGATATGACGGTTAGCCCCAGGCAGATGAGGATGTTCCCGATGTAAACTGGATTTCTGACGAACTGATAGGGCCCGCTGGTGGTCAATTCCCTCAGGCCCTTCAAGCGATAGCGCAGGTGCTGTTGCGCCCAGAGACGCACAGCCGTTCCCGCCAAGAAAACGATTATGCCCAGGGGCCAGATGAGGTATTCGGCTTCCGTTTCGAAACGAGGCCAGACAAAAACGAAGATGAGCGGCAGGCTGGCCAACTCACCCCTGAACCGATGAATCAACCGAAGAATCGATTCTCGCATTAATATCCTTTATCCTAAATACTGAGTTTTCCTTAACTTGTTTGTGCTGGAAAAGGCTTCAGGATCACGATTCCAGTTCATTGGGGAATTGTCGTCAAAACCCCGACATAGACGACGGGATTCCCGAATTTATCGCTTGGGACAGGTTACCAGGATTTCGCTGTGTGGGGAAAAGTCCAACTCTTTGCTCCGATAAGGATTAATCAGGCAAATGTGCCCGACCAACAAAGAATCAACATTTCTGTACCCGTAGTCGGGGCTCCCAGCCCCGTAACGACTTACAAAAGAGAAAACATTAATTTTGTTTGTAAAAAAGAGGGGATGCTCTTATATTTTCCATTTAAGACTGGTATGAAAAGAAGACAAAGGAGAGAATAATGAAAAAGTTCGGAATTATACTCATATTAATAGCAATCTTGGGAATAGTCCTTTATTTCCTGCTCAAGACCAACGGGGATAAGAACAAAAACCAGCTCTTCGCCTCAGGCACGATCGAGATCACAGAAGTGGAGATAGGCTCCAGGCTTTCAGGCAGGATAGAAAAGCTGTGGGTGGATGAAGGGGACAGCGTGGCAAAGGACCAGGTCTTAATCGAGCTGGAGGCCAAAGAATTACAGGCTCAGCTAAAACAGACTCAGGCGGCATACCAGGTCTCTCTGGCTCAGCTTTCCCAGGCGAAATCCAATCTGGCTAATCTTAAAGATAACTTAAACCGGATAAGTGAGCTTTACCAGGCAGGTGGCGCTACCCAGCAGCAATTAGATGACCTGAAGACGAAATATCAGGTAGCAGAAGACCAGCTTAATTTAAGCCAGCACCTGGTTGAGCAGAACAAAGCCAATATAGACTTGATCAAGACCCAGATAGATAATTCCATTATCAAATCCCCAATCGATGGTCTGGTGCTGAGTAAGAATACAGAGAGAGGAGAGGTGGTATTACCCGGAACCTCCCTTTTAACCGTTGGAGACCTATCCCGTCCTTGGGTGAAAATCTACATAAAAGAGACCGAGCTGGGCAGAGTCAAATTGGGTCAAAAAGCAGAGGTTAAAGTCGATACCTACCCGGATAAAGCCTTCGAGGGGAAGGTTACCTATATCTCCAGCCAGGCAGAGTTCACCCCCAAGAATATCCAGACCAAAGAGGAAAGGGTGAAGCTGGTTTTCGGCATAAAGGTTAGCTTGGAAAATCCTCTTCAGATATTAAAGCCGGGTATGCCGGCAGATGTAACCCTGTCAAAAGATTAAACAAGAAAACTGGAGTGCAAGAGCTTGCTTTTGCAATCTTTTCAATTTTGATTCTCTTTAAATTTCAACTGCTTAGCTTAAAAAAGCACCAGCAAGCTGGAGCACTCCTAATGAAATTTTATGCTGGAGACTATAAATCTACAGAAGAGCTTCGATTCGCTGGTTGCCATCGATGATCTCAGCCTGAAAATAGAAAAAGGAGAGATGGTGGGGTTGGTGGGTCCGGATGGTGCGGGCAAGACCACCCTGATGCGAATTTTATCTGCGATACTTCCTCCCACTTCCGGCTCCGCAAAAGTAGCAGGATATGATATAATCAGGGATGCAGAAAAACTCAAAGAGAAAATCGGCTATATGCCCCAGAGATTCGGTCTGTATGAGGATTTAACTGTTTTGGAGAACCTTGATTTCTTTTCCGAGCTTTATCAGTTGCCCAGAAAGAAAAAAGAGGAAAAATATAGGGAGGTATTCAGGTTCAGCCAGCTTGAGCCTTTTAAGGATTTCTTAGCCGGGAATCTTTCCGGCGGAATGAAGCAGAAATTAGCCTTATCCTGCGTGCTTCTGCATACCCCGGAGGTTTTACTCTTAGATGAGCCTACCCGGGGAGTGGATCCGCTCTCCCGCAGGGATTTCTGGAGAATCCTTTTTGAGCAGCAGAAAGGGGGTATGACCATTTTCATCTCCACCTCCTATATGGATGAGGCGGAAAGGTGCCAGAAGGTGGCATTTCTGGATAAAGGCAGGTTAATCGCCTACCAGACTCCAGCCAAATTAAAAATGATTATGGGCAGGGCTCTTTACGAGATGAGTTGTAACAAAACAAGAGCAGCAAAATCTATTCTGGAAAAAGAGGAAAGCATATCCGGGGTCTCCCTGTTTGGCGAAAAGATTCATTTTACCCTGAAGGATGAAAATATCTTAGAAATCCTCAAAACCAGGCTGAAAGAGACGGGCATCGAGATTTTCAGCCTGAATACAGCCGAACCCTCAATGGAGGATATCTTTATCTTCTTAAAGCAGGATAAAAAAGAGACTCAGAATGGATAGAGACGATTTCGCAGTTGAGGTCGAAAACTTAGTCAAAAAATTCGGCGATTTCACCGCAGTGGATAATATCACCTTCCAGGTGAAAAAAGGAGAGGTCTTCGGTTTCTTGGGACCCAATGGTGCTGGAAAGACCACCACCATCAGGATGCTCTGCGGGCTTTTGACTCCCACCTCAGGCAGGGGAAGAGTGGGAGAATACGATATTTTCACCCAGTCAGAGAAAGTCAAGGAAAACATTGGGTATATGTCCCAGAAGTTCTCCTTATACGAGGAATTAACTGTGGAGGAGAATATCGATTTTTACTCTGGGATTTACAAGGTCAAAAAGGAGCTTAAAAAAGAGAGGAAAGAATGGGTCTTGAGGATGGCAGAGCTTGAGGATAAAAGGGAAAGGCAGACGAGGGAGTTAGCCCTGGGTTGGAAGCAGAGATTAGCCTTGGGCTGTGCACTTCTGCATAACCCCCCCATCCTTTTTTTGGATGAGCCTACTTCTGGAGTTGATCCCATTTCAAGACGTAATTTCTGGGATTTAATCTATTCCATCTCAGATAATGGGACCACGGTTTTCGTTACCACCCATTATATGGATGAAGCTGAATACTGTCATCGCCTGGGGCTTATCTTCAAGGGGAAGTTAGTGCAGATGGGAACTCCGGAGGAGTTAAAAGGCAAATCTGTGTCCGGCTCAATCTGGGAGCTGGAATGTGATAATCCAATTGAGGCTCTGGATTTTTTGCACAAGGATGAAAGGGTCATCGAAGCCTCCCTTTTCGGAATGAATATTCATCTACTCCTCCCCTCAGGTGAGGAACCAAATTATCTTTCTCAAATTCTTAAGGAGAAAGGGATTGAGGTCGTACGGTTACAGAAGGTTACCCCTTCCTTAGAGGATGCTTTTGTGTCTTTAATCCGCAAGGAGAATTAGAAAGGTGAATCTTAAAAGGCTCTGGGCAGTTGGCTACAAGGAATCTCTTCAGATTCTAAGAGATATCAGGGTTTTGATAATGGCGTTTGCCATTCCCCTTATACTGCTGATCCTTTTCGGCTATGCAGTCACCCTGGATATTAATAATCTGCTCATGGGGGTCTATGACCAGGACAATTCACGGGAAAGCAGGGAACTGGTGGAAAGCCTGGTTCAATCAGGATATTTCTCAATTAAAGATTATGTGAAAAGTTATGAGGAACTGGAGACACTCCTTGAGAAAAGTGAAATCAAAATTGCCCTGGTGATACCTCAGAATTTCTCCGCGGACTTAAAATCGGGCAAAAAGATAGAGGTTCAAACTATATTAGATGGCAGCGATGCTAACACTGCCAGCATAGGAAGTGGGTATCTTTCAGGAGGGTTACTGCTTTTCTCTTCAAAGATGGCCCAGTCGGATAATGCGCCTGCGATCGAGGGAAGAACCAGGATATGGTACAACCAGGAGCTTAAAAGCAAAAATTTCATCATACCCGGCTTGATAGCGGTGATTATGATGATAATAGGTGCCCTGCTTACCTCCCTGGTGATAGCACGGGAATGGGAAAGGGGAACTATGGAGCAGTTAATTGCCACACCGGTCAAGTCCTCCGAGCTGATCTTCGGTAAGCTGATACCCTATTTTCTTGTGGGGATGATAGATCTGCTTGTGGCAGTTATTCTGGCAAGGCTCCTCTTCAAAGTTCCCTTTAGAGGTGATTACCTTTTTATGTTTTTGGTCTCGGGGATATTTCTGCTTGGAGCCTTAGGCATCGGAATGTTCATCTCCATCTTGACCAAATCCCAGCAGTTAGCTTATCAGATGGCTATGCTGACGTCCTTTCTTCCCGGGTACATCCTCTCAGGTTTCATCTTCCCCATTTTCAATATGCCCCTGTTCTTGAGGGTTATCACCCATATCGTGCCAGCCCGGTATTATATAAGAATCCTTCAGGATATTTTTCTGAAAGGTAATGGCCTTAAGATCCTGGGAGGGGAGATTCTGCTTTTATCAATATTCGCCCTGATGATGCTGACCATAGCCAATCTCATCTTTAAGAAAAGACTGCCGGATTAATATGTGGGAAAGAATCAAACATATCTTTCTAAAGGAAACCATCCAGATCCGCAGGGATAGAAGGATGCTGATGGTCATATTTGTGGCTCCGCTCCTTCAGCTGGTCTTGTTAGGGTATGCTGCCACCATGGACATAAACCGGATTCCCACAGCCGTACTGGATTACTCCAAAACCCAGGAGAGCAGAGAGTTTATTTCGCTTTTCAGTAACTCAAGCCGCTTTAAGATTAATCATTTTCCGGAAAGTCAAAAAGAGCTGATAGAGCTTTTAGACCAGGGTAAAATCTGGGTGGGAATTGAAATAGAAAATGATTTTGCCAAAAAGATGAAGAAAGGAAAGACTATTCCCGTTCAGATTTTAATTGACGGGACTAATTCCAATACCGCAGGGGTGGTCTCAGGCTATATAAACCAGTTGCTTCTCTCCTATAACAAGAGGATCAGCCAGAATAAGATACAGAAGAAACTTGCTCAGAGCTTGCTCTTCGGGCAAGTCCATCCGGTGAAAATCCTGAGCCTGGAGAACCAGGCAAGAGCCTGGTACAACCCTGAATTAAAAAGCAGAGATTATAATCTGCCCGGGGTTTTGGCTTTGCTCCTGATAATTACCACCATGATGTTGACCTCTATGGCAATTGTTAGGGAGAAAGAGATCGGAACCATTGAGCAGATAATGGTGACCCCTATAAGAACATTTGAGCTTATCCTGGGTAAAGTTTCTCCCTTTGCTCTGATCGGATTTATAGATGTGACTCTTATAACTCTGGTTGCGATTTTGTGGTTCAGAATTCCATTCAGAGGCAATTTCCTTTTTCTGCTTTTATCCGTAGGGGTTTACCTGCTAACCACCATTGGAATAGGACTTTTAATCTCTACCCTTTCCAGAACCCAGCAGCAGGCGATGATGCTTACCTTTTTCTTTCTTATGCCGGCAATAATTCTTTCCGGTTTTATGTTTCCCGTCGACAATATGCCCAGGCTGATTCAATATCTCAGTTATGCCAATCCCCTGAGATATTTTCTGGTTATTGTCAGGGGGGTTTTCCTCAAAGGAAGTGGATTGACCCTTCTCTGGGATCAGCTCCTAGCTTTAGCCTTTATCGGGATCGTGGTTCTCCTTCTGAGTATAATTCGTTTCCAGAAGAAACTATGATATGAAACGTAATTTTTGACATATAATCGCAAAGGGTTACGCAGGCTTAATTTCAAATTAAACAACGGCTTACAAGGTTCACCTTTAAAAAGAGTGCAAATACAAAGTTAATTTCTCTCAAAATCTGGTTTCCGGGCCGATCAACATTTAGGGTAAGTTAAAGAATATCAAGAGATAAGGGGAATGCAGTTTTTTGGTACACGTTTTGAATAAATGAAAATAGGTTGTACAGCTTTTTATTCAGGTTTAAAGCAGGGAGATACTTCTTATTTAGCTGTAACTTCGACTTAAATTAAAGCTTGACAAAACTTATTTATTAGTTAAAATGTAAAGATGTTGCAGTATTTAGAGAAAAGTTTTTAAGACATTAGCTTTGGTGGAAGGTATCAGGTTTTCCAAGTTTGACAGAGTTTTTAATTATACCCTGGCTGGATTTTTGATCTTCCTGGGTCTTTTGGTTATAACAGGTGTATTCAAAATAGACCCAAGATTTCGTAATATATTTGGTGGAGTAATTCTGGCTTATGGGCTTTTAAGGCTCTGGCTTTTAAAGGGTCGATATCGAAAAGAGGAAGAGAAGAGAAAAGAATAAAAAATCCAGATTGTGAAATAAAACACTTGACAGTGAAGGGATTTATGCTAAGTTTAAGGATTTTAAGTAAAGGTCTCATGAAAGAGAATAAAGTATTGTTCAGAATCTGGCTTTCAGCCTTGATCCTCTTATTGACCTTGTATACTACAGGAGGTTGCCAGGATCTGGATAGCGGTAAAAAAGCCTACCAGAACGGAGACTACGATAAAGCCATAGCTCTGCTTACAGCTTATCTGGGTAAAAAACCCAATGAGGCAGAAGCCTATTATTATTTGGGGAAGTGTTATTTCGAAAAGGGGGATTGGGATAATGCAATAAAACAGTATCAGGACGCCATAGACAGGAAATCAAAATACTTAGAGGCGATCTATGAACTGGGGTTATCTTATCTGAATAAAGGCTCCTATGATGAGGCATTGAGGACATTTGACCAAGGTCTACAGATAAAAAGCAAATATGCGGATTTTTTAAACGGAAAGGGGCTGGTACAGATGGCTCAGGGTAAACTGGTGGAGGCGGATTTGAGTTTTCGCGAGGCCATCTCTGCAGATTCCAAAAAGCCGGAGTATCATAAGAACTTAGGAGATGTCAATCTGAAAAAAGAAGTACCCTCTATTGCCATTGAGCAATACAAAAAAGCTTTAAGTTTAGATTCCACTTTGGCACGTGTTCACTACAGCTTAGGTAAAGCCTATCTTCTGCAGATGGATTTCAATGCGGCGGTGGAGGAATTTAAAAAAACGGTCAGATTCGAGCCGAAGCTCAAGTCAGTTTATATAGAGCTGGGTGATATTTATTTCCTTGCCAAGAAATATCCAGAATCAGGATGGGCTTATAATGAATATATAAAACTGGACCAGACCGATCCTAAGGCCTATTTAGGTCTGGGTAAGTCGTATTTTTATATGTATCAATTAGACAGTGCCACGGTTGATCTGAACAGAGCTATTGAGATGGACAGCAATCTAACTGATGCCTATTATTATTTAGGCAAGTGCTATTCGGATAAAGGGATATATCCGGAGGCAGCTAAAGCCTACAATGAGTATGTGGCAAAATATGCAGGTAAGAATAATTTCGAATGGACAGCAAGAGATAGGGATTTTTTGGTAGACTACGGGAAGGTGCTCTATAACATGGGAGATTCTCTCAGTTTAGAAAAAGCGACGAGATATTTCACTCTGGCAACAGAGGTGGACTCAAATTACAGCGAATCGTTCTTCTATCTGGGTTTGACCTATTATCAACTTAAGAAATTCAATGAAGCTATTCCAGCCTTGAAAAGAAAAATAGAGCTGGACTCAACCAGTTTCGCCAGCTATCTGAATCTGGCCTATTGTTATGTAAATTTAAAACAGTTTAAGGAGGCCTTGGAGCCCCTGAAAAAGGTGGTGGAGTTAAAACCGGATTATCTCCAGGCTCATCAATATCTGGCTTACATCTATCTGTCAGAGCTTAAATCTTATGCTGAGGCCAAGGAGGAATATGAGAAGATTCTTCAAATAAATCCAGACGACTGCCAGGCTAAAGGAAATCTGGGATACGTGCTTTTGACTTTAAACAGAGCCTCTGAGGCTATAAGGCCTCTTTTGGAGGCGGTGAGATGTAAGTCAAATGATGTCTCCTTTAATCTGTGGCTGGCACAGGCTTATGATATAACCAGTCAGTGGGAGAAGGCAAAGGAAGCCTACCGAAAGGTAATAAAATTAGACCCCAACAACAAAACGGCGAAGGATCGTCTGGCTTTCATAGATTTTAACTACTGATTTTAAGGAATATAATTGGATTTCAAGGGTATATATAAAGGAGCGATATGGTGGAGGAAAAAAAGGATGCCCAAGAGGAAAACCTGCGTTACAAGTATATAGGTTTTGACGTTTATCCTCTTAAGGCTAAGAGATTCTGGAAAAATACGGAAGAGGAGAAAAAATATTTAGAGCAGGTCAGGAATAGAGAAGAACACGGGGAAAGAGAAGAAAGAGACCATAGTGTAGTCTATGTCTCGGTTTTCTCGCCTGTGGAAAAAATCATACTGACTTTGACTTCAGCTTTGATGATTTTGAGTCTTTTCCTTCCGTGGTTTAACTTCTCCCAGGGAGAAACGGTTATACGCTATAGTGCCCTGCAATACCTGTTTAAATTCGGAAGCCTGATGACCTATTCTGGTTTAGGAGGAGCACTTATGGGAATCCTGGCGGTATTGTTCCTGTTGATGATTATCGTTTCTTTTTTATTGGGAATTTTCAACCTGCTATCCATATACGGCAAAACCAGCATGGAAGAAAACTATCTTCCTAAGATCAAAAGGTCACTTAAGTTCAATTCAATACCTTTCGTTCTGTGGATTATGGCAATTGTCCTGTCAATAATTGGGATAGCAACTCCACTGGCCAGTGCTTTGGGAGTAAAACAGCTCAAGGAAGCTTTCAATGTGGTTACCCTGGTGAGCATATCCGGCATAGGTCTGTGGATCAGCATAGGATGTTGGGTCTTGAATAGTGTTAAAGCCAATGACTTATAAGAGGTCGAAGGAGGTCAGGATGAGATAGGCTCTGGTTAGATAAAAAGAGAAATTCGAATTTAATTCTAAACATTAAAGGAGGTATTTTTCGTGAAACAATCTGTATTCGTAACCCTGGTTTTGGTGGTCTCCTTGGCAGTAGGATTTTTAATCTGGAGCCAGTTGCCCGCATACCTGAGAGAGGGAGGACCACTGGTTGGAGTACTGATCTCTTTATCCGTTATGCTTTTGTCTTTTATCCTGGAGCGACTTTTCACGTTGAGGAAAGCCCGGGGAAGAACTTCGATTCAGTCCTTTTTCAAGAATGTGATAATGATGCTGGACAAAGGAGATTTTGATAGTGCAGTTGCTGCCTGTGATAAGCAGAGAGGCACAACCGCCAATGTTTTAAGGGCTGGAATTGAGAGGTACAAACAATTGAAAGATGCGGGCATTGCCTCGGAGAAGCGATTAAGCGAGACCCAGAGAGCAATAGAGGAAGCCAATGCTTTAGAGGTTCCACTTTTAGAGAGGAACTTGATCGCCCTGTCCACTATCGCCTCCATCGCAACCATGGTAGGTCTTTTAGGGACCACCATCGGTATGATCAGGGCATTTGCGGCAACTTCACAAAGGGTTGGAGGAGTGGTGGATGCTATGATGTTGGCAAGAGGAATAGCTGAAGCTTTAGTGAATACTGCCGGAGGGCTTTTCAACGCTATCATAGGTATTGTGGCATATAATTTTTTTGTTAATAAGGTGGACGCCTTTAACTATACCATGGACGAGGCAACTTATGAAGTTTTACAGCTTTTGAAGAGTAAGGAGGCTGAGAAGTAATGCTGAAGAAGATGAAAAGGAGAATAGGGGTCAAGATTGATATGACCCCTATGGTGGACATCGCCTTTCTGCTTTTAATCTTCTATATGACCACCACCCAGTTCAAGCCTCCGGAAAAGAGATCGGTGTCTCTCCCTGTTTCCCACTCCCAGATGAAGCTACCGGAGACGGATATTTTGACCATTACTGTTACCAAAGAAGATAGTATCTTCGTAGATTATCTCACCAGGAAGGAAGTAGAGATACAGGGTAAAAAGGAGAAGGTCACTGAGAGGATCTATGAGGAGGTTAATCTTAATACGGTGGTTGGAGTGATAAACTCCATTCGGGCAAAATATCCACGGATATTTGTGGTGATTAAAGCAGACAAGGATGCTCGTTATGGGGTGATGCAAAGCCTGATGACCACCATGAGAGATAACTATATGCCTCGCTTTCAATTAGTAACCGAAACCGAAACTTGAGTTAATTATATGATATAGAGCAATTTTTTTGAGGAGTAATTTTTATGGCAGCAGTTGATGTAGGAGGACCAAGTCCTCGAGGTAAAAAGACCAGCGGTCTCAGAAGGCCTAAAAGGAGGATTGGGATACGCATTGATATGACCCCTATGGTGGATATAGCTTTTCTTCTTCTGATCTTCTATATGGTAACCACCATCTTCAGTATGCCTCAGGCTATGGAAATCAATCTTCCTCCCCAGGACCTTCCAGTACCTGTAGCAGAATCCAACCTCTTAACCTTGAGGGTAGATGCAAACGGAGAGATGTACTGGAATATGGGAGTGGAAAAGCCAGAACCTCTGCCCTGGGATTCTTTAAAATCTCTGCTTTTACGAATGAATTCTAAAAAGCCTAAGCTGGTAACTCTGATAAAGATTCATAAAGATGCTAAGTATTCCAAGATGGTAGATATAATTGATGAGGTTCAACTGATTGAGAGGCAGATAAAGGAGAAAAACGAAGGATTCAGCTATCGTTTCAGCTTCGCCCCTTTTACAGATGAGGATGAAGGGCTTATCACCGGAAAGCTCAAGCCCAAAGGAGGGAGTAAAAAATGAAAATAGCAACTCCTTATGGAGCATTCGAGCTTAAAAGAGCTTATCAGAGGAACCTGGGTTCAGCCGTAATTCTGGCTGGTCTGGTGCATATCGTATTAATAGGTTCCTTTCTACTTTTTTCTCATATCAGGGCCCAGAAGCCCTCAGCTACCAAAATCATTACAATAAAGAGCGTAGCTGATTTGGGTGCGCCTCCCTCTCTATCGCAGAGTATGACTCGTCAAGTTGCAGTAGCTGCTCCTGCTGCAGCTGCGCCACCATCGGTTGGTATTCCTGAAGCGGTTCCGGATGAGGAGGTCAAGGAGACTGTCACCCTGGCTACCCAGGCGGAGCTGGGGGTCTTGCAGAACCCCACTATTACTACGGAAGGAGCGGGCAGCGGAGAATCCCTCGTGGTAAATATCCCCGCAGAAGAGTATCTGCCTTCGTCAGAGGAGTTCGTTCCCTATGAGGAAGCTCCGGTTCCAATAAAATGGGTTAAGCCAGATTACCCCGAGTTAGCCAAGAAGGCAGGAGTGGAGGGTGTGGTTTGGGTACAGGCTTTGGTGGATAAACACGGCAAGGTCCGGGATGCCAAGTGCATCGATAACCCCAAACTGAGCGTGAATCCGAATATCTTCTGCGAGGATGCAGTGAAAGCAGCTATGAAGAATGAATATAAACCAGCCATCAGCAACAAGGAACCAGTGGCTGTCTGGGTGCAGTATAAAGTAGAATTCACTCTGAAATAAGGATGTAAATTAACCGGGGATGCTCTGAAATATAGAAAAATCTTAAGGCAGTTTATTTTAAACTGCCTTTTGTTTTTAAAATTAATTCAAAAGGAAGGTGGAAATGCCAAAATTTCTTCGCTTAAGGCAATATGTTTTCCTAATTTTTGTATTCTTAACTCTATCTCCGGGGAATCTTTTAGCTGGTGAACAGGATATCTCTCTACCCCCCTTTGACCGCACTGTCAATTTAGCTCTGTATTTCGTTCTGCTCTCTGCCATCCTGGGATTGGCCTACGGCTTATATCTGGCTTTCAAGGTTATCAGGAAAGATCAAGGTACGCCCAAGATGATAGAGGTGGCAAAGGCAATTCAGGAGGGGGCCAAAGCCTATTTAACGCGACAGTTCCGGGTTCTGTTCTTCTTCATAATACTTCTGACCATAATACTTTTTTTCGTTTATAGAAATATCTATCTCCTTCCAGATGGAAGCACGGACTGGAAGCTGGTCTGGGGAATAGCCTTATCCTTTCTGGCTGGTTCAACCCTCTCTGCCATGACCGGTCTTATCGGTATGTCTGTTGCTGTCAGGGGTAATGTAAGAGTAGCCCATGCAGCCAGGACTTCCTTTAAAAATGCCCTGGAAACTGCTTTTCAATCCGGTACAGTTACCGGAATGTTTACTATTGGGATGGGGCTGGTGGGAGCAACAATCATCTTTATGCTCTTCAGGGAACAGGCGATGATGGTTTTGATCGGCTTTGGATTTGGAGGGAGTTTGGTAGCGCTTTTTATGAGGGTAGGTGGTGGAATCTACACCAAAGCCGCAGATGTGGGGGCAGATTTAGTGGGTAAGGTCGAAGCAGGAATTCCGGAGGATGACCCCCGGAATGCGGCTGTAATCGCAGATAACGTGGGCGATAACGTGGGGGATTGTGCCGGAATGGCCGCAGACCTTTTTGAGTCCTATGAGGTCACTCTGGTCGCGGCTATGATCTTGGGAGCATCCTATGCCGCATTTAACCCCACCCCTTTTGGCGGGGATCTGGCTTTAAAATTGATTGTCTTCCCACTTTTAGTAAGGGCAGTAGGGGTTTTCGCCTCTATCCTGGGAACCTGGAGCGTCAAAGGAAAAGACAAAAGGGATTTCAATCCGATGAGGCCTATCCAGAACGGGTTTTTAGTCTCTGCGATAACATCCACCATCGGCTTCGGACTTATAAACTACTTCTACATAAAAACCCCTGAAGGTACCCCGGACATGAGATTTTTCTGGGCAACTTTTTCCGGAATCGTTCTGGCAGTTCTTATCAGTTATCTAACAGAATACTATACTGCGGTGGAATACAACCCAGTTAAGGAAACTGCACGTGCTACCAGGACCGGACCTGCAACTACCATTTTAGCAGGGTTCTCAGAGGGTATGGAATCCACAGTTCTGGCTATTGTAGTTATTGCTGTTACTATCATGACCTCAAACCTTATCTTCGGAGGAGATTTAGCCTTAGCCGCCTATGGAATTGCCTTGGCTGGAATGGGCATGTTAACCACTACCGGAATTATAGTCTCCATGGATTCCTATGGACCGGTATCAGACAATGCCAATGGTATCTTTGAGATGTCCAAGGTCTTAGAGGAGGATAAAAATCCAGAGGCACATCATATCGTTCACAAATTAGATGCGGTAGGAAATACCACCAAGGCGGTGACCAAAGGTTTTGCCATAGGCTCTGCAGTAATAGCAGCGGTTTCGCTGTTCAGATCTTATGGCTCAGATATAAATCTGCTTGACCCAGCTTATAAATTCTTCGAAAGGGGTATTCAGATAAATATGCCTAAGGCTTTCGTAGGTCTTTTAATCGGAGGAGCCATGCCTTTCCTTTTCAGTTCCTTAGCCATAAGGGCGGTTGCGAGAGCAGCTTTTCAGGTGGTGGAGGAAGTAAGAAGGCAGTTCAAGGAAATACCCGGAATTATGGAAGGGAAAAATAAACCAGAATATTACAGATGTGTTAATATCTCCACTGTTGCCGCGCAAAAGGAGCTTATCACGCCCGGGCTTCTGGCAATCCTTTCCCCCTTGATAGTGGGGTTTCTCTTAGGAGTGGACGGTTTAGGAGGCTTTTTAGCCGGGATAATCTTAACTGGCCAGCTTCTGGCGGTGATGCTTTCCAATGCAGGCGGAACCTGGGATAATGCTAAGAAGACCATAGAGGCTGGGCTTTATGGTGGAAAAGGCTCAGAGGCTCATAAGGCAAGCGTGATTGGAGATACAGTGGGCGATCCCTTCAAGGATACAGCAGGGCCTTCCCTTAACCCACTGATCAAAGTAATGAACTTGGTCTCCATTCTTATTCTACCCTTGATTATAGGCAAGAGCCAGCTTTCCACCGACCTTAAAATTCCCTCCGCTATTGTAGCTTTCGTGGTTCTCTTTATCGCATTACTGATTAGTAAGAGAAGCAAAGAATAGTAAAAATCAGGCCTAGACTATATCTGAATAATTTATTTAATTACTGTCAGCTGATCTTTTGACCAATGACTTTCTCCTTTCCGGAATAATCGCAACGAAAACAGGAACTTAAAAGACAAAAAATACCAAAGACAATTCCCTTTTCCATTGATTTTTGAAACCTTTTTGAGTTTATTTCGTTAAAATATTATGTATATCTTTATAAACAGGAGGTAGAATGGAAGAGCAAACCAAGTCATTCGAGCCAGAAAAAACGGAGAGAATGGGATTTCTTTCCCGCATCGCAGGGATATTTTTCGAACCCAGAAAACTCTTCAATTATCTGAATTATAAGCCGTCCTGGCTTTTTGCTTTTATTCTGATTCTGATAATTGCCATAATCATAGCGGAGGTGATTTTGCCCCAGAATCTCCTTTTACAAAAAGAGATAGTATCCCAAATACCCCGGCTTTCCTCAGCTCCTCCAGAAGTTCTGGAGAGGATGACCGAGGTTGATACAGGCAAGAGAATAAGTACAGCCGTGAGCGAGGTTTTCAAGAATCTCATAGGACTTTTCCTGCTCACCTCCATGGTTTATTTTTTCTGCAATATCATCCTGGGCGGTGAGAGCAGTTACAAAAAGGTCTTATCGGTGGTGACATACACTTCCTTTGTTCCCCTCTTAGGGGCGATACTTAAAACACCTTTGATACTGGCAAAAAACTCTGCGGATGTTCAGACGAGTCTGGCACTGTTGATGCCGGAAGGTGATTTTACCAAGATCAGATATCTGCTGCTCGCATTTATAGATATCTTCGCAATCTGGCAGGTAATCCTAATAGCCCTGGGAATGATGGTTCTATATAGATTCACCAAGGGAAAAGCTTTTACTGCTGCCATAATAAGTTGGCTAGTTGTTGTATTATTAGGTATAGGGTTAAGCGTGATGGGAATGTCCTTTGCGGGAGTCCCGATCAGCTGGTAAAAATCTTTTTTTTAAAGGAGTGATGATGAGAAAGAAAATTGCCTTCACCATTTGTATAATCCTTTTCCTCTGGATGAGCTTTGCAGCTCAGGCACAGTATGTTCAAAAGAAAATTCTCACCATTGAGGACTGCGTTAACATTGCCCAGAAAAACAGCTTCCAGGCTCGTTCTGCCCAGGAGACTTACAATTCTGCCAAATGGGAGCTTTTAGGTGGCTGGTCAGGGCTATTGCCCAGTGTCGATCTCAGTTCAGGCTGGCGCAGGTCAAGTGAGGACATTTTAAATTTCAGGCTGGGGCAGTTGGTAAGCTCTCGAGATCGATATAGTTTCAATTTAGGACTAACCCAGACCGTTTTCAACGGAGGGGCAAACTGGGCTAATTACAATTATAAAAAGGCAGGCAAGAGGTCTGCCTGGGACAATTTGAAATTATCCGAGAAATCGGTGGAGCTGAGCGTGAAAGAGGGATGTTATAATTTACTAAAAGCCCAGATGCTATATGAGGTTCAAAAGGATGCGGTGAAGAAAAGCACAGAGCAGCTTAATATGGCAAAGGCCAGATATGACTTAGGCTCAGCCTCTCTGTCCGATTATCTTAAGGCTAAGGTTCAACTGGGAAATGATAGTCTGAATTTAATCACCTACGCCAATAACGTTAAATTAGCAGAGGCTTCCCTCAATAGTCTGTTAGGTCTGGATATAGACACACCCCTGGAGATCGATGCCAGGCTGGAATATAAAAAATTAGAAACGGATTTAGAGTCCGAGCTAAAAAGAGCTTTAGAGAAACACCCGCAGATAGATAAATCCAGGATGGGAGTGAATCAGGCACATTCCAACCTCACCATCGCCAGAAGTGCCAACTTTCCCAGTATACATTTTTATGGAGATTATTCCTGGAGCGATATCGAGTTTCCCAGATCAAGTAGCGATTGGAAAAATTATGATTCCTGGGATATAGGGATAAGCATAAGTATAAATTTATTTGAAGGTTTTGCCACTACCTCCAGTGTGAGAAGCGCCAAGGCTAACCTTAAGTTAGCCCAGGAGAATTTGGAGCAGAGCAAAAGGGATTTAGAGCTGGAGATAAGACAGACGTATCTTTCGGTAAAAGAGGCAGAACAGAAGATTCAATTGACGGAGGAGGCATTGAAGTCAGCAGAGGAAGATCTGAAGCTGACCCAGGAGAAATATAACCTGGGGGCGGCATCGATTTTGGAACTTCTGGATGCCAATGTCTCCTATAAAACTGCCAAAAACAACCAGGTGGAAGCCCTGTATGACTACAACTTAGCTGTGGCGGAGTTCGAAAAAGCCATTCACAGATGAGTAACTTTAGAAACTTATTTAAGGAGATATTACTATGAAGAAAAGAAATAAAATCATTATAGTGATTGGCGTAATAGCTCTGATATTCATTTTCGTGCTGGTCAATCTGTTCAGGTCTGGTGAGAAAACTTATAAGGTGGAGGTGGATAAGGTCAAAAAGGGGGATATAACCTCCATAGTGACCGGAAGCGGTAAAGTCCAGGCCATAACGGATGTTAAGATCAGCGCCACGGTTCCAGGAGTGATAATAAGCCTGCCAGTGAAAGACGGAGATATGGTTAAAAAAGGACAGCTTTTGGTTCAGATAGACCCATCAGAATACAAATCAACCGTAGCTCAGGCAGAAGCCCAGGTAAACTCAGCCAGGGCAAGTCTAGAACAGGCTAAACTGGTTTATGAACGCCAGAAGAAGCTTTACGAGAAGAATCTGACGTCTCAGGAGCAATTTGATCAGACCCAGACCCAATATAATGTTGCCAAAGCACAATACGAGCAGAGCCAGGCGAATCTGAACCAGGCCAAAGACCTTTTGGCCAAAACTACTATCACCTCTCCTATGAATGGAAAGATAACCGAGCTTATGAAAAAAGAAGGCGAGATGGTAACTGGAGCCACTTACAACCCGACTGAGATTATGACTATATCGGACCTTACTGCGTTTGAGGTTGAGGTGGAGATAGATGAGACCGATATCGCAAAGGTGAAATTAGACCAAGGGGCTAAGATAAAAATCGATGCTTTCCCGGATACCTCCTTTGAAGGAGAGGTCTCGGAGATCGGCAACACAGCCAAGATCACCGGCTACGGCACTCAGGATCAGGTGGTAAATTTCCTGGTTAAGGTTTTGCTCAAAGACGAGGTTAAGGGAATAAAGCCATGGATGTCAGCCTCAGTCGATATAACCACAGCCTCACAGAAAGAGGTACTGAATATCCCGATTGCCGCAGTGGTGATGCGAGAGGAGAAGAAAGACACGCTGAATACCAATACCAAAAAAGGTGAAGCCGAGGCCTCGACCTCCACTGAAGAGGAGCCCAAAGATAAAAAGAAGAAAAAAGAGGTGGAGGGGATTTTCCTGGTGGAGAAAGACAGGGCGAAGTTTGTTCCAGTAAAGACCGGTATTGCTGACCAGCAGAACATAGAGATAGTCTCAGGCCTGAAGGAAAACGACCAGATAATCACCGGCAGCTATAAGATCTTGAGAACCCTGAAGGACGGGGATAAGGTCAAGATCGAGAAGAAACTGGTGAAAAAAGAGGGGAGTTAAATTGCTGATTAAAACCGAGAATCTCTGGAAGGTGTATGAGATCGGGGCTGAAAAAGTACAGGCCCTGAGAGGCGTAGATATGGGTGTGGAGAAGGGGGAGTATCTTGCCATAATGGGTCCTTCCGGCTCTGGGAAATCAACCCTGATGAACCTGATCGGGTGTCTGGATACGCCCACAGAAGGGAAATACTATCTCAATAATAGATTAGTGAGCGAGATGAATGACGACGAGCTGGCCTTTATCAGAAATAAGGAGATCGGGTTTGTGTTCCAGACTTTCAACCTTCTGCCCCGTGCTACTTCCCTGCATAATGTGGAGCTTCCTTTGATCTATAACGGGACCGAATCGAAAGAAAGGATTGAAAGGGCAAGAAAAGCCTTACATATAGTGGATCTGGAGGACAGGATGACCCATAAGCCGAACGAGCTTTCCGGAGGGGAAAGACAGAGGGTAGCAATAGCCCGGGCCATTGTAAACAATCCCTCGCTCATCCTGGCAGACGAGCCCACTGGCAACCTGGATACTGCCACCGGATTAGAGATAATGAAACTTTTTGACCGGCTTCATTCTGAGGGGAATACTATAATCATAGTTACGCATGAGCTGGATATCGCCAGATATGCAGACCGGGTCGTGCATATCAGGGATGGGATGGTCGAGAAAGAGGAAAAATTTAGATAGATTAATTTTTTTTGCCGGGAGAGAAAAGTTGCAGTTTTTAGAGAGTGTAGGAATGGCTTTAAAGTCACTTATCTCCAATAAGCTTCGCTCTATACTCACTCTCATTGGAGTCATAATCGGGGTCATGACCGTCATCGCGGTGGTCTCCATCATAGCCGGTATGAATAAATATGTGTCAGACAGGATATCGAGGTTAGGTTCCAGCACCTTCTTCGTGGATAAGTTCGGCATAACTATGAGTGAGGAGGATTATATAAACGCCCTTA
Source organism: uncultured Ignavibacteria bacterium (assembly GCA_964511075.1). Classification (GTDB taxonomy): domain Bacteria; phylum Zixibacteria; class MSB-5A5; order MSB-5A5; family RBG-16-43-9; genus CAZEDM01. The sequence continues at coordinate 47,864 of CAZEDM010000010.1, forward strand.
AAAGGAAAGACCTTAGCATGGAGGATATGGAGGCAGTGAGGAAGAACTGTTCCCTATGCTGGAAAGTAGGAGCTAGGCAGGTTACTTTCAGGAAAGTCAAATATAGAAAAGAATATGTCAGCGATATCACAGTCGTAGGGGCTACTGCTAATTTTACTGAGGTCATGGATTTCGATTTGAGCAGTGGAAGGTCACATACGGATTTCGAGGACGAACATAACCGCAGGGTGGCTCTGCTTGGATGGGAGGTGGCAGACAACCTGTTTCCCAACCAGGACCCCATAGGCAAAGATGTCAAGATAGGTAATTATTACTTCAGGGTTGTGGGAGTGGCTGAGAAAAGAGGAACTTTTTTAGGACAGAGTCAGGATGATTTCGTTGTAATCCCCATTACTACTTTTAACAAGATCTTCGGCACCAAAAGGTATATGCTGATATTCGTCAAGGTGGAGGATTTCAGCTTGATGCAGCAGGCTCAGGACCAGGTTCGCCTGATACTCAGAGCCAGGAGACATGTCCCCTATGACAAACCAGATGATTTCGCCATTTCGACCTCTGACACTTTTATGGATTTATATCGAAATTTCACCTCAACCGCCTTTATAGTTATGATCGGGGTATCCTCTATCGCTCTGGTGGTCGGCGGCATAGTCATAATGAACATAATGCTGGTCTCGGTAACGGAGAGGACCAGGGAGATCGGCATACGTAAGGCGGTAGGGGCTAAGAAGAAGAACATCCTCTGGCAGTTTTTAGTAGAGTCAGTTACCCTGGCAATGGTAGGAGGGTTGATAGGGATTATCCTGGGCAGCATAATCGCCAAGTTAGTGTCAGCTACTACTCCGCTCCCAGCATCGATTGAACCCTGGTCAGTTATAAGCGGGCTTATTATTGCCTCCTCGGTAGGAATTTTCTTTGGGATCTTTCCTGCTATGAAAGCTGCCAAGTTAGACCCCATAGCATGTTTAAGGTATGAATAAGGAACAAAAGACAGAAGATGGAAAATAAAAGATTAGAGATTAAAGGGGGAATATTGCTTGTTTTCGGTCTCCTGACTAACAGCATTCTCTTCGTGGGTGAAAGGAGAGCAACGAAGAGCGGGATCAGAGATAAAAGATAAAAAAGAAAGAACATCTTGTAATTATGAATCTGTTTGAGGTAAAAGAAGGTATTTTAATGGCCCTGGCCTCTCTTAAGGCTAATAAGATGCGCTCATTTTTGACTATCTTGGGAGTCCTCGTAGGTGTGACTGCGGTCATCGGGATGGTCTCCATTATCCAGGGTTTGAATAACAGCATGGCTCAGCAGATAGAGTCCCTGGGCTCGGATACAATCTATGTAACCCGCTTTAAGATCGGAATTCGTATGGGAAGGATGCCGGAGGAGGAGAGGAATCGCAAGCCTATTACCTTTGAGGATGCTATGGCAGTAAGGGAATACTGCCCTTCGGTAAGCGAGGTTTCTCCCCAGAACTGGGGACCTGGCTCCAAAATCATAAAATACGGCAAGGAGGAGGTATCCTATTTCGATCTGATTGGAGTTATGCCAGAATATGAGGTGGTGAATAATAACTACATAGCAGAAGGAAGGTTTTTCACTGATGCAGATGTAAACTATCGAGCTGATGTGCTGATATTGGGTCCGGATCTGGCTGAGAAACTTTTCCCTTTCCAGGACCCTGTGGGCAAAGAGGTGCTCTTAGGAGGAGCCAACTATTCTCCCAGGAGATTTACGGTTATCGGGGTGATGGAGAAAAGGCCTAACCTTCTGGGTGAGAGTATGAATAATTTCGTGCTTTTGCCTTACTGGACCTATATGCAGCTTTATCCGGAGGAGAAGGAATTGCTCTTAGTTGCCAGGCCCAGATCACCGGCACTGATGTCCAAGGCGATTGACGAGATAACTGAGCTGATGAGGAGAAGGAGAGCCGTTCCTCCAGATAAGCCTAATGATTTCGCTGTCTCCACCCAGGATGACCTGATGAATGTTTATCATCAGATCACCGGTGCTATCTATTTGGTGATGGTGGTTATCTCCTCCATCGGGTTATTGGTCGGAGGAGTAGGGGTGATGAACATCATGCTGGTCTCGGTAACGGAAAGGACCAGGGAGATCGGGATAAGAAAGGCTATCGGGGCAAAGAAAAGAGATATTATCTGGCAGTTTTTGATCGAGGCCATGACTTTGAGCGGAAGCGGCGGGATATTGGGCATACTCATAGGACTTCTTTTAAGTCAGCTGATTGGTGCAGTTACCCCACTACCAGCCAGCGTATCCTTGCCCTGGGTAATCATAGGCTTCTCCGTAGCAGTGGGGGTAGGATTGGTATTCGGCATCTATCCAGCTTATCGGGCGGCCAAGGTCGATCCAATTATCTCCTTAAGATACGAATAAAAAGATTTGACCAAACATAAGCACGGGGCTTAGAGTAATTATAATCGGAATCGAGGATGAATTTTATTATGGATATTTCTGAAGGATTTAATTATAATGGAAATATGAAAAGGATGATCATATTTATAGTTTTGGCTTTTCTGTTGTCTTTAAATTCTTATTCTTTCTCTCAAACCGACTTCGGATATCAGGAGGATTTGGAGAAGGAGGGGTTCTTCTTAGACTATGCCTATTTCAAGGGAAGCGGAAAAGATGACTGGAGGTTAGAAGTTTATTACAGGATCTTCAATCACAAGCTGACCTTTGTCAAGGACGAAGAGAGATTCAGAGCTAGCTACGAGATCGAGATAGCGCTCTTCAGTAAAAATAAACAGTTCACCGCCAGCTCTCATGAGGAGGAATATATAGTTGAGACCTATCAGGAGACTCAATCCACTGAGAATTTTTTAATCAATCAGCTCAATCTCTACCTCCCGGAAGGTGACTATAAGCTAAGAGTAAAGTTGATCGACCATAATTCCAATCAGGTATCACAACTGGAGAAACAGATTTACCTTCCCTCTCGGGAAACACACAAGATAATCTTCAGTGGCCTGGAGCTGGCTCGCAGCGTCAAGGAAGATGTGGACTCCTCCAAATTCAGCAAAAGAGGTAAAGAGGTCATACCCAGCGTTTCGGCCTTTTTCGGCGACCCGCAGAATTTCCTCTGGGTTTATCTGGAGCTCTATAATCTGAAGCTCTCGGGGACCTTGGATTATCTCTTGCTCTATGAGCTGGAAGCGGTCAATAAATCTATAGTTTTTAAGGATACCTCTGAAACCACGCTTATGCCTTCGGCTGACGAGGTCTTCTATGAATTCAAGAAAATCCAGATAGAAAATATACCTGGGGGCTCGTATACGCTTCGGGTTAGACTGACAGATAAACGGGGCAGGGAGATAGCCAAGGTTCATAAAGATCTGAATATCGTGTGGTCCTTACTTTATCAGGTGAAGACCGAATACCTTAAGGCAGTGGATCTTTTGCGATATGTGGCTAATAGCAAGGAACTGGAGGAGTTGAAAGAGGCAAAAGAAGGAGAGAGGGTGACTAAATGGCTAGAGTTCTGGAAATCCAAAGATCCCACCCCGGATACACCGGAGAATGAGTTAAGGGATGAGTATTATAAAAGGGTGAGATACGCTAATCAGCACTTCCGCATCTATGATAAGGAAGGGTACAAGACCGACATGGGGATGGTCTATATAAAGTTCGGTCCACCAGATGAGATTGACAGACACCCTTTTGAGCTTTCCAGCCGTGCCTATCAGATCTGGTATTATTACCGCCTCAATCGCAGGTTCTTATTCGTCGATGTAACTGGTTACGGAGAATATGAGCTACAGTATCCTTATGATGGAAGGTGATAAAAATGGGCTTAAAAGCATTTATATCCTTTTATATTCAACCTTTTTAAGGAGGTATAAATAATGGGAAATGGCTTAAAACAAATACTGGTATTAATCTCCCTATTATCGGTTTTTTTCCTCCTTTTATTCTGGTCTGTAGATTCATTCGCTTTTCCCACCGATTCTCTCAAGTTAGATCTGGATTACTCGGTTTTTAAATATCTCCCAGATATAGACAAGAGCTATTTGGAGATATATTATTCCCTGAAACAAAAGGAGCTGGATTACATCCAGCAGGTTGAGGGATTCGGAACAATAGTTTCCTTGGAGTTAAGCTTGAAGGATCAGGAAGGCAAGGAAGCCAAGGAGAAGGAATGGAAAGTAGGAAGCCTGGTTCAGGACGCAGAAAAGGCCAAGATCTCTGATGCTCAGATGATAGACATTCTGGGAGATACCATAAAGCCGGGAGTCTACTCTTTAGAGCTAAAAGTGATTGATCTCAATTCCAATAGGGTGGGGGTGAAAAAAACTGAAGTCACAGTTCCGGATTTCCGAGGTGAGTCCTTACAGATGAGCGATATGGAGCTGGCTTTAAACCTGTCAGAAGAGGATACCGCAGAAGTGAAATTCAACAAATCCGGAATCAGGGTTTTGCCTAATCCCGGAAGGGAGTATATTTCAAAGGAAGGGATGCTCTATCTGTATGCGGAGATCTATAATCTCCAATTCAGCCAGGAAGGAGAGAAAAAAGGGTATTCCCTGAATTTTTCCGTATTGGATTCAGCTGGTTCAAATCCCAAGGACTATGGTACCCAGATAAATGCCAAGCCGGGTAACACAGCCGTGGTTATGAACGCCCTGAATATCGGCTCCCTTGCCCCCGGTAAATATCAATTGAGGATTTTAGCCAGAGACCTTGATTCAGGGGAGGAGGTCGAAAGGATAAAGCCTTTTAAGGTGGGAACCAGAGCAGCAGGGGAGATAACTGAGGGACCTCTAACTGAGAAGGAAGCGAAAGATTTGAGAAATATGCTCTCCTACATTGGCACCAGGGATGAATTGAACATGTACGATCAACTTAATTTAGCTGGCAAGAAACAGTTTATGGTTGAGTTCTGGAAGAGAAATGACCCTGATCCTTTAACGCCGGAGAATGAATTTAAGATCGAGTATTACAGAAGGTGGGAGGAGGCTAAACGTAAATACTCCTCCAACAGAGTGGAAAAGGATGGCTGGAGAACCGATATGGGAAGGGTCTATATTATCTACGGGGAACCAGATGACATTGAAAGACATCCTTATTCTATAACTTCCAAATCCTGGGAGAGATGGAACTACGATCATATCCAGGGAGGGGTCTATTTTATCTTCATAGATGATGCAGGCTTCGGGGTTTATAAGCTGATTCACTCCACGGCTAAAGGAGAGATCAAGGACTCTCGGTGGCAGGAGAGGGTTGATACGGAGGGGGCAAGTGAGATCTCGGATTATTAAGGGTAAAAAGGCTTCTGGATTTCATCGGTTCCCTTTAGATGATAAAGACCTTCGATATAAGTAAGATCTTTCTGGACAAAAAGAGAGGGAAGATAGTAGCGGTCGATGAGGTTACTATAGAATGCAAACCCGGGAAGATCTTTGGGCTTTTAGGCTTGAACGGCGCAGGCAAGACCACGCTGATGCGTCTTCTTTCCACAGTTTTAAAACCAACTTCCGGCACGGCTCAGGTAGCTGGCTTTGACATCCTTCAAGAGCCTCAAAAGGTGAAATCTAATATCGGGTTCCTATCCTCTGATACTGCCCTTTACCCCAGATTAACCGCAGAGGAGACCGTTACCTATTTTGCCAGATTGAACGGAATGGAGGAGAAGCTCATACAGGAGAGGAAGGAAAAACTCTTCAGGATCTTCGATATGGATTGGTACAGGGACAGACGGGTAGATAAACTTTCCTCCGGTATGAAGCAGAAAGTCTCTTTAGCCCGCACCGTGGTTCATGACCCGAAGGTGCTGATCTTAGATGAGCCCACCCTGGGACTGGATGTAATCACCTCCAGAAATATCATACAATTCATACGTAAAGCCAAAGAGGAGAACAAATGCATCCTGTTTTCTACCCATATAATGCACGAGGCAGAGAAGCTCTGTGATGAAATCGCCATCATCCATAGGGGAAGGATATTGACAGTTGGCACCCTGGAAGAGCTACGACACAAAGCCGGGCTGGAGGATTTAGACGAGGTCTTTGTTAAATTCATAGGGAGGGAAAATGAATCTTAAGAAAATAAGGATAATCTACCTAAAGGAGATGAAGGATACCTTAAGGGATAGACGAACTCTTATCTCTATGCTCTTGGTTCCTATTTTCCTCTTTCCTGTTTTGATTTTTGGGATGACTTCCTTAACTATGAAGATGGCCAAAAAAACTGCGGAAAGGGTTAGTCCCATAGCAGTTATAGGCGAAGAGGAAGCACCCGTACTCTTCTCCCTGCTCAAGGAAAACAGGTCTTTTACCATAGTCAGCCAAGAGGACTTCAGATTAGCCCTGAAGGAGAAAGAGATTGCCGCAGCAATAGAGTTCTCCAAGGGTTTTGAGGAAAAGATCAATGCTGGAGAATCTGCCCAGGCTCAGATCTACTATGATGCCGCTGAGATCAGATCAGATATGACCTCTGACAAGTTAGTAAATATCCTGGATGCTTACCAGGAGAGTGTCGTCACCCAGAGGTTAAAGATAAAGAATGTGGATAAGTCTTTGCTTCATCCGGTAGAAATTCAGAAAGAAAACCTTGCCCCCAAGGAGAAGATGGGAGGATACTTCCTCTCCATGTTTTTACCCTATCTGATTATGATTATGGCCTTGACCGGAGCGATGTATCCAGCCATCGATTTAACTGCCGGTGAAAAAGAAAGGGGCACCATGGAGACTCTACTGGTGTCTCCAGCTACTCGGGCTGAGATCACCTCAGGTAAACTTTTAGCTGTTTTCACTGCCTCCCTTATCACCGCTATGGTATCAACAGCCAGTATGGTTATCAGTGCCGGTAGCGGTTTTGGCAGATTTGAGAAAATGGGTGAGAATGCGATTTTCTCCATCAATCCCCTTTCCATTTTAATCCTGCTTATACTTATGATCCCCTACTGCTGTCTGGCAAGCTCGGTTTTGCTCTCCTTAGCCCTTTTCGCAAAATCCTACAAGGAAGCCCAAAGCTACATTTCGCCTCTGCTGATAATCATCATTCTGCCGGCTATGGGTTCTTTTCTGCCAGGGCTGGAATTATCAGTGGGTATGGCTTTCATCCCGGTGATAAACATAAGCCTGACTTTAAAAGAGGTTCTCCTGGGAACATACAGTTGGGGGTATATAGGGCTGATCTTCTTAAGCACCGTATTATATGCCGGGCTGGCGATTTTTATCACCCAACGGCTTTTCAAAAAAGAACAGGTTCTTTTCCGGACATAGTTTTTTGCATTTCGTAGTGCGAGGCTTCAGCCTCGCTTGGGACAGGTGACCCTGAAAGGGTCGCACTACACTATCCTGAGAAACTTAAAATTTCCCCTATGCGTCTTACGGAATTTTAGAAGCGGATAGTTTGCATTAAGCTGCAAATCCCACCTTGTGAGCAAGGTGGGATTTATTGAATTAGAGAGGCAGGCGATACAAAGATTAAATCCAAAAATTATGTTTATTCTTTAAAAACCCAGGTCCCTTCGGCTCTGATTCTCTCATCCTCAATCTGTTGAAAAATCAATTTCAAAGATTTCACCCTTTTAGACAGGACAGGATTATTTAAGAAATCTCGCTTGGGAAAACAGAGCATCAGGTTCTTCTGATGGGTTTCCCACTCTGGTTTTCTATCCTCAGAGTGTAATTGCGGGAATCTTTCCCCTGCCTTTCGAGAAAGGGCTGGAGTTTCGTTTTCTTCCTCCAGAATTTGCAGTGGTTCATACTGATTCCCAGCATCGTCTTCGATAAAGATGATCCAACGGCTGGGGTCCAGATAGAGTTCTGACCAGGAAGTCTGTAATTTGCACCAGATAAGGAGATGGCTTTCAACCTCGTAACGCTGAAAATAGGAGGTACGAAACCTTCTTTCCTCCTCAGGGGTCATATTAATCAAGACAGCGTAGTATTCTAACCCAGCTTCAATAAGCAGGGTATCCATCAAAGTAGCATTAATCAGAATAGGGAATTGATTTTCTCCACCATCTCGATCCGTACCCTCAAACATATTGAGAGGGTTGAGTAATTGCAGAGGCGCTCCACTCCTTGCAACCGCTCCGAACTGCACTGTCCATTTCTCCCACAATTTGGGGAAAAATTCCTCTGTCCGGACAGAGCTTTTTGAATCTAAAGAAGTGTCCACATATTTTTTGGAAGAAGGCACGGCAGCACAGGAACTCAATACAGAGAAGGAAAAAACGATATCACAAAGAAACAATATGTACCACCGTGCCTTAAGCTTACAGGACTCCATGCGTAATTTCTCCTATTCGGCTGGAGGAGAAGCCAGTTGAGTTTCTATCCAAAGCTCCTGCTTTTCAGGTTTTTTCATAACAGGACCACCCTTACCACCACCAGGAGGACCCCCACCCATGCCACCTCCAGCGGGACCACCGCCCATACCACCACCAGGAGGCATCATCCCTCCACCACCCATCTGTTTTTTCATATTCCCTCGATCGCCCAGATTAAGTTCTCCCCACTCCAATCCAAGACAGATCTTCTGTCCTGGCTGGGCATTGATGGCATAATCGAAGGTCTCACTTCTCTGTAATGGAATCTTGAATTCATAGGTATAAACACCCTGAAGAGAGTCAAAGCTGACTGCCGGGCCTGAAGAACCACCGGTGGGAATGGGTATCTCCTGATTGCTTTTCTTGTAGATAACCATGAGTTGCTCAGCCATCGACTCCTGTTTCAGCCTGAGGCGCTCCTTCTGTTCCGGTGTGAGGTTATCCAGAAATCCACCTTGGCCTTCCATCCCGGATTTTTGCATATCGAAAGGAGGGGGCCCTCCCTTATAGCGGATTCCGAAATCTTTTTTCTCTTTCCCTGAGTTATCCAGCCATAAGGTCACACCACCCATACTAATAAGACGTGCCCATTCCTGATTACTGAAACGGAAAAGAACATAAAGGTTTTCGCTGTTGTTACGCAGACCCAGCTGCACGCCACTTTTCTCCAGATAGTTGGTGGGTTTGCCGATCCATTCCGTCATCTGGCCATCTATTTGCACCGGCTCGTCTGACCAGTAGGTCTGGACTTTCTCTTTCCCGCAGCCGGCTAAAAAGACTATACAGAAGAGTGTTGATAGCAGCAGTGTTTTTCCATTCGCCAGCTTAAAACTATGTTTGACCATTTTTACCTCATGTATAATTGGTTAGAGAGCTGAGGTTAAGAAGTATTTCCTAACCTCAGCCTGATGAGAGATACAAAGGGAGAGGGCCTCGCTCATTTGAGAAAAACCATGCGGTTGGTTACAGAATAAGCTCCTGCTTCAATGCGATAAAAATAGATTCCGCTGGCTACCTTTACTCCGGTTTTATCTCTACCATCCCAGATTACCCCTCTGCTGCCTGCGTTCTGGTACTCGTCCACTAACTGCTTTACTTTTTGACCCTGGATATTATAGATGGTGAGCTTGACCCGGGAATCCTCAGGCAGGTTGTAGGCGATCTCGGTCTCAGGATTAAAGGGATTAGGATAGTTCCATGCTTCGATAGTCTCGGCAGCAGACGTTTTTTTGGATCCAGCATTTTCGGTGTTCTCAGTTGATAGAACACCATATCCTTCCACTATCCCATCGACTACAACTTTTATCTCCTGGCGGGAAGCACCTTGGTCCCTCATTTTCTTGATCTTCTCCATGACAGCTTCCCTTTGCTCATCAGTCAGCTTGGATAGGAAGGGTGGTCCGAAACCACCTGGACCACCAGGGCCCGGGTGTTCAGGCGGTTCGATCCCAAATCCTTCAAGCATTTTATCCACTTCAGCTTTAATTTCCTTTGGGGAGGCATTCTGGCTTTGCAGCTCCTTCATTTTCTCCTGAATAGCTTCTCTCTGCTCATCTGTCAATTTGCCCAACAAGTCACTCGGAAGCCCAAAGCCCCTATGTCTATTCGCTCCTTCTGGTTTTTCCGGCACTTCGACTCCATACCCTTCAAGCATTTTATCCACTTCAGCTTTAATTTCCTTTGGGGAGGCATTCTGGCTTTGCAGCTCCTTTACCTCCTCCTGAATAGCTTCTCTCTGCTCATCTGTCAGGCCGGATAAGAAGCCTTTTCCATCAGGGGCCTGAGGAAACTGGGCAGAAATTGCCTCCCAGGGATGCATAATTATAAGGGCTAAAAGGACCAGAATCCCGATGGATATTTTATGCGCTTTCATTGCGAGCTCCTCTCTGTTGAAATCATCTTCTTCAGATTTCTCAGCTCATTATAGAACTGAACGAACTGGCTGTTGATGAATTCCACCTTCAGCTGATCGATATCCCCCTCCACCTCAAAGGTGAAAATACTCTTTGATTTTTTTTGATCTGATCTGATGAGAGGATAGCCCTTTATTTTCAGATAGGCTGAAAATGCCAGGTCATCCGTGGTGATGTGATTATTCCTGATCTTATCCGATTTCATGATTATTTTCTGTCCTCCAGTCTTTTTTTAAACGGTTTCTCCCTTGCTCCCTTTCCAGGCATGCCCTCCATTCTCATGGGGTTAGCTCTTTCCTTGAAAAAGGTGAAGAATTTCTTCTGCTGCTCCGGGGTCAAGAATGACTTTTCCTCTAACATATGCATAATTGCCTTTTTCTGCAGCTCAGTCTGAAGGCTGCCAATCTCCTCGGAAAGCGTATTAACTTTATCCATATTCGGTTGCTCAACTGAAAGTTCGTTCATAAGCTTGGTTCTCTTAGCTCTGAGGGAATCAAAAATCGGCTCCATTTCCCCTCTGATCTTCCTGAAGTGGGCTTCAAATTTTTTCACCTGCTCCTCATTTAAATCCAGCTCCTGCTTGATAAAACCCACCGGCGTATCAGCTCGCACCGGGGGTGGGGGGAAGGGTTTTCTGGGATAAAATCGGTGATAGGCGATGGTTACCAGTGCGGTAACATTGATAAGGGTTAAGACTATTAGAAACAGAATAAGTAAATTCTTCTTCATCCTTACCTCCTATTCTCCCGAGATCATATTCAAATAGGTGGCTTCAATGGAACCGCTGGGTAAATCGGAGAGGGGGTTGACATAGTGAGAATCGACAAACTGTTTTAAAGCTGTGGTGCGGTTATTTAGCTGGGATACTGCCTGCCCATTTATCGAAGGTAGATTCCCCAGGGAATAGCCCAGCAGAATACAAACCCCTAAAACTGCAACTGCAAGTACGGGACGAGCCCAGCCTGAGACCCTCCCTATACCACCTACCACGGGATTTTTCCCTTCTTCATAATCGATGATCCTCTGGTTAAGTCTTGTCCAGAAATAAGGAGGGGGCTGAATTCTCTCTTTGTCTTTAAGGATATTCCACAGGAGGAAAAATTCCTTTAGCAGACGGGAGCATTCATGACAGATCTTAAGGTGTTTTTCCATTTGCACCAGCTGATCTTCTGGCAGTTTCTTCTCCAAAAAGAAAAGAAAATTGGCTCTGACATTTTTACAGTTCATTTTCACTGATCTCCGCTTCAGTATTAAGACACAGATTCTGACAAAAACTTGCGATTTTTTCTCATATTCTTTTTACTCATACCTCAGGGCATCAATAGGGTTCAAAAGTGAGGCCTTGCGTGCCGGGTAGAATCCAAAGAAAAGTCCCACCGCCAGGGCAAAAGAGAAAGACAGAGCCACGGAAACAGGAGTGATCACCGTCTCCCATCCGCCGAATTTGCTCATGAGGTTGCTGACCGATATCCCTAAGAAGATGCCGATTATCCCGCCGCTCAGCGATACGATGATAGCCTCGATAAGAAACTGGCTCAGGATATCGCGTCTCTGTGCACCAATGGCCTTGCGGATACCTATTTCCCTGGTCCTCTCAGTAACGGATACGAACATTATGTTCATAATGCCGATTCCTCCCACGATAAGGCTTACCGCTGCTATACCGGCAAGTAGCATAGTAAAAGTATTACTGGTTTCCTGCACGGTAGTGAGAATATCGGCCTGGGACATAATATTGAAGTCATCTTCATCGCCTGATTTGAGCCTGTGCCTTTCACGCAAGATGGAGGTGATTTCAGCTTCGGCTTTGTCCATAACCTTTTCAGACTTTGCCTTCACATTGATAATCGAAACATAATCCACCCCAAATAACCGTTTCTGCGCAGTTTTCAGAGGAATAAAGATGACATCATCTTCATCCCTGAATCCGCTGCCTCCTTTTTCGCTCATTACGCCGATAACCTGAAAACTGCTGCGCTTTATCTTTATATACTCTCCGATGGGGTCTTTTTCTCCGAAGAGCTCTTCAACTACTGTTTTCCCCAGGACGGCTACCCGCCGCATCAGGCGATTATCCTCCTCAGTCAAAAAAGTTCCCTGTTCCACTGGAAAATTTCTCACATCTGGATAGTTTGGTGTCACTCCATTTATCCCGGTATTGGTGTTTTCATTTCCGTAAACTGCCTGAGCATTTCTGGAAAAATTTGCATCAGTTTTCTCCACGGAAGGGCATTCCTCAGCTATAGCCTGAGCATCTTCATATACCAAAGAGGTAACGCTTCCGCTGGCTGAACGGGTAGGTCCTCTTTGAAATGCACCAGAACGCACCATCAGAAGATTTGCTCCCAGCTGACTGATACGCTTAGTAATCTGAGCCCCGGCCCCTTGGCCTATGGCTATCATCGCAATTACTGCTCCAACTCCCACGATGATTCCCAGCATGGTCAAAAAACTGCGAAGTTTATTGGAGAAGATGGAAGATATGGCCATGGTTAAGCTTTCTATTATTTCAGCCAGAGAGAACCGTCTCTTTTTCTTCTGACTTCCTGCGGACATATAAGTCAGGCTAACCTCTTTCACATCTGTTGTCCTCTGGTCTTCCACGATCTGGCCATCTTTTAAGCGAATGATCCTTTGAGCATGGGAGGCTACCGAGTCGTCGTGCGTTATCAGGACTATGGTAATGCCCTTATTATGCAGTTCTTTAAGGATGGACATTATCTCCTGGCCGGATCTGGAATCGAGATTACCCGTGGGCTCATCAGCCAGGATTATGGAAGGCTGGTTCACCAGAGCACGGGCTATGGCAACTCTCTGCTGTTGACCTCCGGATAATTCTCTGGGGCGGTGATGAGCCCTGTCCTCAAGATTCACCGAGCGCAGGGCGTTAAGCGCCATCTCTTTTCGTTTCCTATGGTCACCCGCATATATGAGAGGAAGCTCCACATTGGACAGAGCGGTCAAACGAGGAAGAAGATTGAAAGTCTGAAAAACAAAGCCTATATTCTCATTTCTTATATAGGCAAGCCGGGATTCGGAGAACTTGCTTACATTTATGCCATCAAATAGGAATTCACCATCGGTGGGAATATCCAGACAGCCCAGGATATTCAGGAGAGTGGACTTGCCCGATCCCGAAGGTCCCATTATAGCGATAAACTCGCCATCCTCTATTTTCAGGCTTATGTCCTTCAAAGCCGGGACCTCCACAGTCCCCATCTGGTAGATTTTGCTTATATTTTTTAACTCTATCATCTCGGTCCCCTCATCATACCCGGCATTGATGGCCTGAAGTTATCTTTCTTCTTCTGGGTATTTTCCGTACTGCCTGTTACTATTATGTTGTCACCTTCCTTCAGACCTTCGATCACCTCAATTAACTTTCCATCCGTGATACCGGTTTTGATCTTTCTGGGTATGGGCCTGTCCGTTAATAACATAACCAAACTCATATCATCTACTTCCTTTACTGCATTTTTAGGTATCACCAGCACACTATCTTTCTTTGCTGTTATAAATTCCACGTTGGCTGTCATTCCAGAGGCCCAATAGCGTGGAACTTTCTGGGGTTCCACCATCACCTCGTATTCCACCACATCCGAAACCAGATCGCCCTCGCGTGAGATCTTGGTGACCTTTCCATTCAATTCTTCATCCGGAAAGGCATCCAGCGTAATCCTGGTCTTTTGTCCCAATTGGATCTTGCCTATATCTGCCTCATCCACTTCCACGGTTGCCACAAGCCTGTCTGCAATTACGAAGAGAACGCTGGCAGTGGAGACATTCTGTCCCGGCTCACAGGAGCGATCTATTACCTCCCCGGATATCGAATTGGTGAGAGGCACCGACTTGTAGGCTTTATCTGCGATCTCATAAGCCATCTCCGCCTCTTTTATAGTCTCAGAATCATTTTGCCTTTGCGCAGATTCCAGACCCGAGCGCGCCGCATCCAGGAGTGAAATCCTATCCTCGCTTGAGATCCAGGCAAGGATATCCCCTTTCTTGACTTTGTCTCCCTCATCCACCAGAACTTTGTCTATCCTTCCGCTGACAGACGGGCTTACCTCGACCCTGGTGTAGGGCTCGATGGTGCCGGTGGAAAGAACTTTAATCTCTATGTTGCCTCTTTCTACCCTGGTTGTCTGATAAGTAGGCTGAGTTGAATTTTTGTCATTCCTTTTTTTAAAATAAAACAGTCCAGCCAGAACGATGATTATAAATATGATTCCTATTATTAACTTTTTCATTAGCTCCTCCTTCCCCAGACGTTTTCTAATCTGGCGATAGCTACCCGCAGATTATATAAGGCATTGACCTGTTTATTCTCTGCGCTGGTAAGATCGCTTTCTTTCTGTTGCAGGAAAAAATAAGATGTCAGCCCTTGCTCGTACTGAAGCTTGGTCAGCTGGTACATCTCACGGGAAGCCTGCAAAGTTTTACTATTTACCTCGATTATTTTCTCTGCAAGTTCCCAGTTTGAATAAGCCTGCTCAATCTCCTCCTCTATTTGCTGCTCCAGCTCAACAATTTTCGCATCCTGTTCTGTAAGTGAGAGAGTGGCCTCTTTGACCTTTGCTTTTCTGGAGAAACCATCAAAGAGAGGTAAGGATAAGCTTAATCCCGCACTCCACCCTCCTCCTTCCAGGTTTAGTAAGTCGCTACCCTGCCATCCATAGGAGGAGGATAATGAGACAGATGGATAATAGTCGCTTTTAGCCTGGGTAACCTGTAATTTCAACACTTCCTTGTTAATCCTTTGGTAGCGTATATCCGACCTTTCGGTTTTCGCCTGTTCAATTATACTATTAAGAGAGGGAAAACTTATGCTTTCGTCTGCATAGCTTATGGATAATTCTGCCCTTCTGGGTCTGCCCAGAAGCAGATTAAGCTCTATCTTAGCCAAGGTCAATTCATCTTCTGCCTGCTTCTTGTCATATTCTGCCTGGGATAGACTAGCCTCGGATTCCTTTACCGCGGGAGAGCTTTCTCTGCCTGCATCGTATTTCAATTTGATAAACACAAGGTCTTCCTTTCGTCTTTTCAGGACGTCCTCAGCCAGTGCAATCTGTTCCTGCTTCAATAGGATTTTAAAAAAAGCCTCCTTTACCGAGAGGATCAGGTCCTCCTCCCCTTGATGATAATTCTCCTCAGCTATCTCAACTTTAGCTTTAGCAATCTTTATACCTGCGCGAATACTTCCTCCTTGGTAAAAGGGATAGGAAAGCCCTAGGCTGGCTGAATAGCTGTTTGTTCTTTCCCCGGATGAACCTTCGTTATTCCGGTATGAACTGGAAAGATTCAGGCTGGGATAATAGGAAGAATAAGCGGAAGTCACACCCACCTGGGATTTTTCAATTGCAGTTTTTAGCTGAACCAGTTTAGGGTTATTCTCTTTTGCCAGGTAGATGCATTCCTGGAGGGTTAAAGGCTGCTGGGCAAAAGAACTGGTATTTAGAACCGACAAAAAGAAGATAAATAGAAAGTGGCGATGGAATTTAACAGTCATCTTGTCTCCTTATTTTTTTCAGATTATTTAGAATTCACTTCCTAAAACTCCTTTCTTCAAGCATATGACACATGCTTTTTATCAAACTTGCGGCTCGAGCTCATTTTTCTTTCAGGAGATGAATCAAATTTTTCTGCAGGTTTGTTTTTGCACGGTGGATAAGGGATTCGATGGAAGAAAGGGATTTATGTAGAACTTTGGCGATTTCCTGGTAAGACAGCCCTTCGTACTGGTGAAGGACGAAGGCTGCTTTTTGCTTTGCAGGCAGGGAATCGATCGCTTCCCGTATGAGTATATCCTGTTCCTTTCTTTCCAGCGCCTTATCCGGCCGCTCCGAGTCTGAAGTCTGTAGCCCGGTAACCTGTTGACGCTCTCCCTCCAATAAAGAGCTCAGACTCTTAAGCCAGGAGGGCCTCTTTTTGTCGCGGATGAAGTTCAGAGAACGATTTACCGCAATACGGTAAAGCCAGGTGGAGACTTTAGCTTCACCCCGGAAATTTTCAGCAGCTTTATATACCTGAAAAAATACCTCCTGAGATACATCCTCAGCATCCTGTTTATTGCCAATCAGGTTGTAGCAGGTGTTAAGGACCAGCACCTGATATTTCTCAACCAGTGCTCTGAAGGCACCATGGTCTTTTGCTGAGATCCTCCGTATTAGTTCGGCATCATTCATTGGGAATAATGGAATTGAACTAACCCCTTAACATACAGAGACTTCCTTTAGTCGGATATTCCCCTCAAGAAAAGTGCAGTGATACAGCACGATTGTGAAAATAGTTGAGAAATTTGTTAAGTCAACATAATTCTAATAGCAAAAATAAGAAAGTAACTATTGTAAGGCTCTAAGGATTTTAGCATTTACTCCCATCTCCACGGTTTTATGGACGGTTTTAATATTCTCAGATTTTGTTTAACCCCTTCCACAGTTGTCCTGAATTATTTGATTACTTTTTGGGTTGACTTTTTAGACAGAAAAAATGGCAAGCACTTTCAAATTTGTCATCACATTTTGAATTTTCATTTCTTTAGATATATAAAAGTTGATAAAGTGATATATCCCTTCTGGTATTCTTAGTTTTTAAAATTTCACCCGCAAGCTATTTCAACTTGCGGATTTCTTTATCTCCTAGGCTTCTATTTTCTTATATAAGATATCGGGTAGACTCGCAAAGAGTGGAGACAAGCTCCACCCTTTTTCAGCTATTCACTCCTCAAGGGACAGCTATATTTGGCCCCATATCCGGTGCCGTCTTTTGGTCCTATGCCAAAAATCCCGGTTCCATCACCTGGCCCATAACCTTTGTCTTTCCTGCACTGGGATTTCATTCCTATCCCTTGTCCGTAGTTGTCACAGATGCCATCCTTATTCTTATCCACAAAATAGTGCCCCTTAGCTGTATCCGCCCTGGAATAAGAGGGCTGACTGAAAACCAAGCCAGTGGTCACGAGCATAAAGGATAGGAGGACTAAAAGGATCAAGCCGGTTTTGGGGATGAGGTTGTTTTTGAAAAGTTTCGGCATTTCAAAGCTCCTTTCTTTTTTGAGTTTTTCAAATTTCAGACTGGTCTCCTGATTCTGCATTCATTTGGTTTGACACTCAAAAAGCAGAAAAGTTTAAAAGGAAAGAATTTTTTATTGTGAAGACAGTTCGATGCTTGTCTGTGCCAACTATCAAAATCTTATGGCATTCTGCAACTCAATTTATTTTATTAGTTTGAAACCTTTTGGGAATTACAAATTGCAGATTATTCTAGAGGTGAACCGATGAGTAGAAGAGAATCGAAATCTTTTGAGCAATTGGTTAGCTTAATGAGAAAACTCCGTTCCAAAAAGGGCTGCCCCTGGGACAGGACCCAGACCCATAGGTCACTTCTTCCTTATCTTCTGGAAGAGGCTTATGAGGTCTTGGATTCAGTGGAGAAAAAGGATGATTTGAAACTTAAGGAGGAATTAGGGGATCTGCTTTTGCAGATAGTTTTTCATTCCGAGATAGCCAGGGAGGAGAACAGGTTTGATATCTATGAGGTCATCGGAAATCTGAGGGAAAAGCTTATTCAAAGGCATCCTCATGTTTTCAAAAAGAAGAAGAAGTTGTCTTCGACTCAGGTGATAAAAAACTGGGAGCATATAAAGCTGGCAACCTCGAATAACAAATCGGTCCTATCAGGGATACCTGAAAAGCTTCCCGCTCTGCTCAAGGCTTATAGAGTGGGAGAAAAGGTAAGTAGATATGGATTCGACTGGCAGAGAAAAGGGGACATACTTCCCAAGTTGAAAGAGGAGTTAAGGGAATTTGAAAAAGCCTATCGAAGAAAGAATAGGAAAAGAATCGAGGAGGAGTTCGGGGACATATTCTTCACCCTGGTGAACCTATCCCGTCATCTGAAAATAAATCCAGAACTTGCCCTGGGAAGGACTGTTCAGAAATTCATTCGAAGATTCAATTATATTGAAGAAGAGTTATCCAGAAACAAGAAGAGTTTGAGAGAGACCAGCCTGAAAGAACTCGATAACCTGTGGGAGAAATCCAAAGGGAGAAAAGTATAAAAAAAGAAGGGCATTTTATTAAATGCCCTTCTTTTAGGCTATTCTTCGGTTTTACATAACTCGCTTCAGCTCTACTCTCCGGTTCTTGGCCCGGCCCTCTTCGGTTTTGTTGTCCGCTATGGGCTGGGTCTCACCGTAACCCTTGGCAGTCAGATTGCCTGCCTTAACTCCCTTGCTGATTAAGTATTGCATCACCGCATCGGCCCGTGCATTAGAGAGCTTAAGGTTGTGAGCATCTGAACCCTGAGAGTCAGTGTGTCCACCGATTTCCACCTTGACATCCGGCCGCTCAATCAAGCTGGCTGCTACCTGGTCTAAGATGGTCTTGGAATCAGAAGTCAGTACAGATTTGTTGGATTCAAAGTGGACGCCATACAGGACCACCGGTTTCTCCGGTTCAGGTATGAACTCAGAGATCGGACAGCCTGTGTTATCCACTTTTGCGCCAGCCGGAGTACCCGCACATTTATCCATGCCGTCACAGACACCGTCATTATCCGTATCCATGGGGCAACCATTAGCATCCACCTTGCAGGCTTTCTTGGTATCAGCGCACTTATCCTTATAATCTGGCACTCCATCTGCATCCGCATCAAGTGGACAACCGGAGGCATCCACCTTTGCCTCCTTAGGAGTATCAGCGCACTTATCCAATCCATCACAGACACCATCCTTATCTGCATCCATGGGACAGCCGGTGGCATCTACCTTGCAACCTGCGGCAGTGCCTGGACACTTATCCAGACCATCGCAGATCCCGTCATTGTCCGCATCCAGAGGACAGCCGCTGGCATCCACCAGACAACCCAGTGGAGTATCCGGGCACTGGTCGTCCTTATCCGGTACACCATCCTTATCCGTGTCCTTGGGTTTTCCAAAATAGTAGTTTATCCCCACAAAAGCCTCTGGAATTCCCCTGGGAAGATCTAATTCGTCTGCTTCTGTGCCCACTATGTCCTTATCGTCTTTGAAGCTGGTTAAAAGCCGCGTCATATAATGAAACTTGCCACCGATGTTTATGCCCAGATTCTCTACAGGATAATACTCAATTCCCACACCTACTACAGCGGTTATCTCCTGGTCTTTTAATTCCACTGAGTCGGCAAGACCCTCTTTATCAGGGTAGAACCAGGCAAGATCGCCCTTATAGTCTTTTATCTTCCATATAGAGACACCGGGACCGCCAAAGACGTAAGGAGTAAACTTCTTCTCCGGCATAAAGTAGTAATAGGCGGCTAAGTCAATCATTATGTTCTCAAATGTATAGGCACTATCTACCTTGGAGAAAGTAAATCCTGCTCCATCTGATTCTTTACCTGTTAGGTCTGCCTGCCAAGTGTAAGCGTAAGTTCCGGTTACGCCAATGGCTAAATTTTTCAGAATACCGTACTTCAGGGTAACTCCACCGTGATAGCCAACAATCCAGACATCGGAGTGGTCAGTTAGAACCGGTTTCCACAGCCCACCCTCTGCCCCCAATCCGAACATACCCTTCATCTCCATGGGGTATGATGCAACGCTCAGTGTGAGAACTAACACTGCTACCCCAAATAGCCAGGTTAGTTTTTTCACCTTCTTACCTCCTTTTATAAGTTTTTAGTTTTGATCTACTTCTCTTCAAAGATTGATTTTTCTCCTGGGTATCACCCCCTCCAAATGATTTCAGTTAAAAATCCCTTTTTATTTATTCATACTCTAACATCTAAAGTTTTATGAATTTAAAGAAATACCAACTTACTTGTCAAGAGTTTTTTTATTTTTTTTAAAAAAAGGTTTTAGTAGAGCTTAGTTATCTTCGCCCCTCTATAATAATGGGAGAGGATTGCCCTATAGCTTTGTCCTGCCCGAGCCCTTCCTAAAGCCCCCACCTGGCACATTCCCACGCCATGTCCGTTTCCAAAACCCTTGAACTCTATCTTTTCCACATCCCCTGAAGGGTCTCTCTGTAAATAGATATCGAAGAAGGTGCTGGGAAGTATAGGATGGGGAGGGTTCTTTCTCCTCAAAACCCATCTTATGCTATCTTTTTCCAGCCTGAAAAGATTCCTGTCCGTTCTCAGCTCCAGAAGAGAAACCCTGCCAGAGGGGGACCTTTTAAGGACTTCTAAATTCAAAATCTTTCCGATTCCCCCTTTAGGAATCTCCTGATAAGAACTCAGATATTTTGAAAGGATTTCCTCCAGCTCCTCTCTTGACCAGCTTTCCTCCCAGGTGGAGTTCTTTGCCCAGGTGCAGTACCCATCATCCCCGGAGGAATGAAGATAGGGTTCTGGGGGTTTGTTCCATACTTCTTCAATCCTCTCGGTACAGCCACCGCAATTGGCATGATAATGAGCCTTGATCGGCTTTCCCTCGTAAACTAAGATCATCCCTTTGGTTTCCTTAATTGCCAGGTTAGATAATCTATCCTCAGAATCTGCTCCCAGATAGACCTGATCAGCTACCGTGGATTCCAGATCATATGTTTTCCCCTGATAATCCCCTAAGGAGTAAAGGGCGTAGGTTCTGGCGGCTATGGTCTGAGCCTTTAAGGCTTCAAATTCTTTTTCAGTCCACTTCCCTATCTCAGCCGGCAGAACCCCTTTCAGATAATCCTCCATAAAGACTAAGTTCAGGGCTAAAGCCCGGTTACCCTCTGGCGAAAATCTGATCTCCAGTACACCCCTGTACTTTTTCCCATTCAGGAAAAAGCACCCCTCTTTCCCCCGGGGCTCAAAAACAATTTTCTGCAGATTTCCCTCTAACTCTTTTTGCCCCTTTGCTCCTAAGCTTATTCCACCAGGATTTATTTTCAGCCAGATCCGGGCGGAGGAGAAGTACTCAGATAGATCTCCTTTTTGAGAATAACAACGAATTACAAATGAGCCATTCGGGGATACCACCAGCTCCTCTCTGGTTTCTAATAGCTTGACCCTGACACTGGGATATTTCAGTCTACGATAATAAACCTCCTCGCGATAGATAGGCATCTGAGCACAGTTGGATAGGAAGATGATCAAAAGAGTCAAGCTCAGTTTGGTCCAGAAAGCCGTCAGTTTTCTGTTCCTTAAGGTAAGCATATTTTCCCTGAGATTTTGTTCTTATCTGTTACGAACACACCTGAATCATCTCCAGACAGCTGAGACAAAGTGATAAATGCAAACAGAGCAAAAGAAAGCGCTTCTACTGCCAGGACATTGTATCCTAACTCCTCTGATAGATATACCTTAGCCGGATAGAAAAGCTCCTTAAGTCTTGCATATAGATATCGGTTTTTTGCTCCACCTCCACAGAGGATAAGTTCCTCTATTTCTGCTTGAGGCTTAAGTAATCTCATATGGGCAGCATAAACTGATCCTGCTGTAAGCTCACTTGCCGTGGTAATGAGGTCCTCCTTTTTCGAGGAATAATTACTAATCTTCCTCGCAAAGCCTTCAGTAAATTTTTGATTAAAATCCTCACGACCTAAGCTTTTCCTTCCTTTGTGTAAGAGGGAGATTTTTTTTATAAATAGGTCTAAGATAGGCTGGATAACTTTTCCCTCAAAAGCTATTTTACCATCTTTGTCGTAATTCTTTTGGAAATACCTTCTCATAAGATTATCTATGAGCATATTGCCGGGACCAAAATCCCTTCCCCATATTTTGTCCACTCTTGTTCCCCGGGGCAAGAAAGTGAGATTGGTGATTCCTCCGATATTCAGAACTGCTTGGGGTTTCTCCTTGTTGTTGAAAAGGTGAAAATGGGTTAAGGAAGTCAGAGGTGCACCCTCTCCCCCTCTGGCGATATCCTTTCTTCTGAAATCTCCTATAGTCAAAATTCCTGTGCGGGCAGAGATGATCTGCGGCTCGCCTATCTGTAGCGTTCCCCTTATTTGGTATGGTCCGATCTTCTTTTTAACAGGGAGGTGCCTGACAGTTTGACCATGCGAGCCTATAAGGTTAATATCCTTTAAGCTCAAGCCATAGCTTCTGGTTATCTTTTTTGCAGCTTGAGCTAAATACTCTCCCAAAAGGAAATCCAGTCTTATAATTTCATCGACATTCTGGAACTCGGGCTCTGATATCCTCAGGATCTCTTTTCGTAGGCAAGCAGGGTATTCATAGCTTTTGAAACCGAGCTGTTTGATCTTAAGCCCGCCGTTCTTATTCTCTATCTCTGCCAGACAGGCATCTATTCCATTTGCCGAGGTGCCGGACATAAGGCCTATGACTTTCAGCTTCTTTTTCCCCGAAATTTTTTCAAGACTCAATTTAACCTCTGGATAATTTCTTCTTCAAGGTAAGAATTCTATCTGTCGCCTCATATAATCGCGCAGTATTCAGTTCTCTATCTTTAAACTTCTTTTCAAAAAAATCAAGAACCTTTACTTGTTCCTCAAGATTTTCGCTAATGATAATGACATCATCTCCCGCCTCTAAAGCCAAAATACAGGCGCTTTCCAAAGGGAAGTTGTTCCTTATACCTTTCATCTGCATATCATCGGTGACGATTAACCCTTTAAAATTCAATTCCCTTCTAAGGATACCGGTACAGATTTTCTCCGAAAGGGTAGCAGGAGAAGAGGAATCGAGTTCAGTCGCCATCACATGGGTGCTCATTATAAAATCGACTTCACAAGAGATCGCGGTTTTAAAAGGAGGGAAGTCTATCCTCTCAAACCTTTCTTTTGAGTTAGAACTGGATGGTAGAGTCTTATGCGGATCCACTGAGATATCCCCGATGCCCGGGAAATGTTTGGCACAGGCTAAAACACCTTCACCTCTTATAGCTTCAAGGGTTATCCTCGAGAACTCCGACACCAGCTCAGGCTCAGACCCAAATGACCTCTCACCTATCACCGGATTAGCAGGGTTAGTGAGCACATCCACCACCGGGGCTAAGTTCACATTTACGCCCAGTTTTTTTAGCTCCCTTGCAGTCTGGCTATAAGCTTCATACACACCTTCCTTGTCCCCCTTCTTCCCATAATAAAGATTAGCCTGGGAACAGGGAAAGTCCTGTGTGATCCGGTTCACCCTTCCACCTTCCTGGTCGATCATCACAAAAAGTGGGATAGCAGAGCTTTTCTGGAGCAACTCAATATGCTTTTTGAGATCCTCCTTAGTCCCTATGTTTTCCGAGAAAAGGATCACCCCACCCAGCTGGTATCTGCGGATTAATTTTATAAACTCTTCCGGGGGCTCTACTCCTTTATACCCCAAGGAGAAAATCTGACCAAGCTTTAGGTCCTTCACTCTTTTCTTCCTATACCGTGCAGATTAAATTCTTCCCCTGGCCTTTAGCTAAATACAAGGCCTGGTCAACCTTTTTAATCAGCTCCTCCGGCTCAACTCCGTTCTCCGGATAGGTAGCCACCCCCAGACTTACGGTCAAGCTGGCCTTTATTTTTTTCTCTTTATCCTGGAACAGGGTTTTTTCAACCTTGGAACGAATTCTCTCTCCAATGTTTCGCGCATCTTCCTTGGAGGTCTGTGGCAGTATCACCACAAATTCCTCCCCTCCATATCTAACCAGGATATCCACATCTCTTATGCAGCCTTTAATTACTACGGCTAGATCTTTTAGAATCAGATTGCCAAAGAGATGTCCGTAGGTGTCATTATACTTTTTAAACCAGTCGATGTCTATCATCAATAAAGAGAGGCTCTGATGATACCTTCTGCCTCTCTTAAGCTCACCCTCCAGCTTTCTCACAAAGTAACGATAATTATAGATTCCAGTAAGCTCATCAATGATGGTAAGGTCTTCCATCTTCTGATGCAGTCGGGCATTCTCTAAAGCCATTGCTGCAGAACCAGCCAATATGGAGAAGACCTTATGGTCCTGTTCCGAGAAGGCACCTACTTTTTTGGATTCGGCATTCAAGACCCCTATCGTTTTTCCATGGGAGATCATAGGGACTGCCATCTCAGAATGGGCACCTTCCAAACCAGGTATATAGCGGGAGTCATCCTTTACCTCATAGATCCTTACCCCTTTTCCCTCTTTTAGAACTGAGCCGGTGATACCGCTCAAGGGTATGCGGGGAGGGTCGGTGTATTTGAGCTTCTCCCCAAATTCTATTTTCCCTTTTAAAAGAAAAACGTCCTTTTCCTCGTTCAGAAGTAAAATGGAGAAATGCTGATATCTTAGAACCCTGTGGGCTATCTCCAGGACCTCATCTATAACCTGTTCGAACTTGTAGATCTCACCCAGGGAACGGCTTGCCTCATATACGGTCTCAATCTGTACCTGGGATTTCTCCAGCTCCGAGGTCCTCTGGTTTAAGGTATCGAATACCTGCATGAGGTTTGTCTGTGAAGCCTTCAGGAAAGTAGAAAGCTTGCCGATTCCAGCGGCAAATAACCAGATGAAAGATATGCGGATTAAAAGATCGCCCAGAAAAAGCTCATTCAGGTGGAGGGCGTTGGCTATCAGGTAAAAGAAGCTGGCTAAGAAAGCCAGGAAAAGTCCTGAGCCAAAACCCAGGTGATATGCGCCCAGTGAGATAGAGAGGTAATATAGCAGATAAAAATCGCTTTTGACCCCGCCGGTGACTAAGATCAGGAGAGTTATGAAAACCAAATCAATGATTGAAGTCAGGCTATAAAACTGGACATTTTTGGGTTTGAACTTATTGACATAGATGTAGAGACCCACAAGCTGGAGTAGGAAGATGGCAAGCAAAGCCCAGCTGTAAGAGGCATAGGGCAGACTATCCCGGGCAAAGGCAAGCCAGATGCAAAGCCCCAAAAAAAGCAAGCTTCTGGCAAAAAAGAAAAGGTTATTTGCCCCTAAATAGTTTTCCCAGCTATTTTTTTGCAGGGGAGAACTGTTCATCTGAAAATTGTTTTAATTAAACCTTAAGACTTCTACAGCTTATTTTTTTTATCGGCAGAAAGCTGAAAATTAAATATTCGTCCTGCTAACAGTTTTTTTGAAAAGGAGACTTTTCAAAGCCTCAGCCAAGAGGAGCAAAGTCAAAGCCAGAAGCACTAAAGCACCTAAGGGAACGATCTGAAAACTTAAGGAGCCAGAGAAGATTTGTTCTAAGTAAGGTTGAGCCATCAGGATAAGTGACCATATGGTCATGATCAACATAAAAGCCATGGGTATAACTGCATAAAACCAGGTCTTTCTGGTTTCCTTTAGCCAGACGGTGATTCCCAAAAGGGTTAAGGCTGCTAATAACTGATTGCTCGTTCCGAACAGGGGCCAGAAAATTCTCCAGGCTGGCAAAAAGTTTCCGGAGGGATCTTTTACTTTAAGCATTACTGAAAAAGCCGGAATCAGAAGGGTAAAAAAGGTGGGCCCAGCCTTGGAGAATCTCCCTCTCCAGTTAGTCAGCTCCTGAAATACATATCTTCCCAGCCTGGTACAGACATCCAGGGTGTCGTATATGAAGGTGGCAAAGGCTAAGAGGCCAAAGCTCATAGCGAGATCTGGATCTATCTTGAAAATAGAGAGGAATCTGCTTATTCCCCCAGCATAGATCTCGTCCGGCTTTCCCTTGAGCAAAGCTCCAGAGCGGGTGAGCATCATAAGTGTAGCCAGGGCGATGACTGCCACCAGTCCCTCCAGGAGCATCCCTCCGTAGCCGATCAGTTTGGCATCTCTCTCTTTTTTAAGCTGCTTGGAGGAGGTGCCTGAACTAACCACAGCATGGAAACCGGAGCAGGCACCACAGGCCACGGTTATGAAAAGTATAGGAAAAAGCGGTCCCTGATCGCTATTCCAGGTTATAAAAGGAGGGTAGCTTATCTTGAACCCTCCCAGAAGAATTCCAGATATCCCAGCTATTAAAGTCCCGTAGAGGAAAAGCCCTCCCAAATATCCTCTTGGCTGAAGCAGGAGCCATAAGGGAATGATGGAGGCTATGAAACAGTAGAACAGGAGAACTAAGTCCCAGAGCTTGAGTGGCTCCAATCCTAAAATGGGGGTGAGACTAATCGGTATTTTCTGCCCGTACCAGATGGCAAGCACTACCAGGGGCAGGAAAATCATCGTGGAAAGCCATAAAGGGGACCTGAGCTTGTAAAGCGAGATACCCATAAATAAGGCCAAGGCAAGATAGATGAAAGAGGAGGAGGCAACCCCTGCCCCGTAGGTTTTCTGGATAAAAGCATTGGCGGTAATATCAGTAAACGCAACTATGACATAGACCAAGGAAAACCAGATGAACAGAAGGAAAAGAAGGTAAGCTCTTCTGCTCATGTGCTCTTTAACCACCTGGGCAATAGACCTGGCTTTGTGTCTGACAGAGGCAACCAGGGAGGTTAAATCGTGCACTCCGCCTACGAGTATCGAGCCAACTAATATCCAGATCAAAGCAGGCAGCCAGCCGAACAGAAGCCCGGCTAAAATGGGTCCCACGATGGGACCTGCAGCAGAGATGGCAGAGAAATGCTGCCCCAAGAGGATTGCCCTGCGGGTAGGTATATAATCCACCCCGTCATACATGGTCAGTGAGGGGACCGGGTTTTTATCGTCTAATTTTAGCCTTTTTTCTAAAAATCTGCCGTAGAGCAAATAACCACCCAATAAAATCAGTCCTGAAAGCAATGCAATGAAAAGAAGACTCATCTTTCAATTCCTTTTAGGGTTGAAGGGAACACCCGGGCAGATATTTTTCTGTGAACAGAACCGGCAGCCTGAATTTTTTAAATATACCTTTTCCAAGATCAACACCAAAATGTATATACAGAAAAACAATAGCCAGAAGAGGTTCCTGAATCTTATAAGTTGCAGCAATGAGCCTAAAAGGGGGAGAACCCAAACGGGATAGATAAACAACATATAATCGTAGCCTGAGGTGAAATTATCTGCCTCACTTTTGGGAAAAAGATACCCGGCAATTTTACCCCAGCCAACATTACAATATTTTCTATAATAGAAACAATAGACACAGCGGGACAGGGGAAGCACCAGACTTATAGTCAGAAGGCTATAGAAGATATAGACATAGGAGAGCTCAGCCTTTATCTGATAAAAGACGTATATGCCCGAGCCAAAGATAAGTCCAAGCAGGATCAATCTTCCCAAGACCAGAGCCTTAGGATAATCTGAAAAACAGGGTTCTGATTTGATCTTCTTATCCTCTTCCATCCATCTGACCCCTAAACCCGAAAAAAAGATTGACCTTAAAAAAACAACTATATATATTAATAAAAAAATTTTTGAAACCAAAGGGATTTTTTCTCGTTTAATCAAATTGAGGTCAAAAAGGAAGGGAGTATGACGAAACCTTTAAAGTTTTCTTCTCTTTTAGCGGTTATTTCTTTTCTACTTCTGCCTCAGATAATCTTGGCTACAGAGTTCAAAGCCGGGGATAACATAGTTATTCCGGAGTCAACCCTTATTCAGGATGACTATTTCATAAGTGGGGAAAATATCAAATTCTCCGGCATAATAGAGGGAGATTTTATCTCAGCCTGTCAAACCTTGACCAGCAAGGGAAAAGTTGAAGGGAATCTGATGGCAGTAGCCCAGCATATAGATATCTCCGGTGAGGTGGGCGGAAGCTTTCGCGGTGGTGCGCAGGATATCACCCTGGATAGCCAACTCGGAAGAAATTTTCTGGGATTTGCCCAGAGCATAAATCTTAAAGAGAGCTCTGAGATAGGCGGAGATGTGATAGCTTTTTGTGGAGACCTGAGAGTTTCAGGGAAAGTGGAAAAAGGCCTGAGGGGAAGTTTTGGCGCTGTGGTCATCTCTGGGATAATAAATGGAGATGTAAACTTAGAGAAAGCAGACGAGGTAACCATACTGCCGGATGCAAGAATCTACGGAAATTTGAAGTATAAGTCTAAAAAGGAAGCCAAAATAGAAAAGGGTGCCGTGATAAGCGGAAAGGTTAACTGGACACAGATCCAGCCTAAAAAGGCAAAGAGGGGGTTAACCTGGGCTAAACTTCTCATTGCATTTTTATTCTTCTGCGCATCATTAGTCACCGGGCTGTTTATGCTTCTCATAGCTAAAAAGGAGGTTAAGGCGGCTAAGGAGGCGGTGTTCAAGGATTTTCTGAAGAACTTAGGTCTCGGCTTTGTCTTTGTGGTCTGCGTGCCGATTGCGGCGGTTATTTTGCTTTTCACTATGATAGGGATACCCCTATCCATCATCGTAATTTTCGCCTATATGGTTCTTTTTTACGTTGCCAAGATCTTCGTAGGAATGGCTCTGGGTGAGAAAGTACTACAGCTTTTCAAGACAAACGGTGTGCCCTCTGCAAGTTGGTCTTTGTTGATCGGGCTTTTTATACTTTATATATTGTTTTTAATCCCTTACCTGAACTGGATGATATATCTTTTAACTCTTTTCGTTGGTTTCGGCTCAGTCCTTCAAGCCAAGAAATATCTTATCCCTCCCTCACCAACCACCTAACTCTTACCTGAAAAAAGCCCCCTGCTGGGGGCTTTTTTGTTGGTATTTCGAAGCGTTTGGGTTTGTCCAAAACGTTTTTATTGGTGTAGGGACGGAACATTATTCTGTCCCTACAAAAGATGGTATAAGATAGGTGTCCTGCCGTTACCTCTTTAAGACCCTTTTTTCTTCTCCAAAATCTCCTCAGCCAATGATAAAGCCACCCCGGAAAGCATTACCTCCACCCCCAATTTGGTGAAATCTCCTGAGATGAGCTCCCTCTTGACATTGGCATAAAAGGCGCAGGCAGCTTCTTTTTCTACCACCAGCCCGGAGATTTTTCCGGCGCTTTCTCCTACAAAGGTGACCTCGCCCAATTCCTCACTTATCACGTAGCCGGACAGGTTATGCAGCTGAAGATGACAATTAGAGGTATAGACCACTACCAAGGGACCTTTGGATTTTCCTAAGGTTACCTCCGGGTAAAGCTCTAAGATTACGCTTCTTTTTCCTTTGAGGTTGACTATTTTCAGCCGGTGATGGTCTTTTTCCTGACAGAGGCTTTCCGGCTTAAGGCAGGCTGCGATTTTTTTGATATCTTTTTCCGAAAATATTCCCATCTGTCTTTCCCTAATACCTACCACCTATAGACTATTCATCATAGATACCACCATCTGAAATAAACCAGAACCGATATCACCATTAAAATAGAGACGAAGTTGATCTTAATCATCAATCCGAAGGCAAGGGATATGGAATAGAATTCCAGGGAAATGGTTTTAAAACCTACATCAATGCTTCTGGTGAAAAGGGTCTTGATGGCACCCTCCGGTAGGAAGGAGCCGACCAGATTGCCGACCAGACCTCCCACCACTGCAGCCAGGAGCAGAATGATGACTATGGATGTTATCTCCGGGGTTCTCAATTCATCTTCCCTCTGACGAAACGAACGATCGATTCAAATATATATCTGCCATCCTCTGAGTCTAAGATTTTCTCCCCGCACCTCTCCGGATGAGGCATCATTCCCAGCACGTTTCTTTTGAGATTGCAGATACCGGCTATATCGTCCAGCGCACCATTGGGATTGTAGGAAGGGTCCAAATTCCCTTCAGGATCACAATAGCGAAAAACGATCTGCTTATTATCCTGCAACTCCTCAAGCCCTTTTGAGGGAATATAATAATTTCCATCGGTATGTGCCACAGGTATTTTCAAGACCTGGTTATCACGGCAGACATTGGTGAAAGGGGTGTTTGTCTCCTCTGTCCTGACATGAACATATCTACATACAAATCTCAAAGAGATGTTCCTCAACATAGCACCGGGCAGAAGCCCTGCCTCTAAGAGGATTTGAAAACCGTTACAGATACCGATAACCAGCCCTCCATTTCTGGCAAACTCAAAAACTTTTTTCATTATGGGGGCAAACCGTGCAATAGCCCCGGTGCGTAAGTAGTCCCCATAGGAAAATCCACCCGGCAGAATCAAGCAATCGCAGTTCCGCAGCTCCTCTTCCTGGTGCCAGAGGAACTCCACCTCCTGTTTTATCACCGATTTCACCATCTGGTAGGCATCGTAGTCGCAGTTAGAGCCGGGAAAGATGATCACGCCGAATTTCATTTCAATATCTCCACCTTGAAGTCCTCAATCACCGGGTTAGCCAAAAGCTTATCCGAGATCTCATTCAGCAGTTTCTGAGCCTCCTTTTCGTTATCTGCGAGAAAGTTTATCTCAAAGAATTTCCCGCTTCTTATCTCCTCAACTCCCTTATAGCCCATATCGTCCAGAGCTCTTTTTATGGTGGTGCCCTGGGGGTCCAAGACGCCCTCCTTTAACCTGACATAAACTACTGCCTTTTTGACTTTTTCGCTTTTGCTCATATCTACCGTCTCTTTAATAATTTTTTATTTATCTGCCAAGTCTTCCTCTTCTGGTTCTACCTGAATCAAACGGTAGATCTCCCTGCTAACCCCGGAGAGAATGTAGATCATCCCCAGGGGGAAGATAACCAGTCTGGGTTTTATCAAGACCGCGATGAAAGCTCCCAGAATACATATTAGTTTAATCATATTTTTTCTGGAATTCAAGGAAAATTTTGGCAGGGTGTCATATTCTATTCCGCTGACCATAAGTGCGGAGAAAACTATTATCATGGTGACCAGGGCTTCGGGATGGGTAAGCTCACCCCAGAGCTGGTAGGAGAAAAGGGTGTAACCGCAAAGGGTGACTGCAGCCATAGGAATCGGCAGTCCGGTGAAATAGAGCTTATCCTCAAGTCTTGATTCCAAGTTAAAACGGGCTAATCTGAAAGCACCGCAGATTATGAAGAGAAAACCTAAAATCCAGCCCCAGGTGCCCAGCACGTAGAGTTTGAAAGAATAGAAAATAACTGCCGGGGCAACTCCAAAGGAGACTAAATCTGCAAAGGAGTCCAGCTCAATGCCGAAACGGGAAGTGCTTCTGGAAAAGCGGGCAAGCTTACCATCCAGGGCATCGAAAAAGCCGGCTAAGATCACAAGCCAGCAAGCTGAAACTGCCTCTCCCTCAAAGCTCTGCAGGATGGATAAAAACCCGCAGAGCATATTGCCTACAGTGAAAACTCCGGGGAAGAAACTTTTGAAATCTCGCATGTGTAATCTTTTTATATGGAGTGCAAACCTTCAGGTTTGCGTGAATTTAGACTTTTGTTTCTACACTGTTCGTGCGGGAATGGGAATTCCCGCACGCAATTCACTCCTAAGGTTCGGGAAATCCAATTCCCGAACCAATCCTGAAAGACCTTGAGGCTTTACGCTCCATAGGTTCCGATAATACTCTCACCTGCTTTGACCTTCTGGTTCAACTTCACCGTGATTTTAACCTTCTCCGGCAGGAAAAGCTCCACCCTTGAGCCGAATTTTATCATCCCGAATCTTTCTCCTGCTTTGATCTTATCTCCCTCTTTTATCCGGCAGACAATCCTGCGGGCAAGAAAACCGGAGATCTGTCTTAAAACCAGTTTCACATCCTCATTTTCTAAGCCCAGCTCGTTGCGCTCGTTTTCCAGAGAAGCTTCTTCTTTATAGCTGAGGTTGAATTTACCCGGAGTATATTTCGTGTATCTGACAACCCCGCTTATGGGGTTTCTGTTTATATGCACATCCAGCAAAGACAGGAAAATCGAGACCTTGGTGCCAGAGGAATTTAAAAATTTATTTTCGGAGAAAGGGTAAAGCTCCACTATTTTACCATCCGCAGGGGAAAGGATGAAATTATCACCTATAACAATTTTCCTCTCCGGGTCCCGAAAAGAGAAAAGAAAGAAAAGAGTAAGGAGGGAAAAAATGATCGTTAAGCCTGAGAGGATTTCGCTCTGGGTGAGAACGGAAAATAAAAAAAGAATAATAGTCAAAATCAAACTGGTGAAGATAATTCCTAAACCTTCTTTGGACATGTCATTTCCTTATAATCACTAGAGAATTATTTGTGATCTGATAATTTGCCCTCGAAATCTCTTATAATCTTGTTCCCCTCTTTTACAAATTCTTTATAGTAATCTTTAACTCTATTAATTATTCTATCAATAAAAACTAGCTTGCCATCTTCGCCAAATCTTTTCCCTATAAGCTGTTCATATTCAAACTTGTTCTTTTTTGAAAACTTTTCAGAACCTTTCTTTTTAATGCTTGCAATTGAGTATGGTTGTACAAAGTTTTGAATCGCCACTTCTAAAAGTGTATGTCCACAAGAAAAATAATTGATGACTCTACCAAATTCATCAGTTTCTCTTTTCATCATTTCAACTTCTTTTTTACATGTTGGACAAATCATATTTTACTCTTAACATTTTTATTTAGCCTCTCTAAACTTTTTGTTTTAAGTTGCTGGCTAAACAATCACTTTTTGAATCCTATTTGTCTTGTCTTAGATTCCGGAGTGGTCAATAGTGTTTTTATTGCATCAAAAACTACTTTAAATTGCTGGTCGTATTTCTTTTCCATTTCTTCTATCTTTCTTTGTAGATCCTTATGAGTTGTCATTATTTCTCTTAATTTGGCAAAGGTTCGCATAATCTGGATATTAACAAAGATTGCCTTTTTGCTTCTTAAAACACTGGACAACATTGCTACACCCTGTTCAGTGAAAGCAAACACATTTGGAGCATGCTTAATCTTTGAACTTATCACAATTTGTGATAAGTTAATGATTTGCTGGCGAGTTAAAGGAAACATAAAATCCTCAGGGAAACGCTCAATGTTTCTTCTAACAGCTTGATTTAATACTCTGGTTTCAACACCGTATAGCTCGGCTAAGTCGCGATCTATCATCACCTTCTGTCCTTTAATCAAATAAATCCTGCTTTCTATTCGCTGTAGGGGAATTAGATCTTTCATGGTCTTTTCCTCAGAAACATATCTTTCAGGATACTTAATTACTACCTATTTATCGTTTCCTTTTCTGCGTAAACACCCTCTTAAAAATATAATCCACATTCCTCAGATAATATTTCAAATCAAAACAGTCCAGAATCTCTTTCTGGCTTAAGTATTTTATAATCCCCTGATCTTTAAGGACTAATTCTTTAAAGCTTTCCCCGGTATTCCAGGCTCTCATTGCATTTTCCTGCACCAAAGTGTAGGCTTCTTCTCTGGTTTTGGTTTTCTGGGTAAGTTTGGTCAGAACCCTCTGGGAGAAGACCAGTCCTTTGGTCAGGTTTATATTTTTTAACATATTCTCCGGATAGACAGTCAGGTTTTCCATAATACTCTTAAAATTGACCAGCATATAATCGACTAAACTGGTGGAATCAGGCAAAATCACCCTTTCCACTGCGGAGTTGGTGATATCCCTTTCATGCCACAAGTTCGCATTTTCCAGAGCGGTTAAGGCACATCCTCTTATCACCCTTGCCATTCCAGTTAGCCTTTCGCACATAAATGGGTTTCTTTTGTGAGGCATTGCGGATGAGCCTTTTTGCCCTTTGGTGAACCCTTCCTCTAATTCCAGGACCTCGGTCCTTTGAAGGTTCCTTATCTCTGTGGCGAATTTTTCGATCGAGCCTGCGATTATTGCCATTGTAGTTACGAACTCCGCGTGCCTGTCTCTCTGAAGTATCTGGGTGGAGACCGAAGCTGGGGTAAGACCTGCTTTTCTGCAGACATATTCTTCAACCTTAGGGGAAAGGTGAGCGAAATTCCCCACTGCACCGGAAAGCTTTCCCACGGAAACGGTCCTTATGGCTTTTTCCAGTCTCCCTATAGCCCTTTCTATCTCCGCAAACCATAGGGCGAATTTCAGGCCTAAGCTTATGGGTTCTGCCTGGACCCCATGGGTTCTGCCTATCATAGGCGTATTTTTATACTTTAAGGCTTTCTTTTTGGTGACCTTTCCAAGTTCTTCTAGGTCCCTGAGGATTATGTTACCGGCATCTTTTAAGAGAAGGGAAAGGGCTGTATCCACCACATCATAGGAGGTCATCCCCAGGTGAACATATTTGGAGTCCTCTCCGATATACTCAGCCAGATTGGTCAGGAAAGCAATAACGTCGTGTTTTACTTTCTGTTCGATCCGGTTAATCTTCTTTACATTGAAATTAGCCTTTTTGCGAATGCGAGGGACTACACTTTTTGGTATATTCCCTAATTTCGCCTGAGCCTCGCAGGCTAAGATCTCGATCTCTATCCATTTTCTGAACTTGTTCTCATCTGACCACAGCTTTTGCATCTGTGGCAGTGTATATCTTTCAATCATATTTTATCCTTTCTTTACTTTTTCCCAGTCCGCCAAAAAATTCTTGATTCCCACGTCAGTCAAAGGATGCTTGACCAGCTGCTGCAAAACCTTAAAAGGCATAGTGGCAATATGCGCACCCATAATGGCGGATTCTACCACATGCAGGGGGTTACGGATGCTGGCAACTATTATCTCAGTCGAGATAGAGTAGTTTTCAAAAATCTTCACAATCTGCCCCACCAAATCCATCCCATAATGGCTGGCATCATCCAGCCTTCCCACAAAAGGACTAACAAAGGAAGCACCGGCTTTGGCGGCCAAAAGAGCCTGGATCGGGGCAAAGATCAGGGTGCAGTTGGTCTTAATCCCCTTTTCGGACATCATTTTGATAGCTTTTAATCCATCTTTGGAGATGGGGACTTTTATAACGATATTCCTGCCGATTTTAACCAGCTCCTCTGCCTCTTTTACCATCCCTTCCGGGTCCAGACTTACTACTTCTGCGCTGATTGGACCGTCCACGGTATCGCAGATTTTCTTCAACAGGGTCTTATAGTCCTCCTTCTCCTTGGAAAGCAAAGTCGGATTGGTGGTCACTCCGTCCAGTATCCCCCAGCTTGCCGCCTCTTTTATCTCCTGGTAATTGGCGGTGTCTAAAAAGAACTTCATACCTTCTCCTTTTTTATAAACATTTGCTCAATAGTTGACTTTGACTAAATATAACCCCTTAGCAGGTGTAGTCAAGCCCGCTTTTGTATGGTCTTTAGCCTTGAGGATCCGAGAGAAATCCTCTAAGGTGAAATATCCCCTGCCTACATCCACTAAAGTTCCCACCAGACTCCTGACCATAGAGTGCAGGAACCTGTCTGCTTCTATTTCGAACTCCAGGTTATTCCCGTCTTTTTCCCAAAAAGCCCTGATTATCTCGCAGAGGTTATTCTCCTTGGCTGATCCTGCTACACAGAAAGAGGTGAAATCATGCTTTCCCAGAATGGTCTGGGTTGCTGAACGCATTTTCTCAAGATCGAGATCATAAAGAACCTCCCAGACATATCTTCTCAAAAAAACAGAGCGACCTGAATATATTCTATATCTGTAAACTCGACTCTTAGCACTGTATCTCGAATTAAAATCCAGATCCGCCTCCTCGATATCCTTTATCAGAATATCCTCTGGCAGAAGCGAATTTAAGCCTTTCAGGATGGAATCCAAATCCAGTTTAGATCCGGTTTTAAAATTTGCCACCTGGGCTGAGGCATGAACGTCGGCATCGGTTCTTCCGGAGCCAATTAAGTTAAGTTCCTCCTGCAGCATCTCTTTGAGTTTCTCCTCTATCTCTCCCTGAACAGTTCTCAGGTTTGGCTGTCTCTGCCAGCCGGAGAAATCAGTTCCCTCATACTCTATGATAAGCTTGATATTTCTCTTCACTCTTTTACAGGATAGTTCTTAAAGATAAAAAAGAACAGAGGATGGTTACACCAGCTAAGATAAAATCCTCTTTTTTGAACCGTAATCTCTGATAGGAGCTTCTCCTCTCTCCGCTCTGGAAACCTCGCGCCTCCAGGGCAAGGGCTAAATCATCTGCCTGGCGAAAGGAGGAGATGAAAAGGGGGATAAGCAGGGGATAGGTTTTCCTTATCTGTTGTACCAGGTTTCCCTCGAAGTCTGCGCCGCGTGCCATCTGTGCTTTTCTCAGGTTTATACCTTCCTCCAGAAGAAGAGGGATAAATCTTATGGAGATTACACTGATTAAGGAGAGCTCCTCCACCGGTAGTTTCAGTCTCTTCAGGGGACGGGTGAGTTTCGAGACCGCGTCCAGAACCTCCATAGCAGAGGTGGTCAGGCTCAAAAAAGTTGCTCCCAGGATGAAAAGCAAAAGTCTCAGACAATAGATAAAGCCGTTTGCTATCCCCTTGATTCCTATCTGAAAATAACCAAAATAAAAATAAGTTCCCACGCTTTCCGAGGTTAAGAAAACCTGGAGCAGAAAGATGAAGACGAAGAAAAGGATAAAAGCTTTCAGGCTTTTCAGCAGAATGTGTAGATTTATCTTAGATAAAAAGAATAGTCCCAGGAGCAGGAAGAGCCATAATAAGTAAAGCTTAAGATTCACCGCTATTGCTACGAAGATCACCATTACCAATACAAAAAATAGCTTAACCCGTGGGTCTGTCCGGTGAACAATGGAGTCTGTTGGCAGATACTGCCCTATTGCCAGGTCCTCAAATATGGACATATTCCCTTTCTTTTATCCTTTGGGATAATATACTCAGCCCCAAAATCAAAGTCAAATCGTTAAAACTTAAGCCGCTTAAAAACTTTTGCAGTAAACTATCCTAAGACTCTTTCTCTCCAGACTGCAATCCAGATACCGATGAAGATCAGAATCCCCCCCAGATAGATGGTATGAGGCGGGACTTCTTTAAAGATCAAAAAAGCTAGAATCGA
Organism: uncultured Ignavibacteria bacterium; assembly: GCA_964511075.1. GTDB lineage: Bacteria > Zixibacteria > MSB-5A5 > MSB-5A5 > RBG-16-43-9 > CAZEDM01. The sequence goes on from CAZEDM010000010.1 coordinate 84,612, forward strand.
TGCTCCTACCGGCTCGCCCAGGATGGTCATCCCCACCAGATGGGCTTTGACGTATTTCAGGATATAATTATAAAGGGTATGTCCGAGCAAAGTGGGGATTAAGGCTAAGAGCATAAAGAGTAAAAAGTTTTTCCAGGATATGGGGGAGAAGTTAAGCTCCGCCAGAAGGCAGAAGATAAAGATCACTATAGTAGATATGGAATAGACTGAAAAGATGTAGGGGAGAAGGTTCAATTTTCTTCTGATGCCCCTTCCCAGGGTCAGATATAAAGCAGCCATAACTGCCCCTATCAGAGAAAGAAGATCACCTTTGAGATTTTCTCTGCCAAACTTTATATCACCACCAGCAATTGTGAAAACACCGGTCAGGGCAATTAGAATAGCCACAAATACCCAAAAATCTACCTTCTCCTTCAGAATCATAGGGGTGAACAATGCCACAAAAACCGGCTGGGTAGCTACAATCACCACCGAGCTGGAGACTGAGGTGTAGGCTAAGGATGATATCCAGCTCACAAAATGCAGTCCCAAAAAGATTCCGGAAAGAAGGCAAAGCAGAAGCTCATTCTTATTCAAAACCTTATAATCGCTGAAGCCTTTTTTTATAAAAAGAGGGAAGAGCAGAAGCGAGGCCAGTCCCATACGGTAAAGAGCAATTATAAAAGAATGCGCATCTGAGAGCTTGATGAAAATCGAAGCCCAGGATACAGAGGCAACTGCAAAAAAAAGGATAAAATAATTTTTGGATTGGTTTTTCAAATTATTCCAGAATCTTATTTAGAATAAGGTCTTGATTTTGGAGTGTAAACCTTCAGGGTTACTGTTTTAATAAAGCTGAGGCTTCATACGCCAGATTTTTTTGCTCACAAGCTACCTGCTTTCTATATTTTCTCCAGATTATAGTCGCTTTTACCCATCCCCAGCTTCTCTGCCTCTTTTATCTGTACGCCTGCATCTTTTTTATGCAGGGCACTCAGTATATCCTGTCCTTTTTTCAATTCTAATCCTTCGGCTTTGGATCGAGGCAGAGGGATTGCCTTCCTAATCAGCTCCAGGGTTGCAGTTTCTATTGCCACTATATCATCCCCGATCAATATCCCCTGATCTTGAATCAGGGGATTATCCGAGACTGCCATACAATCGCACTCTGGCTGAACATCTAAGATGAAATTGATATATAAGACCTTGCCTTTTTCAAAAGTATCCAATACTGCTTTGGCCGCCTCAGCCAAGGAGGCTGAGAAATTATCATGTGATTGGGGCACAGACAAGGCCTTCTCCGGACAGACCTTCACGCATCTTCCACATCTCCAGCATTTTTCCTCATTCACTTCAAAGAAATCTTTTCTGACTGTGATTGCTTCTACCGGGCAGTTGTTAGAACAGATAGCGCAATAGGTGCATAGATTTTCATCCCAGGCCATTATCTCAGCCATCTGAAAATGCATCTTTCCTCTGCCTCCCTCTTTCCAGGTACATCCCCTGGGTTGGCGGCTAACACATCCCATGGCTAAGTTTTTTATCGCTCCAGCATAAGATGAATCTATGTGTCCCTTTATGTGGGTTAACACCAGCATTGATTTGGCATCATAAATAGCAGAGGGAACGGCAAGCTCCTTTAGAAGTTTTCCTGCCTTGACCATTACCGAATCATATCCAAAGATTCCATCGGCGATTACCACCGGACATCCCAAGGAAAGCTGATTATATCCCATCTGATTAGCCACTTCAAGATATTCATATGGTTTTACCCTGGAGGAATCTGTCACAAAGGGCTTGGCTCCGACTTTCTTTAATTCCTCCGCTATTGATCTGACAAAATTTGGTCTGAGAGTATGGTGCCCACCTCTATTCCCCAGATGCATCTTGAGAGGAACCAGTTCATCTTTAGAGAAATATTTTGAAAGATCAATCCTCCCCAAGGCTCTTTCCAGCCTTCCCTGGAGACTGTATTTATAGTCGAATTTTTCCACCCTCGAATCAATGAAATAGATTTTCTTAGCCATAGATTCTCCCGTGATTAAGACATTAAATCGGAGAGGCACGTTGCAACGTGCCTCTACAAACATTACTATTTATAAAACAGTGTTATTGGATTTGCCTTTTTGAAAAAAAACAGATGTGAAAGACACTGACAATCGCTGGAGCCAAATCCTTTCATAATTATCTTGGCATCTTTCAACTTGAGGATCCTCTGGTTCAGGCGACATTCGGTTTTAACTTCTTTATAGGTGATCACTTTCAGAATTTTACAATAAGGAAGCAGATAATCTATATGCCAGAAATTTTTCTTTTTCCCTCTCAGGTGTCTTTTGACCCTTTCCTCTAAGCCACTTTGGGCACTGCCGGTGTAGATATAATATCCTTTGGGAAAAAGGCATTCATTTTTTTTGCCGATCTTGATCCTTGATTTTTTGTCTAAGTAAAGAACTAATTGATAAAGACCTTTACTCATCTGGCTTTTTTAAGTGCCTGGTCTAAATCATCAATAAGGTCCTCTGTAGCCTCTATTCCGCAGGATAGGCGTACCATCCCCCTTGTAACCCCGCTCTTCCTGAGCATGTTCTCATCCAACCCATAATGAGAGGATAAAACTGGGATAGAGGCTAAAGATTCAACCCCACCCAAGCTGACCGCATTTTTGAATACCCTCACGTTATCCAGCAATTTCATGGCTGAGCTTAAATCTTTAAGCTCAAGGGTAACCATCCCTCCGAAGCCCTTCATTTGTGATTTGGCTAAATTATGCTGGGGATGGCTTTTTAAGCCAGGATAATAAACCTTTTTCACTTTGGAATAGTTTGAGAAATGCTGAGCTATCTTAAAGGCATTCTGATTTTGCTTTTCTACTCTTAAGGGCAAGGTCTTCAATCCTCGGATTAATAGAAATGCACCCAGGGGGTCCAGACATCCGCCTAAAAGTTTGGTTGTCTCAACCGCACGGGAGACGAAATTTTTCCCTCCGATGATCACTCCGGCAATAAGGTCACTATGACCGGCTAAATATTTGGTGGCACTGTGAAGCACTACATCCACTCCCCATTCCAAAGGTCTTTGGTTGACGGGAGTGGCAAAGGTATTATCTGCCACAGTTATCAGCCCGTGTTTTTTAGCAATCTTTACTCCATTTTTAAGATCCACTAACCTTAAGTTAGGATTGGTAGGGGACTCTATGAAAAGCACCCTGGTCTTAGAGTTGATAAGCTTCTCAGCTTTCTCAATAGTATCTGCATCCACGAAATGAACTTTTGTCCCCAGTTTGGGGAGAAGGTCTTTAAAAAGACGGAAAGTCCCTCCATAAACCGGAGTGGTACTAATTATTTCCTCTCCAGAAGAAACTAAGGTTAAAAGGGCAGTAGTTATAGCGGCCATCCCCGAAGAGGTGGCTAAAGCTTTCTCGCCTCCTTCTAAGGCTGCCATTTTCTTCTCCACAAACTCAGTAGTGGGGTTGGCGTAGCGGGTATAGAAATATAAGCCTTTTTCGCCTTTCAGGTATTTTTTAAGCTCGGCAGTATTTTTGAAACCGAAGGTAGAAGTCTGGAATATAGGCTCGGCTAAAGCACCGGTGGGAAAATTCTCCCCCTCCAGACTAACTGCTAAGGTGGCTAAATTCTTTTTCTTCTTCAAAACTTGCTCCTTTCCCAGTAATGGCAAAAAGCCTGCACGTTCTTGTTCATGTCTGCCTCGGATTGAAAACCAGATGCACCCTCACTTCCTGGGCCTATTTTTTAAGCCAGACTTTTAAATCCGAACTGAGGGTTTCTAGAGAGACCTGCCCGGAATACCTTTTGACTATTCTTCCCTCCTTATCCAGAAGAAAAGTGGTAGGTACCCCTTTGAAGGCTCCGTAGTTTTTTACTGTCATCTCATCCCCTATGAGTATGGTATAGGGGATTTTCATCTCCTGAACAAATGAATCCACCACTCCTAATTCTTTCTTATCCAATGATATCCCGACAACCTCCAAACCAGAACTTTTAAATTGATCATAGATAGCAATTAAATCGGTAATATCTTCCTTGCAGGAAGGGCACCAGGTAGCCCAGAAGTTCAGAAGAACAACTTTCCCCTTGAACTCTCTCAGGGAATGGGTCTTACCCCTTAAATCCGGCAGGGAGAAATCATAGGGGGAATCTGGATTCCCCTTTTGCTCGACCTTACCGCAGGCAGAGTAAAGGGCTGTAAGAATTAGAAGACAAATCAAGATCAGTTTCTTCAAGAGGTACCGAACTCCTTTTTTAAGGAGTACAATAAAAGAATTTTTGCGAGAAATAGCAAGGGGAAAATAGGCAAGTTGGATAATAGAGCTGAGGGATTCAGATTCCCATTTGCGGAAAAGGATCTCTTCATTATCCGGGGATAGTCTCATTGCTACATGAGAAGGGGTGTGTTTGATTCAAAAAATTGGGCGAGCAATTCCTTACTCGCCCAAAGGGTGTTTTTGCACTTCCTCCTTCCTTAAGGAATTAAAAACTTATGGTCCAGGAGGAGGGAAAGTCGGACAGGGGTGGCATTCATCCCAACAGATGATAGGTGGGGTTACCGTGCAAACCCTGTAACAGCACAGGCGGGCTCCATCAGTAGTAGGGGTTTTAATCACGGTGAATCCCAAGACTAAGATGAGCATCGCAAAGAGAAGCACAAAAACTCTGAGTTTTCTGAAAAGCTTCACCTTCTCTCACCTCCTTTCTAAGGTTTATTAGAGGATAAAAGCATTCCCTGAATCTCTTTTTTATTTTTCCCCGTAAGGGAGCCAGCCCATACTTTCTGGACAATACCATTGGTATCGATGAGGATTATCTGAGGAATTACCTCCACCTTGTAGTGATCAAGCAGAGATAAATTGGAGACGATCAAAATGGGAAATTCCAATTGGTTTCTCTGAACGAATTCCGCTGTTTTATCCTTGCCAAAATCAGTCACTCCAATAAATCTCAGATTTTCGGAACTGTAATTATGATAGGTTTCCTTCCAGAATTCCAGATTCTCCTCGCAGGCAGGACAAGCTGGAGAAAACCATACAAGGATGGTTCTCTCTTTGGATGGATATTCTATTTTAAAATCTATTCCATCCAGATTTATTCCAAATAGGGAGGGAACTTTCTCGCCAGGATCAAGGGTTTTAAAAGGATTTTCAGGATGAGAAAGCGCGCTTCTGAGTTTCTGGTTCTCCCGGACTAAAAGCAGAATCTCGACTCCCATTACTACTATCAGAGCAATAAGGACGACTGACCATAGCTGATTTTTCAGAAAAAGTTTTTTTTCAATCATTTAGTTGAGCATTTTCTTTTTGGATTCTGTTGTGGTTTTTACACCTACAATGGTGGTCACAATTTCGCGTGCAAGCTATCTCAAAAGAGCGTTATTTGTTTAACTCGAATATTATATTGAAGCCGCCTTATTACCTTAAGGAATCTCAAAAAAATAATTTAATTTTCATATTGATTTAGATAAACTTATTCCTCGAGAAGGATATTGTCAAGCCAAAAGTGTAAAAAAATCAGCATTTTTTATTACGCACTTAAGACATTGCAAAAATTGGGATTAGGATAATAAGATAATCCAACGGTATAAGTAATTAACTTCATCTTTTTTATTTTTAAATACTTATCAAGTAATATTATCTTCTGTGTTTTTTTAGATATTCACCTTGATTTAAATTAAATAATTTTTAAGAAAATTAATTTTTTACTTGACAAACTATTAGACACAGTATTATTATTTATATACAGAGTAAATGGGCTCTTACGGAAAGGGATAGGGGAGGAAAGGCTAGGTATTTTCAGGTGGGTAGGGAGTTGGGCTTGATTTTTTTCTTCCTTCGATTCTAAAGAATAAGTTTTTCGAAATTTCATCTCGCTAAGGTCGAGCAAAGTCTTACGGCTTTTAGAGGCGAGAGTGGTTGGTTGGTTACCTCTTAAGAAAATAAAGCCAATTCACCTCGTGAAATTGGTAAGGCTATTATTATATCCTTTTGCCAAAGTTAGCTGGAGACTTCCCACCTTACACCCAAAACTTTTCTCCAGCTAACTCTGGACCTTTAATGGGACTTCATAAGTGAAGGAGGTGAGGGTTAGCTCTCCAAGACGGTTTTATAGAGAAAAGAGGAGGAAATATAAGCGAATGTTTTAATTCTGAATTTTCTTTCGATAAAGGAGGTGGTTAAAAGTTCGGGAGAGTAGTTTTACCAAGATTGGAAGTAT
>CAZEDM010000011.1:0-84149 GCA_964511075.1 uncultured Ignavibacteria bacterium
AGGTAAAGAGGTGTCAAGCGGGATATATTTCTATCAATTGAAGACCAAAGAATATTCTGAGACCAAGAAGATGGTGTTACTGAAATAGGACCTCATCCCCGCCGGTGGGGGGATTTTCAATCTTACCCTCTTCTTAGAAGGAGAGGGATTAAAATGTAGGAATAGGTTTAAAACCTGTCCCTACAGGATACACAATAGATAAATTTTAAAAACCCCTTGAATTTTTTTAAAGCTGGAGTTAAATTACTCCAGCATTTTTTTTATCAGGGAATGGATAAGCTAAGATTAAAACCAGAACTATGTGGAGAATGTGGGGGGTGCGTGGCAGTATGTGCCTACGAAGCGCTGGAGTTGGAAAATAAGGGCTTGAGGATCAAAGAGGAACTCTGCATACTGTGCAACGAGTGCGTTGTTTTCTGCCCTTCAGGAGCACTCAAGATAAACGATGAATAATAGCTATGATTGTATAGTGGTTGGGGCAGGACCAGCCGGCTCAATGGCAGCTTCGGCCTTGGCTAAGAACAAGCATAAAGTCCTTTTGATAGAAAAACACAAAGAGATAGGGCGACCTCTATGCTGTGCTGAAGCCATCAGTCATAAAGGACTTTCCATCTGTGGTGAAATCAATCCTGAGTGGGTAAGCTCTGAAATGCATAAAATCCTTCTGGTAAGCCCCTCAGGCAAGGAGTTAAGGCTTTCCTATCCCAGTAGTGCAGGATTAGTGCTTAATCGCAAGATATTCGATAAAGAACTGGCTCTCAAGGCACAATCCCTGGGTGCTGAGTTGAAGGTCAATGCTCAAGCCACAGGTTTGATAAGGAATATCAAGAAAGAGATTTGTGGAGTAAAGGTAAAAGAAAATAGTAAAGAAAAAGAATACAAGGCTAAGATAATCATAGCCGCGGATGGGATCGAGTCGTTGGTGGGCAGATGGGTGGGCTTGGATAATAAACTGGAATTAGACCAGACAGATTCTGCATACCAGTATCTTCTAAGGGCAGAGAATATAGAAGAGGGTTGTATTGAATTCCATTTAGGCACCAGTTTAGCACCCGGGGGGTATGCCTGGGTCTTCCCCAAGGGAGGAAACCTGGCTAATGTGGGGTTAGCCGTGACTCCTGCTTTTGCCAGAGAGACAAAGGCTAAAGAGTTGCTGGATTACTTCGTGATGAAGAGGTTCAAGAATTTCTCGGTGATCGAGTGGATGACAGGAGGGATACCAGCTTATAACCGAAAAAGCCGATTGGTCAAGGATAACCTGCTTTTGGCAGGAGATGCCGCCAGGGTGGTGGACTCTCTTTCCGGCGCAGGAATAGCCAATGCACTCCTTTCCGGGAGAATTGCAGGGGAGGTTACCTCGGAATATTTGAGAGATGGAAAAGGTTCTTACGACTATCTGAAAAAATATGAGGAGGAGTTTCTAAAGATTAAAGGGAGGGAGTTGAGATTTTATTCCTTTTGCAGGAAAATTTACCTCAAGATGAAAGATGAGGATTTCGAGGAGGTAATTGATTTTCTAAAAATCTATCTTAAGCAGAAAGAATTGATTAGACTTACTCCTCTGGAGGTGCTGAAAGCGATAATAAAATCGAATCCTAAGCTTCTGCTTTTGATCCGGCACCTGGTTTGGTAGCCCGGTTCAGGAGCCTGGTAAGTCTTGACTTGATGCGGGAGGCCTGATTCTGATGAATGATTCTTTTTCTCGAGGCTTTATCCAGCTGGGAGAATACCTTTTTCAGGCTCTCCGGATCAGGATTGGTCTCCGCTTTCTTGACCAGAGTCTTCAGCTGGGATTTGACCTTGCGGTTAAGTTCTTTTGCTTTTAAACTGGTCCTGGACCTTTTTTTAACATCTTTATGAATTGCCAAGCTTCCTCCTTTTTATTTTCGATGGATAAATATAAAGAAAAATCTTCGTTTGTCAATTTAAAAAGAGCTGATATTCAAGGTTCGGCCGAAAAGACAGAAAACAGCTTATAATACTTAACGTAGATATGGACAGGCACGAAGGAAAAGACAAGATAGCGAAATCCACTGGATTGGTCAGCTCAGCCACTTTTTTATCCAGGGTTTTCGGCCTTATAAGGGAGCAGGTTTTCGCCTATCTTTTCGGAGCGGGTATGGCAACGGACGCCTTTGTGGCTGCTTTCCGTATCCCTAACCTCTTGAGGGACCTGTTTGCAGAAGGGGCGCTGTCTAGCGCCTTCATTCCGGTATTCAAGGAGAAACTTACCCTTGAGGGAAAAGAAAAGGCTTTTCGGCTCGCCAACTTGATAGTCAACCTCCTGCTTCTGGCTCTGCTGGTTATTATAATCCTGGGGGTTATATTCTCGCCGGCTATAGTAAATCTAATAGCTCCGGGCTTTGAGAAGGTCGAGGGCAAAATAGAACTGACCACTCTTCTGACCCGGATTATGTTCCCCTTTCTGCTTCTGGTCTCCCTGGCTGCCGTTTGTATGGGGATATTGAACTCCTTTGAAAGATTCGGCGCACCGGCTTTGGCTCCGACTATGTTTAACCTGGGAATGATCCTGGCAGGTCTCTTTATCTCCCCGTTTTTGAAGGTCCCCATTATGGGGATGGCATTCGGTGTCCTCATAGGAGGTGTAGGTCAATTTGTACTACAGTTACCCACACTATTCAGACAGGGATACAGATATAAACCTATCCTGGATTGGAAGGACCCGGGTGTAAGAAAAATCCTTTTGCTTCTGACACCTGCTGTTTTGGGTTTAGCTTCCACCCAGGTAAATATATTCGTCAATACTCTGATCGCCTCTTTGTTACCTCAGGGCAGTGTCTCCTATCTGAACTACAGTTTCAGGCTGATGAATTTCCCCCTGGGTGTGTTCGGGGTGGCTGTTGCCACGGTGACTTTTCCCTATGTGGCGGAGAAGGCAGCTCAAAAAGACTTCAGGGAGCTTATCTCCATCTGTAGCTCCTCTTTGAAACTGATCTTCTTTTTGACCATACCCTCGGCCTTTTTTCTGGCGATTGGCTCCAAGCCTATCATCTCACTTTTGTATCAACATGGTAAATTCAGTTATGTAGATACGATCTTTACTTCTCAGGCATTGATCTTCTATGTTATCGGACTTTTCGCCTATGCCTCGGTCAGGGTTTTATCCCCGACCTTCTATACCTTGGGACAGGCCAAAATTCCGGTGATAAGCACTGCCATAGCAGTTGGGGTGAACGTAATCCTGAATCTTATCCTTATGCATCCCTTGAGCTTTCGGGGCCTGGCTTTAGCCACCTCTATTGCGGCAATAGTGAATATAACCATCCTTTTCCTGATGCTTAACAAAAGGATTGGACCTTTTGACGTTAAGGATTTGAGGAATTCTTTTCTGAAAATCCTTCTGGCTTCCTTTCTGATGGGACTGGTTCTTCATCTTTTTCTATCTTTTTATCCGCTGGGTTTAGAGTATGGCGAACTGTTCCATAAGATAATCCTCGTAGTTATGATGATTATTCTTTCTCTTGGTAGCTATCTTTTATTTGCTGCCCTTTTGGGAATCAAGGAGGTCAAAAGAGTATCGCGGCTCTTTGGATACAGGGGGTAAAAAGATTGAAACGCAGACCAGCGCTTCTGGCTTTAATCTCTTACGTAGCTGGAATTCTTCTGGGTAATTATCTGGATTTATCCACCTTCATTTTGCTTTTTCTGATCATAGTTTTATTATTTTTGCTTTTCTTCCTCTTTCAGAAAAAAAATTACAGAATAATTTCAATAGCTCTTCTGCTGGTTTTAACAGGTTTCTGGAGATACGAGCTGAAATCAAGAGATTTCCCTTTAAATCATATCTCCCGCTTCACCGGGCTTTATGGGAAAGTGAAACTCAAGGGAGCCATTTCCCGTGACCCGGATATAAGAGAGGATAAGACATTTTTGGAGGTGGATACCAGGGAATTGTACTTCGATCGGAAAAGTATTAAGACCACAGGTAAAATCCTTTTGAAGATAAAACAGCCGACCAGCCGTTTCAACTACGGGGATCTGGTTCAAGTTTACGGTTATCTTTATTCTCCTTTCCCGGCCAGGAACCCGGGTGCTTTTGATTATAAGAAATACCTGAGCTCCAGGGAGATCTTCGGATGTATGAGTCTGCAAGAAGATTCCGAGGTTCAGATCCTGGATAGAGGAGAGGGGAATTTCTTTATCTCCAAAATAATTCTGCCACTCAGGTCCTATATTCTTTCCTCTTTTAGAGTAAACCTGGGCGGAGCACATCAGGCGATTCTCAGCGGCTTCGTTTTGGGAGAGAGAAGGGAGATCCCCCAGGAGACCTATAAGCTTTTCACTGATACCGGCACTCTTCATCTTCTGGCTATCTCCGGCTCGAATGTGGCTTTAGTGATCGTTATATTCTTTGGACTCTTCAGAATATTGAGGATACCTTATAGGATTTCCCTGATACTGGTTTTTCCCCTCATCTTGATTTTCTCCTTTGTAACCGGGAATCAACCCTCAGTGGTCAGAGCCTCCATCATGGCATCCTTTTTTCTTCTCTCCCTTTTAATCGAGCGTGAGAGGGACCTTTTAAATATCTGGGCTCTGGCTGCCCTGGTTATACTTCTGCTGACTCCCTTGGCTATCTTTGATGTCGGGTTTCAGCTGTCCTTTGCCGCCACCCTGGGTTTGATCGTCTGGGTTCCAAGATTGGAGAAACTTTTTCATCACCGTTTACAGAACAGGTTCTTTAAGTATTATGTTGCACTCCCTTTTTTCGTCTCTCTTTCAGCCCAGCTTTTCACCTATCCCGTCATTGCCTACTATTTCAACGCCCTCCCGCTTTATTCACTCTTAGCCAACCTCTTAATTGTGCCGCTTACCGGATTAGTAGTTATGGTGGGAGTGATTTCCCTTCTGGCAGGTCTTTTGAGTTTCAAACTTTCTTTTCTGTTTACCTCTTTCAACTGGTTAGGCTTGGAGTTAATCATAAAAATCTTGTCATTTTTCTCTTCTCTTCCCTCTGCTGTTTCAAAGATCCCCTCACCTTCCTATCCCTATATCCTGATTTTCTATCTGGCGCTCTTCGGCATTATTTTTCAAAAAAACCTGAAACGGTTCGGAATAGCAGCTGCTATCTCAGTTCTATTCTTGATAGGGTTCTCCTCAATCTCCAATCTAATGACTCATAGGACAGCCGAATTGAGAATCACCTATCTTGCTACAGGAGGGGAGGCAGTTTTAGTGGAGACTCCCACAGCAGAAAAAATTCTGATAAATTTAGCAGAGGCCCCCTGGGAGGTGGAAAGAGTTATCCTTCCTTTCCTCTACAGCAGGGGAATAGCCAAACTTGACGCTTTGATACTTACCGACGGCAAAAAACTTGAGGAGAAACTCTCGGAGCTTCTCAGGGAAATAAAGGTGAAAGAGATCTGGGTGCAAAGGGAAAGACGTGCCATCTTAGAAGGACTATACAGCCCTGAAATCAAATTCAGATGCCTGGAAGAGCTTAAGTGCACCTGGTCAAAGGTTAAGGTTTTTTCTGTTTATCCCGATAAAAATTCTGGAAGGGGAACGGAAGAAGAAAGCCCCCTTTTGATGGTAAGCTATGACAGTTTCAGGCTCCTGCTGGCAGAGAATTTTTTGCCAGAAAATTCAATCAGGGAGCAGAGACCCGATATTGTAAGTTTCAATCCACAAGGGGAAAATTTAAACTGGATAAGAAATTACATTCTGTGCCAGGAACAGGTTAAGGGGTTTGTGATATCAGATCAGGAAAGAATCAGATATTTAAAGGACAAGTGGGATAAGGTGTTCCAGACCTCCAGGGCAGGGGCGGTATCAATTGAGGTGGATAAGAAAAGGTTTCAAATCAAAACGGTCCTGGAGAAAAGAAAGCTAAGCCAGAGTCTATAAGATGAGTTTAACCGGGAATCTAAATACAGTATCCTTTCCAGATCTATTACAGCTGATCAGCTCCAGCAAGAAAACCGGTATGCTTTCCCTCACGCGCCAGACCCAGAAAAAACAGATTTATTTCCGTGAAGGGAACGTGATCTATGCTACCTCCTCCAATGCCGAGGAGGAGTTATTGGGTAATCTGCTTCTGAGGTTGGGCAAGCTTTCCCAGGCGGAACTGGAGGAGGTGCTGAAAGTTCATCGCACCACCGGCAGGAAGATAGGTATAACCATTGTGGATATGGGTTATCTGAAAAAAGAAGAGCTGGTGGACTGCCTGAAACTGCAGATCGAGGAGATCGTCTATAACCTTTTCAGCTGGAAGGAAGGCGATTTTAACTTTCAGGAAGGTAAGGAATTGGAGGAGGGACAGATAACCACCGACCTGAATACCATGAATGTGATTATGGAGGGTACCAGAAAGATCGACGAGATGCTGGAGATGCAAAAGATTCTTCCCAAGGACGATGTGGCTTTATGCGCCAATCCCAATCCCAGGATTAAGACTGATTCGCTGCACCTGAGTTTCGAGGAATTAAAAGTCCTCCTCATGGTTGATGGGGAGAAAACCTATGCCGACGTGCTGGAGCAGAGCCCCGTGGGTGAATATAATACCTCCAGGGCGTTGCTCAAGCTTCTTGATCGCGGCATAGTGATTCAGGGAGAAAAAAGACAGACCAAGAAAGACAAGAAAAGGGAGGAATCGATTCTGCTGGAGATATTATACCAGGTTTTCTCCACAAGCTATTCGATCGTAGACAAGACCCTGACACAGAATTTAGGAGAGGTTCAGGAGAAACTCTGGAACCGGGCTTTATGTCAAAAGAAGCCTATTTTCCCGGTTATAGACCTTCTGCTGAAGAATGGAACTCTTCTCCAGTCCAAGGAGTTCATCCTGAATTTAGACAGGATTCCGGCGGAGGTAAGGTTCCATCAGGTTTTCCAGGGATTGGAGAGCCTGCTTCTGGGCTATTTAAGCTTGGCCCATCAGTTCCTGGGGGAGAACATCATCCGGCGGACTGTAACGGAGATTAAGAAAAGCACAGCCCCTTTTCTTTTGAAAGAAAGGGATATAGTCAGAAAATACGATTTAGAAGATGACCTTTATAGATCCCTGAAAGTGGCGATAAGGGGGGAGGAGATTGTCTGAAGGGGAGGTTCAGTTGAGGCTTTTATCGAAAAAAGCAGGGTGGGGCTGGTTGAGTTTGGCCTGGGTGTTTCTCAGCTGGAGTGATGCCTTAGCCCAATCCCAGACTAAAACGGAATCCTCGTTCCTGGAAGCTTTGTTCAGTTTTCTCATTCTCATAGTATTATGCGGCGGGATTTACCTTGCCCTGAAAATCCATTCGCTTCTGAAAGGCGGTGAGCTTTCCCCGGTCTGGGTTTTCTCGGGTTTAGCCCTGGCGGTTTTATTTGTTTCCATTTTATTAGTATTTTTAAACAATTTAGGCATTTTAAGCAGTGTGGCTAATTTCGTTTTTCTCCTGCAGTTTTTTGGATTTTTCCTTCTGGTCTTTGGATTGGTCCTTCTCAAGAAAAAGCTGAGTTGAGCGAGGACCTACCCCTAAAACCCTTTATTTCAAGTAAAGTTATCCTTTTAAACTGTCGATAAAACCTATGGTATATCCTTTTTAGAGAGAAAGGATTATGATGGAACTATTGGAGTTAGAAGAGAGAATAGAAAAGTGCAGGAGGATACTCTCCGATCATCCGGATTCCCAGATATTTGCCGCTCTGGCAGAGGCTTACAGAAAAAAAGGAGAGCTGGACAAGGCTTTTGAGGCCTGTCGAGGTGGTCTCAAAAATCATCCGGATTACGGCGCAGGCCATCTGATTATGGCCAAGGTAAATTTTGACAGAGAGATGTATTCCGAGGCGGAGAAAGAGCTTCTCTTAGCCATAAAGTTGGACGGCAGGACCAGAGTAACTGAGCAGCTCTTGGTCCAGATAATGATAAAGAAAGGTGAGTTCAAAGAGGCGAAAAGCATTCTGGAGAAGCTTCTCTCAACGGACAAAAAGAATTTAACCCTGAAATCGCTATTGGAGGAGATTCAGAAAGGCTTAAAGGAGCAAAAGAAAAGAGGAGTTATTTTAAAGCCGATAGACACCTTCTCCCCGGAGGAAGAGAAGCCGCAGCCGGTCGAGAAAAATCTGCCTTATTCCGAGGCACTTTTCTCTCTGACTTCCTTACCCAACCTGATGGGGGCATTGATAGTGGGCGAGGACGGCTTGGTAAGGGAAAACAGGTTGAAAATCGATTTAGACCAGGAAAGTTCAGGTGCGATAACCGCGGAGCTTTTCCGGGAGATAACCGCAGGATTGCCCAAGATAGACTATGGGGAGCTGCAGCAGTTCCTGCTGGAGACAGACGAATTCATATTCTGGACAATGAAATTAAAAAAATATATTCTGTTGCTGATATGCAGGGGAGAAGCCAATCTGGGTTATCTGAAGATTCGAGTTGAACAGATATTAGCTCGTTTAATAGAAGAATAAAATACTAAAAGGATTCGAGATGGACAAGGATAATAATTTTAAGGAATATCGACAATTCTTCATATTGTCCGCCTTCCTGGCGGTCTTTCCACTTATCTTTTTCCCCAAGGGCCTGGGGACGAGGATTGATCCTTTGCTCCTTTTTCCCGGTGAGTTCGTCTGGTATCTTCTGGTTTATTTTCTGGTTTTTCCTTTTCTCTCCTTCTCCTTCATACTGTTATATTCTTTTTCCACTCTCCTCCTGAGAATTCTAATCGGTGCAGTCTTCGGTGTTCTGATCTCCCTGATGTTCTCCTATAATCTGCTTCTGTCCCTGAAGCTGGGAATGGCGAGCTACCTCCCCTCTATTCTTTTACAGGTGCTGTTGCTGCCGTTCGTTTTCAAATTCTCCCTGGGAGAGAAAATTTACAAACTGGAGAGGGAAAAGAGAATTGAGGCGACCAAGCCACTTCCCGAGGTAAAGGAGGAATCGATTCCCCTCCACCCTAAGGCCGAGGCCCAGGAGAGCAGTCTGGAGAACGCGCTGAGCTATCTTAAGGAGTATTCCGGAGTGGAAGGAGCATTTCTGGTAGACTCTGAGGGATTGATCGTGGGAGAGGAAAGAGAGGAAGGGCTGGACGGGGAAAAGATCGCTCCTCTGGCTTTAAACCTGGAGGAGATGAACTCCGAGTTTTTGCGAAAACTGGGAGAAGTAAAAATAGATCGTATTCAACTCTTCACCCCTCAGAAGTGGATTAACCTGAATCGGGTTTTGAACTTCATACTGATAACCATAGCCAGTCGCAACACTGATGAATTATTGAATATCCGAATTATAAAATCAGCTGAGATGCTCAAAAGATTCTTAAAAGAAAGATATGGAAAACTCCAGGGAATAGAGGAGGATAGAAATGTATGAGATCCTAGAAGAGCTCAACAAAACCAGCGGTATCAGCGGAAGCATGCTGGTGGGGAATGATGGGATAATCATAGCTGCTGATATGGATACCCGTTTTCAGGATGAGGCCGTGGGAGCAATGGCTGCATCGATTGTCAGCACTGTACAGAAATCTTTGGAGAAATTGAGCTCCATTCCTCTCAAGCAGATGACGATCGAAGCCGAGAAGGGAAAGCTCTTTTTGACGGATGTGGGCTTTGGCATATTGGTGGTTACGGCTGAGCCTAACGTTAATATCGGGTTGATCCGTCTGGAGATCAGAAATGCGGCTTCCAAAATCAGAGAACGGAATTTCTAGAATCAAAAAACTTAACAGAATATGGTCTCTATCAACTATGCTTTCAGGGAGATCTGCTGTAAGATAGTTTATTATGGACCGGGGTTGAGTGGTAAGACCACCAACCTTATTTACATACATAAAAAGGCTCCTCCTCAGACCAAAGGGGAGTTGATTTCCCTGGCAACCGATGCCGATCGGACGCTTTATTTTGACTTTTTGCCTCTGGATATAGGAAAGGTTCAGGGGTTCACGACCAAGTTCCAGCTGTACACGGTGCCGGGCCAGGTCTATTACAATGCTACCCGCAAGCTGGTCTTGAGAGGAGTGGATGGCTTGATCTTCGTAGCTGATACGCAAGCTGCCAAGATGGAGGAGAATATAGAAAGTATGCATAATCTGGTGGAGAACCTGGAGGAATACGGATATAACCTGGATGAGCTTCCCATGATAATGCAGTATAATAAAAGGGACTTGGATGAGGTATCCAGTATCGAGGAACTGGAGAGGATTCTGAACCCCAGAGGATTGCCCTATTTTGAGGCAGTGGCTGTAACAGGCGTAGGGGTTTTCGATACGCTTAAGGCAATCAGCAAAATGGTACTGGATAAAGCCAGAGGCAAATCAGAGCCTGAGGAGAAGAAGGAATTAGTTGCGGCGGCTGTCCAGTCCGAGGTTCCTGCCTCGGCTTCAGTCAAAAAAGAAGAGCCTGGGCTCAAGCCTGTCCCCGAGCTTGTCATGGCGATAAGGGAGCCGATTGCAGCAGAGACAGAGAAGAAATTTGAAAGGTCTGAGTCCGTGGACGAAGTTAAAAAAGTAGAGAGAGTAGAGGAAAAGAAAAAGGCGGAAGAAAGAGAAACGGTAAGACAAATAAAACCCGCGGAGAGAATAGAGAAAACCGAGGAAACAGAAATAGCCAGAGAGGAAAAGGCAGAAGAAAGAGAAATGGTAAGACAGATAAGACCCGCGGAGAAAATAGAGAAGGT
Source organism: uncultured Ignavibacteria bacterium (assembly GCA_964511075.1). Classification (GTDB taxonomy): domain Bacteria; phylum Zixibacteria; class MSB-5A5; order MSB-5A5; family RBG-16-43-9; genus CAZEDM01. Next base: position 10,607 of record CAZEDM010000011.1, read on the forward strand.
AGAGAAAACCAAGGAAGCAGAAATAGTGAGAGAAGAAAAGAAAGAAGAGAGAATAGAGAAGATCGAGAAAGAAGAGATCATAGTTCAAAGTCAGGTTGGAGTTATAAGGGAAAGCAAGGAATCCAAAGAAGTTTTAGCGGAAAAGGTCTTTGAGCAACCGGTTGAGGAGAAAAAAGAAACCCAGCCGCTTATACAGAAGAAAGTAGTCGTTTCTCCAATGTTAAAACAGAAAAGATCAAAGTCCACCTGGGGCAGATTCTTATGGAGATGGTTGGAAAAAATTACTGGCAGGAGGTAAAAATTGAAGGAAGACAGCTTGATTATCTATGAGGACGAGATCGAGAAGATCGATCGCACTTTGATCAAGTTGATCAAAGGATCTGAAGCTAAATGTGCCCTCCTGGTAGATAAAGACGGGCATCTGATAACCCGTCAGGGGTTCACCCACTCCCTTGACACCACTGCTCTGGCCGCTCTACTGGCAGGCAGCTTCGCCTCTACCCGGGAGATAGCTCGTCTGGTAGGGGAACCGGAATTTTCTGTTCTTTTCCACCAGGGGAAAAGGGATCACATTCATATCACCCTGGTGGGGGAACGGTCGATTCTGGTGGTCATCTTTGACGACCGTACCACCATAGGCATGGTCAGGCTCTATGCCAAGGAATGCGGAGAGGAGTTAGTCAATATTCTGAGTCAGGCTAACACAGGGAAAAAGGAGAGCCAGCAGGGTATCGATGCCGAGTTTACCGCATCAGCAGAGGACCGGCTGAACGATATCTTTAAAGAAGAGGGTTAAATCAGCCTTAGCTTCGCCATTTTCCTTTAAACGGAACAGTAGGATAAGGTAAGAGCAATGTCAGTGGAATTGGGGGAAATGCTGGTCAAGGCTGGTAAGATCAGCCGTGAACAGCTGGAGAAAGCTTTAGACTTAGAGAAAAAAGGGGAGAGCAAGCTAGGGCAGATCCTGCTGAAGATGGGGGCGATTCAGGATGAGGATGAGCTCTCCGAGTTTATTGGCAGACAGCTTAACATAGGAGCTCTAAGGCTCTCAGACATTGAGCTTAACCCCGAGGTGGTCAAGCTTATCCCCCCGGATATCGCCAGGAAGTTCAACGTCATCGCAGTAAGTAAATTAGGCCGCACTTTAGTTGTAGCCATCTCCGATCCCAGCAATATTTATGTGTTGGACGCAGTCAAGTTCATCACCGGCTGCTCCATTCAGCCGGTAATCAGCCCGGAAAAAGCGATCCAGAAAGCCATCGATGCCTATTATAAGGAAAGCTCCGGGATTGATGAAATCCTGAAGGGATTGAAAGATGAGGACTTAGAGCTGGTCGAGGCCGTAGAGGAAATCCCCACGGAACAGGACCTGGCTTCGGCAGTTCAGGATAAGCCTTTAGTCAAATTGGTGGATGGGATTATCTCCGACGCTATCAAGAGAGGTGCATCTGATATTCATATCGAAAGCTACGAGAAGAGGATCAGAGTAAGATACCGTATCGATGGTAACCTGCAGGAGATGTCACCCTTACCCTTTAAATACAGAGCCGCAATTGTCTCCAGGGTAAAGATCATGGCTGACCTGGATATCTCAGAGAGAAGGCTTCCCCAGGATGGTAGAATCAAAGTTAAAGTAGGGGAAAGGACCGTGGACATTCGAGTCTCAGTCCTGCCGACCATTTTCGGAGAGAAAGTGGTTATGCGTATCCTGGACCCTCGCAGTTTGATGGTGGACCTGACCAAGCTGGGTTTTCCAGAAAGAGGGCTGCAGCAGTTCTCTGAAGCAATCAGGTTACCCTACGGGATGATCCTGGTAACCGGACCTACTGGCAGTGGTAAGACTACCACCCTCTATTCTGCCCTTAAACAGATTAATGATCCGGATATAAATATCATGACCGCTGAGGACCCGGTGGAGTTCAATTTTGATGGTATAAATCAGGTACAGATCAAAAGCGACATAGGTTTAACCTTTGCCGCTTCCTTGAGGTCTTTTCTTCGTCAGGATCCGGATGTGATCATGGTGGGAGAGATAAGGGATGGAGAGACAGCCGATATAGCCATTCGAGCCGCCTTAACCGGGCACCTGGTTTTCTCTACAGTGCATACCAACGATGCGACCAGCACCATCAACAGACTGGTGGATATAGGAGTGCCCGGATATTTGGTAGCTTCGGCTATTAGACTGATTATGGCTCAGAGGATGGTGAGGAAAATCTGCAATTACTGTAAGGAGGAAGCCAAGGTAAATCCGGAGACCCTCTCCAGACTGGGAATTCCGGAAAATGAGATCGAGGGTTTCAAGGTTTATCAGGGAAGGGGCTGTCAGGAGTGTAACAATACCGGGTTTTCAGGCAGAACCGGCCTGTTTGAGATTCTGCCTATGACTCCGGATATCGAGAAGATGATCCTGGCAGGAAAGTCCAGTCAGGATATTAAAGAATATGCGGTTTCGTCAGGGATGTTAACCTTAAGAACTGCCGGTATTGAAAAAGTAAAAAAAGGAATCACCACAATCGAAGAGGTTATAGCGGAGACTACGGTTTAAGAGAAATGGAAGATGAAAGATAAAAGATAAAAACCTCACCTTAATCCTCTCCTATAGGAGAGGGTTAGGGAGGGATCAACTTAAGTTTTTTGTAGCGTCAGGGTTTATCCCTGACGTTTTTATTTATCATTTGTAGGGACAGAACATTGTTCTGTCCTAAAATAATAATTACTTCTCCTTGACTCTCTTCTTAGAAAGAAAAAAGTAAGATAGAAGAAGGAAAATGAAAAATATAATGCCCCATACTAAGGTCGGGCGTTATGATCACTTTAGGAGCTTGATTTATCGAACTGGAAGTAAAATGGCCTCACCCTATCCCACTCCTTTTAGGAGAGGGTAAAAACTAATAAGCCCTTAATCCTTTCTTTATCTCCTCTGCTTTCTGATAAACCTCATCGATTCCCCCCACCATATAGAAAGCCTGCTCCGGCAGGGAATCTAATTCTCCCTGAATTATTTTCTTGAAACCTTTGACTGTATCATCTAACTTAACATACCTGCCTTCGGTTCCGGTGAAAGCCTCTGCCACGAAAAAAGGCTGGGATAGAAATCTCTGTATCCTTCTGGCACGGGCAACGATCACCTTATCCTCCTCAGAGAGCTCGTCCATTCCCAGTATGGCGATGATATCCTGCAGGTCCTTGTATCTCTGGAGAATCTTCTGCACTTCCCTGGCAATTTCATAATGTTCCTGGCCCACCACATTAGGGTCCAGGATACGTGAGGTTGAGGCTAAGGGGTCGACCGCAGGATACAGACCCAACTCGGTAAGCTGTCTGGATAATACCGTGGTAGCATCCAGATGAGAGAAGGCAGTGGCTGGAGCCGGGTCTGTCAAATCATCTGCCGGCACATAGATTGCCTGGACAGAAGTTATGGAGCCGGATTTGGTAGAGGTTATTCTCTCCTGCAGGTCACCCATCTCAGTTCCCAGGGTGGGCTGATAACCCACGGCAGAGGGCATTCTGCCTAAGAGGGCTGAAACCTCGGAGCCCGCTTGGACGAATCTGAAGATATTGTCTATAAACAGCAGTATGTCTCTGTTCTCCTCATCCCTGAAATATTCCGCCATGGTAACACCGGCTAAACCCACCCTTAACCTGGCACCTGGTGGCTCATTCATCTGGCCAAAGACCAAAACCGTCTTGGAGATCACGCCCGATTCCTTCATCTCCAGCCACAGGTCGTTTCCTTCCCTGGTTCTCTCCCCCACCCCGCAGAAGACTGAATATCCTCCATGCTCCTTGGCTATATTTCGAATAAGCTCCATCACGATCACCGTTTTTCCTACACCTGCCCCGCCAAATAGCCCCACCTTTCCTCCCCTGGCATAAGGCTCCAGAAGGTCGATCACCTTTATGCCGGTCTCAAAAACAGCTACCCTGGTATCCAGCTCCTCAAAAGAAGGTGGGTCCTTGTGTATGGGATATCTTTTACCCTCATCCTGCAGCGGACCTAATTCGTCAATCGGTTTTCCCAGGAGGTTGAAGATTCGGCCCAGGGTTCTCTCACCTACAGGCACGGATATAGGTCCCCCGGTGTCAACTGCCTGCATCCCCCGAACCAGGCCATCAGTTGAGGCTAAGGCGATACAGCGAACCAGGTCATCACCGATATGCATCGACACCTCGACCGTCAGGTCGATGTTCCTTTTTTCATCCACTATTCTTAAGGCGTTCAAGATATTGGGCAGCTTATCTGAGGGGAACTGGATGTCCACCGTAGGTCCGATTATCTGTTTGATTATACCAACGCTCATCTTCCCTTTTACTCCTTATCTTAAAAATTTGCTTTACTGGAGTGTAAAGCCATCAAGGTCTTGAGACTTTAGCTTTACTGCTGTTTAGCAAACCTAAAAGTTTGCACTCCAGAATTTCCAACAAAATTTCACCAAAACCTCTCTATTTCAACGCCTCCACTCCACTGGCGATCTCCACCATCTCCTTGGTTATGGCTGTTTGACGGGCTTTGTTTCTCAAAAGTGTCAGCTGGTTGATCATCTCCTCCGCGTTTATGGTGGCTGCTCCCATGGCGATCATACGCGAGCCGTGTTCTGAGGCAAAAGCCTCAGACAAAGCCATCTGCACGCGGTTAATGCAGTACCTGGGCAGGAGGTCCTCAAAGAGCTTCTCCGGGGTAGGTTCAAACAGGTACTCCAGATAGCCACCTTTTGTATCTTCCGGTTTTTCAATGTTCAGAAATTTCTCCAGGGTTGTCCGGTAGGAGGTGGTGGAGATGAATCGGGTGTAAAGAAAGTATATCTCGTCCAGCTCTCCGGATAAGAAGAGATCGACCAGATTAGAGCTGATCTCCTTAACCTTCGAAAGCTCTAATTTGCCCCCCAGGTCCAGATACTTCTCTTTTATCTCCCAGTTTTTTTTCCTGTAGAAGAAAAATCCCTTTTTGCCTATCAGGATTAACTTGATTTTGTCTTTGGGTTCCTGATTTAAGAACTCCTCAGCTTTTCTGAATATGTTGACATTATAGGAGCCGCAGAGTCCTCTGTCCGAGGTTACAACAACTAAACCTTTGGATTTGACATCTCTTTTCTCGAATAGAGGGTGAGATAACATAGTAGAGGCAGTGGACAGGTTCTCCAGTATGGTCTGCATTTTGTCCGCATATGGTCTGGAGGAAACCAGCTTCGTCTGTGCTTTACGCAGCTTGGCGGCAGAAACCAACTCCATAGCCTTGGTAAGCTGCATGGTGCTTGAAACCGTCCTGATCCTGCGCCTTAAAATCTTCAAAGATTCCATATTTAAATTCTATAAATCGAACAATTCAAGAGTGTAAAACCTCAAGGCCTTAAAACTTCAGCTTTTCCTTTTTGGTAAACCTTAAGGTTAACTCTCCAACTCTTCTTTCTCTCCCTTGATGGGAGGGATAAAGGGAGGGTGAGATTTTTTTAATTCCTCCTCTCCTATCCCTCTCCCACGAGGGGAGAGGGAACTAAAATCCAATGAATCGAGCAACTAAGATTGATTCTTAGACAAAAACTCCTGTTTGAATTTCCTGATGGCTTCATTTAGCTTGTTCTCAGTAGCCTCATTTAGCTCTTTGGTCTGTGATATAGAATGTCCTACATCCGGATATTGAGATTCCATAAATTTATGAAATTCGATCTCAAAGAGTTTTACCTGGTCCAGGTTCAGATCGTCTAAGTAACCATGGGTGGCTACATATATGATCATCACCTGCTTTTCCAGGGGCATGGGCTGGAACTGCAGCTGTTTAAGGATCTCTACTGTCTTCTCCCCCCGAATTAGCTGCGCCCTGGTGGCTTCATCCAGTTCCGAGCCGAACTGGGCAAAAGAGGCTAACTCACGGTATTGAGCTAAATCCAGTCTGAGCCTGCCGGCTACTTTTCTCATTGCCTTAGCCTGGGCTTTTCCACCCACACGGGATACGGAGATACCCACATTTATCGCTGGCCTGACCCCGGCGTAGAAGAGATCAGCCTCCAGGTAAATTTGTCCATCTGTGATGGAGATAACGTTGGTGGGGATATAGGCCGAGACATCCCCGGCCTGGGTCTCGATTACAGGCAGGGCAGTCAACGAGCCTCCTCCTAAATCATCCCTTAGTTTAGCAGCCCTTTCCAGAAGCCTGGAGTGCAGGTAGAATATATCCCCCGGATATGCTTCCCGGCCGGGCGGTCTTCTTAGAAGCAGTGAAAGCTGTCTGTAAGCCTGGGCATGCTTGGATAGATCATCATAGACCACCACCACGTGTTTTTTATTATATAAAAATTCTTCGCCCATAGCGCAGCCGGCATAGGGGGCGATGTACTGTAAGGGAGCCGGGTCCGTGGCAGGAGCTGCCACCACCGTGGTGTACTCCATAGCCTTGTAATCCTCGAATATCTTTACCACCTGGGCGATGGTTGAGGCTTTCTGTCCTATTGCCACATAAATGCAATGGATGTCAGAGTCCTTCTGGTTTATTATGGTATCTATGGCTAAGGCGGTTTTTCCGGTCTGACGATCGCCGATAATTAACTCTCTCTGGCCTCGGCCAATCGGGATCATAGAATCGATAGCCTTAAGTCCGGTCTGAACGGGTTCCTTTACCGGCTGTCTCTGCACCACATTGGGAGCTTTTCCCTCTATGGGCCTGAATTTCTCAGTGACTACCGGTCCCTTACCATCCAGGGGCTGGCCCAGGGCATTGACCACCCTGCCGATTAAAGCTTCGCCCACAGGAACTGAGGCGATCCTGCCGGTTCTTTTGACGATGTCGCCTTCTTTTATACTCTGATCCGATCCGAAGATGGCAGCACCGACATTGTCCTCCTCTAAATTTAAGATCACCCCGATTATATCATTGGGGAACTGGATAAGCTCGCTCATCATGGCATCCTCCAGCCCCCAGATGCGTGCTATTCCGTCTCCCACCTGTAGGACGACCCCCACGCTTTCCATCTCCAGCTTGGTCTTATACTTCTCTATCTCTTTCTGTATTATCTGGCTGACCTCTTCTGGTCTCAAAGGCATAGCTACTCCTTACGATTTTAAACTTTCAGGCTTAAAAGGTCTTCTCTCAGTTTACACAGCTCCGAGCTGATGCTGTTTTCAATTATCTGGTTGCCTATTATCACCCTTATACCGCCGATCAGGCTGGGGTCGGTCTGGAAGACTAGCTCGACATTTTTACCGGTTATTTTCTGCAGTTTTTCCTTCAGGGGTAAGGCAAGCTCATCCTCTATAGGTGAGGCTGTAGTTACCCTGGCCTCGACGATTCCCAGTTTTTCCTTTAGTAGTTTCTCATAATGTACGGCTATTTCGGAGATCTGCTGAAAACGGTCCTTTTCCAGAAGGAAGAGAAGAAATTGCAGGAGAAGCTCAGAGATTTTGTCCCTGAGGGTTTGCTGAAGCATTTTGGTCTTCTCCTCCTTGGCTATCTGAGGAGCCTCAAGAAATGCTCTCAGCTCCTCGTTCTTCCCCCAGAGCCCGGACAGGAGAATGAGATTCTCCTGAACCTGGTCGGTCAAATCAGCGGACTCTGCTGCGCTGAAAAGGGCAAGGGCATATCTTTTGCCAACCATCTGGTCGGTCATTCTATTTTCTCCAATTCCTCAATGAAATCCCGGATGAGCTTCCTGTCCTTCTCCTGGTCAAACTTCTCCTGGATGATCTTCCGTGCAGCCTGCAGGCTCAGATTGACCATATCGTTTTTTAACTGGACCTTGGCCTTCTCCACTTCCCTCTGGATCTCCTCCTTCGAACGGTTCATAATCTCCAGGCCTTCTTTCCGGGCATTCTCCTTGATCTGGTTTGCCATCTCCTGGCCCTCCTTAGCTGCCTCCAGGATCTTCTGTCGAGCCAATGCCTCGATATCTTTGAGCTTATCCTCATATTCAGAAGTCAGTTTGTTCAAACCCTTCCTCTCATCATCCAACTTGTCGAATTCAGATTTTATCTTGAAGCGGCGCTCCTCCAATATTCCCAAAAGCGGTTTCCAGGCAAATTTCTTGAGGATGAATAAAGCTATAAGAAAGCCGATTATCTGGGTGATGACCTGCCCAAGTTCTAAATTCATTTATCTACCTCTTATAAAAGGTAATCTGTTTAAAAATTCTCAGCTGCTGTTCAAGCTATTTTCCCAGACAGGATAAATACCGCCACCAGTGCATAAATGGTCAGGGCCTCCAGAAGAGCACAGCCGATGATCATTCCCACCTGGATCTTACCTGCAGCTTCGGGCTGTCTTCCCATTGCCTCCAGTGCCGCGGAGACAGCCCTTCCCAGGCCAAGGGCTGAGCCGAAGGCAGCTATAGCTAACCCGAAAGGTAAGGCTAAAGCTAAGGCAGTTTGATAAGTCATAGTTCCTCCTCTTTTAAAAGAGAGTTTAAGTTTTATAGTTAATGTTTTTCCTCATCATGAGGTAGCATCAGTAAAAAGTATATGGTGGAGAGCAGGGTAAAAACCAGCGCCTGTATGGTCCCGGTAAGCAAAGCTAAGAAGATAAACGGTATCTGCAGAGGTATACCTACAGGCAGATGCGAAAAGCTAAAAGCCAGAACACCCAGCCCCACGAAAACCGCTATGAGTATATCCTCGCCGGTGATGTTCCCGAAAAGTCGCAAGGAAAGGCTCAAGGGTTTTGCCAGCTCTCCCACGATATGAATGGGCAGGTTTATGGGAACCAATACCCAGGTGATAACATCCCTGGGATTTCCCGCTAAATGATCAAGATAACCTATAACTCCCAAGCTTTTAATTCCGGTGAATTGAACATATAAGAACACACAGATAGCCAAGGCAGCCGTGGTGTTGAGGGAAGAAGAGGGTGACTTCATCCCAGGGACCAAACCCAAGAAGTTCATGCAAAGGATATAAATGAACAGGGTGCCCAGGAAAGGGGTGAATCTTCTGCCTCTTGGTCCTAAAATTCCGCAGAAGAAATCATCCAGGCTCTCCACCACCATTTCCATAAAATTCTGCAATTTGCCTGGCAGAAGAGTCCTTCTTCTGGAGGAAAAATAAGCTAAAAGTCCCAGGATCAGAATGATTATCAAGGAGAAAACCACATTCTCCCAGACATGTAGAAAATGAACTAAAGCCGCTTTGCCGTATTTAGCGTAGAGCAGGGTTATGAAATTGGGTAGCTCTGGTGCACCTTCCTGAGCTACCTCTTTACTGGCATGTTCTCCTGCGGTCTCGATTGACAGCAGGAGCGTATTTAGATATCGTAGCATGCTTAATTAGTTTTAATCTGGTTATCACCTGAATTCAGATTTGAAGCTGATTCTGCTCCTTTTGCGATTGAGGAAAAAATCAATCGGCCCAAAGCCTTTAAAAAGGTAACTGTAAATATCAGGGTGAATCCAATGACCAGACTCTCAACGGGAAAATATCCGAGCCGGAGAAGAGCATATCCAGCAAAATAAAGCAAAGGGAATTTGACCAGAAGGATAAGGATAATCTTTACTTTATTCGGCTTCTTCAGGCTGATGGCTTCAATTATCAGCTGGGTGATGAAGAAAAAATTAAGGCATCCCCAGACGGTTCCCAACAGCAAGCCCAGCCCAAAAGGGAAACTATAATATACACTTATAAACAGAAAAGATAAGACCGCAACTATCAGAGAGGTTCGAATTATCCTGTATATGAATTCTATACCCATTTGCTCTATATCTAAGGACTGTTACCTTTCTCTTCTTTCTCCATATCTCTCATGGCTACTTTGACCAGGTTATAGACCTCTTTGCCCGAGGCTACAAAGCCAAAAATGAGAAATACTATCATCAGGTAGGGCTCAGTATGAAGTCTTTTATCCAAAAAATCTCCGATGAAATATCCGATTATCGGTCCTAAAGCCAAAAGAAAAGGGATTGCGGTATAAATCCCTGCCTGTCTAAGAGTTGAGTAGAACTTGTCTTTCTTCTCCATTATGATGTTGGTTGCCTGCATAAGCTTAGAAATAATTATTATATAATTCAAACTAAAAAAGTCAAGTATTTTTAAAAATATGTAGCGGAGATCTGAAGACCCGCATATATTAAACTGTCAAAGAATAAACAGAGAGGAGCAACCCCTTCCTCGCGGTTAACTATGGAGAAATCCAGTAAATATCTGCAATGTTTGCTTATAATAGTAGTAGGCACCCTGGTTTTCCTGCCAGGGCTTTTTTCCTTTTTCAATTCGGATGATTTCGTCTGGCTTAAAAATTCACAAAACTTAAGTTTAGGAACGGTCACCCATTTCTTGTTTAACTATAACCAGGTCATAAAGTTCAGACCTCTGGTTCATCTCCTCTTTCAGCTGATTTATGCTTTGTTCGGTCTGACTCCCTTTGGTTATCATTTAGTTAGCCTGGTTTTTCATCTGTTAAACGCCTGTATTTTCTATACCCTCCTGCTGAGATTCACCTCCGATAGTAAACTTTCGCTTTTCTCCTCCCTGATTTTTGTCTCCCATTTTGCCCAGGAGGAAGCCCTTCTCTGGGTCTCAGCCCTTTCCAGCCCAGTGGTTACCTTCTTTTATCTTTGTTCTATCTGGTCTTTGTGGAAATATCTGATAGATAAAAAGAACTTATTTTACTTTCTTTCAATTCTTCTGGGTTGTTTGGCTCTGCTTTCGAAGGAGGACGGAACGACTGTCTTCCTCGCGGTTTTTTTACTGATCCTCCTCAAGTCAGGGGAAAGTTATCCCTTAAAGGTCAAGAAGGCTCTGATACTTTCCCTGCCCTTTATGATCTTAACCTTTCTCTATTCGCTGGTAAGATATCTCACTGTTCCAGCAGGGATCATGTCCAAATTCCTGACTTATAATCCAGTGGTTATAATTAAAAATATTGCCTATTTCGGAATAAGCTTTCTTTTCCCGGTCAGGCTTTTCTTTGACCTGGTAGGTTTTCAAGTGCACTCATATCTTAATAGCATAATTCAACTCAGGCTGAATAATTCCTGGGTAATACTGGTCTTATTGATCATAGGTATGGTTTTCCTCTGGCTAATTCTCTTTCTCTGGAGAAAGAAAATACGGGGCTTCAAACTAGGGCTGGTCTTTGTCCTTCTGGGAATTCTGCCCTACCTTCTGGTTAACGGAAATGGACAGCGCTTTCTTTATTTTCCCTTATTGGGATTTTCCTTAGTCCTGGCAAGCCTGCTCCTTTCTCTCTCAGATAGATTAAAGAAGGTTAAACTCGCAAATCTTTTGCTGATCTCTATACTGGTATTTAATGGATTAACAATTTATGAGCGGAGCAGCTGGTGGAGGAAAGCGGGGACGGTCTGCAGGGAGGTCATAAATCAGAGCGGACAGATAGTCTCCTCTTTCCCTGCAGGTTCGGAAGTTTATTTTGCCAATCTCCCCCCCAGGATGAATGGAGCCTATACTTTTCATACCGGCTTTGAAGAGGCGATTAGTCTTTTTCATCCTCAGGTCGGAGTGAAAGTCAATGATTTAGGACAGCTCGGTACCGGGGAGCTGCGGGATTTGAAAGACAGCTCAAAAGATATATATGTTTATCAGAATAAAAGATTCGAGAAACTGTAGGTACTAGATTTGTGCGGGATACTTTTTCTCTACACCATCTGGCACACCTGTTTTTTTACCCCGTGATACCTTTGCAGATATAGTATGAAGGCAGTCCCCTGCTCCAATTTGCTCCTGCATTCTATCTTGCCGTTCAGATTATTGATTATCCTCTGCACGATAGCCAGGCCCAGGCCTGTTCCGTTCTTCTTGTTAGAATAAAAGGGGAGAAACGCTTTTTCCATTTGCTCCTCGGTCATTCCTTTACCCTGGTCGATTATAGCCAGGTGGACATAGAGGTCCTCGGCAAGACCTTCCTTTTTGTAATCTGAAATCTTTTCAAGGTCAGAAGGCAACGTGGTGATCAGAAGCTCATTTCCTTTTTCCTCCATAGCCTCCAGGGCATTGACCAGAAGATTCAGAAGCAGCTGGCTGAGCTGGGTCTCCTCCGCTAATATATTGATGGGAGATTCGTCCAGCCTTTTTCTTATGTTTATCCTTTCCTGATAGGAAGGGTGTTTCCTTACGATCTCGATGACCTCATCCACGATCCTTTTCAATTCCACCTTGCCCAGGGAAGTTTCTCCTAATTTGGCGTATCGCAGGAATTCCTTCAGGATTATATTCAGACGGTTGCTCTCCTTGATAATAAGGTCCAGAAGCTTTTGATTCTCCTCCTCCAGGGTAAGCTCGCTTTTCAGGACCTCCACCGAGCCGGATATGGAGGCAAGCGGGTTTCTTATCTCGTGAGCTATCCCGGCGGAAAGCTCGCCCACTGCGGCCAGCCGGTCCTGCAAACGCATTTTCTCCTCGATCTTCTTGGCTTCGCTCAAGTCCTGAAAAACGGCAATCACTCCCCTTTTTCTGCTGTTCTTTCCCTTGAGGATAGAGGTGCTTATTCCCAAAGGTAGTTTTTTCCCCAGGCAATTCTGGATATATAGCTCACTGCGGGAATCCGTCTGTTCAGAGCTTAAAGCCTGTTCCAGCTTCTCGCACAACCCGGGCATGTTTTTTTGGAAGATCTGGGCAAAGCTCTTGCCTTTCAGTTCCCTGGCTGAATATCCTAAGATCTCCTCAGCGGTTTTGTTATAGTATATGATCCTGCCCAGAGTATCGATGGTTATAAGGCCACTGTGCATATGCTGCAGGATGTCATCGGTGTCCATTCTGATCCTATCCAGTTCCAGGGAGGCGAGGAAGAGCTCCCGCCCTTTGGTTTTTAATCGCTCAGCCAAATATCCGCTCAGGAAAGCTATCAGGTAAAAAGAGCAGAGGTAGAGGAATATCCGGTAAAAATCCTGATCCTCCAAGAGATAGATATTCTTCAACCAGTTCACCGAAAAGAGATTTTCAAAGGCAAAGAGATTACCCCAGATGATGGTAGAGGAATACCCCAGACTGGCTAAGGTGGCTATTATCAATGCGCCGGCTAAATTGTAAAGCAAACTGGCAGATACGATGGTCAGGAAGAAGAAGATGGCAAAGGGACTTTCCGCCCTGCCGCTTGCAGCCATTATTCCAGTTTCAACTAATATCTCCAAGGTCAGTTGAAAGGGGATTACCATCTTAAACAGAAGTTCCGAGTTAAAACGTTCCTTGAGGAGGAGCGAAACCAATAAAGCCAGAGTAGCGAGACTATAGCCAAAGAAAGGGATGGAAAGTTCTTTAGAGAGTTTGAAGTATAAGACCACTACCAGAAAGAGAAAGAGGTAGATGACCAGACGGAATAAAAAAGGCAGAGTTAACTTAACAGGCTGCTTGGCTCTTTTTCGTAAAGGCATCTTGGATTAAAAAACCCCGGGCATGACCGGGGTAGTTATAGATTATCTGAAAAATGTTTGTCCTGTTATCCGATCTTGCCTATGATATCGAACATAGGCAGATACATAGATATAAGAATGCCTCCAACTATAACACCCATAAAGACTATTACCACCGGCTCTATGATGGAGGTTAGGGCTGAGACGGCTGCATCCACTTCCTCCTCATAGAAGTCCGCAATCTTGTTTAACATATCATCCAGGCCACCGGTTTTCTCTCCCACCGAGATCATCTGGGTAACCATAGGGGGAAATACCCCGGTTTCCTTTAGAGGCTGAGTTATAGTTTCACCCTCGGCGATGGAGAGAACCGATCTCTTGATAGCGTTCTGAATGACCTTATTACCCGCGGTCTTGGCTGTGATCTCCAGAGCGTCCAGGATGGATACTCCAGAGGAGATCAGGGTTCCCAGGGTACGGGTAAATCTGGAGATAGCACTTTTCCTTAAGAGGTCGCCAATTAGGGGAAACTTCAAAAGCAGTTTATCCATGAGTAGGTGCCCCTGTTCAGTGCGAAAGTAGAACCTCAGACCTATAGCTGACAGGATCAGGAAGATCAGACCGGTTATCAGGTTACTTCTCAGGAAACTACTTAGGCCCAAAACAAATTTGGTGGGCCCAGGCAGTTCTGCACCGACTCCGGCAAACATCCTGGCGAAAACCGGGACGATGAATGTGAGCATAACAAAGGTCACGAAAATGGCTACGATGAAAATCACCGAGGGATAAATCAATGCACCTCTCACTTTACGTCTGAGCGCATCAGCTTTTTCACGATAGGCAGCTAATCTCAGAAGGATGGAGTCCAAAGCTCCTCCGATCTCACCTGCATCCACCATATTCACGTAGAGGTCGTCGAAGATCTTCTTGTGCCTGGATAAGGCCTCGGCCAGGGTTGTGCCCGATTGGACGCTCTCCTTGACCTGTCCGACTACTTTCCTCAGCTCCGCTGAGTCGCTCTGTTGAGCTAATATCTCCAGACATTGAACCATAGGGAGTCCAGCGCCGATCATTGTGGCGAACTGGCGGGTGAACCTGGAGATCTGGACCTTCTTAACTCTTTTACTGCCAAAGCTGAGTTTGATACTGGAGGGCTTTCTTATCACCGAGGTCACCAGGATCTTGTTGCCGCGCAGAAGCTTCTCCAGATCATTTCGATCCTTGGCCTTTAGTTCTCCGGAGATAGTCGTGCCCGCTAACGTTTTCCCTTTGTATTCAAATATAGGCAATTTAATCCTCCTTTTAAATCAGTAAAAATCAAGCGAAGTTGGAGATCTCCTGCTTCTTGGATAAGATCTCGTTCAGCTCCTGCGGATTGGAGCTTCTTCCCATTGCATCTCCAATGGTTATCTTGTGAGTAAGATAAAGCTCTGCTAAGGATTGGTTCATGGTCTTCATCCCAAATTTCTGACCGGCCTGCATCATCGAATAGATCTGGTGGATTTTGTCATCGCGGATCAGGGCACGTATAGCCGGGGTGCAGATCATTATCTCCAAAGCCAGGGCCCTGCCGCCACCTATCTTCGGAATCAATTGCTGGGTGACCACTGCCTGTAAGACAAAGGAGACAGTTACCCTTACCTGTTCCTGTTGATTGACCGGGAAGACGTCGATTATACGGTTTATCGATTCTACGCAGGAGTTGGTATGTAAGGTGGCAAAAGCCAGATGTCCGGTCTCAGAGATGTTCAAAGCTGCTTCCATGGTTTCCAGATCTCTCATCTCACCAATCAGCACTACGTCCGGATCCTCTCTTAAGGCATATTTCAAAGCGGAGGCAAAAGACTGGGTGTCTGAATAAACCTCCCTTTGATTTATCAGAGCACAGTTATGACGATGCAGATATTCTATGGGATCCTCGATGGTAATTATGTGACAATGTCTTTCTTTGTTTATTTTATCGATCAGGGCAGCCAGGGTAGTTGATTTACCCATTCCCGTCGGTCCTGTAACCAACACTAAACCCCGGGGCATATCAGCAAAGCCGGTAACTACCTTGGGCAGCCCCAGCTCCTCAAAGCTCGGTATGCGATGGGGGATCATCCTCAAGGCTACTGCCACGTTTCCCCGCTGCATAAACACGTTGCATCTGAATCGGCTCAGGTTCTCTATTCCAAAGGAGAGGTCCAGCTCGCTTTTTTCCTCGAATTTCTGGCGTTGCTTCTCGCTCATTATTGAATAGGCAAGCTTTTTGGTGTCCTCCGGTGTCAGCGGGTCGTAACTGGTTTTCACCAGTTTACCATCCAGACGAATCTGCGGAGGGGTTCCCACTGTCAGGTGTAGGTCGGAGGCGTTCTTTTTAACCATTCCTTCCAATAGTTCTCGTAATCCTACCATAGATTCTCCATCTCTTTTATGGATGAAAGTTATTCTGTTTAAGTCTTCGCTATTTCTTTTAGTATTATCGACTTTGAGAAGAAATTCTTTATGAAAACTATTCACAACAGGGGGATTAATTAAGTAGTTGTCTTGTAGCTGCTTAGGTTAAGGCAAGAAAAACCTTCTTGATTGTAAGCTGCTCAGCTCTTATTTTAATTTACAGATTTGTATGTATAACAAAGACTTTGACAGTCATTTAATTTTGAGGCATTATGAACCGGAGAAAAGTGGCTTTGTTCACAGTTGGATGTAAGCTCAACCAGTACGAGACCGAATGGATGGGGGAAAGCCTGGAGAACGCCGGGTTCAAGAGGGTGGATTTTTCCGCTCAGGCGGACTTGTATATAATCAACACCTGTACAGTTACCGCCCAGAGCGATTATTCATCCAGGCAGGCAATCTATCGAGCGTCAAGAAAATCCCCCTGTTCAAAAATAGTGGTAGCGGGCTGTTATTCAGAGATTGAACCTGAGCTTCTTAAAAACCTACCAGGAGTTTGCTTGCTTTTGGGAAATCAGGACAAAAAAAAGATTGGAGAGATCATATTAGAAAAGTTATACAACGAGAAGGTAAAACCAGAGGTAGAGAAAAAAGGAGTTTTCAGCAGGTTCAAGCATACCCGCGCGCTGGTGAAAATCCAAGATGGTTGCGATCAAAGCTGTGCCTATTGCATTGTCCCTGAGGCCAGAGGCAGGGAGTGGTCAAGAGATGCAGGTGAGATTATCCAGGAGATAAGGGGGTTAAGAGATAAAGGGTTCAAGGAAATAGTTCTGACAGGAGTACATATCGGTAAATATTCTCAAAACAAGTTTAGCCTTGCAGGGCTGTTGAAGAAGATATTGTCTGAGACGGAGATTGAAAGGGTCAGATTGAGCTCTGTTGAGCCAAAAGAATTAGGTGAGGAGATAATAAGGCTTTCGTCTGAAGAGAAAAGGCTCTGTCGTCACCTGCATATCCCTTTGCAGTCAGGGAGTGACGAGATACTGCAGAGGATGAAAAGAAATTATACGGCGGCAGAATACCGCACTCTGACAAGAAAGATCCAGAGAGAGATAGGGGATGTCACCCTGGGTGCGGATGTGATGGTAGGTTTTCCCGGAGAGAAAGAGAAAGATTTCGAAGAAACCTGCGAGCTTATCCGCTCCTCGCCTTTAGCCTACCTGCACGTGTTCAGCTATTCGGACAGAAGAGGTACCTTAGCCTCCCGGATGCCGGATAAGGTAACTCCTCAAACTATCAAGCTGAGAAGTAAACTTCTTCATCAGGTCGGTAAAGAGAAGTGGGAAAAGCATCTTGATTCTTATGTGGGAAGGCAAATGGGGATTCTGGTGGAAAGCAGCAGAGATAAAAACACGGGCAAACTGGTCGGATTGACAGGTAATTACCTGCGGGTGCTTGTAACTGGCAACGAGGATTTGAAGAATAAAATCCTGCGGGCAGAGATTGTCAAAAGGGAGGGAAGATATCTGCTAGGGGAGATATTAGATGAGTGAATATTTCATAGAACTCAAATTGATCCTTCCTGGCCCTTTTTTGGATTTGTTTGGAAATTTTTTGGTGGAGAACGGATGTAAGGGTTATATTATAGAAGATGAGGCAAAGGGAAAAGTTGTCCTGAAGGGTTATCTTAAGGAAAGGTCAAGAGTGAATGCCTTAGTCAAAAAAATCAGCCGGTATGCTGATTCGCTCAATAAAATTAATAGAAGTCATATAAAGGTCGGGCTGGAATTAAACCGGATAAAAGAAGAGAACTGGTCAAAAAAATGGAGAGAGGCCTTCAAACCTATTATGGTGACGGATGACATGGTGATAAAGCCCAGCTGGGTCAAAAAAAGATTCCTGCAAAAAACCGTAATCGAACTTGAGCCCAAGATGGCTTTCGGAACGGGTGAACATTCAACCACAAGGCTTTGCTTAAAAGCATTGGATAAATATATTAGTCCAAAAGATAAAATCATGGACCTGGGCACGGGCAGTGGAATCCTGGCAATTGCATCAGCGAAATTAGGGGCTTCCAGGGTATTGGCTCTGGATATCGATTCAGGCGCTATAGCTAATGCCAGAGAGAATATCGCTAAAAACAAAGTCCGGAGAATTGTAGATCTGAGAAGAGGAACGCTGGATGAAAAAATACCGGGAGGCTGTTTCGATATAGTTGTGGCAAACCTGACCAGGGCTGAGGTAATCAAGCTGTTTGATAAAATGAGCTCAGCCCTGAAGAAGGACGGTCTTTTCATTTTATCCGGGATCCAGAAAAAAGAGAGGAAAAATATGGAGGAGTTTCTATCGAGAAAGAGACTCTGTCTAAAGCAGGTTTCATCAGAAAAAGACTGGGTCTGTTTTGTAGCTCAGAAGGTAAAAAAATGATTACCTATTTCTACGTTGAACCCAAAAATATAGGCAAAGATTTTCTTAAGATCGAAGGGGATGAGGCAAAGCATATATCCCTGGTTTTGAGGAAAGATACAGGAGAGATTATCGAGGTGGTGGATGGAGAGGGGTCAAAATATCAGGTTAGGATTACTGCAGTGGGTAAGGATTGGGTGCAGGGAGAGATCCTCTCCAGAGTAAGAAAAGAGAATGAGCCTTTAGCCCATCTTACCTTAACCCAGGCTCTGATCAAAGGGGTGAGGATGGATTTTCTAATCGAGAAGATCACGGAGATCGGGGTCTCATCTGTTATCCCCCTGATAACCGAGCGAAGCGCTGTGAAATTGGAAAAGGAGAGAAAGGAATTCAGCCGCTTAAGCAGGTGGAGGAGAATTGCTATAAGCGGAATGAAGCAATCTCTGCGCTCTGTTCTTCTGGAGATACAAAAACCGCTTTTATTTGAAGAGCTTTTATCCAGAATCAAGGATTATGATTTAGCCCTGATTGCCTGTCAGACAAAGAAGTCAGTTCCCCTCAGACAGATAAAAGAGATGCAGGAAGCTAAAGAGAAAGTGAAAAAGGTCTTGCTTCTGGTGGGTCCTGAGAGCGGATTTACCCCTAAAGAGCTAGAACAGGCTTTAAAAATCGGGGTAGTTCCAGTCTCCTTAGGACCCAGGAGGTTAAGAGCAGAAACCGCCGGGATTGTGTTATCCTCTTTAGTGTTGTACGAATTAGAGGATTTAGGATGATTTCCTCATAAAATATCTATCAGCCACTCCTTAAGCTTTTAAGAGACAAGGGATTAGTAGATTGGTTTACCTGGAAAAGCCGTCAATATCATATTTTGAAATATAATATATAGCTGCCTGCATTCTTATGATGATTTCTATGATTTTTTAAGCGTTTAGCTCGTCAAGAAATTAGGAAAATAAACGAGCCTCCTAATCCTCTCCTTTAAGTTCATCTTACTAAGCGACTTATACATAATGGCTTAAAAAAATAAAATAAGGCCAAATTTTTTCTTGACAAAAATAGTATTTTTGATATATAATATTAGTTTAAAGAGGAAGTTATGAAAAATCAAAATTTAACGAATAGAAGGCGTGAAAGGGGGTTAGAGATGAAATGACCGTGGTCAGAATTCGGGATGATGAGAGTTTCGAGAAGGCCTTGAGACGCTTTACTAAATCCTGCGAAAGATCTGGCATCTTAGCAGACGTTAGAAAGCATCAGCATTTCGAGAAGCCATCCGAGAAACGGAAAAGAAAAATGGCAGCGGCCAGGCGTAAAAGCCGGCGCAGATTTTACGAGGAACAGATTTAATGGACCTCAAGCAGAAGATCGATCAGGACATGAGAACAGCACTGAAGTCGGGTGATAAGCTGAAACTGAATATCACCCGACTTCTTAAATCTGAGATACGCTATAAGGAGATAGATAAAGGCGAAGAACTGTCAGAGGAGGAAGTAACGGAAGTTCTTTCCTCTTCAGTCAAAAGGCACCGGGACTCCATAGAACAGTTCAGAAAGGGCGGCAGAGAAGATCTGGTAAAAAAGGAAGAGGAAGAGCTGAGTCTGATCCTGGGTTATATGCCGCCCCAGCTCAGTCAGGTGGAAATAGAGAAACTGATCGAGGAGTCCATCGCGGAGGTCGGAGCAGAAGGCGAGAAGGATATCGGAAAGGTAATGAAAACCCTGATGCCCAAGGTCAAGGGAAGGGCTGATGGCAAGACAGTTAACCTCCTGGTTGCCTCCAAGCTAAAGACCAGTCAGGAATGAAAAGCTGTTTTGAATACTCATTTTTAGGCGTCACTTTTCAAATCAGAAGAGTGGCGTTTTTTTTGATTTAAAAAGGACTTGCGAAGCTCCAGCGGGGAGTTAAATTATAGAAGAATTGGAGCCCAGGTTGAGGTCAATATGGGTCTATCGATTTATTTTTATTCGTGGTTATGACCTTGGGTCGATAAAAATTTAATGTGAAGGGAGGGATTTATGAACTGGATCGATTATGTTTTAATCGCCCTGCTTCTGGTAGCGGTCTTCATCGGCTCGAAGCGGGGGCTGTTCTCCGGGATTATGGGGACAATCGGTCTTTTTCTGGGTGTCATCGTCTCGGTAAATTACGTAGATGTCATTACTCTTAGGGTTTTATCCAATATGAGGGTGTCTCCAGTGGTGGTCTCCTTTTTCACCCTGATATTTCTCTTTGCCATAATTTATCTTGTAGTCAAGTTTATAGGCTTTTTATTCTATAAGGTGGCTTCTTTAAACCCCCTGGGAAAGATCGACAAGTTCGGCGGAGCTATTTTCGGCATATTTCAGGGATGGATGGTCTTGGGTTTTTTCCTAATCCTTTTGATCTTTCCCCCTTTACCCCTTAGTTTGACCAACAAGATAGACACCTCTTTTCTGGGACCTTTGATCCGGGGCTCGGTTCCACTGATATATCAGGAATCAGTGTTTCTGCATCCGGGGAACGACTCCTTTGTGTCAAAGTTAAAGATCGCCTTGAAACAGGAGTCGCCTGAGGGTGTGAAAAGCCCCTGGGAGGCTTTGGGAAGGACACCGCCTGAGAGAACTAACCGGGCTGAGATAATTGCCCAGGATCTGGAGGAATACTTCGGAGACAGGTAAATAATTCTTTGTCCACAGTTTATATAGTTTAGAAGTTTAAGAGTTTTTGTTGACTTGAGGTAATTAACCCCTAACCCCTTTAACCCTTTAGCCCTTGAGCCTTCCTTGGATGAGCATACTTTAAAGGTATTGGAATTTGACAAGATAAAAAAAATTTTAGAATCGAAGTGCCTTTCTGAACTGGGCAGAGATAAAATAGCCTCTCTTTTACCGGTCACGGAGGAAAACCTAATCTTAAAATGGCAAAGGGATACCACTGAGCTAAAAGAGATATTACAATTCGAGGAGAGTTTTCCTCTATATTCGATTTCCGATCTTTCGCCTGCTTTCAAGAAAGCGGAGATGATCGGAGGGTATCTGGAACCCAGGGAATTTTTGAAAATAGAGGAGATGCTCAAGCTTTGCCGTTTCCTCTTGAAATTCATCCAGGGCAAGGAGAGAAAGTATCCGCAGATAAATTCCTTGATCTCCAGGCTCAAAAGATTCGATGAGCTTTCCTCTGCTATAAACAAGGCTATTGATTCCTCGGGCGAGATAAAGGATAACGCCACCTCCGCTCTTTTTTCCATCAGGCGGGAGAAGAACACCAATCGCGATAAAATCCTGGACAAGTTGCATAACGTTCTGAAGATTAAAAAAAGAGAGTCCCAGGATGAGATCATCACCTTAAGGGAGAGCAGGTACGTGGTCTCGATTCCGGTGGAGGAGTTTCAGAAAAGCAAAGGGATCGTGCATGACCGCTCCAGTTCCGGAGCCACTCTTTTTGTGGAGCCTTTGCCGGTGGTGGAGCTGAATAACAGACAGAGGGAGCTGGAGATAGAGGAGAAAAACGAGATAGAGAAAATTCTAAAAGGGATAACCTCCCTGGTAAGAAAAGACCTGGAGGAGTTAAGGACCTCCCTGGAGGTGATCGCAGAGCTGGATTTTGTTCACGCCAAGGCTCTGCTCTCCCTGGATTATAAAGGGAATGAGCCCCAATTCAATGCGGAAGGGTTCCTCGAGCTGAAGAATGCCCGGCATCCTATGTTATGTCTTTCCACCTCGATTCCCCAGGAGGAGATAGTGCCTCTTTCCTTGGAGTTAGGTAAAAAATTCAGAGTTCTCATCATAACCGGACCTAATACCGGAGGGAAAACAGTAGCCTTGAAAACCTTAGGGATTTTAGCTCTTATGGCTCAATCCGGACTGCATATCCCAGGAGATCCAGGCTCTACCGTTCCTTTTTTCAAGCAGGTCTTTGCAGATATAGGAGACGAGCAGTCCATAGAGATGTCCTTATCCACTTTCTCCTCCCATATAAGCCAGATAATCAGGGCACTCACAAATGCTGACGAGTACAGCCTGGTCCTGTTGGACGAGCTGGGGGCAGGCACAGACCCAAAGGAGGGGGCAGCTTTAGGAGAGGCAATAATTTTAGACCTTCTCCAGAAAAATGCCAAAACCGTTATCACCACTC
This sequence comes from uncultured Ignavibacteria bacterium, assembly GCA_964511075.1. Classification (GTDB taxonomy): domain Bacteria; phylum Zixibacteria; class MSB-5A5; order MSB-5A5; family RBG-16-43-9; genus CAZEDM01. The sequence goes on from CAZEDM010000011.1 coordinate 32,791, forward strand.
ATCAGGGTGTTTTGAAAACCTTAGCCCAGCTTTATCCAGAGGTGGAGAATGCTTCTCTGGAGTTTGATAAGGAGAGCCTGAAACCCACTTACAGGTTTCATATCGGATATCCGGGAGGGAGCTACGGGATAGACATCGCTAAAAAATTGGGTATGCCGGAGAATGTAATCCAGAGATCCTCTGAGCTTTTAGGCACCCAGGAAAGGGATCTGGGACTTTTAATAGAGGAGCTGGAGAAAAATCTAAAAGTGGTGAGGGAAAACAGAAAGGTGCTTGAGGAACAGAAAAGACTCTCAGGGGAGCTTTTGAATCTTTATCAGGACAGGTTAAAAAAGTTAGAAGAAAGTAAAAAGGAGTTCAAGACTAAGGCTCTCAAGGAATCCAGGGAGTTGGTGGAGAAAACCAGGGTGGATATAGAGCATCTAATAGCCGAGCTGAAGAAAACAAAAGCTCAGAAGGAAAGCATAAAACAGGCTCATACTTTCCTTGAAGAGAAGAAAAAAGATTTAGAAAAAGAGCTGAAAAGCTCAGATGAGAAAATCACACGCGCGGACGAGAGGATAGAAATTGGAGACAGAATATGGATCAATTCTCTGGAGATCGAGGGAGAGGTTTTAGCTGAGGTTGACAGGTCCGGCAAGGTAAAATTGAGGATTGGAGATTTTACCTATACCGTGGATCGGGACGAGTTATCTAAAATAGAAGGTGAGAAGAAAACACCTGCGAGTTCAACCAGGTACGAATTACATTCGATTAAAGAGATTTCGCCGGAGATAGATTTAAGAGGAATGACTGCGGACGAGGCTATGGATAAGGTGGATAAGTATTTAGATGACGCCTACTTGGCTGGCTTATCCGAGGTCGTCTTAATACACGGCAAAGGGACCGGTGCCCTGAGAAAGAAGTTAGGTGAATTTCTAACCGGGCATCACAGGGTTCAGGAGACCAGAATGGGAAGCCTGGAGGAGGGTGGAATGGGTGTGACGATTGTAAAGTTGAAAGATTAGGGAAGAAGTGAGATGTAAGACGTGAGATGAGAGATGTAGGGCAAACCTTCAGGTTTGCTAAAAACGTGGCGTCGGGCTTTATGCCCGACGGAGATGAGAAAATGTGAGATAGAAAAAAGAAATAACCTCTCCCTAACCCTCTCCTTAAAAAGGAGAGGGAACCGATGTTGCGAAATACCGTGAGATATTATGTCAAATTTCATACCGGATGAGCTGATAAATCAAATCAGGGAAGCCAATGACATCGTCGAGGTTATCTCTGAATACGTTCCCCTGAAAAAAAGAGGGAAGAATTACACCGCTCTGTGTCCTTTTCATCCGGAGAAAAAGCCCTCTTTTTCTGTCAGCCAGGAGAAGCAGATCTTCTACTGCTTTGGCTGCGGAAAGGGTGGAAATGTCTATACCTTTTTGATGGAACACGAGAAGTTCAGCTTCTTCGAGGCTTTGAAGCTTCTGGCCAAAAGGGCAAACATCTCACTGCCTAAAAGACCTTTGGACAGAGTAGAAACAGAAGCTCTGGATTTGATATTTTATGCCAATCGCATAGCCAATGAGTATTTTCAGCTTTCTTTAAACCGCAGTAAGAAAGCTAAGGATTATCTAAAAAGCAGAGGTTTTTCGCCTGAGACCATTGAGCTTTTCTCCATCGGGTATGCACCCCCTGAGTGGGAGGGGTTGATAAGGTTCTCCAAGGAAAAAGGAGTAAAACCAGAATCGCTTTTAGCTGCGGGTTTAGTGATAGAAAGAGAGAAGAAAGAGGGGTATTACGACCGCTTCAGGAATCGGATAATCTTCCCCATATTTAATCTCAGCCAGAAAACCATCGGATTCGGCAGCCGGGTGATCGATGATAAGGACGAGCCCAAATATCTCAACTCCCCGGAGTCACCGGTGTATCAAAAAGGGAAGACCCTTTACGGTTTGAATCTTTCCAAGGACGTTATCCGGGAGAAAAAAGCGGCTGCGCTGGTGGAGGGTTATATCGATCTTATAAGCTTGTATCAGGCTGGTGTTAAGAACGTGGTTGCCGCCCTGGGAACCTCCTTCACTCAGGATCAAGCACGGTTGATCTCCCGTTACGCCGAGAAGGTCTACCTGCTGTTCGATTCGGACCGGGCTGGAGAATCGGCAGTATTTCGAAGCGTGGATCTTCTTTTCGATTCAGGCGTAGAGGTGATGGTGGTGGTCTTTCCTGCAGGAGAGGACCCGGACAGCTTCGTAAGGAAATCCGGGATCAAGGGATTAGCCCGGAAACTCAGAGAAGCCAGAAGCTTTGTGGATTTCAAAAAGGAGTCACTGCCGGATGAGTTCAATAATCTGCCTATGGTCGAGCAGGAAAAGGTTATCAAGGAGCTGGCTGAAACTGCCAGTCGCATCAAGAACCAGTTATGGAAGGACCTCTTTATAAATAAGATTGCCCAGTCCTTCAGGATAAGCGAGAAGATTATCTGGAACGTGCTTAAAAGGTCGGGCTCGAAAGAAACCGGTCAAAGGCTTAAGCTGGAACAGAAGCCCGGGGGATTGCATAAGCTGGAAAGAGAGCTTTTGAAGCTTTTGCTTGAAGACAGCAGTCTGATCAGCCGGGTTAAGGCCAGATTAAACCAGGAGGATTTCTATTTCCCGGAAGACGGGAAACTTTACGGGTTGATTTTAAGCCATTCCCGGAAAGGGAAAAGCTTTTCGCCTGCGGCACTGATAGACAGAGTAGAAGATCAAAAACTCAAAGCCCTAATCACCGAGATAGCTACTCTGGACCTGGGAAAGGCTGAGCCAGAGCTGATGTTAGAGGATTATCTGAGAAAGCTTGAGCTTACCAGGAAGTCTGTACAGATGAAGAACTTGAAGGAAGAGATAAAGACAGCCTGGAACAAGGGGGATAAGGAAAAAGCTGAGGAACTAACGGTTAAGCTGCAGAATTTGATCCGGGAGTGACCTTTAACTCCAAAAAGGAGAATGAGGTTAGACGTATACAGATAATACTCGGATTTTTTGAAAGAGAGAAAATTATAAAAAGAATAGAAAAAATTTCTTGACTGGTAGCTGTTTTTTGATAATATATTTCTGGCAAGTGTTACTTAGGGCCCATAGCTCAGTTGGTTAGAGCAACTGACTCATAATCAGTGGGTCCCAGGTTCAAGTCCTGGTGGGCCCAGGAGAAAGTGGCTAAGTGACCGAGTGATAAAGTGATTAGTTAATCACTCTATCACTAATCACTTCTTCACTTTAATGTATGGGCGATTAGCTCAGTTGGTTAGAGCGTTCGGTTCACATCCGAAAGGTCATCCGTTCGAATCGGATATTGCCCACCATTTAAACTGCCAGCAGTAGTCAGTTCACGGTTCATAGACAAGGGAGAATGGATGTCTGGTTTTCTTGGCAAGAAAATTTCCTCTAATTGCTCAGGAGTTTTAAGACCGAGTATTAATAAAAAGTGCACGATGAAAAGTGCACTTTTTTGTTTTCCATTAACTGATTTAAGGAGTTTTTGAATGCAAAAGGAACTGGAGGTTTTATTAAGATTGCAGGAGATCGATTATGATTTAATGGAGCTAGAAAGATCCAAGGATTATCTCCCGGATATGATCAATAATTTGAAACGGGAGATAGAAAATACTTCCAACGCTCTGAAGGAGTCAGAGGAGAGGCTGACCCAGCAGACCCTGCAGCGTAAAAATCTGGAACTGGATCTGGAGCAGACCAATGCGGAGTTGGAAAAACTTCAGAAGCAGATGCGGGACATCAAGACCAACCGCGAGTACGATGCCCTGGTCACGGAGATATCCAGTCGCAAGCTGAAGATTTCAAATACGGAGGAGGAGCTGTTAAAGGCTTTGACCGAGATAGATGAGCTCCAGGACAAGATCAAGGAGTACAAGGAAAAATTGGCGGAGGTGGAGAAGAGTAATCAGGCTCAGTTACACAGCTTGCAGAAAGAGCTGGATTCCATCGGGACCAAAATCAAGCAAAAAGAGGATGAGAGGAAGAACATCTCGGTGAGAATGAACAAATACATATTATCGACCTACGAGCGGGTAAAGAAGGTCAAAGGCGGGTTGGCGGTTGTGCCGGTGAAGAAAAGAGCCTGTAGCGGCTGTTATAAATCTCTACCCCCGCAGAGAATTCAGGAGATAAAGAAAGGGGACGCCCTGATCACCTGCGATAGCTGCGGCAGGATTTTAATCTGGATGGATGAGGAGTGATATGGGAAGGAATATAGAAAAAACAGGTCTGACTTTTGATGATGTGCTTTTAATTCCTCAGAAATCCGAGGTCCTGCCAAAGGAGGTGGATGTTAGAACTTCGATCAGCCAGGGGATAGGGCTTAACATCCCAATCCTGAGCGCGGCTATGGACACGGTTACGGAATCAAAGGTGGCCATAGCCTTAGCCCGGGAAGGCGGCTTAGGCGTGATCCATAAGAACATGCCGGTCAAAACCCAGGCTTCCGAGGTGGACAAGGTTAAACGTTCCGAGAGCGGGATGATAGTGGATCCTGTTACCCTCCCCCCGGATCGGAGTATCGGAGAAGCTCTGGAGGTTATGAGGAGGTTCTCGATTTCCGGAATTCCCATAACCCAAAAAGGCAAGCTGGTAGGAATAATCACCAACCGTGATCTGAGGTTCGAGAAGAATCCAAGCAGAAAGATCTCTGAGGTAATGACCAAAGGAGATCTCATAACTGTGCCGGAGGGGACTGATCTGGAGAAAGCAAAAGAGATCCTCCACGAGAAAAGGATAGAGAAGCTTCTGATCGTGGATAAAAAGAACAATCTCAAGGGACTTATAACGGTCAAGGACATAATGAAAAACCTTCAGTATCCCAACGCCTGCAAGGATGAAAGGGGGCGGCTCAGAGTAGGTGCAGCCCTGGGCGTTTCCAAAGATCTTCTGGAGAGGGCTGAGGCCTTGGTGGAGGCAGGTGTGGATATTCTGGTTATCGATTCCTCTCACGGTCACTCTAAGGGGGTACTATCCAGCATGGGAAAAATCAAGAGCAGATTTCCCAGAGTCCCTCTGATGGCGGGTAACGTAGCCACATCCACAGGCACCCGGGATCTGATAGATGCAGGTGCGGACTGCGTCAAGGTGGGAATAGGACCCGGCTCTATCTGCACTACCAGGGTGATCACCGGCGCAGGGGTTCCTCAGATCACCGCAATTATGGATTGCGCGGAGGAAGCGGAGAAGCAGAACGTCCCCATCATAGCGGACGGAGGGATAAAATATTCCGGGGATATAACCAAGGCCTTAGCTGCGGGGGCAAGTGCGGTGATGATAGGAGCTTTATTCGCCGGAACGGAGGAAAGCCCGGGTGAGACAGTTCTTTACGAGGGCAGAAGTTATAAGATGTACCGGGGTATGGGTTCACTGGAGGCTATGAGATCGGGAAGCGGAGACAGGTATTTTCAAGAGGAGGAGGATATAAAGAAGATGGTGCCTGAGGGAATTGAGGGAAGAATCCCTCACCGGGGATTTCTCTCTGAATCAATTTATCAATTGATCGGTGGTCTAAGGTCCGGAATGGGTATCTGCGGAGCAAGGAATCTGGCTGAGCTTAGGAAAAAGGCTAAATTTATCCAGATAACTTACGCGGGTTTAAGGGAAAGCCACCCCCATGGGGTCAAAATCACCAAAGAGGCTCCTAATTATCGTACTAATTTATCATGACAGTTTTTTCTTAGGATTGATATTGATAGTGCCCGGAGGAAATTTCAGTCTCTTAGATTAAAAAGCATCAGAGAATATTTTAGCTGATCTCAGATAAATGAGAGGAATTAGATAAAACAAAGGATTCAACGTAACATAAGGATTGATATTACGATATTTTTTTCTTGAGTTAAAGGAAACAATTCAGCTCTTTGGCCAAAACAGACCAGACGATCGTTCCCCCGCCAGCAACGGCGGGGGGGAGGAAAGTCCGAGCTCTCAAAGGCAGTGTGCCTCGTAACCCGAGGGTCCCCTGCGGGGGAACGGAAAGTGTCACAGAAACTATACCGCCCCGCCTTAGGTGGGGTAAGGGTGAAATGGTGGTGTAAGAGACTACCGTCCTGGTAGTGATACCAGGAGCAGGACAAACCCCACTCGAGAGCAAGACCAAATAAGGGAGGAGAAGTCGCCTGCTTCATTTTTACTTCCGGGTAGGTCGCTTGAGTCCGGGGGCGATCCCGGACCCAGATAGATGATCGTCATACCTTAGGCGGATGGAAAGTCCGTTTGAGGTAAACAGAACTCGGCTTATGGTCTGTTTTGGCTCTGGTAAAAAATAAGTGACAATTATGGGATTTCAGTGGGAGCTTCCTAAAAACTTAGATAAAAAGAGAGGCAGGAGCCTCTCAGCTGAATTAGGGTTGCCTTCTGTTATAGGAGAGATCCTGTTGAACAGAGGGATCATTGAGCTGGAAGGGGCAAAGAAGTTTTTAAACCCTGATCTGAGTGATCTCTGTGACCCCTTCGGTCTTAAGGATATGGAAAAAGGGGTGGCTAAGCTTATCTCCGCCCTCAGGGATAATGAGAAGATAATGATCTTTGGGGATTACGATGTGGATGGTATAACCTCTGCCTCCCTGATGTATCTGGTTTTAAACAAATTGGGAGCTCAAACTTCATATTATCTTCCCAACCGCTTGGTCGAGGGCTATGGTCTCTCTGAGGAAGGGATTCTGGAGGCAGAGAGAAGAAAAGCTAAACTCATAATCTCGGTCGACTGCGGGATAAATGCAATAAAGGAAGTTGATTTTGCCCGGGAGAGAGGAATAGAGTGCATAATTACCGATCATCATGAGCCGGCAGAGAAGTTACCCCAAGCCTGGGCCATTATTAATCCCAAGCAGGAGAATACTGATTATGAAGGGAAAGAGCTATCGGGTGTGGGAGTAGCTTTCAAATTCGCACAGGCCGTCTATAAAAAATTAGGACAGGATCAAAGAGAATTAGAGCAACATCTCGATCTGGTAGCCCTGGGAACGGCAGCCGATATCGTTCCCCTGGTAGGAGAAAACAGAATTCTGACCAAATTCGGATTATCCCAGATTGCCAAAACCGCCAAGCCCGGGCTTAAATCCCTGATATTTATAGCCGGCCAGATGGGCAAGGAGATTGGGACCGGACAGGTGGTATTTATCTTGGCTCCAAGGATAAATGCGGTAGGAAGACTGGGAGATGCGGAAAAAGCGATCAAGCTTCTGACTACCAAGGACGAGAAATTAGCCTCGGAGATTGCCCGGATTTTGGAGGAGGAAAATAGGAAAAGAAAAAATATCGATGAGGAGACCCTGAATCAGGCTTTAGCTCTGGTGGGAGAGGAAGTGGACCTGAAGAAAGACAGGGCTATCGTCCTGGCTTCCCCGGGATGGCATCAGGGGGTTATCGGGATAGTTGCCTCGAGGATTGCCGAAAGGTTTCACAGGCCCACGATAATGATCTCCATCGATGGGGATGAAGGCAGGGGCTCAGCCAGAAGCATCCCGGGCTTTCATCTGTTCGATGCTTTAAAAGAGTGTGAAGGTCATCTGTTGAAATACGGAGGTCATAAGTATGCAGCCGGGCTCTCAATCTCTGTTCAGGAAATCGGTCCTTTTAAGGAGAAGTTCTTGAAAGTCTCAGCCGGAAAGTTGAAAGATGAGGATCTGGTTCCCAGGCTGTGCCTGGACGCGGAGCTGGAACCGGAGGAGATCAACAGCGAGCTTATGTCTGCACTGGAGCTTATTGCTCCTTTTGGACCTGGCAATTTCCGGCCGGTTTTCGTAACCAGAGACCTGGAGCTGGCAGAGTCTCCCTGTGTGGTGGGGAACAATCATCTGAGACTGAAGATCAAAAAGAATGATTTGATTATGGATGCCATAGGCTTTAATTTGGGAGATTATGCCAAGCCGCTGGCGATGAGAGGTACGAAGATAGATCTGGCATACGTGCTGGAGTTAAATGTGTGGAATGGGAATACCAGAATTCAGATGCGTCTTAAGGACCTTAAGATCAAATAGTCTTATGTCTTTATTAGAAAGGTTCTTTCAAAAGGACGAGACAGCGCTTTCCCGACTTATTTCCTACGTGGAGAATCAAACCCCGGGATATGCTAAGATATTGTCTTCGGTTTATTTCAGAACCGGTAATGCTTATCGTATAGGCATAACCGGTCCCCCGGGTGCAGGTAAAAGCACTCTGGTGGATAAGCTGAGCAATAAGTTGGTACTGAGCGGGAAAGAGGTAGGGATAATAGCGGTGGATCCAACCAGCCCTTTTACCGGCGGTGCCCTTCTGGGTGATCGGATCAGGATGCAGGATTTGACCACCAGAGAAGGAGTCTTCATCAGAAGTATGGCTACCCGTGGCTCCCTGGGAGGGCTCGCCTTTGCCACCAGAGAGGTGGCTTTGCTTTTGGATGCTTTTGGCAAGCATTATATCTTGATCGAGACTGTGGGCGTGGGACAGGTGGAGCTGGATATCGTCGATACCTGTGACACCACCCTGGTGGTGCTGGTCCCGGAATCCGGTGATAGCGTCCAGGCAATGAAAGCCGGCCTGATGGAGATAGCGGATATCCTGGTGGTAAATAAATCAGACCGTGAGGGAGCTAAAAGGATTGTCTCGGAGCTGGATATGATCCTGGATGTGCGCAGGAAAAAAGGGGAATGGGAATATCCCGTGGTTAGCACAGAGGCAGTCAATGACAAGGGAGTGGATGAGCTGTTGGATAAAATCCTTGAGCATAAAAAGTATATCACGGAAAACGGTTATCTGGAAGTGCATCGAAAAGAACAGATAAAGAAAGAGCTGAAAAAAATAATTGAGCTTAAGATCAGGGAGTTGATCGAGAGAAGCCTGGACAGTAAAAGCATCGAGCAGATAACAGAAGAAGTCTATTCGGGTGAGGGGGACCCTTATTCGGCAGGGGATAAAATTTTTCAGGATTTGAATCTCAATTTAGACTGAAGGTGAGGATCTATGTTCGATAAAGAAGAATTTAAAAAAATTGAAGAGGAAAAAAAGAAATGGGAGGATAATTATAAGCCCTGTAGTACTCCCGAGCGAAAGTTCATAACCGTATCAGGGGAAGAGGTCAGGCCCCTTTATACACCTCTGGACCTTAAGGATACGGATTTCGAAAAAGATATATCCTTCCCCGGTGAGTATCCCTATACCCGCGGGATAAGGACCAATATGTACCGCGGCAGGATGTGGACTATGCGTCAGTTCTCCGGAATGGGAACGCCCAGGCAGACTAACCAGAGGTATCATTTTCTATTAGACAGGGGTCAGACCGGCCTTTCTGTTGCCTTCGACCTGCCCACCCTGATGGGTTATGATTCCGACCATCCCCGTTCCCTGGGTGAGGTCGGAGTATGCGGAGTTGCAGTTGATTCCTTAAAAGATATGGAGATACTCTTCGATGGGATAAGCCTGGACAAGATATCAACTTCCATGACCATCAATGCTCCGGCTTCCATACTTTTTGCAATGTATATTGCGGTTGGGGAGAAACAGAATGTTCCTTCGGAGAAGTTGACCGGGACTATTCAGAATGATATTCTAAAGGAATATATCGCCCAGAAGGAATGGGTTTTTCCTCCAGAACCCCATATTAGGCTGATAACTGATGTTTTAGCCTTTGCCTCTCAGCATGTGCCAAAATGGAACACCATCTCCATCTCCGGCTATCATATAAGGGAAGCAGGCTCCACCGCAGTGCAGGAGCTGGCTTTTACCTTAGCAGATGGTTTTGCCTACGTGGAAGCAGGTATCAAAGCAGGGCTGGATGTGGATGATTTTGCACCGCGTCTTTCTTTCTTCTTCAACTCTCATCTGGATTTCTTCGAGGAGATTGCCAAATACCGCGCAGCCCGGAGAATCTGGGCAAGGCATATGAAAGAAAGGTATAAAGCCAAGAAAGAGGAGTCCTGGCTTTTGAGATTTCACACCCAGACCGCAGGATGCAGCCTGACTGCACAGCAGCCGGAGAATAATATAGTTCGCACTGCCTTCGAGGCCTTAGCCGGGGTTTTAGGAGGCACCCAGAGTTTACATACTAACTCCATGGATGAGACCTATGCCTTACCTTCAGAAAAAGCAGTCCATATTGCTCTGAGAACTCAGCAGCTCATCGCCTATGAAACCGGAGTGGCTAATACCATTGACCCCTTGGCTGGCTCCTATTATGTCGAGTCATTAACTAACAAGATGGAGGAAGAGGCGGAGAAATATTTTGCTGAGATAGAGAGAAGGGGTGGAGTATTGAAGTGCATAGAGGAAGGGTACTTTCAAAGAGAGATAGCTGAGGCAGCTTATCGCTATCAGAAAGAGATTGAGAATAAAGGCAGGATTGTGGTGGGGATTAATGATTTTATAATTGAGGAGGAAAAAATCGAAATACCTATCCTGAAAATAGACCCGCAGGTGGAAAGAGAGCAGGTTCAGGGAGTCAAAAAAGTCAGAGCAGAAAGGGATAACGATAAGGTTAAAAGAACGCTGGAGAATTTGAAGAAAGTGGTTCAGGGGAAAGATAACACCATGCCAGCTATCCTGGAATGTGTAAGATGTTACGCTACCGAAGGGGAGATCGTGGATGTGATGAGAGAGGTTTTCGGGGAATACATAGAGCCTCCGTTAATTTAAAGATAATGACGATTGACAGATGAAAAATAACGGATAACGAATAGAAAAACGTGGTGGTCGGGCGACCTGCCCGACATTAAAATTGGTAACCCACGTTGCCCTTAACGTAGGGCAGAAATGATAGAAAGGAAAATTTATGCAAAGAAAATATCGAATCCTTTTAGCTAAACCGGGCCTGGATGGGCACGACCGCGGGGTCAAGGTCGTGGCGGCTGCACTGAGAGATGCAGGTTTCGAGGTTATCTATACCGGCTTGAGACAGACTCCGGAGGTGATTGTGGAGGCGGCTATTCAGGAAGATGTGGATGCGATCGGGATGAGCATATTATCCGGCGCTCATTTGACCCTTTTCCCCGCAGTTCTGGAGCTGTTGAAGAAAAGAAAATGTGAACATATCCTCCTTTTCGGAGGAGGGATTATCCCGGACGAGGATATAGCCAAGCTGGAGAAGATGGGTGTGGGGAAACTTTTTACTCCGGGTGCTACGAGTGGTGAGATCATCGATTATCTTAAAAATGTACTGGGCGGAAGGAGCAAGGAGGAAGCAGTTTTTTAGATAATAACAAATGACAAATGAAAGATGGAAGATGGAAAAAGATGAAAGATCTGTAAAGCCACATTGCCCTCAATGTGGGATTAATATAGAGCAAAAAGAGAAAGATGATTCAAAAAATAATTAAATAGAGGAGGTAGAATGAGTTTTAATTTAGACGATAGGCAACAGGCGGTAAGGGACTTAGCCAGGGAGTTCGGGGAAAAGCATATCGCTTCAATAGCCAGGGAGATGGACAGAAAACCACCGGAGTTTCCCCTGGAGCTTTTCAGGAAAATGGCGGAGAAAGGGTTTATGGCTTTCCCTGTAAAAAAAGAATACGGAGGCTTGGGCAAAAGCAGGCTCGAATATGTAACCTTAATCGAGGAAGTTGCCTGGTTCGATGCCTCCTCTGCCATTATAATGGCGGTTAACAACCTGGCAGGCTATCCCATAGAAGCTTTCGGCTCTGAGGAGCAGCAGAAGAAGTATCTGCCCAGGATGTGCTCAGGCGAGATGGTGGGCGCCTTTGCCTTAACCGAGCCGAATGCTGGTTCAGATGCAGCCAACCAGCAGACCACAGCCAAATTGGAAGGTGATAATTACGTGATAAACGGCGAGAAGATCTTTATCACCAGCGGTAATGTGGCAGACATAATCGTGGTCATTGCCAAAATTATCGAGGAGGGGGAGAAGGACAAGATCTCTGCTATTTTGGTAGAGGGAAAAACCCCCGGACTTTCCTCAGAGGTCTTAAAATGGAAGATGGGCTTGAGGGCTTCTACCACTGCCCGGTTAAAATTGAATAACGTAAAAGTTCCCAAGGGGAATCTCCTGGGTGAAGCAGGCAAGGGTTTCAGGATAGCTCTGATGACTTTGGATGGTGCCAGAGTCGGGGTGGCAGCCCAGGCACTGGGAATTGCCCAGAGAGCTTTTGATGAATCGCTGAAATACTCCAAAACCAGGGAGCAGTTCGGAGCACCCATTGCCAAGCTTCAGGCTATTCAATGGATGATCGCGGATATGGGCACCCGTCTGGAAGCAGCCCGAATGCTGGTTTACAAGGCAGCATTGATGGAGGACAAAGGGGAGAGAATCTCCAAGGAGGCAGCCCAGGCTAAACTATTTACCTCTGAGTCTGCGAATTTCATAGTGGATAGAGCTATGCAGATTCACGGTGGATATGGTTACATTGGCGAGTTCTCCGAAATAGAAAGGCTCTATCGTGACCAGAGAATTACCGAGATCTACGAAGGTACCTCAGAGGTGCAGAGACTGGTTATATCCAGTGCGTATTTGAGATAAAAAATGTAGAGGAAGGCTTTAGCCTTCCAAATATGGAAGTCTAAGGACCTCCTCTACAATGTATTCATAGTTTGTAGATGTAAGAGTCAGACGTAAGACTAAAGAATTTTGTAGGGGAGGGGCTTGTCCCCTCCCGTTTTTTTCCTATAACCTCACCCTGATCCTCTCCTTTCCTACGGATCTGTTTCACGGAACAAAGGAGAGGGGATGTAGCTCCCGGGTTTATCCCGGACTTTTTGCTTGTCGTTGGTCTCCTGACCAGCGACTTCGTTGGTGAGGACACCAGCGAAGAGCATAATAAGTTCTTTTGTAGGGGCGGCCTTTAAGGTCGCCCTTTCGTATTTATAAACTTTCCCTTGACTTAAGTCCCAAAAATGGTAAATTTTTTGGTGAAAGGTTTAAGGTTAAGAAGTCCAAAAGTTCAAGGGGAAAACGAAAAGTATGCTCAAACTCGGCGATAAAGAGGTCTATTCCATTATAGATAACTCCTTCAAGATAGACGGGGGTGCGATGTTCGGTGTAGTTCCTAAGGTTATCTGGGAAAGACTGATGACTTCAGATGAAAGTAACAGGATCACCCTGGACTTAAATCTTCTTTTGGTCAAATCCAAGAGCAAAAATATCCTTATAGACAGCGGAATCGGGGATACCCTGAATGAGAAACAGAAAAAGATATATGGGGTGGAAAAAGAGTCTAATCTGGAAAAAGCTCTATCGGAAATTGGCTTGAAACCTGAGAATATCGATCTGGTCATACTTACTCACTTGCACTTAGACCATGCCGGAGGGGTGGTTAAGTTCAATTCCAGAAAGGAGAAAATTCCCCGTTTCCCCAGGGCAAAATATGTTATCCAGAAAGAGGAATGGAAATACGCTCTTCAGCCGGATGAGAGAACTCAGGCAACTTATATGGTGGATAATTTTATGGCTCTGGATGAATGCGGGGCAATAGATTTAGCGGATGGAGATAAGGAGATTGTCCCGGGAATAAAAGTGAAGCTCGCCGGCGGGCACACCAAGGGCCAGCAGGTGGTATTTATCGAAGGTGGAGGAAAGACGATTCTTTTTCCCGGGGATATAATTCCCACCATCTCGCATCTTAGAATCCCCTATGTGGCAGGTGTGGATATATATCCCTTGGAGGTGATGGAGGTAAAAAAGAAGCTGATCAAAGAGGCTCTGGAGAATAAATGGATGATCGCCTTTGACCACGAGATCGATACCAAGATTTGTTATCTGAAGAGAATAAATGACAAAATAGAAGCTAAAAAAGTTTCAATTTAGAATAAGGGTGCCTTATGTCCATAGAGAAAAAAATAGAGGAACTAAAAAAGAAAAGGGAACAGGCTAAATTAGGGGGCGGTCCCAAAAGAATAGAGGACCAGCACAAAAAAGGGAAGCTCACTGCCAGGGAGAGACTGGACTTACTTTTGGATGAGGGCAGCTTCGAGGAGTTCGATATGTTCGTGCTGCACCGCTGCAGGGATTTTGGACTGGATAAGCACAGGATTTTCGGGGATGCCGTGGTAACCGGCTACGGCACCATAGAGGGCAGGCTGGTTTTTGTTTTCTCTCAGGATTTCACCACCTTTGGAGGGTCATTGTCCGAGGCTCACTCGGAGAAGATCTGTAAGGTTATGGATCTGGCGATGAAAGTAGGTGCGCCGGTAATAGGTTTGAACGATTCAGGGGGTGCCAGGATTCAGGAAGGGGTGGTCAGCCTGGGAGCTTACGCCAATATATTTTTAAGGAATACCTTAGCCTCAGGCGTCATCCCCCAGATCTCGGTTGTCCTGGGCCCCTGTGCTGGAGGTGCGGTCTATTCACCGGCAATCACCGATTTCACCCTGATGGTCAAAGGGACAAGCTATATGTTCGTCACCGGGCCCTCGGTAGTAAAGACCGTTACGCATGAGGAGGTAACTTATGACCAGTTAGGCGGTGCAATGGTTCATTCGACCAAAAGCGGTGTTGCTCATTTTGCAGGTGAAAACGAAGCTGAGACCCTGCTTCTCACCCGAAAGCTTTTCAGCTACATCCCTTTGAACAACATGGAAGACCCACCGGACAAGGAATGTACGGACCCGGTTGAGCGGATGGACGAAGAGCTGAATTACATCGTTCCTACCGAGCCGACCAAGCCTTATGACATAAAAGAGGTGATAAAAAGGGTGGTGGACGAAGGCGAGTTCCTGGAGGTGCATAAAGATTATGCCCAGAACATAGTGGTAGGGCTTGCCCGCTTGGGGGGGAAGCCTGTGGGGATTGTGGCTAATCAGCCTGCGGTCCTGGCCGGCGTTCTGGATATCAACTCCTCTCTCAAAGGAGCAAGATTTGTCAGGTTCTGCGATGCTTTCAACCTACCTCTGGTTGTGTTTGAAGATGTTCCGGGGTTTCTGCCCGGTACTGCGCAGGAGTTCGGAGGGATAATCAAGCACGGGGCAAAGCTTTTATATGCTTTCTGCGAGGCAACCGTTCCCCGGTTAACCGTCATTACCCGCAAAGCTTACGGAGGGGCTTATGATGTTATGAACTCCAAGCATATAAGGGGTGATGTTAACTACGGCTGGCCCACAGCGGAGATCGCGGTTATGGGCCCAAAAGGTGCGGTAGAGATCATTTTCAAAAAGGAGATCGCTGAATCACCGGATCCGGAAAAGGCAACTGAGGAGAAACTCAATGAGTTCGTGGGGAAATTTGCCAACCCCTACATTGCCGCGGAAAGAGGCTACCTGGACGACGTGATCGAGCCGAAAGAGACCCGCCCCAGGCTGATTAAGGCATTATCGATGCTGGATACCAAGAAGGATTCCAATCCGCCGAAAAAACACGGGAATATTCCTCTATGAAGAGAGTTTGTAGATAACTAGATTGTCATTGCGAGTCCGCCTTAGGCGGACGTCGAAGGTGTCCGCCAAAGGCAGACTTGCTCCGTAAGAGGAAAATGTAGGGACAGGGCTTGTCCCTGTCCGAATAAAAGTCAAAGCGGACAACCACGCGGTTCGACAGGCTCACCGTCCTGAGCAAAGCCGAAGGAAGGGTTGTCCCTACAAAAAAATATGCTCAAAAAAATTCTCATAGCCAATCGTGGAGAAATCGCAGTCAGGATCATCCGTGCCTGCAGGGAGCTGGGGATAAAAGCAGCAGCGATATTTTCCGAGGTAGACCGCAAGGGTTTGCACGTCAGGATGGCGGATGAAGCATATTATGTAGGTCCTCCGGCTTCCATACTCAGCTACCTCAATATGGACAAGATAATTGAAATAGCAAAAGAAGCCAGATGCGAGGGTATCCATCCGGGTTATGGTTTTCTGGCGGAGAATTCGGTTTTCGCCCGTAAGGTTGAAAAGGAAGGTCTGGTTTTTATCGGTCCTCCTGCTTCTGCCATAGAGCTTTTAGGTGATAAGATGGCTGCCAGAAAAACTATGAAGGATGCCGGGATACAGATCGTTCCGGGAACTGAGGAGCCTCTTGAATCTGAAAAGCAGGGTGTATTGCTTGCTCAGAAAATCGGTTTCCCTGTTTTGATTAAAGCCGCAGGAGGCGGTGGTGGAAAGGGGATGAGGGTGGTAAGGAGTGATAAGGATTTAAAAGAGGCTATGCGAGCCTGTGCCTCTGAGGCTCAATCCGCCTTTGCGGATGCCAGGATCTATATGGAGAGTTATTTAGAGCGCCCCAGGCACGTCGAGATTCAAATCCTGGGAGATAAATCCGGAAAGGTTATTCATCTGGGCGAAAGGGAGTGCTCTATACAGAGAAGGCATCAGAAGGTGATCGAGGAATCCCCTTCTCCTGTGGTGGATGAGAAGATGAGAAGGAAAATGGGAGAAACCGCAGTTAAAGCCGCCAGGGCTGCTGGATATTATAATGCAGGCACTATGGAGTTCTTAGTCGATGCTGATAGGAACTTCTATTTTCTGGAAGCCAATACCCGGCTTCAGGTAGAGCACCCGGTTACCGAGATGGTCACAGGTATCGATATCGCCAAGGAACAGATTAAGATTGCCTCAGGCTTATCTTTGAGTTACCAGCAGGAAGAAGTTTCCTGGAAAGGCTCAGCCATAGAGTGTCGAATCTATGCAGAAGACACGGAGAATAATTTCCTTCCTTCCACCGGTCTTGTTTCCCATTACACGGAGCCGTCCGGTCCGGGAATCAGAATCGACTCGGGCTTATATGAAGGTGCAGAGGTGCCGATTTATTATGACCCCATCATCGGAAAATTGATCACCTGGGGTAAAGACAGGGACGAGGCGATCCAGAGGATGAGAAGGGCTTTGTCCGAATATCATATCTCCGGCGTATCCACGACCATTCCCTTTCATATTCAGGTTATGGAGAATGATAAATTTAAAAAGGGAGAGCTGTCCACTCATTTTATCGATGAGGAATTCGGCAAAGAAAGAAAAATTCAATTGGAAGAAAATGTTTATAAGATGGTAGCTTTGTTTTCAGCTTTAGTTAAATATCAGGAAGCTAAAAGGGTTCAAGGGTTAAAGGGTTCAAGGGTTAAAAAAGAGAATCTCTGGAAGATGGAGGGTAGAAGAAGAGGTTTAAGAAAAATGAATTTGTAGAATTGCAGGGGCAGAATATTGTTTCGTCCTTATGTATCTTTCATGAAGTAAAACTTTAAGAAAAATATGCAATACGTTGCTAAAGTTAAAGATAAAAGCTATAAAATCGACATAAATGAGATGGACGGAAAGCTGCAAATTGAAGTGGATGGTAAACCGGTAACAGTTGATTTTGCCCGGATAAAACCCTCGCATTTCTACTCTTTTTTAGTCAATAATAAA
Source organism: uncultured Ignavibacteria bacterium (assembly GCA_964511075.1). GTDB lineage: Bacteria > Zixibacteria > MSB-5A5 > MSB-5A5 > RBG-16-43-9 > CAZEDM01. The sequence continues at coordinate 50,040 of CAZEDM010000011.1, forward strand.
TCTTTCGATACGGAAATAATAAAAAAATATGAATCCTACTACGTGAACGTGAATGGAAGCAAATACGAGTGTGTTTTGGAGGATGAGAGACTTTCCAGGATCAAGGATATTGCCGGGTTAAAAAAAGATGTAGCACACGAGAGAGAGATTAAAACCCCGATGCCGGGCTTGGTCGTTTCCATAGAGGTGAAAGAGGGAGATATGGTCAAGGTGGGGCAGGGTGTGGCAATAGTCGAGGCAATGAAAATGGAAAATGAGCTTAAAGCAACTTTCGAGGGTAAAGTCAAAAAAGTTAAAGTTAAGCCGGGCCAGGCTGTTGATAAGGATGATGTCCTCGTAATATTTGAATGAAAAAGCTCAAATGCTCAAAAGTTCAAAGGCTCAAGGATTAAAAAGGCAATGACAGATTGAAGATGGCAGATAAAAGATGAAAGAGTCGTAGGTAAAGCACCTGGCTCCGTGAGTATGGTCGTGCTTTTCGGATTTTTGCTACAAGCTTAAGCAGGTTCATGAGGTTATCAATTGAACAAGGATAAACAAAAATTTCTCACCAGCTCGAATATTCCGATAAACGAGCTATATACTCCAGAAAACCTCGCAGGTTTTGATTACCAGAAGGACTTAGGTAAGCCGGGAGAATATCCTTTCACCCGCGGGGTGCAGAAGGATATGTACCGGGGTCGCTTGTGGACTATGAGGCAGTATGCCGGTTTCGGCACAGCATCTGAGACCAACAAAAGGTTCAGATACCTTTTGGAACAGGGGCAGACCGGCTTATCCGTTGCCTTTGACCTGCCTACCCAGATCGGATACGATTCTGATCATCCTTTATCTTCAGGGGAGGTCGGCAAGACCGGTGTAGCCATAGATACCCTCAGGGATATGGAGATACTCTTTGACAAGATACCCCTGGATAAAGTCAGCACCTCGATGACCATCAATGCCACAGCTTCCATTCTTCTGGCAATGTATGTGGTTTTAGCTAAAGAACAGAATGTGTCTTTGAAGTTGCTTTCCGGCACGGTTCAGAATGATATCTTAAAAGAATATATCGCGCGCGGGACCTATATTTTCCCTCCGCGTCCTTCTATGAGACTGACTACTGATATTTTCAGATACGCCTCTGAGAACCTCCCTAAGTTTAACTCCATAAGCGTCAGCGGCTACCATATAAGAGAGGCAGGAGCGACTGCGGTTCAGGAGATCGCCTTCACTTTAGCCAACGGCACAGCCTATGTGCAGGAGGCGGTAAACTCAGGCTTGAACGTGAATGATTTCGGCAGAAGGGTCTCCTTCTTTCTGAACTCTCACAGCAATTTTTTGGAGGAGATTGCCAAATTCCGTGCAGCCAGAAGGCTCTGGGCTAAGATGATGAAGGAGAAATTCGGGGCAGAGGATAGTTCCTGTAAATTGAGATTCCACACCCAGACCGCAGGCTGCACTCTCACGGCCCAGCAGCCGGAGAACAATATTGTCCGGGTTGCCCTGCAGGCGCTTTCCTCGGTCTTAGGCGGAACCCAATCCCTGCATACCAATTCGATGGATGAGGCACTGAGCCTGCCCTCGGAAAAAGCCGCACAGGTAGCCTTAAGGACCCAGCAGATCATCGCTTATGAGAGTGGGGTTACCGATACGGTTGATCCCCTGGCTGGCTCTTATTTTATAGAATCTCTTACCAGTAGCCTGGAGGAAGAGGCGAGAAAGTATATCGATTATATAGAGCAGAACGGCGGAGCGCTGTGGGCAGTGGAATCCGGATATTATCAGAAGGAGATACAGAAAAGTGCCTATGAATATCAAAAGATGGTGGAAGCCGGAGACAGGGTAATCGTAGGGGTAAATAAATTCGAAACAGAAGTTGAAAAAGAAAAAGGGAAAAAGATTTTCAGGGTGAGTAAAAAAGCAACTGCTGAGCAGATAAAAAGGCTGAAAGAAGTAAAACAAAAGAGAGATAATAACAAAGTAAAACAATCACTGGAGGAGCTGCGAAATAAAGTCAGCACGGACGAGAACCTGATCTATCCCATAATCCAGTGCGTGGAGGCATATGCTTCAATCGGGGAGATTTGCCAGGTACTAAAAGATGTCTGGGGAGAATATGAGCAAAGAATTATAATTTAAAAGAGGCTCAAAGGTTAAAAAAATATGAAAATAGAAAAAATTGAGCATATCGGGATTGCGGTTAAAAAGATTGATGAGGCAGTAAAATTTTACAGAGATGTTCTCAATCTAAAGATCTCCGAGAAGATTGAAATACCCCAGAGGAAACTGAGGGTTGCATTCATCCAGGTTTCCGAAACCAAATTGGAGCTTCTGGAGTCGATGGGGGAAGGAAGCGTCATAGACAGGTTCATCCAGAGAAAAGGAGAGGGGATTCATCATATCTGCTTAGAAGTAGAGGATTTCGATAAAGCAGTAGTTGAGCTAAAGGATAAAAAAACAGAATTCGTGGATGAGCCTCGAATGGGAGCTGAAGATAAAAGAATAGTTTTCCTTCATCCGAAAAATGCCTTCGGGGTGTTGATTGAATTAAAAGAAAAATAGGATTCAGGGATTCGAGGGTTTAAGTGAATATTAAGATTCAAATTCGTAATGCCCGATGTTTTTGTCGGACAGTAAAAGGGAAAAAGTAGGGACAGGGCTTGTCCCTGTCCGAAAGACTTAGCAGGTCATGAAATGAAGAAGGCTGAACTGCCCAAAAGGAAAAATCCCAGATTAAAAGATTTTGATTATTCACAGCCTTATGTATATTTTTTGACAATCTGCTTAAAGAATAAGGAAAAGATATTTTATAACCCTGATTTAAATTCAGAGATTCTAAATTGTCTGAAGCAAGAAAAGATTAAAAAAGGAATAGCAATTTATTCCTATTGCTTAATGCCAAACCATATACATTTGTTAATTTCTCCATTGGAAAGCGGTGTCAATATATCCAAGTTTGTAGGAAGTTTTAAAAGTAAAGCCACAAAAATAGCTTGGAAACATGGTCTAAAGGGTCAAATCTGGCAGGGTAGATTTTACGATCATGTTGTCAGAAAAGTTGAAGATCTTAAAGATACATGTGAGTATATTTTAAATAACCCAGTAAGAAAAGGGTTAGTTCCGAAATGGGAAGATTATCAGTTTAATGGGATGCTCGATCCAATTTACATGTAGGGACAGGGCTTGTCCCTGTCCGTGAATTTAATTCGGACAATCAGGCTATGCCTGCGGAATAAACGGACAACCACAAGGGTTGTCCCTACAAAAGATAAATAATTAAGGAGAGCAAGATGGGTCTTTTTGAGATGATGGAGGAAAGAGGGCATGAGCAGCTGATCTTTTGCTACAATCAGCCCACCAACCTCAAAGCCATAATAGCCATACACGATACCACCTTAGGCAAGGCTGTGGGGGGATGCAGGCTCTGGAGATATAACACGGAAAAAGATGCCATCACCGATGCCTTGATCTTATCCGAGATTATGACCTATCAGTCATCCATCTCGGACTGCGATACCGGTGGCGGAAAGGTAGTCCTGTGGCACGATTTCGAGGAGGAGCCGGATGAGGCATACTACCGGGCAGCGGGCAGATTTGTCGAGGGATTAAAGGGAAGGATCGTCACCTATCCGGATTTGGGCACTGATTCTCAGGAGATGAGATACATAAGAAGAGAGACAGAACACGTCCTTTTTTATGAGACTTCCTCCGGCTTAAGAGCGGAAAGCTCGGAGCTAACTGCCTATGGCGTATACTGGGGGATGAAAGCCTGCGTTAAGGAGCTTTACGGCGTCTCCTCCCTGGAGGGGCTTACCGTGGGGATACAGGGCGTGGGCAGCGTGGGCCAGATATTGGCTGATTACCTCAAGCAGGAGAACGTGAAGTTGGTGGTAACCGATTTAAATTACGATTCCATCAAAAAAATACAGGATAGATACTCGGATACATTAATTGTCAAACCCCAGGAGATATTGACCTGCAAATGCGAAATTTTTTCACCCTGTGCCCTGGGTCCGGTCTTCACCAGAGAGAATATAGACAAGCTGAATTGTAAAATCATTGCAGGCGGGGCATATAACGTTCTGGAGGATGCTTCCCTAGCCGAGGAGCTTTATAAGCGGGGAATCATCTATGCACCGGACTTCGTGATCAACTCCGGCGAGCTGTTTTTGACTTCCGATGCCCTGCAGATACTGTCAAAGGAAGAGGCATTAGCCAGGGTTAAGAAAATCTACGATATAATGGCAAAGGTTTTGACTATATCCAAAAGAGAGAACATCTCCCCGTATCAGGCTGCTTACCGCCTGGCAAACGAGAGGATCAAAAGGGTAGGGGATATAAAAAATATTCTGTGTTGCATATAAAAAAGTTTTTGAAGAAATTCTGGAGTGCAAACCTTTTAGGTTTGCCAAGATTAATTCTATGTTTTACTCACTAACATGTTAAGTAAAGCTGAAGCTTTACACTCCAAAACTCTTCACAAAGAATTACAGACAAAATAGAATCTCAAGATCAATGGAGCAAAAAAAGATGAACAAGAAGAGCAGTTTCAGGATACTGGTGATTAATCCGGGCTCAACCTCTACCAAGGTCTCTATCTTCGAGGGGGAGAAAGAGCTTTTTGAAAAGACCATCTCTCACAGCAAGCTGGAGCTGGAGCCTTTCAGAAGGGTCTGGGACCAGTACGAGTTCAGGAAAAGGTTGATCAAGGAGCTTTTAGAGGACCACGACATCAAACCCACGTCCCTTTCTGCGGTTGTGGGCAGGGGCGGGCTTTTCAGGCCGGTGGTAAGCGGCACTTACCTGGTAAACGAGAAGATGATAGAGGACGGCAGAAACGCTTACGGTGGCGAGCATGCCTCCAATCTGGGTGCGGTTCTGGCTTTTGGCCTGGGTTGGGACTATCACATCCCTGCCTTCATAGTTGACCCGCCCTCAGTGGACGAGTTTGAGGAATGCTCCCACTATTCCGGGTTACCGGAGTTTCCCAGAAAAAGCCTTTTCCATGCCCTGAACGTCAAAGCCACTGCCCGCCTGGCGGCAAAAGACCTGAAGAAAAAATTGGGGGAGATAAATCTGGTTGTGGCTCATCTGGGAGGAGGGATCACGGTTGCGGCATTAAAGAAGGGCAGGGTGATCGATGCCAATAACGCCCTGGATACGGGACCATTTACCCCGGAGAGGTCCGGCAGCCTGCCTATGTTCGATTTTGCGGAATGGTGCTTTTCAGGAAAAGTAAGCATTGATCAGGTGAAAAAGAGAATGGTAGGCGGCGGGGGTTTGGTAGCATACTTGGGAACGAATGATGCCAGGGAGGCGGAAAAAAGGATAGAACAGGGGGATAAAAAAGCGAAGACAGTATACAAGGCAATGATCTATCAGATAGCCTGTGAGATAGGCTTGAGAGCAGTTGCCCTCAGGGGCAAGGTGGATGCGATAGTTTTGACCGGCGGGCTGGCTCATTCCGAGATGATAGTGGGAAGGCTCAAGGAATATGTGGGTTTCATTGCCAAGATTTTAGTTTATCCGGGGCAGGACGAGATGAAAGCACTTGCCTTAGGGGCACTAAGGGTGTTGAGGGGGGAGGAGGAGGCGAAGACTTACCCGCAGGTAGTTGAATAAAAAGGTTCAAGGGGAAAAATGTAGCGGAAGGCTTCAGCCTTCCATTTAGATCTACTCTTATATGATAATGGGAAATTAAGTGATAGATATTTTCGGTTATCAAATACCAACTGCTTTGTTCTGGACAATTATTCTTGGTGTTGGCGCCATACTTATCACTCTTTTCGCTTGGATTTTACCTCGCAGAGCAAAGCTAAGAAAAGAAGATGAGGAACGACTTCAAAAGATTGAAAAAGAATCAGACCGGATTCCCTCAATTGAAAGAGATGTCAAAGAGATAAATGAAAATCTTAAGGTGCTTAAAGAGCGATCAGATGCACAACTTTATATTGATGGATTAGATAAGGCTCCTCCTTCTGTATTTGACCCATTTGCTAAGGGTCTAAAACTTATGAGAGAGTATAAATGGGATGAAGCAATTGATGAATTCAAAAAATCAATGAAAGAGGCTAAAGGCAGTCAATTGGTAGCTCTTTATAATCTCATTGGGTTATGTTACAACACTCCGGGTAAACTTGATGAATCTGTTGAAAATTATAATAAATCTTTAAACCTTGCTATAGAATTTAAGGATAAGGAAGGACAAGCGAATGCTCTTGGCAACCTCGGAGATGTTTATCAGATTAGAGGAGATTTGGACAAAGGCATAAAGTACCCTGAAGATGCTTTAAGGCTATTCAGGGAGCTTGGTAATAAAGAGGGAGAGGCATCAGCTTTTAACAGCCTCGGTATAGTTTATCAAAAAAAAGGAGAATCGGGCAAAGCAGTAAAATATTATGAGAATGCTTTAAAGCTACATAGGGAAATTGGTAATAAAAAAGGAGAGGCATCAGCTCTTGGCAACCTCGGAAATGATTATCGCATAAGAGGAGAATTGGATAAAGCGGTGAAGTATCATGAGGATGCTTTGAAGCTCAATCAGGAGTTAGGTAATAAAGAAGGTGAAGCAGCTGATCTTGGTAACCTTGGAATAATTTATCGTATTAGAGGAGATATGGAGAAAGCCATAAAGTATCATGAGGATGCTAAAAATATTGCAGTCGAAATAGGCAATAGAGAAATTGAAGCATGTCAGTTTGAAGCAATAGCTCTGGTTAAATATGACCAAGGTGAACTTGGAATCGCACTCGACTTCCAAAATCAAGCCATAAATATTCATCGAGAGATTGGCAACCGCGAAGGAGAAGCTAGATGTCTAGTTAACCTCGGAAATGTTTATCTGATTAGAGGAGAATTGAACAATGCAATAAAGTATTATGAAGATGCTTTAAAGTTACACAGAGAAATAGGTAATAAAGGAGGTGAAGCAGCTAATCTTGGCAACCTAGGTAATGTCTATACAGTCAAAGGAGATAAAGAAAAAGCATTAAAATATTTTGAAGATGCATTAGAACTCTTTACTCAAGTCGATGCAAAAATTGAAATTGCGGGCGTTAAAAGAAATATTAAAAATTTAAAAGGTGAATGAATTGAGGGATGTCATTCCGATCCCCCATTTTTGCTGGAGAAGAATCTAGAGATTCTTCAGTCGCTACACTCCTTCAGAATGACAAAGAATAAACTATCTTACTCCATTTCCAGCGGCTTTGCCTCTGGCGGTATCTTGATCTGAAATTTCTTCTCCGAAATGGATGAATTTATCTTCGTCTCCAGAAATTTAAGCCGGAGCTTTTCTTTTTCATTCAAGGAGTTTATCTTTATCTCCTGGGGGACTTTTATTCCACTGATTTCCCTGAAATCCTTATACTCGATCACAAAACCTTTAGCTTCTTCTGGATTGGAGTATTCAGTTTCCTCCCACATACATTTTCTTAAGTAAGCGTCATTTTTGTCTATCCAGTAGCTTTTCTTCCATACCTCGCCTCTTTGTTCGAAGATGAAGTTCTTCTTGTCCATACCCCTGTAGATTGTGCCAACTTTTTTCAACTGGATTTCCAGGGTGAGCATCTTTAAAAGACAGAAAAGATTTATCTCCGTCTGAAAAATCTCCTCCTCGGAGCAGCCCAGGCTTGTGCCTCTATAATATCTTTGCTGTCTCGGGAAATAGAAGAGAAAAGCATCTCCTATAATCACTCCGGTAATATAATCCGGTCCCAAAAAGGCTTTGACCCTGAAGGCAAGGCTGTCCGGCCTTACAAGGAATAATTCCAGGTCTCCGGAATAGCTGCCCCTTGAGGATTTCAGGCTAAAATTTATAAGCGAGGCAACGGATTTGACTTGATTCTGGTTGGATATTGCACTATCCAGGACCTTTTCCGGCTCTAACTCCTCTGCAGGGAATCTCAATTGGGGCGCGGGATGACAGCTGAAGAAAAATATACAGACTAAAAAGAGAATTACAACGCTCAAAGTGAAAAATTTTGTTCGTGCGGGAATTGTCATCAAGACCCCGTTGAATGCGGGGGAATTCCCGCACCTAAGTTATTGCATTGGTTCGGAAAATCCAATTTCCGAACCAACTTAAACAGAATCAAACAGAATAAGCTCAGACTTACAAGGCTTAATGAGGGAATCCTTAAAATCGGTTTTTTCTCAGACATAGATGAGCCGGATAAATTCTGGTCCGGCGAAGAGGGTTCCAAAGAAAGTGATAAAGGGACCGAAAATAGCCCAGAGGATGCCTAAATGCAAAAGGTAGTCCAGGAATATTATGCCCAAAAGAACGTAAGGTGCAAATCTCTGTATCTGAGCTAACTGGTAATGATATTGAGAAGGCAAAATCCCTGCTAAGATGTGGGAGCCATCCAATGGATTAATGGGCAGAAGATTGAATATCGCCAGGACCAGGTTCAGTCGTATTCCCGTTACCAGCATTATTATTATGAGATGGGAAGTGGAGGGCTCAGAGGTAAAAGTATAGGGGTTGTAGATTGCCCTAAAGATTATCCCGAATCCAAGTGCGGTAAGCATATTCGATGCTGGACCGGCTAAGGATACCCAGAGCTCATCCTTGATGGGATCTCTGAAGTTATTGGGATTGACCGGAACAGGTTTTGCCCAGCCGAAGCCGTAGAAATATAGAAGCACAAGCCCGATTACGTCGATATGCGGGATGGGGTTGAGCGTAAGCCTTCCGGCTATTTTGGCTGTGGGATCACCTTTGCGAAATGCTATCCAGGCGTGGGAGTACTCGTGGATGGTTATGGCAAAAAGAAGCGGGGGGGTTATTATCAGATAGTAAATTAAATCATTCATCGAAATTGACTTTCCTTAAAAATAAGATTCTTTTCTCTTTTTAATCTAAGGGTAATTAAATTTTTTGCAACAGATTTATTTTCTTGAAACGAATTTGCTGTTCTTTAAATATAGACGCCATTTCTTATCCCTGCCCTGGTCAACGCCGATTCGACTGGTAGAGATTGTTGCCCCTGTTTTCTCACCTACGTTTTCCACGTAGATGATTTTGCCGCAGAGGTCTGCACCGCATAAATTTCTGTCTATTCCCAATGCCTGGCAGAGCTTTCCCGGACCGCTGGTCAAGTCTTCAGGTTTTTCTTTTTTCCTTCTTCTTGCCATTACCTCGATTCCCTCTTCTGGCTCCAGGGCACGGATTAGAACCGCGGCAGGATACCCTTTTTTCTCCGTAACGAAATTAAGACAGTGGTACATCCCGTAGGTGAAATAAACGTATGCATATCCAGGATTTCCGAACATGGTTTTATTTCTTTGTGTTATGCCCCGGTAAGCATGCGAGGCAGGGTCCTCCGGGCCGACGTAGGCTTCGGTCTCAACGATCTTTCCGGAAAGCCTCTTTCCATTTTTGTTTACCACCAGATATTTTCCCAATAGCTCTTTTGCTACCTTCAAAGTAGGGCGGTTGTAAAAAGCTCTTGGTAATTTCTTTCTCATAAGTCGACAGTCAAATTCAGGAAGCTCAGCTATCTAACCAGCTGTTGAAGAGATTTACTGTTATTTTTGCCCGGCTTCAAGTTTCTCTATGGTTTCAGTAATCTTTCTTTTGACAAAGGGATGAGTCTCGGTCTGGGCTAATCTCTTGACAGCTTTTATGCCTTTACTATCTCCTATAGCCCCCAAGGCCTCTACGGCAAAGCCTCTTTCAGCCCAATCTTCAGATTTTAATTTTTTCAATAGATACGGAACAGCTCGCATGTCTTTGATCTTGCCCAGGGATTCGATAGCCAGATACCTGGTATTATCATCTGGATCGTTCAAAACTTTCAAAAGCGGCTCTACTGCCGGCTTGCCCAGCTTGACAAGAGAAATAGATGCAGTCATTCTCACGCTGTAGTGTCTGTCCTTAAAGGATCTGATCAGAACGTCAATTGTCCTGGGGTCGTTCAGTTGACCTAAGGAGATGGCAGCACTTTTTCTAACCACCTCGACTGAATCTCTCAATAGGAATATTATATCATCTAAAATTGTAGTATCCCCGATTTTTCCCAGCGAGGCACAGGCATTTGCCCGGATGTTATAGTCAGTATTATCCAGTAATTCCGTAAGAGGTTCTACTGCTCTTCTGTCTTTAATATCTCCAAGTATCCGGGATGCGGTTTTGACCTTGTATTCGTTTTCGCTTTTCAGACAGTCGATCAGAGGCAGGACTGCCGGCTCGCCGATTTTACCCAGTATGTCGATTAAGGTCAAAATCTCCCTGGCATTCTGGGTGTCAAGCTTTTCAACCAGATAGGGAACCGCATCTTTGCCCATCTCAATTAAAGAGTCTTTCGAAGGCTCCACTAAATCACGGTATTTCTCCTCTCCGGAAGAGGCTTGGATGAAAAGCTCATCCACCTTGGATTTTAAATCCTGCGAGAGGATAGGCGAAGAAAGAAAAAAGAAGAATAAGAGAAATGAATAAAATAGAAATTTACGCATTTTCCAGTTCTGTATAATAATCTATTTAAAACCTTCAGCTGATAGCCGCACCCAGAGCAATGGACAAAAGCTTGATCTCGGCTGAGTCTGAGCGCGAGAGCAACACTATGGGAGCACCAGCACCTACCACTATGCCGGCGGCTCTGGCATCAGCCAGATAGATCAGGGCTTTGACAAAGATGTTGCCGGCGGAGATATTGGGGCAGAGAAAGATATCGGTATCTCCTGAGACTGGCGAGATTATCCCTTTTGTTTTGGCAGAAGCAGAGTCAATAGCCACATCCAGGGCGATGGGACCGTCCACAATTACATCTTTTATCTCGCCTCTCTCCGCCATCTTGGCAATTATCGAGGCATCGATAGTCTCCGGCATATCCGGGTTTACCAGCTCCACTGCGGTTAAGCAGGCAGCTTTAGGTTTCTCCATCCCCAATTTTTTTGCCGCCTCTACCGCATTCTTCAAAATCTCGATTTTTTTGGTAACATCAGGTGCTATATTCATTCCGCCGTCAGTCACAATCATCAGCTTGGGATATTTTTTCGCTTCCACCACTGCAACGTGACTCAAAAGCCTTCCGCCCTTTATGCCTTTTTCCTTATCCAGAACCGCTTTCAGAAGTGTGGGTGTGTCCACCTTTCCTTTCATCAGCATATCGGCTCTTTTTTGTTTTACCATCTCTACAGCTAAGGAGGCGATACTCTGGGGTTCTTTTTCTCCTAAAATCTCCAGACTTTTTAAATCGAAATTGAGTTTTGTGCACAGTCCTTTGATTTTATCAGAGTCGCCTATCAAAATCGGGGCGATGATATCCTCTTCCGCAGCTTTTTTAGCCGCTTCTATTATCTCCTCACCCTCAGCCCCGGCTATTGCCAGGACTTTTCTTTTTTTGCCTTTGACTGAAGACAGAAGTTCTTTAAAGCTTTTTATCATACTGTCCCTCTAAAAGGTTTACTTCACGTAGGTAAGCCAGCCGTATTTGTCCTCGACCTCACCCGATACTAATTTGAAGAACCTCTCCTGCAATTTTTTGGTCACGGGACCTCTTTTACCGGAACCGATGACCACTTTGTCAATGGAGCTTATCGGAGTGACCTCCGCAGCACTGCCGCTGAAGAAAACCTCATCTGCGATATACAGCGCCTCACGCGGGATATTTTCCTCGATGACTTTTATCCCCAGCTCGTGGGCTAAACATATTACCGAGTTGCGGATTATCCCAGGAAGTATGGAGGCGCCAAAAGGCGGGGTTATCAGGGCTCCGTCCCTTACAATGAAAAGGTTTTCACCGCTTCCCTCGCTCACGTGGCCGAAAACATCCAGAGCTATCCCCTCGACGTATCCATGTTCCTTGGCTTCCAGTTTTATCAACTGGGAGTTCATATAGTTGGCTCCGCTCTTGGCCATTGCCGGGAAGGTATTGGGTGCCATCCTGTTCCAGGAGGAGACGCAGACCGGGACGCCATTTTCTATGGCATCCTTGCCCAGATATTTTCCCCACTTCCACACCGCGATAGATACATCTATGGGGCAGCCGGTAGGGTCGACTCCTAACTGCTCGTAACCCCTGTAGACCACCGGGCGGATGTAGCATTCGTCCAGTTTATTCAGCTTGATCAGGTCGATTATCGCCTGGTTGATTTCCTCCTTGGAAAAAGGTATTTTCATCCGGTATATCTTGGCGGAATTGAAAAGCCTGTCGGTGTGTTCCTTTAGCCTGAAGATGGCGGGACCCTTGGGGGTCTTGTAGCATCTTGCTCCCTCAAAAACGCTGGAGCCGTAATGTATGACATGGGATAGAACGTGAACTTTGGCATCATCCCAGTTCACCATCTTTCCGTTCATCCATATCTTTTCGACTTTTTCGAACGGCATCTATATCCTCCTTGTTTAATTAGGTCATAAGTTTTAAAATAGGTTTTAAATTTTTTTCAAATTCAGTTTCTTTATAAACTCTTTTATCCCGCCTCCCCTCGACTGCCTGCGACTCCCAGGACGATTGACATGAACTTGGTCTCATTGGAATCCGCTCTGGACGTCAAAACTACAGGTGCTTTAGTGCCCAAGACAATTGCTCCGCATTTAGCTTTAGCGAACTCCATCAGGGTCTTGTAAATCACGTTACCGGACTCTATATTCGGGCAGAGAAGGATGTCTGCTTTGCCGGCTATGGGGCTTTTCACTCCTTTTATCCTGGCTGATTCCACTGAGACGGCATTATCCAGACCAAAAGGACCGTCCACAATTGCACCCTTGATCTGCCCTCTTTTTGCCATCATTGAAAGGCAGGCTGCATCCACAGTAGCAGGCATTTTCTCCGGATTGACCTTCTCCATTGCGGCAATGCAGGCGACCTTTGGGTTCTCGATTTGCAAAGATTTGGCTAAATCCACGGCATTCTGAATTATCTGGGCTTTCTCCAGAAGAGTCGGGGCGATATTTATTGCCGCATCGGTTAGAAGCAGCAAACGATCAAAATCAGGTATCTCGAAAACAGCCACATGGGTTAAGAGCTTTCCGGTAGTTAATCCTTTTTCCTTGTCCAGAATACCTTTCATGAAAAGACCCGTATCCACCAGCCCTTTCATCATCAAATCCACTTTACCCTGGTGGATCAACTCAGAACAAAAAAGCGAGGCTTTGAATTCGTCCTCTTCCTGGATTAACTCATATTCCGATAGACTAATCTTGTTTTTCTCGGCGAGCTTATTTATCTTTTCTATGGAGCCGACTAAAATCCCCCGAACGATTTTTTCCCTGCGGGCATGTTCCAGGGCTATGAATACCTCTTCATCCTCAGCCTTGGCTACGGCAATCCTTTTAGGCCCGATTGATTTGGCTAAGTCTAATATCTCTTTCAGCTCTCTCATAAGATTTACTTTGACAAAAAAACTCGGTATAATATATCGTTTACTTCAAAATTTATCAACAGAAAAAGAGAAAATTCGAAAATGGAAGGATTGAAAGTAGAATCCTTCGGGTTTCCATTGAGAATGGAAGTTTGGTGTCTTCATATATTTCTGAAAATGACTGGGACGGCGAAATGATTCATAAATTGTTCTTGCGAATAAGTATTTTTACGATATATTAATAATGAGGAGAATGGTATAGAATTAGCTCAAATAAGAGAGGTTTTTTATGTCTTTCTGTCCATTCTGCGGAAAAGAATTATCTGAGGGTAGGACCTATTGCCTGTGCTGTGGCTATTCTACCAGCTTAGCCCTTCCTCTTTTTCCAGCCAAGGCTGATTTTTCAAATTTATTGTTAGCCATATTGGGGCTGATTTCCGGAATAGGCTCGTGCGTTTTCTCCCTTTTATCCCCTGTAAATTATCTGGGATTTGTTCTGGTCTTGACTGCGATTGCCTTTTCCGGGATTAACCTGGAAAGACTGTCTAAGAAATTCGACACCACTCCCCTAAAAGTTCTCTCGGTGATCGCAATTGTCCTCGCTGCAGTCGGGTATCTCTTTTTTATTTTTACCAACTCCCGTATGCCCGGCAGTGGCAGTCATGCGTAAGAATTTCAGGGAAAAATAAAGATGCATGCCATGCGTCTCTACAATAAGTAACGTCCGGCCATCGTGCCGGATTTTTTTATCCCGCTCCTTTCAAGGAAGAGGGTAGGGGAGAGGTTCTCCTGTGTAGCGGAAACCTTTCCTACGGATCCGCTTCAGGACAGGTTTCCATTACAAAAATTGTGAAGTAAATGTGGCGTCGGGCTTCATGAGGGATAAACCCTGACGCTACTTACTCACATCTTACTTCTTACTATTTCAATACTCTTTCTCCTTTTCTTCTCCTGTCAATACCCGCAACGCCCCTAAGGTCAATGCCTCCATCTCATCTTCCCCCGGGAAAACCAGAATTCTGGAGATGAACTTGACTCTTTCCTTTATCATCTTCACCAGTCTTTCCGAGTGAGCTATTCCACCGGTGAGAACGATGGCATCCACGTCTCCGGAAAGGGTTGCAGCCATGGCCCCGATCTCCTTGGCTATCTGATATGTCATCGCCTCGTAGATCAACTCTGCCTCCTTGTCTCCGGAATCGATTTTTCTCTCGACCTCCTCTACGTTATCCGTGCCCAGATAAGCCAGAAGGCCTCCCTTTCTGGTTAGCTTGTCATACATCTGCTCATAGGAATATTTTCCGGAGAAGCAGAGCTTGGCTAAGCCGGTGACCGGAAGGCTGCCGCATCTTTGAGGGGAGAAAGGACCTCCGTCATTGGCGTTATTCACGTCAATCATCTGTCCTTTTAGATGAGAGCTGACGCTTATTCCTGAGCCCAGGTGCACGATGATTAAGTTCAGCTCCTCGTATTTCTTATCTAATTCAGATGCAGCCTTTCTTGCTACCATTTTGATGTTCAGAGCATGGGAAAGGCTTCTCCTTTCCAGCTCAGGCATACCGGAGATACGTGCAACAGGAGGAAATTCATCCACTGATACCGGGTCCACGATAAAAGCAGGAATGTCAGTGTCCTTGATAAGCTGGTGAGCGATTAAAGCTCCTAAATTTGACACATGGTCTGCCTGAACGTTCCCTGAGTTGATATCTGAAAGCATCCTTTGGTTGACTCTATAAGTTCCGCTGGACAAAGCTTTAAAAGGACCTCCTCTTCCTACAACTGCTGAAAGGTCCGTAACTTTTAAATTATTCTTCTGCAAAAATTTCAAGACTATATTCTCTCGGTAAGCTAACTGGTCCAAGGTCTGGAGAAAGGATTTAAGCTCCTCAGGTGAATGTCTTAAAGTCTCGACAATCAGTGGAGTTTTATCCTCGTATAGAGCAACCTTGGTCGAGGTAGCTCCCGGGTTAATACTTAAGATTTTGAATCCCATAAAAAAATGAGACGTTAGAAGTTAGATGATTAAGAATCAGGTTTTCTGATCTAAGCATGTCTTTGTCTGAATTTCTTGACTTCTGCGATTCTGGCTTTGGCTAAGATATTGGCGGCTTTGTAGGTGGGTATATTCGACTCCTCGGAGATCTCCAGGATCTTTTTCATTATGTCATAGATTCCGGACGCCTGCTTTATGGCCTTTTCCGTGACATAACCTCCCAGCTCGTTCACCACGTTGATCATCCCGCCTGCGCCGATGACGAAATCCGGCGCATAGATAATTCCTTTCTTGTGCAGGATATCCCCGTATTTATCATCTGCTAACTGATTGTTAGCAGCACCCGCGATTATCTTGGCCTTGAGCTTATCAACCGTCTGGGCATTTATCACGCCGCCCAGGGCACAAGGGGAGAAGACATCTGCCTCGACCTGGAAAATCTCATCCGGTTTGACGACTTCTGCTCCCAGTTCCATTCTGGCTTTCTCTGTTTTTTCGGGTACAAGATCTGCGACCATTAATCTGCTCCCTGCCTCTTTCAGCTCCTTAGCCAGATGATAGCCGACATGTCCCATTCCCTGAATTGCCACGGAAACGCCTTTCAGTGATTTTCTTTTCAGTACTTTCTCCACGCAGGCAAGAAGTCCCCTTTGTAATCCAATAGCAGTTACCGGCCCGGGGTCTCCAGAACCGCCCAGGGCTCTGGAAAGCCCGACCACATGCTTGGTCTCATAGCGAACTATCTCCATATCATCCACTGTAGTTCCCAGGTCCTCTGCGGTGATATATCTGCCGTTAAGCCCCTGCACGAACCTTCCGAATGCTCTCAAGAGAAGCTCGTTTTTGTCCTTAGCGGGATCCCCGATAATCACCCCCTGACCACCACCTAAGTTAATACCGGCAGCAGCCGCTTTATAGGTCATAGCCTTGGATAAAAGCAGGACATCTTTTAATGCTTCCTCATCGGATTTGTAGGGAAACATTCTCACCCCACCAATGGCGGGACCCAGCGTCGTATCGTGAATGGCTATAATTCCCCTGAGGTTTGCTACTTTATCCGAACAGAAGATTATCTGCTCGTGCTGGTCCTCGGCTAAAGATTTAAAAATCTCCATAGTTTTAATTTATTCCTGCTGGAGTGTAAAGCTTTAGCTTTACTTTCCGTCTGATAAACCTAAAGGTTTATACTCCAGAATTCTCCACCATCACGAAAAACGAACAACGCACACGTTTTTTATGATACCCAGTTCGGTTTTCTCTTCTGTAAAAATGCCTCCATTCCCTCTTTTGCTTCTCCTGAGGCAAAGCATTCGCCAAAGGCGTCCACCTCGAAAGAGCTTCCCGTGGCAAAATCCGTTTCCACTCCACGGCTGATTACCCTTTTAGCCAACCTGATTGCACAAGGACCTTTGGAGGCAATTTTTTTCGCCATCTCCATACACACGTCCATCAGGTTATCATGCGGGACCACCTGATTTACCAACCCGACAGCCAGGGCAGTTTGGGCATCTATCATATCAGCAGTAAAAATCAATTCCTTGGCTTTAGCAGCCCCGACCATTCGAGCTAATCTCTGAGTCCCGGCAAATCCGGGAATTATTCCTAAGTTTACCTCTGGCTGACCTAATTTGGCTTTATCTGAAGCGATCCGGATATCACAAGCCATAGCCAACTCACATCCCCCACCTAAGGCGAAGCCGTTAACTGCTG
The DNA here is from genome assembly GCA_964511075.1 of uncultured Ignavibacteria bacterium. GTDB lineage: Bacteria > Zixibacteria > MSB-5A5 > MSB-5A5 > RBG-16-43-9 > CAZEDM01. The sequence goes on from CAZEDM010000011.1 coordinate 67,030, forward strand.
CAATCACTGGTCTATCCTGAGATTCAATCAGGGAGAAGACTTTTTGACCCATCTCTGAAAAATCGATTGCCTGTTGTCTGGTCATATCTTTCATCTCAGCGATATCTGCTCCAGCCACAAAGGCTTTCCCTTCTCCGGTAATGATGATGACCTTGATCTTTTCATCCCGGCTCCACTGGTGAGCAACATCATTAAGCTCATGAATGGTCTCAGTGTTGAATGCATTCAACTGCTGGGGGCGGTTAATCTTTATTATGCCGATATTATCCTTAATTTCAGTTAGAAGATTCTTATACTCCACATCTCCTCCTTTGCTTAAAGGCTAAAGTCTTCAGGCTATAGTCCATAGGCAGGACTTTAGCTTTTAGTCTTTTGACTATTTTATCAACTCTCTGAAGATCACCAGTCTCTGTATCTCAGAGGTTCCCTCTCCGATCTCGCAGAGCTTTACGTCTCTCAGATATCTTTCGACCGGGTATTCCCGGGAATACCCGTCTTCTCCCAGAATCTGGATCGCCTGATAGGTCACGAATCTCCCGATCTCAGAGGCAAAGAGTTTTGCCATGGCAGATTCCTTAACGTATTTCTCTCCTTTGTCCTCTAAGAAAGCGGCATGATAGATTAAATGTCTGGCAGCCTCTATCTGGGTCGCCATATCCGATAATTTGAACTGGATAGCCTGGGATTCAGTCTTACCCTTTTCCTTCGCATAGATCAGGGCTTTTTCAAAGGCACCCTGGGCAATACCCAGAGCCATTGCCCCTATGCTTATCCTGCCTCCATCCAGGGTGATCAGGAACTGCTTAAATCCCTCGCCCTCTTTACCCAGCAGGTTTTCCTTGGGTACCTTTAGATCCTCGAAATGCAAGGTGGCGGTATCCGAACCTCTTAAACCCATCTTGTTTTCTTTTTTACCGACGGAGAATCCTTTCATCCCTTTTTCCAGAATCAAGGAGCTAATGCCTTTGGTTCCTTTGGTCTTGTCCGTTACCGCAGTGATGACGAAGATCTCCGCCACCGAGGCATTGGTGATAAAACACTTTGAACCGTTAACCACATAATTCTCACCATCGAAAGCTGCCGTGGTTTTGGTTCCTCCGGCATCCGAGCCTGCCTCAGGCTCGGTTAATCCGAAAGCCCCCAGCTTTTTACCTCTTGCCAGAGGAGGGATATATTTCTTTTTCTGTTCCTCATTCCCGAAAAGATATACAGGGCAGATAGCCAGGGAATTATGTGCGGCAACGGTGATTCCGGTTGACCCGCAAACTCTGGAGAGCTCCTCCACGGCAATAGCGTATCTTAAAGTATCAATGCCGTTTCCTCCATATTCAGGGGGAACCACCATTCCCAAAAGTCCCAACTGGGCTACCTTCTTGATATTCTCACAGGGGAATTCCGCCGCTTCGTCTATTTTCTGAGCCTGTGGCTCGATTTCCTTTTCTGCGAACTCCCTTATCTTCTTCCTGAAATCCTCATATTTTTTGTCTAAGTACATTCCATCCCCTATTTTAGAAGGTCTCTGGAAATGACAATCCTTTGAGCCTCGGATGTCCCCTCGTAGATCTCGGTCACCCTGGCATCCCGGAAATACCTTTCCACCGCATACTCCTTCATATAACCGTAGCCTCCGTGAATCTGCACCGCCTCGTTCACCACATAGTTTGCTATCTCGGAGGCAAAGAGCTTGGCTATGGACGCTTCCCTGGAGCATCTTTTACCATTCTGTTTCATCCAGGCAGCCCTGTAGACTAAAAGCCTGGCAGCTTCTATCTGGGTTGCCATATTGGCTAACTTAAACTGGATTGCCTGGAAGTTGCAGATCGGCTGGCCAAACTGGACCCTCTCCTTGGAATATCTCAAAGCCTCATCCAGGGCGGACTGGGCTATTCCGGCTGATTGTGCTCCTACGCCTATCCTTCCTGAATCAAGCAGGCTCAGGGCAATGCTGAATCCCTTGTTTTCCTCTCCCAAAAGATTTTCTTTGGGAACCTGACAGTCCTCAAAGGATAGCTCTCTGGTATCAGAGCCTCTGATTCCCATCTTCTTCTCCTTGGCCCCGATATTGAATCCCTTTAGCCCCTTCTCCACCAGAAGACAGGAGATGCCTTTGGACTTGGCCTCAGGATTGGTCAGGACGAAGAGGACGAACAGGTCAGCAATTCCAGCATTGGTCACAAAGGTTTTGGTCCCGTTCAGCAGGTAATGATCACCCTTCAAGGCCGCTGCTGTTTTCAAGCTTCCAGCGTCTGTGCCGGCTTCAGGCTCGCTCAAGGAATAAGCTCCGATGAATTCTCCTCTGGTCAGTTTAGGCAGATACTTTTTCTTCTGTTCATCGTTGCCATATTTAAGGATAGCATCGCATACTAAAGAATTGTGTACTGAGAGGGATATCTCCAGTGCGGCGCAGGCTTTGGCGAACTCCTCCATAACCAGAATATAGCTGATGAAATCCAGTCCGGAGCCGCCGTATTCCTCCGGCATCAGTATGCCCAGGTAGCCCAACTCAGCCAGCTCCTTATAAATCTCCCTGGGGATCTCTTCCTTCTCGTCGAATTCCTGTGCCTTAGGTGCTAATTTCTCAGAAGCAAATTCCCTGGCAGCCTCCTGGATCATCTTTTGATCTTCGTTAAATTCGAAATCCATATTTCTCTCCGAGATAATGTTAAAAATTAATTTTTAAGCCCAGCGTCTTTAAACGCCGGGCTATCTTTATCGAGAGATTAACAGTTATTCTGCCTTTTTGAAGATCATGGCAGTTACGGTCTTGTCGTTCCCGCCCATGCTGATCATCAAGGCATAGGGCTTATTCGGATTTATCTTGATCTGGTTATCTCCAGCCTTCCCGGTCAGCTGGTGAAGGGAATCAACTGCCTGTCTTACACCGGTTCCTCCGGTGTAGTGACCGAAACCGATCAAACCGCCAGTGGCGTTAGTGGGAAGTTCGTTACCCAGATTGGTTTTTCCCTCCTGCACGAAGGCTGAGGCTTCTCCATATTTGACAAAACCTGCAGCCTCTAAGGCTAAAAGCCCGCCCACGGTGAAACAATCGTGCACCTCCAAAACTCCGATATCCTTGGGCCCGATTCCTGCCATCTGGTAGGCTTTCTCTACCGCCTTCTTGGTTGTGGTCATCACAGTTAAATCCTCAGGGGCTTTGCTCACATCCGCCACAGCTGTGCCCAATCCGACTACCTCGATGGCATCCTTCTTATCCAGTCCAACTTTTTTCAATCCTTCCTCTGAGACGAAAAGCAGAGCAGAGGCACCATCGGAGACCTTGGAACAATCGTAAACGTTCAGGTGGTCAACAAAAGCTTTGGGATTTGGCGGGGTCATACCAGCAGCAAATAAATCCTCTATGGAATTGTGGTATTCCTGTGCCTTGGGGTTTTTCCGGGCATTCTCTATTGCCTGTTTATACCAGGAAGCCATCCCCTTTCTCATATGATCGTACCCGAACTTTTCGTAACAGGCACCAGCCCTGTCCGAGAACTTACCAGGGAAGAAGTAGGCATGTCCATTTTTCCTTTCCGCATAATGGCCTGCACCTGCCAGAATATCCGCTCCATAGATGGCTTTGACGGTGTTCTGAACCTCCACTCCGATGGTGAGGACCACATCAGAGAGATCTGAACCAATGCTTTTTATGGAGGTGAGCAGGGCTAAACCTCCGGAACCGCAAGCTCCCTCTACCCGGGTGTGGGGCTTATATTCAAGACTGGGGTGAATAGTGGGAATAAGAGCGGCCAAGTTCCCCTGTTTATTAAATCTGGCTGCCATGAAGTTGCCGATTATCCCCTCATCGATATGATCAGGGTCATTTATCTGATCGATCACACCTCTTCCGGCTTCCTGTATATAATGTTCAATGCCCGGTCGTGGTTTCTTGGGATGAAACTCCTTTCTACCAGTTCCCAAAGATATGGTATTATATCCGGCAGTTAAATATACTTTCTTTCTTAATTTCTTCATTTCACTCCTCCTTTAAATGTAATCATTAATTGGTCCATATAAGTGATAAAATCCATTTAATAATACGTTGTTAACGTCCTCAGGTGTTTTAGCCACACCGGCTTTAACCAGCTTCTCTCCGATATCCTTAGAATTTTTAAGGTAAGCTACGGCTAATTTTGCTCCGGGGGTATTGGAGGATTTTAAGTTCTGGAAAAAGGCTTTAAGCTTGTCAACTTTTTTGGGATCCGCCAGCAAGCTTTTCCAGGGCGAGAATCCGGAGGGGTATTCTCCTAACTTCTTGTCTATATCGCCTGTCCAGCCCTGAGGGTCGAACATCTTGTATTCGCCTTTATCTATATCATAGATACCGGCAGGCCTGCCTTTTTCATATTTCAGGAAACCGTCTTTCTGGCTGCCATCGCTTCTCTGTCCGCCCAGTATTTTCTTGTCTGCCATCTTCTTCAGAAGGTCATCTTTTAAATCCTCACCTTCGATATAATGGTCGATGGTCTCCGATATGCACTGAAACACATCCACTCCCACATAATCGATAAGCTGGAAGATTCCCATGGGCCTGACCAGAAGGTCCTGGCTGACTTTGTTCATTATATAAAGCGCGCCGGGAAGGGAATAATCCTGGGCCAATTTCTTAGCCTCCCGCAGGGCATATAAACCGTCTCTTAAGAAATGTCCGTTTCCGATGAAACCTGCAATGTCATTGGAGGGGACTATCTTCTTATTTAATCTCTTTGCCAGCTCCAGGGAGAAGTCTTTTACTTCCTGAATGGTGGCATCAGCAGAGATTAACTCTGCCAGCCTCTGTACTGCAGGGGGATTGTAAAAATGAAACCCGATAATCCTCCCGCCCAGGCTGGCTTCTTTATTCAGGATGTGTATAGGGATAGATGAGGTGTTGGTAAGGTAGAGGGTGTCCTTGGCGCAGACCGAATCTAATTTTTTTAACAGGTTCACTTTCAAATCCTTATTTTCAAGTACAGCCTCGAAAACCACCTTGGAATTCTTAGCCATATTCAACTCATTTCCCAGTCGAACCGGAGCCAGGGCATCATCCACAAATTGGTCTATTATGTCGTAGTTTTCCACCAAATCCTTCCGGTCTTTGTACAGATCACGCAACAAAACCGCAGTCTTCTCACCGATTTTGACCATCTGGGATTTAAGATATTGTCTTAAGCCATCCAGAGCATCTTCATTTACATCGATCAGAATCAGATGATATTTGCGATTTTTATTCTCCGGTTTGAGCCTGGCTTTTGCCATCTCCGCGGCCAGAAGCAAAGCAATTCCGCTTCCCATTTTCCCTGCCGCCCCGATTACCGAGACATTGGTCAACCTCTCGTCAAAATTCATAAAACCGACCTCCTGATTTTTGTATTTATCTTTAAAAAAATATCCAACTTTTCCGTTTTAAGTATAATCCTTTTACTATTTCAATACAAGTGTTTTCTTCCGGACTTTGAGATTTTTTTCACAAGGGCACACAAAAAATTTTGGTAATCTTTTGTAGGGACAGCCCTTGTGGCTGTCCGCTTGCGTCTGATTAACTTCCCCATATCTTGGCTCTCATATCTAAAGAAGGGTTGGAAATGTTTAGACTAATTTTTGCAATATTATTTTTGTATTCTTGGCAGATTTTATTTAGCTTTTCTCTGTGGTGTCAGGAGTTACCTCCTGACACCAGAAAATCCTTATCAATCTCCATTAATGAGCCGTCCTCACAAAAATAGTTTCTGGCACTGGAGTAAGGCCAGCCTGTGAAATTTTCCACCAGTCCTTTCTTTTGAGGATTATTATGGATGTATTGTATTTTACTTATAAGAGTTTTCTCATTAGTTATCACTAAACAGTCAAACCTGTTCTCCCAGAGTTTAAACTTTTGCCCGGAGACATTATCTGCATTCTTTCTTAAATAGCTTAAGGCCTGCTTCTTATTCTCAGTTTCACAGACTTTTCTGAATTCAAAGCAGGTGAATTTTTTAAAATCGCGCATAAATTCAGAAACTTTTGGATTTTCCTCAAAATAAATTATGAGATGAATATGATTAGGCATTAGAACATATGCGATAAGTTTGAAACCATATTTCTCCTTTAAAAATTTCAAAGACGAGAGTAGGATTTCATAATACTTCTTCCGGGTAAAAACAGGTTTAAGGTCAACAACGGAAGTAGTCAAATAGAACATCTTGCCGTATTTTTCATAAATATTTCTTTTCCTTAATCCCATTAAACTACTATTAGATAATAATGCTGTCAGGTGGTAACACCTGACAGCACATTGGGTGCGAGGCTGAAGCCTTGCACTACTAAAAGGTTACTTTTCGGATTCCAGCTCCATTATGGGATCCTCAGTGTCCACCATCTGGTCTTCTTTGAAATTTATCTTTTTGACCACTCCATCCAATGCCGATTTTATCTCATGCTCCATCTTCATCGCCTCCACAATCAAAAGGCTCTGTTTCTTCTTCACCTTCTCACCCTCGGAGACCAGAATCTTAAGTATCTTCCCAGGCATAGGTGGATGTATAATCTGCTTCCCTTCAGATAATCCTAACTCCTCCTCTTTTCTTCTAACTCTGGCAGAAGAAGCTTCTTTCTCCTGTAGTATAAACTGGTTTCCCTGAACGAAGATAAATCCCTTATTCTCAGTCTCTGCTAAATAAACTGTCTGGGTATTGCCATCTATCTCCAGGGATAAACAGTTAGGGGAGATTAGCTCGCAGGTGACCTCTTTCTTGTTATTCCCCAGGTCAACCAAATATTTCCCCTCTTTTTCCTGAACGGAGATTTTATAAGATTTGTCTTCCAGGATAAATTCGAATTCCATAAACTATCAGCCTATTTCCCAGTTTCCTAAGGAGAGCCAGGGGTCGAACCCTGCGGCTTTGACCAGCTTTCCTTTCATAGGGGTTTTGTTCATCTCCTGAATGGCTCCGGCAATTAAAACGATCTCCTTGAATTTTTCTTTCGACCTTTTCTCTTTCCATTCACCCATATTTTTGGGAATGAAATCGGTCTGGGTGTTGCCTTTGGCGAACTCGGGATGGGAGAGTAAATCTTTCAGATAATCTATCTGGGTTTTGATTCCCAGTATAGCGTAATCCGAAAGAGCCTGGATGCTTCTTTTCCTGGCAACTTCCCGGTCCTGGCCCCAGCAGATCAGCTTTGCCAGAATGGGGTCGTAATGCATGGTGACTTCTATTCCTGAATAGAGGCCGGAATCGTTCCTTATCCCAGGTCCTGCGGGTTCTTTGACAAACAAGATTTTACCGAAGGAGGGGAGAAAATCGTTCTCCGGGTCCTCTGCATAGATTCTGCATTCTATGGCATTTCCTCTTTGCGAGAGCTCCTGTTGTTTGAAGGGAAGCTTTTCCCCGCTGGCAACTTTAATCTGGGATTTTACCAGGTCGACTCCGGTGACCATCTCGGTTACGGGATGTTCCACCTGGATTCGGGCGTTGACCTCCAGAAAATAATATTTTCCGTTTTTATCCAACAGGAACTCGACGGTTCCTGCATTGTTATATCCAGCGGTCTTTATCACCTTGACTGCGATTTCACCCATCTCTTTTCTCAGTTCCGGAGTCAAAGCAGTGGAGGGAGTTTCCTCGATTATCTTCTGGTGTCTTCTCTGGATACTGCACTCCCTTTCGAAAAGATGAACTGCATTTCCGTAATTGTCCGCTAAAACCTGGAACTCTATATGCCTGGGCTTCTCGATACATTTCTCTAAGTAAACCGATTCGTCCCCGAAAGCAGATTTCGCCTCTCTTCTCCCGGCCTCGATGGAGGATTTCAGATCTTCCTTGGAGTGAATAATCCTCATTCCCTTTCCACCACCTCCGGCAGAGGCTTTGAGCATTACCGGGTAACCTATTTTCTCTGCCTGCTCCTCATACTCTTTCAAATCCTTACCCTTCATCCTCATCCCCGGTATAATGGGGATTTTCGCCTGGATCATAGTTGTACGGGACTCAAGTTTGTCACCCACCAGTCTCAGAGCTTCTGAATTAGGACCGATGAAAGTTATTTTCTCGTCCTCACATCTTTTAGAGAAAAGATGATTTTCCGCTAAGAATCCATAACCCGGATGTACGGCTTCTGCTCTGGTCTTTTTTGCTATGTCTATTATTTTGTCTATATTGAGATAGCTCTCCAAAGGAGGGGCAGGTCCTAAAAGATATGCCTCATCTGCAAGCTGAACGTGCAGGGCTTTTTTGTCTACCTCAGAATATATTGCCACGGTATTTATATCCATCTCCTTGCAGGCACGGATGATGCGAACTGCTATTTCCCCTCGATTGGCGATTAAAATTTTTTTGAACATACTTTGCATTTCGTAGGGACAACCCTCGTGGTTGTCCGTTTTAGATTCGGACAGGGACAAGCCCTGTCCCTACATTTTCTCTTATGGACGCCTTCGATTCTTTTATCTTATATCTGTCATCTTCAATCTTCATTGTTTTTAATCCTTGAATTTTTGAACCTTTGTCCGCCTCTGGCGGATTAAACCTTTCTTTTATTCTGTATTCCATTTCGGCTTTCTTTTCTCAAGAAAAGCGTTCATCCCTTCCTGTCCTTCATCGCTTATTCTCATCTTAGCGATAACCTCAGCCGTGTATCTCTTAAATTCCTCGACTTCCATTCCCGGAACTTTCTGCAGCAATTCCTTGCACATGGAGATAGCCTCAGGTCCTGAGGATAGAAGCAGTTTTATCCTTTCCTCCACAGCCTCGTCCAGCTTATCTTCTGCTGCTACCTGATTAGCCATCCCCAGCTGAAAGGCTTTTTGAGCATCTATCCTCTCACCAGTCAGGAACAATTCCCTGGCTACTCTTTCCCCCACTCTTTTTATAACATAAGGGGAGATACAGGCAGGGACCAAGCCTAATTTCACCTCGGATAAACTGAACTTAGCTTTTTCCGAGGCGATGACTATATCGCAAACCGCTACCAGTCCGGCTCCGCCTCCGATAGCCGCTCCATTTACCCTGGCAATGGTGGGCTGGGGCAGGGTGTACATCAGATAGAAAAGCTCAGCCAAGTCCAGAGATTCTTTCAGATTCTCTTCATAGGAATAGTTGATTACTCTTTTCATCCAGTTCAGGTCTGCACCTGCACAGAAGGATTTGCCATTTCCGGTGAGGACTGCTACTCTTAATTTCTTGTCTTCCGAGATTTTTTTGAAGACCTCAGTAAGCTCCGCAATCATAACATCGTTAAAAGCGTTGTGCACCTCCGGACGATTCAAATAAATACGGGCGATCTGATTGTCGATTTTAAAATCGATGGTTTGATATTCTTTTTGATTCCTCAAAATAATGTTCCTCCAGCCGCAAGCACTATCGTTTAATTAACATATTCTAAAAACTTCTTTAATAATATACCTGTCAATAATGAAAAAGAAAAATTTACAATTGTTCCCACAAGATAAAATTGTGCTTTTTCTTCAATTTTCTTTGAACGAGCGATGGATTTAGCTGTAAAAATTATTGCCAGCCCAGTCAAAGCATTCATAAGAACCAAGGTAATTGTTATAAAACTCTCACAAAGACCTATGATTAACCCTGTATCCACTACTGGCTTACCTAATTCTTTTTTATAGTTTGGGTCTACTGTGCGTATGCAAAAACGAACTACTATGCTACCGAATAAAAAACAAAACAGATAACCTGTCACCAAGATTAACAAATAAATCCAATTCATGTCAAATTCATCCTACAACCATATTTGATTGTAACAAGGTTTTACAACTAAAAGTGGTTGTAACCTCTTAACAATCGGTTTAAAGCCTCCTCTGCCTCCAGTACTTTAGGCCAGTTAACACTTTTCAAGACCTTAGCAATGTTCTGCTGGGTAACCTTTAGCTTTACAGCCACCTTACTCTGTCTATGGAGTTCTCGATAAAGTCTGACCACCTGCTTCTGATTTTCAGTCCAGCTATTCTTAATTTCTGAGATGAGATTAGACAGGGCGGTTAAAACCTCGTCCAGAATTGGGTTACCCAGGCAAAAGATGAAATCTTTCTTTTCTATCTTCGCTTTTGGAAGAAGCTCACCGGCTTTTTTAAATGCTGGACCATCGATAATCGCTGCGTCCCTGGTATCCAGCCCTGCTGTTAGTACATCCTTTACAAAAATAAAACGAAGCTTTAAAGGATAGATCATTTCGTTGAGGGAATCTGCTATTCGGAAAAGGTTGTCCATCCTTTGCAGTACACCAGCGATCTCATCTCCTCGGGTTATTTTAATTGGAGCAAAGAAATCTTTTGAGTAGATTTCATTAATTCGCAGATAGGTTTCGACCAGTTTTTTTTGAGATAGGTCCCTCCGGATAAGAGTAGAAGACCCAATTAAATCAGCTACTAAGACAATTAACTTTCTTCTCATAATCTTGTTGAAATCACAATCTTTGATCTTAGGACTACTTTTGGAATCGTCCGACAGAAACGTCGGGCGTTACGTTTTTATTCATCATCCGTCATTCGTAATCCGTAATTATTTTTTTCATCTTCCTTCTTACGTTTTCCTTCTTCCTTCGTCTTTCTCACATCCTGAAAATCCCATACTTTGTTTCGGGGACCTGTTCGTTCAGCGACATCGAAATCCCCAGGGCTAAAGCTGTTCTGGTCTCCGAGGGATCGACTATTCCGTCATCCCATAACCTGGCTGTGCTGTAATAAGGATGGGATTCCTCTTCGTACTTATTCAGAATAGGCTGTTTGAACTTCTCCTGCTCTTCTTCACTCATCTTGATGTCTTTTTTCTCCAAAGCTCTCATTCTTACTGTCAGCAGAACGTTGGCTGCCTGGTCACCTCCCATTACACAGATTCGGGCATTGGGCCACATCCATAAGAGACGTGGATTATAGGCTCTCCCGCACATACCGTAATTTCCCGCGCCGTAGGAACCGCCCACTATAACGGTAAATTTAGGCACGTCTGCATTGGCAACCGCATGCACCATCTTGGCTCCGTCCTTGGCAATCCCGCCATGTTCGTATTGTTTTCCTACTATAAATCCAGTGATGTTCTGCAAGAAAATCAAAGGAATTTTTCTCATCGTGCACAGGGTGATGAAATGTGCTGCCTTGACCGAGCTCTCGGAGAAAAGAACACCATTGTTGGCTAAGATTCCTACAGGATAACCCATTATCCTGGCAAAACCCGTGACTATGGTTGGTCCGTAGAGTTCCTTGAACTCCTGGAACCTACTCCCGTCCACTATCCTGGCAATAATCTCCCTCTGGTCATAGGGCTTTCTTATGTCTCTGGGAACTACACCATAGATTTCCCTGGGATCATAAAAAGGCTCTTCAGGCTCTTTGGTGTCCAGTTCAAATTTTTTAGGCGGATCCAAGTTCTCGATTATATTTCTGGTTATCTCTATGGCGTGTTCGTCATTTAAGGCATAATGGTCGGCTACTCCGGAAATCCTGCAGTGAACATCAGCACCGCCCAGTTCCTCATCTGTGACCTCCTCGCCAGTAGCGGCTTTAACTAAAGGTGGTCCTCCGATGAAAATCGTTCCCTGCTTACGGACGATTACCGCCTCATCGCTCATCGCAGGGACGTAAGCCCCTCCTGCGGTGCAGGAGCCCAAGACCACGGCTATCTGGGGAATTCCCAGAGCGGAAAGCCGTGCCTGGTTGTAAAAGATTTTACCGAAATGGTCTTTGTCCGGAAAGGTTCCGGATTGGTAGGGGAGAAATATTCCGCCTGAATCGACTAAATAGATGCAGGGGAGACGGTTCTGTTCTGCTATCTCCTGGGCGCGGACGTGCTTCTTTATGGTGGAGGGGAAGTAGGTTCCGCCCTTGACCGTGGCATCATTTACCACAACCAATACCTCTCTTCCGTGCACCACGCCCACGCCGGTAATTATACCTGAGCCAGGTGGCTCCTCCGGGTACATCTTATAACCGGCTAAATGGGAGAATTCCAGGAAGGGTGTGTTTTTGTCGAATAAAAGATTCAGCCTTTCCCGGGGCAGAAGCTTGCCCCTGGCTTTATGTCTTTCCCTGTCCTTGGTTGAGCCACCCTCTTTTATTTTTGCCAGAAGCTCCTTGTACTCATCCACCACCTTCTGCATGGCTTCGAAGTTTTCCTTGTAATCTAAGGAGCCTGTTTCGATTTTGGATTCTATGCGGTACATTCTATTCCCTTATGCTTTGGCGTTCATTCGCTTTTTTAGCTCAGCAATATTGCTTTTGGTCATTTTGATTTGCCTCTGGTCACCTATCTGCGTGAAAATCTCCAAGGAATCTTCTAAATATTGTAAAGCTTTTTTGTCTTCTCCTTTGGAGTGATAGATTATCCCAAGATTACCAAGAGTTTGGCCTTCGCCTTCTTTGTAGCCAATCTCTCTATCAATCTTCAAAGCATTTCCATGATATTCCAAGGCTTTGTCTAATAGTCCCTTGGCCTGATAGACTAAGCCAAGATTACCAAGCTGAGTCGAGATCCCCTCTTTCCTTCCCAAAGCCTCATTAATCTCCAAGGCATCTTGAAGGTATTTCAAGGCTCTGTTAAAATCCTTTCTAGCGGCAAAATTTACCCCAATATTACCAAGCTGCTTCGCTTCTCCTTCTTTATCACCGATTTCTCTATATATACTTAAAGCCTTCTCGAAATGTTCCAAAGCCTGATTTAAATCAGCCTTCATCGAAAAAATTACACCAAAATTACCAAGATCCCTCGCTTCTCCATCCTTATTGCCAATTTCTCTGTCAATATCTAGTGCCTTTTTGTAATATTCTAAGGCTTGGTCGAAATCCCCCCTTGCTTTAAAGATTAAACCAAGATTATTAAGAGCAGCTGCTTCTCCTATTCTGTCATTGATGTCTCTATCTATGTCCAAGGCTTCTTGGAAAAGCTTTTGTGCATTGTTCAGATCTCCTTTAGTAGCAAAGATTACACCAATATTCCCTAAAGCGGATGCTTCTACCTCTTTGTCCTTGATGTCTCTGGCAATCTTCAGAACATCTTCATGATGCCTTAAAGCACTATCTAGATCGCCCCTGACAAATAATATCAGACCGATATTGCTGAGAGACGATACTTCGCCTTTTCTGTCACGAATTTCTTTATCAATTTCCAAGGAGGTTTCATAGTATTTCAAGGCTTGACTCAACTCCCCTCTTGTCTGGGCGATCAAGCCAAGATTACCTAATACGTTTGCTTCCCCTTCTCTATCTTTCAATTTTTTTGCAAGTGTTAGAGAAGTGTTATAATTCTGTTCAGCCAAGTCAGGTTTACCATTCCGATAATAACAGAGTCCTATTAAATTATAAAGTGCAGCTTTTTGATTTTCCTTAGCTCTTCTTATTCCTTTATTAAATTCACTGATGGCCTCCATCCATTTATACTGTTTCATTAGCATCAAACCCTCAGAAAAAGGATTAAATACAAGGGATTTCGCTTTACCGAGTCCATCCAAATAAATACGGCCTAACCTTTTTTCAAGTTCTTTTATAGTTTCTTCATCAAGTTTTGCTTTACGAGGGAAAATCCAGGCAAAAAGGGCAATCAGGATAGCGACAACTCCAAGAACAATCGCCCAGAACAAAGCAGGATCAGTAATTTCATAACCAAACATAATATCGCTCACCTATTTCGCATTTTGCTTCATAGAGCTACCCTTTCAGGGTCCCCTAAACGAGGCTAAAAGTCTCGCCCTACGTCTAACCTCACCCTATCCCTCTCCTACAGGGAGAGGGGATTTGTTCCATCCCTTTTGAGGGAGGGGTCAGACTACGTCGGAACGCATTTATATCCGTAACAGATAATCCCGGCTTCGCCTTCCTGGTGAATTTTGCGGAACTCGATTCTCATAGGCATCCCGATCTCCAGTTTGTCGAAGTCGCAATCTGCTATCTGGGTTAGGATCTTCACTCCGTCTTTCAGCTCCACAATTCCCATAGCATAAGGTGCCTGGTCCACGCACTGTATAGGGGCTACACGGATTATGGTATAGGTTAAGAGCTTACCTTCTTTTTGCAAATTGATCTTTTCGAATTCCCTGGATTTACATCCATCACAGATCAAGCGGGGCGGAAAGAATATCTTCCCGCATTTTTTGCACTTTCCAGCTTCCAATCTATATCTCTGAGGGATTTCCCTCCAGTAACTGGGTGATGACATTTACATTACCTCCATTATATGAACGACGCTGCTTCCCCCGCTGCCTCCCATGTTCTGGGCAAGTCCGACCTTGGCGTTTTTGACCTGTCTTTCGCCAGCCTCGCCCCTGAGCTGTTTGGTAATCTCTATCGCCTGTGCTACGCCGGTTGCTCCGACCGGATGGCCCTTGGATTTCAGACCGCCGGAAGTATTAACCGGTATCTTCCCGCCCAGCGCGGTCAGTCCGTTCTCAGTTGCAGGACCGCCGTTGCCTTTCTCCACGAAACCTAAAGCCTCGATCACGCATATCTCCGCTATGGTGAAGCAGTCGTGAACCTCTGCCAGGTTGATCTCCTCCGGGCTTTTGCCCGACATCTCGTATGCTGACTTAGCAGCTCTTTCAGCCGATTTTATCTCGGTTAAATCCGCTCTGCTGTGGAAAGCAATGGTATCAGTCGAATGACCCGAGCCGATGATTTTGACCGCCGGCTTTTTGGAGACCTTCTTGGCTAAGTCCACTGGAGCCAAGATCACCACGGCAGCACCGTCAGTTATGGGAGAGCAGTCTAAAATTCGCAAAGGGTCTGCAATCATCACGGATTCGACTACGTTTTCCAGGGTTATCTTCTGGGGATACTGGGCTAAGGGGTTCATCGAGCCGTGCAGATGGTTTTTCACTGCCACCTGAGCCAGCTGTTTTCTGGTAGTTCCATATTTATGCATATGCGCTCGTGCCATCAGAGCATAAAGCCCTGGAAAAGTGATGCCGTTGTAAACCTCGTATTCCTGGTCTGCCGCAGTGGAGAGGGCAAAGGTTGCACCGCCCACGGACACGTCGGTCATCTTCTCCACCCCGCCAACCAGTACTATGTCATTTATCCCTGAGGCGACCTCTATGAAGCCTGCTCTCAAAGCCGCACCTCCTGAGGCACAGGCAGACTCGACCCTGGTCGCAGGGATCGGTCCTGCTCCCAGATACTCAGAGAGGAGAGAGGCAAGATGTTCCTGTCCGATGAAAAGGCCCGAGGACATACAACCCACATACATAGAATCTATATGATCAACGCCTGCATCCTCTATTGCCAGCAGGGCGGCTTCAGTGAAGATATCCCTTAAGGATTTTTCCCATAGTTCCCCCCATTTATTCATCCCCACACCGATAATTGCTACATCTCTCATTTTCCCTCCTATTCGCCTTTCCTGATTTTTCCGCGGTATTTTGCATAAGTGCCGTATTCCACATAGCATTTGTTGTTGTTCAGCATCTCCCTGGTCCTGACGGCTGAGTCCTTTACCTGATTTATCCTCTCAGTTACCCTCCAGACGAAAGCATCACTTCCTGCGCCTGAGCCGTAGGAGACCATGAAGATCAGATCGCCCGGCTTGGCTTCATCCAGGATGGCGGTTAAACCCATGGGAGAGGAGCCTGAATAAGTGTTGCCCAGTTTGGGACACAAGAGCCCGGTCTCGATCTGCTTTTTCTCGAAACCCAGCATCTTTCCAACTCTCGTGGGGAACTTTCCGTTAGGCTGATGAAAAACCGCATACTGGAAATCCTGAGGCTTCATTTTAACTTTCTCCAGTATCCCTTTTGCTGCGCCCAGGATATGTTTGAAATATGCCGGGTCGCCGGTAAACCTGGAGGCATGCCGGGGATAGAACTGATATTCTCTTCTCCAGAAGTCGGGCGTGTCAGTCATATAGGAGTAAGTGTCAACTGCCTCGGCGATGAGGTTATCTTTGCCCATGATGAAGGCTGCAGCTCCGGCGGCGGCAGTATATTCCAGGGCATCACCCGGCGCACCCTGAGAGGTATCTGCCCCGATGGCTAAGGCGTATTCCATTGAGCCGGATTGCACCAGATTCAGGCAGACGAACATCGCCTCGGAGCCTGCCTTGCAGGCGAATTCAAAATCTGCGCAGTGGATATCCGGAGTAGCTCCCAGAGCCTCTCCAACTATGGTGCCGCTGGGCTTGACCGCATAGGGGTGCGATTCGGACCCTACATAAACCGCTCCGATTTTTTTGGGGTCTATCCCTGCTCTTTTCAGTGCGCTGAATGTCGCCTCCACCGACATAGTGATAGTGTCCTGGTCCGGCGCAGGCACGGATTTCTCCTCCACGAAAAGCCCTTTCTTATATGCCTGGGCATCCGCTCCCCAGACCTTGGCGATCTCCTCAACTTTGATTCTGTGCCTGGGAAGATATGCCCCGTATCCTGTTATTCCAACCATTTTTACCTCGCTTTCTTTTTAGAGGAAAAGTATTATACTAAATATGGAATAATTGTCAAGGATTTTTGGTGGAATAAAATATAAGCTGGATCTAAAAAGATACCGGTTTACCTGTGGGTCTGCCGACTACCTGGCCTGCCAGGATAGCTCCTGTTGCTGTCTTAAATTTCCTTGGCAGAAGAGTTAGGTTTTGACCGATGATTTTGTGCTGAATATGCAAAACAAGAAAAATATCTGACGGTTATTCAGCCTGTATTTCTTTTAATTTTTCGCAATCGTTTGGCCCTTTTCCAAGCAAAAAACTGCGATGTGGCGTGAATTTCATTTTTTAAAGATTTTCCAAAAATGACCAAAATTGTGTTGATTGAAGCTAATCTGTTGATTTATAGCAACTTAATCTCAGGAACTTTTTTGAAGGATTAAGGATTTTTTCGCATTTTCCTCTTGACAAACCCAGGCTAATCTTTATATTTATAGTAGGCTAAAGGCTTAGTAGCTAATGCCGATAAGTAAACTAAGTTGATTTCTGTTTCGTGGTTGGCAGAAATCAACCCAAAAGTTGGTTTTTACCCTTCAAAGATTTTAAATCCAGAAAATCCTAAGAGGATAAGTCTATCTCAATTTTTATCGCAGGTAGACTTGAGGAATTGATGACTTTGAGTAAGACGTTCACCTTCTTAGGGAAGAGGGGCTAAAAAGGAGGTGAGTGCAAGAGGTTAATAACGAGTAATTGAAACCGAGAATTTTCACCTTAGATTTTCGTAAGGAGGAAATCAGATGAAAAAAAGTATTT
>CAZEDM010000012.1:0-69461 GCA_964511075.1 uncultured Ignavibacteria bacterium
ATGAGGGAGCATTTGCGTTTATTGAGATACCTCTGGCGGAGACCTGCTGTGTTTATGAGCCGTTCTTTGCAGTGGCAATTTTTGACAACTCGGATGATTTCAACGATACGGACTACTGCACTCCCATCTACCTTGGTTATGCGCTCTCCCTGATTTTTGACGGATCTGGAGGATCTGGACAGAGCTATTGGAATCCCTTTGACGGAACAGGCGGTGCCTGGTACGATGTGGTGGAAAATGGTATGTGGTCTGGAGCTTTGCGCGTAGAGGCGATAGGCTACACCGCAGACCAGAACACTTGCCCCAATCCGGAATCGACCTGGTATTACAAGGAAGGGATGCCCGATTTCTATCAGATGAATGCGGCATTCCCCAACAACGGAGCGGCATACTGCGGACCAACCGCCGGTGGCAACTCCATATGGTGGTTCTCCTGCGTGCAGGGCGACTTCCCGCCATCCTGGGGTGGCTGTGACACATTAGCAGGAGATCATCTCGCTCTAATCAACGAGATAGCAGCAGCCTCAGGCACAGACCCGTTTCTGGGAACAGAGTGTGACCTGTTAGAGGAAGGGATCATCAACACCATCTATGCGCATGGCGGCTGGTGGTTCTCCGAGACGACCGAGTACGCACCGGATTTCTGGTCGATCCAGAAGGAGCTGAGAGACTGTAATGATGTTATACTGCTCTTAGGCTTCTGGCAGACCCCGGATGAAGGAGCTACCTGGTACAGGTTTGGCGGACATTTCGTCACCTTGGCTGGAGTGGATATATTCAATTTAGCCTTTGCTTTCAGCGATCCCTATACTACTCCTGCTGGTTACGAGCAGTATTATGCAGCCTGGCCTTCGATCAGTCCGGGTGGATTTATCTGGTTACCGGATTATTATACCGATTGGGTAGACTTTCAGGATCAGAACTTCAGACCTGAGCATCAGCCATTTCATGGAACCTATGATCCCGCCTACCCGGTTTACGTAGAGATAGAGCAGAAGATAGGAGTGGCAAAGGGTGAGAAGTATATGAAGGGCTATGTTGAAGGCTCCCAGTCCTACGAGGAGGACAACAACTACGGTGGAATCGCGGATGCTGAGTGGGAGGTTAACTTCAACGGTGACGGAGCCACTTATGTCAACGGTGGATACTATGGAAGCTACATCCTTGGTACTGACCAGAGTGACCTGAACTGCTCCTATGGTGATTATCATCCGACTTACAGCTTCGATCCGTTAGCTGCACCGGCCTTTGACACCTTCACCGTCAGTGGAGCTGCTGGTGACTACTTTATTGAGCAGGGAACCTACAAGTTCAAGCACAGCGTCTATGATATCTACATCACCGAGTATATCTTCGGCTTCTGGGTGCCGGTTGGCGGAACCCAGGATTGCGAGCTGGCGATCGAGCACGTGTTCGTGCTGGAGAACCAGGGTGAGGCTACTGTGCTTAACTTGCAGTCAGGTATACTCAACGACATCGACATCGGCGACAATGCTTGCCATGTGGGTTGGGATGCCCAGCACAACTCCGCCTGGATGTATGAGGATGTCAACGATACCCTGGTATTCGGAATGACCAAGAAGCCGGCCATTGTTGGAGATTATGCCATGACCAACTGGGGTCTCCAGAATGGAGCCAGGATATACGATGGCCAGTATACGGACTCGTTGAAGTACTGGATGGAGAATCTTGGAGTAGGAACCGATATTCCTGATTCCTTAGCCGGAGATGATATGGCCCTGTTGTTTGCGGACGTGCCCTTTGATTTACAGCCCGGACAGGTTCGCATAGAGAAGTGGCTCAAGTGGGGTTATCCCGGATCCATAGCCACAGGTGGAGATGCAAACTGGAGACACTTCCTCTACAACATCCTGCATCAGGAAGGTTTCTACCGTGGAGACGTGAACAAGGATGGTTACCTAGATAGCAAAGACATTGTCTATACCATCAACTACCTGTTCAAGGGTGGACCCAAGCCAATAGAATTTGTGGATCAGGGAGACTTAGACAACGCGTTCACTTCCCCTATACCTTATACAGACACATTCTGGGTAAATGTCGCTGATGTAATTTACAGCGTCAACTATCAGTACAAATATGGACCTCCCCCTATTGACAAAAACCGATTCTTCATATTGTCTCCCTATGTGGACCAGGCGCACAAGGATGCATACATTGAAAGAACTCCTGGACTCTTTAGTGATGCTGACTGGAAAGACCTTGGCAAGTAATTACTGAACTTGAGATAGAGACGGATAAATCCTCCCCACCTAATAATAACGGCGGGGGGGATTTTTTTATTCCCAATTTTGGCGGGGGAGGGGCTTGTCCCCTCCCGTTTTCTCTACATTAAAAAAACGTGCGACCACACGGTTCTACAAATCCACCCTTCTGAGTAAAATCGAAGAAAGGGTTACCCCTATGTTTTTGTATTTCTGCTTGACACTCTATTTTGCGTATATAAGTTAGCATTGAAAGGAATACGATGGCTGAGTTTAGATTAGTCTCAAATTACAAACCCACTGGAGATCAGCCGCAGGCGATTGAGAAATTAACCCAAGGCATCCAGAGTAAAGAGAAACATCAGACCCTTTTGGGCGTTACCGGCTCCGGGAAAACTTTTACCATTGCCAATGTGATCGCCAGGGTGGGGAAGCCGACCCTGGTCATCTCACATAACAAGACCTTAGCCGCACAGCTCTACGGGGAGCTTAAAGGGTTCTTCCCTCATAATGCGGTGGAGTTTTTCATCAGCTATTACGATTACTACCAGCCGGAGGCCTACGTTCCCCAGAGCGATACCTACATCGAGAAGGACACCTCGATGAACGACGATATCGACAGGCTGCGTCTGCGAGCTACCTCTTCTCTTTTGGAAAGGGACGACGTGGTCATCGTTGCCTCTGTCTCCTGTATCTACGGCTTAGGCTCGCCCAAGGATTATAAAGAACTGCTTCTGTTCCT
Organism: uncultured Ignavibacteria bacterium; assembly: GCA_964511075.1. Lineage (GTDB taxonomy): Bacteria > Zixibacteria > MSB-5A5 > MSB-5A5 > RBG-16-43-9 > CAZEDM01. Next base: position 2,965 of record CAZEDM010000012.1, read on the forward strand.
GGAGGTGGGCGAGGAGACAGAAAGAGATGAGATCCTGAAATGCCTGATCGATATTCATTATTCCAGGAACGACATCGAATTCGCCCGGGGAACCTTCAGGGTGAGAGGTGATACAGTGGAAATCCATCCGGCTTATGAGGAGACTGCCATCAGGTTGGAGCTTTTCGGCGATAGGATAGAGAAAATCTCCGTCATAGATACGCTCAAGGGTGATATCCTGGGGGAGAAGAAAAGAGTTGCCATCTACCCAGCCAAGCATTTCGTGACCACACCACCTCAATTAGAGGAAGCTGTAAAAAGAATCGAAATCGAATTGGAGGAAAGATTAACCTGGTTCAGAAATCAGGGCAAGCTCCTGGAGGCGCAGAGGCTGGAATCCAGAACCAAATTCGACCTGGAGATGATGAAGGAAATAGGCTACTGCCCTGGAATCGAGAACTATTCCAGGCATCTTGCCGGCAGAAAGGCTGGAGAGAGACCTTACTGCCTTTTAGATTTCTTTCCTGAAGATTATCTGATGATTATAGACGAATCACACCAGACCATCCCCCAGATAAGAGGGATGTATGCAGGCGACCGTTCCAGAAAAGAGGTTCTGGTGGAATACGGCTTCAGGCTACCTTCAGCCCTGGATAACCGACCCCTGTTTTTCAAGGAGTTCGAGTCTCTGATCAAACAGGTGATCTTCGTTTCTGCCACTCCGGCTGAATTCGAGATAAATAAAAGCAAAGGAGTAGTAGAGCAGGTAATCAGGCCCACCGGTTTGATAGACCCCAAGATCACGGTCAAGCCCTTGAAGAACCAGGTGGATGACCTGCTGGAGGAGATAAAATTAAGAGCAGAGAGAAAAGAAAGGGTTCTGGTCACCACTTTGACCAAAAGAATGGCTGAGGATTTAGCGGATTACCTTGCCCAGATGGGGATAAGGGTACGATACCTGCACTCGGAAATAGATGCCATCGAGAGAGTGGATATCCTGAGGGATTTAAGGCTGGCGGAGTTCGACGTTCTGGTGGGAATAAACCTTTTAAGAGAGGGCCTGGATCTGCCGGAGGTCTCCCTGGTGGCCATACTGGATGCGGATAAGGAGGGATTTCTGAGATCGGAAACAGCACTTATTCAGATAGCAGGCAGGGCTGCAAGGAACAAGGCCGGAGAGGTAGTTATGTATGCAGATGCAGTTACGGACTCTATGAGGACTGCAATTAAGGAGACCAACCGGAGAAGAAAAATCCAGGAGGAATATAATAAGACACATGGAATTACTCCGCAGACCATCTACAAAACCAGGGAGGAGATTCTAAAGACCACCGCTTTTGCTGATTCCCGGACAGAATCTGTAGTCAGGGAAGAGAAAATGGATTATCTGGACCTTTTGACCCTGGAGGACAAGATAGAGCATCTGGAAAGGGCGATGAAAAAAGCCTCGCGCAATCTGGAATTCGAGAAGGCGGCTTTTTACAGAGACGAGCTAAAGAAGTTGAAGGAAACTCGGAAAACAAAGTTCAAAAGTTCAAGGGTTCAACGGTTCAAGGGGAAAAAATAAAAGAGAAGGGTCGGGCAAGGGTGCCCGACCTACGAGATTGTTATTTTAAAGAGCGCAGGAGCTTGTGAGTTTGATTCTGAGGCTCTTACTTTCCAAGCAGAAAAAAGTTGACAATTTCATTCATTTCTGTAATTTAATACTGAATCATTTTTTTGAGATTATTATGTTCCAGCTTACCATAGTCACTGCAGAGAAAATCTTCTACGAGGATGAGGTCTCCTCCATTATAGCCCCGGGGATTGAAGGATACTTGGGAGTGTTGACAGACCATGCCCCGCTTATAACCTCCCTGGTTCCAGGGAAACTGACCGTAAAGGACCCTGATGCAAAAGAGACCATTCTGGCAGTAAGTGGAGGATTTTTGGAGGTTTTGAAGAACAAGGTGATAATATTGGCAGATGCGGTTGAGTTCGCCAAGGATATCGACCTGGAAAGAGCAAAAAATGCCCTGGAGAGAGCAAAGCAAAGATTAAAAACAGGGGAAAAAGATATCGACATTCCCAGAGCACTGGCGGCTTTTAAAAGAGCTCAGAACAGGATTGCTATCTGTAAGGAGTGTATCACCGTATAGAAACCCAAAGGGGTGAGATCGGAAGATAATCCCGGTTTCAATTCATAAATCAGAAGGGACAGGTTTGAAACCTGTCCCTCGTTCTATTTGTTAAAGTAAACCTGAAGGTCTACACTCCATTTTTACGGAAAGATTCCTCTTCTCTTGTATACTTTCTCCAGGCGCATTAAAGCTGTGACATAAGCTGCAGTTCTCCAGTCGATCTTCATCTCCCTAACCTTATCAGCAACCAGGGTGTAAGCCTCAATCATCTTGTGTCTTAATTTTCTGTCCACCTCTTCTAATTCCCAGAACTCGCTGCGTTTGTTCTGCAGCCATTCGAAATAACTCACCACCACTCCACCGGCATTGCACAGTATATCGGGAAGCACATCTATCCCCTTTTGCTTAAGAACCTTATCACCTTCCGGCTCGGTCGGGCCATTGGCTCCTTCTGCTAACAGCTTGACGTTCAGAAGCGGTGCGGTTTCTGCGGTGATCTGATTTTCCAGTGCCGCGGGGATGAAAATATCTGCTTTGGTTTGAAGGAAAGCTTTATGCTCAATAGGCTCAGCTTTAGCATAGTCCTTGATATAACGATGCTTTTTCACATACTCCGACAGATCCTGCGGATCAATTCCCTTTGGATTAGAGACAGCCCCGCTGAAATCCTCCACTGCCACGAGCTTAGCTCCATACGGCTTCAAAAGACATGCCGCCCAGGAACCCACGTTCCCGAATCCCTGAAGCATAAAAGTGGCACCCTTTAATTCAAACCCCTTGCCCTTTGCCCACTGCTCGATAAGAAAGACTATGCCCTGGCCAGTGGCTTTATCTCTGCCTAAGCTTCCTCCCGACTTTATAGGTTTGCCTGTGACCACGTGTCTGGAAGCCTGCCTTTTGTGAGGAGGCACAGTGGATAAGTAAGTATCCAGAATCCAGACCATAATCTGGGCATTCGTGCCAATGTCCGGTGCCAGTATATCAAACTCTGGCCCGATATTGTTCCCCAGATTAAAGGTGAACCTGCGGGTTATCCTCTCCAGCTCGTGAAATGTATACCTGGAGGGATCGAATTGAATCCCCCCATAAGCTCCTCCAAACGGAAGATTGGCAATGGCTGATTTCCAGGTCATACAGGTGGCAAGTGTCCTCACATCCTCGATGCTCAGCCCGGGATGAAAACGGATCCCCCCTTCAAAGGGACCCATCACATCATTATGCTGAACCCGGTAACCGGTGAAAATCTCCACCGGTCCTTCGTCCAGCTTCACCGGGAAGTTGATAATCAGCTCATTCTTTGTGCTGGCCAAAAGGTTACCGATATCGGGATCAAGGGAGATAAGTTCGGCTGCTTTCTTCACCTGGTCGATGACGTTATCGCAGAAAGACTTATGGGTTGGCATAGATTTTATCCTTAAGTGATTTTTTTTAAATTATGGGAAAATCCCGCGTTCTCTGTAAACCGTCTCCAGATGCGAGAGTGCCACGATATAGGCGGCGGTGCGCCAGTCAGTCTTGTATTCCCTGGCGGTATCGCGTACTCTCTCATAGGCGCTGGTTATTTTCCGATGTAATTTAGTATCAACCTCCTCCAGCTCCCAGAACTCGCTGCGTTTATTCTGTAGCCATTCGAAATAACTCACCACCACTCCACCAGCGTTGCACAGAATATCCGGGATCACATCTATACCTCTTTGTTCCAGAACCCTGTCTCCATCCGGGTCGGTGGGGCCATTAGCTCCCTCCGCTATTAGCTTGACATCCAGCAGGGGCGCAGTATCTGCGGTTATCTGATTCTCTAAGGCTGCTGGGATGAAGATATCTGCTTTGGTCTGCAGTAGCGCTTTGCGTTCAATCGCCTTTGCCCCGGGATAACCTGCGATCAGTCCGTTATTCTTCTTAGCATATGTCAAAAGCTCCTCTGGGTCAATCCCCGTAGGGTTGGAGATGGCACCGCTGGCATCTTCAGCCGCCAGTAGTTTTGCTCCGTGCGGCTTTAAAAGAAGTGCTGTCCAGGAGCCTACGTTTCCGAATCCCTGAACGGTATAGGTAGCTTTGCTTAAATCGAAGCTTTTATCCTTTGCCCATTGTTCGATGGTATACACCACTCCCTGGCCGGTGGCCTTATCCCTTCCCACGCTTCCGCCGGATTCGATCGGCTTGCCGGTAACTACATGGATACAGGCCTGTCTCTCGTGCGCGGGCATAGTCGAGACAAAGGTGTCCAATATCCAGGCCATAATCTGGGGATTGGTATTCACATCCGGCGCAGGGATGTCGTATTCCGGTCCGATATTATTCCCCAGGGCGAAGGTGAAACGACGGGTTATATGTTCCAGCTCGTTAAAGGAATATTTGAAAGGGTCGAACTGGATGCCTCCCTTAGCCCCTCCGAAGGGGATGTAGGTCAAAGCCCCCTTCCAGGTCATCCAGGTCGCCAGTGCCCGGACCTCATCGATATCCACTGCCGGATGGAAACGCAGCCCTCCCTTATACGGGCCCAGTACGTTGTTGTGCTGAACCCGATAGCCGGTGAAAATCTCAATCCTGCCGTCATCCATCTTAACCGGAAAGTTGACTATGATCTCATTGGTTGTCTTGGCTAAAATCTTTCTGATGTCCAGGTCGAGCTTCATCAGGTCTGCAGCTTTGTTGAACTGCCAGGCCACATTGTCGTAAACGCTTGCTCTTTTCCCTGCTCCTCCACTTACCATATCTGCTCCTTGAGATTGGGTGTGTGTCTTTTCAATCAATTGACTATCTGAGGAGCACCCTCGAAATCCTGCTCTTCAAATAGTCAAGTTTAGAAAATAAACGGCGGAAGTCGATTTTTCGTTTGTGATCTTTATAAGTATTCCTCGCAGTGCCAGACACCAGATTCAGGTCTGGGCAGGGTGCAGGTCAGGCGGTTGTCGCAATTCTTGCATAACCCCTTGAATCTGGCTGAGACCTTATCCTCAGGACCTGTCTTGCTTGTGTGGCTGGCTGTGGATAATATCCCGTTGACCGTAGCTCTGGCTGGTAAGGCTTCTGCAATTTTGAATTCCTCGCACTGCAGAACCGGTCGGTTTGCATTTCTCAGGTAGATGCAGGTATCAGAGTGCTGACAGTTTACGCAAAGGCCACTTAACTCAGGTTTTCTTGAAACCGAGCTTAACATCTCCTTAGTTTTGACGTTTGATTTAGCCATTTTTTTACCTCCTTTATTGTTTTAGGTTTCTTCCGAAAGGAGGTAAAGCAACAGCTGTGCCATATCTGCATTAACAGATATTCTGATCCCTTTACCCGGAGCTTTTATTCATATAAGTCATTATACACCAAGATATTAAACCTTAACATGCACTCATTGAATTCAGGGGGGACATTCAAAATCTTCACTTAAAAAGCAGGCTTGAACTGGGGAGATTTGAACCACCGGAGAGGATCTCCTCAATCTCAAGTTCAAGATGAGGAGCTTTCCGGGGGTTCGAATTTTTGGATTTTTTCTCTTAAGGTCTTCCGGTCAATCCCCAAAATCTGTGCGGCTCTGGTCTTGTTCCCGTCTACGCTTGCCAGAACATTGCGAATATATTCAGCCTCAACTTCAGCCAGAGTCCGGTCAAGACCCATCTCTTTTTGAGCGGAAAAACGCATGAGCGAAGGGAGGTCAGGAACATCGACGGTCTTGCTCTCTGTCATAACCAGAAGGCGCTGGATCACATTTTCCAGCTCTCTGACATTTCCGGGCCAGTCATAATTTTTGAGAACCTCCAAGGCTCTATCTGAAAAACCAGGCACTGCTCTACCGAATTCCAGGGCAAACTTATTTACAAAATAGTTTGCCAGAAGCACAGTGTCATCTCCTCTTTCTCTAAGTGGAGGAATAACTATATTAATTACATTAAGTCGGAAATACAAGTCTTCGCGGAAAGCTTTTTTCTCTACCAAATTGTGCAAATCCTTGTTGGTCGCAGCTAAAATTCTCACATTTACTTTTACTGACTGAGTTGCCCCTATCATATAAACTTCTTTATCCTGCAGGACGCGAAGCAGTTTGACCTGCATGGGAAGGCTGGTTTCGCTGATCTCGTCCAGGAAAATTGACCCGCCGTCTGCGGTCTGAAAGAAACCCGCCCTGGAATCCGTGGCTCCGGTGAAGGCGCCTTTCACATGTCCAAAAAGCTCGCTTTCCAGAAGACCTTCTGGAATACCTCCACAATTCACCGGAACAAATGGGGCTGAAGCACGCGAGCTGGAGTAATGTATGGCACGGGCAACCAGCTCCTTACCGGTTCCGCTTTCGCCCGAGATTAAAACGGTAGCAGAGGTTGAGGCTGCTTTCTTGATAGCTTCAAAAACCTCGAACATAGCGGCAGACTCACCGATAAGACCGTGCGGTGCCTTCAAAACTTTTTGATTCCGGCTGACCCTGCGCGCATGCAGCTTATCTAAAGTTCTCCTTACTGCGGAGAAGAGCTCCTCATCCGTAAAGGGCTTGGAAAGATACTCCTCTGCTCCGGTCTTGATAGCTTTAACTGCCCCCTCTATGCTGGCATAGCCGGTGATCATCATCACCTCGGTATTTATATAGTTCTCCCGGATATGCCTAACCAGGTCAAGCCCACTCACCTTTGGCATTTTGAGATCTGTTATCACCAGGTCCACTATGGTCGACTCAAGCACCCTTATTGCCTGAGAAACATCCGGAGCAGTGAAGACCTTATAACCCTGGGAGCTCAGGTTTCTCTGAAGCAGTTCCAGGGTATTGGGGGTATCGTCCACTACCAGGATGCTTTCCTTCTTTGAGTCAGCTGTCATCCCAGCTGTTCTCCTTTTCTTTTGATGGCACTTTCACCGGAAGCTGAACCTCGAAACGTGAACCCTTGCCTACAGTGCTCTCGACTTTGATAACGCCTCCGTGAGAGCTGACGATCCCGTGAACCACCGAAAGCCCCAGCCCTGTTCCCTCACCCACCTCCTTGGTGGTAAAGAAGGGATCGAATATCTGCTTCAAGATCTCATCGCTCATACCGATCCCTGTGTCCTCAACTATCAGGGAGATGTACCCATCCTTGGATAAAGTCTCAATCGTCAGTTTACCCCCATCCGGCATGGCCTGGATAGCATTTACTACCAGGTTAACCAGAACCTGATGCAACTGTGTGGGGTCAGCCGTGATCTCCGGCAGACCAGTGGAAAACCTCCGCACCAGCTCAATCCCTTCCTTGGCACATCGAGACTCGAAGAAATAAAGACCTTCCTCCACTACCCGGTTCAGATTGAGCTCGGACTTTTTGGTGGGCATCTGCCTGGCGAATATGATAAGCTTTTTTACCACCTCACGCGCATGCAGCGAGGCATTTATAATCTTTTCTACATCCGTTAATAACTGGGGCGAGAGCTCAGAGGATTTTGACACAAGCTGAGCAAATCCCAAGATGTTTCCTAAAGGCTCATTCAGCTCGTGTGCCACCCCTGCGGCTAACTGACCTATGGTTGCCAGGCGGTCCGCATGCATAAGCTGGTTCTGGAGTTGGGATCTTTCCTCCTCCGCCTGCTTTCTTTCTATGAAAAGTGCCACTTCTCTGGCTACGGCATCGATCAAGCTCCTCTCCTCCTTGAGAAAAGGACCTTCATCCAGTTCCGGTTTCTCCTCTAAATAGATTACCTCGACCACCCCTCTTTTCTTATCGTCTACCACAACATCTGCACTCTGTTTAAAACCTTCTTCCCGAAATCTGGGGGCTAAATAGGAGCGTCCGTCCAGAACTATCCTGGCAGTAGCGATTTCCGGATACAGCCAGCCAGGAGGAAGAAGCTCCACCATCTTCTGCAGCACATCCTCCAGGGATATCTCAGGTTGTGCCACTAACCTGGCTATTCCATAAAGACAGGTCAGCTCTTTTACCCTCTCTCTCAAAGCCACCAGCGCATGCCGATGTACCAGCGCTACCTCCAGGGTTTGAGCCAGACCCTCGTAAAATCTGATCTCATCCTGAGTGAAATACCCTTCTCTCTTGTTCTTCAACTGTAAAATCCCGAGATTATCCTCCTCCACCACCAGCGGAAAAAGTGCCACGGATTCGTACTCCCCAATTGAGGATAAATCGTAGAGTGGCGATTCGGTGCTGCCCTGCAGAAGAAAAGATCGGGATTTGCTCAACTCGTTCGTCCAGAAACTTCCGCTCTTGGTAAAGAAAGGCAAGCTGGAATCAAACTGACTCAGGATAAGATCTTGACAAAGACTTTCCACGCCTGAGCCATCCTGAGAACAGGGAATCAGTCTCCCGCTATCTGTTTTCAGGCAGGGCAGGTATTCCCAGTGATAAAACTCTGTAACCCCCTTCCTCATCTCGAAACGATAGAATTTTTCCCGCCTTTTCAATCTTAATTCGACCGCATCACATTCGGAGAATTCAATTATCATCTTCAAGACCTTGCGTACGAAGTCAAGCCTGGGCAAGGCGCGGTTCGCATATCCCAGTACACGATGGGATAACAGATAAAAATCTTCAGCTAAACTGTGAGCAGATGAATCTCTGGCCTTACTAGTCGAGTCGTTTTTTTTCATACCCTTATTTACTTTAATATAAATTCTTATCGATTGTCAAGAAATAAATGCCTTTAGCCAACGAGTTGGTAGTGAATTGATCCACTATTTTAATAACTATAAAAAAACGGCAAATAGAAGTGAAAATAAAGCGTGAAAATAAATCTGTGCTCGAAAGTAATTTATTTACAAAGAGTTATATGCGTAAATCTCTAAAACCCAGGTGGGGAGTTTCTCCCCAATATCACGGGAAAATGGTGAGTATTGCCCCATTTTTCTTCTTGACAAAATTGTTGCAAGGATGTATTATGAAAGACTTTATCATTCTTTTTTTAAGAGTGATCTGAGTCATGATAAAGCAGGTAAAGACACTTTGAAAAAATAACAAGGCCGAGGGATGTCAGATGTTTGAGTTTTAACTTAGTTTTAAACACGATAGATTTGTATGAATTTTTTTTAATCTTGCTTGTTAAATATTTCACAATATCTCAAAATAAGGGAGCCAAGTCTTAAAAGGAGAGACGGAGAAAGGAGGAATGTGTAGCTGAAAGATAAAATCGTTCTTTAAATCCAAGATTTAACATCCAATGAAAACCTTAAAACTAAAGGAGCATTTGTATGGCAAGAACAGACGTCTCTGCTAAGGTTGAAGCCTTCATGCAGAAAATTATGGAGAAAAACCCGGGTGAATCTGAGTTTCATCAGGCGGTTAGAGAAGTAACTGAATCCCTAATGCCTTTTCTGGAGGAGAACCCCGTATATCAGGAATACAAGATATTGGAGAGGATTGCGGAGCCGGAAAGGGTGATTATGTTTCGCATTCCCTGGATGGACGACAATGGAGAAATTCAGATCAATCGTGGTTACCGCATTGAGATGAACAGCGCCATCGGTCCCTACAAGGGCGGGCTTCGTTTTCATCCCACTGTCAACTTGGGGATATTGAAATTCCTGGCTTTCGAGCAGGTGTTCAAGAACTCTCTTACCACCCTGCCCATGGGCGGTGGCAAGGGTGGAGCGGATTTCGATCCCAAGGGTAAATCAGATAACGAGGTGATGAGATTCTGTCAGAGCTTTATGACCGAGCTTCAAAGGCATATAGGTCCGGACACGGATGTTCCAGCAGGAGACATTGGAGTGGGCGGAAGAGAGATAGGGTTCATGTTTGGCCAGTACAGAAGAATCCGCGACGAGTTCACCGGAGTCCTCACCGGAAAAGGGCTTAGCTGGGGCGGAAGTTTGATCAGACCAGAAGCCACCGGGTACGGCTGTGTTTACTTCGTGAAGGAGATGTTGAAAGCCAAGGGAGACTCTATGAAGGGAAAAATTTGCACGGTCTCCGGCTCGGGCAACGTAGCTCAGTACACCGTGGAGAAGGTAAACCAGTTGGGAGGTAAGTGCGTCACCCTCTCCGACTCCAGCGGCTATATTCACGACCCCGATGGAGTGGATGCGGATAAACTGGCTTTCGTTATGGATCTGAAGAATGTCAGACGCGGAAGAATAAAAGAATATGCAGATAAATACGGATGTAAATACGTTGAGGGCAAACGCCCCTGGGAGATAAAGTGCGATGTGGCATTCCCCTCCGCTACCCAGAACGAGATAGACGAAGAGGATGCCAAGACCCTGGTGAAGAATGGATGCAAAGCTGTGGGCGAGGGTGCCAATATGCCCACAACCGCACAAGGGGTCGAAGTGTTCCTCAATGCCAAGATCCTCTACGGTCCCGGCAAAGCCGCTAATGCCGGTGGTGTGGCAACCTCAGGCCTGGAGATGTGTCAGAACTCCATAAGGTTATCCTGGACCCGGGAAGAGGTGGATGAAAAGCTTCACGGGATTATGAAAGCCATCCATCAGCAGTGCGTGAAATACGGCAAGGAAGGTGATTTCGTGAATTACGTGAAGGGCGCGAATATCGGAGGGTTCATCAAAGTAGCGGACGCCATGATAGAGCAGGGTTTGGTCTAAACCCACTCTTTGATACACCAGGGGTACCGGTGCAGAACCGGTACCCTTTTTATTTTGTAAGGTACCTCGCTATTCGATGCGATACATTTCCCATCGTCTTTACGAGAAACGCTCATGCTCACGTTTTCCAATATTAGTTATTTAGATTTTACTTTATTTGCTTGACTCTCAAAACCTGAAAAGATATTTTAAAATAAAAAATCTAAAAGGAGGATCCTATGCGCGGTAAGTTAACCATTCTCCTGCTATTAGTCTTAATGGCTGTTCCTGAAGCAGGTCTTCTTGCCTACACCGGAGAGGTAGACACGTTCTTCAATACCCCTGGACCCTGCCCAACCGGACTAACCTTCTGCGGCAAGTATCTCTGGGTGGCTGACAGGAAAACCGATTCTTTGTATGCTATCAGACCTGAGGACGGCACACTCCATAAAAGTCTGCCCGCACCAGGGTATCAGCCCGCAGGGTTAGCCTGGGATGGAAAATTCCTGTGGTGTCTGGATAATGAGGAGAATCTGATCTTCAAGCTAGACCCGGAGACCGGGATAGCTTTGAAGACCATCTACGCTCCTTCCTCCAGCCCCAGGGACTTAGCCTGGGATGGAAAATTCCTCTGGGTGGCGGATTATCGGGCTAAGGAGATATATAAAATAAGCTCGGAGGATGGAACAACCATCATTAGCATACCTGCTCCCTCATCTTATGCCGAGGGACTGGCTTACGATGGAAAATATCTCTGGGTATCTGATAGAATAGCCAACCGTATTTATATGGTGACACCGGATAAGGGTGAGGTGATTTTATTTTTCGATGCCCCAGCTCCCTACGCTCGCGGATTGGCCTGGGATGGAAAATATCTGTGGAACGTGGATTATCAGACAGACAAGCTTTACAGGATCATAATCGGGGATGAGGATAAATTGAGATGCACGAATGATAAAATGGAATTTCTGGAATATACCGATCAGGTCAGGAACTATGGTCCGGGAACCCTGGAGGAGTTAGATATATATTTAGCTGTTCCCCAGGATTTAGACAATCAGAAGGTCATAAGCATAGAATACGAGCCGGAGCCCAAGGATATCCTTACTGATAAATGGGGGCAGAAAGTGGCGCATTATCATTACACCGGCGTAAAAAGCACTGAGTTCAAAACCGCTTCCATGAAAGCAAAAGCTAAACTTTCCAATACCAAATATTTCATCTTTCCGGAAAAGGTGGGGAGTCTAAAGGACATTCCGAAAGAGATAAAAGATAAATATCTGGTGGATGATACCAAATTTTCCATCTCCGATCCCTATATTCAGAGATCGGCAGCAGAGGCGGTGGGTGATGAGAAAAATCCTTACTGGATTGCCCGCAAGATCTACAGATATATTCAGGAGAAGATGTACTATGAATTGGCCGGCGGCTGGAACATTGCTCCTACGGTCCTGAAAAGAGGGTCTGGCTCCTGTTCCGAATACAGCTTCGTCTATATCGCCTTATGCCGTGCTGCCGGTCTCCCTGCCAGGTACGCCGGCTCCGTGGCAATTAGAGGGGACGATGCCTCAACTGATGACGTTTTCCATCGCTGGTGCGAGGTTTATCTGCCCAATTACGGCTGGATACCGGTTGACCCCTCAGGAGGAGACCAGCCATCACCAGAGGCTCAGGCTGCGTATTTCGGGAATTTAGCCAACAGATACCTAATCACCACCGTGGGTGGTGGCGGCTCAGAGTATCTGGAGTGGGGTTATAATTCCAACGAAACCTGGACTTCAAAGGGCAGGTGCAAAATCTCTACAGAGAATATAGGTGAATGGTCGCCTTTATCGGAGAATGATTTATCAGAGGAAGAGAAAATGGAGATGGGAAAAACCTGCCAGCCTAAGAAATAAATTGTGTAGGGGCATCCCGCCTTCGACGGGACAACGTGCCCCGTTAAAAACGTAGGGGTTCAAAATCTTGAACCCCTATAATTTTACAATTAAAAAGTCTCCCTGTAATACTGGTCCCTGAAATCCTCTATCTTTGCCTTTTTTTTCAAATTCTCGAACCACTGGGTATAGAAATCAGACTGCTTTTTGCGAAGCAAATTCAGAGCCAGGGAATCTCTTTCAGCCTGGAAAAGGGAATCATTCACCGCTGATTTAGAGAGGAGCTGAAGCAGATACGTGCCGTTGGTCAACTTAACCGGAGAGCTTATGGGGTTACTCCTGTCCAGGGCAAAGGCAGTGCCGATAAATTCCGGCTGCTGTCCTATTCCCGGCACATAAGACTCCCGGGTAAATTCTCCGCTATCCTCAACCTTCTCGCCATACTTCTTAGTCACGGCGACGAAATCTTTTCCCTCTTTGATTTCCTTAAAGATCTTCATCCCTTTATCGTAAGCCAGCTCGTACCTTCTCTGGGCTAAAAGAGCCTCTTTGGCGAAAGGCTCAGCCTCTCCCAGCGAGGGGATGCCGGCAGGTTTTCTTTCCTTTACCTGCACCACATAGTAGAAGAGATTGGTCTCTATGGGAGCACTTATCTTGCCTGCTTTATTTTCAAAGGCGAAAAGGTTTGCTTCCTTTGACATACCTAGATTTGGAATGAAGCTACCCTTGACAAACATCCCGCTTTCCTTAGGTTCAAGGCCTTCTTCCTCTGCCGCTTTGTCAAACCCTGTCTTCTTGGCTTTCAGGGCGAACTCCTCAGCCCTGTCTTTGACCTCGGCAAGGGTTTTCTCCGAGGGCTCGATCTTCAGCACGATATGACTGGCATGCACTTCCTCTGTTCCTTTGGTTTTCCTTTTCTCCAGGACCTTTATCAGATGCAGGCTATATTCACTTCTTACCGGCTCTGAGACCTCACCCGGCTTCAGGGAAAACACGACCTCATCCATAGGCTCTCTCAGCGAGCCTCTTTTCAGCCAGCCCAGATCCCCTCCCTTGTCCTTGGTATTCGGGTCCTCGGAGTATTCCTCAGCCATCTCTGCAAAATCTTCGCCTTTTAATATCTCCTCCCTGATCTCCTGGAGTTGAGCTCTAACTTTTTCCTCGTCCTCCTTGGAAGGGGTCTTGGGAAATTCAACCAATTTGATGGCCGCCCTTTCCACCATCTTGAAGTTCTCTTTATTCTCGTTGAAGTATTTCTTTATTTCAGCCGGGCTGATCTCTATGCCTGAGGGAGGGAACTCCTCAACCGATATGAAGGTATAATTCACCCTGGCTCTCTGGGTATCATATACATACTTTTCGTAAACCTCCTCATCGTTGATGCGAACCGCGCCTATGATGCTCTCCTGTAATTTGGCTACCAAAAGCTGCCCTCTCACATATCCCTCCACCTGCCCCCAGGGGATCCGGGGGTCAGACAGAGCCTGCAGATATTTGTTGTAATCGAATTTCCCGTCTGTTTGAAAAATCTCGCTCCCCATTATCTCCCGCGGGGGGAATCTTTTCATGAACTCATACAATTCCTTATTGGTGACACTCAATCCTCTCTTCTCCACTTCCTGAGAGAGTAAGGTCTGGTCGACTATATCGCTCCAGGTCTGATCCCTTAACTTCTTGGTAGCTTCCTCTGTTACTTCCTCTTGACCTTTTTCCGCATCCTTCAATTTCTGTTCATAAATGATCTGGAAACTCTGGATAGGAATGTCCTTTCCGTTTATCACCGCTATCATTCCCTGCTTTGATTTCCTGGAAGTGAACTGCATTCCCCAGGCAAAAACGATCGTTCCCACAAAAGCGGCGATGACGATCCAGAGTATTGATTTGGTCATACTGCGCATCTTTTTCATCATTGTCTGCATAATTATTTCTCTCCTTATCCTGTTCTCTTTAATGGTTATACATTTTATACCAGACTAATATAATTCGTAATCGGTAAATGGCAAGTGGTTTTTGAGCCTGAGACGATGAGTTCGTAGGGGCGGTTTGAAATCCACCCTTACAGCTTTTTTCGCTGGATCAAGAGAAGCCAGGATCATATCAAAAAGAAATTGATTTGAAATGGGAGAGGCTCAAATTTTTGAGCCCCAACTTTTGTTAGCGAAACAGACCTCTGGTCTTTTCTGGACTGAAAAAAACGGGAGTGGACAAGCCCCTCCCCTACGACAGAGTAAGGGTCGAAGTCTCTACTTGAGGACAGAACGATGTTCTGTCCCTACGCTAATTACTTTTTTTCTTCTTTAATCCTTCTAACCGAATTAGACTGGCATTTGGGGCAGGCGCGCTCCACCAAAGGACCCTTCGGGTCAAAGGGCATCATAAATTCATGCCCGCAGGCTAAACATTTGAATTTGGCTTCATCTGGCATAGCGAATACAGTTTAAAAGTTTGAAGTTTGGTGTTTGTCCGCTGGGTTCGATGAATCGAACCCTTATGATTTTATTTTATACTGCCATTGAAAGCGTTCTTGTAGGGGAGCCCCTTGCGGGCTCCCGAAAAACGAGAGGGGACAAGCCCCTCCCCTACTCTATTAGTCTAAACCACGTTATTTTGTATTACTTTTTCCTTTTTTTATTTTCCTCAGGCTGCTGCCTTGGCAGTCACCTTTACTTTCTTCGTCCCTTTCGGCTTCAGGTCAGACAGGGCCTTTTTGGTGAACTCTATCTCCTCCTTGGTGACCTTCTGCCTCATCTCCTCTACCCTTTTCATCACCTTGGCAAATTTCTGACCTTCTGCTGCGCTGATCCATTCCAATTGTAGCCTTTCCGGACGAATCCCCTTCCTCTCCAGTTTATCCCAGAGCTTTTCTACTCTCCTTTGAGTCCACCTGTTAGCATCGATATAGTGACAATCCGCAAAATGACACCCTGAAACTAAAACAATAGGAGCACCCTTTTGGAAAGCGTACAGGACGAAATATTCATCTACCCTGCCAGAGCACATCGTCCTTATTATCCTTCCGGTGGTAGGATATTGCAATCTGGACATCCCGGCATTATCAGCACCTTGATACGAGCACCAATTACAGGCAAAGATGACGAACTTATCCTGGGGATTCTCCTCCAAAATCGCATCTATCTCCGCAAATATCTGTCGATCGGTGAAGTGCTTCATAGTAATGGCACCGAAAGGACACTCGGCTCCACAGGTTCCGCATCCAGAACAGGCAGCCTCAATCACCTCAGCCGGAATTTTATTCTTCTTATCCACCGTTATGGCTTTAAAAGGACAGGCTTGGTAACATATACCACAGGCAGTACATTTATCCGTATCCACAAGTGATGTTATGGCTTCCACCTTGATCTTATCTGAGGACAACAGAATACTAGCTCGAGCCGCTGCTGCAGAAGCCTGGGTAACTGAATCTTTTACATCCTTGGGAGATTCACTGCAACCAGCTAAAAATACCCCTCGGGTTGGTGCATCCACAGGCTTCAGTTTGGGGTGGGATTCCATATAAAAACCATCTGAGGTCTTGGATAAAGTCAGAAGCTTCTGAACCACATCCCCGTCCTGTCTGGGGATCACACCAACAGATAGAACCACCATCTCCAATTCATGCTTTTCCACCTCCCCGGTGGTGGTGTTTTCCACAGATAGGACAAGATTCCCCGTTTTGGGATCCTCATAAGCATCTCCTGGAATTCCTCTGATATACTTGACACCTGCCTCTTTACTTCTATTGAAAAGGTCTTCAAAACTTTTTCCAAAAGCCCTTATATCCATATAGAAGACCTTCACATCTATATCCGGGTAGTGATCTTTTAACAGCACCGAATCTTTAATGGTGTTCATGCAACAGACATTGCTGCAATAAGGGTTTCCCCGTCTATGAGATCTGGAACCCACGCACTGGATAAACCCGATTGTCTTAGGGGTCTTTTGGTCCAAGGGTCGGATGAAGTGTCCAGCAGTGGGACCCCCGGCACAGATCAATCTCTCAAACTCCATAGAGGTTATCACATTCTGATAGCGGGTATATCCATATTCATCTAATTGAGTGGGATCATAAACATCCATCCCTGTGGAAACGATGACAGCTCCCACCTCTATATCCAGAATCTTATCCTGCATATCGTAATCTATGCACTTCTTATCGCAGACCTCCAGACATTTCCCACAAGCAATAGGATTATTCCCCAAACATGCTTTCATATCTATCACATAGGCAGAGGGAACCGCCTGAGGCAGCTGGATATATATGGCTTTTCTGGATGAGAATCCCATCTGGTTTTCGTCTGCAACAACCACCGGGCAAACCTTAGCACACTCCTCACAGGCAGTGCACTCGTTCTCGTTCACATATCTGGCTTTTTTCCTGATCTTGACTTTGAAATTTCCCACATAGCCTGATACATCCTCCACCTCGGAGTAAGTTAAGAGCGTTATGTTGGGATGCCGACCGGCATCCATCATCTTAGGTCCGAGTATTCATATGGAGCAATCCATGGTGGGATAGGTCTTGTCCAGTTGAGCCATTATCCCGCCGATGGAGGGCTGTTTTTCCACCAGATAAACCCTAAAACCAGTATCTGCAAGATCCAGAGCCGCCTCTATACCTGCCACTCCACCTCCGATCACCAAAGCTTTATTGATTACCGGAACCTCTTTTTCGATCTGAGCCTCCAGATGCCTGGCCTTAGCCACAGCCACCCTGACAATATCTTTTGCCTTCTGGGTGGCAGCTTCTCTATCGTGCAGATGAACCC
The DNA here is from genome assembly GCA_964511075.1 of uncultured Ignavibacteria bacterium. Lineage (GTDB taxonomy): Bacteria > Zixibacteria > MSB-5A5 > MSB-5A5 > RBG-16-43-9 > CAZEDM01. The sequence continues at coordinate 20,186 of CAZEDM010000012.1, forward strand.
AGCTGCAGTGCTCTCGGATATTAGCCATTTCAAAAAGGTAGGGATTCAGCCCTGCATCAGACACACATTTTCTGAAGGTAGGCTCATGCATAAGTGGAGTGCAGGAGGCCACCACCACCCGATTAAGATTGTGCTCCTTGATATGCTTTTTTATCTCCTCTTGCCCGGGCTCAGCACAGGTATACCGATTCAAAACACCAATTTTAACATCCGGGAGTGTTTCCGCATATTTTCGGACCTCCTCGCAGTCCAAAGAGCCGGCGATATTCAGACCACACTCGCATACGAAAACCCCGATCCTCAGTTCCTCAGTTCCTCTGGTTTCAACTTCAGACAATTTCATTCACCTCCTAAGGCATTTGCCAAAAAAGTGGTCAAATCTATGATTTTCAATTTTAATTCCTCTGGATAATTAACTTCGCTCTGGGCGCACAGGAAGTGTATCTGACACTTGGGGCAGAAAGTTATCAGTGTATCAGCTCCGGTTGATTTCGCTTCCCTTAACCTCTCCAGCTGAATCTGCTTGGAATACTGGGTGCAGTTCATCCAGGAGCTGGTTCCACAGCACATCGCATTCTTGCCCGACCTTTCCATCTCCACGAATTCGATTCCGGGAATGGAACTGATTATCTTCCTGGGGTTATCATATATATTCGAAAACCTTCCCAGCCTGCAGGGGTCCTGGTAGGTCACCTTCTCCTTCACCGGCTTGAGTTTCATTTTACCGGAGGAGAGCTTGTCCGAGAGAAGCTCCGAGATGTGCACCACCTCAAAATCGAATTTTCCCAGATAATCTGGATAATCCGTTTTGAAGCAGGCATACCCTTCCGGACAGGAGAGCACGATTTTTTTCACACCCGCTTTATCGAACTCAGCCAGATTATGCTGGGCTAATTTCTTGAAATTCTCCACATCCCCTGACCACAAGAGGTCATGCCCGCAGCATCTCTCGTTAGGCAAAACCTGAGGCTCTATCCCCAGCAAGTTCAGAATCCTCAAGGTCGAACGAGCGATATCCAGTGAGCCGGCTTTTATATTGGAAAAGAAAAAGTCGAAATAAGGCAGGCAGCCCACAAAATAGAGATACTCAGAATCAGCGGAGGTTTTCAAATCGGGTGTGATCCAGTCCAGTCTATTCTGGTTCAGATTGGGTGCGGTCATAATCTTCATCAGGGATTGAATCGCACCTCCGTGAGAGCATATCCCCTCTTTCCCATCCTCCCGGGCGTCGGTCCTGAGCAGTCTGATGAACTCGATGAAATTGACATCCGAGGGGCATCTCTCGTGGCACATCCTGCAGGTCAGGCAGTTCCAGATCCTGCAATCATCCAGGACCTTATCCCCCCAGGTAATGGTTTCTCCCACTATTCTCCTGGGAGAGAAATTTCCGTCAAAAAGAGCCACAGGACAGACCGCGGTGCATTTCCCGCAATCCAGACAATAATAGGCTTTGGTCTTTTTTATGATATCTTTTATCATCTCTATTTACTCTCGTTTATAACCCTCAAGGGGCTGGGACCAATCTTCTTAATTCCGTCTACAAATTCCTTTATCACCGAATCCAGCTTTCCATCCTCGGAGAAAAAATCCAGCTCCAGTCTGAGCCTTTGCGGCTCTATCCCCAAAAGGTGAATCAAAGACTGGGCGATCTTATATTCTTCAGCCGCATTTTTATTACCGAAATTGTAATGGCATTTCCCTTCCGGACAGCCAAAAGCTATCACCCCGTCTGCTCCCTTCTGCAGGGCCTTCAGAATCAAAGCGGAATTTATTCTCCCGGAGCACATAAGCTTTATCAATCTGAAATCCGGGAAATCCTCCACTGCGTTGATCTCGTTTTTACCCACCCCGCACCAGTGGCAGGCAAAGGCAACCACTTTCGGCTTAAAATCCTTTTTGTCTTTAGTCATCTTTTTCTAACCCTGTTCCTGGTTCAAACAGCTCTCCAGCATCTGTTCGATCCTTTTATCCGTGAAATGCCGGGCCTTAATCGCACCGGTGGTGCAGATCGCCACGCAGGTTCCGCATCCCTTGCAGATGTTCTCATCTATCTCCGAGACGCAGAGCCCCTCTTTGACCGGCTTTAAAGTTATGGCTTTATATTCGCAAACCTTTTCGCATTTCCCGCAGCCCCTGCACATATCCTTATCCACGAAGCAGGTTATAGGCTCCAGTGCTAAGGTGAGCTTGCTTTCCTTCTCCTCCTCATTCTTCCAGGAGATAACCACTTCCTCGGACCTTTTATCGCGCGGCAGCTTCGCCGGATCTGCAGGGACCCTTAGGATAAACTCCGGGACCCTGCCGATCTCCTGCGCCTCTTTGTGCGGAAAGCTCAGCATCACCAGCCTCTTACTGCAGCCAGCCACGCATTCCTGACACTCCACACAGGGACCACATCTCAGACATCTCTTAGCCTCAGCCATGGCCTGCTCCTCGGAGAAACAGAGGTCAACCTCCTCGAAGGAATTCAATCTCCTGTCAATCGAGAGCTTGGGAATGTGGTTTCTCTCTATGGGCTTTTCGCCTTCGATCTCCAGCCTGAATCCCCATTCCCTCACCTCAGTGGCGGTATGAGCAGCCTTCTTTAGGTCCTTGTGTCTTAGATACCTGTCGATGGAGCGAGCGGCAAAATGGCCATGAGCGATAGCATCGATCACCGTGCTGGGACCGGACATAGCATCCCCGCCTGCGAAAAATCCTGGTATATTGGTGGCAAAAGTAACCGGATCCACCTCGAAGGTATCCCATTTGCTGAGCTTGAACTCGTGATTTTGGGGCAGGAAGGATATATCCGGTTTCTGGCTGATAGCAGGTATAATGACGTCAGCTTCTATGACGAACTCTGAGCCCTCCAGGGGAAGGGGTTTTCTTCTTCCGCTGGCATCCGGCTCGCCCAGCCTCATCTTGATACACTCCATCCCTGTAACCCTTCCATTTTTACCCAGTATCTTAACCGGTGAGGCTAAATAGTGGATTTTCACCCCTTCTTTCTCCGCTTCCTCTATCTCGGATGTGTTAGCTGGCATCTCTTTTCTTGACCTTCTGTAGACGATATAGACCTCATCACATCCCAGCCTGAGCGCAGTCCTTGAGGCATCGATGGCAGAGTTTCCCCCGCCTATTATGATGACTTTTCTCCCGGGTTTTTTCAAATCGCCGGAATTGACCCTCCTCAGGAAATCCACGCAATCCACAAGTCCTTCGTAATCGTTTTCACCCGGCACATCCAGTTTTAATCCCTGATGTGCGCCTATGGCTACAAAGAAAGATTTATAATCCTGACTCTCCAGCTCATCGAAACCTATGTCCTTTCCCACCTCTAGGCCCAATTTCATCTCCACTCCCAGATCGGTTATGGCTTCTATCTCCTTGTTGATTATCTCCCGGGGTAGCCTGAAGGAGGGTATGCCTGCGATCAGCATCCCGCCGGCAAAGGGTAACTTCTCGAATATGGTCACCCCGTATCCCAGCCTGATAAGATCGTTGGCACAGGTAAGGCCGGCTGGACCAGAGCCGACGATTGCTATCTTCTCCTCCCTAGTTCTCTTAACCGGATGAGCTCTTTTTGCGTTCTTCCCCAGCTCCCAGTCAGCCACGAACCTTTTCAGAGCACAGATCGCTACCGGCTCGTCCACCTTTCTCCGGTTACACTCGGATTCACAGGGATGAGTGCATACCCTTCCGCAGATCCCGGGCAGCGGGTTGTCTATTTTAATCAGGTCTAAGGCTTCCTGGAACTTACCTGCTACGATCAGCCCGATATAAGCCTTAACCTGAACTCCTGCCGGACAGGCCACTCTGCAGGAAGAGGGCTCCAGCCGGGTGATGGTGTGTACGTCCGGGGCCAGGCGGGGGAAATAAAGCTTTATCTTCTGTTTGGCTAAGGTGGTCTGTAACCTATACATTTACCTTTTTCTCCTGATTGGCCAAAAGCTCTTTGCCGTATTCATATCCCTTCTCAAAGGCTTTTAGATTCAGGTCAACGAATCTGGAGGGCACGGACCCTGGTATGGCTTTCCTGACCGAGTCTGCACTGACTATCTGGGTTACCGCGGTGAAGAATCCTAACATCACTATATTGGCGATGATCTTGTTCCCCATCTCCTCCGCTAACCTGGTGGAAGGGATGGAATACATTTTTATATTTGAGCGCGGAGGGTTGGGTTTAACCAGATCCTCATCTATCAGCAGAATGCCGTCTTCTTTCAGATCGGATTCGAATTTGCTGTATGCCTCCTGTGAGATAGATACCAGTATATTAGGGATGGTCACATAGGGATACAGAACCTGATCCTCTGAGACCACCACCTGGGCACTGCAGGAACTCCCTCTTGCCTCCGGACCAAAGCTCTGGGTTAAGGTGGCGAACTTACCGTCGAACAGGGAGGCGGCTTTACCTATAATCAATCCCAAACGGATTACCCCCTGCCCTCCAAAACCGGATATTCTTATCTCAGTCATTGGGCCCTCCGTACTCTGCGAATTTATCTCCGAATATTTTTCTGTTCCAGGCATTCAGGGAATCCAGGAAAGTGGGTTTTTCCATATCCACAAACTTCCCCACTATGATCTTGCTTTGATAACTGATGTCCAGCTCCCTGGTATCAGCTCCGTGCTTGATTACAGAATTATCGTGATAGAATTTCATCAGGCTCAGGCCATCACCCAGTCTGTTCCTGCGAGCATAGATGGTGGAACAGGGAGCGATGATCTCGATAAAGGAGAATCCTCTTTTATTCAAAGCCTCCTCTATGGATTTGGCTAATCGGCGAACGTGCAAACAGGTCCAGCGTGCCACGTAAACCGCACCGCAGGAGGCGGCCAAATGGGGCAGGTTAAAGGGACTCTCGTAACTCCCGTAGGGAGAGGTAGAGGTATTGGCAGTCAGGGGAGTGGTTGCTGCTGCCTGTCCGCCGGTCATAGCGTAGATGAAATTATTTATGCATAGGACTACCATATCCATATTTCTTCGAGCTGCATGGATCAAATGATTCCCTCCGATTCCCGCGATATCACCATCCCCGCTGAATACCACCACTTTTAATTTAGGATTGCCTAATTTCAAGCCGGTGGCAAAGGGAATAGCCCTGCCGTGAGTGGAATGAAAGGAATCCAGCTTAACATATCCAGCTATTCTTCCCGAACATCCAATCCCCGAGACCACGCAGATATTATCCAAGGGGATATTGACTTTCTCCAGTGCAGTGGCAAAGGAGGTAAGAGCAGTTCCGATGCCGCAGGTGGAGCACCAGATATGAGGTATCCGGTCCATCCTCAGTATCTTCTCCATGGGATGTTCTTCTGTCTTCGGAGCGTCTTTCAGAACTTGCGTCTTGCTCATCTCACCGCCTCCTTTATGGCTTTATAGATATCCTCAGGCTCGTGCACCCATCCCCCGCCATGCGGAACCAGGTAAACCTCTGCCCGGCCTTTGGCCGACCTTTCCACCTCCAGAACCATCTGCCCGTAATTCATCTCCGGGACCACAAAAGCCTTGACTTTCTTTGCCAGCTCATAGACCCTTTTCTCGGGGAAGGGCCAGACCACGATAAGCCGAAGTACTCCGACCTTGATTCCCTCTTTTCTTGCCTTTTGAATTGCTGGTATAGCCACCCTTGAGCTGATCCCGTAGGAGAGAAGTATCACCTCTGCATCCCCTGTATTTTCCTCTTCGAACTCGATGATCTTTTCCTGGTTTAGTCTTATTTTTTCCACCAGCCTTCTCACCAACTTTTCCTGGGTGGTCCAGTGCATCACCGGGTATCCCTTCTCGTCATGAGTCAGGCCGGTGACATGAATCTTGTAACCGTCCCCAGCTTTGACCATCTCCGGCACCAGATCTTTTCCGGGCTTAAAGGGAAGATACTCGCTCGGAGGAAGTTTGGTATATCTTCTGGGCTCAAGCTCTATCTGGTCTGCTGGAGGGATTATGACCTTCTCGGTCATATGGCCCACACATTCATCTGCCATGAGAAATACAGGTACCCTGTATTTCTCTGCCAGGTTAAAAGCTTTGATGGTGAACTCAAAACATTCCTGGGGCGAGTTCGGGGATAGGGCTATGATCTCGTAATCGCCGTGCGAGCCCCATCTCACCTGCATCATATCTGCCTGTCCCGGCAGGGTGGGAAGTCCGGTAGAAGGACCTCCTCTCTGGACATTAATTAACACGCAGGGGGTTTCCATCATAGCGGCCAGGCCGATATTCTCCATCATCAGGGAAAAACCAGGACCGGAGGTTACGGTCATAGCTTTGGCACCAGACCAGGCTGCACCTATTATGGATGCCATAGAGGCCAGCTCATCTTCCATCTGAATGAAAATTCCACCTACGGTGGGGAATCTCTCTGAAATTCTCTCCACTACCTCGGTGGAAGGAGTTATGGGGTAGCCAGCCACGAAGTTACAGCCGGCAGCCAAGGCACCTTCAGAACAGGCGTGGTCGCCATCCAGATAATGCGCTCCGGTCAAAACGTTTTTGGGATCAGCTTTCAACTTTGTCCACCTCCCTTTCCGTTACCCAGAGGGCAAATTCCGGACAGAGCATCTCGCAGAGGCCGCAGTGGACACAATCGTCTGGCTTCTTAACCACAGGAGGATGATACCCTTTGGAGTTGTACTCCGTCGAAAGCTCCAACACCTCTTTGGGGCAGTATTCCACGCAGAAACCACAGCCCTTGCACCTTTCCCAGACTATATGTATCTCCCCCTGCGGGACTTTGACCTTATCCGCATCTAAGGGCTTGCGCCAGAACTTCATCTTGATTCCTCCGGATAAAATTTGCTCACCACTATTCATACGTATATTATATAAACAAAACCAATTTAGTCAAGTTTTTTCGCCTGTCAGATGGCTATTTTCTCCTCTTTTTAGCTGGTTTTGATTTTCTAATCATCTTCTTTCTCTTATTTATTTTCTTTTTTATCTTCTTTTTGGACTTTGGTTTTGACTTGGCTTTTTTCTTCTCCAGTTCTTTTTTCATCAAAATAGCCAGTTCTGCCGGGCTTTCTGCTACTTTTATGCCGACTTTATTAAATGCCGCGATCTTCTCAGCAGCGGTCCCGCTTCCACCGGAGATTATCGCCCCTGCATGCCCCATTCTCTTGCCCGGAGGCGCGGTTCTTCCCGCAATGAAGACTACTACCGGCTTGGTGACGTTTTTCTTTATGAATAAGGCAGCCTCTTCCTCGTCTGTGCCGCCTATTTCGCCGATAAGCACTATCCCTTCGGTCTGCGGATCTTTCTGGAATAATTCTAAGACATCTATGAAGTTGGTTCCGATTATGGGGTCACCCCCAATCCCTAAGCAGGTCGATTGACCCATACCATTTAAGGTCAGATGATATACCACCTCATAAGTCAAGGTTCCACTGCGAGATACGACTCCGATTTTGCCTTTTTTATGAATCTGCCCGGGCATTATACCGACTTTAGCCACTCCTGGCGTGATAACGCCTGGACTATTGGGTCCTACTAATCTGGTATCGGTATTTTTCAGGTAATGATAAATTTTAAGCATCTCTGTCGTAGGTATCCCCTCGCTTATGCATACTATCAGCTTAACTCCTGCATCAGCGGCTTCATAGACGGCATCAGCGGCAAATTTAGAAGGAACGTAAATCACAGAGGTATTTGCCCTGGTTTTTTCCACTGCTTCTTTTACCGAATTGAACACCGGAACCCCTTCTATCTTTTCCCCGCCCTTTCCCGGAGTAACCCCAGCCACAACCTTTGTGCCGTAAGCTAACATCTGCTTGGTGTGAAAAGCACCGTCCCTGCCGGTGATTCCCTGAACCACCAATCTGGTATTTTTATCCACTAATATGCTCAATTTACCCTCCTTCAACCTGGAGTGCATCCAAACGGATGCGCTCTATCTGATTCTAATGTAGGAGCGTTCAATTGAACGCTCCAGCAAATCTATAATCTGTGCCTGCCAGGTCCCCTGACCTGGCAGACCAGGAGACGCATTCGATGCGTCTCTACATCCTGGACCCGGTAGGGGCACGTTGCAACGTGCCCCTACGATTTTCATTTTTCAAACATCTGCAATTGAGTTATCTTGCTTTTCTCAATTGCCTTTTTAACCACATCCTCCATTGAAGAAGTTGCGGAAAGACCTACTTCTTTCAATATACCCCTGGCTCTATCTTCATTCGTTCCGGTTAACCTGACCACAATCGGAACCTTGGGTTTGAATTCTTTGAGTGCCGCCACGATTCCGTTTGCCACATCATCGCATCTGGTTATACCGCCGAAGATATTGAAAAGAATCGCTTTCACGTTGGGGTCATGGGTGATAATCCGCATCGCGGTTATAACTTTCTCCGGGCTGGAGCTTCCGCCGATATCCAGAAAATTTGCCGGCTCAGCCCCGAAATGCTTAACCAGGTCCATGGTTGCCATAGCCAGACCAGCACCGTTGACCACACACCCGATATTCCCATCCAGTTTGACAAAGGACAACCCCTGCTGCCTTGCTTCGTTCTCTCCCGGCTCCTCTTCATCCAGATCCCTTAACTCCTCGATCTCCGGATGTTTTTCCAGACCGTTATCGTCGATATTGATCTTGGCATCTATAGCCCACACCTCTCCCTGGGGCGTGGTGATGAAAGGATTGATCTCTGCTAAGGAGCAATCGTTCTCCCAGAAGGCACGATATAGTTTCATTATCACCGGCGTGGTCTGGTTGGCTATCTTGGGATCAGGGTAAAGCTTGTAAGCCAAATTCCGTGCCTGATAGACCTGCAGTCCCAGCAGCGGCTCAACCTCCAACTTGAAAATTTTCTCCGGCGTTTTTCTGGCAACCTCCTCGATATCGATACCGCCTGCAGGAGAGACCATAATCACCGGCTTTTTGGTCCTGCGGTCGACGATCACACCGATGTAAGATTCGGATGAAATATCCTTGCATTCCGTTACCAGGACTTTTTTTACTTTCAGTCCCTTGATATCCATTCCCAGGATATTTTGAGCTTTTTGATAAGCCTCATCCGGGTTTTGTGCTGATTTTATCCCGCCTGCCTTCCCCCTACCGCCCACGTGCACCTGTGATTTGATCATCACCGGCTTTCCTATTCTCTGGGCGATCTCCTTTGCCTGCTCCGGCGTGGCAGCCACCTCACCCGGAGGAACCGGTATTTTGTATTTAAGAAAGATCTCCTTTGCCTGATATTCGTGAATTTTCATCTGGGGCTCCTTCTTTCAAGTTACTTTTTTCACAAACTTCACAAAAAAGGAAGATTATTATAATAAATTTCAATGGAAATTGCAAATAAAATTTGGCAGAAAAAACATTAGGGGTATTAAAAAATACTTAAAAGATATAAATTGGGGTGTTTACCTTAAGCAGGCTGTCCTGTCCTACTTATCCGTCGGGTCAGGGGACCCGACGGGCACAAAAAACGCCCTGCCTTAGGGGGAAGGGGGGTTATCAATGGTAGAGACGCATTGAGTGCGTCTGTCTTTAATTGGTAGAACAGGCATCTTGCCTGTTCTGGTCAGGCAGGGATGCCTGACCCACCAAATCTTAAGCCCAATGAATTGGGCAACTACTTCTTTTAATTCCCCTCCCTTGATGGGAGGGGTAAGGGGAGGGTGAAAACAATAACCCCCTCTCCTTAGTCCTCTCCCACAAGGGGAGAGGAAATAGAATAATCCTGCGTAGGGGCGGAATTTATCTCTGCCACAATGGATTGAAATTTTAACCCAACGCCTTTTTCAACTCACTTGCAAAATCTTTTTTCTTCTTTCCATCTTGCAATATATTTTCTTTGATTTTCTTCCAGGTCTGGGGACAATCCTTATATTTTACCTTGAGCAGTTTATGAATCGCCTCATCCACTTGCTTTCGATTATCCTTGGTGACCTCTATACCTGCAGAGTCAAATATCTCCTTTAAATGTCGGAAATAGCAGGACATTTAAACCTCCTGGGTTGGTAGAACAGGCATCTTGCCTGTTCCGGTCAGGCAGGGATGCCTGACCCACCAGATCTTAAGCCCAATAAATTGGGCAACTACAAGAGCTTATGTTTCTTCAAAAACTCCTTTGCTTTTTCAGAACCTTATCTTCACACAAAAAGAAAAAAATATTTATATGGCTCCCTCTCCGCTGAAAGGATTATGAATCTATATCTTTACTAACTGTGAGACTTGGATAATTAGTTTTTACCCACTTAAGAACCACTTTCAGAAACTCCTTAGCTTCTCTAATCAATTCCTCTGCTTCTGTCTCAGAGATTCCACCGGCATAATCATAATCAGTTATATTTCTTTTTGCTCTGCAGGAATCAAAATAATCTGCCAATTCATAGTAGTTATTTCCCAAGATCTCCTTCATCACCTGAAACACTGTAAAATGATGTCCTATGCCATGTGGCTTATACCCTTTAGCATAGATGAGAATTGTAGCTAACTGCAGAATTGCGTTATAAGCAGTAGCAAATTTTCTATCTGTAGAAAGTCCTTCAACTTGTGAATCACTTAGATCCCTATTTGCAAGTTTAAATAAGTTGCTGATTTCCTCTTTAGATGTTTTATGAAGTTTTAATTTACCTTGACCTAATAATTTTCTTAAGCTCATTCTCATTACCTATAATAAATATTTTCTTACCTCTTAGTACAGAATTCAAAAAGTGATCCTTCTGGTTTATTCTTTCTTTGAATTCTTGGGAAGTAAATACCCCATAATTAATCACTCTACCTAAGTCCCTTTTAGGTTTTGAAAGAGAACTTGAAAGCCTCCTTGCTGTAATGTTTCCGATAACCAATACATCTATATCACTTAGTAAACTTTCCTCCCCTTTAGCACATGACCCGTAGATAAAAGCAATTTGAACATCCTCAATTTCTTTTAAATTTTCTTTAAGAGCCTCTGCAATCCCTACGCTTTTTAGAAAAATCGTTTTTAACTCCTCAAAAATGGGACAATATTTGTTCACCTGATAATAAATCCGATTCCCTTGAATAGATTTTCTAATGAGCCCAAGGATAAGAAGTTTCTCAACCTCCCTTTGAACTGCTCTTATTGGTTGATGCGAAAGTTCAGAAATTTCTCTTTGATAAAAACTGTTTTCTGGATTAAACAAAAACAGTTTTAAAATCTCAACCCGGGTCTTTGAAGAAAATAGATTATTTATCACAGATTACTCCCGTATACATTTTGTAGTCAATTGTATACATTTTGTAGTCAATTGTCAAGTGTTTAAATCCTATAACTTATATAACTCACTTGTTAAAAGCCTTATGTTTCCTCAAAAACTCCTCAGCCTCTTTCAAGAGCAAATCCTCCTCATTAAACTCCGGCTCATCCAGAACCTTTTCCAGAAGGTGGTTCAGCACTTTTCCAACGGGCGGTCCGGGAGATAGCCCGAATTTTTCCATAATGATATCCCCGTTAATCTTCAAATCCTTTAAGCCAAAAGGAGGTTTTTTCTCTATCTCCAATTTAACCCATTTCTCGAACTCATCCACGTCTTTCCCGTCTGCACCCTTTCCCTGGGCGACGATATCCGCTCTTCTGACCTCCAACAGCTCGAAGATATGCTCCGGGGTTACTTTGTTAATCAATCTCCTCAAGCCCTTGTCCGTCACACCCATGGTGAACATATGCTTATCCACTAAAAGAGTCACCGTTGAGATAATCTCGTTGGAGTATCTCAACCTTGTGAGGACATTTTTCACCGTCCTGGAGCTTTTTTTCTCATGCCCGTAAAATGTTGCCCCATCTTCAGTCAATGCCTTTGCCTGGGGCTTGGAGATATCGTGGAAAAGACAGGCTAAACGTATGATTAAATCCCGTGGTGCACTGTCCACAGTCAAAAGCGTGTGCTCAAAAACGTCATACTCGTGATAACCGCCAGGCTGTTCCACGCCCACGCAGGCTTCCAACTCCGGCAGAATCTCTTTTAACAAGCCAGTATTGTGCATCAGCCTGAAGCCGGTGCTGGGGTATTTTGCCCTGGTTAGAAGCTTGTTCAGCTCTTCCTGAATTCTCTCTGCTGAGACGGTTTTGATCAAATGAGCATTTTCGCACAGGCTTTTATAAGTTTCTTTTTCTATTTCGAACTCGAACCTGGCAGCGAACTGAATTCCTCTTAACATCCTCAAAGGGTCATCCTTAAAGGAATCCGGGTTGGTCATGCGGATAAGCCTGTTTTTGATATCTTTCTTCCCCTGAAGCGGATCGAGCAATTTTCCGGTCTGGAGGTCAAAAGCCATGGCATTGATGGTGAAATCCCTTCGATACAGGTCATCCCCAACTTTGAGATTATGGTCGAATTCCACATTGAAATCCTTATGACCCGCTCCGGTACTGTATTCTTTTCGAGGAAGTGCGATGTCGAAAGTCTTCGGCTCTTCCTCTTCAGAGTACTTTTTCTTAGGAGTGAATTTAATAACGCCGAAAGATTTGCCCACCAAATCCACCTTGCCGAATTTAGCTAAAAGCGAAATAAGCTCCTCCATCGGAATACCGCAGACCAGATAATCCGTATCCTTGTCCGGTAGAACAGGCGAAATAATTCTATCTCTTACTACCCCGCCTACTTCGTAGATTTTGCCTCTTTTGAGGATTTCGTCAGTGATCAGGTCTTTTAATCTAAACATTGGACTTATTTGTCAAGATTTTTCCCTCAAGCATAAAACCCGACGCTACCACATTTTTACTGCCTTTTCGTCAGACTACTATATAGATTCTTCCCCCGTCGAAGAAGGGGACAGAATAACAGATAATTATCTTTGAATCTAATATTTGCTGAGTGGAAGTCAACGGGAATTTATCTGCTTTTCTATCTATCTTAAAAACTAATCCTGAAACCTATGGAAGGCAGAAAAGGTGTGTAGTGATAAACATTCTTTTTAACAAAATTCTCATATTGTGAATTGTACTTAAAACTGTAACCCAACGTATTTTCCCGATCGTAAAGGTTCCACACCTCCAGATATACTAAAGTATTCAAGTTGAAAATCGAACAGTTATATTGAAGCCTGAAATTAAGCTGGTGAAAAGGGGGATATCTTTCCGAGTTGGTCTCCCCCCTTATCTCTACCAATTTCCAGAAATCTTCGATCATGCGCCATTCGTAACGAATGGTCGGCGTATAAGGACGACCGGTTGTATATCTGAATTGCAGGTCTAAGGTAAATTTCTTTGAAAAATTCCAATCGAACACTGCAGAGAGCATATGACGCTGGTCGAAGTCAGCGTAGGTTGTGGCCTGGTCCTGGAACTCCTTTCGTCTGGCAATTCCGAATGAATAGCTAATCCAGCCGGTAGCTTTCCCTTCTTGTTTCTCAAAAAATAACTCCAGGGCACGCGAGTAGCCGTATCCGTCATTCGAATAATTCCCCAGAGTATCCACGGTTACCAAGTCTTTATAATCTTTCTGATATAACTCTATCCAGCCTGACCAGCTCTGGCTGAACCTTTTAGTCAGCCCCAGAATATAATGTGCAGCCTTCTTTGACTCCAAACCGGGTTCCTTGGAAAGATGCTCAACTTCCGGATTCTGACAGTATATACCCCAGGCTGACCTGAGTGAGGTAGTATTATCCAGTTTATACTCCAGGGCTAACCTGGGGGAGAGATCAGTATTATGGTTGAAGTCAAGGTAATCTGCTCTTAGCCCGCCGGTTAATGAAAATTTATCAGTCAGTTTCCAGGAATCCTGAAGGTAACAGCCTCCCTTCCAGAGCCTTCTGTTCATCTCGTAATTCACCAATGGAGTGGCCGGGTCATTCGGATCGACGTTCGGGTCATAATAGTGCACGGAAAAAGGCAGGGTTTCCAGCAGATCAAGATCGATATACCTCATCTCGAACCCGGTTTTTATCTCATGCCTGGAATTTAGTTCCCAGGTCAGGTCTTCCCTAAGACCTAAATCCAGAGCCCAGATATCAAGCTTCTCTGTCCATCCTACTTCCACGTCGTATCTTATCTCCTCCCGGGTTAGTGCTGACAGCAAATAGACCTTTTCGCCGATTATGCTCTTCCATTCCAGGCTCTGAGTATTAAGCTTACCTTTATCGTAAAGTTTACTTGGGATACCGGGTTCCGGGTCAGAGTTGTAATAGTCTATCTTCTCATGGGTCACCAAGCCGGACAGATAAAGCTTCTGGCCAGACCAGGGTTCATACCCCAGCTTGAAATTGAAATCGTAAAAACCCGGCACCGGAAATCCCTCATATTCACCCATAATAAGGTCAAGATAGCTGCGTCGTCCGGAAAGAAGAAAGAACCCCCTGGAGGTGAGAGGACCTTCCAATACTAACTGGCTATTGGCTAAACCGAGTGAAAGATTACCGCATAAGCGTTCGCAGTTGCCTTCACGGGTGGTTACATTAAGCACGGAGGATAGGCATTCTCCGTATTTTGCCGGAAAACCGCCGGTGGACAGCTCGATCTTATCTGTGGTCTCCGAGTTGAACACGGATTTCATCCCGCCAAAATACCAGGGCCAGTGGACATTGGTCCAGTCGAGAAGAAAAAGGTTCTCCTCTGGCCCGCCCCCCCGCACATATATCTGGGAGGGTGCAAACAGGTCTCCCAGGGAGGCAACTCCTGGCAGGGTTTGAATTACCCGGATGGGATCCTGGGTCTGTCCCTCTCTGGTAAGAACGGATTTCCTCTCTATGGAATGGTCGCTCACACAGCTTCTTTCCGCTAAGCGCTCTGCGGAAACGACCACAGGGGGAAGGTCTACGGCTTGAGGTAACAATGCGATATTCGATTCCAAGATACCCTGTGAAGATATCGTAACCAGCGTTGTGTCGGGTTTATAGCCTATGATGCTGGTTATCATCTTATAAGTTCCGGCAGGGACATCCTTGATCTGGAAATATCCGGAGGTGTCAGTGGCTGTTCCAATCCTGGTTCCGGTCAGGATGATGCTTACACCTTTAAGGGGCTGCCGGGTTGAACCATCAGTTACTACACCCTTAAGAATACCGGTATGTTCACCACGGGCCGTAGCCGAAAAAAACAGACCCCATATCACCCAGCTAACCAGAAAAAGTATTATCCGTCTTTTTGATTTATTATTTCCCAGCCAGATCTGCGTATAACCCACCCTTTCAACTCAGAACTGATATTGACCACACACCTACGGATGAAGGTAAGCTTCACCCATACATATCTCTAATATATAGCTCTGATTATCTCAAAACTGCTCCAGGCTTCGTTTTATAATATCCAGACATTCATAAGTCTGAGTCTCGGTAATAACCAGTGGAGGCGCAAAGCGAATGATATCATCATGGGTTGGTTTGGCAAGTAATCCGTTCTCAGCTAATTTCAGACAGACGTCCCAGGCAGTTTTAGTTTCTTTCTTTACGGTAATAGGCTCAATCACCACAGCATTGAGCAGCCCCTTTCCCCTGACGGTTTTGATCAAAGGGGAGTTTATTTTGACCAATCCCTCTCTGAAAATCTTGCCCATTTTGAAGGCATTCTCTGCCAGATTCTCCTCAATCAGAATATCAATCGCCTCCATAGCCAGCCTGCAGGCCAAAGGACTTCCACCAAAGGTGGAGCCGTGCTGTCCCGGCTGGATAGTCAGCATAATCTCATCATCCGAAAGTACCGCGGAAACAGGCATAAACCCGCCGGAAAGGGCTTTGCCCAGGATTAAAATATCGGGTCGGACAGTCTCGTAATCACAACAGAGCATCCTGCCGGTGCGGCATAGCCCTGTCTGGATTTCGTCAGCTATAAACAGGATATCAGCTTTAGTGCAGATTTCCCTGCAGGCTTTCAGATAACCATCCTCCGGCACGTAAACACCTGCTTCCCCCTGAATCGGCTCCACCAGGAAAGCAACTGTATTCTTGTCAATGGCAGACTTAAGTGCCTCCAGATTGTCAAAGGGTATCTTAACAAAACCGGGGGTAAACGGCCCATAGCCGCCATAGCTTTCAGGGTCAGTCGATAAACTAACCATAGTAATGGTCCTGCCGTGGAAATTATTTTCACACACGATAATCTTTGCCTGATCCAGAGGCACGCCTTTTTTATCGTAACCCCAGCGCCGGGCAAGCTTAAGTGCAGTCTCCACAGCCTCTGCTCCGGAGTTCATAGGCAGCAGCTTGTCATAGCCAAATAGACCGGTCATCTTCTCTTCATAAGGACCCAGCCAGTTATTGTAAAAAGCACGTGAGGTCAAAGTCAGAATCCCAGATTGTTCTTGAATAATCTTCACCAGACGCGGATGACAGTGCCCCTGATTAACAGCCGAGTAAGCAGAAAGGAAATCATAATATCTTTTGCCCTCCGGGTCCCAGAGGTAAACGCCTTCTCCCTTAGCCAAGACCACCGGTAATGGATGATAGTTATGTGCACCATATTTATCTTCAAGCTCCATAGCTTCTGAAGAGTTGACGTTTTCATATTTTAACTGTTTAGATTTCGCCATTTTGCTTTCCTCCTGTCGTCAGTTTTATGCTGCAGGTTCTTAGAAGCGAGGCTAAAGCCTCAAGACCTTGAGGCCTCACACTACGTTCCCCTTAATCGTAGTGCGACCCCTTCAGGGTCGCTGATGCAAGGCTAAAGCCTTGCCCTACGATTCCTCTCCTTTTTAAGGAGAGGGACAGGGAACGGAAAATTACCAATCTATTATAGTCCTCTTCTTTGTAAGTTCGTCATTAACATAAATTCCGATCAACTCGCCTGTTGTTGTAAGTGTGTTTTGTTGCATGCCATTTTTCCATAATTCATGAAGTTGCTTACCAAACGGGTTGTTCTGAATAAAATGATCAAAGTTCCAATCATAGCTTGGTTCAGCAGGACTTAAAACCTTTTTAAGGTCACGCCCCAAAAATGATTCATATTTTGTGCAGGAAACTGATTCAAGATGATTGAAATCAAGACGTGTCATAGGCTCCACTGGGAAATATAAAGAAAGCATACCTATCAACCAGTTTATATACCATTGTCCAAATTGGTGAGGTGGAATAGCTGGTGGGAATGGGTATGGTCGAATCCTATATACAAATGTAGTAATCCCTAAAAACTTTATTTGTTCAGGAGTTAGATGCTTTATTGCATCACATGCCAAAGTGCTTGTCAAAGCCACAAGCCCTTCTGATTGGCAACGTAGTCGCTCTGACACAATCCTTGCAAGAATTTTATGTTTATCTTCATTATCAGTTCTAGCAGATATAATTAAAGCATCTTTCAAAAGAGCAGAAAAATCTGGATCCTCCAGTGCGTATTCAATTCGTTGCTTTATATCGTGTTCTTCTTTTGCCTCTTCCTCTAACTGATGCACTCGCTGAGCTAGATCATTTAGAAAACAAAGGCTATTTTGATTTGCCTTTTCTATCGCTTTTGGGTGATGGTTTTTAAAAAAACCTGCCAGCCATTTTTCTCCACAATCCCATGCCTTTTCAGTAAGTTTGCCGGTAGCACCGCCAACTGCTGCACAAATCGCAACAATAGTTAACGGTTCCATTCACTACCTCCTCGTAATTCTATTAAAGATTAATGCTTCTTCTAACTTTTCTCTCCAACCGCTTAACATCCCAAGGTTTTGGCATTCCAAACAGTAAGTCATAAACATTTATTACGCGAACAACAATCAGTCCATACCCAATGCCTGTTGTATTAACTGTCCCAATTTAAAACCGTCAATTAATTCAATTGGATGTCCAGCAACCAGTTTCTCAGCCTCGATACTAAATGTGCTGATAGTAACGAAAAAACCGTGTGATACCTGTGCATTTTCCATTGCACCAAGAAATGTTTGTATTGCTGGTGAACCTACTACTCCTTTAAAAAGTTTACATTGTACAGCATACTTCTTACCATTTTTCTCCATCAATATATCTATTCCTTTGTCATTAACAAATGGAGTTAAGGTAACATTCCCAAAACCTAATGCCTTAAACATTTCTGCAATATACTCTTCGAACTCTCTGGGGGTTAGCTCCTTCAGACTTTCGACTTTTCTGTTTAACTCAATTACCTTCTTTTCCTTCTCGCGAAGAACTGCTAATTTTGTTTGATAGTTGGTCATGAGTTCATCGTAACGTGGCCGAAAGAAGTCTTGTCTATTCTTAGATAGGCTGCGTAGTTTCTGCTCTATTCTGTAGCTTTCATTTTGTATGATGTTTTCCAATCTTTGCATTTCCTTCGGCGTCAGGATATTATTTAAACGAGAATAGATGGTTGCATCCAAACGCTCAATACTGTCCCTCAGTTGACGCAGTTCCCAATCATTTTCAATTGATACTAACTCAAGTGTTTTTTCTCTTGTTTCGAATAAAGCAGCGGCTTCAGGTGTAAAATCTTTAATTTTAAAAATATTAACTTTGTTATCTTTAACATATAATAATCTGGAAATTTCTTTTCCCTTTTCTAATTCAGGAAAAACTAACATAAAATTAACTTGCGTTCCTGAACTAACCACTTCACTCCCAACTTTCAGCATACGTGGCGGTTGAAGTTGATAACATACATTTTTTGCGGAATAGGAATATCCGTTAGTATCAACTAGCTCCCAATTTCCTAATTCGACAGGCCAACTTTTGCCAGAGAAATTTTTTATATTTAAAGTAACTGCAACAGCCGAAAACTTACTTTTACTTGGATTTAAGCTGACTGAACGCTTCAATTCACACATATCAGCATCCCAACAATCTTCAATACAATTGAACTCTTTGTTCTTTTGTAAATCTATGATTGTTAACTCAATTCCGTTTATTGTAAGTGATATCATTTAAATCCCTCCCTTGTAAATCTCTCCTCCCATTTCTTTGCTTTACAACAAACTAAAATTTTTAATCAACTTCCTATCATAATCGTAGTCCCTGCTTTTCTTTTAACCGAATCATAAACCTTAGCAATCGAGGTGATAATCACTTCTTTACCGCCGGATTCCAAAAACTGAATGGCAGATTCTATTTTGGGACCCATACTCCCTTCTGGAAAATGCCCTTCTTTCAAATACTTCTTAGCTTCCTCTAAGATCATTTTATCCAAATCATTCTGCTGAGGTGTGCCGTAATGCAAAGCCACTTTCTCCACTTCGGTCAAAATTAAGAGTAGTTCTGCACCTATATCTCTGGCTAAGACGGCTGAAGCTCTATCCTTATCGATAACCGCATCCAAACCTTCTAAGTTTCCATCCTCTCTTTTGAAAACCGGAACTCCCCCGCCTCCTGCCGCGATGACTATAAAACCGTTTTCGACTAAATTTTTGATGGAGCTTTTCTCCGCTATCTCTAAGGGAATGGGTGAGGAAACTATCCTTCTCCAGCCCCGGTTCGAATCTCTTTTTACGATCCAGCCTCTTTCCCTGGCAAAATTTTCAGCTTCCTCTCTGGTGTAAAACTGTCCGATGAATTTTGTAGGATTTTTCGTAGAGGAATCCTCTTTGTTCACGATAACCTGAGTTACCACAGTCACTACGTCCCGTTTTATATTTTCCTGTTTCAATTTATTCCTCAGGCATTGTTCAATCATATAGCCCATTCCTCCCTCGGTATCCGCCACGCAGATATAAAGGGGCAGATAGGGTGCTTTTCCCCGGGCCAATTCTACCCTGAAGATGACATTCCCCACCTGGGGACCGTTGCCGTGAGTTATGGCTAAATTGAAGCCGTCCTTTATCAGCTCGACCACACCGGATAAGCTCTGGGTCGTATTTCTGAACTGATTTTCAATCGTATCCTCTTGCTCTTTTCGGGTAATGGCATTTCCACCCAGAGCTACAACTGCAGTTTTCTTTTTCATCTTTTTTGTTATTATAGTGCGACCCTCTCAGGTTCGCCAATAGTGAGTTGACGGACAGAACGATGCTCTGTCCCTACATCCTACCACCTATAACCTACGACCTTCCTCTTTCCTCGCTACTTTTTCACAAACTTACCCAGTACCTCTCTCAAATCCGGCTTTCCTATCTCCTGCAGCTCGTATCTGACCCTCACCGAGGGTTTGTTTATCTTCAAAATCCTGCGTAAATCGATGGGCGTGGCAACGATCACCGAGTCGCATTTAACTGAATTTATTACCCTCTGCAGCTCACTTATCTGTTTTTTGCTGTAACCCATAGCTGGAAGCAGTGTTCCGATATGGGCATATTTTCTGAAAACCTCTTTTAGGGAACCTACTACATAAGGTCTGGGATCGATTATCTCTTTTGCTCCGAACTTCTCCGCTGCCACGATCCCGGCTCCATAGCTCATCTCGCCGTGAGTTAAAGTCGGACCATCCTCTATCACCAGGACCTTTTTGTCTTTCACCAGTTCAGGTTTACTCAAAGATATGGGCGAAGCCGCCTCGATTATTATCCCATTGGGGTTTGACTCCTTGATGTTCTGCCTGACCTCTTCGACGCTCTCCAAGGAGGCTGAATCGACTTTATTAATCACCAGCACATCCGCAGAGATGAGATTGATTTCACTGGGGAAATAGCTTATCTCATCACCGCATCTCAGCGGATCAACCACGGTTATATACAGATCCGGAACATAGAAGGGCAGATCGTTATTTCCCCCGTCCCACACCAGAATCTGGGCTTCTTTTTCCGCCTGCTTTAAAATCACCCCATAATCCACGCCTGCATAAACGATATTTCCCCTCTCGATATGAGGCTCATATTCCTCCCTTTCCTCTATGGTGCAATTGTGTTTATCCAGGTCCGAAAGTTTGGAGAACCTCTGGCATATCTGCCGGGCTAAATTTCCATAAGGCATGGGATGACGAATGACCGCTGTCTTCCTGTTATGCTTTTTCAATATCTCACAGACCTTACGGGTGGTCTGGCTTTTTCCGCTTCCTGTGCGGGTAGCACAAACCGCAATCACCGGCAACCGCGATTTTAACATAGTGCTTCTCCTGCCCAGTAGCCGAAAATCCGCACCTGCGGATAGGACCAGGGATGCCCGGTGCATGACATACTCGTACGAGACATCGCTGTAGGAGAAAACCACCTGATCGATCTTGAATTTGCTTATCAGCTCGGCTAAATTCTCCTCTGCCCAGATGGGGATTCCCCTAGGATACAACCTGCCCGCTAATTTCGAGGGGTATTTTCTACCCTCGATATCCGGAATTTGAGTGGCGGTGAAAGCGATAACCTCATATTGAGGGTTATCCCGGTATACCAGGTTGAAGTTGTGAAAATCCCTGCCCGCAGCACCCATTATCAAGACCTTTCTTTTACGCATAGACTCCTCTCTATAAATTTACAAGGGGTGGGCAAAGGCACCCACCCTCTTTCGAACTTAAGACCAAGATAAAAAACTTTAACTTAAATCGATCTGTGCCTTCTGCAATTTTCCGCTGAAGTCCACATAGACCGATTTCCATTCGGAGAAAACGTCGATCCCTGCAATTCCGGCCTCTCTATGGCCGTTTCCAGTCTGATTGGTTCCGCCAAAAGGCAGGTGCACTTCCGCTCCGATGGTGGAAGAGTTCACATAGAATATGCCGGTATAAACGTCCCTCATGGCTGTTAAGGCTTTGTTCACATCCTGGGTGTATATCGAGGCAGAGAGACCATAGATCGTGCCGTTGCAGATCTCGATTGCCTGCTCCAGACTATCGCAGGGAATCACCGATACAACCGGACCGAATATCTCCTCCTGAGCAATTCTCATCTTGGGATCGACTTCACCGAAGATGGTCGGCTCGTGGAAATATCCATATTGATAGCTTCCCGAGCTTAGCCTGTTGCCGCCGCAGAGCAGTTTGGCACCCTCATCCTTCCCCATCTTCACATATTCCATAACTGTATTCAGCTGGCTTTCATTTATCGCAGGACCCATCTCCACGCTTGAGTCAAGTCCATTACCTACCTTCAGGGCTCTTGCCCTGGCAACGAACTTATCCACGAATTCCTTATAGACCTTCTTGTGCACGATCACCCGGGAGGAAGCAGTGCACCTCTGACCGGTGGTGCCAAATCCTCCCCAGATCGCTCCCTCTACTGCCAAATCTGTATTCCCGTCCTCCATTACCATGATCCCGTTTTTACCGCCCATCTCCAGATGAACATGCCTGAAATCCGTAGCACAAGCCTGGGACACTTTTCTGCCCACTTCGGTCGAGCCGGTAAAGGAGACCACCTTGATATCCTTGGATTTCATCAGAGGCGTTCCCACTTCTGAGCCTGAGCCGCTAACTAAATTAATCACCCCTTTGGGTATGCCCGCCTCCTCGCAGATCTTTACTAAATTGTAAGCGGAAAGAGGTGTATCAGTTGCCGGTTTGAAGACCACGGTATTCCCGCAGACCAAAGCCGGCATCAGTTTCCAGGAGGGTATTGCCATAGGGAAGTTCCAAGGTGTGATAAGGGCACAGATACCCAGTGGCTGTCTTATGCAAAACTGGAACTTATTGGGAAGCTCGGAGGGGGTGGTGAAGCCGAACTGCCTTCTTCCCTCACCTGCCATATAATAGCTCATATCAATGGCTTCCTGCACATCACCCCTGGTCTCTTTCAATACTTTCCCCATCTCCTGGGTCATCTGCTTGGCAAAATCCTCTTTCCTTTTTACCAGTATCTCTCCGATTCTAAAAACCATCTCCGCTCTTTTCGGCGCCGGAACTAATCTCCATCTCTTATATGCTTCCTTTGCGGAATCGATCGCCATTTTGACATCTTCTTCGTTCGACTTCTGGAAAATGCCCAGGACTTCCCTGGTATCAGCAGGGTTTGTGTTCTGGAAAGTCCTCTTGGTAACAGAATCGACCCATTCGCCATTTATGTAATTTTTATAGATCTTAGGTTCTGGCATATGACCTCCTGTTTATATTAAAAAATCAATATATCTATCTTTTTTGAATTTGTCAACTGGTTTAAGGAATATCCACCTTAAGCCCGTCTGAGGCAAATCGTAGATTCCGGCAGCCCAGTTTTTCAGCTCTATCCAGCAGGAATTCCTTTTTCTTTTCTGTTTCTTCATAAATATGAGTCAGGATGGTCGATTTCACTTCCCTTGAAGAGATTAACGCAAAAAGTTCCTCCAGATCGATATGGGTGGATTCACATAGAAGGTAATCCACTCCCCCAATCAGATCTTCGATATCCTCTAACCTGGCAATGTCACCTGAATAAACGATTTTCTTCTTATCAATCTCGATCAAAAAACAATAGCTTTCCATCTTATTGGGCAGCCCCTGTTCTGAGATGTACTCCTTATTGGAGTAAAGATGCTGGTTGGAATATGGTTTTATAATCAGATTCTCATCCCTGAATATAAAATCCCGGGTGATAGGTTTAAGCTCAAATCTGAAATTGAGGTTATCCGGAAAAAGGTATAAGGCATCGAACATATTCTCAAACCAGAAAATAGACTCCTCTGGCAGATATATCTCCAAGTTTTCTTCTCTACCTAAAAGATGCATCATTTGAACCAGCATAAAAATTCCGGTGGAATGGTCTGAATGGGTATGAGTAATGAAAACCTGCTTGATCTTATCAGAATCGACCTTATGTCTTAAAACAGAGGAAGCGCATCCTTCACCTGCATCCAGTAAATAGGATTTGCTGTCGGATTCAATCAAAATTGAAGAACAAGCCCTGGCAGGGTCTGGCATACCGGAGGAAGAGCCTAAGATAACTATTCTGTTCATTTTCTCTGAAGGGTTTTATCTTGATAATCGGTTGCCCCCATTGCCCTCAATGTGAGTTGCATTTCCTATCTTGAGAGCAAGATGGATCGCCGATTACAGTGTGTGTTATTCAGTACAACCACTCTGCCTCAGGCTGGGGATAAGCCTTTTTATCTTATGTGAGAAACCGTTCCCTGATAATATTTAACTGTTTTCTCGATCCCCTTCTCTAAACTATATTTCGGGCTCCAGCCTAAAAGCCTTTTCGCCTTGGAGAAGTCCAGAACGCTTCTTTTTTGCTCGCCTTTTTTTGCCGGACCGTGAATCTCTTTTTGCCTTGAGCCGGTTTTTTCTCTTAGCAGGTTAAAAATGGCATTTACGTCCGTTTCAATCCCTGTTCCTATGTTGAAGAAATCTGTTTTAGGATAATCCAAAGCCAATATATTGGAATCAATCACATCCTCGACGTAAACATAATCCCGGGTCTGTTTCCCGTCCCCGTTGATTACAGCTTTTTCACCGGAAAGAAGTCTTTGGGTGAAAATCGCCACCACGCCAGCCTCCCCCCAGGGATTCTGCCTGGGACCATAGACATTGGCATACCTCAAGGAGACATAATTTAACCCGTAGGCTTTCTTGTAGAAGTAGAGATACTTCTCGATTGCCAGCTTGGCAATCCCGTAAGGAGACAGAGGTCTTTCCGGATGGTCCTCATCCGCAGGAAAGTAATCCTGCTCCCCGTAAAGCGCGCCGCCGGTGGAGGCAAAGATCACTTTTTTGGTTTTATACTTCATGCAGTTGTTCAATAAATTAAGCGTTCCCTCGATATTCACCCTGGCATCGAAGATTGGATTTTCCACTGACTTGCGCACATCAACCTGGGCTGCATGATGGCATAAGACTTCTATTTTTTCTTTTTTGAAAATCTCCTCAATTTTATTGCTTCTTATGTCTAATTTAAAAAACTTAGATTTGGGGTTGAGATTTTTCCTGAAGCCCGTGCTTAAGTTATCCACTATCAACACCTTATGACCGAGGGAGATGAGCCTGTCCGCCAGATTCGAGCCTATAAATCCTGCACCTCCTGTTACCAGTATCCTTACCAATTTTTCTCCTTTTGATACTATTAAAATCTGTGATGGATAATAAGAATTGTGAGCGATAAAGTCAACCAGAAATTAAAAGACAGGAAGAACCCCTGATTGCCTCTGGGGGAAAGTTCTTTACCTCAGTATCCTCTGGAATCCCGGGCTAATTCCCTTAACTTCTCTTTATTTTTGATGATGATCTGCTTGGAGCCGGAGCTTAAGATCCCCTCTTTTTTGAACCGGCTCAACACCCGGATAGCAGTCTCCACAGTAGTTCCCACGAAATCAGCCATATCCCTGCGGGTAAGCCGCAGGTTGATCTTTAAACCCTCTGGTGAGGGGGAGCCGTGTTTTTCCGATAGCCCCAGCAGAAGAACAGCTATCCTTTTCTCCACTTTTCCAGAGACCAGACCTATCATCATCTGGTGCGTCTGCATGAGCTTTTTCCCTAAGAATATTATCACCCCCTGTGCCAGGCTCCTATAGGCTGAGACCAGGGAGAGCAAATCTTTTTTTGACAAAGAATAGACCTTCGACCTTTCCTCTGCCCGGGCTGAGGCATACTGAATCTCGGAGAAGATGGCACCGCCCCCGCACACCTCTCCGGGGGTTACCACCTCCAGCGCGATCTCCTTTCCTCCTGCTGAATGTTTCAGGATCTTGACCTTGCCCTCTTTTATCACGTACAAAAAATTGGCCGGGCCTCCCTCCCAGTAAAGATACTCTCCCTTCTTAAATTCCCTTTCGGTAAATCTCTGGGCTATCTCCGCCAGCTCTCTTTCCGACAAAGCGGAGAAGAAGGGGATCTTTTTGATTATCTCTGATTTCCTCAGCATCTGAACGAACCTCTTTTCCTTTAGTTCCTCAATCTAATCTGCCTTGGCGGTATGTCAAGGCAAAAGAATTTGGGGAGAGACCAAAACATTGTTTTTCTCCCCGGGGAAAGAGGTGATGACATAATTCTCATAAAAATGCCCCGCTAAACAAAAGAGATTTAACAGGGCAGTGCCTGAACACCAGTAAGGAGTCTGGTTCAGTTTTATCTTTACTTTCGAGATTTTAAAACCTGGTTATTATGCTTATAATCAAGTTCCTCCCCGGCTCAACTACCGGGTTATAGGGATTGGTGGCGTTATAAGGTTCGCTGTAGAGCTCGTCCGTAAGGTTGTTCAGGGACAGATTCAGACTCTGCCATTTGAAAAGATTCAAAGAAGCTTCCAAGTTTAAAACGTCGAACCCCACAGTCGGTATTTTATCTATATATCTCCCCTGGCTGTCTTTGGGCACCCTCTTCTGGTCCTCCACGTGTCTCCAGTTAAGTTCGACTCTGAATCTTTCCCTTCTCTCCTTCCAGCCCAAACCCAGAATGGTTTTCAGGGGTGCAACGAATATCGGCTGGTCCTGGCTCAGGTTATCGCCCCTGGTATAAGTCAGATTGGCGTAACTGTAAAATCCTTCAAGAGGCAGTTCCGCTTCGACCTCCCCTTCGATACCCTGAATCCGGACCTCGCTAATGTTGGAATAGTGCCATTCAGGAAGGGTCTCGCTGCCTGAGGCGATTGAATCCCCGGTGGATTCCAGCTCGATATAATCTCTGTAATTGTTCAGGAAAAGGGTAAGCGAAGAGAAGAACCTGGGGAAATTAGCCTTTACCCCTAAATCTAAGTTCACGCTCTTCTCCGGTGAGAGGTCATAATTAGGGGTGACGAATTCCGTGCCGGAAGCCCTCCCGAAGAAATACCTCTCCACCACGTTCGGAACGCGGAAAGCACTGGCAGCGTTTGCGCTTAAGTTCAGGTGCTCGGTCAAACTGTAGACAATCCCCATTCCTCCATTCAGAGAGCTTGAGCTCTGGGTCTTTGAGGGAAAAGGCTGGGGCGGGTCTATACTGTAATCTACATAATCAGAGGTCTGTTTGATCTTCGTTCTGAAATAATCGTATCTAAGCCCCATACTAAGCAGAGCCTTGTCAAAAGGAGTATACTCGTTATTCACATATATCCCCAGGGCATCTAAGGTGTTCTCCGGAACGGTGGAATAGGTCTCCTCGTTATCTGAGATGACTACGGTATCATTCATCCTAATGGTGCTCCTCAGGTACCTGCTACCATCGATCATCTCCCGGTAATAATCCAGCCCCCAGGCAAGATGCTGGTCTTTGGAGGTAAGGAAAAGCTCCTGAAAGCTTGCCCCCAGGACCTTAACATCGGTCAGAGTCCGGCTGAAGGAACGCAAAAACATACCGGGACCGATGGGAGTAGATAAATCCGACTCGAAATTTTTGCTGATCTCCTGATAGTAAACCTTGGATCTCAGGGACAAAAGATGCGAGGTCAGGTTTTTAGCTTCATATCTGAGCGCTATTTTATCCCGGTTATTATAGGGAAAATAAAATTTAGGGCTGTACTCATTGGGTGTTCCCGGATAACCTATCCCTTCGGCTCTGAACCTCTGCCCTTCGAGCGTGAGGTCTTGATTCGAAGTCAAACTATATGTCCCCTTGAAATCCAGGTTGTCATCCTGGTCAAGGGCAGAATTCACCACTTTGCCCTGAGGCGATTTATAATCCTCCGCTTTTCTGATGTTCCCGCCCAGAAGAAAGCTCCATCTCTCGTTACTGCCGAGTACCTCTAACCTGCCTTTCCTCTGCTCGTCGATGGTGGAATACCTCAGGTTAAGATTGCCGGATAAACCGAACCTGCCGTTTTTGGAAAAGCGGGGCCTTTTGGTGATGATATTTATCACCCCTCCCAGGGCGTCCGAACCGTACTGAATGGAGCCTGGCCCGTGGATCACCTCGATCCTTTCCACCTGACCGATATCTATCAAAGACAGCTGTGCACCGGAGAAGGTAGATTCACGGTTATCGTTGAGCCTCTCCCCATCCACCAGAATGAGAACCCTGCTCCCGAACATTCCCCGTATAACCGGCCTGGTCCTGAAAGGACCGGCATCGTTGACCTCCACTCCGGGGAGCTCCCGCAGAAGGTCTGACACGATCTGCGGATTTCTCTCCTCTATCATCCCCCTGGTTACAATGGAAATAGACTGGGGAAGCTTAAAAGCATCCTGCTCATAACGGTTGGCTGTTACTATGGTCTCCTTCAGATAGTAAACTTTTGTCTTGAGGCTATCTTCTTTTTTTGCCGAATCCTCTGCTGAAACGGGATTAATTATGAAGTTCAACCCCAGGCCCAAAAATACCAAACCCCGGACAAAAAAACTCAATCTCCTGTAATCTGTTTTTAACATCTTTGCTCCTTTCCACTGGTTACTACTGCTTTAGTCTTTTATTTTACAGGAACGAATTTTGAAAGCTATGACTGATGTCATAAAATCTCAAATTTTTTTATATGGGGGAGGTTTAAAGGAATCGTGAATTAAGCAAAAATGTAGGGGCGTATTGCAATACGCCCCTACTACAAAAAATAGGCAACCCTGAAGGATTGCCCTACAGAAAATCTCCTCTCCTTTTCAAGGAGAGGGACAGGGTAAGGTTAACTTCAGGAGTGCCTCAACTTGTCGAATTTGACCTTGAGGTTGATGCTTATAAAACTACGATAAGCTTTTACGCTCCAGAAAAACAAAAGGGCGGAGCTTTGCTCCGCCCTTACTCTACCTTATCTTTGTCTTAGCAGGCTGGTGCTGGCCCGCCTTTGAAGAGGTAGTTGATTAGATACACGACGTCAGAAACTGATACATTACCATCACAATTGGCATCTCCGGATTCAAGAGGGTCAGGTTCGGGTCCACCCTTAAAGAGGTAATTAATCAGGTAAACTACATCAGAGGCGTCGATCACACCATTATGGTTGGAGTCTCCAGTAAGAAAGGGCAGAACTGTGATATTGCCACCACGAAGAGGAGGCAGTATGGCTGCACTACTATCATACGTAACCAGCATAGAGGGACTTGTATTAAGCCAGGAGGTTAAACTGAAGGTTGCAGTTCCAGCCGATTGAGGGGTAAAGATGGGACAACAAACAGCTTCATTCCCGGGAGATAGAGAAGAGCCGAGTCCATAGCCGAAGAAATTAAAATCGACACTATCTGGCGGCAACCTGGTACCCCATATTATTAAACCATACTCCCCCCGTTCAGTCAACATCAATCCGCTCTCCGAATCCCAGACAAGTGCTGCCTCACTCTCTATGTCAAATGAGAGCGCCACGCCACTCAAATCCTCATCGTTAACTACACCAAAACAGATAGGGGAAGGGAATCCAAGTATCATAGTTTTATTTTCCACCCATACGCTGTCCGGAAGACCAGGGTCATCATATAGGGGAGGATTGATGGTTGCGCAGGTGCAGGGTGCTGGGCCCCCTCGAAAGAGATACCACTCCACATAGTTTATATCACGCATATCCAAGCTACGGTCACAATTTAAATCTGCACGGCCGTGACGATAGTACATGGGATAGGAGCCAGGAGGGCCATCAAGTTTATACAGCTTTATCATGAGAACTATATCTGACGTACTCCTAAATCCATCCCCAGTGGCATCCCCTACCACATAGTCGCATGAGATGTCAACCAAACCTGATGAGAATTGCGGAACGAAAACTGCGTCGCTCGTATCGGTTAGTGACAATCCTCCCTCAGGTGAATCAGGTAAAGAATCAACCAGGACCTCACCTCCAAAAAGCAGGGTGAACCATAGCTCACACAGCTTACCAGTATCTGGGGGAAGATTATTGCCAGAGGAGACAGAAAAAGATAGAAGCAAAGAGCTGACCGTGAAAGTATCCGTAGCAAAAACATAAGCCTCTCTCAGGTCCAGTACTGCAGGGTCAGCTAAACGCCCTCCTACATACGAGACCGAATCAAATTTAAGCCAGCCAGAATACCCATCCAGAAGAAGCGGTATAACTACAGAGACAAGCTCCTCATCGTTATACAGGTAAATCGGCATAGAGATAGTATCCCCGATTTCTCCGGGTATATTTGTCAATCTGACCGTATCAGCCACACCCGGATCCTGGGCAAGAAGGGGCAGGCTGAAAAAGGAGATGAAGAGGAAAATTAATATCATTTTACGCATAAATCCTCCTTGACTGAAAAGGCAATTTATTTGTCTCTTATAAGATTAATCTAAGAGAGTCTTTTAATTTTGTCAAGCGAAAAAGGAGGAAATTTTATGCCATGAATGGTAGGTACAGAACACTGTTCTGTCCCTACAAAAAATCCCCTCGCCTTTTCAAGTAGAGGGCCAGGGTGAGGTTGTTGGTGGCTCAGGCATCTTGCCTGAGCCATGAACAGGCAGGATGCCTGTTCTACCAAAAATATCTTTTTTATCTATCCTTTAAAAATCGGAATTTCTTAAACCACTTAAATCCGGATTTCTCCATTATCTCAAGATAGGCCTCATTACCCAGAGGCATCTCGTCCGCGCAGTAGTGCAGGCCGAAATAACGCTGTACCGGATTTATATATCCCTTTTCCTTAATCTTTGCTGCACACTTTCGGGCAAACTTTTCACCCTGGACTTTCCGGCAGACCTCAAAAATCCTTTTTAATCTTTCCCCGGTAATCTCAATTTTCAAACCCGGGTATTTGCGTCTGAATGCTCTTAGAAGTTTTTGACCCTCCATATCCTTATATCTTTCTTTATGCACTATCACGTTTATATCGAGCTTCTTTCTCTGCGAAGGTTTGATCGAAGGATACCCCAGGCAAAGCAGAACCACCGGGAAAACACCTTTGGGCAATTTGAACATATCTCTTAATTCCCTGAAACATTCCAGAACAGTGCCGATATAAACCGAGCCTAAACCCAGAGAATCTGCCGCAGTGCAGATGTTCTGGGCACAGATTATGGTATCCTGAAAAGCTACCCAGAAATGCCGAAAGGAGCCGGTAGCAGTAAACGGCGCAATCTCAAGCTCTGCCCATCTACGCAGGCGGTGAAAATCTATGCAGAAAAGAAGATTTACCGGTGCATCCGCCATAAAATTCTGCTTCCCGCAGAGCAAAGCTAATTTCTTTTTGGTTTTCTCTTTTTCTATCTGGATAATCGAAAAAGGCTGCAGGTTTCCCCCAGAAGGCGAATGCACGCCTGCCTTAAGGACAAACTTTAGCACGTCAGGCGGAATCTTCTTATCCGAAAAACTCCTGCAGCTCGCTCTTTCGATAAGAAGTTTGAGGGTCTGGTTTGGGTATTTGCCTTTAACCGGTTCTTTTATCCCGTGATGAGAGGGCATTCGGCTTTTATTCATTTTGACTTTTCCTCCCGAGGTAAGAGGCAGGGATAAGACATCGTCCTTCCCATAATTGTTGTGCTTTTAACGGACAGAACACTGTTCTGTCCCTACAGAAAATTGCCTCTCCTTTTCAAGGAGAGGAACAGGGTGAGGTCATCATTTAAATATACCCTCAAACCCCTCAATCGCCTTCAAAATACCCTTTTCATCCACATCCAGATGCGTCACCAGTCTCATCTTATATTTCCCGAAGGGAAGGGTCAGAATATCTTTTTCTTTCAGCTTCTCCACCAGCCAGTTTGCATCCTTTTGTTTGTCTTTTATCTCTAAGATAACCATATTCGTCTGCACTGTTTCCATATCAATGTAAACCCATTTGAGCTTTGATAAACCCTCTGCCAAAATTTTTGCATTCTTATGATCTTCTGTTAGACGCTTAAAATTATTCTCTATCGCATAAATCCCTGCAGCCGCAATTATACCCACCTGCCTCATCCCCCCGCCGAACATCTTCCTGTTCTTCCTTGCTTTTTGTATAAACTCAGGATTACCGGAAACAACCGACCCGATGGGCGCACCCAATCCCTTGGATAAACATACCGAAACCGAGTCGAAGTATCTGGCATACTCCTTCAGCGGAATGCCGGTGGCGACAGAGGCATTCCACAGACGCGCGCCATCCAGGTGCATCTTGGTTTTATGCTCTTGGGCAACTTCATAAATCTTCTGGATCTCCTCAATAGGATAAATCGTCCCTCCTGCACGGTTATGTGTATTCTCTATTACCACCAGAGTGGTAGGCGGGTGGTGAATGTTATCGGGCCTGATTGCCTCCAAAATCTGCTCGGCTTTCAAAACCCCTCTCTCACCCGGTAGCGGATGAAGCTGTAAACCTGACAGGGCAGACGCAGAACCCACCTCATAGTTATAGATATGGGAGTTCAAATCCAGTATGACCTCATCCCCAGGGAAGGTCAAAGACCTGAGGCACACCTGATTCCCCATAGTTCCGGAAGGGACGAAAACCGCTTCCTCCTTTCCCAAAAGATTAGCCAC
This sequence comes from uncultured Ignavibacteria bacterium, assembly GCA_964511075.1. Taxonomy (GTDB): domain Bacteria; phylum Zixibacteria; class MSB-5A5; order MSB-5A5; family RBG-16-43-9; genus CAZEDM01. The sequence goes on from CAZEDM010000012.1 coordinate 52,089, forward strand.
CATCTGCTCTAACTTTTGAACCGTGGGGTCGTCTCCCAGGACATCATCCCCTACTTCCGCCTCAAAGATGGCTTTCCTCATTCCCGGAGAGGGCCTGGTAACGGTATCGCTTCTCAAATCGATGAATTTTTTCTGCGGCATCTCGATAACTCCTTTTTTATGTAGAGCTGTGGGGGTTCAAATTTTTGAACCCCTACATTCTTTACATTTTTGCCTTTATGTTTCCATAATGGAGGTCTGAAGACCTCCGCTACATCTCCTCCCTAGGGTACAAATCTCAAGACACTAGCGACTTTAGCTTTATCTTTTGTAAACCTGAAGGTTTACACTCCAGAATTATTGAAATAAACGGACAGAATGTCTGTTCTACCAATTTCTTTATCCTCTCTCCTTATTAAAGAGAGGGACAGGTCGAAAACCCCGTCTCAGGCGGGGTGAGGTTAACTATTTTAAATTTATTGGAAACCTAAAGGTTTCCGCTACATTTACTATAATAAAATCAAAATCTCCATAACCAGCCCGCTGACCAAGGGAACGCTCAGGTTGTCATTCAGGGGAATGCTGAAAGCCTCGACCCCTGTGGCTACCAATGCCCCGATGGCACCCACCCAGAAAGGAAGCCCGGGCAAAAGCAGCGCCACTAAAAGACAGACGGAAAGAAAAGCCAGGCTCCCCTCCAGGCTCTTTCTCTCTATCTTGGTCTGGCCGTAAATCCTTCCGATGATGGCGGATGCGCAGTCACCCAGAATTATGTAGGAGATGGCGGCAATGGCTATTTTTTTGTCAAAGAATAAAATGGATAGAACCGAGGCGGAGAGTATGTAACTTGAGCCGGTCAGGTCCCAGCTCTCGTGTTCCCTCAGGATGGGACCCAAAAGCCAGTTGAAAAATTTTGCCAGGGGCAGATTCCTCAGCCTGATTATGTCTACAATAATCGAGCCTATGGTTATGGGAATTAGGATGAGTAAGGCAATCCTTTTGGGCAAAAGATAATACCCGATCGGAATAGCTAATGCGAACAGGTGAATTAGTTTTCTTTTGAACTCGTTGTAGATGGAGATTTCCAAAGATTCACTCTATGATAATTATTTATTTGTCTCTTCCCCCTCTTTTTTAAGGAGAGAGTCAGAGTGAGGTTCTTCTATTCTTCTTAAGTTGGAAGCTAAGTCATACTGTCTGACACTATGGAACAGACAGGAATGTCTGTTCTACCATTTTTCTGACCCCTTTCATTTCTAAGGAGAGAGTCAGGCTGAAAATCCTGCCGCAGGCGGGGTGAGGTTCGTTCAATCCTAAGATTCCCTTTGCTCCTTTGGTTTTATCTTCAGCTTCTCTATCAGCTTAGCGTTAATCCAGATCTCCTCTCCCTGTCTTAGCTTCTTTTCCCATTTCTTCTGGTATTCGCTTTGCTTCTCCAGAGTCACCAAGGTTTTTAACCTGCTCTTGTATAATTCCACAGGAGAACCTTCTCTCCTTTCCACCAGTTTGATCAGATGATACCCCCACTCTGTTCTAACCGGGCCGCCCACCTCTCCGACCTTCAGCTGGGCTGCGGCCTTGTAGAACTCGGGAGAGATCTCCACATCCGTGATGAAACCCAGATCATATGCCACCTCCCTGATCTCTTTTTCCCCTGGATAATATTCCTTTGCCATCTCCACGAAATCCGCTCCATTCTTTATCTTCTGCAGTACCTCAAGAGCCTTGAGGGAATCCGTGAAGATGATATGATAAACGTGAAGGGAGCTGTCTGCCGGGAACTCGTCACGGTGAGCAAGATAGTAGTCGTAGACCTCCTCATTCGAGGGGAGATATCCCTGCAGCTTCCCCCCTGCCAAGACCTTTATTTTCGCCTCCTTGAACCTGAAATCGTTCATCTCCTTGGTATATTCGGGAAGCTGCTGGTATCCGTTCCTTTTGCCCTCCAGCACCAGGATATTAAACAAAGTGGAGTAATCCCGCAGAAGCGTTTTTTTATCCTCCAGGCTCAGGGTGTCTTTGTTAAAATACATCTTGTAGCGGGATAGATCGCTTATATATTTTAGGAATTTTGTAGTATCCACCCCATCAATTATCAGCACCCAGGGATCGTCTTTGACTGAAGCCGGGTCTTGTTTCAAGACCTCTTCATTGTAAAGATAGCTGGCTTTATTTTTTAGATTTTCCAGATATTCCTTGGCTTTCTCATCTTGTTTTTTCCGGATAAGACCCGACTTTATCTGGTTTTTCAGCCCCTCAGTTAATTCCATCAGTTCCTCGGGCTTTTTCTCGGTGTATCTCAGAATGTGATACCCGTATCTGGTCCTGAAGGGCTTGGAGACCTCACCAGGCTCCAGAGTGGTAACCTGCTCCTCGAACTCCTTGATCATCCGGTCCCGGGGCAGGAAACCCAGCTCTCCCCCTCTTTCCCTGGTCTGTTCCTCCTCTGAATACTTCTTGGCCAAGGCTGAAAAATCCTCACCAGCTATGGCCTTCTCGTAGATTGATTCGATCTTCTTTTTGGCTTTCTCCTCCGCCTTTTTCAGGGCATTCGGATTCCCACCATCCTGCAGGGTGTCTATCTTGATCAGGATATGACTGACCTTGTATTCCTCCGGTTTGGTGAACAGCTTCTCCCGGTTCTGGTTATAGTAGTCAACTACCTGGCTGTCCTGAACCACGGTCTTTTCCGCTATCTCCTTTTTGTACATCAGTTCAACCAGGTACTCCAGGCGGTGTTTCTCCTCTTTCTTTTTCCAGTCCTCATCCTGGCTCAGATCCAGATTTTCCGCTTTCTGATCGACCAGCTTATCCGTGATCAGCATCTCCAAAGCCTCTTTTTTCTTCTTCTGCTCCTCCTCTTTGTTATCCTTGGTGGTAAAATTCATCGATTCCAATTTATCTACCAGCTCTTCTTTGGTGATAGCCTCTCCATTTACCCTGGCGGCAACGTTCTTATCTTTTGAGCCGGAAGAAAAAACACCGGCACATCCCGTCAAGCCCAGATAGAATGTTAAAAATATCAGAAGTAGAAAAAGAAACCTTGGTTTAAACATATTCTTTCCCCTTTACAAATATTAGAGTTTTACTTTTAATGAGACCCGGTAGCTGTTGTCCAGCTCCTCGTGGTGCAAAAAAGCCAGATCCACGCTGAACCTTTTAAAGCTCAAACCTCCGCCGGCAGTGAAATTGCCCCGGTCAAACCCCAGCCTGGCTGATACTCTTTCCAGATAAACCGCCTCCCAACCGTAATGCATATCTGCGGAGATATCTCCCTGCCAGTACTGGGCTGAATATTTTCTCCCCTCGAAATTCAGCTCCGCCTCGGTGGTGAAAAGGAATAAGAAATCACGGTACCCCCTGTGCAGGCTGAACCCCGTCCTCAGCGACGGGGAGATAGTCTCCTTGGTGCCGTTATCATAGGAGAGCAGGGTGGAGACCGCATCCTTGAGATTGGCTCCCAGGCTGAGATAATCTTTGGGTGACCAGAGCACTCCCAGATCGATACCCAGTCCGAAAGCGGAATTATCCACGATGTGACGGTAGATGAACTTGGCGTTTCCGCCGAAGGAAAACCGGGGACTGGTCTTCTTGGCAAAGGAGAAGGTCAAAAGGTAATCCGCATGACCGGCTTCCTTTTTCACGTAAGGACGGTTGGCACTGCTTATGGGGTTATTGGGATCCGGTAGCTCAGTCACCTTGATATCCCCACCCCCCAGCCGCATCAGGCTCACCCCGAAGGTATAGCTCTGAAACCGGCTCTGCATGGGTATGGCCCAGCCTATGAAATCATGATTCAAAAGCGAGCCGAAAGTCTCCGCATGCATGAAGAAAAGCTCCTGGGAGGAAAGCCTGGAAAGCCCGGCCGGGTTCCAGTAAACCGCGGTGGCATCATCCGAGACTGCCACAAAGGCACCGCCCAGAGCCAGAGCCCTGCCCCCTACGCCTAAGTTGAGGAACTCGCCTGCATATTTGGTCGCATTGACCGGGCTATAAGCCAAGACTAAAATCAAAAACAATAAAATCGATTTTCTCAACATAGTCTAATAATATATAATTTGAGCAAAAAACAACAACTAAATTCATTACGAAGTTAGGGGTTCAAAATTTTGAACCCCTACGGGTTTTGGGAAGGTATAACTCTAAAATGGTCCTGCAATTTATCCTGCAGCTCTGGAATTATTTACAACGCTCAAAAAGGAGGTCAGCATTGGGGTGGTGTCCCACCACTGAACAGATATTTAATTAAATATACCACATCTGAAACCGACACCTCTCCGTCACCATTAGCATCTGCACAGGAGGTATGAGGTGCGGGACACTGTGGCGGATTCCCTGCCTTGAACAGGAAATTAATCAGGTAAACCACATCTGAGACTGAAACCGAGGCATCGCCGTTTGCATCCCCGCATACGTATTCAGCTGTTTCGTAAACGGTTATCTCCACCATCTCCGAATCGTCTAATTCTCCGTCAGAGGCTTTAAATGTCACGTAATACATCCCTGCCTGAGTGGTATCAGGATTAAAGGTAAACGAACCTGCTCCGTTTCCTGAATCCGTAAATGAGGCGTTGGTGGGGACATCTTCCGCCTTTAAGATTATGGAATCGCCATCCGGATCAGAGGCAGAGACCCTGAACTCTAAGGTCTCCCCTTCTGAAGTTGATTTGGACCCTATGGAATCCAGCGCTGGTACCCGATTGACGTTATTGACGGTTATGCTTACTTCCTCAGAATCAGCTAAATCTCCAATATCTCGGGCTATAAAGATAACGGAATAAATATCTGACTGGGTATAATCCGGGTCGAAGCTAAATGAACCCGCACCATTGCCTGAATCGGTAAAGGCAGCATTGACAGGGATATTCTCCGCTGATAAGATTATCGAATCTCCATCCGCATCCGTGGCGTGAACCCTGAAGGTGAGATTTGCTCCTTCATTTACGCTCTTGGGCCCGATGGAGTCCAACACCGGAGCTTGATCAACTGGAGCAAGGTAATACGTTTTTGTCACCATAGGCACTGGCTGAGATCTTCCCCTGGAAGCCCACAAGTTATAGAAAGTTGTTCCCCAGTTATTGGTAACGTTCTCATCCCTCAGGAACTCCACATATTCCTTGCTGGTAGTCTGATAATAGAGTGTGACCACTATCTGTGCGGTAGCCAAAGGCAATGAATATTCCGTATCATCTCGGTACTGTCCATCCGCATAGGAATAACCGACTGGTGGCGATTGAATCATCTGAAAATTGGCATTGGTGAACCCTCTTGGAGGTATGCGGTTGTCCTTATATACGGTATCGTTTATTACAAAATGAAAGGAAGGCCCAGCCGGCAAATTAACAACTGGAGCAAGACCTTCTGAGATACCAGGCTTGATCTCATAAATTTTTGCATCCTGGTCATGGGTCAAAACTGCCGTGGCAGTGTCGTAAGCACCGGATTCGTAGACCAACGTATCTGAGGAGTTATAGGCTTTCACATTCAGCCACATTCGTCTTCCCTCAGGGTAACCGGAGGGGAGTTTATGGCCGGTCTCGTTGATCAGCCGTACCTGTAATAAATAGCTGTTCCCTTGATCTGTCACGTTAAGAGTGCACGTTGCCGCATTCTGCAGCATGTAGATAGCCCTCTGGATACCCGCATTTAAGGCTGTTGTGTCAGCCTCTCCCGGGAAAAGAGATTCAATCAGGTTTGGGATGAAGCCATTTCCACCGGTCATGTCGTGAAGAGGCAGGTCGTTGCGGGTTGGGACACCAGGTTTATTACAGCCAACTCCAGTAACATCTCTGAGATGGCAATCCTGACAGGTGGAAACGTAAGTTTTGTTCCCGCCGAATTGTGGTGCATAAACCCCTGCTGTTGAATTATATGCGCTCACCTTCCATTCGCTGAAGGTTCGCTCAATGGGAAACATAGAATAGGGATCAAAATCCGGGGCAGCCTGGTCAAAGGTATTGGGAACGTATGCGTCATTGACGTCCCTGGCATAAACCGGGTTGCTCACATCATGACAGGCCCCGCAAAGCTCCGCCTCCTTATGAAAGGGGGAATAGAACATCTGGTGTTTTGCGGCTGCATCCACAAATGGTCCCCTTTTGGCGTTGTTGGCATCTGCTATATACATCCCGTTAGCCGACCATCCGGGAATCGGATTCAGTGTAGAAAGATAAGACTGGTCCTGCGTATAAGTTCCGCTGGTATAGGCTGAGTCATCCGGATAAGGATTTACCCCCAAGGGGGTGGGCTTGACCAGCTTATGACAGAAATCACACTGAACTCCCTCCCGGTCGTTATTGTTTAAGGCAGAGTCATCAGTAGGAGTTGAACGCCCCTCCAGCCATCCTGCTGGCGAGTGACACCTGATGCAAAGGTCTCCGCTTTGGGGTGCATCCTGATTAGAAACAGCCAGACAGGCATAGAAAAGAGGGTCACGTGCTGCCTGGGACATCATGCTTCCTCGCCAGTTGAAAGCAGGCTCCACTGCCTGATCGTAGCCACCATGGCAGTTGTCGCACTTGCCAGGTGTCTCCAATTGTCCTGATTGACCCGGCTGCGAGCCGGGCAAGAAGAAATCGTTAAGAGTAGTAGGAACTGCACCCCAAACGGTTATAGCGGCCAGCAGTATGATTATGCCTATTATACTTTTGGAAATACGCATATAATTCTCTACTTCTAAAAAAGGTAGATTATATTACAACGTCTTATGATATTCACAACTCTGTTAGCCCTTTTTCAACTGATTAAGAGAGCTATTTATATTTTTCAAAGTGCAGGATCTATGATATAATAATAGTAATTATTCTCGATTTTGTCAAGTTTTTTTAATCATGGGAAATGATAAGAATCCAATAAAGATATTGACAAAAAGTGCTGATATTATCTCAAAAAAACTCAAAAGAGGAAACTATCAATTCAAACAATTTCATCTCCTCGTCCGGGGAAATAATAAGGTAGATAATACGCATAACATCCGCAACCCTCTACTCCATTGACAATTCTATAGCCGTTGAATGAATAAGTACGGTATCAATCTGAGATAAGGCCGGGCAGGTAAAATGATGGATAAAGGAAGAATTACAAGGCTTTCTATATTACCCCACATCAACTTGAATCTAAATAAAAAAAGGGCACGATATATCGTGCCCCTACAAGAAATCTACTTACCTTTTTTCTCTAACTCGTCTTTTTTCTTGAGATATTCGTCAAAGCTGATCTTCTTGTACCAATCGCCTGCCAGATAATTGAGAACGTTGGCAAATTCCTCAACAGTTCTGTACCCAACCATAGGAGAAAGTTTCTCCCCGTTTGGCTCCAAAAACCAGGTGGTGGGATACCCTCTTACCCCGTATTGAGAGGCAAGGTCCCTCTCGGTGATGTTCCCCTTATCCAGCATAAGCTTGTTCCTGGATTCCCCGTTTACCTTTATGGAGATGAAGCTCTTATCCAGTATCCTTTTTATCTTCTCATCCTCAAAAGTATATCTGAACATCCTCTTGCAGTAACCGCACCAGTCCGTGTAGAAGAAAGTCATTATCTTTTTGTTCTCCTTTTCAGCCTGTTTCAACCCTTTATCATATTTAAGCCAGTTGATAGCCACGGGGTTGTCTTTCTTTTCTTCTTTTTTGGGTGGAGATTTCTGGGAGGAGCAGCTGGGGATTAAAACAAAAAACATAAGGATGAACGGCACGGCTCTTTTCGCAAGATTTGACATATTCTCTCCTGAAATCAGAAGGTTCAAGTTTATAATCTTTACGCTATTGTCAAACACGGCGTTTGCCAGCAAGCTTCCTTACTTTTCTCCAAACAAGAGACAAGACCAGAATGATAAAAAGAAAAGTGGAAAGAAGCTTTATCCCGTAAGGTATAATCTCTGCCCCCTCTCCTACTTTTGCCTGTGGAGACAGATTCAAAAAATCATAAAACCAGTTCAAGCCCATTCCCAGCAAAAGGCTTACGAGCATAATGCTGAGGACATAAAGGAACAAAGACCTCCTGCCCAGGAACTTCCCTACGGCTACGACGGTGGTTATATTGGTAGCCGGACCGCTCAGAAGCAATACCAGAGCCGCACCCGGGGAGAGCCCTTTCAAAATCAAAGCAGAGGCAATGGGAGTGGCGGAGGTGGAACAGATATAAAGAGGAATTCCTATTGCTAACATCCCTGACATCGGCAGGATTCCTTTTCCTCCGAAATTCTCCAGTATAAATTTCTCCGGAATCAGGGTGGAAATCAAAGCGGCTAATAGATACCCGAAAATGATATATACAACGATATCCCCGAAGAAATCCAGAAATCCGTAATTGATTGAGTCTTTAAATCTCTGACTCATACTTTTGTTTTGTGATTCAGCTTTTGATTCATCCTTTTCGCATTCACACTTACAGCAACTGTCTTTGGATGAAGATATTTTGAGATTTTCCGAGTTGGTTCGGGAATTGGATTTCCCGAACCATTCGCGATTTTCTTTTTTACCGAATATCTTCTCAATAATTCCTGCAGAGATCGAGGTAACCACAGCCGCAACTGGACGCACTATCGTCAAAACCGGATCAAGCAGAGCATAGGAGATGGAGATAGAGTCGACTCCGGTCTCGGGCGTAGCGATCAAGAACGAGACCGTAGCCTCCTTACTGGCGCCATCTTTTTTGAGGCCAATCGCCGCAGGAATAACCCCGCAGGAGCATAAAGGCAAAGGGGTGCCGATAATGGAGGCTTTGAGTATCGATTTAAAGCCCGAGCCTCCTAAATGCTGAGCCAATTTTTTGCCTGAGATAAACTCGTGAATGAAACCCGCAATGAGAAAACCCAGCAGAAGATAAAAAGCAGAATCGTTTACTACTTTGAAAAGCTCTTGAAAAAATGTTGAGACCATATTTTCTGTATCGGTATACCCACGTTGCCCACAATGTGGGTAGGGGCAATTCATGAATTGCCCCTACGATTCTTCCGGCAGGTGTCAGGAGGTAACTCCTGACACCACGGTTTACCGGACGTTACGATTTACCCCACCCTATCCCTCCCCTACAGGGGAGGGGAATATATTCCCTCTCCTTGCAGGAGAGGGTTAGGGTGAGATCCCAGGGCGAGGAAACCTCGCCCCTACATTTTCACGCTCACGTCTTTTTTCTCTTTTATCCGTCATTCGTCATCAGTCATCCATCATTTTTTTTACTCACATAAACCATTTTTTCGTATGGTGCACCACATCCCCGAATCTGCGCATAAACTCCGTATCCTCTTCAGAAAGCGGACCATCCTTGAGTGAACCAAGATTTTCCTCAAGCTCTTTCAAGTTATGAGGCGATGTCAAACAGACATCCACATTCGGATTCGAGAGCACAAACCTGTAGCACATTCCCGGACTGGGTACCCGTTCGTCTTTGGGCCAGTTCTTGGGCCTGCGAATCAGATAAGTCCAGCGGGTAGCTGTGTAGCTGATGACTCCCGGATTATGTTTTTCTAGATAGGGGAAAATATCCTCCTCTGCACCCCTGTGAGCCGCATTATATCTCATCATTATGAAATCAAGTGCGCCCTCTGCACAAATTTTCCCTGCGAATTTGCGGTTGTGAGTGGAGATGCCAACCCCCTTCACCTTCCCCTGTTCCCGCAAACGGTAAAGCTCTTCCCTGATTTTTTCAGGAAAATGTTTCTCTTTGGTTACGCCTAAGAAAAGAAAACAATCGATATAATCAGTCCTCAGCTGCCTGAGCCTTCTCTCTAAAGTCCGCTTTGGACTGGTATGCCCCCAGAGAAGGTTATACGGCCCCGTGGCAATAACATACTTTTCCCGGTTGTGTCTTAAAACATCCCGCAAAACGCTGATCATCTGGTTATCGATGCCAAAGAAGAAGAAAAAGTTCATCCCCTCATCCACAGCCTTATAAATAGCCTCCTTGCCCGGCCGGTAAGTAGCAGAAAGCCCCAGACGGAAAACCGGAAGACCGCTTTTGCCGAGGGTGGTATGGGTGAAATTTTGGGTCATATTTTGTTTTATATTTTAGCAGGGGCACGTTGCAATGTGCCCCTACTGGCGTTAAAATTGGTGAGACAGGCTTCCAGCCTGTCCTGAACAGCGTCAAATATTTACCATACTTTTAAGAGTGTAAACAAGTAAGGCACAACGCTACTTCAAAAAACCACTATCTAGCAATATCATAGTACCACCATTTCTCAAAGCCGCACGCGTTCCAAATAGAATCAAAGCACGGTTTTAAGATATCCCGTGCAGAAAGGTCATACCTTTCTATGAGAATTTCTGGCAACAATAAAATATCCCTGTCAATTGTATGGACTTCGTCTCGCCAAAATCGCTGACTATCTACATGTATTGAACATCCTTTAACTCCAACAAGAGTCAGGAAAAGAAGAATAGGCAAGTCGATATTTAAGCTCTTAAGAGTGGAGAGATAACCGGGAAGTGATCTGATTAGGTCTTTCTCATAACTAATACTGAATAAGGTCTTTCCGTCCTTAGATCTTGTATTTAATGCTTGTACGGCTTCAATTATACCATTCCTATATAGCTGAACATAAGACTTTGATATTCCCTCTGGACCTTTATGGTAAGTCAAGAATCCGTCGAAGTTATATCTCACATCCCAACTACCCCCTCGCATTGGTCCCATTTGTAAAGAATTAGAAGCTACTCTATTTATATCATAACTTTGGGCTGGATTGAAAGAAACAAGAGGTACCAAATGTAGGACGATTTTAGGTTCATCTTGGAAAGGCAATGGGGTCTCATTAGCAAAAATGTTTGATATTCTAGTCTCCCTAAATTTTCTAATTCTTTCTGTTAAAGTTTCTGACAAATTAAAAGCAATTCGTAACTGGACCACATCCAAAGGATACCTTCCTGTGTTACTCCTTGAGTAAAACTTGTCATGACCTCCGAAAACAACACGATGAGGGCTAATCCAACTTTTTGGAATTCTGATGATCACAACTGTCTTTGAATCTTGAAGTTTAAGAGATTTTATAATTATGCCTAATACCCGTGGCTGAAGCCCATCTCTTATTATGCTCTCCAATCTACTAATTTCTTGGTCAACATTGTCGATGCTCAAACCTTCCAATGCGGAGGGGATTCCAGCGGTTCTATCCTCAGTAATCCCGTATATTAAATCACCTCCACTGGCATTTGCAAAAGATGAAATGTTAGCAAGAAATTCCTTTTTTTCAGAATCAGAATTACCTGGCAATGATTGTTTATACTCGATTGTCTTACTCTCTAACACCGAGTTATTTATTAGGGCTTGTAGGTCCTCTTGAATAATTTGATCAATGTTTTTTGCAATCATACTTTCTCTCCTCTTAGTGGCTCATAATTTAGAAGTGCTCTCGAGAGTTTCATCCATACACCAAAGAGTGCTGTCGAAAGTAACCTCCTGACACCACTGAAAAAAAGCGATAGTTCAAGAGTTCACGAGAATTGCTACTAGAAACCCAATAAATCCAGCAATTAGGGCACAAGATGCGACCGTAAGACAACGAATCTTGAATTTAAGTCTCTCTGACTTATAGGATTTTATTTCCCTTGGAATATCGAGATTCACTTTCTTAGAAAAAGGATAGACACCTACAAGTGAACTACAAAGTGAAATAATTAGCAGTATGAAAAGAATTATTTTCATCCAGGGAAGAATGGTAATTTTCTCGTAAAAACCTAAATAAGCTGAAAGTATCGCTGCATCAAGAGTGATGAATAGTTTATGTATTCCGTTAACTGTAGAGATGCTCTCTTTCAGGGTTTCCCATCCCCATTTTTTATAAAACAACTCCTCTTCGGATGGCTCTTCGGTTTGGACTTCTTCACTCATTCGGAGTCTCTCTTTTTATTTTAACTCGATTCTCGGCACCGCATGACTTGCAAGTGACAATAAAGACGTCATATGGGTCAATCTGCACTTCCTCTGTTAACTGCATACGACCTCGTTCCGTATCAAACTCGTCCTCTTTTCCACATTTGTAGCACTTGAATTTTCTTTTCATCCTTTTCTCCTTTCAATGGCTTGTTGTTTTGCAGAGAGATTGGGCGAGTAAACCTCGCCCCTACATTTGCGACCTAAAGGGTCGCACTACGAAAGACCCTTTCCCTCCAACCTGCGGGCGACCATGGTGTTCGCCCCTCCGGTGGGACAGACATCTTGTCTGTCCTGGACAGGTCAGGAGACCTGTCCCACCATTTTTACGGTTGCAATGTGCCCCTACAATTTCACCTCACGCTCTGATTCAGATAAAGATTCTCTTCCCCCAGCAAGCCCGAAAGCTTTTCCAGAAGTTCTCTGGAAAGCTGGACCTTGTTATTTTTCAACCGCACCTTGACCTCTTCCACCTCGGTCAGGTAATGAAGTATAACCTGCGATTCGCCCGGGTGAAAGCTCAACAGCTCTTTGAGCCTGGGTGCCAGCCCTTCCTTCATATCGTTGTCGAATACCTTGAGATGCAGAACCGGCTTCAGCTCCTGATATATCTTGCTTAAAAGATAAATCCGCGAGGCAATCAGCTTGGGCTTCTCCTGCTCTCTGGTGGAAGCCCGTCCCTGGATCAGAACCATGGCGTCAGCCTTCAGCATCTTCTTGTGCTTCTCGAAACAGTCCGAAAACACAATCACCTCCACCGTGCCCAGGAAATCCTCCAGGGTCACGAAAGCCATCTGCTTGCCTTTCTTGTCAATGTTCAACTTGAAATTGGTGATCATACCGCCCAGGGTCACCTGCTCCCCGTCCTTTATCCCCTCCAGGCTCTCGGTGGTATGAGGGGCAAAGGCTCTTAGCTCCGTCTTGAACCTGGAAAGGGGATGACCGGAAACGTAAAACCCTAAAACCTCTTTTTCCTTGGAAAGCGTTTCTCCAAAATGCCATTTGGGGACCTCGGGAAGTTTAGGCTCCATCCCTAACTTACCGCTGTCCTTATCCTGGCCGAAAAGAGAGGTTTGGCCCTTGGCTTTTTCCTTCTGATGGTTTTCCCCGTGACTTAAGGCATTCTCCACCGAAGCCATCAGGGAGGCTCTGTTTTTTTCGACGGAATCGAAAGCCCCTGCCTGGATCAGGCTTTCCAGTGCCCTTTTGTTCAGCTTGCGGTGGTCGACTCTCTGGCAGAAATCGAAAATGGATTTGAATTCTCCCCCTTTATCCCGTGCCTGAACTATAGCCTGGATAACCGATTCACCCACGTTTTTGACTGCCCCCAGGCCAAACCTGAGCTTCTTACCCGCTACTTTAAAATCACCGCTGCTCTCGTTCACATCCGGAGGTAATAGCGAGACCCCCATTCTCTTGCCTTCCTCCATAAGAACCACGATGCGGCTGGAATCCCCTGTTTCCGAGGAGAGGGAGGCTGCCATAAACTCCAGGGGGAAATGAGCTTTCAGATAGGCGGTCTGGTAGGCCAGGTATGCATAACCAACGCTGTGAGCTTTGTTAAATCCGTATCTGGCGAATTTAGCGATAAATTCAAATATTCTGTCTGCAACTTTTTCTTCTATTCCCCTGGACTTTGCTCCGCTGATGAACTCTTCTTTTTGCAAAGCCATTATCTCTGCCTGTTTTTTCCCCATTGCCTTTCTCAGGATGTCTGCCTTGCCCAGGGAATATCCGGCTAAGTCGCTGGCGATCTTTAAAACCTGTTCCTGGTAAACGATCACCCCGTAGGTCTCTTTCAGGATCGGCTCCAGAAGAGGATGCTCGTATTTGATTTCCTTCCTTCCCCTTTTGCGCTCGATATACTCGTCTATCATATAGCTGTCCAGAGGTCCGGGGCGGTATAAAGCATTCATCGCGGTCAAATCCTCCAAAGATTCGGGTTTGAGCTTTCGCAGATAGTCCCGCATCCCGGAGCTCTCAAACTGGAAAATCCCCACGGTCTGGCCATTGGCGAAAAGCTTGAAAACCTTCTCGTCTGCAAGCGTTACCGAATTTATGTCCAGTTCCTTTTTTTTCTCCTCCCTTAAAAGTCTCAAGGTATCGTCGATAACCGTAAGGGTGCGCAGGCCTAAAAAATCCATCTTCAAAAGGCCTATCTCCTCGATCCCCTTCATATCGTACTGGGTGGTTATCTCATCTTTATTGCTTTTGTATAATGGGACGAAATCGGTTAGTCTGGAGGGAGCGATAACCACCCCAGCTGCATGGGTGGAGGCATGCCGGGTTATTCCCTCCAAGGTCTTGGAATAGGAGATCAGCTTCTCTATCCTGGGGTCTTCCTCTGCCAGTTTCTTTAGTTCCGACTCTAACTCCATAGCCCTCTCCAGGGTCATATCCGGCTCCATGGGAATCATCTTGGCAATCCTGTCCACCTCCGAATAAGGCATACCCATAACCCGCCCCACGTCTCTGACCACTGCTCTGGCAGCCATAGTTCCGAAGGTGATTATCTGAGCCACGTTCTGCTCGCCGTATTCCTTTATCACGTATCTGATGATACTGTCCCTGCCTTTATCCGAGAAATCTATGTCGATATCCGGGAGCGAGATCCTTTCCGGGTTCAAAAACCTCTCGAATAGAAGCCCGTATTTGATAGGGTCGATGTTGGTTATTCCCAGGCAGTAGGAGACCAGGCTTCCTGCAGCAGAGCCTCTTCCCGGCCCGACCGGTATATTGTTCCTTCTGGCAAAATCTATGAAATCCTTCACTATCAGGAAATAACCTGCAAACCCCATCTCCTCTATCACCTTAAGCTCTTCCTTGAGCCTCTGTTCCAGCCCCGGGGTTTCCAAGGAATACCTCTTTTCAAAGCCTTCCTTAACAAGCTGCTCCAGATAAGAGTTCAAATTATCGTAGCCTTCGGGCAGCGGGAAATGAGGCAAAAAGGTTTTGCCGAACTCCAGCTCCAGGTTGCACTCCTCCGCGATCTTCAGACTATTCTCCAGAGCTTCGGGGTATTCTATGAAAAGCTCTTTCATCTCCTCAGGAGATTTTAAATAGAGCTGGTCGGTTCCGAATCTCATCCTGTCAGAGTCTTCCATCTTCTTGCCGGTCTGAATGCAGAGCAGGGCATCATGGGCTAAGTGATCCTCCCTTTTCAGATAATGACAGTCATTGGTGCATACCAACGGAAGATTCAAATCAGAGGAGAGCTTGAGCAACAGGCTTTTAGCCTTTTTCTCATCCTCCAGACCGTGATCCTGAAGCTCCAGATAGAAATTACCCTCCCCGAAAACCCCGCTGTATTCTATAGCTACTTCCCTGGCCTTTGAATAATTTCCGCTTAGCAGAAGATGAGGTATCTCCCCTTTTAAGCAGCTGGAAAGCCCGATAAGCCCCTGGCTGTGTTCTTTTAAGATCTTTTTATCGATCCTGGGCCGGTGATAAAATCCCTCCAGATAACCTGCGGTAGAGAGCTGGATAAGATTTTTATATCCCTCATAATTTTTCGCCAGCAGGATCAGGTGAAAGCCGGTATCCGGCATCCCTCTTAAAGGTTCCTTTCTGGTCCTATCCTCCGGGGCAACATACACCTCTGAGCCGATTATGGGTTTTATCCCGCAACTTAAAGCCTTCTTGTAAAACTCTATAACCCCGAACATATTGCCGTGGTCGGTAATAGCCAAAGCCGGCAGGCGGTATTCTTTGGCTAAGGCTAAGAGTTCGTTAATCTTACAGGCACCGTCCAGCAAACTGTACTGGGTGTGATTATGCAGGTGAACAAAATCCGAGTGCTTCATTTTGGTTTTCTTTCTTTCTTTTATCTATTTTATGAAATTAAGTGAAAAAAGCAATAGGAAATTACCTTCACAGGAAGATTAAACTGATAATTTCAAAATCTATCTGAATCTTTAAATAAAAATGTAGCTGGTGAATTTACCGTGTGTACTTCTAACCCTATTTAGGTGAAAAATTTTTTATAGAAATCAAACTTTTACCCTTGACAAACTTCCATAAGATAATTATTCTTATAATGATAAGTGAAATTAAAGCCAAAGGGACCGCAGAAGGTAAGGGGTAAGCTTAAATTATTCTATTGACCTCTCTGATAGCTTAAGTTCTTCTTCCCGGATTATTTCGAGCCTTGAGAATATTTATTTTTCCTGCCTGAAACGGGCAGGAGTGGTTGGTTTCAAGCCTCATAGAAAGTTTAAACCAATTTTAATTCCGCAAAATTGGGAGGGGGTGAATTTTTTAAATTTTCTAAAATATTTTTTGAACTACCTTCTCTTTAAGCAGGAGGAAATCAGATGAAAAAAAGTATTTTAGTAATCCTGCTCGTTCTTTTAGCTTTCAGCCTGTGGTCAGTTCTGGCCTATGGCAAGGCGAGGAGGGATGAGGGAGTAAAGCAATCAGCCGAGGTAGAGAAAGTAGAGCCGTCACCGATGGAGTTTCCGGAGGTAGTGCTGCCCAAGCCGCATCCATATCGTGCCACAATGGAAGATTTTCAGAGAGAAGTTCTGGACTCTAAGAGCTGGACAATGGAAGATGTTGAAGCCATGAGGAACCAGGCTAAATCGATGCCAGCTGAAATAGAGTCAGAACCAGTAGAGAGATCTCCCTTCTATTGTACGGTGAGGAACGAATCGATTTGTAACCCTTACATCTATCCAGTCCCGGTGGAGTGGCTACACTGTTGGGGACAAATAGGTGTAGCCACATTATTGGATTTAGACCATAACTATTACATTGATTGTCCTTATCCGCTTTATCCTTTCCAGCCTGTAGATGTCCAGTTCCTACTATATGCTGATGACTCCTGTACCGTAATCTCAGAGGCAAGGATTTATTCAGCGGATTATTCAGGTGGTGGACCCTATCCTGATCAGGTACTCTGCACCAGTGATTCACTCAACCCACAAGTGGATGCGCATCCGGGTGGATTTCACTGGATAGTTATCCCCTTGGAGGATACCTGCTGTTTTAATGAGCCATTTTTTGCAGTCTGGGTATTCGACAATAGCGATGATTTTTATGATACAGTTAACTGCACTCCTATTTACTCTACCTGGTTATATTGGTTATCTGACTGCGATGAAAAATTCTATGAAAGCTACTGGAATCCAAATGGCTTAGACAGCATCTGGTACGATGTAGTCGAATATGGAATATGGTATGGGGCTATTCGAGTTCAAGTGCGAGGTTATACCGCAGACCAGAACACTTGTTTGCCGCCGGATACCACCTGGTATTACAAGGAAGGGATGCCCGATTTCTATCAGATGAATGCGGCATTCCCCAACAACGGAGCGGCATACTGCGGACCGACAGCCGGTGCCAACTCCATCTGGTGGTTTGCCTGCGACGGAGGAGACTGGCCTTCCGTTGGTGACTGTGATACAACAGCAGGAGATCACATTAATCTGATCAACGAGATAGCAGCCGCCTCAGGCACAGACCCGTTCCTGGGAACAGAGTGTGACCTGTTAGAGGAAGGGATCATCAACACCATCTATGCTCATG
>CAZEDM010000013.1:0-50799 GCA_964511075.1 uncultured Ignavibacteria bacterium
CTAGAGCGTCACCTTGCCAAGGTGAATGTCGCGGGTTCAAATCCCGTTTCCCGCTCCAATTTTTGTCCACAGGACAAAAATTGGTGGATGGTTTTTGGTTCATAGTTTGGGGTAAAGATTTTTACTCCGAACCAATAACTATGAACTACCTATCATTCCACCTGCAGCGATATTCGGCGGCTTAGCCAAGTGGTAAGGCAGAGGTCTGCAAAACCTCGATTCTCCGGTTCGAATCCGGAAGCCGCCTTTTAAAACAGTTTAAAGTTTGTAAGTTTGGAGTTTGAGGAAAAAAGTTCTTAGGAGCAGGGCAAGGCTTATTGCCTTGTCTTTTATTTTACGTGAGAAGCTTTCTCCTGACTTCAAATAAGCAAAGGTCATCCCTGCAAAAACTGTAAAATTTAGTGAGATTTTAAATAAACGGAGGTGCTGATGATAAAGAAAATAGAAAACCAGATAAGGGGATTTCTCAAGAAAAATGCAGATGAGAAAATTGTAAGGAAATATGCCCGCTATTTCAAAGAGGGGTATGATGCTTATGGGATTGACCCGGATGAATTTCAAAAGAAAAGGGATGAATGGTTCAAGTTCTGCGAAGAAAATTTGTCCCAAGATGAAATTCTTAGCTTGTGTGAAAGTTTGATCAAGACTGGTAAATATGAAGAGACATCTATCGCTCTGGGCTTTTTTATTAAATTAAGAAAAGATTATAATAAGAAGTTATTCACTGTCATAGGTAAATGGTTCCAGAAGTATATAATTAACTGGGCTCATTCCGATTGGGCTTGTGGTGATATCCTGTATTTCTTCATAAAGGATAAGATAGTTTCTCTCAAAGACCTGGTGAAGTGGATCGAGTCATCCTCTAAATGGAAAAGGAGAGCTGTGCCGGTAACCCTGGTAAAGCTGGTTTCAAAGGATGATTACATAAAAGAAGGCTTAGCCGTAGCCCGAAAACTTATCCTTGACCCGGAGAGAGTCGTGCATCAGGGCGTGGGCTGGCTTTTGAGGGAAATCTGGAAAAAATCACCCAAAGAAGCTGAGGATTTTCTGTATAGATGGAGAAACCAGGCTCCCCGCCTGATTATCCAGTATGCCATAGAGAAAATTCCTAAAGAGAAAAGGAAGAAATTCAGAAGGGATTAATAGAAAAATATGACAGGGTAACCAGTTGGTAATAATGTTGCAGGTCTGCTGATTTCTTCAAAAAGAAAAACTTGACAGAAGCTTGTAATTGTATATTATAATTATCCTAAAAGTGGTTGGTTAGGGCGATTTTTTTGGGGACGAGAGGGGAGGAGTAAAAACTGGCCATTATCAACTGACCACTGTTTTAAAAGCCGGAGTGGCGGAATAGGTAGACGCAAGGGACTTAAAATCCCTCGGTGATTAATCACCGTCCCGGTTCAATTCCGGGCTCCGGCATTTCTTTTGATTGAACCTCTTTAAATTCCCCTAAAAATTACTCCCGAGTCAAAGGTGAGAAAATTTATCTCTCTTTCAACTCGGAGCTTCTCTCGGAGCAAAGGACAAAGTTTTAAATTTTTCTCTTGCCAAATCTTTAAGTATTAGATATCATAGATTAATTTTGAAAGAAGAACTTGAATCTGCGAATCAAGAGAGTCTTCTTTGATATTTAGCTGTTAAAAACGAAACAGAGATAACTTTTAGAAAGCAGGAGAAATGAAGATACTTTTAATAAATCCCCCGGCGATTAATTTTTATCATCGTATAGGTCTTAAGCTCCCGCCTTTAGGTTTAGCCTATTTAGCCAGCATCTTAAAAGAGAAAAAACATCAGGTGAGGATTGTGGACCTGAACGTTGAGCCCCTGGATTATCGGTCTCTGCCTTACCAGGACTTCAACTTGGTGGGGATTTCGGTTGATACCACGCGATACCCTGTCTCTCAGAAAATTGCTGCTGCAGCCAAGCGGAAGGGAGTGAAGGTGGTGATGGGAGGACCGCATGCGGCTTTCTTCGATAAGGAGATACTGACTTCCAATACCGCTGATTATGTTATAAGGGGAGAGGGCGAATACGGCATACTGGATTTAGTGGATGCACTGGAGAATGGAGGAGAAGTGGAGAAGGTGGAAGGTCTTTCCTACAGGTATGATGGAACCTGGGATAAAAACCCTGCTCGCCCTTATATTCAGGATCTGGATTTTCTACCTTTCCCCGGACGTGACCTACTTCCCCTGAATCTATATACTCATAATATGGGGAAAAGGTTCAGTGCCACTATGGTGACCTCCAGGGGATGTCCTTTCAACTGCGATTTCTGCTCCTGCTCTGAATTCTCCGGAATAAAGTGGAGAACCCGGTCAATAGAGAATATACTGGAGGAGATGTCGATTCTTTACAACCGCTACGGTTATCGTGCGATTTCCTTTCTGGATGATAATTTCACCCTGAGCCCCAGCAGGGTTATAAACCTCTGTGATAGCATACTTAGAAGAGGCTGGGATATAGAATGGTGGGCTTTCTCCAGGATCGACACGGTGGTCAAAAATGAGAAGATGGTTGAGTTGATGGCTAAGGCCGGACTCAGGCAGGTCTTCATCGGGTTTGAAAGTGCAGATCAGGAAACCCTGGATGGGTTCGGCAAAAAATTAGAGACGGATAATATTTACAAAGGGGTGGAGATTCTGAAGAAAAATAAGATTGATGTCTGGGGCAGCTTTATAATCGGGGCATTGAAGGAGACCAAAGAGAAAATCAAAAAAACCATCCGCTTCTCCAAGAAAATAGACCCGGCTTATGCTCAATTCTCCATCCTGACTCCCTATCCGGGGACCAGGCTTTACGATTCGGTCAAGCACAGACTTTTAACCGACAACTGGGAGATATTCTGGGGAGGTCAGCCGGTTATACGTCTGGACAGGGTCACTCCCAAGGAACTGCAGAGGTTGATTATCCGGGCTTATCTTTCCTTTTACTTAAGGCCCAAGAAGATATTTCAGCTTGGCCTGCCATATCTGTATGAGCTTTTCTGGGGGTATAAAAAGAGGAAAAAAATCCCCTTGGAAAAAAAGGGGGGAGACTGGGTTCCGATTAAACAGAGCCTGGTAGCCTGAGAAATAAACTTACAGATGGAAAATAAGTTCCAAAATTCAGGAACCCTGTTTCTGGTCAGCACTCCTATTGGGAATCTGGAGGATATAACCCTTAAAGCTCTGAGAGTATTGAAAGAAGCTGATCTGATTGCGGCAGAGGATACCAGGAAAACAGGGATATTACTTAAAGGTTACTCTATCTCTAATCAGCTTACCAGCTACCATGATTACAATAAAGAGAAGAAAGCCCCCTGCTTGCTTGAGGAGTTGAAATCCGGAAAGTCAGTTGCCCTGGTTTCAGACGCCGGCACCCCGGGTATTTCCGACCCTGCTTACCTTCTGGTTAAATATGCGGTCGAAGAGGGGATCAGGGTGGAATCCGTTCCCGGGCCTTCAGCATTCGTCTCTGCCCTGATTATCTCCGGCCTGCCCACAGATAAATTCGTGTTCGAGGGTTTTTTGCCAGCCAAGCCTGGCAAGAGGAAAAAAAGAATTTCAGAGCTGGCCGGGGAGGAAAGAACCCTGATCTTGTATGAATCACCTCACCGCCTTTTACGGACTTTGGAAGACCTCATAAGTATATGGGGAGATAGAAAAGCCAGCATAGCTCGTGAGCTGACCAAAAAATTCGAGGAAGTCAAAAGAGGAAAGCTGTCGGAAATAAAGGGATATTTTGAGAGCACAAAAATTAAAGGTGAGTTTGTGATTGTTGTGGAGGGCAAAAGATGAACCTCGTAGCGCCAGGGTTTATCCCTGACGTTACTCTCTTTAATCTTCAGGCATGAACCCGACGTTTCATCATAAAAATATGAAAAGAAACTCTTTTTTATATCCTGTTGACTGGGCAACCATAATCTATCTTACGGTTTTAAGCCTGATGATCCTCTTTTTCAGGCATAACCAGCCCAACTGGCTTTATTATCTTATTTTCAACTTCTCGATAATAGCCCTGATACTCTTGATCGCAAAGTTTCTGTCTTTTCCCAACCGGATAGCCGGATTCTTCAGGCACTGGTATCCGGTCATTCTTTTCACTTTCCTATATGAGGAGATCCGTTACTTAATCCATTTGATTTCCCCCGGTTTTTTTGATTTATGGATAAATCACCTGGAGTTAGCTCTCCTGGGAAGTTATCCCACGGTCTGGCTGGAGAGGTTGTCTTTCCCGGTTTTGAATGAGTATTTCCTGATGGCATATTTCTCCTACTATTTTCTGCTGCCTGTTTCAGGAATAGCTTTATATTTCAGCGGAAGGATAAAGGAGTTTGATAGCATGGTTTTTGCCTCGGCTGTGGCATTTTACATCTCCTATTTAGGTTTTATCTTCTTACCGGTTGAAGGACCAAGGTATGCACTTGCAGCCTTGCACCAGATCGAGATAAAAGGATTTGTTTTTGCTCCCTTGGCTCAGTGGATAGTAAAGGTCGGTGGGCTGCGCGGCGGCTGCATGCCCAGTTCTCACGTAGCGGTGGCTTGCGTGGTTTTCGTATTCTGCTACAAGTACTCCCGCAGGCTTTTTTATTTTTTAGGGCCTCTGATTCTCAGTCTTTTTGTGGGCACTGTCTGGGGACGCTTTCATTACCTCTCAGATGTTGTAGCTGGAATCCTGGTAGGGGTCGTCAGTCTCTATCTCGCAGCTAAGATAGAAGGGGTATGGAGAAGAGGGAAAAAAATTGCCCTTGAGGAAAAGGATTTTTCACTTGACTTGATTAAGTCGAGATGATATTATAATTTTCTTTAAGAAGAGACCTTATGGCAGAGATCAAGCTTTTAAATAAACATCTGGTAAATGGCTTCCTGACCGTGATTGAGCCTGTAGCAAGGCTTCTGATAAATCTAAAGGTTCATCCCCATGTGGTGACCTTTGCCGGGCTGGTGTTCAGTATACTGGCAGCTCTCTCCTTCGTGCAGGGTAAATTCTTCAGCGCCGGGGTGATGATCATCCTGGCTGGAATCTGTGACGTGATGGATGGAAGGCTTGCCCGGGAGACCAATAAACTCAGCAAGTTTGGCGCCTTGTTTGATTCATCCATAGATCGTTATTCTGAGGTCCTGATCTTCTTGGGGCTCTCTGCTTATTTTCTGATGAGAGGATCGTATCTGGTTCTGGTAATCATCCTGGCCATAGCCGGCTCTTTTATGGTGAGCTATACAAGGGCACGAGGTGAGGGGTTGGGCATTCAGTGTAAGATCGGCATTATGCAGCGTCAGGAGAGGATCACCTGCCTGGCAGCTGGAGCCATCCTGGGCTCACTGCCCGGCACCAGGAATTTTTTTTTAATATTATCCTTATGGATAATCGCCATATTGGCTAACGTAACCGTTATACAGAGAATCATATATATAAAGAAAAAATTAGAGGAGGCTCGAGAAACCTAATGAAAGGAGAAAAAATGGGCAAGGTAAGGGTGGCAATCATAGGCGTGGGAAATTGTGCATCCTCCTTTGTTCAAGGAGTCGAGTATTATAAGAACGCCAGAGAAAGCCAGTTCATACCCGGGATAATGCATGTTAATCTGGGAGGTTATCATATAAAGGACATTGAGTTTTCCGCCTGTTTTGACATAGACAAAAACAAAGTGGGAAAGGACCTGAGCCAGGCGGTCTTCACCTGGCCCAACAACACCTACAAATTCTGCTCGGTTCCCAATAAAGGAATCCCGGTTCATCGCGGGATGACGCACGACGGTCTGGGTGAATATCTTTCCAAGATAATCGAGAAAGCACCTGGTCCCACGGCAGATATAGTAAAAATCCTCAAGGGGACCAGGACCGATGTGGTGGTAAATTACCTGCCGGTAGGAAGCGAGGAGGCAACTAAATGGTACGTGGAGCAGGTCCTGGAGGCTGGCTGTGGTCTCGTCAACTGCATTCCGGTTTTCATCGCCCGGGAGAAATACTGGCAGAAAAGATTTACCGACCGCAGTCTTCCGGTGATAGGGGATGATATTAAATCACAGGTAGGTGCAACTATCGTCCACCGGGTCCTCACCCGTCTTTTCCGCACCAGAGGGGTGAGATTGGAAAGGACTTATCAGCTGAACGTTGGCGGTAACACCGATTTTCTCAATATGCTGGAGAGGTCCAGGCTGGAATCCAAGAAGATATCCAAAACCGATGCGGTTACCTCCCAGCTGGATTATGACTTGGGCAGGGACAATGTGCATATCGGACCTTCCGATTACGTCGCCTGGCTCTTGGACAGGAAAACTGCCTACATCAGGTTAGAGGGAAAGACCTTCGGGGACGTTCCCCTGAACCTGGAGATGAAATTAGAGGTCTGGGATTCACCTAACTCTGCGGGAGTGGTTATCGATGCGGTCAGGTGCTGCAAGCTGGCTTTGGATCACGGCATCACCGGAGCGATTGAGGCTCCCTCAGCTTATTTTATGAAATCCCCGCCGATCCAGTTCACGGACGAGGAGGCTCGTGAGCTGACAGAGGAGTATATAAAGAAATACAAAACCAAGCCTGTAGCGGAAAAAAGAAAGGCTAATGCGAAGAAAAGATAATCAGGGTGAAAATGGATTAATTGCTTTTTATTCCAAGAGGTGGTTATAACCACCTCTTTGTTTTGAAATGGTGGAACAGACATCCTGTCTGTTCCTTAGGTCAGGCGGGACGCCTGACCCACCATGAGCACAGTCTGAAGAGCGTAGGGCAAGGCTTCAGCTTTGCTGTATTAAGCAACCCTAAAGGGTTGCCTTACAAAAAATGAATAATATAAAATTAAAAAAACGGATAAGATTAAGAGATTTTGACTACGAAGGATATTATAGATATTTTGTAACAATCTGCACCTATAATAAAAATTCAATTTTTACACAAAAAGATTTGACAGATAGTATTTTAGAAGATCTAAAGAAGATATCTCAGAAGCGCAATTTCTCAATCTGGGCTTATTGTTTTATGCCTGATCATTTGCATTTATTAGTAGAGGGCAAAAAGGATAATTCTGATTTTAAAAAATTCATCTCCGAGTTCAAACAAACGAGTGGTTTTAATTATTCGAAAAGATTCAAAGATAAACTCTGGCAAATCAATTATTATGAGCATATTTTGAGAAGAGAAGAAGATACTAAAAAAGTTGCTCATTACATCTTTGATAATCCGGTGAGAAAAAGTTTAGTTAAAGATTTTAAGGAATATTGTTTTCAAGGCTCGTTTGTGTTTGAATTATAGTCGTAGGGTAAGGCTTTAGCCTCGCGAGAAGAAACAAAAAGAGCAAACCTGAAGGTTTGCCCTACGAGAAATAAAAAAATCGGAACAAAAATATGAACGGCATCCTAATTACTTTCGAAGGAATCGACTACTCTGGTAAAACCACACAGGCAAAAAAGCTTTTCAATTATCTGAAAAGAAAAGGTCACAAGGTTGTATTTTTAAGAGAGCCGGGCGGAGAGAAGATCTCCGAGAGCATTCGCCAGGTGCTTTTGTCATCCAGAAATGCAGGGATGAGTCCTCTGACCGAGCTTTTGCTTTACATCGCTTCCAGAGCACAGCTTGTCTCGAAGGTGATTCTGCCAGCCTTGAAGCAGGGTAAGATAGTAATCTGCGACCGTTTCTACGATTCAACACTGGCTTATCAGGGTTATGGCAGAGGGCTGGGGAAAAAAACGATAGAGTATCTGAATAAAATTTCCGTATCAGGCCTCAAACCTGACCTGACCTTCTTGATCGATATTCCCCTTAGGGTTTTTATGCTGCGGATGAGAAAAAATAACAGGAAAAAAGACAGGATTGAAAAAGAAAAAATAGTTTTTTATAAGAAAGTCAGGAAGGGGTACCTAAGGATTGCAGAGAAGAACAAGAAAAGATTCAGGGTAATCGATGGGTCAGGTGAGATCAAGGAAGTCTGGGACAAGGTTCAACAGATGGCTGACTCTCTTCTTAAAACGAATAAGATATAGCAGGTGAAAATATGCCCGAGATAAAAATGAAAAGCTCAAGTTTCATTTTACTGGTTATAGTGATAGCTCTTCTAATTTTATTCCTGAGCACCACGTTTGATTTTCTCCCTTTCGGTAAAATCAGTGGATTGAACGAGGTTTTAACCCTTATAACCTCCAGTTACGTGGAGAAGATCGATAAGGAAAAGCTTATCCGGGACGGAATCTCCGGTATGATGACGGACTTAGACCCGTATTCTGAATATTTAGACAATAAGGAACTGGAGGAGCTTTTAGAGACGAGCAAAGGTGAGTTTCAGGGGGTGGGGATGGAGATTGCCATAAAAGATGGTTATCCTACGGTAATCTCTCCTTTGGAAGGTACCCCAGCTTATGAGGCAGGGATCAAGGCAGGAGATAAGATCGTCAAGATAGATGGCTTTTCAGCCAAAGGCTTATCCGGCGAGGAGACTCAGCAGAAGATCAGAGGCCCTAAAGGTAGTATAATAAAACTCACCGTCTTGAGGGAAGGGGTAAGAGACTCTTTAGAATTCAATATAAAAAGAGGTGTTATAGAGATAAAAAGCGTTGCCTTTGCAGGAGAGCTGGAGGATGGTATAGGTTATGTGAGATTGACCCGGTTTTCAGAGAATGCCCCTGGCGAGTTAAGAGAAGCTCTGAGAGAATTAAAATCCCAAAAAATAAAAGGACTTATACTGGATTTAAGAGGAAATCCAGGCGGGCTTTTGCAGGAGGCGGTGAGTGTGCTGGAGCTTTTTCTCAAAAAAGGAGAGCTTGTTCTGGAGGTGAAGGGCAGAAAGGATTCAAAGAAATTTTATTCGCAGGCTGAGCCGGTACTGGATAAGACTCTCTTGATAGTTCTGGTAGATTTCGGCTCCGCCTCAGCTTCGGAGATCGTGGCGGGAACGGTACAGGATTATGACAGGGGATTGATCCTGGGAGATACTACCTTTGGAAAGGGTGCGGTTCAGACTGTGTTTGAGCTAAGAGATAATACTGCGCTGAAGCTTACCACAGCTAAATATTACATCCCCAGCGGAAGGCTGATTCAAAAAGATTTCGATAATCATCAAAATTCAAAAGGCAGTACGGAGGAAATTAACGATACCCTTCAGCAGAAATCCCCAGAGAAAGTATATTATACAAAAAAGGGACGAAAAGTTTATGGAGGTGGAGGTATAGTCCCGGATATTATAGTTCCTGACCCGGTTTTTCCTGCCCTGATCCAGTACCTTTTGCAAAAACAGTATTTCTTTGATTTTGCGGTTCAATATAAAAATATACCAGAGGATTTTAAGGCAAACGAGAAGGTTTTAAAAGAATTTGAAAATTATATTAGGTCAAGAGGTTTTGATTATAAATCCGCATCTGAATCCGAGCTGGAGAAATTGCGGGAAACCATCGCAGAGGAGGAGAAATCCAATCCCGAAGCTCAGTTTTTAAATGATACTGAAGAGATTTTGAACAGGCTGAACTCTCTTTTGAGAAAAAGAAAAGAATCTGAATTCGAAAGAGATAAAGAGTTTTTGAAATGGCAGATCGAGGAGGCTGTGCTTACCAAAGAGTTCGGCTCTTCTGCAAGATACAAGGTCTGGGCGAGATACCAGGAGCAGATTAAAAAAGCGATTGAGATTTTGAAGGATAACAAAGAGTACGAGAGATTGTTGAGTCCGGGATGACGCAGAATGAAAGCAGGACAGTTTTTAGTCTGTTCCTTATGTCCCGAAGATTAGGCGAACCAGGTCAGGGGATCTGGCGGGCACGAATTAGTAGAATGGATTTTTGAACGGAGTGCATCAGCTTGCTGATGCTATAATAAAGCAAGGCTGAAAAGATTGCCCTACACCTTTAAAAAAGTGGAAGGGTATCCTTGCCTCAGCAGGATTTCGTAAACCCAATCCGAATTTGAATCCTGTTGGACAGGTCCCTTCCCTATAAATACAGAAATATTGGACTGGACTAATATAATCTTAATGGCTGGGGTGGGTGTTGTGGCTGGGTTTTTTGGGGCGGTTCTGGGTCTGGGGGGAGGGGTCCTTCTGGTTCCAGCTTTGACCCTTTTCCTTAAGGTCCCCATACATACTGCCATAGGCACCTCCTTGCTCTGCGTTATTGCAACCTCATCCACTGCAGCGACTAATTACGTTCAGAATAAACTGGCGGATGTTCGTCTGGGTATGACCCTGGAATTATCCACTACCACGGGAGCAATCTGTGGTGGTGTTATTGCAGGATTATTCAAAGGAAATGTGCTGAGTATAATTTTTTCGCTCCTTCTACTCTATAGTGCTCTATCTATGTTGTCAAAGAAGGAGAAGATAGAAGATAAATCAACCGAGCCTGGTTCGGTTTCTTCCTATCAGGTTCAAAATCTGCCTGCTGGTTTAGGGTTTTCTTTTTTAGCGGGGAATTTTTCCGGTCTTCTGGGCATAGGTGGCGGGGTAATCAAAGTTCCGGCGATGTATCTTTTTATGGGAGTTCCCTTGAAAGTTGCCACAGCCACCAGCAACTTCATGATCGGGGTTACTGCCTGCGCTGGCGCTCTGGTTTACTATCTGAGGGGAGATATCGACATTCTTATTTCCGGGATTTCGATTTTAGGGATATTCTTAGGTGCTCATTTGGGCTCAAGAATGATTCACAAGATAAAAACAGAGTATATAAGAATAGCATTTATTATAGTTTTGTTTTATCTTTGTCTGGAGATGTTTTTAAAAGGGATAAAAGTTCACTTTCTGTTTTTAGGCTAAGAAATTTTAATTTCAGCCGATAAATTTAAATGTAACTCCAAGCTTTTCAAAGAATTAGGACTAACAAGGTATGCAAAGGAAGGAAGTTGTCAATCGTTATATAAGTCTGATCCTGAAATTAGGCACATACTCCTCAGTTCTGATTTTACTTTTAGGATTTCTGCTACTGGTTTTCTTCCCAACATTGAGAGAAGTAAAGCCATTTTCATTCCCTGAACTTATATCGGGATTTCTAAATCTAAGTCCCTATGCCTTTATAAACTTAGGCGCCCTGATTTTGATTATTACTCCTGTTTTAAGAGTGATTGTGGCTATTATCTCCTTCTCTTTAGAGAAGGATAAAAGATATGTCTGGATCTCAACTGGAGTTCTTTTGATTTTAATCGGGAATATGATCTTTTTCAGCTTTTGAGAGTAAAGAGCTTGATTTTTAAACTTTAAACCACTTAATTAGCTACCAGGTTAGAAAAAAGTAAAGAGCTTCTATGAAGACCGTGATAATGGCAGGAGGGTTTGGAACAAGGCTCAGGCCCCTGACCTGTAATTTGCCCAAGCCCATGGTATCCATCGCCAATAAACCGATGATGGAGCATATCCTCAATCTTTTGAAAAAGCACAACTTAAAGGATATCGTGGCTTTGCTTTTTTTCCAGGGGGAGGAGATCAAAAATTATTTCGGAGATGGCTCTAAATTTGGGGTAAAGATCGAGTATCTCACTGCCACCGAAGATTACGGCACAGCTGGAAGCGTTAAGAATGCGGAAAAGCTTATCTTCGGTGATTTCCCCGCGAAGAAAAGAGAAAGGTTTTTGGTGATCTCCGGAGATGTGTTTACCGATATTGACTTATCCTCAGTTATAGGTTTCCATACGAAAAACAAGGCAAAAGCTACCATGGTTCTGTCCAGAATGGAAAATCCCTTGTCTTATGGCGTGGTCATCACAGGGGAGGACGGAAGAATCACCCGTTTTCTGGAAAAACCCACCTGGGGAGAGGTTTTCAGTGATACGGTCAATACCGGTATTTATATTCTGGAGCCGGAGGTATTAGAGAAAGTCCCCTTAAAGCAGGAATATGATTTCAGCAAGGATCTTTTCCCTTTGATGCTCAGAGAAAAAGAGAATCTCTACGGGTATATAACCACCGATTACTGGAGAGATGTGGGGAATCTTTCAGAGTATTCAAAAACTCACCAGGACATCCTGGAACAGAAGGTAAAGATAGAGATTGAGGGGAACCTATTGGAGAGGAAAAAAGCTTCCATCTGGATAGGTAAGAATGTGCAGGTGGGAGAGGATGTGGAATTTGAAGGGGTGGTGATCCTGGGGAACGATTCCAAAGTTGGCTCTAAATCCAGAATCTCAAATTCGGTAATAGGAGAAGGGGTTCACTGTGGAGAAAGAGTGGATATAAACCGTTCAGTTATCTGGAAAGATTGCTTCATAGGCAATGGAGCTGTCCTCAGGGAGACGATAGTCAGCTTTAAGACTATCATCGGAGAGGAGGCGGCTCTTTTGGAGAATTCCCTGGTAAGCGATAACTGTATCATAGGCTCAAGGGCTAAGATATTCGCCAACGTAAAGATCTGGCCGGGGAAAGAGGTGGAATCTGATGCCATTCTTTCTACCAGCTTAGTCTGGGGAGAAAAATGGAATCGTGAATTATTTACCGACGCCAAGGTGAGTGGTCTGGGGAACCTGGAATTGACTCCGGAGTTTGCCGTTAAATTGGGAGCGGCATTCGGAGCCATACTGGGCAAGGGGGCTACTGTGGTCACCAGCCGGGATGCGGGGAGAACCTCCCGGATGACCAATCGAGCAGTTATCTGCGGGCTTTTGTCAGCAGGAGTGAACGTTCAAGACCTTAGAACCTTGCCTATTCCCGTAGTTAGGTATGAGCTTAAATCAGGCAAGGAACAGGGAGGGATTCACGTAAGGACCTCGCCTTTGGATGGTAAAATAGTAGACCTCATCTTTTTTGACGGCAATGGCTTGGATCTTCCCACTTCAAAAGCCAAGGCAGTGGAAAGATTTTTCTTCAGGGAAGATTTTAGAAGAGCGAATATGGACGAGGTAGGACAGCTCGACTTCCCCCAGAGGATCATCGAATCTTACCGCAACGATTTTCTCAAGGCTATTGATACGGAGGTAATCAAGCAGGCTAAGTTTAAAGTAGTTCTGGACTATTCCTCTGGAGGAGCTTCCGAGATATTTCCCTCGGTTTTAGGGGCTCTGGACTGCGATGTGATTTCCTTAAATGCCTATTTAGATCCGAAGAAGTTAGTGCGAAAGGAGAGCGAGGAGAGTCATTCGCTTCAGCAGCTCTCTACAATTGTTAAATCCCTGAATGCAGATGTGGGATTTCTGCTTGACCCGGGGGCAGAGAAGATCTTAGCTGTGGACGAGAAGGGAGAACCTATCTCTTCTGATCTTTTGCTTTTAATGGTTACCTCCCTGTTCTTGAGCTCCAACCGGGCTCAGAAGATCGCTGTGCCAGTTGTGGCTTCTATGGGTGTGGAGGAAATTGCTTCAGAATACGGGGTTAAAGTTATTAGGGTAAGAAATGATCATCTGGCTATGATGGATGCCATAGATTCTCTGAAGGTCGATTTTGTTGGCGGCACCAAAGGAGGTTTTATTTTTCCCGGTTTTCAGTTAGGTGCAGATGCGATGTACGACGTGGTGAAGATCATGGAGCTTATGGCTAAGGCAAAAAAGAGATTTGGTGAACTCAGAGAGGAGATGGATAAATTCTACTGGATTAAAGAGGTGTTACCCTGTGACTGGAGCAAAAAGGGGCAGGTGATGAGAGAGCTCAGCCGCTCCACCGAGAAATTCAACCGGGAGCTGATAGACGGCGTCAGGATATTGTTGGATGATTCCTGGGTGCTGGTGGCGCCGGACAGGAGGAAAGCTAACCTGCATATATACGTTGAGTCCAAAGACAGGTCCAAAGCAGAAAAGCTCTTCAAGGAATATGAGCAGAAGATAGAAGTATGGGGCAGGTAGAAACTCCTGTATAGGCAATAGCGTGGACTCTTTTTAGACTTTAAGCCCTCTTTTCGCAACGGGTTACCTCTTTAAGTATAATTAGTTAGTCCTCAAAACCTTATATTTTTCTTGACATTCACAAGCTATTGTCTTATTATCATTCAAATTAACGTTACCTCTTGTCGGAGGGTAGCTTAGCGTTTTACTGTTAAAGAGTTTTGTCTATAGCCAGAAGATTTTAAGGATGAATATCTGGATTTATAGGATTAGCAGTCTTAAGCATAACTCTTTAACTGAGTGAGGTGAAATTTTCAATTTTTTTACCGGGTAAAAAAGATAAATCCTATCTTAAACTCGGTTTTTTTATAATATTAAGAATCAAAAACTCTGAGATGAAGATGAAAAGAAAATTGTTTTTAAGTCTTTTAATTCTATTTTTTGTTCATTCCTGGTGTTTCTCTCAGCTTTCAGGGGTCGGAATCTACCAGGATTCCCTGAGCTCCCAGCAGAAAAAATTATCTGATACCGAGCAGGCTCTGGAGAAAGTTGTAGATCCCCAGGAGTACATAGTTGGGCCAGGAGATGTTCTTCTTATCGTGCTCTGGGATGAGTTTCAAACCAGCTTTACTTTGAAAATTACCCCGGAGGGCACAATTTTGATTCCAGGAGTGGGCGACCTTTTTATCTCTGGCAGGAACCTGAAGGATGTTAGGTTACAGGTCAAGCAGGAGATATTGAAAA
The DNA here is from genome assembly GCA_964511075.1 of uncultured Ignavibacteria bacterium. Taxonomy (GTDB): domain Bacteria; phylum Zixibacteria; class MSB-5A5; order MSB-5A5; family RBG-16-43-9; genus CAZEDM01. Next base: position 14,446 of record CAZEDM010000013.1, read on the forward strand.
AATACAGAAATGTCGAGGTAACAGTTACCCTGCTTGTTTTAAGGAGATTCAAGGTCTCCGTGACAGGTGCGGTAAAAAGCCCAGGAATTTATTCAGCTTATGCCAACCAGAGAGTTTCCGAGGTGATTGAGGGAGCCGGGGGAGGGGTGGGGAACTCTTCCAACAGGAATATCATACTGAAAAGAAATGATGGCACAGAGAGGAAGATAGATGTTTTGAGATTTTTGAAAACAGGCAAAAGTGACAGGAATCCTTATGTTCTGGATGGAGATGTAATCTATGTCCCCTTGAAAGATACCTCCATTTATATCTGCAGTATTTATGGTGCAGTAAAAGACCCCGGAGAATATGAATATTTCGAGGGTGACAGCCTCCTGGATTTAATCGCCTTAGCCGGAGGGTTAACTCGGGATGCTGATTTATCTACCGCTGAGATCATCAGGTTCGATTCAGATAATAGGAATACCCAGACTTTAAAGAAAGATTTAAACTTTCTCTTTGCAGCTGGCGGAAGGGGAAAGAATATAGCTCTGTTCCCGGATGATAGGGTATTTATTCGTTCCCTGACTGAGTTCAGAGAAAAAAAGCAGGTGGTTATACGGGGTGAAGTTGTTCATCCTGGGGTCTATGCTATTAATGAGGGGGAGATCAAGCTTACAGATCTAATCCAGATGGCAGGTGGATTTACGGAGGATGCTTCTTTACTGGAAGCTGAGATGATAAGAGAATATGGTCCACAGGAAATTGATCTGGAGTATGAGAGGCTAAAGCAGATCCCGGTTTCGGAGATGAAAAGTTACGAGTATGAATACTTTAAGACCAAAGCCAGGGAAAAACCGGGCAGAGTTTCTGTCGACTTTGTTAAGTTATTTAGAGGTAATGACTTAGGGCAAGATATTCTACTTAAAGATGGAGATCGGATCTTTGTTCCAAAGAGAAGACTAGTTGTCAAAGTCTCCGGAAACATAATAAATCCTGGGTTTCTGACTTATGAACAAGGAAAAGGTCACCTTTATTATATTAAGAAAGCAGGGGGGTTTTCCTGGAGAGCTGATAAGGGGAAGATAAGACTGATCAAGGGAATGACCGGTGAATGGGTAAAACCAAACGGAATGGTTGAGCCGGGGGATGTCATCTGGGTTCCGGAGAAACCGGAGAGAAACTATTGGAATACTTTTAGAGACGTTGTGGCGGTCTTGAGCAGTATAGCGACTATTTACTTAGTTATAGATAGTGCAACAAAATAAATTTCTATCTCACAATAAAGTAAAATGGAAGGGAAAAATTCAACAAGCTTTGAATCCTATAAAGCAGAAGAGGAAAAAATAAACCTTTATAGCTATCTTGCGATCTTGGTTAAGTACAGACGATTTATCTTTTTCAATTTCATCCTGGTCTGCCTGGCAGTTGCTCTATTTTCACTGTTTTTACCTAACTGGTACAAAGCGAAAACTACTATTTTACCTCCGGAAAAGAGTAGTCTGGGAATGGGTATCTCCGGCTCTCTTTTAGGAGAGTTCTCCGCTCTAAGCGGCTTGAGCCTGCCGATGACCGCTACAGCTTCAGACGTATTTGCGGCTATAATAAAGAGTCGCTCGGTTGCAGAGCCGGTGATTCAGGAAGAGAATCTCTTAAAAGTCTATAATACAGATAAACTGGAGGACGGATTAAAGGAGTTCTTCACCCACCTCCAGGTGACAGTGGAGAATGAGGGGATTATCACTGTGGAGTTCGAGGATAAGAATAGAGAAAGGGCTGCACGAATAGCCAATCTTTTAGTGAAGGGGCTTGACCAGGTGAATCAGGAAACTAACACCTCTAAGGCAAAAAGTGCCAGAATTTTCATAGAGGAGAGGCTGGATCAAACTCAGGTAAATCTGAAGGCAGCCGAGGATAGCCTGAGAAATTTTCAGGAGAGGAACAAAGCGATAGTTTTAGATGAACAGATAAAAGCCGCTGTTCAGGCGGCAGCAGATTTAAAAGCCCAGTTGATCTCTGCGGAGATAGAGATGAACGTCTTAAGCAGGAACATGTCATCCAGTCATATTCAGATTCAGCAGTTGAGATCCAGGATAAAGGAGATCAAAAGACAGCTGGAGGTTTTGGAGTCAGGCTCCCCAGATTCTTCAAGCCAGCAGGTACTGGGGGTTCCCTTTTCACAGGCACCCGCTTTGAGTTTAGAGCTGATCAGGCTAACACGTGAGCTCAAAATTCAGGAGGCGTTATTCCAGCTTTTAACCCAGCAGTACGAGCAATACAAGATCGAGGAAACCAAAGACACTCCTACTGTTCAGGTGCTGGATAAAGCTTTTCCTCCGGAAAGAAAGTCCAGACCTAAGCGGGCAAGTTTGATCTTGATAGCCGGGATTGCCAGCCTTCTTCTGAGCGTTCTTTTCTCTTTCGGCTTAGAATACCTCGACAGAACCAAAAGACAAAAGCCTGAGGAATTCAAGAAATTGGATGAGATGATCTCGGTGGTACGTAGAGACCTTGCAGGTCTTAAGAATATCATATTTTTCAGGAAGAAATAAGCAGTCAATCAATAAGTCGAGATATTGCTTTGAAAGGTTAGGAACCTTGAGAAGTTCTCTTATAATTTGAAGACGGAGTAAACCAAGGAGCAGGAATGCAGAATTTTATTGATCCCCAAGCCAGACTGGGCCAGAATGTCAAGGTAGGCTGGAATACGGTTATAGGGAAAGAAGCTCAGATAGGCAAGGACTGTATCATAGGGAATAATGTAACCATCTATCCAGGGACGAAAATAGGAGATTGTGTGAGGATAGATGATAATACGGTCATCGGGAAAAAGCCAATGAAGGCAGTCAGAAGCGCAACCACCAAGGAACAGGAGCTGTCTTCAGCGAGAATCGGGAATAACTGTATCATAGGGACCTCGGTGGTCATATATAGAGGTGCAGTTTTGGGAGATGAGATTTTAGTGGCGGACCTTTCCACAATCAGGGAGAATGTTACCATCGGAGATTTTACCATTGTAGGCAGAGGGGTAGCTATTGAGAATTTCTGCAAGATTGGCTCATATTGCAAATTGGAAACCAACGTCTATATAACCGCTCATTCAGAACTGCAGGATCATTGTTTCATCTCTCCCTGTGTGGCCACCAGCAACGATAACTATATGGGAAGGAGCAGGGAGAGATTCAAACATTACAAAGGGGTCACGGTCAAGAAAGGTGGCAGAGTCGGAGTTAACGCCACAATTCTGCCCGGTAAAATAATCGGTGAGGACTCGCAGGTGGCGGCTGGCTCTGTGGTGACCAGGGATACCCCAGCCAAAAAGATAGTTCTGGGAACACCGGCTAAGGTTTTCAGGGATGTGCCAGATGATCAGCTCTTGGAAAATCAATAGAAAAATACGGAGGAGAAAATGAAAGCCCCTTTCCTGGACTTAAGAAGGGAATATGCTTCTATTAGAAAAGAAATCGACCAGGCAGTAGCTGAAGTGTTTAATCATACTCAATTCATCCTTGGACCAGAGGTAAAGACCTTAGAGGAGGAGTTAGCACGTTACTGCGAAACCAAATTTGCCATCGGAGTTGCCTCAGGAACTGATGCTCTGCTTTTATCACTCCGAGCTTTTGGCGTAGGTCCTGGAGATGAGGTAATAACCTCTGCTTTTTCCTTCTTCTCCTCAGCCGGGGTGATTGCTAATCTAAAGGCCAAACCAGTCTTCGTGGATATCGACCCTCTGACTTATAATATAGCTACTCAACAGATAGTGAAAAAGATAACCAAAAAGACCAAAGCCATTATGCCAGTTCACCTTTTTGGGCAGTGTGCGGATATGGAACCTGTCATAGATATTGCAAGAAAATATAATATTAAGGTGGTAGAGGATGCGGCTCAAGCGATTGGCGCAAAATATAAAGGGAGAAAAGCCGGGTCTATGGGGGATACCGGGTGCTTTAGCTTTTATCCTACTAAGAATTTAGGCGCGGCTGGTGATGGCGGGATGATAGTGACCAATGATCCAGATTTGGCAGAGAAGATAAGGCTTTTGAGGGTGCATGGCCAAAAAGCCAAATATTCTCATTCCGTGGTTGGCTACAACAGCAGATTAGATACACTGCAAGCCGCTATCTTAAGAATCAAGCTTAGATATTTAGACTCTTGGCATGAAAGGAGAAGGGAAAATGCATCTTACTACGATAAGGCATTTCAAGGAACGAGCATAATTACTCCCAGGGCGGAAAGTTTCAATTATCACATATATAACCAGTATACCATAGCGGTTGAAAATCGGGATGAGCTGAAGGAATACCTGACTCAGAATCAGATAGGCTTTGATACCTATTATCCTGTGCCTTTGCATCTGCAAAAATGTTTTGAGGGTTTAGGATATAAGGAAGGAAGTTTACCCAATTCCGAGAGAAAAGCCCGGGAGGTTATCTCCCTGCCTATCTATCCCGGACTTAGAAGAGAAGAGCAGGATTATGTGATAGAGAGGATAAAAAGTTCCTTCTAAAAAATATCATTGGTAAAATTGGAGACGTAAGTAATCTGTGAAAACAATGAGAGATGACTTCATTCCAATAGGAATGAATGACTTTTACACATGGCCAAAAGCTTTTTGTCTAGTGCTCCATGGATAAGCCTCATCAAGCTTCAAGAAGTTTTCTGGTACTTCTCTTTTCTCAGTTTTTTTCGAAAATAGCTGGGTACTTATTTTTTTTATTGGCTGCTAGATATCTAGGGGTAGAGAATTTTGGAATATACACTTATGCTCTGGCTGTGGTAACTATCTTTAGCGTCTTTATAGATTATGGATTTTCTACCTTCAGTATCAGGGAGATAGCTAAGGATAAGGAAAAAGCACATCTCTTCTTATCCAACACCATCCTGTTAAGGATAGGAATGGCGGTTTTGACCTACAGCCTGATTCTTATCCTGACTCTTCTTTTCGAAAAAAAACCAATTAAAAATGAAGTTCTTCTTGTTATAAACCTTTATCTTTTTGTACGAGCTTTTGCCGAGAGCTTTGATTCGCTTTTTTTTGCTTTTGAAAAACAGACTTACAAAGCCCTTTTAATTGTTTTCAATAATTTGATCCTCCTTTTGTTCGGGTATTTTCTGTTAAAAAGAGGAGGTGGAATCTTAACACTTTCTTGGGTTTATGTTGGAGGTGCCGCGTTAACAGGAGCTCTAAGTATCTTTTTAGTACTTAAAAAAATCTTCAAACCTAAATTTTCATTTTCTTTAGAAAACTGTAAATGGATAATAAAACACTCTACCGGATTTGCCTTACCTATTTTAGTCGCTTCTATGAATGTAAGAGTATGCATTTTAATATTGTCGTTTTTGAAAGGAGATCTTCTGGTAGGGCTGTATAATGCTGCCAGCAGACTTATCGATGGGCTAAACTTTGTACCGGCAACATTAGGCTTTGTTATTTACCCTATATTTTCCAGGATCCACAGTAAAGAAGAAGGCAGTTTTCAACGAATTATGAATAAAGCCTCAAAATTCATCTTAGGCTTGAGTCTACCGATAGTTATTGGTGTTAGCATTCTATCACGCTCAATAGTTGCTACTTTTTATGGCCAAGAGTATATATCCTCAGCCCTGGCTCTTTCGATTTTGACTTGGGGTTTAATCCCTATCTCTTTAAATTATATTTTCGGACATGCTCTATTTTCCGCTAATCTGCAGAAACGTTCACTGCGGGTTTCTGTCTTAGGTCTGTGCTTAACTATCATTGGAAATATATTCTTGATAAATTTTTATGGATTGGTTGGGGCTTGCATAGTCACTGTAGGGGTGGATTCATTCATCACTTTGGGTTATTTTTTCTTTCTGAAGAAAAATGGTATAGAGCCTAAGGATATAGCTTGGTTGAAATATTTTTTATTTCCTTCAATCGTCATGGGCGGATTGGTATTTTTTTTAAAAGATAAATTATTCTGGATAGAAAATTTGCTAATTGGGACGCTGGTATATATTTTCATATCCATTATTTCAGGTGCTATTACTAAATCGGAGATAAAAGATATATTGGAGATATTTGGTGTTAAAGGAAAAATCCGGCAGACAATTTGAATTTCAGGTGCAAGAGATGCAAAATTATTCTGATCAATATTACTCACAGGAAAGACCTGAGCTTTTGAAATTGATACTTTCAACTGGAGAAATTCAAAGTGTCTTAGATTTGGGTTGTGGTTTCGGATATCTTGGAAGAGCTTTGAAAGCTAAAGGAGCTAAATTGGTTGAGGGTGTGGAATTAAATCCTCGAGTAGCTTCAGAAGCTATGAGCAATTTAGACAGGGTTCTATTAGGATCGGTTGAAAATGAAGGCATAGTTGAGAGATTATCTAAATATGATTGCATCATTTGTGGGGATATCTTGGAACATTTGGTGGATCCTTGGTTGACTTTGATCCGCTTAAAATCACATCTGAAACGAGAAGGGAGAATTGTGGCCAGCCTTCCGAATATCAGATATTTTAAGATACTCTATGACTTAATCTTCCAAGGCACCTGGGAGTATAAACCTGAGGGGATTTTAGACCAGGGACATTTGAGATTTTTTACCAAGAAGGAAAGTGTAAGGATGTTCTGGCAAGCGGGTTACGAGATTAGCATGATAGAATATAAATATACTAAATACTTCGACACCTTAAATCGGCTTACATTCAAAGTCTTCAATGATTTTTTTGCTTTTCAATTTTTATTAGTAGCTAAAATTGCTACCAAGAATAAAGAATGTTAATTTGAATATTTTATGTATGATTCTACAATGACTGAGAGATTTGATCTAAAAAAATCATATTGCTGGTTTTTTGGCTTGGAGATTGTTTTTTTCTTGGCTTTATTTTCTTTTTCTTTTAAAGTTATTCTACTTTCGATATTGTTAACCCTGGTGCTTTTTTTGAGCATTGGCAACCTACCGAGAAGTTTATTCGTCTTTATAGCCGGGAGCACGTTTGTGAGATTTGGAGCTGGCCATACTACACAGGATACTCTGGTCTTAATTTTGGTATTTATCGTTTTTATTACTAATCTTTTATTGAAAAACCAGAAGATATTGCTTTTAAAACGGACGGTTTTAAATTTACCTTTATTTCTATTTTTATTTTTTTGTTTAGAGGCGACTCTTGCGGGCTTTTTTAATGGCGGATCAGTGAGAGAATTAGCAATTGAGCTCTTTCCCTACTTATGCTTTGGTCTTTTTTTCGTTGTAGTTAATACCTTAAACTCTAAAAAAGATATCTATTATATATTCAAGCTTCTAGTCTATGTAGCCTGGATTAATTCTTTAATCGGAATTTATACCTACATCTCAGGTGGGTTTGTAAGAGTAGGGGCTTATCTTTTTTCTGTATTCCCCAGCATGGTGGCAGCAGTACTCATCTGTCGTTCTTTTTATGAAAGTAACAAAAGAATAAAATTGCGATATTGGTTTATGTCTTTACCAATGCTTATTCATCTTGCTTTATCCTTTACACGAGGTTATTGGATCGCATTTCTGGTAGCAATTTTTCTGGGCTTTATCCTATTTAACCTTTTGGAGAGGAGGAAAGTGTTATTATATTCTGGTAAATTCATTCTTGTATCCCTTCTATTAATGTTGATGATCCTGGCGGTTGGAAAAAATTTAAGGATATCTAAAAGTGGGGAAACCCTTGCTGAATCGTTAGTCAAACGGACACAATCAATTTTCTCCGTAGGCCTCAGACGGGGAGGAGAACTTGATGTCAGCGGGATTTCCAACTTGTACAGGCTGATGGAGTGGAAAGAGAGCCTTAAAAGGATTAAAGAGAAACCCATTTTGGGATACGGTTTCGGGTACCGATTAAGCTTTTTTGATATTTTCTCTAAACGTAAAGTCAGCACTTGGTTTGTGCACCAGAACTATCTATTGATGGCATTGAAAATTGGATTGCTTGGACTGATTTCTTTTATATGGTTATCCCTGGCTTTCCTTAAAAGGGGAACTTATGCCTTAAGAAATATTAAAGACCCCTATGATAAAGGGATGATCTTGGGCTTTATCACTAATTACCTGCAGCTGATGATAGTGGCTCTGACCAATTATGTTTATGCTAATATTAATCATGTGCCTTACATCGCTTTTACTATGGGAGCAGTAATGTTCCTGAGTTATTCGCCGAATTCGAATTTAAAGGGTGAGCTTGTTGGAGACTGATTTTTTAAATCAGTTTCTTCAAATACAGATATTTCAATGTTATAGACTGCTAATTCAAGCAAAGCTAAAAGATGATGTCTTCTCCGCCAAAAAAGATTGCATTGGTCAGAGGTGCAAATCTCAACCTGTTTGAGATGCAGACTTATCAGCACCTTAAAGATGAACTATCTCTGACTGCTTTCTGCAATTTGGGGAATAATTTCGACCTAAAGGGATTTGATCTTCCTATTGTCAAATCTTGGGGATTCGAATCTGTAACCTCAAAAACCATAAAAAGATTCCTGAATTCCTTCCTCACTTTAGTCCTCGAAACTCCCCAACCCATGTGGGGAATTGTCAGAAATCTGAAAGGGTATGATATTATCCATTCAGCGGATATTCATTATTATTATACTTACCAGGCAGTCAAGGCTAAAAAGAAGTATGGAAGTAAGCTTGTGGTCACGCAATGGGAGAATATTCCCTTTAAGTTTGGGAAAACCTTTTTCTCAAAGAGAAGAATAGAAAAGGTAGTCAGGAGCATTGATCTCTTTTTGCCGGTGACCAGTCGAGCCAAAGAGGTTTTAATTTTGCTCGGAGCTTCAGAAGAGAAAATCAGAGTTATACCACCAGGAGTAGATAGTAAGGTTTTTAGGCCAGAATTAAAAGATAAAAAATTGGAGAAAAAATTTGATGTTTCTGACAATCACATAATCATCCTCTACATAGGGAACTTGCTCAGGTCGAAAGGGTTGTTTGAGTTAATTTATGCTGCCAGCCGAATGAAAAAAGATAAAGAGATAGATTCGAAAAATATAAAATTTTTACTCATTGGAACAGGCAAAGACAAAAATAAACTGGAAAAGTTGCTATCTAAAATGTCTTTAACAGATCAATTCTTATTGCATCCTTATATACCTTATCAAGATATCCCCAAGATTCATAATTTAGCTGACATTTTCGTTTTGCCCAGTGTACCGTCAGAGCAGATTCGGGAACAGTTTGGAATGGTGCTGATTGAGAGCATGTCTTGTGCTAAGGCGGTAGTCTCGACTTTATGCGGATCAATTCCAGAAGTCATAGGCGATGCTGGTTTACTGGTTCAACCTTTCGATCATATGTCTTTGTATCTGGCCATAAAAAATCTGATCTTGGATCAAAAATTGCGCCAGGAATTGGGGTTAAAGGCTCGAAAGCGAGTTCTCAAATACTTTGATGCGGAAATAACTGCCCATAGAATAAAGGAAGCTTATGACTCATTATAATATCAAATGTCTAAATAAAGTTAACCAAAAGAAATTGTCCATAATAATTGTAAGCTACAAAGTGAAAGATTATATTTTGAGTTGTTTGAGTTCCATCTTTGAGAACAGAACAGATTGGCTTTTAGAAGTGATACTAGTGGATAATAACTCCAAGGATAACACTGTGGATATGATAAAAGATGATTTTAAAAACGTCATTATAATAGAGAATGATAGAAATTTGGGTTTCGCTGCGGCCAACAACCAAGGACTAAAAAAAACCACTGGGGAGTACATCCTATTTTTAAATCCGGATACTAAGGTTTTGCCAGAAACTTTAAATAAGTCTATAGCTTTTTTGGAGGATAATCCAGAAGTGGGAGCAGTAGGGTGTAGAATATTAAATCCAGATGGAACTGTCCAATACTCTTGCAAAAGTTATCCTGGTTTCTGGAATTATTTTTGTGAAAGCACCTTTTTGTATAAGATTTTCCCTAAGAACCATTGGACAGGTAAATTCTATATGACTAATTTTAACTATGCTGAGGTTAAAGAGGTGGATGTGGTTTCAGGTGCTTTTCTGATGGCTTCAAGGAAACTTATAAAAGAAATAGGAGGATGGGATGAACGTTTCTTTATCTACTCGGAGGAGACAGACCTGTGTTATAGGATTAAAAAAGCCGGCAAGAAGATATTCTTTATTCCCCAAGTCCAGATAATCCATTACGGTGGTAGAAGTACTTCACAGAGACCAGTTGAGACGTTTCAACAGGATCACAAGAGCAGATACTTGTTCATGAGAAAACATTACAAACCAATCACTGTATTTTTTTCCGAATGTATAATTTTTTCAGGTGTATGTTTAAGGATGTTAGTATGGGGGTTGATTATTTCTTCAAGGGGTATATTTGGAGTGCCTAGATTGAAAGATACAAATTTAAAGTTTAAGATTTTCTATAATCTTTTCAAATGGTATATAGGGGTGGGCTTTTTAAAGAGATAATTCAATAATGAAGATCCTGTTTATTACTCCAACACTTCCCTACCCACCTGATGCAGGAGGGAAGATTGTAATTTTCAATACTATTAAATACTTAGCCCCAAGACATGATATCTACCTACTTTCCTTATTACAACCGGGTCAGGAAAGATTTATCTCCTCTTTGAATCCATATTGCAGAGCTATTGAGGTGGTTAAAAATGAAATAGTTTACAAAAAGTCAGAACTATTTATAAATTTATTCTCCGCAGTTCCATATACTGTTAAAAAGTTTTTCTTGGTTGAATTCAAAGAGAAGTTGCAGAAATTGACCCGTGGGAGCCAATTCGATTTGATTCAGGTAGAGCATTTACATATGGCTCAATATATTAAATGGATTGAACAGAAGCCAGTTTTATTACGAGAACATAACGTGGAGACCACTATGATGAATAGATATCTGAAATACTCTAAGAATTGGCTTGAGAAAACTTATTCACTACTGCAATGGATGAAGCTGAAGAAATATGAGCCCCAGATATGCAATTTTTTTGATGCATGTCTATTTTTTAGTAAGAAAGATTTAAATTCTTTAGGCTCCAATTTTAATAAATATTATGTGGTGCCCTGCGGTATAGACACTGAATATTTTAAACCAAAACCGCATATGGAAAAAGAAAATAAGCTGATTTTTGTTGGTAATTTCAATTTTAAGCCGACGTTAGATGGATTGATCTATTTTTTAAAAGACATCATGCCGTTATTAAAAAAAGAGCTTCCCAAGCTTGAAATACAAATAATAGGTTCTTATCCTGAGAAAAAGTTAAAATTCTGGAAGAGTGAAAGAAATTTACTTTTTACTGGTTATGTAGAAGATGTTCGTCCTTATATATGGGAATCAACCGTGGAGGTAATCCCCCTGAGAATAGCATCAGGTGTGAGGCTGAAAATATTAGAAGGTATGGCCTTGGGAAAGTCCATGGTTTCGACATCCATAGGATGTGAGGGCTTGGATGTCACCGACTCCCAACACCTTTTTATTGCAGACAAACCTAACGATTTCGTAGAGAAAACTGTTGAGCTTTTAAAAAATCCATACTTGAGAAAAACATTTGCTCAAAACTGTATAGAATTAGTGCATCAACAATATGATTGGTTATCTATAATCAATAAATTGGAAAAGATTTATAAGGATTTAATTGAATAAAATGAAACTATTGTTTTTGACATCCAGGCTGCCTTATCCACCTCATAGAGGTGACAGACTGAGAGTTTTCAATTTTCTAAGATATCTTTCCCACAGTGGTCAAGATATACATCTGCTTAGTTTTATTTCACAAAAAAGTGAGGAAAAATATTTGGTTGAATTGGGTAAATATTGCAAGAAGATCAACACGGTTTTACTTCCACCTTTAGCATCTAAAGTTAAAGCTGGATTTGGTCTTTTAAGCAGTTTACCATTACAAGTTTCTTATTATAAGTCAATTAAGATGCATAGAGAATTAAAATCACTTATATTGAAGAATTCTTATGATATTCTATATGTCCATCTTTTTAGAATGGCGCCTTATGCCCTGAAGTATAAAGATGTATACAAAATTTTAGATTTAACTGATGTGGTATCTAAGGAAATTGAGCTGTCGATTTCCCACAGGTCCGGAATTAAAAAGTGGGTTTATAATGTCGAACTCCCTCGCATTAGAAGATATGAGACAAAAATCTCCCAGGAATTTGACGAGACCTGGGTGATCTCGGAACATGAGGCTAAGCTGCTAAGAAGTTATTCTCCTCATTCTAGAGTTGAAGTGGTGACCAATGGAGTGGATATTGATTATTTCAGACCTTTAAATCTAAAAAAGGATTCATCGCGTTTGATATTCGTAGGCAACTTACAAATTGATCACAATATAGACGCTATACTATATTTTTACAAGGAGATCTTTCCGCTGATTAGGCGAAAAATACCACAGACCAAATTTTATATTGTTGGAGCATCACCGGATCATAGACTTGACAGTTTAGCCAAGGACAGGAATGTAATCATCACTGGTTTAGTTGACGATCTTAATCTTCATTTAAACCAAGCAAATATTTTTATAGCTCCATTAAGATTTTCCGCTGGCGTTCAAAATAAGATACTTGAAGCCATGTCTGCTGGATTGCCTGTGGTCTGTTCCCATTTAGCTAATCAAGGTATTCAAGCAACACCAGAACGAGAAATTTTAATCGCAAACAACCCTTTGCATTTCACAAAACAGTTGCTATATTTAATGGAGAATCCCGAGAGATGTAAGGCAATTGGCTTAAATGCGCGGGAATTTGTGAAAAATAATTTCAAATGGGAGTCTGTTGTGAAAAGATTCCAGGTTATAGAGGAAAAGCTAAACAAAAAATAGGATAAATCATATGAAAGTCTTAATCACCGGTGGTGCAGGATTTATAGGCTCGCACTTGGCCGAGGAGCTTCTGCGTCAAGGAGAGGAGGTTTACGTCATAGACAACCTCTCTACCGGCAGGCTGGAGAACATAAAACATTTGGCGGCTAATCCCCACTTTCATATCACCATAGAGACGATCTTGGAAGAGAAAGTTATGGAGGAGTTGGTTGCCAGATGTGAGGTGGTTTTTCATCTGGCAGCAGCAGTGGGGGTTCGCCTGATCATCGAAAAGCCGGTCGATACCATCGAGACTAATATATTAGGCACGGAGATCGTCCTGAAAGCTGCCAATAAATACAAAAGAAAGGTGATCCTTACCTCTACCTCAGAGGTATATGGTAAAAACAGTAAAGTCCCCTTTCGGGAAGATGACGACAGCGTCTACGGTCCGACCACCAAGAGCCGCTGGAGCTATGCTTGTTCCAAAGCCATAGATGAGTTCTTGTCCTTAGCCTATTTCCATGAGAAGAAGCTTCCCGTGGTAATAGCCCGGCTGTTCAACACCATAGGACCCCGGCAGACCGGAAGATATGGAATGGTGGTTCCCTCCTTCGTTCAACAGGCACTGCTTTCGCATCCCATAACCGTCTTCGGGGATGGAAAGCAGACCCGCAGTTTCACCCACATAACGGACGTGGTCTCTGCTTTGATTGGACTCTCCGAACATCCCAAAGCTTTAGGTGAGGTCTTCAATGTAGGTAACGGTAGAGAGGTCACCATTAATCAGCTGGCAGCTCTTGTCAAAAGGATGACAAACAGTAAATCCAAGATCGTCCATGTTCCGTATGATCAGGCATTCGAAAAAGGGTTCGAGGATATGAAAAGAAGGGTTCCGGATATCTCTAAGCTGAGCCAGCTCATCGGATATAAACCTAAAGTGAGACTGGAAGAGAGTATCGAGAGTATAATTTTTTATCATCGAGAATAGGTTTCAAGCATGCTATATATTTCGATCTTTTTAGTTTCGTTTGTTCTGGTCTTAATCCTTACCCCGTTTTTCAGAAAATTAGCTTTCAAAACCAATTTTCTGGACTATCCTGACCCCAGAAAGGTCCACTCCAGTCCGACTCCCCTTTTAGGGGGGACTTCGGTGTTCCTGGGGTTTGCTGGAGGAGTTCTTTTGAGTCTATTGTCCGGCATTCGATGGACAAATGAGCTTTCGGGTGTTTTTCTGGGAGGGTTGGTTATTTTGGGATTAGGCCTTGTGGATGATAAAAGGGGAATGTCACCTGGAGTTAAGTTTGCAGGTCAGATCCTGGCATCTTTTCTTTTCTTGCTGGTAAGCCGGAGCCTGGGAATATTAAATTTAGGATTTTTCGAGAATCTGCTTATGTTTCTCTGGGTGGTAGGGCTGATGAATGCTTTCAACTTCCTGGACAATATGGATGGATTGTGTAGCGGCATATCCTTTATAGCCGCCGCAGCTTTCCTGGTGATCTTTATCCTCACCTCTCAAACTGCTCCGCTCATACTATGTCTATCCCTCATGGGTGCACTATTGGGGTTTCTTGTATATAATCTCCCTCCAGCCAAGATCTTCTTGGGAGATGCTGGCAGTATGTTCAATGGTTTTATCCTGGCGGCTCTGGGAATTTTCTTTGCCAAGAAAAACAGCTCCTTTAACCAGCTTTTGGTTCCCCTGTTGATTTTGAGTTACCCGATCTTTGATATCTCCCTGGTTACGGTTACCCGTTTTAAGGAAGGAAGAAAAATCTATAAGGGGGGAAAAGACCACTCATCGCACCGTCTGATGAATTTGGGCTTCAGGCTCAAGAAGACCCTGGGCTCGATCTATTTGATCAGCCTGGGACTGGGTATAATAGCTTTTTTGGTTTTTTACCTGATCGAATCGCCCTGGAAGGTCCTGATAGCTTTTTGCGTGGGAATTCTTTTAGCCGTCTTAGGTTCTCATCTTCACCGCAGGTTTGCCCGGGTGGGCGAAAAGCTTTGGCTGATTTTTCTGGATATAATCTCGGTTAATTCTGCCTTTCTCTTCTTCTACTGGCTGAGATTTGAATCAGGATTTTTTGACACCTCAGTGGTAATACCATTGTCAGAGTATGTCATCCCTGCCATCTGGATTACACTTTACTGGCTGGTTCTCTTTGCCATATTGGGATTATATGAGATAGGATGGGAGCTTCCGGTAAAAGAGGAGTGGCTCAGGATAATCAAGGCAGCTGTTCTGGGGATGATGATTTTTTCTCTTGCCTCAATAGGAATTGTTTCCCTAAGGTTTTTATTGCTTTACACTTTGAGCTTAAGCATATCTCTTTTGTTTTTCCGGACTTCATATGGTCTGGTGCAAAGGGCTCTCTATTCCAGGGGAAAAGGGCTAAGAAGAAGCATAATAGTGGGAACAAAGGGGACTGCCCAGGAGCTGAACAGGTTTTTACGGACAGGATCCAATCCCGGATTCAGGATCTTGGGATTTGTCTCTGAAAATGGGGTTATCCCGGAGGGTTTAGAGGTCTTGGGTCCTCTTGAGGATCTGGATAATATCTTGAAGAAAACAAGAGCGGAAGTTTTAATCTTTGCCTTGGAAAAAGATTATATAGGCTCGCTTACTCAAATCTTGAGAAACATAGAAGAGATTGAGGTGGATATAGTGGCAAAAGAGGAGCAGAGCCAGATGTTCTCCGGAATGAAGAGAGTAAAGTTCTATAAGGGTCCATGGTTAAAAGTATATCCTGCCCAGCTAAGGACCTGGGAATGGGGAGTTAAAAGAATACTGGATTTTTCAATATCTCTGAGCCTACTCATAATACTGAGCCCGCTGTTATTTTTTCTTTCCTTTTTGATCTCCCTTAGCTTTTCCCCGGGGATCTTAGTGAAGCGAAGATTCTTGGGAAAAGGAGGGAGAGTTTTTCAGCTTTATAATTTCAACTCAGGGACTGTGGATCATAAGAACGCTTTAGGCGAAGTGCTAAGGAATTCGGGAATTGACAGGCTTCCGGTTTTGCTTAACGTTTTAAAGGGAGAGATGAGCTTAGTCGGTCCCCAACCTCTGGAGGAGGGATTGGATGCCAGCTTCTTGGAATTGCCAGATTACTACAGAAGGATAGATCTGAAGCCGGGTGTTTTCAGCCCTGGTCAAGGTAGAAAAGAATCTTCGTCTTTTTCCGAAAATATAACAAGAAGGAAAATAGAGGACGGGCTTCGCTATGCGGAGAAGATCTCGCTGTGGCTGGATTTTAAAATCATCTTAAGCCGGATTACAAGACCTTTCTTAAGGAGGCAGAATGTTTGATCTGAAATTTATCCGGGAGAATAAAGAACTGGTAAAGAAGGCTATTCAGGATAAAAACGAGTCTTTGAATTTAGACCAGCTTCTGGGTTTGGATGAAAAAAGAAGGAAGATCATCTCTGAGGTTGAAGAGTTAAAACACCAGAAAAACCTCTCCAATCAGGAAATAGCCTCACTTAAGAAGGAAGGCAAAAGTGCGACAGAGGAGATCGAGAAGATGAAGGAGGTATCCCAGCAGATCTCCTCTCTGGATAACTCCCTCAAAGATTTAGAAGGAGAAATAGGGAGACTTCTTTTGAGGGTTCCGAATGTTCCGCATTCTTCCGTGCCTGTGGGAGTTGACGAGAGTTCCAATGTGGTCGTCAGAAGCTGGGGAAAGCAGCCGGGATTTGATTTTGAACCAAGACCTCACTGGGAGATAGGAGAACTCCTGGACATTTTGGACCTGGCTCGAGGGGCTAAGCTTTCCGGCTCAGGTTTCTATATTTTAAGAGATAAAGGTGCACTTTTAGAGAGAGGGCTTATAAATTTTATGTTAGACCTGCATATTAAAAAACATGGTTATAAGGAGATCTGGGCTCCTTTTCTGGTCAACAGGGACTGTATGGTTGGAACCGGTCAATTGCCCAAATTGGAAGAGGATATGTTCCTGTGTGAGAAAGATGACCTATTTTTGGTTCCCACTGCTGAGGTGCCGGTCACAAATCTTCACAGGGATGAGATACTCAAAGTAGAGGAGCTTCCCATCTATTATGTTGCCTACACTCCTTGCTTCAGAAGAGAAGCAGGCTCCTATGGCAAGGATACCCGGGGGATATTGAGAGTTCACCAGTTTGACAAAGTCGAATTGGTAAAATTCGTTAAACCCGAAAGTTCCTATGAGGAGCTCGAGAGATTGGTGACAGATGCTGAGGAGGTCTTTCAGCTTTTGAAAATACCCTATCGGGTCAAACTTTTATGCACGGGTGATTTGAGCTTTGCCGCAGCCAAGTGTTATGATATAGATGCCTGGGCTCCTGGTGTGGGAAACTATTTGGAGGTTTCCTCCTGCAGTAATTATGAGACTTTTCAAGCCCGGAGAATCGGTATAAAATACAAACCCGATCCTAAATCCAGACCAGAATATGTTCACACCCTGAATGGTTCAGGAGTAGCCTTAGCCCGGACAGTTGCGACAGTTCTGGAGAATTTTCAGACAGAGAAAGGAACTGTGATCGTGCCTGAAGTTTTAAGACCTTATATGGGCGGATTAGAAGAGATCAACTAACTTTTTCAAGTGAAGAATATCGAGTGGCTTTCATTACTTTCCATTGGAAATTCGCCCATGCTACAATCTGTAAAGTATTGTAAAACAAATAGATATGCAAATCACTTAAAACATTAATTTAGGTGAGCTTTATAATTCAAACCCTCGATTTTACGCCCTTTCTCTCGAAAATAATTATCTCGATTCCTAAATTTACAAAATGAAAAATATGATAAAAAGGTTGAAAAAAATTTGCGTTATCTTATATTTCATCAATATCTATTTGGAATATGTTCTGGCTTTTGAGTTATATAATTAGAACTTGACTATGGGAAAAAAGGATAACAGCGTTTCAGTAGGAACTTCAATGAGATTGGGCAGGGGATTTTCCTCCCTGTTTTTCAAGCTGGCAATTTTTTTCGGTATAGTGATCTTAGCCTTCGTCTATTTCTTTTACACCCAGTATGTGATCAACAGTCTGAAAGAAGATTCCAGAAAAATAATCACCTCCTATGCCAGGCTCTGGGGGCTGGTAGCCTCTGAATCCACAACCGGTGCAGAGATAGATTTGATCTTCGACGAGGTCATAAAGAACAGCAATTTTCCTATAATCGTCACCTCGCCAGAGGGAGTGCCACAGGCCTGGAGAGAGGTTGGAATAGTCTGGGATGATACCTCATCAGAAGCAAGAAACAGGTTGGTAGAACTGGTCAGGAAGATGGATAAGAATAGAGAACCTATTCCTATATATTATGGAGAGGGGGAAAACAGAGTGGTGATAAATTACCTGTACTATGGTGATTCCAAACTGATATCTCAGCTCAGGATAATGCCCTATTTGGAGATCGGGCTTTTGATAGTTGTTATCTGGATAGGTTTTATAAGTTTCAGAAATATGCAGAGAAGCGAGAAAAGGTCTATCTGGGTGGGGATGGCCAAGGAAACCGCCCATCAGCTGGGTACTCCCATATCCTCTCTTTTAGGCTGGGTCGAGCTTTTGAAATCGTCTTCGCAGAAGAAAGAGGAGTATCTTGACAAAATGCAGATAGACATAAAAAGGCTGGATAAGATTGCCTCCCGCTTCAGCCAGATAGGCTCTCTGCCGGAGTTAAAAGGGATAGAGTTGAATACGGTAATCTCCGAAGTGGTGAGCTATTACAGGGAAAGAGTCTCGGAAGGAGTGGAGATAAAAGAGAATTTAGGGGAGCCGATTCAATTACAGGTAAATCCGGAGCTCTTGAGCTGGGTAATAGAGAATCTTCTTAAGAATTCCATAGAGGCGGTCGAGCCTCAAAACGGGAAAATAGATATTTCCACGGGCATGGATAAAAACGGGAAAAATGCCTGTATCCGGGTAACGGATAACGGCAGGGGAATCCCTTCCAGGGAGCAGAGGAATATCTTCGCTCCGGGTTACACCACCAAGAAAAGAGGTTGGGGACTGGGATTGACTTTAGCCAAAAGGATTGTGGAGGAGTATCATCTGGGCAGATTATCTTTGGTGGAAAGCATCCCTAACCAGCGAACTACTTTTTCGATTACTTTACCCCTGAGGTCAAAGAAGGGTTGAAAAATGGGCGTAGATTAGATGTCAACCTACTCAAGAAATTTCTGGAGTGTAAACCTCAGGTTTACCTTTTGATTTCAATGGCAATGCTCCACGCTCCAATTTTCGTTCTTAAGTTTAAAACAAGTAAGTTTTAAAAATGTAAATGAGGATACAAATGAAAGACGAAATCAAAACCATACTGTGGGTGGATGATGAGATCGATAAGCTGAAATCGCACATTATCTTTTTGGAAGAGCGGGGGTACAAGATCATCCCGGTCACCAATGGGGATGACGCGGTTAATCTGATCGGCAAAAAGAACTTCGATTTAGTTCTCTTAGATGAGATGATGCCGGGCAAGGATGGATTGACAACTTTGGAGGAGATAAAGGAAAAAAGTCCGCACCTGCCGGTGATTATGGTAACCAAAAGTGAAGAAGAGAATCTGATGGAGCAGGCCATCGGGGGGAAAATAGACGATTATCTTACCAAGCCGGTTAATCCCAGCCAGGTCCTTTCCACAGCCAAAAAGATTCTGGAAAAAAGAAAAATAAGAAAGGAGCATCTGTCCAAAAAGTATGTGGATGATTTTAACCGGATACGCATGACCCTTTCGGGTCCTTTAAGCTGGAGGGAATGGGTAGAGATACAGCGGGTTCTCTCCGAGTGGGACCTGGAGATGGAGGAGTTCAAAGACCTGGGATTAACCGAGACCCATCTTACCCAGAAAAGAGAGTGTGACCTGGAATTCGGCAGGTTTGTGGAGAATAGATATTTATCCTGGGTAGAGAAAAATGATTCGCCCTCCCTTTCCGTGGATATAGTATCAAAATACCTTTATCCTCTTCTCCTGGAGAAGAAACCGGTGTTTTTTATAGTGGTCGATTGCATGAGGCTGGACCAGTATCTTTATATCGAGCCTATCCTGAACGAATCTTTCAACATACAGAGGGAATATTATTACTCCATCCTTCCCACTGCAACTCCCTATTGCAGAAATGCCCTTTTCTCCGGTCTTTTTCCAGGGGAGATAGCCCAGCTTTATCCGGATATGTGGAAAGCCGGGACCCTGGACGATTCCAGCAGGAACAGACATGAAAGACAGCTTTTGGATGCCCAGCTTAAAAGACTGAAGCTCTCCTTTAAGACTGAGCCTAAATATGTCAAGGTTCTGGATATTGCCGAAGGAGATAATTTAGCCAAGAAGATCGCCTCCTACCGCAACGGCTCGCTTCTCTCCATAGTCTACAATTTCCTGGATATCCTGGCTCACGGGAGGTCGGAATCGGAGATCCTCAAGGAGATCGCGCCGGATGAAGGTGCTTTTCGCTCGCTGATGAGATCCTGGTTTTTACACTCCTCTCTTTTCGAGATTTTAAAATATCTTTCCACACAGGATTGTTCCGTACTTTTGACCACAGATCACGGCAGTGTCCTGGGCACCAGGGGCACGGTAGCTCACGGCAAAAAGGACACCTCCACCAATCTAAGGTACAAATACGGGGATAATCTCAACTGTGACCAGAAGGATGCAGTTCTCATCAAAGACCCCAAGAGATATAAACTGCCGATCTACTCTATGAACACCACCTATATAATTGCCAAGGAGGACTACTATTTCGTCTACCCTACCAGGCAGAGCGAGTACGAGAGACAGTATAAAAACAGCTTCCAGCACGGAGGCATCTCCTTGGAGGAGATGGTCCTGCCTGTTGTTATCCTTCGTCCCAAAACTTAAGCCAGGCTTGTTTAAAGATAAAATCATAACGGTTTCTCCCGAGGAGACCAGGAAACTGGGCGAAAAGCTGGCCGAAAGCTTTTCTCCGGGATCGGTAGTTGCTCTATTCGGTTCTCTGGGCAGCGGCAAAACCTGTCTTACCCAGGGTATATGTTCAGGTTTGGGAGTCAAAGATTTTGTGGTAAGCCCCAGCTTTGTTCTTATCAACGAATACCAGGGTAAATTCAGGGTTTATCATATCGATCTTTTTCGTCTGGAGAAATTATCGGAGATCGTTAACCTGGGATATGAGGAATATTTTTATGGGGATGGTATCTGTATCGTGGAGTGGGCGGAAAAAGCATTTGAACTTCTGCCGGAGAAAAGACTGGAGATTCATCTGAAAATTCTATCAGAGAAGGAAAGGGAGATAAGGATAGAGGAATTGTAATTGGTAGAACAGACATTCTTGTCTGTTACTTGTATTGTCGGATACGAATATTCGACTTGCTGGAAATTGCAGTAGCAGAGGTCTTCAGACCTCCAGTTTGGAGTGCATCAGCTTGCTGATGCAGGAACTTGGGAAAGGCGTCAATTGAACGCACCTACAAAAAAATGCAAGGCTAAAGTCTTCCCTGTGGACAAGACCTTGAGGCCTTGCCTCGTGGTTTAAAAGTTTATGAAAATATTAGGCATTGACACTGCGACCCCTTATCTGGCCTTAGGGATTGTGGAGGAGAATAAGGTATTATCCGAGATAAGGTTTGATGCCAGGCAGGCTCATGCTCAGCTGCTTGTGCCGAACGTTGATAAGATATTGAAAGATGCTGAACTGGAATTAAAGGATTTGGACGGAATTGCCCTGTCCATCGGTCCTGGTTCCTTTACCGGCTTGAGGATTGGATTGGCTACTGCAAAAGGGCTGTGTTTTGCCTCAGGCAAACCCTTGGTCTCCGTGTCTACTTTAGATGCCCTGGTCTATTTCAGCCTCTCCGCACCTTATCAGGTGGTTCCCATTTTGGATGCGAAAAAAAACGAGATCTATGCAGCGATCTACGATACCCGAGAGGGTATATTAAAAAGGGTCTCAGATTACTGGGTTTTGGCTTTGGAAAAACTTGTTGCCAAAATTCCACAGGAGGTTATATTTTTAGGTCCAGGATTGGAGGTTTTCAGGAAAAGGCTGAAAGAACTTTATAAGGGCAAATCTCATTTCGTGGAAGGAGAAAAGAATCTGCCCAGCGGAACAGCGGTTGCTTTCCTGGGCCTGGAAAAACTCAAACGCTCTGAATTTGAGGACTTAGAGAAAGCAGAACCTGTCTATTTGAGAAAATCTGAAGCTGAGCTTAAATTCAAACATGGCTAAAAAGATTTTGGAGAATTTCACCATTGAGAGAATGAAAGAGGAAGATTTAGAGGAGGTTTTAAGAATAGAGAATGAGAGCTTCTCTGATCCCTGGACCAGAGGATGTTTTCTTGAGGATATCAAAAAAGAATTGGCTTATCCGGCAGTGTTCAGGCTTGGTGAAAGATTAGCAGGCTATACCTGTTTGTGGAGAGTGGAGGACGAGTTGCAGATAGCAAACATAGCAGTGGACAAGGAATACAGAGGGAAGGGGATCGCCAAGATATTATTGGAATGGATAATAGAACAGGCAGTGAAGCAGAATTATAAAAGCATCACCCTGGATGTGAGGGAATCGAATTCAGCAGCCATACGGCTTTATGACCAATATGGATTTCGGGAGATTGGAAGAAGAAAAAAATACTACCGCTTTCCGGTTGAGAACGCTATTATTATGGAGAGAAAAATACAGGGTTAAAGATTATGGAATGGTTCAAAAAAACCAAGGAAGGCCTGGTGCCGCAGCAGAAGAAGGAGATCCCGGACGGCCTGTGGACCAAATGCGAAAGCTGTGGGGAGATAATCTATGTTAAGGAGCTGGAGAAAAATCTCTGGGTTTGCCACAAATGTAATTTTCATTTCCGGATAAAATCCAGGGATTATATAGAACTGTTGCTGGACGAGGGTAAATTAGAGGAGTACGACAAAGAGCTGGTCTCAGATGATCCCCTCAGATTTAAAGATTCCAAGAGGTACCCTGACAGGATAGCGGATTCACGCAGAAAAACCGGTCTCAATGATGCGGTGATCGCAGGCCTAGGCAAGGTAGATGGCAGAGAGGTCAGCTTCGCAGTGATGGACTTCGGCTTCATCGGCGGAAGCATGGGCTCGGTGGTGGGTGAGAAGGTCACCCGGGCTATCGAGAGGTCCCTGGAAAGAAGTATACCTCTGGTGATTGTCTCCTGTTCCGGCGGAGCCAGGATGCAGGAGGGAATACTGTCCCTGATGCAGATGGCAAAGACCAGTGCCTTGCTGGCGAAACTTTACGATGCCGATATACCTTATATCTCGGTTCTGACTAATCCCACCACTGCCGGGGTTATGGCAAGTTATGCCTCGCTGGGGGATGTGATAATTGCTGAGCCCAAGGCGCTTTTGGGTTTCGCCGGGCCCCGGGTCATTCAGCAGACCATAGGGCAGGAGCTGCCACCCGGTTTCCAGAGCTCGGAATTTTTCTTAGAACACGGATTTTTAGATAAGATCGTGGAAAGAAAAAACCTGAAGAAAATTATCTTCCTTTTGTTAGAATACCTGACTCCCCGGGACAAGAAAAGTTAATTCCCCCTTGGCTATTTCAACTTCAGATTCAAGATGGATTATCAGCAAGCTTTAGACTTTCTCTTCAATTTGGAGAGATTTGGAATTAAGTTGGGACTGGAGAATACCTTGTCCCTGCTGAACAGGTTGGATGATCCTCATTTGAAGTTTGCTTCAATCCATGTCGCCGGCACTAACGGCAAGGGCTCCTGCGCTGCCATGCTTCATTCCGTCCTGAATCGAGCCGGATATGTAGCCGGGCTTTACACCTCGCCTCATCTCCTGGATTTCAGTGAAAGGATCAAGGTTGGGGATCGCCCTATAGAAAAGGGGTTCGTCACTGATTTCATCTCAGGCTTAAAAGACCAGATCGTAAAAAACGGGTATACTTTTTTCGAGGTTACTACCGCCCTGGCTTTTTATTATTTTGCTTATAAAAAAATGGAAATCGCAGTGGTGGAGACCGGCCTGGGAGGAAGGCTGGACAGCACAAACGTAATTTTGCCGGAGGTGTCGATAATTACCAACATAGGCTTGGAACATACAGGCATACTGGGCAAAACTCTGGAGAAGATTGCTCAGGAGAAAGGCGGGATTATTAAAAAAGATATCCCCGTGATAACAGCCATAAGGAAGGAAAAACCTTACCAGGTTATCGAGAGACTCTGCCGGGAGAAAAACTCAGAGCTTATTTCTGTTTTTGAGGTTTGCAGCTGGAAGATCAGAAGAAGCTCCCCTGAGGGGATAGAATTCGATCTCAGCACCAGGGACAATAGTTACCCCGGGATTCAGCTGGGCTTGTCAGGAGAGCATCAGGTTCAAAATGCAGCCTGTGCCATTCTGGCACTGGAAACACTGAACCATAAATACGCTAAGGTAAACAGGGGTTCTATATCTACTGGCTTAAGTCAGACCAGGTGGAGGGGAAGATTAGAGGTATACAGAGATAAACCCCTGGTCATCCTGGACGTGGCTCATAATCCGGAGGGAGCAGGAAGCCTGGTTAAGGCTCTAAAAAAACTATTCCCGGATAAAAAGATCAATTTCATATTCGGGGTAATGGAGGATAAAGATTATAAAAAAATGCTTCAGACTTTGGGCAGAGTTGCCAAACAGATAATTCTGGTTCAGGTGCAATATCACCGCGGGGCAAAAATAGAGCTGCTGGTAAAAACAGCTCAGCTGCTGGGGTTTAAATTCGAAGCTATTTCCGATATAAATAATGCGTATGAACGTATCTTGAGAAATATGAATGAGGAGGAGATACTCTGTATAACCGGCTCCCACTTCACGGTCGGAGAGTTCCTGAGGGGGCAGCAGATGAAATTTTAATGGGAGTAAAGAGAAGCATGGCTGTAATCCAGAGAATAGATATAACCAAGTTCATAAGCGATATGCTGGCACCGGTGGTTATGATCTCAGCCCGCAAGCTTTTTCTTCTGGGTCTGCAGAACAAATACTCCAGAATCATCAATGCCATAGGGGAATCGGACAAGGAGAAAAGGAAGTTGAAGCTCAAGGATGTTTCAAGTAAATTTCAGGAAGCAAGATTCAAAAGCGCAGGGAAACAGGTGTCTCGGCTTTCAAGAAGAGCTCGGTTCAATAAAAACTCGATATCAAATTTTTATTCAGGCGCGATCTTCTTCATGCTGACCTCGCTTTTACCCCCTTTGAAGACTCCGGATTTTCTTATAAAAGGAGAGGCGTCATCTCTTCTGCTTTTTATGGAAGGCACAGCCTTGGTATTCAGCGGGAAGGTCTTAGCCTATTTAGGGGTTAGAGTATCCTATCGAGAGATTCAGTTGTAGGTGGAGGATTAAAAATATAAATTGACAGAATGGAGAATAAGAGTTAATAATTTAGTAAACTTTAGGAGGCTGGATGATTTCAAGTATGACCGGTTATGGTAAGGCAGAAACAGTTAACCCGGAATTCAAAGTCACCGTAGAGATAAGTTCGGTTAACAACCGCTTCTGCGAGATCCAATTTCGGCTCCCCAAGTTTCTCTCACCCCTGGAGTCGAGGTTAAAAGAAATAGTTCTATCCAGGATAAGCCGGGGCAAGATATCCTATAATTTAAACTGGGAGGAGAACGTGCCTATATCCTCCTATACCAAGCTAAATGAGGAGGCAGCTGAGATATATTACCAGATCTTCAAACAGTTAAAGGAAAAATATGAGCTCTCGGGCGAGCTGGAGGTTAGAGATTTTGTGAGTCTTCCGGATTTAATCAAGGTGGAAAAAGAGGAATATGATCTGGAAAAGGCCTGGGGTGCTATTGCCGAGGTCACGGAGAGAGCCTTAGCCCAGCTTAACTCTATGAGGAACTCGGAGGGGTTGAGATTGAGCGCTGATCTGAGGGATAGAGTGAAAAAATTAGATGAGGTTATAATAAAGATCGAGGAACTTTCTTCTCAGAATGTGGAAGGTTATCGGGAGAAGCTGAGAAATAAAGTCTCTGAGCTTCTGGAGGAGATAAGACTGGACGAACAGCGCTTGGCTCAGGAGGTGGCTTTTCTGGCGGAAAGGTCGGACGTGACCGAGGAATGTATCAGGCTAAAGAGCCATAACCAGCAGTTCTTCAGCGCCCTGGAGGAAAAGGCTCCGGTGGGCAAGAGGTTGACTTTCCTTCTGCAGGAGATGAACCGGGAAGCTAACACCATCGGTGCCAAGGCCTTGAATTCCTCCATCTCCCGGCTGGTGATCTTTCTGAAGGAAGAGATAGAGAAGCTTAGAGAGCAGGTGCAGAACATAGAATGAATTGCCCGTTTATCTCCATAGGACTGGGAAGCTTGGTTTCCCTGGATAAGATAGTAGCCATCATCCCCTACGGATCATTGCCTGCCAGAAGGTTAAAGGAGGACTCAAGAAAACCGGGTAAGTTAATAGACGCAACCGAGGGAAGAAAAACTCGCTCTTTGGTCATAACCTCAAGCGACCATGTGATTCTGTGTGCCCTTGCCCCTTCCACCTTAGCTCAAAGATTGGGCTTGAGGCTCAAGAAAACTGAGGAGACAAAAGATGGGGAAAGGTAAAAACAAAGTTCTGCTGGTGGTTTTATCCTCTCCCTCAGGCGGAGGCAAAACCGTCATTGCAGAAAAGCTGCTTAAGAAGCATCCTGAATTCTCTCGTTCGGTTTCAGTTACCACGCGGAGGAAAAGACCAGGGGAAGAAGATGGAGTTCACTATTATTTCGTCAGTCGAGCAGATTTTCAGAGGAAAATAAAAGGCGGCGAGTTTGCGGAATGGGCTAAAGTCTTTGGAGATTATTATGGCACACCTAAAAAAAATATCCAGAAAGCCGAAGGAGAAAAGAAGGTGTTGCTCTTAGTGCTGGACGTTCAGGGAGGTGTAGCTCTCAAACGAAAATATCCCCGGAGCGTATTGATTTTCATTTTACCCCCCTCTCTTCCGGAGCTGAGAAGAAGATTGATCAACCGCAAAGCGGATAACCCGGAGGTGATCAGGAAAAGATTGAAGATGGCTTTAAAGGAGATAAGCTGTGCTGAGAAATATGATTATCTGGTGGTAAATGAAAATCTAAGACGAACCGTAGAGCTTATAGAGAAGATCATAATATTTGAAAAGCAGAAGACGAAGAGATTGATGGCGAACAATTTATTGGGAAAATTAAAATTGGAGAACAAATAGCTCGTTATCTGGTTGAAGTAAATTTGTCCAGCAGAGAATATTATGGGAAAAAATTTAGTCATAGTAGAATCGCCAGCCAAAACTAAAACCTTAAGCAAATTCCTGGGTAAGGATTATACCCTGGAATCCTCCTGGGGACACGTCAAGGACCTCCCCCGGAGAAATCTGGGGGTTGATCTTAAGGGGGATTTCAAGCCGGAATATGTAGTTATCCCCGGCAGGAAGAAAGTTATTAACAAACTGAAAAAAGAGGCCAAAAAAGCAGAGAAGGTTTATCTTGCTCCTGACCCTGATCGTGAGGGAGAGGCTATAGCCTGGCATATTGCGGAAGAGGTCAAGAAAAGTAACTCCAATATCCTCAGAGCCTCCTTTAACGAGATAACCAAGGAGGCAGTTTTAGAAGGGATAGAAAAAGCCGGCTCGATCGATATGGATAAGGTGAATGCTCAACAAGCCCGCCGGATTTTAGATCGACTGGTGGGGTATAAGATCAGCCCCTTTTTATGGAAGACTGTTTATCGGGGCTTGAGCGCAGGGAGGGTACAGTCCGTGGCCCTGAGGATGATCTGCGAGCGAGAGGAGGAGATAGGGAATTTCATCTCTCAGGAGTACTGGAGCATTACCGCATGGTTTGAGAACAAAAAAAAGGAGGATTTCTCAGCAGAGTTAGTTAAAATAAAGGGGGAAGATTTCAGGATTCAAAATCAGAGTCAGACAGAGGAGATCCTGAAGGATATAAAGCAGAAAGGATATGAGGTAAAAAGCGTCAAGACTGAAAAAAGAATAAGGAATCCCTATCCACCCTTCATCACTTCGACCCTGGAGCAGGATTCTGCCAGGAGGCTGAATTTTTCCCCGAAGAAAACCATGCTTCTGGCTCAGCAGCTGTACGAGGGAATAGAATTGGGGGAGGAGGGGCCGGTGGGTCTAATAACTTATATGCGCACCGATTCAGTCCGGGTTGCGGATTCCGCCATGAGGTCAGCCAAGGATTTCATAGAGAAAAATTACGGCTCAGATTATCTGCCGGGCAAACCCCGAAAGTACAGATCCAAAAAATCTGCCCAGGAGGCGCATGAGGCGATTCGTCCCACCTATGTGGAATATACGCCAGAGGGCATAAGGAAATATCTGAGCAAAGATCAGTTCAAGCTTTATCAGTTGATCTACAGCCGCTTCTTAGCCTCGCAGATGAGAGAGGCGCTGTATGATACCACCACCGTGGAAATAGAGGGAGACGGATACACCTTCAGGGCTTCCGCTTCGGAATTGATGTTCGATGGATTCCTGAAAGTCTACCAGGAGATAAAGGAAGAGAATAATGAGAAAGAGGAAGGGATTAAGCTGCCACTTTTGAAAGAAGGGGAAATACTTGTTCTTTTGAAACTCGAGCCCCAACAGCATTTCACCAAACCTCCGGCAAGATTCTCTGAGGCTACCCTGATTAAAGAATTAGAGGCAAATGGTATCGGCAGGCCCTCAACCTATGCTCAGATTGTGGGGACAATAGAGGAGAGGAAGTATGTGCAGAAGGAAAAGAACAGGCTCTTTCCCTCCGAGTTGGGCAAGACGGTTAAACGGATTTTGGTTGATAATTTCCCGGAGCTCTTTGAGATTGGTTTTACCGCGGAGATGGAGGAGGAATTAGATCGGATAGAGGAAGGAAAGGATAACTGGGTTGAGGTTTTAAAGGATTTTTATGCTCCCTTTAAATCGATCCTGGAGGAGGCGGAGAAGAAAGAGAAGGAGATTAAAAATACAACCCAGGAGATAACCGAAGAGATCTGCGATAAATGCGGGAGCCCCATGCTGATAAAATGGGGAAAGCACGGTAGATTCTTGGCCTGTTCAGCCTTTCCGGAATGCAAGAATACGAAGCCTTTGAAAGAGGAAGATGCTCAGCCGATTGAGGAGAAATGCGAGCTCTGCGGATCAGCTATGGTTTTGAAAAACGGCAGATTCGGCAAATTCATAGCCTGTTCTAACTATCCGGAATGCAAATATACCAAACCTTATTCTCTGGGAATTTCATGTCCCCGGGAGGGATGTCAAGGTTTCATAGTGGAAAGGAGAAGCAAAAGGGGAAGGACCTTCTACGGTTGTTCCAATTATCCCAAGTGCAATTTTGCGATCTGGGACAAGCCGGTCAAGCAAAGCTGTCCCCAATGCGGAGCAAATTTTCTGGTCTCAAAACAGAACAAAACAAAAGGGGAATATCTGCTCTGCCTAAAATGTAAATATGAGAAAAAGTCCTCCGAGGAAAAAGCCGAGGTAAAAGGCTAAGAAAAAGCTTTATGGATGATTTGAAAGAGCATATTCTGAAATATCTGTCTTATATTCAATCGGAGAGGAATTATTCTCCCGATACCTCTAAGGCGTATGGAAAGGACCTCCACACTTTTTTGAAATTTATGCGTTTGGAGAAAAAAAACAGATCAGCTCCTGATTCTGTAATGATAAAAGATGTCAAAAATTTCCTGATCCATCTGAGTCAGAGAGGCTACGACCCCAGCTCGATCGAAAGAATGCTTTCCAGCTTGAGGTCTTTTTTTAGATATCTGCAGAAAAGGCAGAGGGTGAAGAACAATCCAGCGCTGGGCCTTAAGGCACCTAAGAGAAAGAAAAGATTGCCTCAGGTATTAAGCTGGCCCCAGATGAGGGAGCTTTTAGAGCCATCCTCATACGATAAGTCCAGCCAGGGACTGAGAGACAGAGCTGTATTGGAGCTTTTGTATAACACCGGGATAAGGCTGGCAGAGATCAGCTCACTCAAACTGGGAGATATAGATTTTCCAAATGGAGAGATCAGGGTTTTGGGAAAAGGAAGCAAGGAAAGGATTGTTCCCCTGGGGATAAATGCTACAAAGACCTTAAGGGAGTATCTCAATTCCAGAGATATTCAAGGTGGCTTAAAAAAAGGAGAAGATGAATTTCTTTTTCTGAATAAATATGGAGAAAGGCTGAGCCGCAGGGGAATAGCCCGGCTGGTAAAAAAATATGGCTCGAGGGTATCCGAGGATAAAAAGATAAGCCCCCATACTTTAAGGCACAGTTTCGCCACTCATCTCCTGGATGAAGGCGCTGATATCTCAGCCGTGAAGGAGATGTTAGGACATGAGAAGCTTTCCACTACCCAGATTTACACTCATGTCTCTATGGACAGATTGAAAAAGATTTACAAGAAGGCGCATCCCAGGGCAGACTGAAAAGTTCAAGAGTTCAAAGGCTCAAAAGTTCAAGGGTAGAAAAATGATACAAGAAACAAAAAAAATGTTGGGGACGACGATAATCGGGATCAGGCATAAGGGGAAGGTGGCATTAGGTGGGGACGGGCAGGTTAGTCTGGAGAATACTATTATAAAGCAGAATGCCAGAAAACTCCGGAGACTGTATAATAACGCCATCTTAGCAGGTTTTGCCGGGGCCTCCGCAGATGCTTTTGCCTTGTTCGATAGGTTTGAGGCAAAAATCGAAGAATTCCACGGTAACCTTTATCGTGCGGCTGTGGAGTTAGCCAAGGAATGGAGAATGGATAAATATCTGAGAAGGCTGGAGGCTCTTCTGGCAGTTATGGATAAGGAGCATGCTTTGATTATCTCCGGAAACGGGGATGTGATCGAGCCGGATGATGCGATTATCGCCATTGGATCAGGAGGTCCTTTTGCTCTGGCTGCTGCCCGGGCTTTAAAGGAATACTCGGATTTAGATGCCAAGGGTATTGTCAAAAAATCCTTAGAGATTGCTTCCTCTATCTGTGTTTTCACCAACGATAAGATAACAATAGAGGAATTGTAGGATAGAGTGGATTGGGAGTGTAAACCTTTAGGTTTACTAAAAAAGTAAAGCTGAAGCTTTACACTCCAAAAAGCAAATATATTTTGGGAGAAGAAGAGGATGAAAGAGCTAACCCCCAAAGAGATCGTGGAAGAGCTGGATAAATATATAATCGGGCAGGATAATGCCAAAAAATCCGTGGCCATCGCCCTGAGAAATAGATGGAGAAGACAGCAGGTTGAGGGGGAGCTTAAAGAAGAGATAATGCCAAATAATATCATAATGATAGGTCCCACCGGAGTGGGAAAAACCGAGATTGCCAGAAGGCTGGCTAACTTAGCCAATGCACCTTTTATCAAAGTAGAGGCTTCTAAATTCACCGAGGTGGGCTACGTGGGCAGGGATGTGGAATCTATGATAAGGGATTTAGTAGATTTAGCGGTGAATATGGTAAAGAAGGAAAAATCTTTTGAGGTAAGTCAGAAAGCGGCTGAGCTGGCTGAGGAGAAAATCCTGAGCCTGCTTTTACCTTTGCCTTCCAGAAAAAGGTCAATAACCAAAGAACAGGAGCCTGTTCAGACTGAGGAGCTGGAGGAGAAAAGGAAAAAGACCATAGAGAAATTAAGAGAGAAGCTGAAACAGGGGAAATTAGAGAATAGGACGGTGGAGATAGAGGTGCCAGAGGACAGGTTCCCGGTGGTGGAGGTTTTCTCTCCTTCGGGAATAGAGGAGCTGGGGATCAATTTTCAGGAGATGTTCTCCGGCATGCTTCCCAAAAGAACCAAGAAAAGAAAAGTGAGCGTAGGTGAAGCCCAGAAGATTCTGACCCAGGAGCAGGTTAACAGGCTGGTTGATATAGAGAATGTGATATCCACAGCCATCGAGAGGGTGGAGAACTCCGGCATAATTTTCGTGGATGAGCTGGATAAGATAGTAGGGGAGAAGGTCAAGAGCACAGGACCGGATGTTTCCAGGGAAGGCGTTCAGCGCGATTTGCTGCCCATCGTGGAGGGCACCAATGTCATGACCAAATACGGGATGGTGAAAACCGACCACATCCTGTTTATCGCCGCAGGGGCATTTCACGCTTCCAAACCTTCGGATTTAATACCCGAGATGCAAGGCAGGTTCCCTATCCGGGTGGAACTGGATAGCCTTACCGCCGGGGATTTCGTCAGGATTTTGACCGAGCCCAAGAACGCACTTATCAAGCAATATATTGCTCTTCTGGGCACCGAGGGAGTGGAGATACAATTCGAAAACCAGGCTATTGAGGAGATAGCCCGAATCGCACATCTGGTGAACGAGCGCACCGAGAACATAGGTGCCAGAAGACTGCATACGGTGATGACTACTCTTTTGGAGGATATAATGTTCAAGATACCGGAGACTAAAATGAAAAAGATCGTGATTACAAAGAAACTGGTCGAGGATACACTAAAGGCAATAGTTGAGGATAAGGATTTAAGCCGATATATCCTTTAGCCCTTCCCAGCCCCAATCTTTCGGTTCAAAGGGAAAAACTATACTATAAATAACTGATAAACATAAGATTTCGCGTAGGGGTGGAGCTTGTTGAGTTATACGAAATCCCGCCAAAGGCATGGATCTCCACCCTTTTTTCTTCGTCCGTCAGATGTTATAATTTAGAATCCCACCATATTTTCATTTTCCTTGACTTATGGGAAAATCATTTTTAGATTATCAGCAGCTATTGGAATAAAGGAGTATCTATGAAAAAGGATTTTTTAGCGGTTTCGGATTTTTCAGCTAAGGAGATAAAAGAGGTCTTCAAATTAACCGCTGAGATGAAGAAAGGGAAGATCAAGCCTCAGCCTCTTAAAAATAAAGCTGTTGC
The DNA here is from genome assembly GCA_964511075.1 of uncultured Ignavibacteria bacterium. Taxonomy (GTDB): domain Bacteria; phylum Zixibacteria; class MSB-5A5; order MSB-5A5; family RBG-16-43-9; genus CAZEDM01. Next base: position 46,954 of record CAZEDM010000013.1, read on the forward strand.
CTGTATTTTCCACAAGCCCTCTTTAAGGACCAGGATAAGTTTTGAGGTGGGGATTCAACAGCTGGGCGGGAGTTCATATTATATCACCAGAGATGAATTCAAATTGGGAAAAAAAGACGACCCAGATAAAAGGGAGTCATACTATGACGGGGCCAAGGTCTTGTCGCGAATGGTGGATTTGATTGTCATACGCACTTTCGAGCACTCGGGAATAGAGGAACTGGCTAAGTTCTCTGATATTCCGGTTGTCAATGCCCTGACCGACCTTTATCACCCCTGCCAGATCCTGGGGGATATGTTCACCATCTGGGAAAAGAAGAGGAAAATAGAAAATATCTCCATTGCTTATTTAGGGGATGGAAACAACGTTTGCAATTCCTGGCTGGATGCAGCCTCGCTGGTACCGATGGATCTGCGGGTTGGAACTTCAGCCCAGACCCTGCCGGATAAGGATGTTCTGGAAAGGGCGAGAAGATCAAATACAAGCAAGATCAAGGTGACTTACGATGCGATTGAGGCAGTGAAAAATGCAGATGTGGTCTATACGGATGTCTGGGCAAGCATGGGTCAGGAGAGCTTATATGAGAAAAAAGCAAATCTATTGAGAGGGTTTCAGATCAACTCAGAATTACTTAAATATGCTAAGAGGGATTGTCTGGTTATGCACTGTCTGCCTGCCCACCGGGGAGAGGAGATCACGGACGAGGCTATGGATGGCAAAAACTCGGTGGTCTTTGACCAGGCGGAGAACAGGCTGCATATTCAGAAAGGAATCATTGTAAAGCTATTAAAAGAGTCCAAAGGCTATAGTCTTAAGTCCAAAAGCGAATAGCGAATATCGAACCGCAAATAGCAAATCTCAAAACCAAAGGAGGTTTTATGTTCTCCAAAAAATTTCTGTTCGGGCTGTCTCTGTTCTTCTTCTTGGTTACTATGGCTAATGCACAGATGCCGGGAATTTCCGCACCAGGGAAAATGCCGGAGATGTTCGGAGAGTTCAAGATGCCGGAGGTGGGGGCCTACGCAGAGTACAAATTGACCTATCTTTCTGGGAAAGCAGAAGCCGTAGTCACAATGTCTATTGTGGGAAAAGAGAAATCCCCTGAGGGCAAGGAGTTTTTCTGGTATGAATATCAGACCAAAGATCCCAAGACCGGGAATGTTGACATAGTAAAGATGCTTGTCTCCGGAGACCCTCAAAAGGAAGGGAACATCAGGCGGATGATCTTCAAGCATAACCAGGATAAAGCCATGGAGCTGCCAGCTGAGATGATACAGATGATAAACGCTCCTATGGAGAAGGAAAAGAAAGCAGCCGAGGAAAAAGGCGAGGTAAAAAAATTAGGTAAGGAGACCCTGGAAACACCAGCGGGTAAACTCCAGTGCAATCACCTGCAATATATTTCCGAGAAGAAGGAGACGTCTGACATCTGGCAGTCAGGAGAAATTCCTTTCTTTGGCCTGGCGAAATCTGCCAATAGAGAGATGAGCATGGAGATTCAGAAATTCGGTAAAGATGCCAAGTCCGCTATAACTGAAGAGCCGGAGGAGTTAAATATACCGGGAATGAAAAAACCGGACAGTCCAGTTGAACCTGAGGCTCCTGAGGAAGATGAATAGTTGAGGCGCAGGATGCTTTTGAGATGGTGGCTTTTAAAGAATTAAGCCACCATTTTTCTTAGGACGATTAAATACAGAGTGGCTCTATGAAGTTGATAAGAAGATATTCCAACTGTTTCGTCTGCGGTGATGAGAATGACTGCGGGCTTAAGGTCGATTTCTTCTATGACCAGGGTATTGCCAGGGCAGAATATGTTCCGGATGACAGGTTTCAGGGATATAAAGGTATCCTTCACGGAGGGATCATCTCCTCTCTTTTGGACGAGGTGATGATAAAAGCAGTTATCGCTCAAAATCTACTTGTGGTTACAGCTGAGATCGAGGTGAAATTTCTGAAGCCGGTAAGAACAGGGGAGAGGATTCTCCTGGAAGGGAAAATAGTGGAAGAAAAAGGAAAAATTTTTGTGGCTGAGGGCAAAGTTCATAATGAGAAAAAGGAGATAGTGGCTACGGGCAAAGGGAAGTTTTTCAAGGTCACGGAAGAGATGAAGAAGATTTTGGAGGAAAGCCTGGAGTAACAATAAAATAGTCAAAATCCTAATGCTGAATCTCAAACCGATAAAAATTTTGAATCCATATAATCTGCTCTCACGTATTTATTAGTGGCTTGGGTATCTTGACTTTGTAAGCTTTTTGCTTAGATTATAACTCGATAAAACTATATTTCCCACCTTTTAAGGAGGATCCTTATGTCCTTGAAAAAGAGTTACGCGGGCATTTTGGGGGCTTTATTAATTCTATTGTCTTTTAACTTCTCTTTTGCCTCAAACCCTTACCTGATCGAGATCCAGCTCAAAACAGCTGAGGATTATCAAATCGCCACTGATTTAGGCATGAAAGCCTATGCCAAACTGGATAATGCTTATATAGCTGAGATAGATAAGGATAAAATTGAGAGATTAGAGGAGGGTAGCCTGTCATTTCAAATTTTGGATGAGACCCCCTGGACACAGGATTATTTTCTGGTCTCAAAGGTAAAATTCAGAACCAGGGTGAATCTTTCAAGCTACGGACAGGTATTGCTGGAGGATGAAGGCATTTCTTTTTTAAAGGCAGAAGACCGGGATAAAGCCTTAGAGCTACTTAGGGCGGGTTATCAACTGAACAGAATATCCCGTGAGCAAACCATTCCCTTAAAATACATGCCTTTACCATCACCCACCATTCCACAGATAACTTATTCACAGGATACTGATAGTTTGGTAAGTTTAGTTTCCGAGGATACCCTGACCTCTTATCTTTTAAAACTTCAGTCTTTCTCCACCAGATTTGTCCATTCAGATTCGATCAAAGAAGCCCGGCAGTGGCTGAAGCATAAATTTGAAGAGTTGGGGATAGACAGTGTTTATTTCTATCCTTTCACCAGCTGGGATTCCTATGTCACAGGCGAGTGGTTCAATGATTCCAATGTGGTGGCTGTCATTCCGGGGACGGTCAATCCGGACAAGGTGATAGTGGTAGGTGGGCATTACGATTCGGTGAACTGGGATGAATCTCCGTATGATTTCAATGCCCCGGCGCCGGGAGCAGACGATAACGGCACCGGAACAGTTGCCACCCTGGAGATGGCCAGGATATTAGCAGAGCATCCACTTTCCAAGACGGTTATTTTTATGCCCTTTGCAGCAGAAGAGCTTGGCCTTCACGGAAGCTGGGCTTATGCTCAGGATGCTGCTTACCAGGGTATAGATATACAGTTAATGATCAACTTTGATATGATAGCTGAAGAGGCTAATTCCACCGATATGCTTATACATAGTGATACGCCTTCCCGGCCCTATGCCCAGCTTCTTGCTCAAATGGCCGGTTTATACACTGACATTACTCCTCATATGGCGGGGAATTCATCCGGCAGTGACAGCTGGCCCTTCTCCCAGGTGGGGTATAATATTATATATAGTTTCGAATATATCTTTTCTTATCAATACCACTCGGCTTCAGATTCAGTGACACATCTAAACATCCCTTATATGAGTAAAATTGTCAAGATGAACTTAGCCACTCTGGTAGAGGTAGCCTCATCGCCCGGACCGGTGAAAGACGTGGAGGTCTGGGATGCCGGTGATGGGGAGAAGCTCTATATTAACTGGTCGGATCTGGATGAGAGCGGCATAGTGGAATACCGGGTTTACTACGGCACCCAGAGTGGTGTATATACCGATACACATACCGTTTCAGCCGGAATTACCTCAGATACTTTACGCGACCTTCAGAACGAGGTACCCT
>CAZEDM010000014.1:0-48874 GCA_964511075.1 uncultured Ignavibacteria bacterium
CCCGGTGGGTCCGCTGTTGAGTTATGGGTTCGGCTAAGGTCTTCTGAAGCGAAAAAGACTCAGTCGGCCGAATTTCTTTAGTTCGGGCTAACGTAAAAGTAGAATAAAACAAGAATAAGAGAATAAACCCCATCAGGGAAAAAGCTAATTTGTTTTTTTGTCTATACATAAAATCCTCCGTTCTCCCTCACCAAACTGGCAACATTGAATCTATAACCTATATCACCTCAACAATTAGAAGGAGACTGAAAGTCCTAACCTAACATTTCTTCCTGGACCAAGATTATAGGGGTTCTTATCAACCTCTGAACCTGGTAAGGTGACGTAGTCTCCCAAGTAGTCATTGTAGTAGACGTTATCGGTGTCATATCTACCAGTTTGACCACTGACAGATTGGATGTTTTTATTGTCGAAGAGATTATTAACCCAGATGGTGAAAGAGTAGCTGAACTTCCAGAAATCGAAGTCCTTATTAAACCTTAAATCCACATTACTGGTTGCTGGCATCCTCTTTGAATTGGGCAGAGGAGTTTCGTTACGGCGTAAGGTATTAGCTAAGCCGGGATAGGTTGATTCGGGATCATAGGGGAAACCCGTGCCGTATTGCCAGATGACATTAACTCCCCAGTTATCCGGGACTTTGAGGCCGAATATCTTGGGATGGTCATCCTTGGGTATTCTCAGATCAAGATTTAAAGTGAGCTGATGCCTGACATCCCAATCCAGAGGATATTCTTGAATAGCGATCTGCTGATCACCGGTTCGGGCGTAGTAATTGGACACCTCGGCTGAGCTTTTTCCATAGGCAAAGGCATATTGATAGTTAAGTCTGCCCATTACATAACCACCTGACATCTTCTCCAATTCAGCCTCTATTCCGCGTGCTCGCCCATAATCGATATTATCATAAAACTCCCAGGTGGCTGGGCCTCTTTTGTACTGAATAGTATTGACCAAACCAAAGTAGTCTTTATAGAAGCCAGACAGATCCAATTTGTAGCTATTCGAAACAGCGTACTGCATGCCGAATTCATAAGCAATGCTCTTGGTATAACCAATGTTTGGATTACCGTAAATTTGAATTCCAGAAGACCCCTGGGTTGGACGAGCGTACATAAAGCGCAGCTCAGGTAATTCATAGAAATGTCCGTAGTTGAAGTAAACTTTAGCCTTCTCCAAGATGGGATAGGAAACCCCTATACGCGGAGAAACCTTGTTTCTATAGGTTGTGATATTTATGGGCGTTTTTGAACTGGTGCTCAGCTTATCCCTTTCCGCCTCGGTCATATATACCACATCATCCGATTGAACGAAGAAATCAAACCTGGCTCCTAGTTTAGCTATCATCTCACCGTACTCTATGTTATCCATGAGGAACAAAGCTCCCATCATCGGTCTCCGGGTATAAAAATCTCTGAAGATACCGTGATCAGGCCATTCACCTCCATCCGGCAAACCGTTATAAGGATAATAGGGATACCTTACATCTGCCATGGTCAGTTTTTGTCTCTGGATTTTGAATCCTGTCTTTATCTGATGCTCTTTGGTTATCTGACTGGTGAATTTGAAATCCAGGGTCCACCTGTCTTCGGTACGCTCCTGATAATAACACCTTCTCTCGAACCCTCTGTCATAGAAATAATCTTTACCATCGTACTTGCCATTTCCATTTATGTCTGTATAAGCTTCTCCTGGGTCCCAGCGTCCGTTGGGTTTATCGTACAGGCCGTTCTTGTTCCGGTCTACATAAGGCACGGGGGTATCACAGCTCTGCTGACTTGGGCAGGGATCAGATTCTGGACCATCGTAGATACTGTTATGGTTAAAATCATCCGTGAGGGGATTGAAGATATCGGTTCCGTCCTCATAAACACCATCATTGTTGATGTCGGTATAAGGCTCTCCCAGAAGCTCGTCCCCATCCGTATAGGGCTCGGCGTTATCTACACCATCCGTTCCTCCTGACACCTGAGCTTTATCTGGATCGTACTGTCCGTTTCCGGTATCATTTGGATCGTTGCTATCCGGCGTATCCACAAATGGCTCTGCATCATCCCATTTGTTATTTCCATTAGTATCCTCGAATGGTTCGCCTTTATCATAAGCTCCATTTCCATTCACGTCTACGAAATTCTCTGCCCTATCCCACTTCCCATTGGCATTTTGATCGGTGTAAGATTCCCAGCTGTCATAGAATTTAAACCAGTCTGGGTCAACGTGCCCACCCGGGTTATTCGGATCCCCGGGAGCCATCAAAAAGCTGGAATTTAAGTTGCTCAAAGTAACTTCATAGAAGGAACTGCGACTTACGTTATGGGTATAGAGCAAGCTTAAAGTTTTGTTACTGGTCTGGAACTGAGGGAGTGTGGATGGAGTATATCTGTATCTCCAAACGCTGATGTCACCCCTGGTTTCAGAGGTAGGGTCAAAATAAAGTGTGTATCTTTCCCAGCTTCCATTATAGGAGAAAATAAGTTTCTGGGTAGGACTCATCTTGTAAGCAAGCTTGAGCTGGGCAGTATATAAATTAGTCATCCTCTCCGATATATCCAGACCAAGAAACTTATCCACCCGGAATTTCTTCTGAGTTATGGGGGTAGCGAACTTATTCACATCCATATAGGTATCACTTTTGTACACGCTACCGCTCAGCCTGTAGGTCAGATTACCTCCGGTTAAATTGATGCCCAGTGAAGGCAGAAGATCGTGGGTCAGGAAACTGGGCAGCAGGTACTCGGAAAACAATACCTCTGGTCCTCCCACACTAAATTCCAACCTATCAGTATTGAATGAATATTTGTTGAGTTCGCTTGAGCCCAAATCATCTGTCAGGTAATCGATCCTCACATCGGTTTTTTTGCTACTGCCTTCTTTAGTAATGATGTTTACTGCTGCCGATTGAACGTTCCCGTATTCTGCATCAAATCCACCCTTCAGGATGTTCATCTCTTCTACATCCTCAGTGGCAACATTCATCCCGGGGGTGACAAGACCCAAACCGCCCAAAAGGCTCTTGGTCTCCACTCCGTCTACTATGTAGTTCACCTCTCCTGCTCTTCCACCCCTGACATGCAGCTCCTGGTTCCTGACTACAAATCCCACCTGGCTTTTTAAAACATCCGCCACTGCCTTGACCGGCATATGCTGAACTTCTTCCGTGGAGATAGTTCTTAAATTAGCCGTAACTCCTTTATCTATAATAGGCCTTTCTGCGGTAACGGTCATGATCTTTGTCAAAGTGACAGCCTCCGTCTTCAAGCTGAAATCGACCTCCGTGGTCTGGTCGGTAATTACCTTTACTTTTTCTACCTTGAGAGAGGTATAACCGATCATCGAGGCCATTACTGTGTAAGTGCCCGGAGGAACATTAATAACGAAATAAGAGCCATCCGGTCCCGCCTTATTCCCCATACTGGTGCCCTCGATCAATATGGTAGCTCCAAAGAGTCCTTCACCCGAGACGTTATCCGTAACCTTGCCCGCGATTTTTCCGGTTACTCCCGCATAGGCAGGGGTAGAGAATACTAGTATGAAGAACAGAGAAAAAATTAGTAACACTCCCTGACACTTTCTCAAATCTTTCATCTCCTTCCTCCTTTGACTTTAAATTTTAATTTTCCTAACCTAACTCGTCCAGCTAAAAAATTAATTTATAAAAAATTAGATGAAATTGTCAAGTGTTTTTTCTAACCTGATCTCATTTTTAATCTCAGCAGCTTTGTTGCTTTTTTAGACTATACACCTGAAAATTGAAAAATCCTTTTTGATTTCTTCCGTTTCTCTCATTTTCCCCCTGCTCACCTCTGAGGTGAGCAGGGGTCCTAGGAGGTTTTAATATGAAAGAAGGAGGAAATACCGAATCTTATATATACAAAAAAAATGCCAACTTCTTCGATTCTTCACTCTTTTTATCTTTTTAGTAACTTTATATTTTACAACGAGTTAAGTCGGAGCATGAAAAATATCTTATAATATATTTAACGAATTTTTAAAATTTCGCAAAAAGAGCAAAACAATCAGCTCCGGGGAAACCCTCAGATAACACATAAGTCATAATATTCCAAAAACTTACAAGGGCGCAATTTTTGCGTCGTGTTAGGTTTAAACTGCGTTAAAATCAGTATTTATAATTCCAACTTTCTTTTGCATATTTCTCTTTTATTAGCTTGCAAGTTTTTTCCTGCTCATAGGATGTCAATAAATCCTCTGCAAAATCCCGTTGAAAAAATCTATTAAAACCCTCTCTTAATGATTGGATAATCTGAAAACGCTTAATCTTATTTCTTTTTATTTCTTCCAGGCTGATTGAGTTTTCTTCCAAGTCAATATCCCCGGATAAAGAGTTGTCTGCTGGAAGAAAATCGGTAATTCCCAGCCTCCCGTTTTTTAACAAAATCGACCCATGCTGCAGAAAAAAATCCCCAAATCTCCTCTGGGCACTTCCGATAAGTTTTTTCCCCTGAAAGCTGATTTCATATCTGGAAAAACTGGAAAAACATGGAAGGTTATAAAAAGGTTTAGCGGATGAACTTCTCTCATCCTTAGGCTTGACCCATCGGGCTTCAATTCCTAAGACTTTCAGAGAAAATAAAAGTGCCTGGCTAATCCTTTGATAAGTCTCCGAGACATTTCTGCCCAATTCTGGAAAGTCCCGGGATGAGCCGCAAAAACTATAGGTTAATTCTTTATCATGCAGAACCGCTCTGCCACCCGTTATCCTGCGTACCAGCTTAACCCCCGATTCATTACACCTATCCAAATCCACTGTTTTCTTTACTTCCTGGAAGTAACCGATGGAGATGGTAGCGGGATTCCATCCATAAAGACGCAGAACCGGTGGCAAGCCTATTCGAACTGAGTTTAAGAGCACTTCATCCACCGCCATATTAAAATAAGGATTATTTTCCCCAGTGTAGGTAAATCTCCAGTTTTGATTTCTCATAATACTCTGGATTAAATATCTCAGTTCATTTTTTTGTGATTTTTTACTTTTTACTGGCTATTCCCTTGAGCAGATTCAAATATATAACGTTTCGCTGTATCTCATTCGTACCTTCGTAAATCTGGGTGATCTTGGCATCCCGCATCATTTTCTCCACCGGATAGTCTCTAAGATAACCATATCCACCGAAGATCTGCACAGCCATACTTGTTACTTTGACTGCTACATCTGAAGCGAATATCTTAGCCATGGATGATTCCTTGGATACCTTCTCTGCACCGGAGTCGATAAGCTTGGCTACTGAATAGACTAAAGCTCTCGCTGCCTCCACCAGTGTAGCCATATCCGCAAGTTTAAACTGAATATCCTGAAAAGAGGAAATCAGTTGACCGAACTGCTCCCTTTTCTTAGAATAAGCCAAAGCCTCATCCAGCGCACCTTGAGCAATTCCCAGAGCCTGAGCAGCTACCCCGGGCCTGGTTTTATCAAAAGTCTTCATCGCAACTACAAAGCCGCCTCCCTCTTTTCCTAATAGATTCTCTCTGGGGACAAAACAATCATTGAAAATCAGCTCCCTGGTAGCTGAAGCCCTGATACCCATCTTATTCTCTTTTTTCCCAAAAGAAAATCCCTCACATCCTTTTTCCAGGATAAAAGCACTGGCTCCCCTTGACCCTTTAGACTTATCAGTCACCGCAACTATGGTGTAGATTTCAGCTTCCCCGCCGTTGGTAATCCACTGTTTGGTACCATTTAGAACATACCCTCCTTCAGCCGGCTTAGCCTGAGCCTGTACTGAAGAGACATCGCTTCCGGCATTGGCCTCAGTTAAGCCAAAAGCGGCCAATTTCTCGCCCTTAGCTATTGGGGTAAGATATTTTCTTTTCTGTTCTTCATTTCCAAAAAGTATTATAGGGTAGGAGCCTAAAGCCGTTCCAGCAAAACTGAGAGCAATTCCTCCACACACCCGGGAAAGCTCTTCTGCGACCAGGCACATCTCGGTCACACCACCACTCCTGCCCCCATACTCTTTAGGAACATAAACCTGAAAGAAACCGGCTGAGGCTAACTCTTTTACGATATCCCAGGGAAATCCTTCTGTTTCATCGTAATACTCCCTTCGTGGAAGAATCTTTTCCTGAGCTATCTTCTGAGCCAGCTCTTTAAGCTCCAGCTGGGTTTTACTAAATAATAAATCGTCTTTCAATTTGAATCCTTATCCAACTCCCCCAAAGCCATTTTAGCCGCATTTTGTTCTGCTTCTTTTTTACTTGAACCCTTGCCTGTGCCCAGATGTTCTCCCCTTGAGTATACCCCCACCGTGAAGACTTTCTTATGATCAGGCCCTTCCTCTTCTAAAACCTCATATCTTGGAATGCCCTCACCTTCAGCCTGGAGTAATTCCAAAAGCTCCCCTTTATAATTATAGAAAGATCTATCCTCAGCCGTCTCCTTTATATCTCTCAGAAGGTGGGATTGAATAAATCTATCCACTTCCTTCAAACCACCATCCAGAAATATCGCACCCAGAATAGCCTCGTATGAGTCAGAGAGGATGGAATGACGTGACCTTCCTCCAGATTTCTCCTCCTCCGAACTCAGATGTAAAAACTTTCCCAAAGCTATAAGTTTAGCCTTGCGAGAAAGATTGGCTTCGCTAACCAGCGTAGCCTTGATCTTGGTTAGCTCTCCTTCATCTTTTTCTGGAAAATTCTCGAAAAGATAACGGCTGACCGAAAGCCCCAGGACCGCATCTCCCAAGAACTCAAGCCTTTCGTAGGAGGAGCTTCTCTCCCTGCCCGTCTCTCTTAAGGAGGAACGGTGAGTTAATGCTCCATTCAAAAGATCTTTATTTTTAAAACGGTACCCTAATCTTGCTTCTAACTCCTTAACAGGTAGAGTCTTTGCTCCGGTGAATAAACTTTTGAGAAACCTGACGAGTTTGAATCTCATAAGATGACAGTAATGCTAAGGGGATATCTATTCTTCAAATCTCTTCACAGCCAGAGTAACATTATGCCCTCCGAAGCCAAAGGAATTGCTTAGAGCCGTCCTCATCTTGAATTCTCGGGATTGATTGGGGACATAATCTAAATCACATTCAGGGTCAGGTTCCTCCTGGTTAATGGTGGGGTGCAGGATTCCTTCTTCCATCGATTTTATAACCACGACCAGCTCCACAGCACCTGCGGCTCCCAAGAGATGACCGACCATTGACTTGGTCGCATTAGCCGGAATTTTACATGCCTTCTCACCGAACACCTTCTTTATCGCCTGAGTCTCGCTTATATCCCCTAAATCGGTGGAGGTGCCGTGAGTATTTATATAATCCACATCCTCTGGTTTTAGCCCGGCATCCTGGAGAGCCAATCCCATTGCACGAGCTGCCCCCTCACCGCCTGGAGCTGGTGCGGTGATGTGATAAGCATCTGCACTCATTCCTACCCCGACAATCTCCGCATAGATTTTCACTCCTCTTCTCTTGGCATGTTCCAGATATTCCAGAATAATCATCCCAGAACCCTCTCCCATCACGAAACCATCTCTTAATTTATCAAAAGGCCTTGACGCTTTTTCCGGCTCATCATTCCTGGTGGAAATAGCTCTGGCAGAACAGAACCCCGCTAAGGAAAGAGGAGTAATGGAGGCTTCGCTTCCTCCGGTAACCATAACCTCTGCATCGCCTCTTTGGATAATCCTGAAGGCATCAGCAATAGCGTTAGCTCCCGAGGCACAGGCTGAGACTGTGGCGTAATTTGGACCTTTTAGATTAAATCTTATTGAGACCAGCCCTGCTGACATATCTATAATCATCATCGGAACGAAGAAAGGGCTCACTTTTCCTGGTCCGCCTTCTAAGAGGATACTGTGTTGTTTTTCCCAAGTCTCCACCCCTCCGATGCCGCTTCCGATAATTGCACCAGCCTTCTCCGGGTCATAGGAGTCAAAACCCAACTCTGCATCCTGAAAGGCCTGAGAAGCAGTGGATATAGAGTATTGCTCACTTAAATCCATCCTGCGGGCTTCTTTCTTATCTATGTAATTCAAGGGATCAAACCCTTTGACTTCTGCCGCAATCTGGGTGGTGAATTTGGACGGATCGAATCTGGAGATCTTGGTTACTCCTGATTTACCACTTTTCAGAGCTTCCCAAAAGTCCTGCAGGTTATTTCCTACAGGAGAGATGACCCCTAAGCCGGTGACAACAACTCTCCTTTTCATCTAACTCCCCTGATGTTTCAAATTAAGAGAATCTTTTATTAAAAACTTCTATTCTTCCTTGGACGTGTTTTTCTTGATATATTCGATTGCCTGTCCCACTGTGGAGATCTTCTCGGCTTCCTCGTCTGGTATCTCCAGGTTAAACTCCTCCTCCAGTGCCATAACCAGCTCCACGGTATCCAAGGAGTCTGCTCCCAGGTCGTTAACAAATGAGGCCTCAGGTGTAACCTGGGCCGGATCAACTCCCAGCTGCTCCACGATGATCTCCTTTACCTTTTCCTCAACTGATGCCATCTCTTAACCTCCTGTTTTTTTTAAGATTTGTCTCCCTTCGAACCATTGAACTCTTGAACCCCTATGTTCTTATCTACATCAACATACCCCCGTCCACCTGAATAACCTGTCCGGTGATATAGCTGGCTTCCTCCGAGACCAAGAAAGCAACCAGATTAGCCACATCTTCGGGCATACCTTCCCTTTTTAAAGGTATGGTTGAGAGTAATGCATTTCTTGCTTCTTCAGAGATTTTCTCCGTCATCTCTGTTTTAATATATCCCGGGGCAATCGCATTAACTGTTATTCCTCTTGAGGCTAACTCTTTGGCTAAGGATTTGGTCAAACCTACAATCCCTGCTTTGGAGGCAGAGTAGTTGACCTGGCCGATATTACCCATCAAACCCACCACGGAACTAATATTTACGATGCGTCCGGATTTTTGCTTCAGCATAATCCTTGATACAGCTTTACATAAATTAAACGCACCCTTTAGATTCACATCTATGACCTTATCCCAATCCTCTTCACTCATCCGAATCAAAAGCACATCCCGGGTTATTCCGGCATTATTCACCAAAATATCGACCTTCGTAAATTTCTCCTGAGATTTTTCTAAACTCTCCTCAACTGACGAGTAATCCGAGACATCCACTTTTTGAGCAAATACATTTATCTTGTTTTTATCCTTTAACTCCTGAGCTACTTTTTCAGCCTGTTCTAAGTTTATATCCCAGAAAATCAAATCTACTCCTGAAGAAGCCAATTTCTCAGAGATAGCCTTGCCGATCCCCTGAGCCGCACCGGTAATTAAAGCTGATTTTCCCTCTAATCCCATTTTAGGCCTCTACTGCCTTATACTCCTCTGCGAACTTTTCAAGCTCAGAGAGTTTATCTATCCCATACAGATTAACCTCTTTGAAAGACCTCTTTAATAATCCCTGAAGCACTTTTCCAGGTCCTATTTCTACGAAATCCTTTATCCCCTGATTATAAAGATATTCCATAGATTGATGCCAGAGAACAGGACTGGTTATCTGCTCTGTTAAAAGTTTTTTAAACTCGTCAGGGTCCTTAACCGGAGTTGAGGTAACATTAGCTACCAAGGGAATTGCACCTTGATTCATCTTTATCTTGCTCAGAACCTCTGACATGCCCTTCTTTGCCGAACTCATCAGAGGTGAATGATATGCTCCCCCAACCGCTAACATCATAACCCTTTTAGCTCCCAGCTTCTTTGCCAGCTCCGCACCTTTTTCCACCCCTGTTAGGTCTCCGGTAATGGCTACCTGGTCAGCGGAATTGAAGTTGGCTGGCTGGACTACGCCGTAATTTGAGGCCTGATTACATAGTTCTAAGATCTTCTCCCTGGATAGGCCGATGATCGCCGCCATTGTCCCTTTCTCTTTATCACACGCCTGCTGCATCAGAAGACTTCTATTCCTTACGGCAAGTAATCCATCTTCAAACGAGAAAAATTTAGCGCACACAGCCGCGGAATATTCGCCTAAACTGTGACCTGCTACATAAGAGGGAGCTATCCCCTCTTTCTCTAAAAGATGCCAGATGGAAATGCTATGCACAAAAATAGCAGGCTGGGTATATTTAGTCTGGACTAAAAGGTCCTCCGGACCTTCAAAGGAAACCCGGGCTAAATCATACTCCAAAATCTCTGAAGCTTTATCATAAAGTTTTTTAATCTCCGGGTAAGACTCATATAAATCCTTAGCCATGCCTACGTATTGAGAACCCTGCCCCGGGAAAACAAATGCTAATTTTTTGCTATTCATATTTTCGATTCTTTCAGCTTTGAGCTAATAATTCTTCTCTTTTGCTCCTGACTATCTGCTCTTTGTCTTTTTACTTTGAACCATTGGACTTTTGAACTTTTTACTACCATCTAATCACTGCAGAACCCCAGGTAAATCCGGCACCAAATGCTACCAAAACAGTAATATCGCCAGGTTTTATCCGACCAGATTTTCTTGCTTCCTCCAAGGCAATCGGTATGGAAGCGGATGAGGTATTCCCGTATTTATCTATATTCACGAAAACCTTTTCCATCGGCAGTTTGAGCCTTTTAGCTGTTGCCTCAATTATCCGGATATTAGCCTGATGGGGGATAAGGAGATCAACCTCCTCCGGGGGGATTTTTGCTTCCCTCAGAACCCGTAAAGCCGCATCTCCCATCGACCGGACTGCCGATTTAAACACCTCGTTTCCCTCCATCTTAAGATAGTGATCCCTTCTATCGATGTTCTCCTTGGTTAAAGGTGTTCTCGTGCCACCGATCGGAATATGTAAAAGGTTACCTAGAGAACCATCTCCACATAGATAGGTGGCTAAAATCCCCTTATTGTTATCATTAGAGCTCTTAACGATAGCCGCACCGGCTCCATCTCCGAAAAGAACACAGGTGTTGCGGTCGGTCCAGTCTGTGATCCTGGACAAAACCTCTACTCCTACAACTAAGATGGTCTTATATTTTCCGCTGGAGATAAAAGCCTGGGCAATTGAAAGCCCATAGATAAATCCACTGCAGGCAGCCGCTATATCCAGAACCCCCGCATTTTTGGCTTTCAATCTATCCTGAAGGACACAGGCAGTTGAGGGGAAAGGAAAATCCGGAGTGACTGTGCCTATGAGGATTAAATCGATCTCCTCGGACCTGACTTTAGCTTCCTCCATCGCCTGGATTGAAGCCTTCAATGCCAGATCAGAGGCTGCAGTACCCTCATCTGCAATTCTTCTTTCTTTAATGCCAGAGCGGGTGGTTATCCATTCATCCGAGGTATCCACCATCTTCTCTAAATCCGCATTAGTCAGAACCCTTTCCGGTACACAAGAGCCAGTTCCGCTAATGACTGCACTGTAACTGTTTTCCATCTCTACACTCTATTGAAATTATTGTTTAAAAGTTTCTTTTTTATAACTTCATTCACCCTTTCTTTCACCATATCTGCTCCTACTTTTATAGCGTTCTTTATGGCTTTGGAAGAGGACTTTCCATGACAGATTATACACACGCCATTTACACCCAAAAGAGGAGCTCCACCATACTCCGCGTAGTCTAAAACTTTTCTTAAGTCACGGATGGAGATTTTAAGAAGGAATGCTCCCAATCTGAAAAGCAAGCTCTGCTTAACCCTTTTACGAACCAGGGAAGTTAAAAATCCATCAAAGCTTTCTGTGAATTTCAAAACGATGTTCCCCACAAAGCCATCTGTAACCACCACATCGCAGGTACCTTTCAATACATCCGTCCCCTCCACATTCCCCACAAAATTCACTGGTCCCTTTTCCAGGAGTTTATGTGCCTCTAAGACCAGATCGTTACCCTTGGTACTTTCCTCGCCAATGGAGAGAAGCCCTACCTTTGGTGACTCCTTTTTCAAGATATGAGAGGCGTAGATACTGCCCATCACGCCGAATTGATAGAGATTTATAGCCTTGCACTCTGCATTAGCTCCCACATCCAGAACCACCACCACTCCTTTTTCCGTTGGTAAACAGGTAGCGATAGCCGGACGGTTAACCCCTTCCAGGCGACCCAGAGTAAGAAGAGAGGTAGCCATTACCGCACCAGTATTCCCGCTGGAGATAAATGCGTCTAATCTCTTTTCCTTTTGTAACCTGGCGCCGATCACCAAAGGGGAATTTTTCTTTTTGATCACCTCGGTGGGATGTTCCTCCATTCCCACATATTCGGTAGCGTTCTCGATAGTCAAAAAAGAGTCCCTTAAATCAAAACGGGTAAGTTCCTTTTCGATCTTCTCCTTTTCCCCTATTAAGGTGAGCTTGAAATTATCCCTGTTCTCCTTAAAGGATAGAAATGCGCCTTCCACTACCGAGTGGGGTGCATAATCGCCTCCCATAGCATCTAATCCAATCTGGACCAAGACTTGCTCCTCTCTTGGGATATCAGGCTTTTGTCTGTTTAGGCTTCCTCTGGGGTTATGATTTCCTTTCCGTCATAATATCCGCAATGGGGACAGACGTGATGTGGCAGCTTCGGCTGGTGACAGTGAGAGCATCTGGTCACATTCGGGGTATCCAGTTTCCAGTGAGTTCTCCTCTTTGCCCCTCTGGTTTTGGAATGTCTTCTCTTAGGCAGTGGCATTTTTCTCTCCGCTATTGATGATTTTCTATCTCTTAACTCTATTCTCTAATTTCAAACTTTTCAGCTTCTCCCAGCGTGGGTCGGTTACCTCCTTTTTGCATTTACAGGAGGAGGTATTCAGATTGATCCCGCAGACAGGACAAAGTCCTTTACAATCCTCCGAGCACAAAGGCTTCAGGGGAAGGGAGAGTATGAGGTTTTCCCTTGCCAGATCGCTCAGATCGAAAGATCTACCGCTCTGGATCTGCCCTTCGCCTTCCTCCGTTTCGAGAATTATCTGGTCGTTCTCCTCTTTTAAATGAAATTTGATCTCGCATTTAAGTACCTGCCCGGATTTCTTCAGGCAGCGGGAACATTCGAAATCGACTCTGGTTTTGATCTCCCCCTGGCCTATGTAATTCTTCCCGGATTTCAATATCCTCAGCTTTGATTCAACCGGGCTTGAAAACTCCATTCCTTCTGCTTTGAGCCCTAAGGAATCCGGAGGCTCTTGACACTCCCAATAGTTGTTACCCTCTCCCAGGGTTCTTAGGTCTATTCTCATAAGTTTAAATAAATAAAAAAATTAACAGCTCTTGTCAAGCAAAATCTCCTCGACCCAATAAAGTAAAAAACTCAGGTAAAACGAAAAAAACAGGGATACCTGAGCCTTTGAAATAATAATACAAAGACTTCTTCTGTTTTGTTGGAGATATTATAGTAAAATTTACTGTGACTTAATATCCCGAAGGCTACAGAGATTTTTTTAGGTGAATTTGCTCCTGTGATATTTGGAATATAAAGCACCTGCAGGGTTATGCGCCAATACCCTGTCTTTAACTATAAAAGTTGTAACCGGGGCTTTGGACTCTTTTGTAAAAAGTATGTCATGGCCAATACAAAGCCCACATATTATATTCAAATCTACTTTAAGCTTATTTAACAAGAGAGCTTGTCCCATCGGGTTGCACATAGCCTCGTAGCGCTGACATTTTATCTTAGGCAACCGATAGTAATCTTTTTCAATGCCTCCTATTTTACAACAGGCCGAATAAACTTTAAAATTTTTCTGCAAAATCTGTCCCAGAATAGATGCCTCCTCCGAAAGTCCTATGCAGAAAGCCAGGCCTAACTTCTTATAGCCCATCCTCTGGCAGAAATCAATTAGCTCCTTCAAGCGCGGCGACCTCATATAATGTTGTGCCTCGATCCCAGAGGCAACTTTTATCATCTTCAGTGTTTCAGAAGGAAATTTCCTAACTCTTATTCGCTTAGCCAATCCGAAACAATCTTTGCCCTGATAACATTCTTTATTCTCGCAGGAAATGCAGTTCATGGGAACCTCTCTTTTGTGAAAAAATTTTATAGCTCTATTATCATCCCGATAAAAGCACAGAGGGGATTTTTGATAAAAGAAAATTCAGAATCGAGTCTTTTCCAGAATTTGAGATTAATCCAGGGAAGGAAAACAACCCCTTTCCAGTTAAAGGATTTGAACCTGAATGAGTTGTTTAAAATCTTTTCTAATTGAGAAAGGCTATAAAATCTTGCCCTTTTATATACCGATTTTTTAAGAAGACTTCTCACTCTTCTCTGCAGAGCTAAAAATGAGTTTCGATTCAAGAATCCAATAAAGATTTTACTTTTGGTAACCCTTTCTGCTTCCTTAAGTAACCTGACTGGATGCTCGGAGAACTCCAGAACCAAGAATATAAGGGAAAGATCAAAGGATTTATCCTCAAAAGGGAAAAAGCCTTCATCCGAGAGAAGGAACAGAGATTTTTCCTCTATCCTTTTCTTTGCCTTTCTCAGCATATGAAAAGAGGAATCTACTCCTACAGGTTTAAGTCCTAAATTCTTGAATAGTAGAAGATGCCTTCCGGTTCCACAGCCTATATCCAGTAAGGTCTGGCCTGGCTCAGGCTTCAGAAGCTCAAGCATTAACTTTTCCTCAAGCTGGCTGGCGTATTTCCCAAAACCACTCTCGTACCAGTCGTCATATTTGTTCGCATATTTTTCAAATGATTCAATTTCTCGCATTGGCTGTCCCTATTGTTCATTTAAACTTTTTGTAGAGCAACTTTATTACCGGTAAAATGAAAAGAATAAAGAGACCCATAAGCAACAAAGTATCTCTAAAAGCCATTATATCTAAACTCTTAATTGTTCTAATTACAATTTGGGTCTCCATTTATCTTGAGTGATATTGCACCTGCAACTTGACATCCGCATAGCGATGTATTGCTATGATAAAACACTAACCCTTCGGCACCTCAATGGATTTAGAGAGAACTCTGAGAATACAGAGCGGGTTTGGGAAAAACATAGGTACCCGTTGACGATATGCCTTATATTGCTCTCCAAACTTTTCTACTAGTTCCTTTTCTTCCACCAGAAACAGGAACCCAATAACCCAAACCCATTGACTAATGGTAATAAGCAGAAACGACCACACATGCCCGATGAGTAAGCCGAGACAAGTCATGAAAACACCTACAAATACGTGGTGTGGGTGCCTCAGACACCGATAGATATCTGTAGTGACCAAGCGGGTCGTATATCCCCATTCTTTAGGCTCTCCCAAAAGACTGAGCACCTTCCCTGTTCTCTTTAGCGGAAAATGAGCCACCAGCATGCCAACAAAACCCAAGAAGCGCACAAGAATAGGGAAAGACGTGGTCCTTAAAACCAAGTCTATGGCTATCCCGCCAACAATGGATACACCTGCCAGCAGAAGCCAAAGCAGGAGACGTTTACGGCATTTGGGCATCTTTTTACTCCTTTGTTCATTGACAGATGGGCTAATGCAACGGATCAGCTGTGGCTGTAGGCCGTTCGCTGTATTCGTTGGTTAGCCAACCAGAAAACGATGAATTCATACCTGAAGCCTGCTCAACCAAACTCAGCAACTCATCAAAACGCTAAACAGGGGTTAAGTGGCTATTCTTAATCGTAACCTGCACGGGTTCGCTCATCAGCCATGATCGGAGCGATGAGTGACTTCCAAATTGAGCTTTCCCAGGTCCCAAGATAAGTGTGCATATCAAGATACTTTTTCGGTATAGGGTGCGTGCCCACCACCACCTTGACCCCGTAGCGTTTTTCAAGAAAGGATTTGAATGTATCGATATAGGGACAGGGAGGATATCCCACGACCATGCCAGTAGCTAAATGAATAACCTCTGCGCCATTCTTCACCATCTCTTCGCCCGCATATTCAATGTTGCCACCAGGACAGCCATCGCAAGTCGTAAAACCAACCAATTCTACATCTGTATCTGCGTATATGCTGAAAGCCCCTTCCCTATTCCTCACCGCTCGGAGACACTTCCCGCCCGCACAGCGGCGGTAGCGATCGCAGATGATTATTCCAATCTTCATCTTTGAATCCATTTCAACTCCTTACAAACACGTGTTGACATTCTGTTAATAGTTCGGCTGTTTCTTTGGTCGAGGTTTGCTTGATTGTTCACCATATCAAACCGGTATAGATTGTGAGAAGAAAAGATATACTCAAGAATGAGCTTTATCCTGCCTCTTAAGTGTTGAGGCTTACGTCATTGTCTACCTCTTTGTAAAACTGCTCTCTCTCAAAACTATTTGTTTTTCAACATACTCCTTAATTGTTCTTGGGTCATCGGCTGCCCATAAGGGGTAAACTGAATCATGGGAGCGGGAGCCTCCAATAGGGGGACCCACTGACCGTCCTGATAGTCCAGGAAGAGAAATTCAAGTTTATCCTCCACTATGGGGATAACTCCCTTAACTGATTTAACCTTTCCATCTTCAAACCAGGTGAGTTTCAACCTCTGCTTATCCATTTTCTTCACGATCTCTGTTCCGTGACATTCATCACATTTTCTACCCTCTTTCATCACAGAATGCGAAAAAAAAGGTGCAAAAGCAACAAAGGTTTTTCCTTCATAGACCAGAGATTGAAAATTGGCACTGGTTACCTTCCCTTGGCGGTTAATCAGAAAAACCCAGTCGGTGAGCGGAACCGATATCTTCTTATCCTCTTTCACCTGAGTATCAAAATGACAGTTATAACAGGTCACTACCCTGCGTGTATGACAGGCAGAACACTCCAGTTTATCTTTATGAACTGTATGCGAAAGAGTGGAGGGCGTCTCCTGGTGACATTTTTCACACTTTATCTCCATAGCTCCCGGCTCCAACATCGAGGTGTAGGCTCTCCCATCTCCATGTATCTCCATCGCAGTATGGCAATCCATACACTCCATTCCTTTTGCGAAATGCAAATCCAACTCATTACGTGGTTGGTCGATTTTATAAAGCATAAAGTTCTGACGGCTATGACAGTTTAGACATAATTCTTGATTGTCAGCCTGCATAGTTGAGTAATATAACTTTCCTTCTTTCTCTATTCCATGACAAGGGTCACAATTGGCTGTATGACAGTTTTTGCAACTTAATTCGTCGTAAGGAATACTGGTTATATTTTCAAGTCCCCCACTTTCTTTTTGATACCAGTAACTCATCCCCTGGCTGGTATAGTGTAAGCTGGAGTGAAAGAATTCTTGTTTCTCAGTGGCTTTTTGGGCGTTAACGTAGAAACATAATCCCAGCATAGCCAAAAATAAAGCAATGCCTATTATGAACCATTGGCGCTTTTTCATCACCCTCCTCCTGCTTTTGTTTAACTGTTTTGATCTCTCTGATGACCTCACGACTTAATCTTTTATGCCTTGGCCACTACCAACAATTATGAAATAGACCTCTTTCCTTTCTCCCTCCTCTTTTCTATGAATAATCTTTCTCCTTTCCAGATTATGGAGAGATTTCATAATCTCATTTAGATGAACCCCTAAACAAGCTGCCATCTCTTCTCTCCGTACGGGTCTCCTGCTCAGAAGCTCAATTATAGCCTTCTCCAGGTCTCTGTGATAAGGTCTACTTGATTCTTTTCTGAAGTCTGATATCAACTCGACTTTGACTCCGGGATCAAAGAGATCTTTGATCCTGATCAACTCCTCGTTATTCAAAGCCTTTGCACCTGATTCACCTGGTGGTCTGACCACGGTATTGAGTTCAACTTTATGAACTCTCAAACCCTTGAGAAATCGATTGATCTTTACCATCTCCTCTTCAGAATCATTCATCTCCTTTACCAACATCACCTCAAGGTGGGCCTTTCCCTTAAAGCCCCGGGTAAAGTTTTTAAGCCCACGTAGAACCTTTTTGATACTCAAGCCACTTGCCGGACGATTAACCCTATGGAACACCTCCTCTGAAACAGCATCCAAGGAGGGAACGACCAGATCGGCGTAACTCAAATCTTTCCTTACCCTTTCCTCCCAGAGCAAGGAACCGTTCGTAAGGACTGCCACTGGAATACAGGTGAGCTCCTTTACCTTTCTTATTATCTCTCCGATATCCTGATTAAGAGTTGGCTCGCCTGATCCAGAGAAGGTTATATAATCTATGCCCTTATTTAGCTCGAGCACCTCCTTTAGTTGATTTATCAAGGAAGAGATTGTTACATAAGACCTCCTTTCTAAAGTTTGCTCAGTAGTTCTTCCCAGCTGACAGTATATGCAGTCATAACTACAGGTTTTAAAAGGGATAATATCCACGCCTAAGGAGAGCCCTAGTCTCCTGGATGGGACAGGCCCGTAGATCATCTTTCTCATATTTCAATCCTGGCGTAAATATTCTGCCAAATTTCCTTGATCTCTTTTACCAGATTGGAATCCGTATATTCAAGAATGATTTTCCCTTCGACCATAGCTCGGGTAAAGGCGTTGTCAAAAGGAATTCTTCCTGCAATTTCAATCTTTTCTCTCTGGCAGAATTTTGTGATCTTATCGGTGTTTTCCAAATTGATGTCAAATTTATTGATTACAACCACAGTTGATATCTTGAAATGATTGGTTAA
Organism: uncultured Ignavibacteria bacterium; assembly: GCA_964511075.1. Taxonomy (GTDB): domain Bacteria; phylum Zixibacteria; class MSB-5A5; order MSB-5A5; family RBG-16-43-9; genus CAZEDM01. Next base: position 18,436 of record CAZEDM010000014.1, read on the forward strand.
CCTTAACACCCTTTCTAAATCGGACATAGCTGAGAGGGTTGGCTCGGTAACTACCACCACCAGATCAACTCCTGTCACCGAAGCTATGACCGGACAGCCAACACCTGGAGGGCCATCTACTATCACCAATCCTAAATTACCTCTATTGGCTGTTAATCTGGCGTTCTGTCTTACCAGATTTACCAGTTTACCTGAATTTTCCTCCGCGATCCCCAGCTTAGCATGAACCATCGGTCCATATTTTGTATCCGAAAGATACCATTCGCCTGAAAGGTCCTCCTTCATCTGAATGGCCTCAACTGGGCAGATGAGTACACACACTCCACAACCCTCGCAGGAAAGAGGATCAATTGTTATTTGATTTTCTCCTTCCGAGTTCTTTTTTCTCTCTTGCCTGATGGCACTGAATCGACACACCTCAAGGCATTTACCACAATTTGTGCATAAATCTAAATTTAATATGGCTTTGCTTCCACCTTTAAATTCGTGGGTTTCTTTTATCCTGGGATGGAGTAGAAGGTGAAGATCGGCAGCATCCACATCACAATCTGCCATGACCTTATTTTTGGCCAAAGCCGCAAAAGAGGCAGTGATTACTGTTTTGCCCGTCCCACCTTTACCACTAATTAGAGTTATTTGCTTCATCTTTTATCTACATCCGCTTGACTCCGAACAGATTATTCAATATCATAAAGACATAACTAACGGTCTGACCGGGCAAGGCTGTCCAGTTTCGCTCGCAAAGGGTTCAAGGGCAAAAGCCCCACGATCCGATCCACGGGTCTTCCCTTCTTGAATAAGATTACCGTAGGGATGCTTTGCACTCGATATTGCGTGGCAGTTTTGGGATTCTGATCCACGTTCAATTTAAAGATGTGCACCCGTCCCGCATAATCCGGACCAATCTCATCCAAAAGTCCTCCCATAACCTGACAGGGTGGACATCGAGGTGACCAGAAATCCACTACCACCGGCATATCAGACTCAAGCACTTTCTCTCGAAAGAATTGATCCGTTACAGAACGAGGCTTGCCAGGTTTTGGTGGCCTGTGGAATAAGTTCCTTAAAAATCCCATCTCTTTTTAACTCCTGCATTCAAAGTGCGGCTATTATGACCGGAAATAGAAAGCCATCCCCTGAAGTAGGGGCAATAAGTAACTTAAATCCTTCTGGCTTTTTGCGAAATAATATCCCATAAATTTCGAAAGATCTTTCGGTAACGCTCCCCATTTATCCATAAGGGAATACCATAAGAGTAAAGCACTGCAATTTCTCTATCATAGGGTATCTGAGCCATTATGGGCACTCCCTCTTTTTCACAATAATCTTTTACCATGCCATCGCCTATACCAGCCCGGTTGATTATTACCCCGTGATTTACACCCAGCTTCCTCACTACTTCTACTGCTAACTTGAGATCGTTCAAACCAAAAGGAGTTGGCTCGGTTACCAGTATACAGAGATCACTTCCCTGAACTGCCTCGATTACCGGACAGGAGGTTCCAGGGGGGACATCGATAATGGTAACTCCACCAGAATCAATTCTCTTTTTAACAGCCCTTATCAAAGGGGTTGCCATGGGTTCGCCAATATTGAGACGGCCATGGATAAATCTAATACCCTCAGCTTTTCCCTCCTCTATCACACCTATTTCCCTTTTTACCTCGACCATTGCATTCTCCGGACAGAAAAGGGTGCAGCCACCACATCCATGACAGAGCTCGGGGAAGAGTAAAACCTCCTTGTTCACCACAACTATGGCGTGATATTGACATACTTTTGAACATTCACCACAGAAGTTGCATTTAGTCCTATCAACCTGCGGAACGGGAATGCTCACCGGCTGATTATCGTCAATTTGAGGTTTCAAGAAGATATGGCCATTTGGCTCCTCCACATCACAATCCAGGAATTGAACCTCAAGTTTCTTCTCCTGAGATAAAAGAAGTGCCAGGCTCGTGGCTATGATGGTTTTTCCAGTTCCACCCTTGCCGCTGGCAACCGAGATGATCATTCTATCTTCACCTTTCCACCTACGCCTAATTTTATGAAATTTAGTTTACACACTTCCTCAAAAATATTTTGGCAAAGTTCCCCACTACAATGGCAGGGAGCAACCTTTTTAACTCCCAACTTTTCAAACTCGAGCACAGTCTCTTTTATTTCTTTCTCTGAACTGTTCAGCAGATGAAATCCGCCCAAGATCAAATAGATATCTTCACTCAGGAGCTTTTTGGCTCTCCTGACGATTTCAACTATTCCCGGATGTGCACAGCCAGTGATGACCACTAATCCTTTTCCCGTCTTAATCAGCAGTGACTGCTCCTTGATGGAAAATCCCAGCTCGCCGGTTGAAAAAACATCCTTGCAGTTCTCAATTGGTTCTTTGACTTCGATATATCGAGCACCGGAATTCTCTATGTCCTTTTTGAATCTGGAAGGAAATGATTGCGGAAGGAAAACTTTCACCTCGTTGTTATTCTTCAAAAATTCTATAAGACCGCCGGTGTGATCACTATGATTATGGGAAAGAAAGATCAGATCTACCTGTTCAGGCCTGATTTTCAGTTTTTCCATATTGGAAAGCAAAGTAGCCCCATTCCCACCTGTGTCAAAGAGGATTGTCTTCTCCGTTCCTTGAATAAAACATGAGAATCCCCATTCCGGCTTAAGATGAGAATCATACGGATTATTATCATAGACGATCCGGATGATTACAGGCTTCATCTGCTTTAGCATGTTTCCGGAATGTGAATTTAAAAGGATCGTCATTAAGCAAAGACTCTTTACCACATACTGCATTTTCGCTTCCTCAGCTCACAACCTAATCTCTCTTACATATTCCATCTGAGGAGCAGGGAGGAGCATCGCATCTCTCCTCTCTTCCACAGCAGGTGGTGCCCTGAGCATTGGAACCTTTAATCGTAATGGCTGCAGGCATGGAGAGAAGCTTCTGCATCTTGGTCGAGCCGCAGTGAGGACAGGCAATCGATTTGGATTGTTTTTGGCTCATATGCAGGATTTCTGCTGTTCTGCCGCACTCCTGGCACTTATACTCATATATGGGCATCTTATAACTCCTCAGGGATTGAACCAATCCCTTTATCTTGTTGTAGGTCAGACTGGACCTGCACATGCAGAACTATTGCTCGAAGCGTTCTTTCGTACTCCGAAGGCAGAATATATTCTTTTAAGGTTTTTGCTGCTACATTTTTTGCATATCAATTTTTCCGAATCTGACGTGACTCCCACCAAAAGATCAAACTCCTCACCACAATCTTCACATTTGTAAGAATAGATTGGCATCTGATTACCTCCTGTTCAACCGGGAATCTTTCTAAATCAAACCACAACTGATTTCTCATTAACAGGGCGGAGGATAATTTTTTCACTCTCTGGTCATCGGGGTGTTGCATTTAGGACAATTCACCTGGTAGCAGGGGACTCCTCTTTGATGAGTGACTTTCGTTCCGCAGGAAGGGCATATACAACTACCACCCACTCCTGCTCCGGGACGATTACCTCCCATACGTCCCCTACCTTGACCCCGTCCCATCCCCATACCTCTTCCAGTCCCTGGACCCTGACCTGTTGGCCCTGTTCCATCACCTCTCGGCATCTTCTACCTCCATAGATAAAAGGTTAAAAATTTATTTCCTGAGTTCCTTTTAATCTCAATCACCAGGTTCACCTCGCCAAATAAACTGTTAGCCGCCTTTTTTAGCTTCCTCACCTCGTAAGAAAGCAATCTCCGGTAAGAACGACAGCACTCTGGATGAAAAAGAGATCACCTGCATTTTTGCCTGGTTAATTTCTTGAATGAAAATTTCTCCATTCATCGGGATATTTAATAGCTATTGCCCCTTGGGAACAACAGTTCACACAGGCTAGGCAAGCTATACATTTTCTGCTGTCAATTTGGGCAATCCGATCAACTGAAATTGCACCTGTCGGACAAACTCCATAACAAAGCCCACAGCCCGTACATTCCTCTTTATCCACAACCGCCGAAACCCCCTGATCTTCGACAGGTCTCTGCTCGCCCATTTTCCACTTGATTCTTTCCACGCGCTGATGAAGAACCTGCAGTCTGGTTCTTAAGACATTCAGCTTTTCTCTTTCTCCCCAGAGAAATAGAGCAAAAGAAGGTCGGTAATGAGATGAGAGCATGCTTCCTTGCCTCAGCCAATGCCATACTTTGCTTGTACCATCTCTTCTTCTTGGCATCTCTTTATCCAGCCTGAGTTTTTCTAAATAGATAAAAACACCGACTACTTTGAAAATGTTGATAAGTCAAAATGCTCTAAGGGGTATGATCTTCATGTCCCTCAGGGTGATCGCACTGGTTTTTTTCTATCCCATAGCCTCGTCCTGCTCCGGGTTTACACAGGCTTTCTCCGCCTTTGAGCAGCCCTTTAGTAAATTTATCTACTACTTCATCTATTCGTCCGCTTACACCAACTATCGTCTCAATACCTTGTTCGGAAAAAAGTTCCTCTGCACGTTTGCCCATACCACCAGCTATGATGCAATTTATACCCTTCTCGGAGAGAAACCGGGGCAGGAAGGCAGGTGCATGTCCGGGATTGTTAACTGTTTCCTGGCTTAATACTTTCCCTTCCTCCATTTCCACGATAGTGAAGCAAGGGCAGCGCCCGAAATGGGGAGATACATATTCACCCTCAGTCGAAATTGCTATCTTCATGTTTTTTGCTCCTTATTCTATTTCCCCTTGTCCTGTCTGAGCCCAAAGTGACCCTGCACAGAAGAATTGGACAGTTCCTTCAGTTCGTCTATCTCGTATTTTGACAAGGTCTCCTGAACGGTTCCGAAAGCACCCTGATATATCTTTATGTTTGCAGCTCTTAGCGTTTGAAAAGCATTGGGTCCCACATTACCGGTTATCACTGCACCCACGCCTTTGTCAGCAATGGTTTGAGCGGCTTGGGGACCAGCACCTCCCGTAGCGTCTGAAGCTGGATTGGGAACAGCCTCGATCTTTCTTTCTTCCAGATCGACGATTACGAAATAAGCGCATCTCCCGAAACGCGTGTCAACCTGGGCATTCAGATTATCTCCCTGGGATGTTATGGCGACTTTCAAGATATCTCCTTTCCTTGATTTTATGAGGGAGGGAAAAACAGATTTTTCTCCCTCCCTTTATTCTACTTCTTCTTCGGCTCCTCCTTTTCCAGCTCTGTCAGACGGCTCCTGATCTCCCCGATCTCTTCTTCCAGATTCCTGAGTTCCTCCTGCAGCATCTCCTTTTCCTCTTCCGCCGTAGGCTTTTGATAAGCTGGTGGATAAGCCATAGGATAAGGTGGATACTCTGGTGCGTAGGGTGGATACCCATAGAATCCACTTCTCCACCACCATCCACGACCACCACCAAAGGCACGACCTCTTCCGCCTCCCCGAGGAAAACCGCCCCTACCTACTCCAAACCAACCTCGAGCAGGGACAGGATTAAGGTATCCTGGAACTGGATAACCAGCGCAATAGCCGGCTCCTCGACCTGTCATGGGTCCCCATCCAAGAGGACCAGTTCTGTCACCTCCTGGCATCTCAGTCACCTCCTTTCAAACATAGTTTTGGGTTTTAAACTCTCTATTATTTGCTCAACCATCTGCTCGAAAACTTTGAAGGCTGGTGAATCTGTTTTTCCCCGAATAAACGGTCTCCCTTCATCCCCTGAGGTAACAATATCCGGCTCTAGAGGGATCCTGCCTAAAAATGGAACTTCCATCTGCGCAGCTGTCTTCTCCCCACCACCGGTTTTGAAAAGGTCTATTCTCTTATCGCAATGAGGACAGATCAGACCGCTCATATTTTCGATGATGCCCATAACCGGAGCCTTCAGTTTTTTAGCGAAATTGACTGCCTTGCGTGAGTCCAGTAAAGCCACCTCCTGAGGAGTAGTAACAATGACGACGCCGTCTAAGTTCTTAATCAATTGAATTATGGACAACGGCTCGTCCCCAGTTCCTGGCGGAGAATCTATTATCAGGAAGTCTAAGCTCCCCCATTCCACATCCTCTAAGAACTGCTGGATAGCTTTCATCTTTATAGGTCCACGCCAAATCACTGGACTTTCTTTATCGCCCAAGATGAACCCCATAGACACCACCTTTAAATAAGCAGTATAACTGACAGGCCGAATCTTTCTCCCATCTCCTATTAGGGGCATCTCCTCCAGGTTAAGCAATTTAGGAATAGAGGGACCGTGGATGTCAATATCTAAAAGTCCTGTCTCAAAACGTCTTTGAGCTAACCCAAAAGCTAAATTGACCGCAACTGTGCTCTTGCCCACGCCTCCTTTATTACTCATCACCAGTATCTTGTGCTTCACATTTAGAATATTCTCTTTCACCTCTGTCTGCCGTGCTTGTTCCATAGTTTTGCCTTTCTTAATCACCAATTCTTATATTGTCTTCCTTAACCAAAGCCTCCGCCTCGTCTTCTGCCCCTACCACACCCCCCCCTCCCTCTTCTCCAACCGCGGTTAAAATATCTATCTGCCGGATACAAATTGGGACTCCCGCATGAGGGGCAGACGATAGATTCCGGGGCGGGTTCTGGAAGCTGCCAAAGATAGTTACACTCACCGCATCTAAGCACACCTCCAACCATAACAAAATCTCCTCCCTCTATTCTTATAGCCTTAGCATTGATAATGGCATCAGCAATCTTCTTCCGTGCAGAAGCTAACATCCGCCCAAAGGTCTGCCTGGATATTTTCATCTTCTTTGCCGCCTCTTCCTGCTCCAAATCCATAAAGTCAGCCAGACGCAGAGCTTCATGCTCATCTACAGTTAAAACCACTTCCTCCAGATAAGCCAGTGGGATTCCCCGGGGTTTGAAGTAGGAGGAATTAGGTTCGGCCTCTATCCAGCGGCATCTTCTCGGTCTTGGCATAAAAACTCCAGTTTTTAGTTATGAGCATATGCTCATAATATATTACGGCAAAAAATAGAAAAGGTCAAGTGATTTTTTTAAGCAAACTCAAAAAAGAGATTTGTTTACTTAAAAGTATTGTGTGTAGTCGCGGGAATCTAATTTGAGAGGTAAGCGAAATCTTGAAAGTTTATAAAGCGCGGACAAAGCTCTTTTCCCTGGAGGGCTGCTCCTCAGGCTCTTTTCTTCTGGGCTTGAGTTTCAAAGCCTGTACTATAGCTCCCTTTAAGTTCTCTCTTTTTATCGGTTTGGACAAAACCACTTCCACCCCCAGGTCTTTGGCATCTTTAGTCAGCATCTGCTCTCCCCAGCCGCTGACTAAGATGATTGGTATTTTCGAGCTGATCTCCTTGGCCTGAGCTGCAAAATCCCAGCCGGTCATCCCGGATATACCAAGGTCAGTTATTATGATATCGTACTTCTCTACCTTCAGCAGTGAAATCCCTTCGGTTCCACTGCAGGCAACCTTAACCTCATGCCCTTCCTGAGAGAGCATCTCTACCAGGACCCCCTGAAGGTCCCCATCATCCTCGATTAAAAGAACCTTGATTTTACGCTTGGATAACTCTAGCTCAGCTGGCTTTTCCTTTTGCCTGACTTTGGAAACCGGAAATTTGATAATAAAGGTACTCCCCTTGCCTGGTTCACTTTCAACTCCTATTTTGCCATGATGCTGAAGTATTATACTTTGCGCCACTGTCATTCCTAGACCATTACCCTTTTCCTGTTTTGTGCTGAAGAAGGGGTCAAAGAGCTTTGCCTTGACCTCCTCATTCATACCCTGTCCGTTATCCCTTATGGATAAAAATATGTTTTCCTCCTCCTCCCAGGTGCGGAAAGAAATCACTCCCCCTTTGGGCAGGGCATCGATGGAATTCAGGATCATATTTATAATTACCTCTCTTAAATCAGCCGCATTGCCGAATAGAGGAGGAACCGAAGGAAGATCTTTCTCTATCTTTATCTTCACCCCCTTGAGCTTAGACCAGTCATTCCATTTGGGCTTGGTTAGCTCTACCGCCTCGTTAACCACCTGGTTCAGACCCAGATTGGTAAACTCCTTTTCCGGAATGGGTATGCCGAATTGATTCAGGCGCTGGATGATATCGGCTGCCTGGGTAGATACCTTTATTATCGCCTCGATATGCTTGGAGAGATTCGAATCCCTGGTCTGAACGGATAATAGCTGCGCTCGCCCGATTATTATAGATAGGAAGTTATTGAAATCGTGCATCAGGGCACTAATCAGCTTCCCCACTGCCTTGAATTTTTCAGTCTCGATAAGCTGATTCATCCTCTCCTTGAGCTCCTGGTGAAGGGAGGCTTTCTCTATAGCGATGCCTGCGGTCCCGGCAAAAATAGATAGTAGCTCAAGATGGGTCTCGTTAAATCTTCTCTGGCGGTCTATCAGATTAACGTTCAATACCCCTTTGATCAGCCCATTGGCTCGCAGGGGGATGCACAGGGCCGAGGTTATATTTCTGTCTTTCTCCACATATCCATTATACTTTGTGGGATCGACATCATCCTGCAATAGAAGCGCCTGATTGTTTTTCACCACCCAGCCGGTAATGCTTTGACCTAATTCTAATTCCCTGCCTTTGATCTTGTCACTATCCAGACCGTAAGCGGAGACGCATTCCAATTTGTTGGTGTTCGGGTTGTAAAACATCAAGGAGGACTGGTCTGCTTTCAGGCACAGGACTATATCTTTGGTGATAGTGTCCAGGATCGCGGTCAAATCGATTTTGCTGTTGATTCCGCAGCTGACCCTGAATAAGTCTTTCAACTCCTGAAACTGTCTTCCCAGAGCATCAGCCGTGGCTCTTTCCTCTATCAGCTTAGTCCGCAGTCCTCTCAGGGAGACCCCCTGGGTGATGATATAGGCTAAAAATAAAAGCGAGAGTCCTAAAAATCCTATGAAAAGGAGATTAAAAGAGTAACCTCCCATCTCCGCCTCATAAAATTCCCGGATATCAGAGTAGAAGACCAGTGAGGTTATGAAAATGACGAACAGAAGGAAGACTACTGAGATCAACGCCCACAGACGCCAATCTTTTCTGTCTAAATCCCGTATCTTATCTTCAAAAAGTTTTTCCATATTTGCCTTTAATATTTAATCGGCAGATAAAAGAAATTATTTATCTCCATTTTGTATCTGAGCCTGTACAGCCCTAAAAAAACGGGGACAGAACACTGTTCTGTCCCCGCAGGGGTCTTATCCTAAAATGAGTTATCCAGCACTAATTGTTCATTTCTTCTCCAGCTTTCCCTCTAACTTCTCGATTGTCTTGGAAAGCTTCTCGATTTTCCTGTTCAGCTCCTCAAGCTGGTCCCGGGTAATGACCTTGAGCTTCTTCATGGATTTATCGATATGCTGATCAATTTTCTCCTTGAGCTTTTTAGTCCTCTCCTCATGCCCTTTTATTATTTCCTTCACCGCTTTGGCCTTATCCGATTGGGAAAGTTCTCCCCTCTTGATCAGCTCGTTTACCACTTTCTCGGCTTTCTCCTTGGTCAAATCGAAAAGGCCCAACCCCGCTAACAGGGTTTTCTCAAATATATCTGTCATCCTGATCCTCCTTTACTCTTTGCCTAATCCTTGAGATAAACTCAATTTCATAATAAGGCTCATAAAACCTTTTGTCAATATTTTTTAGCGATTGCCGCAATTTTGAATTCCTGATTTTTCCCATCGAACATTTGAACCTTTGAGCCATTATCTTTTCGTCATCTTTCATCTGTCACTACAACATCAACTGGAGCTTTACAACTCTTGCATTTCTTATTCTCTATCCCTGAGGTATCAACTGAGTAGCCGCTTCTGGATATCAAAACCCTACGGCACTTCGGGCAAAAGGTATTTGAGGTTCCCGGTATGTAGGCATTCCCCACATAAACGTATGACAATTTCCCTTTGGCGATTTTGAACGCTCTCCTAAGGGTCTCTATCGGCGTTGGAGGAAAACTGGATTTATAGACTGGAAAATATCTGGAGAAATGAACCGGAATAAGTGGATTCAAACCAGCAACCCAACTTACAAATTCACTCAACTCTTTGTCTGAATCGTTAAGTCCGGTTATTATAAGATAGGTCAGTTCCACGTGAAGTTTCTTTTCAACACAAAGCTCCACCGTTCTCAAAACCACATCCAATTTCCCTTTACAAACCTTCTTATAGAAATCCTGATTCATCGCCTTAACGTCAATGTTCAGGGCATCAATCAAAGGTAAAAGCTCAAGCAGGGGAGTAGGGTTGATATATCCATTGGTTACCAGAACATTGAATAAGTTTTTGCTTCGGGCAAGCCTGGCACTATCCAGGAGATACTCATACCACATCAGAGGCTCGGTATAAGTATAGGCAATTCCCAATGAATTATATTTTAAAGCCAGGGAAACTAAGTTCTCCGGAGTGACCAGTTCGGTGGGGGATTCTACCTGAGAGATAGACCAGTTCTGGCAGTGATCACATTTCAGATTGCAGCTATTGGGTCCGGTGGATAAAATCTCCGTGCCCGGATGGAAATGATACAGTGGTTTTTTTTCGATGGGGTCAATGGCAATGGAAACAGCTTTGGCGTAATTTACAGCATAGAGATTGCCCTCTAAATTTCTCTTCCCCCGACAGATCCCCGATTTCCCTTCGGTCAACAGGCATTCCCAGGGGCAAAGATGACAGCGAACTTTTTTATCTTCTAATTTCTCGTAATATAAAGCTTCCTTTTGCATCTTTCCTCTCAAGTCAAATTGCCAGGGCGGAGCCTCGCCCTACGACCGAAATCAACCACTACATTTTGCCACTCAAAAAATAGACGGATACTCCAGGCTGAATCTTTGCTTATAGTATAATCTGGTTCCTAAGTAACCCAAGATCAAAATTATCAGATACCAGGAGTAAAAATAACCCGCTGCCAGCGATAGAAGAAGTAGGGACACCTTGCTGGCTAAAACGCTTTTATCCACCTCCTGGGTCAAAAGTGCCAGGATATAAAAGGGGAAAGAGAGTAGAGCAGAAAAAAGAAAAGGCAAATCCAAGAAGACCAAAGCTGTGATCAGGGAAAGAAAAACCAGAAGAGTCGAAAACAGGATGGAATAGAAAACCCCGAATTTGACCCCCCAGGTGATTTTCCCCATACTCCTATCCCCTTCTATATCCGGCAGAGTTGTATTGATATAAACTGCTCCCACTGCCAGAGCATAAGGAAGAGATAACAAGACGACTTTTAAAGAGAAATTCGACCGGGCGCAGAAACCTGCTATGAATACCAGAGACCCATGAGTGAAAAGGTTTGCCAAAAAACCCTGGTAAGGCTTGTTCTTCCATGAAAAGGGTGGAGAGGAATAGAAAAAGCTGAAAAGAAATCCCAGCGTAAAGATTATGCCTATGGTTAAAGATAAAAAGTAGGCTGGCACGATGCTGAAAAGGTATAAGATGAAAGTTAATTTTTTCGCATTCTCTAAGGGAATATATCCTTCAGCCAAAAAGAAAAGCTTCTTATTCTTGCGGTCGGTCTCCAAATCGTGGATCTGATTTTGTAGATATACCCCTCCCATAAAAAGAGTGGAAAGTATGAATAGCCAAAACAGGGATTCATCCAGGTAAGCATATCTTGAGCCCTGATGATGACCCAGAAGTAGAACCGTCCAGACCGGAACCATAAGCACCGGCCGCAGGACAAAAAGATAATCGAGATATCTAATCATAGATATACTACATTATAGACTGATATCGAATTAGGCAAGAGAAAAATCTTGAAAATAGTAAAAGGATAATTGGAGAATTATTTCTATATACTCTATAGTTGTATCCTCTAATATTTACCTGTACAAAATAAATCTGAGATAAAAGTAAACCAGAGGTGCTGAGAAAAGCAGACTGTCGAATCGGTCCAAAATCCCTCCGTGTCCGGGAATTATGTTGGATGAATCCTTCAGGTTGGCTGAGCGTTTAAACGAGGATTCCACGAAATCGCCCACCTGTCCGGAAACACTTACCAGTATCGATAAAATCAGCAAATGAATCAGCTGAATGTCCTTCAAGAAAATACCCTTTGCCAAAAAAGCTGAAACAACTGCTCCGGCTATTCCTCCTGCAGAACCTTCCCAGCTTTTCTTGGGGCTGATCAGGGGTAAAATCTTATGCTTTCCCAGAGGTGCTCCCACAAAATAAGCCAGGGTGTCGGAAAGCCAGAGAGACAGAAAAAGAAAAATAACCCATAAACCTCCGAGCTGATAATCCAAGCCTATATTTTTAGGAAGCTCCCGGATTAAAATCATAAATGAGAAGAAAACTGCCACATAGATCAACCCAAATAAAAATGAGGAGAGGTTTTCTATCGAGTAATCGACTTTATTTCGAATCAGTTGAATTAGACCGGGAATAAAAACGCCTAGGAGAAGGATCATCAGAAAGAACTTCTCTCCGAAAAAGTAGGCCGAAATCCCAATTGCAAGTCCGAAGAGGACTAAAACGATTTGAGAGATATAGATATCTCTGTGTCTTAAAATAAAGGAGAACTCACATAATCCTAGGAAAATCAGCAGGTTTACAAAGCTCATAAAAGGAATCCCCCCCGTATAAGAGATGAATAGAATAAAGGGGATGAAGATTATTGCGATTATAATACGAGTTAATAAGTTACTCATTGAAAAAAATGACAAATGACAGATGACAGATAAAAAATTAAACATTATTTAATTTTTCCCCTGATTGAAGCAATAAAAGCTGAAAGCTGTTTAGAAAGGCTCACCACCTGAGTTAATAATTCCTTCAGATTGGTTTTGTCGATATACCCTAAATCGTAAGCGGTGTACAGTTGGCTCCTGAACTCTCCCGCTGACCCTTTTGCCCTATAAAGGAATTGAACAAATTCTTTTCTGGAACCTCTTTCAAACCCCTCCGCTATATTGCTGGAGATAGAAATACCTGACCTTCGAATTTGATCGCATAACCCAAAATCCCTTCTAAATTTCTCATCTTTTGTTAATTTGTAAATCTTGGTTGTCAGTTCTCTGGAGCTTTTCCAAACAGGTAAATCCTCAAATTTCTTATAAACTGCCATTTTTAAAATCTTTTATCTTCCATTTTTTATCTGTCATTTGCTATTGTATTTTCCCAAACCTTCTTTGTCTATTCTGATAAGCCCAGATAGCCTGATAGAAGTCGTTAACCGAAAAATCTGGCCATAAAACATCGGTGACATAAAGCTCGGTGTAGGAGGTCTGCCAGAGCATGAAATTGGAGATTCGCATCTCTCCAGAGGTACGGATTAAAAGGTCGGGATCGGGCAGATTCCTGGTATGTAGATAGGAGGAGAAGAGGCTCTCATCGATATCCTCTGGTCTCAGAAGTCCGGCCGAGACACTCTGAGAGATTTTCTTTACTGCCTCTAATATCTCGCTTCTTCCGGAATAGTTCAGGGCTAAGTTCAATACCAGCCCGGTATTGTCCCCGGTCCTGTCTATAGCTCTTATCAAGATCTCCCTTTTTTTTGAGGAAAGCTCGTCTATGTTCCCCGTAGCGATGAGCTTGACGTTATTTTTCTCCAGCTCGCTTAATTCCCTTTTGGTGGTCTGGTAGAGCAAGTTCATGATCGCAGAGACCTCCTCTTTGGGCCTCTGCCAGTTATCCGTGGAAAAGGTGAAAAGTGTAAGATAAGAGAGTTTCAGCTCAGCTGCAGCTTCCACAATTCTTTTCACCGTCTTCACTCCAGCCCGGTGGCCAGCTATCCGGGGTAAACCTCTTCTCTTTGCCCATCTCCCGTTGCCATCCATTATGATAGCTATATGGCCGGGCAGGTTTCCTTTTTTTAATATCTTCTCTTTTAGATCTTCCTTAGACAATTAAGCTCTTCCCTCAAAAACAGAATCAATCCTCTTCTATGTTTACCATCTTACCAAGGACGGGATTGATTTATCAAAAAATGCTTTTTTTCGCAGGGTCAGATGAGCGACGACCACATCACTCATTATCCACCATTTTCCTTTTATTTTCCTTTTTCTATTTCCCTTTATCCACACGCGCAAGGCTAAAAGCCCTATCCTGCGATTTTGTCCGTTATCCTTTATTCATCATCCGTAATTATGTTTCTATACCTCCATTATCTCCGCTTCCTTTTTTTTCATCAGCTCATCCACATCCTTGATATGTTCATCCAAAATCTTCTGCACCTGTTCTATTCCCTTTCTTGAATCGTCCTCGGAGATCTCCTTGCCTTTTTCTTTTTTCTTTAACGCGTCGTTGGCTTCCCGCCGGATGTTCCTCAGGGAGACTTTTGTATCCTCTATGATCTTCTTGACATGTTTAACCAGATCCTGTCTTCTTTCCTCGGTCAAGGGAGGGATAGGCAGACGAATCACATTGGCATCGGTAAGCGGGTTTAATCCCAGGTCCGATTTCTGAATGGCTTTGGCTATCTCAGGAATCAACTTTTTCTCCCAGGGCTGGATGACTATCAATTTATAATCCGGAACACTCAGTGTAGCAACCTGGCTCAAGGGGACTATCGAGCCGTAATATTCGACTTTTATCCCATCCAAAAGAGAAGTGGTGGCTTTTCCTGTCCTGATGGAAGAAAGTTCTCTCTGCAGAACCTCTACGGTTTTTTTCATCTTTTCCTCTGTCTGCGAAAAAATCTCCTTGGTCATACTTCTCCTTTCTGCTACTTGATTTAAGAGACCTTAAAGAAAAACGTTTTTCTGCTTGTTACTTAACCGCTGTTCCTATCCTCTCGCCTGTGATTATCCTTTTTAGATTTCCTTTTTTCAAAAGATCAAACACTATAATGGGAACTTTATTTTCCCTGCACATGGAGACAGCAGTAGCATCCATCACCTTGAGATTCCTCTTCAATACCTCCAGGTAGCTTATATTATCGAATTTTTTGGCCCTGGGATTTTTAAGCGGATCCGAGGTGTAGACTCCGTCAACTCGAGTTCCCTTGAGGATGACCTCTGCCTCGATCTCGCTCGCCCTTAATGCCGCTGCGGTATCCGTGGTGAAGAAGGGATTCCCCGTGCCGGCGCCGAAAATCACCACCCTGCCTTTTTCCAGGTGTCGAATTGCCCTTCGGCGAATATAGGGCTCCGCCACTCTATCCATATGAATTGCCGACATCACCCTGGTCTTGATATTCATCTTCTCCAGGACATCCTGCAGGGCTAAGGAGTTTATCACTGTTGCCAGCATTCCCATATGATCGCCTGAGACCCTGTCTGTGCCTTGGGAGCTCAAAGCAATGCCTCTACAGATATTGCCCGCCCCGATAACTATGCCGATCTCTGCACCTAAATCTTTTAGGCTTTTGATCTCGGAGCCTATGAATTTAAGAAATTCAGAGTCTACCCCGTATTCTCTTTTTCCCTGAAAGGCTTCGCCTGACAGCTTAAGCAGAATTCTCTTATATATAGGCTTCACCATTTAAGTGCTTTTGCTACTTGCTATTAACCAAAAGCGGCAAATCAATCTCCTGCTTACTCTCCCAATCTAAATCTTATGAATCTCTTAACCGTTATATTCTCTCCCAGTTTCCCGATGGTTTCGTCGATCCTTTGTTTGACTGTTCGGTCTTCGTCTTTGATAAAAGGCTGCTCCAAAAGGCAAACCTCCTGATAGTACTTATCCAGTTTCCCCTGGATTATCTTATCCAGAATCTTTTCCGGTTTTCCCTCTTTCAACGCCTGGGCTTTGTAAATCTCCTTCTCTTTCTCCTGTATCTCTGCAGGCACATCCTCCTTTCTTAGAAACAGAGGATTGGAGGCAGCAACCTGCATAGCCATATCCTTAGCCAGGTTCCTGAAATCATCTGTCCGGGCAACAAAATCGGTCTCGCAGTTTATCTCTATCAGCACACCTAACTTTTCTCCCGGGTGGATATAGGAGTAAATCAGACCTTCCCTGGTTATCCTCCCAGCCTTCTGGGAGGCTTTGGTAATACCCTGCTCCCTGAGATAATCAAGTGCCTTCTCCATATCCCCATTTGCCTTCTGTAAAGCCCTTTTACAGTCCATCATAGGAGCCCCGGTTTTATCCCTTAACTCCTTGACCTGTTTCGAATCAATCTCCATTTATCCTTCCTCCTTGGTTTTCTCCTCCCCCTTTTCCTCCATAACCTTGTGCTGAGCCTCCAAAACGGCATTGGATATCTCGCGGGTGAGCACTTTTATCGACTTAACCGCATCGTCATTCCCAGCTATAGGATAATCTATCACATCCGGGTCTGAGTTTGTATCTATTATCGCTATCACCGGGATGTTCAGCTTGTTTGCCTCGGCTACGGCAATCCTTTCCTTCTTGGCATCAACCACGTAGATTGCGTCCGGCAGCCTGACCATATCCTTAATGCCGCCTAATATGTTATCCAGTTTATCTATCTCCCTCTGCAGGTGCAGAGCTTCCTTTTTGGTAAGCTTATCAAAGGTCCCGTCCTCCCTCATCCTTTCCAGGTCCTTAAGCCGTTTGATATTCCTGCGTATGGTCTGGAAGTTGGTCATCATACCGCCCAGCCATCTCTCGGTCACCATTGGCATCCCGCATCTTAAAGCCTCCTCCTTCACCACTTCCTTTGCCTGTTTTTTCGTGCCCACAAATAGAATCTGCTTCCCATCTTCCACCGCTTCTCTTACCTTCTGGCAGGCTTTCTCCAGAGAGCCAAGGGTTTTCAGCAAATCGATGATGTAGATCCCGTTTCTGGCGGTGAAGATAAAGGGTTTCATCTTGGGGTTCCATCTTCTGGTCTGATGACCGAAATGAACCCCCGCCTCCAAAAGGTTCTGAATGGTAACTGCCATTACACACTCCTTTTTGGTTTGGTTTTTTTCCTCCACCAGCCTCATCTCCTTCAGGGCTAAAGAATACTTTAGACCGCCTGAAAGATCAGCCGGTGTGTGTCGTCATTTTACCTGTGCAATCAGAACAGCTCTGATAGTATTAAAACTCCTCTCCTGGTTTTTTCATTTGCCCTTTTGATCGAGACTCAGGGGCCCTGGCCCGAAATAAGCGATCATCAATAAGCCGCCAATAATCGCCAGGTTCTTCAAAAACATTGCCATCTGCATCTGGTTGGCAAAATCAGTATGGAAGATCAAGGTGGTGGGGACCAGAAAAAGAGCCAGCAGTGCGGCGCCAATGCGGGCCTTGAATCCCAGCAAAACCGAAAGTGAGCCGAATATCTCAAAAACTATAGCTCCCACCAGAAACAAGCCCACCAGTGGCATCCCATGGGCTGACATATACTGCATGGTGCCAGCCGGATCCATAATCTTGCCTATGCCTGCCTTTAGAAAAACCAGACACAAAAGAATCCTGGCAATAAGAGGAACCGGGTTTTTCATCTTATCCTCCTTCCTTCTTTTTTGGATCTACCTGATCTCATTCAATCCGGATCCCTGAACGTTTTCTGTAAAGTCGTGCCTTCAATAGAAAATCAAACTATCTAAGAAGCGTTTAACTCAAAAGAATCACTTCCGACTAAGTTTATTCTCGGAATATACCTCGAACTCTTTCCCGGGCTGAGCCAGCTCAAAGATCTGCTGAAATTTGTTCTCATTAAGAATCTTATAGGTCGACCTTGCCCTCCAGCCGGAAGAGATGTTCTCTATATTCTCAGAGACGAAGACAAAGTTATTCTCATCCGAGGATAAGGTGTCCAGGACATACTGATTGACAAATCCCTCTATATGGAATTGCCGTAGCACAAAAGTTTTTCTCATGCGGTCATAACTGATATAACCCAGATCCTCGTGAACCTCGCCTTTCTTATTTTTGTCCTTGGGCTCAAATACCGCCCTGCCCTTGACCTGAAGATATTTCCCGTCCAGCACGAACTTGAACTCCGCTTTCAGCTCGGCAACACCCGGACACGCCTTACCTCCACCACTCCACTCGCCTACGAAAAACTTAAAGGGAGACCACACATCCTCTTCTTTCACCTCCTGGGCAAGAAGAGCAATAGGGATTAGCAGCAAAATGAAAAATATCTTCCGCATAGTCAATTTCACCCTTTATTTCATATAATATCTCATAATCGGCCTGGTCTCGGACCTCCTGAGAACTTCCTTAAATCCCGCCTTGCGAAAAGCAGATGCCAGACCGTGATAGAGGAAAACATCCGGCATTTTCCTTTTCTTCGGCTCGACCGGATAGCCTTCCAATATCTTTGCACCTTTCTTCCTGGCGAACTCAAGGGCAGCTTTGAGCAATTTCACGGTAACTTCTTTCATTCTGAAAGGTTTTGCTACAAAGAAACAAACCACTGACCAGACCGGTTTATTATCCATTCTTTTTAATATACGGGAGTTTTCCAGAAGAATAAACCTTTCCCTTGGGGCAACCGAACACCAGCCGATTGGCTGACCATCAGAATATGCTAGAATGCCCGGAATTTCGCCTGACTCCACAATCTTTTTCATAGCTTTTCTGTTCCCCTCGCCCTTCTGCCTATTGAACTGCGCCCTTTTAAGCCTCCACCACATACACCAGCACCCACCACAGGCACCTCTTTCACCGAACAGGGTTTCCAAGTCATTCCAGCGTCTGGGGGTTACAGGGAGAAATTTCAAGCTAGAAAGTTTTATGGGCTTTGAGGGCATTTTTCATTCAGGTTTTTTTGAATAAACCCTATGTTTCATCTGCAGGGGCAGGTTTAAAACCCGCCCCTACAAAAAATCTCACCTAAAACTCTGTTATCTCTTGGAATACTGGAACCTCTTGCGGGCTTTTATCTGTCCGTATTTCTTCCTTTCCACCATCCGCGGGTCGCGGGTTAAAAGCCCCTGCTCTTTCAAAAGCTTTTTTAAATTCTCATCGTAACCGGCTAATGCCCTGGCAATCCCCAGTCTAATAGCTCCAGCCTGCCCGGTAATCCCGCCACCCTCAGCCGTACAGACCACGTCCATCTTACCATCCACCTTGGCTACCTCCAAAGGCTTCAAAGCATGCTGGATCAAATCTTCCCTCTGAAGATAGACTTTTAGCTCCTTTCCATTAACCATTCTCTTCCCCTTTCCCGGAACGACTATCCTGACCCGGGCAACTGCATTTTTCCTTCTGCCTGTAGCGATATAAACTTTCTTCTCCAAAAATTTCACCTCCTACAATCTCTTTTAGTTAAAAATTCACAGCTTTATAGGTTCAGGTCTCTGTGCTTGATGTGGATGCTTCTCTCCTCTATAGACGAAAAGTTTGGACAAGATTTTTCGACCCAGCTTGTTATGGGGCAGCATCCCTTTGACTGCCTGGATGAATATCTCCTCTGGTTTCTCCTTAATTTTTTTGGAGAAGACCTCTTTCTTCAACCCCCCGGGATAGCCGGAATAATGATAATAAATTTTCAGACCGGCTTTCTTCCCGCTGAGGGTCACTTTGTCGCAGTTCACCACTACCACATAATCACCCTGATCCAGATGGGGAGTAAACTGGGGTTTTCCCTTCCCCAGAAGTATTTGAGCAACCCGGGATGCTGTTCTCCCTAAAACCTTGTCCTGGGCATCCACTAAATACCATTTCTTCTCGATCTCGTTTATTTTGGGCGTATAGGTTTTCATCTATTCTCCTTTCTGCTCACAGACTACACAGCTGTCTGATATATAATATTCTCTTAGCCGTAAGGTTAACTACGGTTCTAAATTTATAAACTTTTAATATAAAAAAAGAAAAAAAAATGTCAAGCACAAAAAAACAGGAGCTTTAGCTCCTGCCTTTACCACTGAGCTTTTCTAAAAAACTCTATCTTCTTTTCTATCTTATTACTTTTTCCTTCTAAACCTGAAAGCTCCTAATCCAATCAAACCCGTGCCCAAAAGCAACAGAGTCCCCGGCTCTGGAACCGCATTGTAAGCGATGTCATCCAGAGTATAAAAACCTCCAGTATCATGGAATTCGACATACGCGATATCCCGGCTAGGACGGGAGATAGAAATTAGTGTATTGGTCCCGGGATTAACGCCATCAAAATTGGCAGGGGAAGATATGCTACCTAAAAAAACATCAGATGAGTTATAGGCTTCCATGTAGAAAGTCGAATAGGATGAGTACCATGCTTCCACATAATTAGTGTATCCAGCAGTGAAATCCATCCTTATGGTTGGATAGGTATCCGAGAAGAGGACTGCTACACCGGAATGAGGTGGGTAACCATAACTATTAAGGTCGACTCCGTCCACCAAAATAGTTGCGTCTAACCCAAAACTCACCCCTGAATAATATCCACCCAAGTTTGTGTTTCCTACGCTATAATGATACAGGTCTGATACACTCTCAAAGTCCAGAAGAATCAAAGCCCATCCTGGAGATACCAATAGGACGGTAAGAACAAGAGCTAAGATAATCTTCTTCATCTTTTCACCTCCTAAGTTTGGCTTAAATTGATGATTTATCTTTCTTCTATTTCAAGTCATTTTCCTGCTCTCAGAATTTTTAGCAATTTCAATGCCAGAGATCTGTATGAAAAATATATTTCCTATCTCCTTTACTTAATTAGACTTACAGTTAAGTTGGTGTAGATGTTTTCATGAGAAGTATTTTAGAACTTTAGAGAATGTTCATTCTTTGAACAATAACGTTTTTTTAGCCATAATTAGTATAGACTGAATTAATTGCTATTTATAAGGTTAGCTTACATACAATAATTGTTCAGTTTTTGAACAAATCTTGACAAATTCGTAACTGTTGTTCTCCCTAAAGCTTTATCCTGAGTATCTACTAAATACCATTTCTTCTTAATCTCGTTTATTTCGGATAGATAAGTATTCATCAATTCTTCTTTTTATCCATAGACTACACAGTTGTCCAGTATGAAATTTCCTTTTAGCCGTAAGATTTACTACGGTTCTAAATATATGAACTTTTGATATAAAAAAAGCAGGAGCTAAAACTCCTGCTTTAACCACTGAACTTTTCTAAAAAGCTTTATCTTCTTTGTTATTTTACTTCTTTTTCCTTCTAAATCTGAAAGCACCCATGCCTATCAAACCTGTGCCCAGAAGGACCAAGGTGGCTGGTTCGGGAACAGGTGACTCAACAGGTGACTCGTAGCGCAGAGTGGACAGGGAGACGAATCCTCCGTCATTGTGGAATTTAAGATAAGAGATATCGCCGTTGAAAGTCACGGTACCAAAAGCTACCGACCCGGTACCGCCTAATCCGGATAAGTTTCCCTGGATAATACCCACAGAGTTAAAAGCTGTAATAGTCAATTGTTCATCTCCGATTGTCCACCAGTCAAAACTGACATACGGGGTGGCGTAGTCAAAGTTGATTCTTCCCTCAGTTGCCGCGATATAGTTCTGCTCAAGAGTCCCGTTGAAGATAGAGAAGTTGGCTCCATCTAAAGGATATGGATCAACCCACGGATCGCGTATGTCTATAGCTCGGTAGCACTCCTGGAACCAAACCCCGTAGAGAGCCTGATATTGGTTGGTTATATTTATCTGGCTGTTAGTGCCTAAGTCCAGATCGTGGTTATCGAAGAAGAGCGTCATCGGCACTGCCAGTCCCGGAGTAGACGAACCTACCCACAGGAAAGCTGAGATCAGCAGTAGTAGGGCTATTGCTTTTTTCATTTTTTCACCTCCTTGTCATTTTAGCTTGTTAATCTGTTTATTTTCTTCTTTCTGTTATTTCAGGTAAATCTCAAATCAAAAACTATTTTCTGTAAATTTTAGCAAGATCCGTGCCAAGGTGACTTTTAAAAAAGATAATTTTTATCTTCTTTGCTCTATGAGATTTATGAAGAATTGAACAAGTCATTTTTTTAAGGAAAAATTTTCCATACAAAACAGGTGTTCATCTTTTAAACAGATGGGATTTTAATCTGCTAAAAAAATGGAGCCAATCCATTGTTTTTCTTGAACTTAACAAAAAAGGATTTCCTGTTCAGTTTTTGAACAGGAATAACAATTCATATTTGATTAATCTGGTTCAAAAGAACCATTCTCGGGTTCACTAAAACAAAAACGCCCGATATGAATATCGGGCGTTACAAGCTTGAGTTGGTTATTTTACGAATTTAAGATTTAAGCAGCAGGCGGAGATACCTCTTTTTTCTCCTTGACAATCAGATTGGTGATCAAGGCGATGAAAAATCCATATACCCCACCCATAATTAGAGTCCCCCAGAAAATAAATGCCGCTTTGGAGGGATCAGCCTCTGGAGGCACAAAAGAACCACCTGCTAAAGCCATAGGCAAGGAGACAATCAGCCCAATCAGAATCCCCTGAAGCAGATAGTTTATTCTCCAGGCAGAGATGCCGATGGTGAAACCTATCAGAGTGCGTCCTAATATGATCGACCAGGCCAGGGTTGCAGTAATTGGCTCACCCCCGCTTTTAGATAAAGAGTAGCATACCAGCCCGGCAATAAAACCGAGTATGGTGGCAACGACTATTTTTGCTCCTCTCATTTTTCTCTCCTTTCAGAAAATTTGAAGCGGAATATAAAACCGCTAAGGTCTTGAGGTTTCAGCTTTACCAGACAGTATACCTTAAGGGTCATACTCCGACCTTATTCAAAATCCCAGGCTTCTCAAGCTTTTTTCTCTCTTATGATAAAATGGTAGATTATCTCAATTAAGGCGCCGAAAATCATACCCTCCAACCAGTATCTCAGAAACTGCCCTGTAGGAAGTGCGGCTGGCAGATAGACAATCGCTCCCATAACTATCCCATGCACCACGAAGTTAAATTTAAAAATCGATATCCCGATGATGAAACCTAAAAGCGTTCCGTCTAAAATAATCGACCAGGCAATCCCGCAGGTCATCCCTTCCGTTCCCATTACAAAAAGATAAGAGATAACCCCGAAGATAAAACCTAAGATGGTGGTAACCAAAACCCTTTTTCCATTCATTTCCCCTCCTCTGGTTTAGGGTTAAAGATTTTATTCTATGTTGGCAAAGGCGAGAAGTTTTATAAAATTTAGAACAGTCGAAAGGTATTTGTCAAGGAAAATTTATCAACACATCTCCGCTGACAGAAAAAGAGTTACATCTGCAAAAAAACATCTAAACATAAAAAATCCTGTTCTTTAAAGAAGAACAGGATTTTTTAAATATGCTTTTTTAAATCTTTTACTTTTTCCTTCTAAACCTGAAAGCACCTAATCCTATCAGCCCTGTGCCTAGAAGGAAAAGAGTTCCCGGCTCGGGTACAGGGTTATAGTCCATCATCAGAATAGACTCATCCAGTCTTATTCCGTTTCTCTCATGGCAAGTAACCTCCACATCCAAAGGAGGGTTATTCCAGTCAATACTGGTTATCTCATAAGTGGTATTGGGGAGTTCATGGAACGTCCACCACCATGTCTGATTGAGATTGTCCCAGGTACCGATGCCCTCGATATCAATGGTGTTGTTGTCTGTGTTGATGTAGGCTCCGTCGATCCATAACTTGGCGCTGGTTACCTCTGAGGGAGGAACAGATCCCAAGTCCGCCGGCAAACTATGCTGCCAGCTCAGGGATTGGTTATTTTCTAACCAGATTCCGCCCAACCAGGCATCATTAACACATCTAAAAAAGTCTACCTGAGAGGCATAGTCATAAGTGTGGAAATCAGCCAGGAAGAAAAAGTCGGTATAAAACGTCTCCACCATAGGGACGGCGAAAGCAGATGAGGTGCCAATTACCAAAAAGACAGCTATTAAAACTAAACTTGTCTTTTTCATCTCTCCTTCCTTCCTTTTGTTTAGGTTATAGTTTCAAATAACTAATATTCTCTATTTGTTCTAAGAGCAACCGGTATGCCAGAAACGTATCTCACAGATAAACTTAGGGTTAGGAAGAGGCGTTTAAAAAGGGTCTACAAAACTGTAAAATTTGCAGAGCAAAATATTAGAGATTCCCATAAGGATTTGGATAAGCTTATATGATTCTTGGGCTTGGCCTGGTTTTAAAAATTGTTCAAACTTTTGACAAAAAGTCCCCAAAAAGGCATATTTTGAACATATTTTGGCTTAAATTATCGACTTTGAAGGATTATAATGAGTTATTCCCCCTCCTCGCAGGAGCGGGTAAGGGTGAGGTTCAAAAAAGCGGTAGACCCGCATTTCTCTCTACGTGTATGAGAAATCCCACCTTGAGGGCAAGGTGGGACCACCTTATGGAATGTGTGTTAAGAGGCAACCCCTGGCATCACTGCAAAAATAAACCTTCCGAAGCGACGCTCGGATCTTGTTATTTGCCTCGATACACGTAGCACGATAAATAGCTTCCCTTTTCCAGACTGCAAGGAAAACCAGGTGGAATTTTGCATATGCCCTCAGTCCAATATGGACAACCCTGTCCCTTACGTGACCCGACAATCTTCCCACGATGTGGCCAGCAAGCATCTTTACAAAACCAGAGCCATTCATATTTTTCAGGACCCTGTGATTTTTCTGTGATAAACTTCATTTGATTCACAGATTTAATTGCCCCACATAAGGAACATTTCACATCAGACCATCTTTCAATCGTATCCTTAACTTCCATACAACCATTGTCTTCATAAACAACGTCCAAAGTTCGATTCTTTATGTCACTACCATCTGATTTTCTTTCTACCGTTTTCCATGAGCCAAGAGTATATTTATATTCAAGAGATTCACCTTCGAGAGACTCAATAGCAGTATCAGCATGCACATCGTCCGTTCTGTTTAATTTTCTATCGCAAGAGTCCCAATTGTTGAAATTTCCTGCAATGTATATGTAAACTTCTCCTATAGGCGGAGTGGAAATAGGCAGAATAACATCGAAAGTTATTGAAACCTTGCGCTTAGACATTTTCTCCAAGGGGTAGAACTTCCTTTCTGTTTGTCCAGTATATCCAACAGGAACACTGACCCTTTTTAGAATCATCTCACTCTTAAAGATATGATAATTATGGTGCTCATTACATTTAGGGCAGTAAATAGAACCGCCTTCCATGGCTAGTCCCAAAGCTCTTACCTCTTCCATTTTTGACCCGCAATTGAGACATTCTGGTGAGAATACTAAATCTGTCATATACAAAACCTCCTTTTTTTAATAATTAATAACCTATAACCATTTTCATTTTGTTCTGTATAAGAATCTCTATATACTTGAATCCATTGCTAAAATATTCCACGTGATCCAGAAGTAAATCCCCGTCGAACGCACCCCCACGTAGAATTTTCCGTCGTAGGCGGAGTCATTCCTGGTTATTGCCTCGACCATCTCTCTGTAATTTAATTTCATCATAGACAGAAAGTAAGAGATCACCGCCTCTTTGTCCACCGATTTTTCGAGCAAGTGAATAAAATATTTCCTTCTGCTGAGTTCCCCTTCTCCTTCGTAGGGAGAGGTTGGGGTTCAAACAAGAGGTCCGACACAACGGTCGGGCGCTACAAGTTCCCCCTCCTCGCAGGAGCGGGTAAGGGTGAGGTTCAAAAATGCTGTAGATCCGCGTTGTCCTCTACGTGTATGACAAATCCCACTTTGAGGGCAAGGAGGGACTACCTTATGGAATATGGTGTCAGGAGGCAACTCCTGGCACCACTGCAGGTTTCAATCCTGCCTCGAGTTCCAAGAGATATCTCTTCCGCCAGAGCTTGCCTCCGTAACCCCACAGGTTTCCATTGGCTTCAATTACCCGATGGCAGGGTATTACAATTGAAAGATAATTGGCACCGTTTGCCCTGCCCACCGCCCTCTGTGCACCTGGTCTGCCCAAATGTCTGGCTATCTGACCGTAGGATCTGGTTTCGCCATAAGGAATTCGAAGTAATTGTTCCCACACTTTGTTTTCGAAAGGTGTGCCGGCAACGTCAATCTTGACTTCATACTTCTTTAGTCTCTGGTCGAAATAATCACCTAACTCTTTCTCAAGTTTATCCAGGTGCTGATTATTACCCTTGACCAGCGGTATTTTATAACGTTTCTCCACTCTCTGCTTAATCCGCTCCACCCCGCCGCGGTCGTGCCATTCCAAAAAACATACGCCTTTATCAGTAGCCCCGGCTATCATCTGCCCCAGCGGGCTATTAAGATTACGATAGACAATTTTACCGTTTTGCATAAAACCTCCCGGGTGGTTGACCGAACTGTTGTGCGAATGCCTCGCGAAAACCGCTTACCGATTCATACCCACACTCGTAAGCGGCTGAAAGATAGTTATACCCGGATTGAATTAACTGACGAGCATGATTCAGGCGTATCTTCCTATGAAAAGCCAGAGGAGTCATTCCCAGATGAGTTTTGAAATATCTCCGAATAGTCGAGATGTCCACACCTGTTAGCTGAATAAGTTTACCTTCGTTGAGTTTCTCTGCTCGGTTCTGCTTCATGAATTTTAGTACAACGTGCAGCCATTCAGGCAAAACATCCGGATACTTTTCCGACCTGCATCTCTTACACCCTCGCAAACCCGCAGCGATGGCTTCCTCGCGGGTAGAATATAAGACCACATTCTCCATTTTTGGTTTTTTGGCTTTGCAGGAGGGCAGACAGTAAATCCCGGTCGAATGCACACCCACATAGAATTTTCCGTCATAGGAGGAATCATTTTCCAACATCGCCTGAACCATTTTTCTATAATTCAATTTCATCCTGCACAAAAGTTATAATGTGGTCTTCTTTTTGTCCACCGATTTTCGAGCAAGTAAATAAAATATTTTGAGTGAGATGGGAACAACGGAAGACCCACAGCCTGCCTGTATGGGTTACTCCCGACATGGGTAAAAAGCCCCACCTTGAGGACAAGGCGGGACTACTATTAGAATTAGTGTGGAAGTAACTCCTGACACCACTTTGAAAAAAACATACCACAAATTTACCAAATAACATCAACCCATAATTTTGGGTCTACTGAACCATTCGGATATTGAAGTCGCTGCAAATCCGTGTCAAACAACACATCTTCTTTTATGCCAATAGATTTTATCGCTGGAAGCTTGTAACTACTAAAAACAACCCAATTAACGTTTTTAAAAATTGATTCCTTGAACATTTCCTGTAATCTAGTCCCCAGTTCTCTTCTAAATTTATCTCTGTCCAATTCAATCTCTTCGGGAACATGCACTGCATATACAAACGGAATGTTTAGATTCTTATATTCTTCTGCCTTAAGTTTTACGGATCGTATCAAATCCTCAATCAGTAGAGTATCATCTGCACATCTTTCGGGCTTGGCATATTTTCTAGTGCATTCAACAAAAATCCGTCTTAAGTTCTTATCTGTAAACATAATATCAGGATGCTTGCCATTGACATTATTATCTCTGTATATAACATTTTCATATCCAAAAATATAAAAGTGCATTAATACCTTTATTTCAAAAAATACACTATAACAATTATTAAGCAAATCGCTCACGAATTCGCCTTTAATCTTACCTTCAATCTGACGTTGAAATACCTGAACCCCTTTTATAAAAGATGCAAAATCAATGATTCTAGCAGAAATGCTATCAAAATCCTCTGGTTTTTTTTGAAATGTATCTTTCCACCATTTTTCATATTCTTCAAAATGCTTGAGTATGGGGTGATTACTCTCAAGCTTATTCAGGTTGATCTCTGTAAAATCAAAAAACCATTGAACTAATTCTGGTATCCTATGAATAAAAACAGGTGCTTTTCTCATATCCAAAATATATAAAAAGACCCTTAATTATACTATAAATTCTTCAAATTTTAGAAAATAAAAAACTACAAGATTCACAATCAACAAGGATAGAACAATGTTCTGTCCCTACAAAAAAAACAAGCGACCCTAAAGGGTCGTACTAAGAAAATACTATGAACCATCCACCATAAACAAAATTGTCCCCCGCTGAATTTTTTAGAATTCTTCACAGCTGCCGTTCAATTTCATAAAGATCTACAAGTTCTGACAAATCCTTGTCACCACAGAATTTTTCAAATTCTTTCTTTTTTTCAGCGCCCAATTCTCCATTTTTCACCTGCTGTAGGAAGTCCTTCACTTCCGGTATGGTTACGATCCCGATTTTTTTAAATCCATGTTTGCTATATGTGCGCAGCATGGGGGTGCACATCTCTGACGATAGCCAATAGTTATCCAGATAAGCAAAACAGCGTACGCTTTTCCAGCCGTTATCTTTTGCCCACTTTAGGATAGCATCGATGAGCTTATGGCTGAGCCCTTGTCCCCGGTAATCCCTGTACACAAAAAAACAGGTGATTCTAAGTATCCGCTCAGCCTGATTCGCCAGTGGAGGAAGCTCCATCTCTGCTATTTCTTGAGTTATGGCATGGTTGGGGTCCTGACAACAGATTTTGAACCGGTCATAAATTATCTGAGGATAAAATCTGGCGTGAGCTATAACTGAGTCCCCCTCCATGGCTAACATAGCACATGAACCATAAGTGTCAATCAGCCGTGCGAGAAATTTTTTGTTCCGATCTAATTGTTCCTTGGGCAGGCTTTCGATGTTCATGCTCTTGGCTTCGATGTTAGAAGGACTTAATGGTCCGTTATGGAGACAGCGGAACAATATAAAGTCATTATCCATCGGACATATTTTCATTTATCCTCCTTAAAACCTAAGTACTGATTATATTGATTCCGCGCAAACCCGTTTACGGGTTTTGCTTCCAGACAATACTACCCTGCAGCGCAAAGTTATGCGGGCTTCGCAGGAAGACGCAGAAGCCCCGCTGCGGTTGGGCGAAAACCGCAGCCACGATAGAGGCCATCCAGCTGCGGTTCGTAGTCCACATGCAACCATTCTAATCCGGCGCGTCGAGCCACGTCTGCAGCACGCCTTACCAGCTCTGTGCCGATGCCACGCCGCCTGTATTCCGGAGCGACGGTGGTATCCAGCAGAAACGCATGCACGCCGCCGTCCCACGCGACGTTAACGAACCCGACCAGCCCGTCAGGAGTGAAAGCACAGATATATGTGAGGCTGCGCGCCAAGACCGGGCCAAACGCTCGGACTCGGTGCCCGGCCCACGCCGCAGCAAAAAGCCGATTCAGTTCGGCGTCGTCGATCATCGGCGAGATGCGATACTCAATGTCCACATTCCCCTCCCACATAACTTCTATTTTACATAGTTTTCGTATTGTGTCAGTATTTCAGTCCTGACACTTTTGGAGCGTCAGTTCCAGGATTTTGTCAAAGGCAAAAAGTTGAGTTCATGATGCAACTATTAAAATCCGTCTTTTTTCGGATAAGTGCATACTTCCGATTTACCAGCTTATTATTCATAACTATTTTCCAAATTGTTTGTCAAGCAAAAAACATCCGACACCCGCCGCGGCGGGTCGGACGCTAAGAAATACACACCCTCATAAGGACAGAACAATGTCCTGTCTCTACAAAAAAACAGGCGACCCTGAAAGCGCAGAAGGTGGAACAGACCTCTGGTCTGTTTTGCACAGGCTGGAAGCCTGTGCCACCGGGTACTTTTTTTAAGGAAAGAGAAGGGAATGGTTTTTAATTGGTCCGACCTCACGAAGTAAGGACGCTACGATTTTTTTACCATGAACTATGAACCATCTACCATAAACAAATTTGTCCCCCGCCACAGGCGGGGGACAAATTTTACTCCCGGCAGCGTTCTACTCTCCCACCCCGTTGCCAGGGCAGTACCATCGACGCAGAGAGGCTTAACTGCTGTGTTCGGAATGGGAACAGGTGTTTCCCCCTCGCCATAGCCACCGGAAAATTTTCTATCGAAAATTAGTGATTAGTTGTTAGTGGTCAGTTGATAGTCCCACCACAATCCCACTAATTTCTCAAACTCGTTGGTTCAAAAATCTTTTGACTTTTTTAACCTTTGAACTCTTGAACCTTTGAGCCTTTAAACTTTTATTTTATAAATAGAGAACAGGGAAGCAGCTTTTGAATGTTTAAAATTTTAATCGGATCAAGCCGCACGGCTGATTAGTATCGCTCAGCTGAAGTCCTTACAGACCTTACACTTGCGACCTATCAACCTCGTAATCTACGAGGAGCCTTAAGTTCCCCGCCGTAGCGGGGAAGGGAGATCTATTCTTGGGGTGGGCTTGGCGCTTAGATGCATTCAGCGCTTATCCCTTCCGGACGCAGCTACCCAGCACTGCCACTGGCGAGACAACTGGTACACTGGAGGTCCGTCCATCCCGGTCCTCTCGTACTAGGGATAGCTCCCCTCAAATCTCCTGCGCCCGCATCAGATAGGGACCGAACTGTCTCACGACGTTCTAAACCCAGCTCACGTACCGCTTTAATTGGCGAACAGCCAAACCCTTGGGACCTTCTCCAGCCCCAGGATGCGATGAGCCGACATCGAGGTGCCAAACCCTCTCGTCGATGTGAACTCTCGGAGAGGATAAGCCTGTTATCCCCGGAGTACCTTTTATCCGTTGAGTGACGGCTTTTCCACGCAAAACCGCCAGATCACTAAGCCCTGCTTTCGCACCTGCTCGACTTGTAAGTCTCGCAGTCAAGCTCCCTTATACCTTTATGCTCTCGAGCTGATTACCATCCAGCCTGAGGGAACCTTTGGGCACCTCCGTTACCTTTTAGGAGGTGACCGCCCCAGTCA
>CAZEDM010000015.1:0-33983 GCA_964511075.1 uncultured Ignavibacteria bacterium
GAGTCCGAGAGCTGAAAACAAAGATCAAGTTCCATCTCCCAACTTCGTTTCCCCTTAAGGAGATATTTGTTAAGATACTTATTAACCTGGATGATGCTTATCCTTAGCTTTGAACCATAACTGGCAGCATAAATTTAAACCGAAAAGGTAAAACCAAGGGGAAAGTCTGCCTTTTTTGGCGACTAACGGTTATATCTAAAGCCAAACGCAAAGGAAAAAGGCCCTTGAACCTATATCAACAGCACTCTGTAAACAGCGTGATTCTATATCTGGGTCGATTGAACTATTTGTAAGCCCTTGTTGTTTTCTCAAAAACAGTTTATGAATTAATCGAGCCTTGGTCATAATTCCTTAGGCAGCCCTGATAATAGCTTTCATTCCGACACGACTAACACTTCCTTGATAAATCCTATGAAGCAGAACAACTTGATAGAGCAAAACAGCACCCAACACAAAACGTGCTGTAGAGATGTAACCTTTGGTTGGAACTCTATCGTTGAGATCAAAGATCAACTTGAATTGACCAAAACCATTCTCGATAGTCCGAAAACGGAGAAGATGAAAGATCCTTCTTACTTTCACCCCGGGATCATTATGAGGATAAGACCCTCTTCTGGAAGTCACAAGGATATGTCCATTATTGGCACAATGCTCGTAAAGGTTGTGATCCTGGTAAGTTGTATCTCCAAGGACGAAACGAGCTTCCTTTGGGAGTTGATCTATCAGAGATGGTGCCTCCTTATTGTCAGCAACATTTGCTGGTGTAAACTCAGCAGCCAAAGGTATCCATACATCAGAAACAGTCTCTATCATGTGAAGTTTCCATCCATAGACCCAACCGTGCCACTCGGATTTTGTCCAATCAGCCTCCGTGTCAATCCTGCTGTCGGGAATTCTTCCTGCTTCTTTATCTTTCTTATGCCAGACTCCTCCTTTGGCTCTAAATGCAGAGCTATCTATAGCTACTGCCCTTCCACAATCTCTCCAGGGATCTATAAGCTCAACAAGATATCTGCCCAGGTGTCCTATATACTTTGGCAGATCTTCAGGAAGCTTTTTCAATCTCCTCTCGAAAGTTCGTCTCGATGGAAAACGACCTTGCTCACTCAAAAGAAAACGAATTCTCATAGATTCTTCTTGAGGTTGATTGAGGAAAATCCAAAGCTCATGAACCCTTGTGAACCTTTTCAATACCATGATTATCAAAGACTTGAGTATGAGCCTGTCACTGTAGATCTTAGGTCTCCCTCTTCTTGGAGCCTCTTTCGGCGCAGGCATTTCATCTACAAGCAGAATTAACGTGACAACCAGCGAGTTTTTTCTTATCATTTGGCATCCCTCCACATTGTTTAAGGGTTTTTGGTATCCTCAAAAATATGGAGGGTGCCGCGCTCAGGTCAATACCTTTGCGCGGCTGCCTATTTATGACCAAGTCTCAATTAATCAGGTTTTATAACCTAACAGAATTCTGAGAGAGAGTCCAAGAAGGGATAGTTAACTCTATCCCTTCTTTCATTCTTTATATCGGATACCAGCCAGATTGATCTTGTTGGCGAATTACTGCAGGCAGATCGTTGTGCAAGAGAAGCTCCCTATTCCCCGTGGGTCCCCTGGCTCTCAAATGGTCATTCCCGGGGATCGGCGAGAAATAAATCAATGAATCTCCCTATCCAATACATATTCAGCAATAACTTCAGCCAGAAGGGAGACATAAACCCGCATCTCATCGATCTCTCTATCGCTGAGATTTGGCTTGCCGAGGATTTCTCTGTATCGCTCATAGATCTTTCTATCTTCATTAGGAATTGTATATTCTTTCGGGAAATCTGGAAGATATTCAGGTAGCTTAACTTTGGAAGTCATACCTCAAGGTTAGCCTCTATATTAGGGGAAACAAGGAGGGAGTTCTTGCCTGAATTGGCAATAAGGTGTGAAAGCGTCTCCCAAATAAGGCTAACCTCGTTTTCTCCGCAACCAGATCGAACCAAAACACTATCTGGGAAAATATCAGATAGTGTTTTCATAACAGCTAATTTTCTGGTCAGCATCGGAATATTGATTTCTTATTTTCGCGGGCGATACGTTTTTAAATCGCCTAAGGTTTCCAGATACGAAGGCTTCCCCAAAAATTCCTCTAATTAGCACAAAATCCTGACTCCCCTCAAAGTCATTAAGCTGTTCGAAGATGGTGTGTTCACTACCCCTGACAGGATGATCCTTGAACA
Source organism: uncultured Ignavibacteria bacterium (assembly GCA_964511075.1). Taxonomy (GTDB): domain Bacteria; phylum Zixibacteria; class MSB-5A5; order MSB-5A5; family RBG-16-43-9; genus CAZEDM01. The sequence continues at coordinate 2,226 of CAZEDM010000015.1, forward strand.
GGATTTTTAGCTTATCTTGAAGGAGAAACTCAAATGGGGGAGTGCAGTGAACTTCTACAATTTCCCGGTTTTGGACAAAAATCTTCTTAAATACAGCTCTGGCAAGCTTTTTCTTTTGGATATGGTTGAATCTGTGATGTAGGTTTGATAGGGAAGTGGCAAGAACCATACATTTATCCATAAAGTCAAGCTTCATTTCGTAGCCATCTTCAAGTCTTGCCAGTCTTCTCTTAGCCTCTTGGATCTTGGCTGTGTAGCCTTGCGCAAGTTTCTTGTAGACTTCAGGGCTGATATTCCTTGACATAAGCTGGTCAGCTGCTCGAAGCTGTTTGGCTTCATTTTCCTGGATAGTTCTTTCTAAGGTTTCTGATTCTTGCCTTGCTCTCTTCTTTTTCATCTCTACGATTCTTAGGAGCTCCTCCTTTATGAGCTTTAGGAGAGTGACTGGAGGTTGAAGTTTTTCATATAGGATCTCAAGCTGGGTGTCGAGAAGTTCGACTGGGATATATGGTTCAGAGCATTTTTCTTTGTTTATGTCGTCTAAGCATCGGTAATAGTTTCCTCTTGGATGTTTTTCTGCAGTGAGTTTCTTCTTACAGTTCCTGCAGTAAGCTATTCCTCTTAATAGGAAAGAGTATTTGCTTTTCTTTTCGTTATTTACATGGCGTATAGTAAGGATATGCTGGACTCTTTCGAAGAGTTCTTGGGGAACTATGGGAACGTGTTTACCAAGATACTCTTTCCCGTTCCATTCCATTATACCAATGTAAAACTTCCTCTTCAGGAGATTCTTGATATTTTCAGAGCTGTATTTCTTGCCAAATCTTGTTTTAAGACCTCTCTGATACATCTTCTTGGAAAGCTCTCTTAGGGAATATCTTCCTGTGGCATAAAGCTCAAAACATTCTTTAACTAAGCCTGATGTGATGAGATCTTCTATGGCTATGGTTTTCCCATCTTCTCTTTTTATGGATTTATAGCCAATAGGGCAGGCTTGTGGCCAGCCGCCTTTCTTGAGCTTAGAAATACGACCTTTTCTTACTTCCTCGGCCAAGTTAGCGCTGTAAAACTCAGCGATAGAGGCCATGATATTCTCAAGAAGTTGGCCAGAGATAGTGTCCTCAATGTTTTCCACTACTGATACCAGGCGTATGCCCTGTCGTTTCAGAAGAACCTTTATCATGGCATGATCTGTGACATTCCTTGCCAATCTATCTATCTTATGAATGACAACTACATCAACAATCCCTTTTTCTTGCTTACATCGATCAAGAAGTCTTTTCAACTCAGGCCGATCTGCAGTCTTGGCAGACTTTCCTTCATCAATGTATTCTCCGATGATACGCCATTTCCTTTTCTTGGCATATTCCCTCATCGCATCAAGCTGAGCTGGGATGGAGAGATCTCTTTGGGCCTGTTTGTCCGTAGAGACACGGGCATAAAGAAGGCAGTTTGTCATAGATGTGGAGTTAAGTTCTCTTAAGCGGAATAGTTTACTTACTATAGCATGAGAGTGGGAAGTAGGCAAGACGAACACAAGATAGAAGAGCCGCCTATTCTTGGAGATAAGCGGTTGTGAGGTGGAAAGGGAAAAAATTCAGGGTGAAAAGAAGATCTGAACTCTAAAATTCACCTTACCTGGTTTTCCTTAAACCTACCTTGATTCCCACTTTGCGAAAATGTTTGTCTAAAGCTTCTAATTCAAAATGGAACGCCTTGCTTGGCTGTATTGAGCTTGATAAATTAGGGTGTTAGTTAAGACGGGAAAGGGATTCTCAGTGCATTTCTCAGAAAATTCTCATTATTCTTTACCTCATTATCTTTCTGAAGAGGATTCAATGCGCCATAAGGCAGAGAACGAAAATTTGGATGAAGTGCTTTTGTAAGGTCTGAAATATGGGTAACATCTAAAAGACTCGGTTCACCGTCTCTCTTGATGATTTTTAAGGCCTTATAATTTATAGGAAGTTTGAGGGAATCTATCAAGTTTCTTGTTGCCTCTCGATAACTCCGAATTATAGAAGCACCAGCGTCAATGCTGAAACAATGCCATAAAGAAACACAGGTAAATCCAAATCTCAGCAACGCTAAAGCTTCTCCAATGCCCTCATAAAAAGAACGCTGAAAAAAGGCTCTCTTTAACCTTTTCATATCTTCTGTCAATTTTGGCTTCATATACTTTACTTCAATCCCCAATAATTGCAGTTTAATATCTACTATCAATATGTCTATGTCAGGCTGGGCGGGAGGCGGGGCAGGTGGCCCAAGAAGAGGTCTATGCCATTCCCTCCAGTAGGAATAATACTCCCTTGAGGATGGATTAATATGGTCATGGACCCTTTTGAAAGAATCACATTTGCACAATTCAGGACATAAAAGGTTCTTTATAAGTTCGTTTTCATCTTTTGGCATTTCTATTGCTACTTCCCATCTCTCTTTCTTTTCCACAACTTCACCTTTACTTCCTTCATCCCTTGGTAAATTCAGCTTGTGAGCCAATTCTAATTAACACCATTGGTTAAATAGGCTTCTAGATTATCGATCAATACAAAATCCACATTTTGTTCAGGAATATACGCTGAAGGATAGTTTACCTTCACGACGAAAGCTTTACGTATCTGCCAGCTTTCAGCATCTTCTATTGAGAAATGCCTGAGAACCTCCTCTATGTTATCTTTGATAAATTCTTCTTTCTTCGTTAATTGAGCTAGGTATGATCTCTTTCCCTGAAAAAACTTTCTCATCTCATTTCGCATGTCATAAGGTCGAATTTTCCGGCTTCGATTTTTCGCATCTAAAACATAGATTGTTTTAACAAATCTATTCACAGCAAGTAGGTCAATTTCTCCACAATCTGGTTTTCGTGGAAATAATGGTGATAGTCTTTTAAAGTTATCAATCCTAGACTCAAAATTGCTCTCCCCAAGTGTCCGTTTGGTTATCTCTTCGGCTTTTTTCTCTAACTCTCTATCTAAGCGTTTATGTAGATTTGCCAGTGCTAGATGAATCGGGCTATCTTGTGGTAAGTCATATGGAAAATCCGCTGATGAAATTGAACTAAGCCATAGACTGGATGCATTTAAGCACATCTGATTGCCATATAAGTATTCACCAGAATCTAGATGAATGAGAGGACACAAATTCATCCTTTCTTTTCGACGGAGAAGATGCAAAGGAATAAGTTCTTCATCTAGCTTATAGGTACTAAAATCTAAACTTGCGAACTTAAGTATTTGCTGGATTTCAGTTTCGTTAAGGGAGTCGCGAATGTTTTCTTTCAATTTACTTATTAGTGTTTCTTCAGAGACTAAGCTTAACGGAAAATGATATTTATGGAACAAATCCATCTTTCCTAAGGCATATAGCACTGTAACAAAATTGTCAAATACAAAACCTAATTCCAGCTTGAATACCCTGTTTATTTCCTGTAATAAACCATGGAATGGTTTTACACCCTCATCAATCACAGATCCTTCATATCTCGGAGTTTCTCTGTGCTTAGTAAAATCTCGCTTTACTGAGTCTAACTTTAGCTCACTCTCAGCTTGATAGAACTCTTCATGATCAAAAGCCTCCTTCCCCCTTATATCTTCAATCTCAAAAAGATCGCTTATTCTTAAAGTATGGGGTTGAATATCATAGTGTATATAGTCATAGATAATTGTGGTTTCATACAGAAGCAAAGCAATTGCCTGTAGATAATGCCAAGATTCGTCATCGATTATTTTACTTCCGTTTACGCCTACTTTCAACATGGTTTCGATTATATACTTTGCCGAATTTGTGGCTGCAGAAATCTCTAACACTGTCTCTTTAAGTTTCTGAGCAATGTCATACTCCGTATATTTGGATGCATCCATGCCAAACTTGATTCGGCTTTTCGCTCTTCGCCCTTCGACTAGTTCTACTTCTTTGTATGCATAGAATAAGAGACCCTCATTATACTGCTTAATCTCGTTTTCTAATTTCTTCTCAAGAAACTCAAAAATCAAACTGTTCAATCTTTTTGCTTCATCGCCATGATATTCACCTGGCTTTTCTCCGCTCTTGGCAAGAAATTCCGCTATCTCACGATTCACCTTAGCAATATCTGCTTTTGATAAATCCTGGTGTCTCCTATAATCATCGAGTTTTGGATTTTCAGTTAGAACCGGTTCAAGTGAATATCCCTTTGTTTGAATCGGGATATTTCTATTGACAAATTCCTCTGCAATACTATTGGCCACACCTTCTGAAGCATCTTTACCGAAGAAAAAAACGAGACTCTTAATAAGTTGTTTTATGCAGAATCTTTCTCCAGTATTCTCTTTGGGCACAAAAAGATCAGTCAGGTATTGGTAATCATAAATAACACAGGAGCGAATATTCCAAGAAGTACTGACTCTATTAGTAATAACTATAAGTGGGTTTCCCTCGCTCAGTTTTGAAAGATAAGGTCTTAAGTGTTGGATTTGTTTAGTCCTCTCCACATGAGAAGCAGGATAGATGCCGATATAGTAATTCGTTTCAAAGTTGAAATCATGTTTTCTGAAAAATTCAGTTAGGGGTTCCCTAAGTCTGTTTAGGTAATCTGCATATAACGGTCCGATTAATCCGCTATATATTTGAATTTCTTCCTCTGTGGAATCAAATCCGTCAAATGGATACAAGACCCAGATTAGATGTTCACCATATTTAACTACAAGTCCACCGTTAAGCTGGCCAGTGTCAATAACTTGATAAATATTATCACTATACTTTTCGATATGATTAAAAGTGTTAGGGAACTCATATTCAATAAGTTCATGAATATTATCTTTATGTTTCTCAAATAATTTCTCGTGATAGAAGTCACTCCATCCGTGTGGTGCAAAAGTCACACACTGCAGAGATATTCCTACTCTTGGATAAGACTCTCCGTTTTCAATGTAATAGGTAAATCGGTCTAAATAATCAGTGCAAAAAACTCTTGATTTATTAAGCAGCTCTCTATCATTTTTCAGGAACTTCACAAGGGACAAATCTGAAGGTAAAAATTCGAAAATTCCCTGTAAATCCATCATATTGACAATCCAAGTGCTATCATCAATATCTTCGGGTAACTTAACTTTACAGTCGAGAGTTGTGCTTTCAAAAACTATAACTGCCCAAAATTCCATTTCGCCGGACGGAACAGGAATTATCTCATTGTTAAGATAGTGTAATCCTATTATCCATTCTTCTTTGATTTCGGCTATTGCCTTCCGCAATTCATTCAGTGCATACTCAATCTGTTCTGATAAATCAATTTCAAAACTATGTTTCGCTGCTTTAAATAGAAAGATTTTGCTAGCATCTATTCTTGCGATTACATCCGCTGCTTCTGCTAAATTTCGATTAGTGCCCTTTCTTAGAATCCCTGCCAATATTTTTCGAACTGTGAAGAACTGAAGGCATTTTCTCCGAAGCCGCGAAATGAGATCTTCAAAGACAAGGGATCCTATTTGCTCTTTATTTAAGGATGATCTCAGCAGCTCATTAGCTAGATTATAAAGAACTTCAAGGTGGAGCTGTGGAAGAAGAAAGTAGTAATGGCTATCTGATAAATGGGCATATAATGATCTAAATAGGTTATGGTCAATACATGCTTCAAATACCTTCTCTCCCATATATGAAAATACCCCTGGTTCCAGAGCAGGAAAGTTTTCCAAATCATTTAATTGCCCATGTTCTATACGAAAGAGTGGCGAAATACACTCAAAGAATTCCTGTCTTGGTACATAAATCTTTTCAGAATCAATTTCTGTCCCTTCGCTTTCACTTAATATTTTGACAAATTGGCTCTGAAATTCAAGACTTAGCGCGAACTGTTGCCTGATTAAAGTAAGTTCGTTATAAGTTTCTTGACTATTATCTATTAAATATAGATTATTAAACTGGCGTAAGAATTCATAGGGCCTCTCTAAAGTACCATAGAAAAAATAGAATTTCCCCTTGCGAAAGAAGTAAGGAATTAGTTTTAATTGATGAAAAGGGCGCCAATCCTCAAACATCAAAAAGTGATCGGATAATTTCTCATCAGAACTTTGAATAAAACTCTCAAATTCATTCCTTGCCAGAATGTTTCCACTAAATTCATCCGGCGAAATAGAGAAAAGGATACCTAGCAGTAGTTCAAATCGCATTTGGAACAATTGGTTTGCTGGATGAACCGCTGCAGTTTGAATCCAGAGAAATAAATCTACTTCATTGTAGTTTTTCATCCAATCTCTGATATTTGAAAAAGTCGTTTTTCTCATAATTCACCTCTCCTAAATATCTCTGTTTAGCGAGTTTAATTTATCACTTTTCTCCTTAAAAAACAAGCTGATTTAAGACAAAAATAGCCCAGTGATGGGCTTTTTGTGTTGTTCCTGTACCGGATTGTAATCTTGAGATAACTTTCTAAGTAAATGCTTCCGATAAATGCTCCGCCTGTGTTATCGAATTTTACCCTCTGCTAAAAGCGCTTCCTCTTTGTATAAATCTTTGTTACTCGCATTAAACTCATGTTTAACTTGAACTAATAGCTTATCAAGGGTGTAAATCTGCCAGGAAATAGGAATAAAAGCACGCTTTCCGTTTCTTTCCGCCACATCCAATTCAAAACTTATCAGGAGATGGAAAGCGTCTTTTGTAATCTTAGGGTCATCTGAGGGCGAGAAGTAAAAAGTCCTGAAAGTCTGCCCCTTAGTTTTTGTGTTATAAGTTTTGCAATCAATATAAGCGGCCCGACCTCCCTTATCTTTTACTTCAATATCAGGATAACCTGCGGCTTTCCTTCTGCCTTTTTGTGAAAGAGGTTTATCCGCTTCCAGCTCGACTCTCCTCAATGCTTCAATTACAAAAAGCTCGATATGATTTCCAGCTTCGTTAGGCCGGGCAGTGAAAATACCCTCTTTGAAAGCTTTTTCTCCACTTAACTGCGCTGCTTTAGCTAGAAGATCGAGTAACTTCTTGTTCTCATCAAGCGAAACATCGAAAGTTAAAACCTTAAAGCCAGTCAATGCCTTAATAGCGATAGAAAACGGTATTCCCTTTAAAGGCTCTAAAAACCTGTGTATTGTTGATTCTAACTGCCTTATATATTCTTCTTTTTCCATAACTTATTTCTGAAATATTAAGATATTTTCTTTTCGCATCACGTTATAAAGGCCAAAAATAATCTTATCTATGTTTCTTACAAACTTGAATCCTATTTCCCGACAATAATCGATAGTGAATTCAACAGTTTTGACCTCCTTGCCCGAAAAACTCGCATTGCCAATAACGATTACAGCGAACTTGCCTGGCTTTAAAACCCGGTAGATCTCTTCATAGCTTCTCATTATATCTTGGTTGTATAAATTGATCCTCTCAGACCCTTTCCCGCGGACACCAACAAATTCCTCCCTGATTTCGGTAAGATCATATCCTAAAACTTTCAGTGTATGTGCATCATTCGATACATAATCTAAAGCTATAGAGTAGGGCGGAGATGTGATAACCCCATCAATACTTTTATCATCTAAAGGTAGGTCCCTGCAGTCTCCTGTCTTTATTTCCGCTTTGCCCAGTTCAAGCTTCAACTCCTGCACAACATCTCGGAAATCTCTCACAGAATCGATCATTAAATTCAGATTCTTGATAAAGGATTTCTCAAAGTCTTTTTTTCTCCTTGCATTATCGCTCACAGCTACCAGATATGCCATCTTATAAAAGTTCTTCACTTTCTCATTTCCCAAAGAGTCGATGACTTCTAAAAACGGTCTGTTCTCCTGGTTAAAAAGGTTTGGTTTGATCCTCTTTACAATCTCTTCCTTGATTCTCACAATCTCATCCAGAACCTCGATACTTTCGGTCTTAACTTTACTCTGGATAACACATAAAGGGGAAATATCGATCCCGACAAAGTTGATTCCTAAAAGCTGAGCCTCGACAGCAGCAGTACCACTTCCCACAAAAGGATCAAGGAGAGTGTCACCTGCCTTAAGTCCGATGATGTTTATCAGCGCTCTTATCATCTGAGGATGGAATTTCCCTTTGTACGGGTAAATCCAGTGAGTCAAATACTGATTTACAGATCGGGTCCTGTTCTTCTGAATAATGTGGAAATAATCGGTAGCTTTGCCCCCAACTGATTTGAAATAAGCTAAATGTTTTGCGACTCCTTGTAGATTATCTGATTTTAAAAGCTTAAATTCCCTTAATCCGTTAGTTACCCGGAAACTCACACCGAGAGCCTGAAGCTCCAGTTGAGCAAGAGCTAATTCGTATATAAACTGGACATTATCTAAGAGTATAAGACTTTCCTTGCCCATATTTTCAGTTTTTTTGTAAGCCCAGAAGATGTTTTGAGTTCCCCCAGGCATTTTTCTACCTTTGGTGCTTTTCCTTTTATTTATCTTCATAATAAATGGTCCAGTTATAGTCGATTAAAGCGCAGAAACTTATAATGATCAGTGGTCCTGCTTCTCCGTAGAGTTTCTGCTGATATTGTTATCATATAGAAATAACCCGGAAATGTAAAGACCAACAAAAATCAACCCTCTTGTCTCTTTTTTGCCTGTATGCCGAAAGAGGCAAATCTGCCCTCCTTGTGCCTTGACAAAAAGGTGATAATATGCAAGAATAATCGGTTTGTCTCTTCATATGCTTTCATACTCTGATAACCAGATCCGTAGGTATCGAACTAAGCGTGGCCTCTCTCAAAAGGAGGTTGCTTTGCTTATAGGGCAGACGACACAGGCGCATATATCCCACTGGGAAAACGGAGACAAAATACCCACGTTGGTTAATGCGTTGAAGCTCTCTGCAGCAATAGGCTGTCCGGTGGAGATACTGTTTTCAGATCTATTTGACCGGCTGAGAAGTGAAGTCTGGGAGAGGAGAAAGCAGCATAATATCTATAACCAGTATAACTGATAATTTTAGAAAAAGACATGAGAGCAGCAGGAAACAACAATCCATCGCTCGAAGCGCTCCGAGACATGTCATCAGCAGAGCTGAAGGTATATCTGGCTTTGTTGATCCTCTCAGGGCGTGAGCAGCATACTGTAAGGAAATCCCTGTCAGAATTGGCTGATCTTTCGGGATTATCTCAAAGCACAGTCTTTAAAGCAGTGGGAAGGCTTTGCCGGAAAGGGCACATTTCCTATAAAGCTGGGGATAACCAGCACCGCTTAAGTGAATTCAAGATAGGCAAGCCCATCGCTAGACTCAGATTTGGCCTGCCAAAGAAGAGAAGTAATGAAGCTGAAAATCCGCTAAGAAAAGCGAGGGAGAAGCGCTGCTATGCAGAAAATGAGAAGGGCGCACCGATATCGAATAGAGATTTTTATAATCTCGATATCGAAGCATCTAAGGGGGGATTCAAACCTGAAGGGAAGGAGGAAGTCTTAGCGAGGGAGATAGCGCACACCTTCAACGACATGGAGGGTATAGGTCTATATCTGGACTACTGCCGGCGCTATCCGGAATCCATTATACGCAGAGCCTACGGGGAGGTCAAAGAGCTTCCCGACAGCGCCATCCGAAGGAGCAGAGGGGCACTGTTTAACTATCTCGTTCAAAAATATGCCAAAGAAAAGCAAGAAAAATAAACTCATATTAGCCCTTAGCCCGGGCAAGCGATGTCTTGGAGTCTGTGTTGTGGAGAAGGGAGAGTTGAGAGTTTTCGGAGTGAGGACGTTCAGGGGAAAGAATAAAGAGAAACAGGCAAGCGACTGTGTAGCCGGTCTGATCCGAGACATCCAGCCCGGTGTTTTGGTATTGGAGGAGCGAACAGGAAATGGGAAGAGCTTCGCTGAAAGGATTTATCAGAATATCGGAAAGATGGCTGAAAAACTGGAAATAAAACTGCAAATCCACTCAACTGGACATGTCAAACGATCACTATGTGGAAATAAGAAAGCGACACGATACCAGGTAGCTCAGGCTGTTTCAGAGCGCTACTGTGAATTGAAAACATATCTCTTTGAGAAAGGATCAGAGAAAGAAAAATACTGGAGACCTGTGTTTTGTGCAGCCGCTTTAGCACTGACACAAGCAAGATAGAAAACCTTTTTGCTCCTACCCTCCTATCCCCACTACTATGCCGTATCAGGCAAAATATCCTCTCTTGAGAAAGAACAGGGCGAAGGGTATGCTTGAATCATAGTTCCTTAATCAACACTGTTCTTTCAAGAGAAAGCACATGCGCGACTACATCTCCCATGCTCAGATCGCCCTGTATCTCCAATGTCCTCTTAGATTCAGTTTCAGATACATTGACGGGATAAAACCGGTTGACGTCCCGTCTGCGGTAGCATACGGCAGGACAATCCACAGGGCTATCGCGTCTTTCTACGAAACGGCGAAGGAGGGAAAGCCGTTTCGGTTGGAGGCGTGGCTTAAGCTCTTCAGGAAAGACTGGAAGGAGGCGCAGGAAAAAGAGGAGATTCGCTACAGGAAAGGAGAAGATTTTGAATCTCTGCTGAAGGAGGGTGAGAGGCTTCTGCGTTTCTATGCCAGAAATGCTAATCCTCAGAAGGTCATTGCTGTGGAGGAAGAATTTTCATGTGACCTCGGAGATCGCCAGGGGGGTGAAATTTTCCCGCTGCCCATAAAAGGGGTCGTGGATCTCGTTGAAGAGGACGAGGAGGGAAAAATCTTCATCGTGGAGCACAAAACATCAAAAAGGCGCTTTGCCGAATGGGAGATTGAGGGAAGTTTGCAGCTTTCCATGTATGCCTATGCTGCCAAGGAGATGGGATGGTCAGACTCGGATAGGATTCTTTGCCGTGTGGATGTCCTTTTGAAAACAAAGAAACCTAACCTTGTTCACTACTATGCCCTGAAAGACAGGGAGGATTTTGCCAAGCTCTATAGGATCGTCGAAGGTATTGGAGAAGCCATGCAGGAAAGGATCATCTACCCCAGATACGGATATTGGTGTCTTGACTGCCCCTATATCGAGAATTGCAGGGAGTGGTAGGATCTTTTAATCGTAACCTAAAGCCCTATGGTATCTCTAAAGTATGGAGAACTGATAATTTTTACCACCAACAGACACTGGCTTGTTCTGATAGCCTGGCTGTTTGTAATCGCAGCCTTCGGAGCTATCTCGGTATTGCTGCTTCCCTTAACAGGTGCGATTGCAGATGGTGAAGTTCCTTTGCTTCTCATCGGAATAGGGGTATTGATCGCCTGGGGAGCTGCTCTTTGGGATTGGAGGAATCGAAAGTTTATCCTGACCGATAGACGGCTCATTCAGACGAGAGGTATCCTCGGAAAACAGAGGATGATGATCCCTCTCTATAGGATAGAGGATATATCCCACAGATTTGGCATCCTCGGATGGCTGATTGGATACGGTGATCTGATAGTCGAGTCAGCAGGTCCGGAGGGGAAGGTAGTCTTCAATTATCTACCTATCCCAGAGGCTATTCAGAAAAGGATAGAGATCCAGATAAAGAGATTCAGAGTTCAGAGTTGTAGACATTGATAGGAAGATGTCAGGCAAATATGAGAGGAGGAAGCCATGCAGCGCTTTGAAGGACCGTTCCACCACTCGGATATACAGCTTTATCTGACCTGTCCGAGAATATTTTACTATGAGAAAATTCTCGGAATAGCTCCTGAGTATGCAACGGCCGCAGCGATCTTCGGCACAGCGGTTCACAGGGTTATCGAGGATGTCCACAGCAAGGAGCTTTCAAGTCGGTTCCACATCGAGAGATCTCTAAAGGAGCGTCTTAACGAAGTGGTTGACGAGACAGAACTTCCTATAATGTGGCGAGGAGAATACGACAAGCGTTTTTCTGAAGCCGTGGAGTATCTTTTCCGCTACAGTCTTGCTAATTTTAACAGAAATGCCTCTATCTTAGCCTCAGAGCGACGTTTTAAGGTAGAGATAGGCAGATATGCCTTTGAAGGACAAATAGACCAGGTGAGGGGAACTTCTCAAGAGCTTCTAATCCTGGTCGAGTATAAGAGCGGGGATTACCGACCAGACAAGGACTTCCTGAAGCGGTCTTATCAGCTCTCAATCTATGCCTATGCGGTGTGGAAGATTTATGGGAAGATCCCGGATGAAATTTGGCTGTATCACCTGAAAGACCATCTACCCTATAAGCGCAGACAGGGGGACAGTCAGGCAGGTGAGGAGCGTGGACCGGCAGTCTACAAAACCAACAGATCAGAGCAGGACTTGATATACTTGGAAAAGGATCTGGCCAGGGTATGTCAGGCTATAAGGTTTAATATGTTCTACCGCAGCCCAGCTCAGTGGGGATCATGTAATGGCTTCTGTAGGTTCAAGGAGTTCTGTCTGGGAGAGATTGAGACTCCTGAGTTCTCAGAAGCTGAGATGAAAGTTATAGAGGAAGCGATCGGATAAGTCAACACACACAAGAAGGAGGATAAGGATGGCAAAGTCTCAGGTAGTTGAGGAAACAGCGCTGGTGACGATTAACAGCGATCTGGCAATCCCTGAAGATCTGGTTGAGCAATTGGAAGGCAGTCCTTCGCTTCAGGAGATAGACGGCGAAGACAGGATGACTCCGTATTATTGCTTCAATGTGAAGCTTACAGATCCAGAAGGAAAGTGGTATTCTCCAGACGTGTTCTTCCATACCTTGAGGGAAAATACCAAGTCTAAGATAGACTGCGTGCTCCTGTTTCTACACAAGACAAACCGCTATCGCACCTTCGATGAAAAGGAGGGATCGAAGACACTGTGCAGAAGCCTTGACTGCTATGTGGGTATATGGCAGGATACAGGGGATGAGCTTCTATGTAAGGACTGCAAGTATCAGAGGTGGACCAACCAGGGTGCGCCTCCGTGCAAGCGGTGCTACAACTTTGTGGGAGTCGATCTGGATGATAGAGAGCCTTTTATCATCACAGCCAAGTCCACCTCGATGACTCCGGCCAAGAGGTTTCTGAATCACCATTTTCTGAAGAAGCTTCGGGGAAAGGATCTGCCGCTGTATGTGTATAGGACAAGGCTATCTTTGGAGTGTCCCAAAGGCACGTATGCCGTGCTCCAATTCGATGTGATTGGGCAGAACTCGATTGAGGAGATTGAAGCATATACGGCCTTGTGTGGTGAGCTATTGCAGAGCCAGCGGCTTGACTTTACATTTGAGCAGCCTGAAGAGGTGGAAGAAGAGGGAAGTGAAACTCCTTTTTAGCTGAGCATCCCAGAGATGGGTTATCGCATTGTGCTAAATCTGAGCGATTCTTTAACAAAGGGTCGCTCTTTTTCTAAGAAATCTATCTTATCTTTGAAAACTGAATTGCGTATGGAAGATAGGGGAGGCAAATGAGCGATGGATAAAGAGACAAATGACGCTTTGAGGGCGAGGATCCCTTGTATTTCTCCTCCAGATGCACTCTTGGTCACCAGAGGGATAAGTGCCTTTGGACCGGAGGCTGTGTTTGAGATTCTTCTAAGGGTGAAGCATTTCAAGGATTTCAACCAAGATAATGACCCCTGGGGTGAGCATGACTTTGGGTCATTTGATTATAAAGGGAAAAAGATATTCTGGAAGATTGACGACTGCCAGGCTATGGAACAGTATAGTCTTGTTCTGACTGTCATGTTGGCAGAGGAATACTAAAATGATAAGTTCATTAAAGCTCCTGGTGATACAGGAGCTTTTTGCTCTACTACGACCCCATTTTCTATAAAATGCCCCAAATTTCGATTCTGACGGCCTTTTTTTGAAAAAATGGGTTAAAAACTATTTAGAATATCCAATCGGGTAATTAGGCTTTGATAAAACATTCAGAGTTATTCTTTGGAAGGCACTGGAAGTAGTTCAATCCGATATTGATATATCCAAATTATGAAACTGATAATTGATACGTTTTCGATAAAAAGGATGAGCATAATATAGAAATCCCAGTTTACCGACGAAACAATTTTAACTATCCCCAAAAATTGTGTGGCCAGATAGCCAATTAAGACCATCAAATTATAGTGGAAAAGAGTAAAACTAGAAGAGAATGAAAATAGAGAGCGACCGAGGAGGTGCATACCATAAAGAAAATTCATTAAGGCAATTATTATGCCCATCATACCAGCACAAAGCACAAGAATAATAAAAGAAGGTGCACCATTTGGTATCATGATGCACCTCCTGAGACGGCTCTTAGACTGACGGATTCGGCTCTTGGCAATTTCTCCCACCGTCTTTCAAACTCCCTCTTATACATCCATCCCTTAAAGAAGCTATTCTCTAGTGTGGACACCATTCGATCTTTCTCAAACGGACCATGGGGATCCTCTACAAATAAATGAATATCGTCAATAACTCGAAAATGCTGAACGGGGCGTTTTGCCAAGAACTGAATGAATAATCTATCAGGAAATGAATTCATTGAAGAGAGGTTGTAAAGTAAATTTTCGTTATTAAGAGTAAGTATCTCTGGGCCACTCAATATTTTAGCCGTGAAACCCTTATTCGTTTCTAGTTTGGTGCATAAAAAATCAACAAATTCCTGAGTATATACCTCTGGATTAAGATTACCGCTCACAATAAGCAAGTTCCTCTGCGCTGTAGATAAATGGTCAATAAGCCATTTTCTACTTGCTTCGTTAGAATTTACAAATTGCCGCGATGTAGTCCTCCAAAGGCCCTTGCGAAAAATTTCAAAAGTCCCAATTAGAAGCCAGAAAAGGGAAATAGGAATACCGACCGCAAAGAACACAAGGGTTGTATTCATCGCTCATCCTCCTTTGCTTTGCCCGCTCTCAAAAGAGCCGTTCTTGGGATTTATGAATGAAGCATTTACCCTCCACCTTTTGTCCCAAAAGAAAAATGCGGTGAATTTTATATCTCCGCATTTAGTTGTTAAAGATCAAATAAATCATCTCCAAAAATTTCCTCATATGTATGCTCTCTTGTTCGATTAGGATTTCTATTAATACCATTAACGATTTTATGCTTCGTCTCACGTCTGGAATTTATTTTATGTTGTTCAAGATTCTTAATAGTTCTTCCGCTTACGCCTGAAAGTCCAGCAAGTTCAGTAATCAAAAGCCCTTCATGTAGTCTTATCTTTTTTAAGTTATTTCTTGGTATAGTCAACGTGCACACTCAAATTACCTCCTTTCAACAGTAAGTTGATAAGTTCCACTAATTTCCAACAATTTCCATCCGGTAATTTCCAGTAATTTCCAAACCTATCTGTATTTTATTGAAAAAGGTCGGAAGTGTCAAGAGAAAAATAAAAGATTTTATAATATCAAAAAGCAAGCCCCTAAGATTTCTCAAAGGGGCTGCTCTTTTATTCGGTCGCCTTACAACAGTAAGAAAAAGTAAGAATGAGAAACAGAGAGTCTTTATGGCTCTCTCTTTCCTGCTGATACCCCAGCTCCTAACCTCTTCCTCTAATCCCCAAGAGGAAAAAGATATAGAGAGCTGAAATTCTAACCTTGACAAGGAGGATAATTTTCTTATATTAAAATTGGTAATTGACCACGAAAATTGCACTAAACTGGCTCTTTGATAACCGGCTTATTTAGATACTTTCTGAGGAGTTTGACTAAATTCTCATCCCTATGATTGAAGCGCCATTCTACTTCCTTAAGATAGAGATGAAAGTGTTTCTTAGGCACTCCTCTGTAATGATAGAGCCAGTGTTTGGCATAAGACCAGAAACCTTCTATGCAATTTATGTGATTACGACCTTTTGGTCTACCCTTTTGTTTGCTTATTACAACATGATTTCCACGGATATCAAGGAATGTGTAAGCATGCCAATCATCTGTATAGTAGAGGCTTCCTGCTTTTGTGTATGTTGTCATTAATGGTATTAACTGTTGTTTGCTTCTTTTGGTGATCGGGAAGGTAAGCACTTTGCCGTTTCTCTGGTAGATCCCAAAGACTATAACTTTACCGGCAGCTCCCCAGCCTCTTTTGCCTGGGACTCTACCACCAAACATAGTCTCATCCATCTCGATCTCACCACATAGAGTTGATAACTCTTTGATCTGATGCTCGTAAATGGTTTCTCTGAGAATCTGAAACCATCTCTGGATCGTCTTTCGATCCAGAGGAACCTGGAAACGAAGACGATATGCTGGAACACCCAGACAGAAATGTTCGATCAATCTTCCTTTCCAGTATGGTGAAATCCTGGTAGATTGCCAAAGAACCTTATCCAATTTCCTTGTTAAACCACACTGGCTACAACGACTTTGACCGGTGGATAATTCCCAGAATTTTTGACTGCCGCAGCGAGGACATTTTTTCATAGCTGTAAGATAAATACTTTACAGCTAGTTATCAATATTCTTAGTGCAACTTTGATGGGCTATTACCTTAAAATTTAGGGGAAGGCTCTCAAAATACATTTCAACAAGGGCCAAAACTCAGCAGAGCTTTAAGCTGGGTAAAGGGTGGTGATGCAAGTTCAAAGTTAAGCCCATTAAAGATTCCTTATAAGGAATTGTCAGTGGGCTTTTTTCGTTTTTGACAGGATTGTTGGCTGAAAGGGCACAACGTTCGAAAGAACATTTCGCAAAGATGTATAGAGAAATTGTCTCTCGTGCTTGGATTGGATGATCAGATGAGAGAACACCGTGAGGAGGCAGAGAAATGGTTATTCCTTCAAGCATCATGAAAGTCGTGTTGTTAACCTTGCTTATATTGTCTGCGGTTTATATGAAACCTAATCTATGTCCGGCATATGAGAACCCCAGGGCACTGCCAGAGCAATCATGGATAGAAACAGGGTATATTACAGGCTTTTGGCGGCAACGTGTCACCGAAATTCACATTGATGCAAGCGATATTGAGTCGTTTGACCGTGTACTGGGGCTATCGCTCAGAGGTTTTTTCATATATTTGAACACCTTCTTTCAGAGCGAGTTAGGTGTCACACTTCCCGGCGACTACCAGATTTTCGATCCGAACGTAATAGACGACCCGTTAGCCCTCACACGCACAGTCAGTGATCTTATCGCAAACCCAGGCGCGATTGCTTACTTTACTAATGAAGGGGACTTTGACGTTACGGTTATTGAGGTGTCAAAAATCCCCGGGAATCCTGATTTAAGATATAGCTGGTTCATGATAGGCCACTGGCGGGATGGACTCCGCATACCTGTCGTCTTTCCTTTTTGCATCCTTCCCATGGGAAAAGTAGAGGATGGTTTTAGAATTATACGAAGAGGTAACGATTCCTATGCCTTTGATGTTTCTTCGTCTGCAAGGGGCGTCGAGGTAGGGGAGACAGTAAATATCACTACAGAGCTACTAGATCCACAGATGAATCCTAGGGTGGGAGAGCCCATTATACTTCAAATTGAGGATTCATCTGGCAGATTAAGGAAGATTACCCCAACTCCGATAGACACAGACAACGAGGGGAAGGTTTATTACCAATGGGAGGTCGATTCTACCCCTGGGTTAGTCCGTATAGAAGCAGTTTGGATTTACAAGGACAGCCGTATTGAACGATCTAACTGTGGGACTCGCATCACCGTTTCGGAGGCGCTACCTCCAGACCTAGCAGTCATAGACCTTACAGCCTCGAAGAAAGACGCACTGCCTGGCGACGCTATCAAGGTTACCACTACTATTTCGGCAGGAGGTATGGATCTTCCAAAAGTTGTGACTGTGGATTTTCTTGCCGGTACTGACCTTCAGGAACAGAAGACAATCACAGTCAGAGAGCACGGAGGAGAAGCAGAGTTCGACTGGGACGTGGAACCTGGTCTTTCGCTTCTCGAGGTTCGTGTCACGGGACCCCCCGACGAAGAAGTGACGGATAACAACAGTTTGTCGCTGCCATACATAGCCGAAGTCGGTCAAGCGACATCCACTCTGCGTATATTTGCGGCAAGTGGAATGACATCGGATAGGATAGCTGATGCTTCTGTTAAGGTTGACGGGAACTTCGTTGGTTTTACCTCACCTCTCGATGATATCCTATATGATGTCACTCCTGGAAAACACCTTGTCGAGGTAACCGCTGATGGATTCTATCCGCAGGAAAAGTTCGTGTATCCAGAACCTGGAGAGGAAAAAAGAGTAGATATGTCTATGAGTTCCACATTGTCAGCCGGTGCAATTTTTGCCCCTTCCTATCCGAACGAAGCTAATAGAATCACTCTGACATCGGTTTCCCAAGGTGCTATACAGAACTACCGATGGTATGTGGATGAGATTCTGGTTGGTACCACCTTTAACGTAACTTTGGACCCGTTGGCAGCAGGAGTTCATGAGGCACGCTTAGAGATCGAGGATAGCTACGGCGGGACCGATGCAAAATCAGTTGAGATCCCCGTAATGTCGCTTGTTTTGAAGTTCGAAGTCCCAGATTCAATTGACAATGATGGAGATGGTAAAATCGACGAGGGATTTGCTCGTGAGGACAGCATGCCAGTCCTTGCGCCGGGGGAACAGCGTGAAATGGGTGGATACTTGGACGATTATGAAGAATTGGAGAAGGATGGCAACTGGCACCGCTTCAGCACACTTGACAATGAGCCGAGGCCGCGGTCAAGCTTAGGGGAGACGATGACAGTGAAGTTGGTAGACCTAGGAGTGAGCTCAGTCGCCGATATTGACTCAATGTGGCTAACTTTCGAGTCGATGTATGGGTCAGGGGATAGTGGAACTCAGCCAGATCCTGTTTCGATTTGGGTTGACGCGAGCGAGATCGGACGTGAACCTGGACGTATATTGTATAGATGGGCTATGAAAGGAAACGCCTTTGTTCAAACAGACAGTTGGGGCGGATGGAAAGGAAGCAGTGTCAACGTGCCGTTGTGGGCAGTCGAAAGTGATCTGCAATTCACTGTGAACGTCGCTCAGAAGAACAGGGATGGTAGCGACTACACAAAGGCTCTTATACGGAATATTCAGCTCCATGTGAGGTATCCTGAGAACCTATCTGAAGTGCGCACTGAGATAGACATTAATGGGGAAACGGCAAACACTTCCGTTAGTTTGGATGTCAACAATATCGTTGTGCTGGTTGAGAACGGCGAGTGGTCGCATCCATCATTTGAAACCGGTGAGTCAGTAGTCTTAGAAATTTTGGTACCAGAGGGACTGGAGTTAGAGCCTGGAGAAATTAAAGAAAAAACAGTAACAGCAGGCGAAACGGATTTGGTAACATTTCGTTTGCAGGATGTAGTACTGCTGTCCTATGAACTTCAAGTTCGTCTCATGGACGAGGAAGGAAACTTAATTAAAAGGGAAGCTGATTTACGCGTGAATGGTGGATTGCATCCTATTAAGGATGGAATTTGGGGGAATTCATATCCAAATGAGACATCGATAACATTACACTTAGATCCACCAAGTGACTATAAGATAGCCGACCCCGACACAACCATAACTTTGGAATCGGATGAGATAGTAGATTTTGTGCTATCGGAGGAAATCCACTGTGATTTTAACGATGATGGCATAGTGTGGCTGGAGGATTTCTCCATATTTGCAGGTGCTTTCGGTTCAGCTGATGGCTCATCTAATTGGATGCCTATCTGCGATCTGAATGAGGATGGTACAGTGTGGTTAGACGATTTTTCTATCTTCGCCGCGAGCTTCGGAAAATCAGCTTTTTCTCAAAAGACGGTGGCTAAAGCGATCGTCAGTCGAAGTGATGCCAATCTTTCACTGAAGATCGATTCACAAATAAACTCCCACACAGGGGAATTCTGTCTAAGAGTTTGCTTGGATGGTTTAAGAGATATAGAAGGTTATCTCTTAAATCTAACTTATGATTCTGAGAAGATGGAATTTTTGAGAGCCGAAAGACCAGCCAGGGGAATATATGGAGAAAAAGATCGGGCCTTGCCACTTTTGGGAATCAACTCTTTTGGCAACCTTACGGTAGCAGATGTGCTGGGCAATGATAATCCTGTCTATGGAAGCAATGCTGTGATTGATCTATACTTCCGAGGAAAGGATAGCCTCTCTGAAGATAGCTTCAAGTTAGTGGAGATGGTTGTTCTTGATAAGAATGATCAGCTATTTTCAATCAACCAGTGGGACATGAGTCTTTTGCCTCAAGACTTTGCTCTGCTTCCGAATTATCCCAATCCGTTCAATGAGGTTACAGCTGTAAGCTATGACCTCCCCAGGACTTCTCCAGTGAAATTGAAAGTTTACAATATGCTGGGGCAGGAGGTAGCAGTGCTGGATGATGAAGTTAAACCAGGTGGTCGCTACCAAGTGATATGGGACGCAAGCAGGATGGCCAGTGGAGTCTACTTGATCTATCTGGAAGCGGGAGACTTCGCGGAGGTGAGGAAGGCTGTTCTACTACGATAAGAAAAATCTTCCAGTAAGTCTTTCCTTAACAAGCCCTTAGAGTAATTCTAGAGGCTTGTTTTTTGGATAAAAACGTCTCAGATTCTACTATCTGGGACGTTTTTTATATTGACAGACCCATTTTTAGGGGTTAAAATAGACCCAGTAGGACGTTTTAGTCACATTTAAAATGGAGTAGGACGTATGAGCCAAAAACAACAACTCAAAGATTCAGAATACCACCTGTCCAGACAGGATATAAAGAAGATAATCAATGCTGCCACCAGCTTCAGGGATAGGTGTATTATCAAGACCTTGGCACAGACAGCTATAAGGAGGTTTGAGTTGGCTAATCTGGATATTAGAGATGTTGACTTTGAGCAAAGAGTTATCCATATTAGGGAAGGCAAAGGTGGGAAGACACGAACTATCCCGGCATCAGAGGAACTTTTAGGAGACCTCCGACACCTATTAGGTTCCCGTAAGAAGGGTCCAGTGTTCACTAACCCAAGAGGAGATAAGCTCGCTGTTAGGCAGATTAACCGGATTGTCGCTAATGCCGGTGAACAGGCAGGGGTGGAAAATCCTAATCCGAAATACAAGAACATTACTTGCCATCTTTTCAGGCATAGCTTTGCAAGGGAATGGAAAAAGCAGGGTGGCTCTTTAGAAAGCCTGTCTAAGATTTTAGGCCATACTTCAGTTAAGACGACCTTAGATGAGTATGGCACAGAGGACTTAGAAGATGTCAAACAGAATTATCAGTGGGTGATAAGCGAGATGTTTTAAGGGGGTTGTAAGGTTATTAAAAATGAATAGTCTTGAAAAGAAGGGTTTATTTATGGCCAAAATTCTGTTTGAAGAGATGATGGAGATTGGAAATAACAAGTATGAAATTGTTAAAGCGGCTGTGCTTGAGGCGAAGAGACTGAACCACTTGAGGCTTATGCGGCAACCTGAGACTATCCTTATCCCTGACCTTGAGGAGAAGAAGACCCCCGAGGAAAAAGTAACGGTTCTCGCCCTTAAGAGGCTCATAGGTGGTAAAGTTAGGATATTGGTTTAGGAAAGGAAGTTAAAATGAAAAAATTAACGACCCTAATCATTTGCCGTAGCGACTGATTTTACATCAGACGCAGAGGCAAATCACTCTTATGACCACGATAGAATACAAACTTCTCAAAGAATTTAGAAAGCTCTCTCAAGGCAGCAAGAGAGAGGTTATTTTTTCAAAAAAATCCTTGACAAGATAATATTTTTAGTTTATTATTATAATCTTTTTACGTTTTTTTCACTTTTTTTTCTTGACAAAATTCCTGCTTGTCTTATAATAGTTTATAGGAACCTAAGATTTGGTAGAGCTTTAAGGTAAGTAAGCTACCCTAGAAACACTATATCCTTGGGGGGTCTCACTTCTTTTGCAATAAATAAAAATGGTCTGTTCGCTCTTCCGCAACGAACAGACCGTCTGCTACTCATTTACCTACAGGTTACTGAATGGTTAGGTTTTTTTATGAGCAGCAATTCTATTATATATAGTATGACAGTTAAATCTTTTTGTCAAGAAAAACTTGTCAGATATATGTTTAACAAATCCGACAAGTACCGATTCCTACTTGGGTATTGGCTATTCATATATACTTCTTCAGTTCAGCGGAGGGAATTTATGTCCAATTTTAAGTGGACTGTATTTTCTGACCTCCGCTTTTTCATTTGAAGTCTGCCTCTTTGAGTAATAATCTTGAAATAGCGGTGGGTTATAATAATGGCTGAGAACTCTAATTTAAAGTTGTTGATACTTTCGGTTTTATTCTCTGCCTTAGCCCATGCAATCGCCGTCTTATTTTCAAATCTTATCTATCATGAAATAACAAGCAGTAACCCTTTATTAGAATATGATATAGCTCCTCCAGCACATCATGTGAGTGTAAAGATACAGACTCATATATATCAAGGTTTCTTCTGTAATAGTGGTGATAGAATAGCTGAAAAAGTTATAGCGGTAATATCGTTTCCTAGTGGGTGTTCAATTATTGATGGAGCAACTACTCCAACAGACAAAACAGTTAAACCCTATCTGACTTATCCTGACTCTAACTTAGCAGAAATAAAAGTCCCAGATGGGCTTTCTCCTCCACAAGGTGTATTTTTTTCATTTCTAACTGAGGGTCCAGATTCTGCTAATATTAAAGTTGATTTAAGTGGTAAGGGAATAGTCGGATCTCAAAGGATAAAACCGGGAAGAGAAACATTTTATACTGATAGATTTATTTATATTTTGATGTTTTCATTTATCTTTTTGATAACTCTGTTCGTTTATTTTCTATTATATAGAACAAAAAAGATTTATAAAGCTGAGATTGATCGTATTGCCGCAAAGAGAAATAGTCTACAAGAGTTTGTTCTTACACAATTTGGAGGAGGGCCTCGATTAAGTACTAGGCCTCCAAATGAAAAATAAGAGGAGGGAATGAAAATGCCTAAGTTCAGTATTTATGTTCTTGTGTTGTTCACTTCCGCTTTATTCATCAATTTAGCTTATTATAGGCTGGTTGTTATTAAAGAAGTTAAGAAAGATATAGATAAGTTTAGGCTGTATGCACTAAGGGATAGATTTATTGAATTCTTAACTGAGGGTAAGTTGTCTTATAATGATGTTGTTTTTCAAACATTTTACAAGATAACTAACGATACTGTCGCGATAACTGATCAACTTACATTTAAGACGTTAGTTCAGGCGGCACGAATGAGTCATGAAGAATTAGAGGGCGCTAGCCAGGTATTTAATGAACTAGAGCATAGAGACGAGTCAGTTAAGAAGGCTGTTCAGGAGTATATAGAAACAGTTCTTGAGATAATGCTGCATAATAGTTTTCTACTCCGTCTTGCGTTGTGGGCAACTGGAGCAGGGTTTAAGTTCCTACCCAAGATTACGCAGTTTTCCAGATACTGTGTCAATAGAGTCGGATTTTTTGAACTACAGAAGGAAGCCTATAAAGCTTATAGTGGACATAAACAATATGAAGCTAAAATCTTGGCAGCTTAGTCGGTATGCAACCTTAAGCCAATCACGACATCGTGATTGGCTTTTTTCTTTGAATTTAGGAGGAATATTTAATGGATGAGATTAAGGCAGGAGATGTCGTCCAACTTAAGTCCGGTGGTCCCAAGATGACGGTAAGAAGTGTTACGGGCAGGGAATGTAAGTGTCAATGGTTTGATGAGAGCAAACTTACCAGTGGGATGTTCCGGTTGGCATCCCTGATTAAAGTTGAAGAGGATGAGAAGGGAGAAAAAAACAGTAGATAACAAGTCCTGAAGAAGTAGTGCAGGTGTTCTTAACGCCCTCACTACATTCCCTTTGAAGGAAAAGAAGTGAGGGTATACGAACGAGAACAGGTAGGACAAAGGACTCGCCGCCTCCGCAAGGGAGACAACGAGTCCTTATCTTACCAAAAAAGCAAGCCGTCTTTTCAGACCGCTTGCTTTTTATTTTGGTATCCCCTATTTCTTGCCTGAACGAGGGTTAGTGGTTTTTTATTTCTGAAAGAGAAGGGATGCCCCGGAAAGAAGGGACATCCCTACCAAGCTGCGCTTTCCCTCTTTCCCCCATTCAAGAGAGATACCGGCCGACACAGGATTTTTGTTTTAACACAGGCTTGGTATCTAAATTGTAGCAGAAAGTATTTTGTTAAGTCAATGTCTTAGTTTATAATCCCCTACCCCCTGCCCAGGTTCAGGGCTTTGTTGACATTCTTTCTTACCTCTGCTATGATGGAGCTGCTAACTTTTATCTAATGCTTATACCAACAGAAAAACAACAAGATAACCTTATA
Organism: uncultured Ignavibacteria bacterium; assembly: GCA_964511075.1. Lineage (GTDB taxonomy): Bacteria > Zixibacteria > MSB-5A5 > MSB-5A5 > RBG-16-43-9 > CAZEDM01. The sequence goes on from CAZEDM010000015.1 coordinate 26,296, forward strand.
AAAACCTTACACGAAGTGGTCAAAGACGAAATCCGACCCTTGAGGGACGACATCACCGAATTCAAAAATGAGATTCTATCCAGCGAGGATAAAATTGCGAAGGACTTAAAAACAGTTCGGACAGAACAGGCAGATTTTATTATAGGTCAGCAGAGGCAAGATAATCAAATTGATGTTTTAGAAAACCGAATGAAGCGAGTAGAAAGTGAACTACCACCGAGCAAGCTCGGTGGCTTCTTCAGCCGAACAAGTTCGGCTGATCCCTGTGTGCCAGGCATGCCCGGCACACAACGATTATTAGGGGACTGGCCGTCCCCTAAAAACCCCTGCTCTGTAAGGATGCCATTCATCCCACAAGCAAGCTTGTGGGTTTTCTGGCATAGATTTATAAATTAGGAATTAAACCAACTACCACTCCTGTTGGTTCAACGGCCATTAGTATCGTATTTTCCTACTTTCGAGTTAAACAAGATGGATGAGAATAGGATAATCAGGAAATCAGAAACAGGGCAATAGAATCTGCAGGATATAAACAAGGAATGTAACACGGGAGCGATCTTTATTAAAGGGTCGCTCCTTTTTATTTGCTGGAGAATCAATTTGCTATAAAAACTGGGGATTTCTTCAGAAAAACAACAAAAAATCCTTGACAAAAGGGAGAATATTGCTTTACTTTGATTTGCGCATCTACGGAAATATACTTCTATAGATGTGGGGATCTGTTACTTTGGGAGGGAGGTAACAGGATAAAAAAGGGGTGATCTCTTGAAAGAAACCACACCTAAAAGCGAATATATCAGGATAAGCTTAACCCTACCTGATTCGCTTGACCGGGTATTGCAGAATGTCGGCAATGAAGCCCGGGCACAGGGAGGCTATAAGCTTCCCAAGACAATGATTATCAGAGCGCTTGTTCATCTTCTGATGAGGCTCAATGTTGATGTAAGCGGTGTCAAAAGCGAGGAGGAACTCTTAGATAGGTTTCTGGAAGCAGCAAGGGCTTATAAAGGTAAGTAACTGGTAAAACAGGGCTTAGGGGTTCTAACCTTTTATTTTTTTCGTTTCGATTTGCATAAATGAATATAAGATTAAAAACATAAACATGGAGGAAGCAATGTCTGATAAAACTTCAATAGCTGCTATGCTCACCAAAGAGCAGATCGAATACCTTGAGGATATATCAAGAAAGATGAAGCAAACAGGCGGAGCCAAACTTCCTCGCTCAGCTATCATCAGAAATCTTGTAAGGCTCATGGGTCACTTGAGGCCCAATGTAAGGAAGGTGAAAGACGAGGAGGAGTTGCTTTCAAGGCTGGTTGAAAGCATGGAAAACTATAGATAAGTCCTCTACTGTGAAAACCGATCTATGGGGCTAATTGCATAACACCTAATAATAATTGAATAAAATGAAAGACAAAGGAGGTGAGAGTGATAGAGAGGCTAATTTTGCTCAGAGGTATAGAAAACCATGCACAGATATGCTTTGGGAGGATAAAAATGAGAAGGATACTTTTTATAGCGAGGATTATCACCATCTCAGCTACGATTTTTGGCTGTGCTGCACTCACAAAGTATGGGATGTATTACAAAGAAGCAGAGAAATCCTATAAACAGGGAGACTATGACAAAGCTGTCTCTAACAGTGTGGCTTCTCTGAAGGAAAAGCCGGATTATGAAAAAAGTATTGCTCTACTTAACGAGGCAGCGCCGCTTGCTTATGAAGAACACAAAACCAGCGCAGAAAAACAGGAGGCTATGCGGAATTGGGATGGAGCTGTACATGAGTACAGGATTATAGAACATCTGGTTAACCTGGTATCTTCGGTTGGCAGGGATTTTCCAACAATTGATGTAAGCAGTAAGAGGGAAAAAGCCTGCCAAAATGCCGCAGAATCACACTACCAGCAAGGTCTGTCTTTCTTGAACACTGGGCAATCGAAAGATGCTGCTGTGGAGTTTCGAAGGGCAAAGGAATTTGTGCCAAGTTACAAGGATTGCGAGACTCTTTACACTAAAGCAAGGCAGGAAGCCATAAAAAGGATCGCTGTCATGCCCTTTGAAGACCTTACCGGAAAGGAAGTTCTGTTTGGAAGCATCGGGGATCTCCTTACTTCCCATATTATCAGTGCAGCTTTGAATAGCCAGCCGGAATTTCTGGAATTTGTTACCCGTGACTATCTTAACCAGCTTTTTGCAGAACAGAATATAGGAAAAACCGAGCTGATCGATGCAGGGAGTGCCACTCAAATGGGAAAGATATTGGGTGTCAATGTATTCGTTTTCGGTAAAGTCCTTTCGATAATATCCAATTATCCCCAGGAAAAAGTCACTCGTAACAAAGGCACTGCTAAAGTCTATGAGAAGAAACAGGAAAGAGTAGTCTATGCAGCATGGGAGGCTCATGAAAAGAGAGGTTCTGTTAAAATCAATGCAAGCTATCAGATTATTGACGCAGAAACAGGGAGAGTCCTGACACATGGCACTCCGAGCTATGAGGAAATAGATGTAGCTAAGTGGGCACGTTATGAAGGAGACGAAAGGGCCTTACCGCGGGACATACACGAGCTTTGCACAGTTATGGATACTGAGATAGATCCTCCTGAAGCTCTGGTAAACAAGGCATTGACTAATCTCGGAGATAAGATAGCTTCTGAAATAACAGGATTTTTCAAGTAGAGATATTTTGGCGATCGCTCCCCTAAAAGATTCTTCGCAACAAAAATACCCAGGTTTGTCTTGACAATGCCTGGGTATTTTTATAGCCAGGGATTAAGCCCCACTCTGCCAATAACTACAGCACCTTATCCCAAGTGAGCCTTCAGAAGTCTGCCTCTTGAGCCATGTCTCATCCTCCTTATAGCTTTCTCTCTTATCTGCCTGACCCTCTCACGGGTCAACCCAAACTTCCCCCCTATTTCCTCAAGCGAGAATGATCTCTCCTAATTTATCCCAAAATACAGGCTTATTACCTCTGCTTCCCTCCCCGAGAGAGTCGAGAGGACATGCTTCACATCTTGTTTGAGAGAATTCTCTACAAGAGCCGCGTCCGGAGACGGCTGTTGTTGGTCCTCCAAAACATCAAGGAGCCTGTATCTATCCTCATCTTTCCCAAAGGTAGATTTTCCTTGCAGAAATCATCTGTTATTACATATAATGTTGTCACAGAGGTGTCCACACCGATCATGAGTCAGTTCCTTTTCCACAGGTTTAGGACCTTAGGCTGACTTTAATCAGCGGACGCCTTTTTTCAAATTCAAGTATTATTTACACCAAACGTTTAAGAAAATCCTTGACATGCTATTGAACATTCCATTTATTTGGGAAAAATAGGATATGTTACAAACATGTTTTGGTATAGTTAAAGTCTTCTATTGAAGGCAAACCTTGTTTTTTTACTCATATATCGCGGGATATAGCAGGGTTTAAGTCTGCCTCAACTAAGACTAAAGCGATTGATTTATCGTATTAGTAAGTCTGTTTTAACAGGTCAGAAATTAGTAGATAGTTGTAGAAGGAGTAAAAAGCTTATATGAAAGATGGTACTTACACAATAGGGGAATTTGCCCAGTTCCTTGGTGTTTCAAAAGCAGCAATCTATAGATGGGAAAAGGAAGGCAGGCTGCCTGAAGCAAAGAGACAAAAACGAGGGCAGACTGATTACCGTTATTACACGACTGATGATATCCATGAAGCCCGGAACATCTTACGACTGCCACCCCTTATTGAAAACCCTAGAAAGCAACTGTTCCTCAATTTTAAGGGAGGCACGGGGAAAAGCGTTATCAGCGCAAACTATGGATATCGTATTGCTCAATATGGTGTGAGAGTTCTTATGGTAGATCTGGATCCTCAAGGTCATCTGACTAAGTGCCTAAGCTACAATTCAGGTGACTTCAGAAAAACTCTGTTTGATGTAATTATTAACAAGGAACCACTGCAATCGGCCATTATTTCAACCTCTCTCTCAACCATGGATTTAGTGCCTGCTTCCCTTGAACTTTCACCCATTGAGCTTGCTCTCACTCCCCTTCATGCCAGAGAATACAAATTAAGGCGAGCCCTTGATTCAGTGAAAAATCTGTACGATCTTATGATCCTGGATGCTCCGCCCAATATAGGACTTTTGAATCTTAATGCGATCTTAGCTGTTGACGATCTCTTTATACCTGTTCTGGCCGACTTCCTCTCCTATGATGGGCTAAAGATACTGTTTGAAACCCTTACCAGCATCGAAGATGATTTCTCTTACTCACTTGAAAATATCTATATTTTGCTTAACAAGTTTAATCCTTCCCATAAGATCTGTCTTCGCTCTCAAGAGGCTTTGAAACAACATTATTCCCAGTATCTTTTGGAAACGGTAATCCGGCAGAACACAACGCTTTCTGACGCCACGGCTCAACAAAAAAGCATCTTTGCCTATGCTCCCTCCTCCCGAGCCGCTGTTGACATTGATAAGCTTGTAAATAAGGTATTCTTCTCTCATGAATGACGCGTTTGACAAAGATGTGGCTAAAAGAATGCCTAAAACAAAACCCCGGCACCCCTGGGATATTAAACCCAGCGAAAATGTAGACACAGAGTCCATAGACATTTCGTCTATAGACAAGAAATCTACAGATGAAAAGTTTGTGGAAAAATCAACTCTAACTGATGTGCCAGATTTTAACTATATTGATGAACATATCCTTCCAACCTTAGACCCTAAAGCCCAACTTGTTTATATAAGACTTTATCGTTTATCTTATGGTTCTCAAAGAGACACAACAGACTTCATAGGGTACACCTCTTTGGCTAGACAATGCAGTATGTCCGCCAAAAGCGTCTATCGAGCTATAAAAGATCTTCTGGACCGAAGACTCATCTTCATTACCGAGCATCATAGATCTAAAGGGACAAAGTATCGTATTGCTATCCTGACTATGGACAATACGTCTATAGACAAATAGACTATATCCAAATTGATCATACCGTATTATTAAACAAGAATATACCGTATTATTAAACAAGAATATACCGTATTATTAAACAAGACATATCGTATTATTAAACAAATTTTCTTTCGTAAAACTTTGGTCACCAATACCTTCTAAACCCTCTAAAGTACTTATATAATTGTTATTGTTTAACAACAACTTGATCTTGTTACGCTATGCTGGTGACACAACAACCCTAACCCTATTTCTTGTTGTTGTTTTATGATTTCAGAAGAGAATGAAAAACTTCAAGTAAAACAAATAAGTTTAGATATACCTAGAACATCTCAGGAGAGTCTAAACCTAGCTGACCTTCCTCTCTTTCTCCAGAGCAAAAAGACCTCTAAAAGCAATACGATAAGACTTGTCCGGTATCTGAGAGATAGAAATGGCAATCATGTGTACGATAAGGATGGTAACAGAGTAACACAGATATGGACAGTTAGTGGAAGTGAAGAGTACGGTCTTCCACTAGCCTGCGATCAGAGAACATATATTATGTGCATCTATCTGCTTTTGAAAAGAGGAGATATAGAAACCGGAAAGTTCTATTTTTCCTTATATGAACTTCTAAAATTAATTGGCAGAACTAATAGCGGCCAAGACTATCTGTGGCTCAATAAGTCTCTTAACCGCTTGTACACTGCGAGCATTTTCACTGAGAATATTATATATGATAGAGTAAAGGAAGAGTATATCCGGGTAAAGCGATTCCGCATATTTGATGATCTTGAAACTATTGGATCTAGAAGTGGATCACCTGTGAATGTGCCTCTAAGCTATGGTAAGTTCAATGAAGTTATTCTTAATGACATAAAGTGTAATTATTTATTAACTATCGATATAGACTTCTTCAGGGGGTTGGAACATCACATCTCAGAGTCCTTGTACAGGATTTTGAATAAAAGAAAGTATAATAGGACAAGTTTTTCAGTAGGGATCTACAGTTTGGCGGAATTACTGGCCTTGAATGTGAATTATGCGCCATCTCAACTAAAAAGAATATTGGATAAGGCCCATAAGGAACTTATAGCAAAGGGATTTCTAAAGAGTTCAAACTATCGGAAAACAAGTAAGGAGCAAGTATGGAAAGTAACCTATACTTTTCCTAGAAAGCAATTAAGCGTCGGAGTAATGCAGTATCCACTGCCTGAGGAGGAAAGCCAGTCTATGGTTGAGGAATTAATAAAGCGAGGAATAACCGCCGCTTCAGCCAAGGCTCTTGTGGAGAAACATCCAAATCAAGTAAACAGGAAGATGGAAGTCTTCGATTGGTTAGTGAAGACCGATAGTTCCCTTATTGAGAAAAACCCAGCTGGCTATCTGCGCAAATCTATCGAAGAGAATTGGCAGCCACCTAGTGGATTTGTATCCAAGACAGACCGAGAGAAAAAAGCTCAGGAAAAAGAGAAGGCTTCCCTTCTTGAGGATCTAGAGACACTTACCTTAGAGGAAAGTCAGACGTCTGAAATCCTGGAGGCTCGGAAAGATGACATGACTAAAGAGGAGATCCAGAAAGAAATAGCTCAAATCAGAGCAGAGAGGGAAAGAGCGAGGAAAGAAGAGAAAGCCAAGATCAGAGAACTTCTCTCTTCAATGACGCAGGAAGAATTGAAGGCTCTAAAGAAAGAGGTCCTGTCCAAAGTAGACAACTTCCACAAAAGGCAATCTAACTACAGGAAAGTAGGCCGTAAAGATATTCGCAATCTTGAAGGTAGAGGTCTAACAGAATCCTATATTCGGGATATACGGGATAGGATTATAAAGGAAAGATATTTGAAAGACAATTCGTAAAGATGAATCTATGAGGAATCCAGTGGCCAGAGAGATTCGAAAAAGGGACAAAGATCTGCTTACCATAGAAGAGCTTGCCAAGGAAGCTGGAATAAGCAAAGACCTTATAGCCAAGCTGATCAGAGATGAAATCGTTTTCCCAGTTAACGGTAAGACAAAGTTGGAGAATATGAGATTCCATGAAAGTGCCCTAAGGGTGATCAAGAGATGGGAAGGTGAGATAATGCGGGGAAGGTGAGGCTACAACTTGTTAAATGAAACCAAGTGTGAAAGAGGGGCGAGGTAAGAAAATTTTGTGCTTCCTGTAGCTGTTTTTGTCATCCTCTTGTGTCTGTTGCGTTGTTATTAAGGATTTGGAAAATGGCTATTGGAAATGAGGTAAAATCTTAGATGAAACCGATTGGAGAAGAGTTAAGTGAAGCAACAGATCTACATCGATACCTCTGTCATCGGTAACTGTGAGGATGAGGAATTCTCCACGTGGTCTATTCAACTGCTTGAGGAGTTTCGACAAGGCTTGAGAATTGCTGTTGTATCTGACCTTACTAGGCGAGAGCTTGAAGGAGCACCAGAAAGCGTGAAAAAGGTATTATCGTCACTCCTGGACACCGGTGTGGAGAATGTCTTTCTTGAAGAGGAAGCAGAGACGCTAGCTCAAAAATATATTGATGAGGGGGTTGTGAGTGCTAAGCATATAGCGATTGCATCAATAGAGAGAGTAGATATTCTGATTAGCTGGAATTTCCAGCAAATTGTGAATATTAACCGCATCCGTGCTTTTAATTCGGTCAATCTGAAGTGTGGCTATCCTATACTAAGTAGGTGGTCAGAAACAATTTGACATAGCAGAGGAGAAATCCTTATTTGAAGAGATCTATATACAGGAAGGAGCTCTCAGCTATGTCTGCTGCAATAGAG
>CAZEDM010000016.1:0-26005 GCA_964511075.1 uncultured Ignavibacteria bacterium
GTCCAGGTACGGAACGGAGATCGGTAAATTCGTGATTATTAAGTAAAACCATAAACATAAAATGAAAGGAGTACGGGTATGAGAAAATTATGCTTGATAGGTTTAGTTCTACTCCTTATTCCGGGATTTGCCTGGGGTCAAGCTAAGACCGGGACCTCAGGTGCCCAGTTTCTGGAATTGGGGGTCTCAGCTCGAGCTGTAGGAATGGGAAATGCCTTTCTGGCCATAGCAGACGATGCATCAGCCATCTTTTATAATCCGGCTGGGCTTAGCCAGTTATCTCAAAGAGAGATCATCCTTACCCATGTGGATTACCCGGCTGATATTACCTATGATTTTGCAGGTTTGGCTTATCCCTTTCACAGGTTAGGAGGGGTGTGGGGACTGGGATTCTATTTCCTGAATTCCGGCGAGATGGATTATACCACATATTTTAATCCCCTGAGTTCAGGCCAGACCTTTACAGCTAAGGATTACGCTATTTCCTTGAGTTATGGTCGGCTTCTGACAGAACGTTTCAGCATCGGCGCCACGGTGAAACTTATAGACGAACTTTACGAGGAGGAGCGTGCCACCGGCTGGGCGGCTGACATCGGTACGATGTATAACACCGGTTTCAGGAACTTCAGAATCGGGATGATGATGTGCAACTTCGGGCCGGACTTGAAGTTCATCCGGGAGGCATATCCTCTGCCCATATCTTTCAAATTCGGCATTGCCCTGGATGTGGTCAATTATGGGGACCATAAGGCTTCGGTGGATTTCGAGCTTGGCCATCCAAATGACAATCTGGAGAAGTTCAATGGCGGCGTGGAATACTGGTACCGGGATATGCTGGCCCTGAGATTTGGAAGCCAGGCAGGGTACGATGAGGGGAATGTGGGATTGGGAGCAGGTATTAAGGTGCCCTTTTATAACAAGACAACGCTGAGAGTGGATTACGGTTATCATAATTTCGGAAATTTAACTGAGGTTCACAGGTTTACCCTGAATTTGAGTTTTTAAATTGAGTTCCTAACCTTTAAAAAAGGAGTTTTCAAAGATGAAAAGATGGATTTGCGCACCACTTTTGCTCCTGATTTTATTAATGCTCTTTTCGGCTTGTGGTAAGCTCAGCAGAAAGGGAACCGCTCCCTCGAATGTAGCGCCGGAGGTCTTTATGGTAAATATACCTCCGGATTCCGCTAATTTTTCCACCTTAGCCAAGATCTACTGGTATGGATTCGATCAGGATGGCTATATCAGCCGTTATCAATATCTGGTAATACCCGATACCGGAGGCCTAGTTCCCAAATCTGGCGGTTATATCGACCCCGCATTTGTTCAGCTGATAGAGGAGGTAAGTCCCGAGGATTGGAACGACAGCTCGCTCTCGGTGATTCTGGGAATCAACAAATCTGCTCTGAGTGTGGTGGATTCAGTTGAAAACAACGTCGGGACCTGGGATAACGTAATGCTTTTTGCTTCCCTGGATACCACCATCTATGTAGCCCAGTATTTCTTCGTCAGGGGTGTGGACAATGATGGCGCTATTTCCAAGATCTGGAAGCCTGATTCGGAAAAAGGCAGTAATTTCCGCTGGTTCACCCGTAGTAACCGTCCACCTATAACCAAGGTTAAATATTCTTCCGTGGAGACCACGGACCCCAACTACCTGCTGGACGATTCGATTCTGACTGAATACTGCCTGCCGGAGACTACAGTTGACTGGAGAGGTTTGAAATTCTCCTGGGAGGCTGAAGACCCGGATTACTCTTCAAGGTCCCAGCCCTCCTTTAATTTCTCCTGGAGTCTTTTGGGTCCCTTTGCAGACCCGAGTTCAATTGACACCACCCAGGTCTATTATTCCTCCTGGAACAGCACCACTTCCTCCCCCATATTAGACAGCACCAGCCGGCTTATAGTCGATCTGGAAAATGCTCCCGGAGAGTTATATGGGTGGTACCAGTTCAGGGTCTGTGCCTGGGATGATGCCTTTGCCCCTGACCCCACGCCGGCTGCTATCAATTTTAAAATCACAAAGCCGCCTTTCCTGTTTCAGCCAGAGGACTACGGCAGGAGGGTGCTGCTGGTAGATGCAACCTCATATGATGGGAAATTAATTGTGCCTTATCGGGATTCAATCAGAAACTTTTATATGGGAATGCTTCAGGAGTTGAAAGATTCTTTAGATATTATCAGTGATTATTCACTCTTCCGCTGGGAAACGAATCCGAATTATGTATTTCCTGTGCCTGAGGATACTCTGTCTCGATATGGTCTGGCGATTTTCTTCAATGAGGGTCGATTTAGTGCCATCCAGGGTTATGGTGCTGACATATCCAGTGCCATAGGGAATGATACCGGCTTTGTTCAAATAGAAAGGTATCTGAGAGTAGGCGGAAAAGTATGGATGATAGGGCAGAACAATTTCGGAGTTGATGAACAGCCTGTGCCGAGTTACATACCGATAGATCCTAATGGTAGTGGAAAATACGGCTATAAAGGTCCAGCGGTGACAGTGGCAAATTACTTCTGCGGCGTTACCGGGTTTAATTATCCGGCTTTTTCCTCTGATACCGTGAATCTCGTAAATGGCAGGAACGAGGAGATGATTAAAGCTGAGCCTTTCGATCCTTATGGGGTTCAAGCCGGTCTTCCAACATTGGAAGTTGACCCAGTGAAGTTGTCCAAAAGGTACTGGGATTTCTATGTCTTTAAATTCACACCACCCTGGGACAGCCTGAAAGGAATTCCACGAGCCAGTTGGGAATCTATCTGGAATAACTATTATAATGAGAGGCTTTATACTTTTATATCCTATAAGGGAAGCCAGTCGACTTTGCACGGAAGGGCCTGTGCCTCCAGAGCCTATAGCCCGGATCCCTGGACCTTCTATGACGAGCCCGGACAGCCTACCCTGCAGTGGAAAACCGCTGAGTTTTGTTTCCCCTGCCTGCCTATAAAGAGAGACAATATGCTTGAATTGATGGAAGTGATGGTAAACTGGTTTTTGTCAGATCAGGTCTACCCTTAATCCATAAAAGGTCAGACTAAATCTTCTTTAAATAAAGAGACCGGGAATAAAACCCCGGTCTCTTTCTTTATTTGGATTCGACAAGAAGTGGTGAGTTTATTGATTCCAGAACTCATTTTTTTATTAAATACAAGTTTAGCCACAGCAGGCTGGTGCGTGTCCTCCCTTGAAAAGACGATTAATTAAGTAAGTCACATCGCCACCATCTACTGAATGATCACAATTGACATCTGCTTTCCAAATTGGAGTTGGTGGGTTACCTCCCTTATAGAGATAATTTATTAAATAGGTTACATCTGAGACAGAGACATTGCCATCACCATTGCAATCCCCGCACACAGTTGAAGAATAAGTGTACTTTATGGTTACGTATTCAGTATTCCCCACATTACTCCATCCGGTTACATAAACATTTCCGTCATCGTCTACAACGATATCGTGTGCTTCGTCATCGAAGAACTCCGGATTGTCATGTCTCCTTATCCAGACCTCACCTCCATTTGGATCATATTTTATGGTGGCGAAGTCATAAACTGTTTCGTTGGTAGCATTACCATAGCTATAGCCGGTTACATATATATAACCAGAGTCATCTACTGCTATGGCCTGAGCCTTATCTCCTGTACCTCCGGATCCTACTCCCTTGTATCTTTTTACCCAGACCGAATCTCCGTCATCATCATACTTTACAGTGCCATACTCACTGGAGCTTTCTCCGGTCACGTACACGTTGCCGGAATTATCAACCGTGATATCGAATACTTTATCGTCTTCACCACTATCGTATATGCTTGTCCAGCCTGCCCCATATTGAGGATATTTAATGGTGACATAGTTCCAATCTTCATTATAGTAGCGACGACCGGTCACATAGAAATTGTCAGACCCATCCATGGCCATTGCCCATGCCTCTTCCCGTATGGATTCAGAAGAAGAGGTATACTTATATGTTCCCTGCCATGTTCCCGATGAGTTATACTTTAAAGTGACAAAATCAGAGGATGTGTCAGAATCATCACTTCTACCAGTTATATAAATATATCCAGAGCCATCTATGACAATATCGCGAGCCTCGTCAAAAAGTTCAAGGTCGTCGTATGTCCTTACCCAAGACTGAGTTCCGTCAGAAGTGTACTTTATAAGGATATAGTCATAATCTGTATCAATGTCGTAAAACCTTCCAGTTACATAGACGTTACCTGAACCATCCACGGTTATGGCATTGGCTTTATCTGCGAGCCAGCCTCCGGGATATCTTTTTACCCATCCGCCTGAAACGGTATCCCCATCAGATGTATACTTTATGGTGGCAATATCAGTGCAGCTTTCCCCGGTTACATATACATAGCCGGAATTATCTACAGTTATATCGTTAGCTTCATCGTCTCCATCAGTCGGTCCGTTATATCTCCTGACCCAGGCAGTATCCCCGTCAGGTTCATACTTGATGGTGAGATAATCCTTTAAGGTACTATCCACACTAAATCCGGTTACATACACATAACCGGAAGCATCTACTGCCACAGCTTTAGCCTGACTATTACCTTGACTGAAATACGTTCTTACCCAGGCGGTATCAACCTGCGCAAAGAGCGGTAAGGTGAAAACAAAGATGAAAATGATAGTCAGAAATACCCTGAACATAAATCCTCCTTTTTAAAGGGTATTCAAATTTATTGGGCTCAAGAAGATTTTAGGGCACTTTTCTCATGGCACCTCCTTTGATTAAACATACGTGCCGAAATTCCCCTACTTTTTGAATGTACACCCTTTCACAGAGATAGAATTACAAAGGCTCTATTAAAAAAATTGGAAATTATTTTTAGTATAAAATAAGGTGAGCCTGTGATTTTGTCAAGGTTTAATTATTGATTCAGTAAATAATTTTTAAAAAATTTAATGCTATACAGATTGCTAATCAAGAGTTAAAAACTGGTATTATTGGGTAAAAAAAATCAAAACATTCAAATAATTTCTTATGGACTTGAAATTACTGCGGTGCCCATGATTCTCCTGACTACAGGGATATTACTGGTAAGTGTTTGCAGATTAAAACCTTATGCCCATTATGCTGTTTTAGTTCCGTTGAGATAAAAGTGAATCAACCAGCCTTAGTTTTTCCTTAGCCGGGTCGAATCCCGGGGAAAGATTCAAAACAGCTTGTAATTCCTCCTTTGCCAGCTGGAGGTTGTTGCTCTTGGCATAGATTAAGCCCAGATTATAATGATAAGCCGGGTTATTGGGGCTGAGTTCCGAAGCTTTTCTCAGTTGCTCGATCCCCTTACGGTATTCTTTTCTCGAATCGTAAATGTGAGCCAGGGAAGAGTAAGCCTCGGCAAAATCGGGTTTTAGCTCGGTTGAGCGGGTCAAACTTTTTTCCGCCAGCTCCAGCTTTCTCTGCTGTATATAGATTATACCGGAATTGTAAGCGGCATAGGCTTGCAGCCCTTTTAAGCCCTCTTTTGCCGGGTCATCCTGGGAGAAGATGAGACCTACATTGAATTCCCTTTCCTGGGTATTTTCTTTCTGACTTAAAAGCAGCTGGTACTCCTTTAGCGCCTCCTCTGTTCTTCCCTGAGTTTGATAGAGAATTCCCCTGTAAAATTCTATGCCAGCAGGAGGGGGCTGTAGCCGGGCAACTTTAACCAGGGTGCTTTCAGCCAGGGAGAACTTTTCCGCCCTGCGATAGGCTAAGAATAAATTGAAGTAGGCTTTCAGATAGTAGGGCTTGGCTTGAAGCGCTTTCTCCGCATACTCTATGGCTCTGGGGTAATCCCTTTCGAGCCGGTACAGGGTCGAGAGATTGTTGTAAGCCTTTTCGTTCCTGGGGTATAGTTTTATCTCCTCTGAAAACTCCTTTTCTGCCAGAGAATAGTTCCCCTCGTTAAAATAGACGTTTCCCAGATTTAAATGTGCCCTTTTCACCCGGGGGTCCAGCTTCAGGGCTAAAAGATACTGGTCCTTTGACTTCTGAAGCTCTCCCTGTCTCAGGTAGAGATTTCCCAGGCTGAAATGTGCCTGGGCGAAATTCTCTTTCTCCAGATGAAAAAGATTGGAGTTGGCAAAGAAAAAGAATAAAACAAAAAAGAACAATGATATGAAGATCTTCCTGTAGGATGCACTTCGGACGAATTCAAAAATCCGTATCAGGGCGAAGGAGGCGAATATGAGCAGAAAGGGCAGCACCGGCAAGCGAAAGCGGGCGGTTATAAAAAAGAGAAGCACCGAAAAGGTGTAAGAGAAAACAAAACTAAAGGGGAGAAAAAGCCTTCTCCAGTCTTTGAGGCAAAGTACGATTCCCAGAAGACTCAAAGGAGAGATTATCCAGAAACCCAGGGGAAGGATGCGGATCAGGGAAGAGTATCTTCTGAAAAAGTAGATATCCTGGTTGTTGCTGGGCTCGTAGGAGTTCCAGAAAAGATATAGTTTCCTTATAAAAAGGGAAAGAAACTCTGTCGGTGCAGTGAGCATATAATTTATTCCCTTTTTGAGATAATAATCGGAAACCTCGGATGGTCTGGGGGTCTTACCTATCGCCTTCTGTGCCTCGTAAGCCGCATCCGTATATTCCCAGTCATCTCCAAAAGGGGGCAGGGCTGCGCTCAGCCCGTTTGCCTCAGGATTGTTCCCGATATAGAAATTAATCCCTCCCTGGGAAGCGATAAGAACGAGGTCTTTCCCTACCAGGTAGTTTCTCAGGGTTACCGGAAAGATAAGGAGAAAAAGTCCCCCAAGAAAAAATAGTGAGAAGATGAACTTTCTCTTCAGATCAGACTGGAGAAACAAAAATATCCAGACCAGGGCAAAGGGGATGAAAATCAGGATGTTCGGCCGGGTGATAGCAAAAAGCCCGGCTGTCAGACCTGCCAGGAAGAATCCTGATCTCCTGGGGTTGTCAGCTGAACGCAGGAGAAGTAAGATCAGTAGAACCCCCAGGGGGACCAGAAGCGAGTCCAGAAGAAGCTCACCCTCGAAGTAAAAGAAGATCCAGTAGATAGAGGCGAAAACAGCCGATAAATAAGCCACCTTTTTGTGGAAAAGCCTCTTAGCCAGAAAATAGATAAGGACAACGGAAAAAGAGCCAAGCAGGTGCTGGATCAGCCTGGGGATGAAATAGTTATGGCCGAAGAGCTTGTATATTATCCCCAGAAAATAAGGGTAAAAAGGCGCCCGGAAGAAGACCTGGTCCCCGATCCAGTTTCCCTGCGCAATCGACTGCGCCCAGAGGTCGTGATACAAGGGGTCCATAATGGGGGAGCCGAAAAAAGGATTGGACCTGATCTGCAATAGATAGATCAAACGCAGGATAAAGCTGAAGACGAATATCCCCAGAACGAAATAACGCTCCTTTCTGTCTTCCAGGGGTTTAAACTGCATGGAGAAAATATATCTCAGGCATTATACTTTGTCAATAAAATCAAATCCTTTAATCCAGCTGAATAAAAAGAAGGCAGGTTCAAAACCTGCCGCCATAGTCGCATTTTATAGAAAATCACCTCCAACTCCTATCCAGATTTAGCGTATTTTTGTTAAATGAGCCGATAATAAGAGTGGAGAGTAGTTATGAAAAAAATAGTCTACTTAGTCCCCTGGCTTGCCTTGATATTTCTTTTGTCTTCTTCCTCCGCAGGAAAAAATTCAGCCAAAGGTCCTAAAATATTTCTGCCTGAAGGAGAATGGGATTTTGGTTACCTCCCTCAGGGCTCTACGGTTTCTCATCTGTTCACCATCAAAAATATTGGAGACGATACCCTGCAGATTTACAAGGTCAGGTCAGGCTGCGCCTGTACTCTTGCTCCCTTGGAAAAAGATCTTTTAGCCCCTCAGGAGAGCACCTTCCTGAAAGTTATCTTTAATTCCAAAAACTACCAGGGACCGAAGAACATGGGAGTGGCGGTTTTCTCAAATGATACCTCTGCTTCCTCTGATATATATTTTACCGCGAATGTCGAAAATGAGATACCTCTGGTCAAGATCGATCCCCTGCAAGTTTATTTCGATTCCGCCAAAATCGGGAAAAACGCCCAGAGGAAAGTAAATATCCTGAACAACTCCAGTTTTCCTCTTCAGATAACGATAGTAGAAAAACCAGAGGAGCCGATGGATTTTCAAATCTCGAGAACGGACTTGAATCCAGAGGAAGAAGCAGAGATCACGTTTCAGATAAGTCCAAAAGCCAAGTCGGGACCTTTTCAGACTGATTTAATTCTTGATTTTCAGGGTGAGGAGAGAATACGATACACTCTTCCCGTCAGCGGAACAATCATATCCAAATAGATTGAGCTTTAAAAGAAAATCCCTCAGTATATTTTTCCCCCAGGCTGTTTTAATAGTTGTCATATCCCTTTTCATAGGGGTGATATATAACCTCTCCTCCCCCAAGGGGATCTCGCTTGTGGGAAGCTGGAGCAACAAGGTCCTGTCTGACAGCCTGATCGTTCCCTATTCCTACGATGAGAAGATTGATCCCCCGGCTATCGCCCTGACTCAGGCTATGGCCGATTTCCAGTCTCACAATACCATCTTTCTGGATGCCAGGCTGGAGGTGGATTACAGAACAGGTCATATTCCCAGGGCTTTGAACCTGCCCTTCGAGGATTTTGAACAATATTACCCTAAGGTAGAGCCGCTTTTATCCAAAGATAAAAATATTATCATCTACTGTGATGGAACCGAATGCGAGACCAGTCTTTTCTTAGCCCGCCTTTTGAAACAAAAGGGTTTCGACAACCTGAGAGTTTTCTTTGGCGGCTGGACCGAGTGGGAGAAAGCAGGACTGCCGGTGGAGAATTCCAGATAATCGTCTTATGAGAAAACTGCTAAGCAATCAGTGGTTGGTTCTTCTTTTTCGATTGATAGTGGGGCTGATCTTTGTCTATGCCAGCCTGGATAAGATAGCGCATCCGGACCAGTTCGCCCGAGCAGTTTACAATTACAAAATTCTGCCTGGTCCTCTCATCAACCTCTTCGCTATCACCCTGCCCTGGATGGAGCTTTTCTGCGGGCTTTTTCTGATCCTGGGGCTTTTTATTGAAAGCTCTTCTCTGCTCCTCTCTTTTTTGTTGGTTGTTTTTATGATCGCACTTTCTTCGAGTTTTCTCAGGGGAATAGACCTCGCCTGTGGCTGCTTTAGCACAAACCCAAATGCCCAGAAAGTCGGAATAAAGCACCTGGTCGAGGATGCGGCTTTGCTTTTGATGAGCTTACAGATTCTCTACTATAACCAGAATTTTTTAAGCCTGCAAAAGATTTTTACAAAAAAAAGTTAGAAGCGAGACGGAAGACGTAAGATGAGAAAGGATGATGGATATTTAATGACGAGTAACGAACAAAATCTCCTCTTCACTCTTTTCTTTTACCCTTAATAATTCCCTTCTCGGTGATAATCGCGGTAATCAGCCTAGCCGGGGTTATGTCAAAGGCTGGAGAAAAAACTTTAACCTTCTTCGGTGCTGTTCTTCTTCCCCAGAAATCAGTGACCTCCTCCGGGGACCTCTCCTCTATCTTTATCTTACCACCAACCTGAATAGATAAATCAAAGCTGGAGCTGGGTGCGGCTATGTAGAAGGGGATTTTGTGAAATTCAGCTAACACTGCTAAATTGTACGTTCCGATCTTGTTGGCCGTATCCAGGTTCCTGGCGATTCGGTCCGCCCCGGTTATCACGCAGTCGATCATCTTTTTCTGCATTAAAAATGCTGACATATCATCGCAGATCAAAGTAGTGTCAATACCCTGTTGAAGAAGTTCCCAGGTGGTCAGCCGTGCGCCCTGCAGAAGCGGGCGGGTTTCGTCCACGTACACCTTTATCTTTTTCCTCTGTTCTTTTGCAATAAATATCGGAGCCAGAGCGGTTCCTATGCCTCCGGTGGCTAAGGCACCAGCGTTGCAGTGGGTGAGTACCCTGCATCCGTCTTTAAGAAGCTTAGCCCCGTTTTCTCCGATCCTCTGGCACATAATCTTGTCTTCCTGATGTATCAGAAGTGCTTCCTTTAGAAGCCTTTTGTTTTTACTTTCGCTATCATGATTCTCAAATTTCAAAGCTATTCGCCTCATCCTCTCTAAAGCCCAGAAAAGGTTGACCGCGGTTGGCCTGGTAGCTTTTAAAGTGGAGATAACTGAATTCAACCTTCTATTATAATCACCTTTATCTTTATATCTCTTATGTATCATCCCCAGAGCTACCCCATAGGCAGCCGCTATGCCAATGGCAGGTGCTCCACGAATCTTAAGCTCCTGGATAGCTCTGGCCAATCCTCTGTAATCTTCATATTCTAAATAGGAGACCTCCAAGGGTAATTTCGACTGGTCTAAAATCCTGACCTTGTTTTTTATCCACTCAATGGTTTTGAACTTTAATCTGATTTCCATTTTTCTCCTTAATCAGAAGGTAGAGGCACGGCACGCCTGCCATTACGGTTATTTTGAAGAGGTATACGATGTGTCTCTACATCCCAATTATCTGCACCACAACTTCTCTATTTCTGGGGTGCTCATCAAAATCTACCAGCACAATCTGCTGCCAGGTGCCTAAGATTAACTCGCCATCGGCAAAGGGGAAAGTCTTGGAAGCTCCCAACAGGGCTGCACGCACGTGGGAATGGCCATTATGGTCGCCCCAGGTCAGATGATGGGCATATTCGATATCCTGCGGGGCAATCCTTTCAAAAGCCCGGGGCAGATCTTTTAACAATCCCGGCTCATATTCGATGGTGGTAATTCCTGCAGTTGAGCCCGGCACAAAAACAGTTGCCTGACCCTGGTTTAGTTTAGTCTCTTTTATTATCTTCTGAACCTCAGAGGTGATGTCCAATATATCGGTGTTGCCTCTGGTTTTTATCTTAAAGGATTTAGTGATAACATCCATAACAAGTAAGTAGTTTTGTAGGGGAACGGCGCGCCGTGCCCTTACCAGTTATTTTAAAGAGATACTACATCTGGTAAACTATCTTTCCCTCCACGATGGTCAGATACGCTTTCCCTTTTAACCTCCTGCCTCCAAAAGGTGAATTCCTGGATTTGGATTTGAAGTCCTTGGGATCGACCGTCCAGTTTATGCCCGGATCGATAACGGTCAAATCCGCAGGCATGCCGACTTTTATCTGTCCGGCATTGAATTTCAATATCCTGGCGGGGTTGGCAGTCAGTTTGGCAATTGCCTCGTACCAGGATAAGATTTTCGTCTCTACCAGCTCCGTTGTCACCAGACCCAGGGCAGTCTCCAGTCCCACCATTCCGAAGGGAGCTGCATCGAACTCCACGTCTTTTTCCTCGATCGAGTGGGGTGCGTGATCCGTGGCAATGCAATCGATGGTTCCGTCCTTCAGTCCTTTTTTAAGCGCCTCTATGTCTTTTCTGGTTCTCAAGGGTGGGTTTACCTTGGCATTGGTATTAAAGTTTTTAATGACCTCGTCTGTCAGTGAGAAATGATGCGGAGTTACCTCACAGGTTATTTTAATCTTTCTTTTTTTCGCCTCACGGATAAGCTCGACCGAGCCTTTGGTGGAAACATGGGCGATATGTAGTTTCGCTCCGGTATATTCAGCTAATATTATGTCCCGGGCAACCATCACCTCTTCTGCCACCGAGGGTATACCTCTCAGTCCTAAAAGGGTGGAGACGAAACCCTCGTTCATCACCCCATCCGAGGAAAGGGATAAATCCTCACAGTGCGAGATCACCGGTATGTCATACATCTTACTGTATTCCAGAGCATATCTCATAATAACTGAATCGTAAATCGGCCTTCCGTCATCCGAGATTGCCACTGCACCAGCCTTCACTAAATCCGCAATCTCGGTCAGCTCCTCGCCCTTGAGACCCTTGGTTGCTCCGGCAATTGAAAAAACCCTGCACCTGGCTGACTTAGCCTTCTCGTAGATAAATTTCACTGATTCCTGATCGTCGATAGGTGGGTCGGTGTTAGGCATACAGCAGATGGAGGTGAAACCACCAGCTACCGCAGAGAGTGAGCCGGAGTAGATTGTCTCCTCATCCTCCCTGCCTGGCTCCCTTAGATGGGTATGCATATCTATCAGACCAGGAATTACTATCTTGCCATAAACATCGATAATCTCATGTGAGAATTTGAGCTTGTTTTTGGGGATCAACTTTTTTGTCTCGATCTCCAGGACCCTTCCTTTTCCGATATAGATATCCCCGATCTTGTTTAACTTCGAAGCCGGGTCGATAATCCTTCCGCCTGCCAGGATAAACTCAGCTTCCTTTGACTTATGTCTCTTCAACCTTTCCTTCTCCTCCACTTAAAAGGTACAACACTGCCATTCTTATGGCTACTCCATTGGTCACCTGGTCCAATATAACTGAATAGGGACCATCTGCAACCTCCGGAGTAATTTCCACTCCCCGGTTTATAGGCCCGGGATGCATTATGGTGAAATTGGGATTCAGCCTTTTGAGCCTTTCGGCAGTAATCCCGAACTCATTCGAATATTCCCTTAAAGAGGGCAAGAGCCCACCTTTCTGTCTTTCCAGTTGTATACGCAGAACATTAACCACATCTGCACCCTCCAGTGCCTGGTCCAAGTTGGAGTAAACATCCACCCCCATTTTATCGATCTCGTAAGGCATAAGGGTAGCCGGACCGCATACCGCAACAGATGCACCCATAGTCTTCAATCCCCAGATGTTTGACCTGGCTACCCGGCTGTGTTTTATATCTCCAACTATTACTGTTCTTAAGCCTTTAAGTTTCTTGTATTTTTCTCTCAAAGTAAAGATATCCAGAAGCCCCTGGGTGGGGTGTTCGTGTGCCCCGTCTCCGGCATTGATAATGGAGGAAGACAGACACTGGGTCAAAAACAGGGGCGTTCCCGCAGACTGGTGTCTTATCACCACCATATCGATCTTCATGGCTTCGATGTTTCTGACCGTATCTTTCAGAGTTTCGCCTTTTTTGACGCTGGAGGTTGAGGCAGAGAAATTCACCAGCTCAGCGGATAATCTTTTTTCCGCCAGCTCAAAAGAAATTCTGGTGCGGGTAGAAGGCTCGTAGAAGAGATTAACCACGGTTACACCTCTCAGCGTGGGAACTTTTTTGATCGGTCTTTCCAGAATCTCCTTGAAGCTTTCAGCAGTATCCAAAATCAATTCTATCTCTTCTTTTGATAACCCTTCCAATCCTAAGAGGTGTCTACTTCTTAATTTCATCTATTCCTCATAATTTTAAAGTATTGGTTTAGCATAATACCATAACTTATTGTGAATAAATAAATTAACAACTTAATATTATAACCTTTGATTTCATCTCTCCCTTTCTTTTTCTATGGTAATGCTGTCCTCTCCATCCACCTCTTTCAATTTAACTACCACCAGCTCATTTAAAGCTGTGGGAATGTTTTTGCCGGTATAATCAGCGCGTATGGGAAGTTCTCGGTGACCTCTATCTACCAAAACTGCCAGCTGAATTAACTTTGGTCTGCCAAAGTCGATTATCTGGTCTAATGCCGCACGGATAGTCCTGCCGGTAAAAAGCACGTCATCCACTAAAATTATTATCTTATTAGCCACATCGAACATAACCTCGGTTCTCTGGATGATAGGCTGGTCTAATTTCGTCTGTATATCGTCCCGGTATAAGGTTATGTCCATAAAACCGATAGGGATTTCAACTTCTTCTATTTCCTGAATTATCTTAGCTAATCTTTCAGCTAAATGGGCACCGCGTGTTTTTATCCCGATTATCCCTAAATTTTCCGCTCCTTTGTTACGCTCGATTATCTCATGCGCAATCCTGATCAGGGTCCGGCGGATAGTCTTCTCATCCATCATCAGGATACCTTTTCTTCTGGGCAATCTACTCCTCCTTTGTTCCTTTCAAACTCATTCTCCAAAAATGCAGGCAAAAAAATACCCTCCCCTTAACTCGAGGAGGGTATCAAAATTTCCTTTTTTTAATTTCATTTTCTCTTTTCCCTTTTCTAATCTCGCCGGATTAGTTTAAAAGGTCAATCCAAAAATACCACCTGGGGAAAATTTGTCAAGTATTTTTTGAAAAAAAGTGAAAAAAGTGAGAAGTTAGATATGAGAGGGAAGATGGCTAAGAAAAAATGTGAGTGTGGTGAAACGTCCCATGCGTTGCCAGGGTTTGCCGTCTGACAGTTCGCAAACCCTTGACACCACATTGTAACTTATGAGAGTCTCAGGGATGAAAAAAATTAGCTATTGCGACCCTGGGTTATGTGCATGGTGCCTGTGCAAGCTGGTGCAATTTTATTATATGCCTTTGCATAAAAGATTGTCAGTGACTAGAAATCTTGCATTTTGCCAAGACACCATCTCGAAATTTTTACTTGACAATTCTCACATCCCGATGTAATCTCAAAAGTTATGAATCAGGTTTTATCTGAAGGCAAGACTGTTCAATGATTGCACAATTTTATACTGAAGGTAGATTTTTTGCTTTAATAAGGTACGGTTCATAAACTTGAGGGGGAAAGAAATGAGATTGATTAAAACAGGTTCGATTCTAATAATCCTTCTACTCCTTAATTTTATCAATTCCTACTCCGGGGAGCTGACCCGGGATTTAATAGAAAAACTCCAGACAGCCAAAGAAGACGAATATATCTCCTGCCTGGTGATGTTAAAAGAGCAGGTTGCTCCGCAGGAACTGAAGCTCCTTAAGCCGAACTCCCGGAAAGACAGACATTTCAGTGTCATCCTCGAGCTCAAGAACAAAAAGGAGAACACCCAAAAACCTCTACTGACATATCTGGATGAGCAGAAGGGCAAAGGATCGGTTAAAGATTATCGAAGCTTCTGGATAGTCAACGGGATCCTGATATCCGCTACCAGGAGGGAGATAGAGAAAATCGCCTCGCGATCCGAGGTGGAGATGGTTTGCCCAAATTATCCCGTGTCTCTTATCGCACCCGTAGCCGAAGGAACTGACTCCTACAAGACAGAAACACAGGACTATTTGCGGGACATGGGAGTAAGAGAGCTGTGGAGGATGGGTTATACGGGAAAAGGCAGACTGGTCTGCGGTTTTGATACCGGTGTCGAGTGGACTCATCCTGCCCTCTTCTATAGCTGGAAAGGGGGATTGCAGGGAGGAGACGTGAGTGCCTGGTTTGATCCTTTTGGCTCAAGTTTTCCTGTGGATGCCAATGGTCACGGAACTCACACCATGGGTATAATGGTGGGGAGAACAGAGGCAGAGACGCTGGGGGTAGCTTTCGGAGCCAGGTGGATTGCCGCAGGGGTAATCGACAGAGGTAAGGCTTTTGATCAGACCATAGCTGATATCCTGCTGGCTTTTGAGTGGGCGGTTGATCCGGATGGAGACCCCCAGACCATAGATGATGTCCCGGACGTGATTAATAACTCCTGGGGAATACCTCTTGCGGCTATGCCCCCTTGTGACCAGACCTTCTGGTCAGCTATCGATAACGTAGAAGCCGCAGGTATCGCAGTTGTTTTCGCCGCAGGGAATGAGGGACCTTCTCTTATGTCTTTGAGAACTCCGGCAGACAGGGCCACCTCACCCACCAATAGCTTCTCGGTCGGGGCTGTGGATGCGCAGGTTAGTGGATATCCTGTAGCCTCTTTCAGCAGCCGTGGTCCTTCCGGCTGTGACGGAGTTTCCATTAAACCGGAGATATGTGCACCGGGAGTCGAAATCCGCTCCTCTTATCTTAATGCAACCTATAAAACCCTGAATGGAACTTCCATTGCAACTCCTTTTATCTCCGGAGCCATTGCGCTTCTAAGGGAATTTAATCCCGAGGCAACGGTCGAGGAGATTAAAAACGCCCTTCTCCTTTCAGCCACAGATTTGGGTACTGCGGGCGAGGATAACGATTATGGCTGGGGACTTATCAATGTAAAAAAAGCTCTGGATTTTATGCCCCCGCCTCCTTTTCCCAAGGTTTGGCTGGATAGCAGTTACCTGGAGATCGATACACTGAGTTATACGGACGGAAGAAAAAGAGCTAAGCTTTATCTGATTCTAAAAAACTACGGGGAAGGGGTCGATTCCCTGAACCTGGTTCTGAAATCCAGTGATTCTCTGATAGCTATGATTAATGACAGCCTGTACTTTGATTCCATTGCACCCAAAGAAGGCATTATAAATCTTGACTTCCCCTTAACATTTTCCTACGAGGAGAACACTCCGGCGAATTATCAAGCCTTATTCTGGCTGGAGGTTTTCGACAACGCCGAAGGATATACTGATAGCCTTGGGTTCTCGCTTGTTCTTAATCCCGCCCCGGTTTATGCTCTGGGCGAACATAATGTGGGCAACGTGGTCTTCACCCTCTCCAATTCAGGCAGGTATGGATTAGGCGAAAGCTCGATCACCCCAGCAGGCGGTAAAGGCTTCAGATTTCCAAAAACAGGAGAGGATAATTTATTCGAGGGAGCGTTTCTAGTCGCCAGGTCCAAAGAGGAGGTAATGGACGGGGCAAGAGATGAAAATGGTATATCCTCAGAAAATGATTTTCTGCCTGAGGGTAATTTGACTCTTTCCTCACCTGGAGTTCATTCGGATCAGGATGGATCAGGACTCTTCTCTGATGATGGAGCAGAGAACCCGATCGGATTAGAGATCGTTCAGAGGAGCTTCGCCTTTGCCAATCCCCCGGACGACGATTACGTCATTTTGGAATACACCATAAAAAATAAATCCGCAGATACCCTTGAAAATATCTACCCGGGCCTTTTCTTCGACTGGGACATTAATCTCTCAACACCCAAGGATGACCTGGCAGGGCGTGACACGGTGTCGGATATCAGCTTCGTCTATCAATATGACTCGACCTACTCTATCTATCTGACTGTTTTCCCCATGAACCATCTCCCGGCTTCCTTTAAATTAGTTGACAACCAGCTCTATCTTTATGATGGGTTTACGGAAGAGGAGAAATATCAGTTTCTAAGTAACGATACGCTTCTTGACGCGGATACACTCTCTTCTCTTTATGCAGGTGACTGGTCGATGATCTCTTCCTGCGGACCCTTCGTCATTCCTCCGCAGGAGAGTATAATTGTGGCAATGGCGGTGATAGCAGGGGAAAATCTTTTTGACCTGAAGGAGAATATAAGATCTGCCAGGCTGAAATATTACGATATGAAAACAGGGGTTGAATCAGAAGAAGAACATCTGATTCCGGATGCTTATAGCCTGGGACAGAATTATCCTAATCCCTTTAATCCTATAACAAAAATAAAGTTTGAAGTCGGGAGTCTGGAGTCTGGAGGACCCGTCCACACCACCCTGGTTATCTATAATGTCCTGGGGCAGAAGGTAAAAACATTGGTTGAGGACAAGGTACTGCCGGGAAGATATGAGATAGTATGGGACGGGAAGAATGACAAGGGAAGCGAGGTGACCAGCGGGATCTATTTCTACCGATTAGAGACAGATGGATTTAAACAGACGAAGAAAATGATTTTGCTTAGATAGATTTTGTAGGCGTTATCAGTTGATTGCGTTTTGCACAGGGGCAATCCAAAAATTGCCCCTGTGCTTTTTGTAGCGGAAACCTTCAGGTTCGAAAGAAATCAGCCCACTTTTTCCGATTCAGAATAATTTTCAGAAGAGGGTATCCCAGTATATAGCAGGCGACTATCTCTCCTATCCCCACATAAGCAAAAGTCAACCAGTAGGGCATCTGGAAAAGAAAATGCAGATAAAGGCTCACCCCAAAAGCGTTCAATAAAACCGGTGGAAGAGGTGCCAGTATCGGTTTTTTGGTCCTGGATAAAAGGTAAGTAAAAAAAGCCGCCAGCAGGGTTATAAGACTTCCTCCGACAATGTCATAGATACCTAAGCCTCCGTAGATATTTGCCAGCAGGCAGCCTATGAAAAGCCCGGGGATGGCAGCCGGGGTCAGATAGGGGAGAACGGTTAATGCCTCAGAGACCCTGACCTGAACAGGCCCATAACTTATGGGTGCCAGAAGTATAGTTATGGCAGCGTAAAGCGCAGCTATTATTCCTGCCCGGGCTATATATTTAGAAGAAACAGACATCAAGTAAAGATAAATTTAAATTATCTCATATCAATAAAAAGCCTGAGCGAGAGGATTGTCAACAAAAAAATCCTTGCCTTTCAAGCCTGATTGGGTTTATTATAAATTTCCAAACAAAAGCTTTCGTCAGGAGAGGTGAAGATGAAAATATTAGTTGCCGGAGGAGGAGGAAGAGAACATACCATTGCCTGGAAGCTTTCCCAATCTCCCCTGGTGGAGAAGATCTATGCTGCGCCGGGGAATGCCGGGATAGCGGAGCTGGGAGAGTGCGTGGGAATCTCCTCTGAGGATATCAGGGGGCTGGCTGATTTTGCAGAGAAGAACTCGATTGACCTGACTGTGGTCGGACCGGAGCTTCCTTTGACCCTGGGAGTTGTGGATGAATTCGAGAAAAAAGGCCTTAAGATCTTCGGTCCCAAAAAAGAAGCCGCCTTGATTGAGGGAAGCAAGGTTTTCGCCAAGGAGTTTATGAAGAAATATCATATCCCCACGGCCAGTTTCAGGATATTTGAAAAGAAAGAGGAGGCTCTGGATTTTATCCGTTCCTCGGAATTCCCCCTGGTGATCAAAGCGGATGGTCTCGCAGCAGGCAAGGGCGCCTTCGTGATCGAGGATCTGAAGGATGCCGAGGAGGTCATACAAAAAGTTATGGGGGAGAAAGTTCTGGGTGAGGCAGGGAATAAGGTGGTGGTGGAGGACTTTTTGACCGGCGAGGAGGTTACCATCCTGGCTTTCAGCGATGGCAAAACCATACTTCCTATGGTTTCCTCCCAGGATCACAAAAGGATTTACGATGGGGACAGGGGGCCCAATACCGGAGGTATGGGTGCATATGCTCCAACCC
This sequence comes from uncultured Ignavibacteria bacterium, assembly GCA_964511075.1. GTDB lineage: Bacteria > Zixibacteria > MSB-5A5 > MSB-5A5 > RBG-16-43-9 > CAZEDM01. Next base: position 18,860 of record CAZEDM010000016.1, read on the forward strand.
TGATGGTAAATGACAGGATGATGAAAAAAGTCACCGAGGAGATCCTGGAGCCAACCATATACGGGTTAAATCGGGAAGGAAGAACCTACAGGGGGGTTTTATACGCCGGCTTGATGGTCACCGAGATGGGTCCAAAGGTTATGGAGTTCAACTGCAGGTTTGGGGACCCAGAGACACAGGTGGTTTTACCTCTATTGGAAAGCGATCTGGCTGAGATATTCCTCTCCATCATAAATGAGGAGCTGGAGCTGCAGGATGTCAAGTGGAAAGACGGTTCAGCCGTGTGTGTGGTCTTGGCCTCTGGAGGTTATCCGGATAAATATGAGAAGGGGAAGGAGATCTTCGGATTGAAAAGGGCGCGGAACTCGGATGTTATGGTTTTTCACGCAGGAACCAAAAACGAGGGTAACAGAATAGTTACCAGCGGGGGAAGGGTCTTAGGGGTAACTGCTTTTGATAAAACCATGCAGGGTGCCTTGAGCAAAGCCTATTCCGCAGTGGATAAGATAAAATTTGAAGGTATGTATTACAGGCACGATATCGGCTATCGCGCGACTAATGTGAGAAGGGAGTATTTTTAAAAAAGGATTCGAGGAATCAAGGGTTTAAGGGTTCAAGGGTTGAGGGATAAAATATAATGACAAATAACAGATAAAGGATGATAGACCGTAGGGCAAGGCCTCAAAGTCTTGAGACTTTAGCTTTACTTAAGGAATTCATAAAGACCGATGGTTCTATCGGACTAAGGAATTGTAAAAAGGAAAATATTATGAAGAAGAAGGTATTAATCATTATGGGAAGCGAGTCAGACAGGAAGGTTATGAACAAATCTGCAGAGGTTTTGACTGGTTTTAAAATCGGTTTTGAAATGGTGGTTTCCTCTGCACACCGCAATCCGGAAAGAACAAGAAGGCTGGCAAAAGAGGCAGAGAGAAAAGGTATAAAGGTGATAATCGCCGGAGCGGGAATGGCGGCTCATCTGCCCGGGGTTATGGCTTCTCATACGAAATTACCGGTTATCGGTGTTCCTTTGCCTTCTTTACCTTTTAAAGGGATGGACTCATTTTTCTCCATCCTGCAGATGCCCTCAGGCGTGCCGGTTGCCACGATGTCAGTCGGCTCAGCCGGGGCAAAAAATGCGGCTATTTTAGCTGCAGAGATTCTGGCACTTTCAGACGATAAGATTAAGAAAAAGTTAAAGGGCATAAGGGAAAAAGGGTTGAAGAGGAAATAAAGGTAGGGACTGAACATTGTTCTGTCTTGAGCTATAAATAGACGTAAGATGTTTTACGACTTGTAAAGAATATAGTAGCGAGTAGTGAATAGCGAGGAGAAGGAGGATAAACCCTGTATGCTGACTACTATCTACTGTTTACATAGAACAAAGGAGGAAAGATGTTGATCACCTTGCTTTTTTTGTTAATCGTTTTCGGGGTGCCGATTTTGATTATCATCGGGATCTACAATAAACTGGTGGTTTTGAGGAACCGGGGTGATAATGCCTGGCACCAGATAGACGTTCAACTGCAGAGAAGGGCGGATCTGGTCCCGAACCTGGTGGAGACGGTAAAGGGTTATGCGGCTCACGAGAGAGGAGTTTTCGAGGCAGTCACCAAAGCCCGGACCCAGTGGGCCCAGGCAAGCTCGGTCAAGGAAAAAGAGGAGGCAAACGGAATGCTCACCTCTGCTTTAAAGACCCTCTTTGCAGTGGCGGAAAACTATCCAGACTTAAAAGCCAATCAGAATTTCCTGATGCTGCAGGAAGAGTTGGCCGGAATCGAAAGCAAGATAGCCTATGCCAGGCAGTTCTATAATGACACCATTCTATCCTATAACAATGCCCAGCAGGTTTTTCCATCCAGTATCATTGCCAATATGTTTAACTTCAAACCCAGAGACTATTTCGAGATAGAGGAGGCAGCCAAAAGAGAAGTTCCGAAGGTCGACTTTAAATAGGCAAAATGGGAATAAAAACTGGTGTGTCAGGCATCTTGCCTGACATAGAACAGACAAGATGTCTGTTCCACCAAATAAACTCAAAAAATAATTTTTAGCTTTTGGCCTTAAGCCTATAGACTTTTGACTGTAGACTATTAAACTTGTATGATCTACGAGCAGATTGCAGAGAATAAGAGAAAAAGCTTCTTGCTTCTCTTTATTTTTATAGCCTTCTTTCTCTTGTTGGGCTGGGTTTTCGGGGAGTATTATCATTCAGGTCAGGCGGGTATCGTTATAGCCCTTATAGTTGCTCTGGTTATCTCCTTTGTTACTTTCTTCTACGGCGATAAGATGGTTCTGGGAATCAGCCAGGCTAAGCCGGTTGACCCCAAGGAGAATCCTTATCTTTATAATGTAGTTGAGGGATTGGCTATTGCGGCTGGTATTCCCAAACCCAAAGCTTATATAATAGACGACACTGCTCCGAATGCCTTTGCAACCGGTAGAGATCCAAAAAATTCTGCCATCGTTGTCACTACCGGGCTATTGCAGAAGATGAATCGTCTGGAATTAGAGGGAGTGATTGCTCACGAGATGTCGCATATTAAAAATTATGATATCCGCTATGCTACCTTAGTCGTGATCCTGGTTGGCACTGTAGCCTTGCTCTCCGACTGGATGGGCAGGAGTTTTTTCTATGGCAGAGGGAGAAGGGATAGAAAGGGTGGGGGAGGAAATGCGATTATTATCCTTTTGGCTCTGCTCTTGGCGATCTTGGCTCCTTTGATAGCCAAGCTTCTTCAGCTTGCCATTTCCAGACAGAAGGAATATCTGGCTGATGCCTCAGGAGCGATGCTCACCCGTTATCCGGAAGGGCTGGCTTCTGCCTTAGAGAAGATCTCAAAGGATACCGAGCCCTTAGAGGCGGCTAATAAAGCCACAGCTCATCTTTATATCGTCAATCCTCTGCTGGATCACCGCGGGAAGTTGAATGCTTTGTTCTCCACACATCCGCCAACTGAGGATAGGGTGAAAAGGCTCAGAGGTATGGCATTCCAGAAATAGAAGATGATAGATGACAAATGACAGATAACAAATAAGTATTGTAAGGACTGAACAGTGTTCTTTCCCTACAGTTCATATATGGACAGATACAAATAAGGAGAAAATATGGGGGAAAAATTATTTATCTTCGAGGATGACAAATACTCTGACTTTTACCCTCTGACCTATAACCGTCCCGTTTACGAACTTTTGTGCGGAATCCAAAAACTAAAGGATAAGCTGATTCGGCTTTATCCTGAGGCTGAGGTTATTCTTCTGTGCAGAGATTACCTAGCAGATGTTCTGAAACAAAGAACTTCTTTCAAGGTGAATAATTTTAAAATGAAAAAAGAAGACCAGCTTCTTTTTCTGAATGGTCGTTTATTAGCGGATGAAAAACTTCCTCGAAAAATAAATTTCTCGGAAAAAGAGAAGCTTTTCACTTTTCGGGGTGAGCTTTTAGCCTTTAGCTTGAAGGGCGAAAATTTCAAAAAAATTGAAAGTGGGGTTAAAACCTTATATAAGAAAGAAAAGATTGCGTCGATAATAAAAAAGATTAAATCAGTAGAGATCAAGATAGATATTTTGAATTATCTCTGGGATTTAATAAAATTAAATCCCGAGGAGATAAAAAAGGATTTCAGTAATTTATATAAAAAGAAAGATTTCAAAAAAGGCGCTGGGTCTTCAGTCAAAATCTATAGCCCCGGAGCTGTCTATATTGGGAAAAATTGTCAGATAGACTCCTTTGTGACCTTGGATGCTAGAGGGGGACCAATTTATATAGATGATAACGTAGTTATTCAGTCGTTCACCAGAGTTGAAGGTCCAGCTTATATCGGAGCAAACTCCTTACTGTTAGGAGCGAAAATCAGAAAGGGGACAAGTCTGGGTCCTTTTTGCCGGATCGGAGGGGAAGTGGAAAGCTCTATTTTTCTGGGCTACAGCAACAAATATCACGAAGGATTCTTGGGCCATTTCTGTGTAGGGGAGTGGGTGAATTTGGGAGCTTTGACCACCAACTCCGATTTGAAAAACAACTATGGCAATGTTAAAGTGCTTTTAAAGGAGAAGGAGATTGATACCGGGCTGATCAAAGTAGGCTCTATGATAGGGGATCATGTTAAGACCGGAATAGGCACTTTGCTCAATACAGGCATAAACATAGGATTTGGTACCAACATATTCGGCGGCGGGATGGTTAAGGAGAAATTCATACCCTCCTTCAGCTGGGGAGGGAGAGAGGGATTCTCCGAATATGATTTAGAGAAAATGATTGGCACCGCAGAAGAAGTGATGCGGAGAAGAGGTTCGAAGTTATCTTCATCAGAGAAAAAACTGTTTCGTAAATTGTACCTGCTAACTAAAAGGGAAAGGGATTTAACTTAACCCGATTAAATACTTGGCCTATCGGACGTATCATAGTCTGAGTTGGGGAAAAAGCAAAAAAAGCCAAACCTATGAATTGACAACTTGTTTTTTATCCTTATCTTCTATGCGAAAGAGGTTACAAAAAGGAGCGTAGATGCCGGAACTTAGAAAAGATCCCATTATCGGAAGGTGGGTAATTATCTCCACCGAGAGGGGGAAAAGACCCTCTGACTTTGCCAGGCCCGTCAAGAGAAGAGAAAATCCCACCTGCCCCTTCTGTCCGGGGAATGAGTCCGCTACTCCGCCAGAGGTCTTTGCCTTCAGGCCTGCGGATTCCGAGCCGAACAAGCCCGGCTGGACACTTCGGGTTATCTCCAACAAATATCCGGCCCTGAGAATAGAGGGAGAATTGAATAGAGAGGGAAAGGGCATCTATGATAAGATGAACGGCATAGGCGCGCATGAGGTGATCATCGAAACTCCGGATCACATAAGAGACATGCCGGATTATGAGGATAAAGTGGTTGAGGATGTTATCTGGGCTTATATTTCCAGGATAAAGGATTTGAGCAAAGACCCCCGCTTCAGATATATAATGATCTTTAAGAATCAGGGAGAGGAAGCCGGCGCCTCCTTAGAGCATAGCCATAGCCAGCTTATAGCCACCCCGGTCGTTCCCAAGAGGGTGACGGAGGAAGTGGAAAAATCCAAGACGTATTTTGATTACAAGGAAAGGTGTATTTTTTGCGACATAGTCAGGCAGGAGATCTCGGAGAATGAAAGGGTGGTTCTGCAGAACGATTTCTTCATCTCCCTGGAGCCTTTTGCCCCTCGCTTTCCCTTCGAGACCTGGATTCTGCCTAAATCGCATGCCAGCTACTTCAGTAGTACTAAAAAAGATAAAGTTCCCTTCCTGGCCAAGATCCTGAAGGAGACTTTGCTTCGTCTGGCCAAAGCGCTTAATAACCCCCCTTATAACTATATCGTTCACACCTCACCCATAGGGAACAGTGATGAACTGGAACACTATCACTGGCACATTGAGATTTTCCCCAAGCTTACAAGAGTGGCTGGATTCGAATGGGGCACGGGTTTTTACATTAACCCGACCTCGCCCGAGGATGCGGCCAAATATCTGAAGGAAATTGAATTATAATATTAAGGACCGATAAAAAAGGAGCAGGGTTGGATAAAAATAAAATCAAGATTCTTCTGGTATCCCCGGAAGTGGTTCCTTTTGCCAAGACCGGCGGGCTGGCAGACGTAGCAGGAGCGTTATCCAAGGTACTGCCGAAACTGGGATGCGAGGTCAAAACCATCCTGCCGAAATATAAAATGGTGAATGAGAAAAAATTCAAATCGAAGAGATTAGAGCTTTCGCTTCCGAAGATTGACACAGGCAAAAAAAAGGTTGAATTTCATATAAGGAGATACTGTTCGCAGAATTCCGAGACGGAGTACCTTTTCCTGGAGAACAGGGAATATTACGAAAGGGATGAGCTTTATCGGGACAACAAAACCGGATACGATTACTCAGATAATGACGAGAGATTTATTCTTTTTGCCAGAGGCGTACTGGAGACGGTCAAAGCCCTAGACTGGAAGCCGGACCTGATTCACTGTAACGACTGGCAGTCAGCATTGATCCCGGCTTATCTTAAAACCGTATATGAAGCAGATGAGTTCTACAATAGAATTGCCACTCTTTTTACCATTCACAATATAGCCTATCAGGGAAACTTTCCCCGGGAAACATTCGAGAAGCTGGGAATAAAAAGCGAACTTTTTTATCCTCTAAGCCCTTTCGAGTACTGGGGAAAGGTGAATTTCCTGAAAATCGGTATATCCTACGCTGACCTGATTAACACGGTAAGCGAAAGGTATGCGGTAGAGATTCAATCCGGGTCCGAGTATGGATATGGCATGGAGGGGATTCTCAGGGACCGAGGCCGGGATTTATTAGGGGTTTTGAACGGGGTGGATTATGGGGAGTGGAGCCCGGAAAAGGATAAGCTGATCCCCTATAATTATGGCAAGGGTAACCTGTGGGTGAAAACCAAAAACAAGGAATTCCTTTTAAAACAGGCGGGTCTGGAATTCAAGGAAGACATCCCTCTAATAGGGATGATCTCCAGATTGGCTGACCAGAAAGGGTTTGACCTGCTTCAGGAGATAGCTGGCAAATTGCTGGCTATGGAGATGAGATTGGTCATCCTGGGAACAGGGGAGGAGAAATATCATAGATTTCTGCCCATGCTGGAGAAGAAGTACAAGCAAAAGATAAAGGTGTTTTTGAAGTATGATAACAAGTTGGCACACCTGATTGAAGCAGGGTCAGATATGTTCTTGATGCCCTCGAAATACGAGCCTTGCGGCTTGAACCAGTTATACAGCTTAAAATATGGAACCGTCCCGGTAGTAAGAGAGACTGGCGGGCTGGCTGACACCATAGAAAATTATGACCCTCAGACTAAAAAGGGCACAGGATTTGTCTTTAAAGATTATAATGGGACAGAGCTTCTCTCGGCCCTGAAAAGAGCCCTGGAGTTTTTTAAGGATAAAACCGTCTGGAAGGGCCTGATGCTTCAGGGTATGGACAAAGATTTCTCCTGGGAGGCATCAGCCGGGAAATATGTGCAGTTGTATAATAAGACAATAGCAAAGAGAAATTAAATTACTATTGACAATAGATTGTCAGGACGTATATTTTGGATTGCAAGCGGGAATAGCTCAGTTGGCTAGAGCGTCACCTTGCCAAGGTGAATGTCGCGGGTTCAAATCCCGTTTCCCGCT
>CAZEDM010000017.1:0-17206 GCA_964511075.1 uncultured Ignavibacteria bacterium
GGAACTGTTCTAGGTGCCTTTGAAGCCCCCGCTCGTGAGCGGGGGTAGTTCACTAAAGATTTTCTTCAGAACTGGTACAGCAGACTCTCTCTTAGAGAGAATACGTTTCGTGGCAACCTCGCGTATGTCGGCTGGAGCCATATCAATTCGGTATCTGAAGCGATCCTGTAGTTTGGCTAGTTCTACACGCTTGGAATCAATAGCCGCGACCACCTCATCTAACTTCTCTTGAGATGTCACGATAGTCCAAACTGGAGCAATAGCCTTTCTGGCTTTGAGGCGATTCTTGCTTTCTTTACCAAGCTGCTCTATGACAGCACGCAGATCCTCAATCTTATCAGCACTGCGGGCGACGTACTGGCCGACTTCGTCCATAATGAAAACTAGCCCTTTCCCTGGGGATCGACGCCCCGAGAGTTCGAAAACACGCTCAACGAATTTACCTACTGTAATATCGGCTCGCTTGGAACCGATCGACTTCGCCCAGGAATCAGGCTGCGGGTGTGTGCGGGGGTCCATTTCATGCAGGATTGTGCTGGCGCGTGACATCTTCTGGGCTCCCTTGCGAACCATCCGCCATATAGCATATATTTCCTGGAGTTCCTCTGATAGAGTACATGGCAGAGGTCTCTCTATGTCTGAGGGAAGCACCTTATCTTGATAAAGCTGTCCACAGACATTGACAAATTCTGACAACCGATCCTCACTCTCAACTTCGATCTCCAGCTCGGCGATATCATAATCCTCAGCGTAGTCGAGCTCCCGAAGTAGAACAGTATACATAATCTCTGCTATCCGTTCGGTAGCTCTTTTTACTGCTCGATCCACTGAGACATCGAACATGATGACCTCGGTGGGGATTTTCACATTGATGAAATCCATCAGTTCAGCAATCTGACGTTCACCGAGCTGGGTTTTGAACAGATCGCTTGCTCTTTTGCCTGAAATAGTTCGGTTGGCTAGAACGTATCCAAGATTCTTAGCAAAGTAAGACTTGCCAGAGCCGAAAAATCCAGAAATCCAAACACCCACCCCTTCGTGGGGTTCAGCCGGTGCCTCGGCAATAGCTCGGAATAGATCGCGATACTGCTCACGAATGCGATCTGTAGCGACGTACTCGGTGATCTCAGTGTAGACCGTTTGCTCGTTGGCCTGATCTACTTTTATGATTTCTTCGATTTTCTGTCCGAGGTCCCGGGCTAGGAGATCTCCAATTGTGTTCATGTCTTCTCTCCATCGGGCTTAGCTGTAGATTTTTATCCTATAGTTTCCCAAAGCTTCCCGGTCCTTAAGAGCCATAAATCGCAAGCCAGTGGTGCTTTCAAGAGTTCCTGGATAGAACAAAATAGTTGTGACGCTTATCCGCCCTTGCATCTCATCGAGCAACTTAGACATGCGATAGATTATCGGGGCCATGGCAGCCGCTCGTATTAGAAACACAATATCCTTCTCTGGATTAAGCGGCTGTAGTTTCTGCTCCAAGATATCAGGGAGAGTATGCCAATCTCTATCAGATAGATAAATAGCAACCTGTTCTTGAGCTATTTCGAATCCCTGTTCACGCTCAAGTTCAGCGACTGCATCGAGACCCTCGCTTCTCGCGATCACCTCCCAGAGTAAGTCGGCTAAGGAGACTATATGGACCCTCTTGCCAGCGTCCTCAAGCCGTGTCGCCAGCAGCCGCGCCGCGCGCCGTATTTCCCATTCCTCTTCTGGATCGTATCGGAGAATGGCGAACGGTAGATCGTGGTACACACTTATCCGCGGCGGAATAGCTCTTAAGTCATTTTCAAGTAGCTCAATACGTTCTTTCAACGAGAGCATAGGCATATTCCTCAAGGGAGTCCGTTGGAAAGTCAATCCGCACAACAGAACCGGCAGCACGGTACTCCAGCAAGTGATGCTGATGAGCTTCCATAAAGAGACGCTCGACTGCCGAGGGTGACATAAAGAATAATTGCCACTCCGTATCGTGGATAAGACGGTCACTAGATTGTTGGTTACAACTCAAATAGAAGGCAATATAAACAAACGCTTCAACCGACAGATAAATCGGAGCCAGACGTTTGTTCGCCGCACCTTGCAGCACACCGAAATCCCGCAAGGTGGATAAAATACCTTGAGCTACTCTGCGAATTGTATATTCTGACCAGTGACTTGTAGTCTTCCGTTCATCCACCCAACGGGACACGACCGTACAGATATCTTCCACAGTAACTTCTGTGTGTCTTTGGATGTGGAAATTAGCAAGAACTTTGGTGACAATGTCATGTAGAAGAGAATCAGATCGTGCTGTGTGGAAATAAAGAATGTGAGTCAAACTCTGTGTAGGGAAGTTTCCTCCAACAAGAGCCACAAGAGCCTTTGTCACATGTTCATTGCTCAGATAGCGTTGGCGGAAGATGGCAAGAATATCCTCGATCCGTGAACGAGAGGCCTTACCGAAAGTATTGTTTCTTCTAAAGCGGGCAAGGTTCTCCAATACCGGCGCAGTTTCGTCCCAGTTCGCCAGCATGGTCTTCGTATCTGCAAGCAATGCACCGGCCTTGATGATTTTGCTGGAATAGATCAAGTTAGTGCCATCTTTCATAGTTTCTCTCTACTCCCTGAGATTACTATGGTAGGCTAAGAATCCAAGTTTGGTAGAATTAATATAATAAATCACAGGTTGCTGTCAAGAAAGATCCCCTTTCCATTTTAGCAAGAGCTTGAACATCAGTAAAGAGAAGCTGTTATATGGGAATTCATGCTTTGATATGGATAAGCAATCTGACCCTGCAAGGTGTCCAGTTTAGCATAAAGATTGCTTTCTGCAAAGGGGATTTTAGTGGGAAATTGGACCTGATTATGCTTGGTGTGCGATGGCAAAACCTTCGAATTTCCTTGACCTTAACTATATGGGGAAGTTACATTGCAAATGTTTATATCATGTAGATATGCTGATTTAGTTATTACTCATCATATTCCCTCTAAGATATGCTACGAAAAATAGCTTTTCTCGAATTGGTACAGAACTTGCGTACAAGAATAACCAGGAGATGAAAAATGGCTAAGGTCTTAATTGTTGATGATGTAAGAGAATATCTCTGCTCTCTAGAGAATGCTCTAAAGGGAGATTTTGAAGTCTTAGCCGCTGTTTCCTTGGAGGAAGCAAAAGGTAAGGTGGATAAATCTGTAGATATAGCTCTGGTAGATATAAGACTTTCCGAAGAAGATCTCTCAAATAGAGACGGATTACTTTTCCTAGAGTGGGCTAAGATGAACTATTCACAGATTCCTGTAATTATGATGAGTGCTTATAGGGAGTTTGATATAGCAGTTGATTCATTAAACTTAGGGGCATCCTATTTTTTGAGAAAGCCCATAAATCTTGTTGAACTAAAAGCACTCCTCAAAACATTCTTAGAGAAAGACAAAGCTGAGAAGGAATTGGCTAAACTTAAAGGTAAATCCGAAGGAAGGAAAACTCAGTAACTGTATGAATATAACTAAATTACGGATAAGTATATGTTCCTACAGCTATTAGTCAATGGTCTTGTGACAGGTTGCGCTTATGCTCTGGTAGCTTTGGGACTTGGCCTCATTTACAATACCACGAAAATCTTCCATGTAGCCCATGGCGTGGTTTATACAGCTTCTGCATATATCTTTTACACTTTTGCTAGGGTTTTGGGATTAAATGTTGCCTTAAGTTTTCTAATCGGCATCGGCTTCGCTGTAATCCTGGGCGTTTGCATCGAATCTTTTATCTACTGGCCATTTTTTAAGAAGAAGGCCTCACTGAGCGTGATTCTTATTAGTTCCCTCGGAATTTACATTTTTCTGGTTAACCTAATCGCGATGATCTATGGTAACGAGACTAAGATCTTATCACCCGGTGTAGAAAAGACTTTCAATCTGGGTTCGGTTATCCTTACTAGGACGCAGCTATTTGAGATCTTAGCTTTTGTGATCCTTTTCCCTATTTTTCTCCTGATACTCAAAAGGACAAAACTCGGCTGGATCATCCGTGCTCTGGCCGATAACCCAGATCTTCTTACTGTGTTGGGAATAGACATAAGAAGGTTGAGGATATACATCTTCGCTTTAGGATCCTTTCTGGCTGGGGTGGCCTCTGGGTTGGTGGCCCTGGATGTTGGTATGGACCCACAGGTGGGGATTTCGGCCTTTTTAGTGGCTGCTGTGGCTGTCATCATAGGTGGGGTAGGGATCTTCGAAGGAGCGGCCCTTGGGGCTTTCCTGATAGGAGTCTTGCAGAACCTGATTGTCTGGAAGGTTTCCGCTAGATGGACAGAGGCTTTAACTTTTCTTGTCCTTATACTTTTTCTTCTTCTGAAACCTGAGGGGATGCTGGGCAAAAGAAGAAGGCTCGAGGAGATATGAGCTACCTTTTGCATATCCTTATAATGATCACTGTCTATATCACCCTTTCCCTGTCCCTGAACCTTCTGGTAGGTTACACAGGGCTCCTTTCCCTGTGTCAGGCGGCTTTCTATGGCATTGGGGCCTATACTTCGACCCTTCTGATGATGAAAGCGGGGTTAAATTTTCCTATAGCTTTGATAGCAGGGATCGTTTCTGCTATGATTTTATCTCTGGTTGTAGCTTACCCTTCCTTGAGGCTTAAGGGGGATTATTTTGTCCTGACTTCCTTAGGCTTCCAGATCATTGTCTTCAGCATCCTCTACAACTGGATAGGACTGACAAGGGGACCTTACGGAATCCCAGGTATCCCAAAGCCGCGGCTTTTCGGATTTAAGTTTGGAAACCTATTATCCTTTTTAATCTTAAGCGGGGCCTTGAGTCTTCTGATATTCTTCATCCTTTATCGGATTTCCTTTTCCCCTTTTGGAAGAGTACTTAAGGCTATAAGGGAAGATGAAATGGCCGTCTCTGCTCTGGGTAAAAAGATACCATCTTTTAAGATCTGGGCATTTGCTATAGCTGCCGGAGTTGCTGCTGTGGCTGGAAGCCTTTACGCCGGGTATGTTACATATATTGATCCCACGAGCTTCACACTGGATGAGTCTATATTTATCTTAGCCATTATACTGGTGGGTGGTTCTGGAAACCTCAAGGGACCTATCGTTGGCACAGTTTTTATGATCATCCTGCCAGAGGCTTTGAGGTTTCTGGGGATCCCCGATACGGTTGCTCCGAACATCAGGCAGATGATCTATGGTGCCTTGCTTGTGGTTTTAATGTACTTCAGGACACAAGGGATCGCAGGGGAGTATAAATTTGAATAAATATGGAGAGAGCCTTGGAGTTACAGAACGTCACTAAGCGCTTTGGAGGTCTTATAGCCGTTGATAAAGTATCTTTAACATTTTCCAGAGGGAAGATCACAGGGCTTATCGGTCCGAACGGTGCTGGCAAGACAACCATCTTTAATCTTATCAGTGGGTTTCTAAAGCCTGACTCCGGCTCAGTAGATCTTAACGGTCAAAGGATCAATGGTCTTCTCCCTTGGCGGATAGCCCGTTTGGGTGTGGGGAGGCTCTTTCAAGACGTCAGGGTTTTTAACAAACTAACTACCCTAGATAATGTGCTTTTATCTAAGAAAAAACAGCCGGGAGAAAATCCATTGGTTTCACTTTTAAGGAGGAAGGAAGCCTTCAAGGTCGAAAAAGAGAATATGGAGGAGGCCGAAAGATGGCTTGAATTTGTTAAACTTTTAGAACAGAGAAACACATTGGCTGAGAACCTCTCACACGGTCAGCAGAAGCTTCTGACTATTGCCAGACTCCTTAATGGGGGGTTCGATATATTGCTTCTTGATGAGCCGACCGCAGGAGTTCATCCAGGGATGATAGAGGCGGTTCTGAGGGTAGTTAAGAGGCTTACGGAAGAAAGTAAGACTGTGGTCATAACTGAGCACAATATGGGTGTGATCATGGAGATCTCAGACTGGGTTTATTTCCTGAACGAAGGTAAGGTAGCCTCTTTCGGTTTACCGGAAGATGTCTTGGGAGATCCCGAGGTGAGGAAAACTTACATTGGCATATGAAGACTGATAACTATATACTTTCAGCTCAGAATATCCACGCAAGCTATTACAAAAAAGAGATTCTCCATGGAGTTTCTGTTTCTGTCAGAAAGGGTGAGATCCTTTGCCTTATTGGGCCTAATGGGGCAGGAAAGTCCACTTTGCTCAAGGTAATAATCGGCATTCTTTCCCCGGGGGCAGGTAGGGTGTATTTTGAGGGAGAGGATGTGACGAATCTGTCACCTCATCTAAGGGTGAGGAAGGGTATAGGTTATTTTATCCAAGGGGGGGAAGTATTTCCCAATCTGACGGTCCTGGAGAACTTAAAGCTTGGGGGAGCCGATCTGCCCAAGGAGGCGTTGAAAAATCACCTTAATGAGGTCTTTGATCTTTTTCCGAAGCTCGACAAAATAAGGCTGAAACGAGCAGGGCTGCTTTCCGGAGGGCAAAGGCATGCTTTGGCTTTAGGGATCGTTTTAATGCGAAGGCCTAAGCTTCTACTTTTAGATGAGCCTTCAGCGGGATTAGCTCCGAGCTTGGTGAAGGAAACGATGAGCAAGGTTCAGGGAATAAACGAAAACTTTGGCATTTCCATACTGGTTGTCGAGCAAAATCTGAGAGAGGTCTTAATGATAGCCCAGAGAGCCTATCTTTTAAAGACTGGGCGGATTGTGGGAGAGGAAGAGATAGCTGGAGAGGGTGTTCTTGAAGAAAAGATACTTGAAGAGCTCTTTTTCGGTCAAATGTAATGAAATCATCACTTTCTTGAAATCTCAATGTGATGTTTTTGTCACTTTATCCCTCTTTAAGATTTGGGAAAGTGAACTAATTCTTTGGATTTCTAAGGAGAATATTCTGGCACGAATTTTGCGTTGGTAAAAAGTGCTTGTTATTTGCAAAGAAATTTGTTAGAATTCTAATGAATTTATGGGTAGTGGATGTAGAGGTAGATCAACGAGTTTTCTCTTTGAGGTTACCGGAGAGAGCAAGTGGCAATAATCTCATGGGATTTTCTGGACTGTAGGCAAGATCTCAGAAAGGAGGAATCATGAAAAGGGGTTCATGGACCATTGTTGGCGTTGTTATCATAGCAGTTATTATCGGTGTTACCATCACCCAACGTCTTATCCACAAAGAGTCAGGGGTGTATAAGGTTGGAGCAGTATTACCACTGACTGGAAGTGCAGCTGTCTGGGGAGAAAATGCTAAGAGAGGGCTCGATATGGCGTTGGAAGAGATTAATGACACAGGGGGAGTAAAAGGTAAGAAGATTCAACTAATTTATGAAGATAGCCAAAGCAATTCAAAGGTCGCTATTTCAGCGCTTCGTAAACTTATCACAGCAGAGGATATCCAAGTAGTGATAGGCGACATTGCCAGTTCCAACGTATTAGCTATGGCCCCTATTGTTGAAAATGAAAAGGTAGTTCTCCTTTCACCAGGAGCATCAAATCCAGATATCAGCTATGCGGGTGACTACATCTTTCGAAACTGGCAGTCCGATGCATTGGAAGGCAAGATAGATGCTGATTTTGCATATAATGTGCTCGGATGGAGAAAAATAGCTATATTCTATGTCAGAAATGCCTATGGCCTAGGATTATTCGAGATTTTTCAGAAGCGATTCAAAGAATTGGGAGGAGGTATAGCTTTAGAGGAATCTTTCGAACAAGATGCTGTGGATTTTAGGCCCCAGTTAACAAAGATAAAGAGTATTAAAATTGATGGAATATATATGCCTGGTTATCCGAAAGAGATGGCCAAGGTTCTTAAACAAGCAAAAGAACTAAAAGTGAAATATACTTTTCTCTCAGTGCAAGCTTTCGATGATCCAGAAATATTGAAAATGGCTGGTGAAGCCGCTGAAGGTGTGATCTTCTCCATACCTGAACCGCCTGATGTAAGTCAGCCTATTGTGAGAAATTTTAGGGAAAATTATCAAGGTCTTTATAGTGTTGAACCTGGAGTGTGCAGCGATACAGGATATGATGCATTGCGTATTGTGGCTTGGGCTATTAAACATGGAGGATTTAAATCAGAAGATATTAAGGATCAGTTATATAAGGTCAGTGATTTTCCTGGTGCTGCGGGCTCAACCACGTTTGATAATAATGGTGATGTAATCAAGCCTTTCATTTTTAAAATAGTAAGAAACGGTAAACTTGAGTTCTATTCAAGAGGAAAATAAATATGAACTTCCGAACAGTAGCTTTGTGGAAAGATATCCATGAGGAAGAATGGGATGACTGGCATTGGCAGCTCCGGCATTCGATAAAATCGCTAGAAGAGCTTGGGAGAATTCTGGATCTTCCGTTAGAAATGAAAGAGGAAATAGAAGAAGTAACCCAATATTTCCCACTGTCGCTGACACCATATTATCTCATGGTGGTGAAAGATGCTATAGATAACAAAGGGCTCGAAGCAACGTTACCCCTTATAAGAACGATTTTGCCTACTATCGAAGAGATAAAACTTTCTAAGGTACCTTTAGAGGATGGCATTGGGGAAGAAGGTACAAGCCCTTTTTCATATATTTCGAGATTCTATCCAGATAGAGCTTTGATATTTGTAACTAGTATGTGCCCTAGTTATTGCCGTTACTGTTTTAGAAGAAGGAAAGTAGGTGAAAAGGAGATAGTATTCGACAAGAGAGCTGTTAAGAATGCAATTGAGTATATAAAGTCAAGTCCTTCTCGGGAACACAAAGCGGTAAAAGATCCTCTCATAAGGGATGTTATCCTCTCTGGAGGTGATCCCTTGACCATTGGAGATAAAAACCTAGAATGGATTTTGAAGCAGCTTCGAGAAATCTCCCATGTGCGAATAATTAGAATAGACACCAAAGCTCCGGTTGTCCTTCCTCAACGAATTACTGCTGATTTCGTGAGACTGCTGAGAGAGTATGGAGTTCATTACATGATGATTAATTTCGTTCATCCTTATGAGATAACAGAGGAAGTAGAAGTTGCATGTGGGAAATTAGCCGATGCTGGTATAGTGCTAGGTTCTCATACCCCCCTTTTACGTTCGGTGAACGATTCATCAGAAGTTATAAAGGAATTAATGCTAAAGTTGACTGAAATGAGAGTTCGGCCATATTATCTTATTCAGTTCATACCTACAAAGTGGACGGAACACTTTAGAGTTTCAATTTCTGAAGGAATAAAGATTATGGAAGATCTATGGGGATATATTTCTGGAATAGCTAATCCTGTCTATATAGTTTATCTCCCTCGTGGAGCAGGGAAGGTTCCTGTATATCCAAATTATGTTCTTTCTCGGGTTAAAGAAGGGTATATCTTCAGGAATTTTGAAAATGAGGAGGTCCTATACTATGCTCCCACAGACTTAGAGAGAACCTATCCTTAACTCTGTTAAAAGAGATGTTTGTTCTAGATCTTGAAGGAATCTCTTCTCATAAGGTTATAAAATGGATGTTGATAGAATTGAAGATTTCGAGTTCGAACGCCAGGTCTGGGAAGTACTATCCGCATTAGCGCTTGCAATAATGAGAAGAACAAAAGTAAACATTTTGTTCAACAGGGCGCTACATTTTCCTAATTCAGAGTCCTATAAGTTGGTCTATGAGGGTTCAGAAGAACTCTTTCGTGAAGTTCTCCATAGCTCGGAAGGCGGGAATATTGAATTTGACAAAAAAGTAAGTTTAAGTGAGTTTGTAAGGGATGTGGAGGGAAGATTAAAAGAGAGGTGTAGTAAAAAATATCTGGGTAAATTTGATGATGATATTAGACAACAATTGGAAAGTATATGTAAAAAATTCTCCGGAGAAAAAGAGAAGTGGGAGTGGATATATAGTTTATTTAAGGAGCATGAACATATCTACCAGCATTCTAATTTAGGTTTTGCTCCTGAGGTTCTAAACTCCGATGTTTCTATGACCTTTTACAATATAGGTTTTATTCCTTCCAGAACAAAGGAAATTATTCTTTCCCTGTTAGAAAAAGGTAGTGTTAGTAGCAAGGATGTGATAGTATATGAATTTCTCCAGATATTAGAACAGTATTTGGGATTAGAGAGAGAAGAGACCTCTTCTATTGTTACAATTTACCCTATTACCCCTGTTTGGTACAAAAGGGGTTTTATATTTATATGGCATTCCTATACGGTTGGAGACTTCGACAGTTTTCAGAATGCTCTTTCTAGAATTTCATTTGCTCAAACATCCATGAATTACTACATTTCCAAACTTGCCTCTGTTTATACATTGTATTTCGACACTCATCTTCTTTTCTCTATTTCTCCTTGGGAAAGTGAGAAGGATGTTTTAGAAAAGTGGTTCCCTAAGGATATGTTTCTACCCATTGAAGATATAGCACATTTCGTCCAAGGAGCTATAAAAAGCTTAACCTCAGAAGTGTTGAACATTAAAAGGAACATGCAGATTGCCCATCTCCGTTCCGCTATTGCCACCATCCTTGCCCGGGTTATGGCACATGATTTAGGGTCCCATATGCTAGCTAACGCTGAATTGCCGAAGGATGGCAATCGCGAAGGATATTTCGACTATCTTAGGAACTATGTCAGGGCACGCACAGTATTTATTGCTGAGGCAACCACAGCGGACCCGTTCTGGATTATGCCCCTACCCCTCGTTTCCCAAGTTATTTATCCTTTTGAAAAGTTTGACGATACCATTAGCCCAATATGTAAACATCTTGCCCAATCAGAAGGGGTTACGGAGGTTTCGATAGAGATAAACCACAATGGGGAACGCATCTCATATCAGAAAGAAAGTGTGAGTCGGGGTAAAGCAGTTAGAGAGTTTTGGTTATGTAAGCCCTACGACCTCTTCGTCGCTATGCCGACGGGGTTAGTAGGTGTGCATGCGCTCTACTGCATCTTCGAAAATGTTATCCGAAATGGGGCTAAGTATGGGAAGGACAAGAAGGGACAGCCTTTAAAGTTGGCCATTCGGATAGAGGATAAGGATTTCAAGCGATGCAACGACTTTTATCGGGTCAGAATTTGGGATGATCACAGCTGTTTTGATGAGGAGCAATTTAAGACTATCTGTTCGTTTTCCCCTCCCAATTGTCGCAATGGTGTTCAAGTAGATGCAGAGGAAGAATCCTGGCGCATAATTGATGATACAGGTCGACCAGTTCCTGGGGGTTGGGGCATTAAAGAGATGCGCATTGCCTCTGCATGGCTTCGTAAAGAACATTTAGCAGATGCTCTCATGCGGGAGAATGAAATAGAACTACCTTTACTTCGCCTTATTGTTGTGGACGAAGATGGTAATGAGATTAGCTCATATCCTCCGCAGAGTTTGGGGAAACACTATATGGGTTATGAGTTTTTCTTATTAAAGCCAAAAGAGGTTCTTATTATTGACCAGCAACTTAAATTAGTCACGAATATTAGAAACCAATTGGTTATGAAGGGAATAGATGTAACTGGTGAAGACCTTGAGACTGTTCTGAAGGAGCGCATAAAACATTATGCTTTAGTGATTAAACTACCTTCTAGTGCAACCCAAAGGCAACGATGGTTCAATAAACTCCAAGAAAAAAGGGAAGAATTGCCGAGTGTTCTAATCCTTGTAACTCACAAGGTTTTGAGCAACCAACTATCCGCTTCTATTCATATAAATGAAAGCGAATATGCGGAACTGCAGAGAGAACTTAGATCAGGTGACATGCCTATAACACTCCTTAAGTATTACCAACGCTGGGTACAAGCGGTGTTTGACCCTCCCGAAGATTTCACTTTAATCATACAGCTTAAACCAGCCCCACAAGAAGAAGCACTTCAGCACATAGCAGACTTGTGGAATCAAACTGCAGGGGAATTCGGGGCTCAATTCTCTTGGAAAATGATCGTTTGGTCTCAGCAAAGAGAACAATTACAATCTCAAGGGAGAATTGCTGCCTGTGATTACCACAAAGTATTGTGTTATCCACTGAATGTTTGGGGTGCTGGTGTTATACCTGATGCTATTTACTTCTATGAGCATTGTCGTAGAAATCAGCCTTCACAGATTGTTCTCTTCAATCCGCCTCAAGACCCTTTTGTTAGGCTCAAGATGGCCCTTAGCTTGGCAGAGGGGTCAATAGCGAATGTAGCCGTTGTTGATGAACGGATATGGGGAAAACGTGATATGGAGTTGAGTGAGGAGTCTGGATGTCCGAATCTGATTCAATCTATGGAAAGACGGAGAATCCTTATGCCAACGGAAAGAAACGTTAATTATGAAGACCCGAAAGGGGATGAGACGAAATTAGCCGATTGGCTTAGGAAGAATTCCATAAAAATATTAGTGATTCATCAAGGTATACTTGACAAAATGTTTGATACCAAGGAGGATATCGAGCGTTGGATAGAAGAACTTAAGAAGGACATACCTTTTATAATTGTAGAGTCTGATCGCGGCGAGGGACTCTTACCTAAGCTGCCACGAAATATAAGGTTCACTCCTTTTTCTGCAATTGAAACTTGGTTTTCTCCAACCACTGCAAGCAAGTTTTTCCTTGTCCAAACACTACTTTCCGCTACAAAGGGAGGTTGAACTGCGATGAGCTGTGTGGTTGTTCTTCTTTCAGGAAGCGAGAATGATATAGAACACCTTATAGATGCGAGAATCACAATAGCTCCAACGATATTTATTGATTGCGAGAGTGGGAACAGAAACACTCAAGTGATTCAAAGTGAAAGACTACTGTGCTTCATCCGACATGAGCGAAGGAGGGAAAATAATACTAATAACCTGCTAGGAGTGCTTAGAAGACTACAAAATCAATTTGATGAAATCATTGTGGGAACGCACACATATCCTGATCCACCAAGTGTAGCATGTAATGATACTCAAGTTAAGAATGAATTTCCACAGATCGAAATTGTCGGTTATTCAACGGGTCTGACGGAGGAATTTGGTTTTGTAACACAATTCTGTCAGGAATTGGCGCAGCCGTGCCCTAATATTCAAAAAATTAAAGACAGTTTTGATAAGTTATTTGACGAATTAAAAGGGGGTCTACCAACTCTAATTAGGCGTCTCTCCGTCCTCAAACATCGCATTATGTATCTCTGGTTGCCACTGGATATTGACTTGCGGGGAATAAAAGAAGTGAGAGATAGTAGCCAAGGAGATGGGGTGGGGTATTTAGAGAAAGTTTTAGAGGAGAAAAGAGATGAGGAAATGTATAATGGTCAAAATGCTTATTATCGAAAAAAGTTAGCAAGGTCATTGTATATGGTGGTAAAGGTTACATGGGAAGCTATGGAAATCTCCTGCGAAAATGATAAGGGAGAGTTTGTCCCTGTCCCACCAGATGATGACGCAGCCTCTTTACTTACAGACGGCAAAGCAATCTTAGATCTTATAGTAAAATCTGGTAAGGGAAGAGAGATAAAAGAGGAATGGGAGAAATTACTCAAGCTCTGTGGTGTAAGTTACGAAGGAGACCCTTATAAGGGAGAAGAAATTAAGGTCATCCCTGACTCCCCTATATTCCAGTTTATGTGTTACATGGACAACCTCATCCAAAACTGGCTTTCTATATCAGGTGATGATAGGGAGAGGGCAATTCATAATGTGTTAAATTGGGAAGGTCTAGATAAACAGCTTTCTAAGCTTGGAATCCCAGTCTCTGGTCTCCCTTTCCACGATTGGTTCTGCGCCCTTGACGACATGCTGGGCAAGCTAAGAGAAAAAATGGCCAAGCAGGAAAGTTAAAGGGGAAATATAAAGCGAATTCCTTTTTCGGTTTTCTGGATCTTTCACTGAACTGGTGAAAGGTCTTTTATTTTTTTGTTGACAACTTCTTGTTTTACTTGTTATTTCTATTACTAAAGACTGTGTCAAGATTTCAAAGATCACTTCCCATCTGAGACCTGAGCTAGAATGTGGGACTATTATGATGGCCAAGGACATAAAAGTGAAACTCACCATCCTTACAGGAAATGAAAAGCTTAATTTTGCACTGAAAAGGTATCTCCATTTTGTGTTTACCCGAGAGGTCAACCAGATATTCCTCGCAAGGCTGGGCGATCCTGCTACCATGAAACTCGAGATGCTTTCATCTGATCTGTGGATAGCTGAGGCGTTTAATCCGGAAGATATAAGAAATCCCGAGGGGTTCAGAACAGTGAAGAAATTCGCTGGGAAGGCGAGATCCCTTTTAATGTTTGTATCATCTGCCCCTAAAAATTTCCCCAGAGAAGGTCCTTTCTGGCTGACCTTTCCCTGTGCTACTCCTCTCTCTGAAAAGATGACAAAAGTGCTAGACTATCCTCCTCCCTCTGTCGATGATTATCGGTATCTCGAGGACATATGGCCTCTGCTTAGGAGTGGGCCTTCACACCACCATCACCATAGGAGAACCGATGAGAGGGAAGATGCTCATAATTGATGATGATATTAGTTATCTAAACTCTCTGAATGATGTTCTGAAGAGGGATTTTTCAATTGTAACTGCTTCATCGCTTATAGAAGCAGAAGATCTTCTTCACCCGGGATTTGATCTGGTCTTGCTCGATATCCGACTGGATGACTCTGACCCTTCAAATCAGGATGGCATCAAATTGTTGAGGCGTGTTAAGGATGAACAATTTGATCTTCCTGTAATAGTAATGACCGCCTATGGGGATATCGATATAGCTGTTGAGGCGATGAAGTTGGGAGCGGCAGATTTCATCCAAAAGGCGAAGGTTGATACCGGAGAATTTAGGAAAACGATAAAAGGTGTCTTGGAGAAATCCAGGCTCCAAAGAAAGGTTCTAGAGCTGGAGGAGGATCTCCATCGCTTAGAACCTTGGGAGATAGTCGGAGATAGTCGGGAGATTTTGGAGATAAAACGACTTATAGATATAATCGCTAAGGATGGACAGACGACCGTTCTGATACGGGGGACAACAGGAACAGGGAAGGAACTCGTGGCAAGAGCTATCCATGCCAGGGGAGTAAGGAAGGGTGGTCCGTTTATCCCTGTTTCGATCTCCTCTTTGGGTAAGTTCGTTGTTGAGAGCGAGCTATTTGGACATGAGAAGGGCGCTTTCACTGGGGCAGACAAAAGGAAAATCGGTTATATTGAAAAGGCCAATGATGGAATTCTATTCCTAGATGAAATTGGGGATCTGGATCAAGATATACAACTTAAGCTTCTCCGCTTTTTAGACAACAAAACTTTCAGCAGGATGGGGAGCACGCAAGAAACCAAAGTTGATCTTCAACTTCTAGCCGCCACAAACAGAAACTTAGAAAAGACTGTGGAAGATGGTACTGTCAGGGAAGATCTGTACTACCGTCTGAAGACCATCCAGATCTTCCTTCCTTTTCTTTCTGAAAGGACAGAGGATATACCTAAACTTGCCCATCATTTTCTAAATCTTTTCAGGATTCAGGGTAGAACAACAATAGGTGAAATCTCAGATCAGGCTATGGTGCTTCTTAAGAATTATAGCTGGCCTGGGAACGTAAGGGAATTGAAATCTTCTATCGAAAGAGCGATCATCTATGCTGATTACAACCGCCATGGTCAGATAATGCCCGATGATCTCCCTTATGAGATCAGAAACATTATTTCTGGTCACACTTCAACTCATCTGAGCCTCGAAATACCTGAAAAAGGAGTAAACATCTCAGAAGAACTTGCAGGGTTTGAGCTTATTTACATTGAGAAAGCCCTTAGAATTTTGGGAGGTAAGAAAACGGAGGCATGGAGGTTATTAGGATATAACGACAGATTTGCAATGAGGAGACGCATTGAAATTATTGCTAACAGATTCCCTCACCTTTTGAATAGCTTCCCTTACATAAGAGAAAACTACAGAAAACAGCGATAATACAGAGATATTAAGTGAATTGATTGCTGGTATAGAAAACCAACACACAAAATCTGCTTCAGCTTAGATAAGGTCCTAATATAATCCTAGTATCCACTTTAAATCCCTAAGTTGGTCTTTTCCAATGGGTCATTTTGATTTTTTCTGTTGACAAGTCATAATAAATTTCTTATTAAGCCTATTAGCAACATCCTCTAAAAAAACAGTAGCAGCGAAGACTCTGCGAATGAAGAGAGAGCTTCCAAATCTCTTAATTTTTGTGCTTTTCCACAGGAATTATCGGCTAACCCTAAGTAGAGTTGCTGATCTTATCCGAATGTGAAGCTTGTTTTAAGGGGATAAAGAATGATTCTGGACTTGTGTTTTGAGGATATTAATGTGGACAGAGGATTAAAAGGTTCTTTGGAACGGTATCTTAAATATGTCTTAGAAATAAGCCGACCGCATGTAAAACATAAACCTATAGATGATAGAACCAAACTGAATTTTCCAGGAGGAAAAAAAAGACTTGTATTTGTCGATGCTCATGATCGTAATGTATGTGAGGAGCTTATCAAGTGTCTATCTCGCAAACATTCTCTTGGTTTGTTCTATTTTGTCTTTCTAACAAGCGAAAGAAATTTACGAAGTAACGAGAATTATTCGGAAGAGTTAATACAAAATCGCTTTATTAGGGATTTTCTTACCTGTGGGACCACTGGTACCCACGGAATGAGGAATAGTTTTGGAGAAGTTGTTAGTATTTTTGAACTCTCGAAGCATATTAGAAACGTCGAGAAGAAAGTGAAGGATATAGATGAGAATAGAAAACCTCCAAATCCTCTAAAGGAGGTTCAAGAAATTGTTAGCAGTGATATTAAGAAAGGGAAAAATAAAATTAAAGGACCTTTTAGCGTTACGTTTGGTGAGAAAGGGAAACGTAAGGTTTTCAAGAAACATGGGGAAAAAGATATCGTCTCTCTTCTACAGGGAGCCTACATTGCATCATTATCCCCTTTACAATCGGGTCTTTTTGAAGGAAAAATAGCAGGTTCCCATGATATTCAGCGAGAGGTTTATAAAAGCTATAGAAGAGTCTATGATAACTATGATAACAAGAAGAAAAACCAATTCATTGACATTCATTCAGGACTTAAATTTTACTGGCTGTTGCGTGATATGGCTAGGGCCGTGGTATGGAATCCATTTGATTGGTTAGGTGACTGGCCTAATGAGGATTCGGAATCAAAAGAAAAGTGGAAAATGCTCTTTATAGATGATAAGCCAGATGAACTTTTTTTAGAAGGAATTCAATGTTTGTCATGGTTTTTTAGGCATGGCTGTCTATATGTTGCTTATAAGGATTTTTATAAGACGATATTAACTTGACAATGTTAGATTTCAAGTTGGGCTGCGATTTTGGCGCTGAGTCTT
>CAZEDM010000018.1:0-11690 GCA_964511075.1 uncultured Ignavibacteria bacterium
ACAACCAGGTCAAGTCAGAAAAACTCTCGTGTGTAATTTAACATTGTCAAGTTAAAGTGGCATAGGAATGATGATTATCTTAAAGAAGACAAGAAGATCGCGGTTGAATGGGGATATCGTATAGGTGAAGAATTAAACTTGGCTGAAGAGAAGGAAAAGCCACCAAAGTTAGATGACATGACGTATATTGTTCTTGATCTACTTTATAGTGGAGAAAACCTCGGATTTCAGTTGCTTAGGTACCTCCGCAGATATTCCCAAAACTCTAAATTGATAATGCTGAGCCGAAGCCGAAATACGGATGATATCCAGACAGCTCTTAACGAAGGTGCATTAGCATATATAACCAAGGATAGGATTTTTGCCCTAACCTCGACTATTCCTAGACTGGGTTATCCGGAATCTTATCTGGAAGATAAAATCAAGAAAGATTTGCTGGCTAAACATCCTGAAAGGATTCGGTTCTTTACGCTTCCCTCTCAGGTTGAACATTTAAGTTTTAACTTCCAAAGTCTTTACAGACTGCCGCAGAGAGTCATTGTTGAACTTATGACTGAGAAGATTGAGGGCAAGGTGGAGGAGAAATCTAGGTATAATCAGGATCTTGATTGGATAAAATCGCTCCCGAAGGCTGAATTGCATTGCCACATTGGTGGAAATATGAGCGTTTCACTTATAAGAAAATTGGCGTGGCACACAGCGGTGGAAATCTTGTCAAATCGTAAGGAGAAGATTGGTCAGGCGGAAGCGGAGAAAATATGTAAGAGTATCTTGGGTTTTGTTTTTCCATTTGCTATGGACCCTTTCTTGTTGTTTAAGGACGGCAATCCTTTGAATGATAAGGAGGTAGATCAGGAGGAAATCCGTGGGGATTTGAAGAAGTTTAGGTATATAAGCAGTTACCAAAATTGCTTTCTTAGGAAGGGCGAGGGAAGAGACATTAGACATAGAAGCTTTCTAGAACTGGTAGAGCAGCTTTATGATCAGGGTAGAAGTAACAAGATTCCTCCAGAAGAAATACTTCTTTCTCCTGATATTAACATATTTGAGAAATTGAAAGAAAACTCTGAGAATCCTGATGAATGTAAAAGCGGCTTTTTGCGAAAGAAAGCTCACTTTAGAGAATGTGGTATTTCATATGAAGAGATAATTTGCTATTTCATTATTCTGATTACGATGCGTGAAAAGCTTAAGGAAATTTTAACAAATCGAGGAATTAATATTGATGAAATCAAGAATTTGCTTTCTATTCATGGAGAACTGGAAGACGTCAAAGAAAGGGCTCAGGAAAGTTACGTAGCTATGGCTGAGATGATACAGTCTCAGACAAGAGAATTGGAAGACATCAAAGGGAGAGTTCAGGAAGGTGGTGTTGATAACTCTAGAATTCCCACCATGGTCGATGAAGTTATTAACAAATGTTCGCAAGAAGAGAATATGAAAGCAGAGAACGAATTCATTAGAATGTTAAATACTTATTTTAAAAGAAGCAAAGTGGGATATCTTTTGAGGTTAGAGAACTGGGATAAAAAATACTATGACGAAAATAACATCTTTCTAAAAACTTTAGTGGAAGCTGCCAACAAATTGAAGGGAAATACTCTGTCGGGATATCTGCGTGGATGTGAGTATAGTGGCGCTACCCTTTTGCAGTTTCCAGAAAACATAATATTAACTTGTTTTGATGTAGTTAAAAGGGCTGTTAAAGATAACATATGTTATCTGGAATTGCGGGTAGCCCCAGATGGTTATACTAAACTGGGTCTTCAGACTTTTGACAGTGCTATCAGATTTCTATTATATGGCTTTGATATGGCTGTCTTCCATCAGTACTATGTTAAAAAGAAGAGAATTATGGTTAATCTGATAATGACAGGCAAGCGCCATAAGCCTTCGGTTCAGATTTCACGAAATGTAGCCTGTGCTTTAATGTATAGGGATAGAAACCTTGAAAAGGAATACGGAAAGTTAGTAATTCCTTGCCCGGATATTACTAGAATCGTTGGCTTTGACCTCGCTGGTAAAGAGAAGGGCAATCGGCCGATTCAAGTTCAGCCTGATTTTCTCCCTCTTTTCAAAAACTGCTATCCAGTTACCATACACGCCGGTGAGGATGATTCGGTAGAGAGTATCTGGCAGGCGGTTTATGTCCTCCATGCCAGTCGTTTAGGGCATGCTTTAAGGCTGCGTGATAACCCGGATCTGATGAGAATCGTAAGGGAAAATCAGATAACTATAGAACTATGTCCCTATAGTAACTCCCAGACAAATAAGTTTAAGACACCGGACTTTGATGCTGTCAACTGGAATGCACCTGATTACTATCCTTTGAAGAAATACCTTAATGATGGACTTAAGGTTACTATAAATACTGATAACCCGACTGTATCAGGAGCAACACTTTCTGAAGAATACATGAAAGCGGCTGAACTATCCGGAGGACTTACCAGGTGGGAGATCCTTAGAATAATTAAGAACGGTTTTAAGGGCGCTTTTCTCGAAAGAAAAGAAAAAAGAAAACTGCTTGATGATGTAGATGAGACTGTATATAAGATTATTGCTGAGAAATATATGAGAGATTTCTAGCTGTTTTATGGTCATTCGGGCTAACTTTCAAGGGGGCAGATGATGAAATTAGGAAAGATATCTTTGCTGTCTTTTATTCTTGTTTTCCTGACAGCATATATGTCTTTGGCAGAGAACAAGGACTTAATCTATGTACTTGATGTGTCGGGAAGTATGAAGAAAGGTGATTTGCATCGGAAAGTCCAAACGGCTCTTGTTGACCATATCAAGGAATATTTTTCACCTAGTGATGGTCTTTATCTGTTCAGCTTCGCTGATGGGATCTCCATCGAAGCTTCTGAAAAGCAGGCTACTGATGCTCAGAGGAAAGAGCTCCTGATAGCTATCGAGAGACTCCAATTCTCTGGTGATTGGACTTATATGACAAAGGCTTTTGATATCGTATCAAAGCGGGTCCGGGAATTACAGGAAGATGCTTTGGAACGCCCTATTTATATTTATTTCTTCACAGATGGCAAAAATGACCCACCTCCAGATATAAAAAACCCCTTAACTTTTGATCAAATCATGAAATGGTATTTCGATATATATGATAAAGATATCTACACGTTCCTTTATGTTGTAACATTTGACACTGAACCTGATCCCGGTGTAAAGGAATTTGTCGATAAGCTCAGGGAGAAAGATCCTGAAAAAGCGAGGATAGAAACTAGACCCCGGGAACCATTTAAACCGCCCGAGCCCAAGCTCCCTTCGATCATTTTAGTAGAGCCTTCTTCGCTATCTTTTACGATGACTACCAGGGCTGACTCTGGCTCCGAAAAGTTCAAACTCAAATTTGAAAACCAGACCTCCTTTGATAATATTCCCGTGAGCCTATCTATTAAAGATGCGGAACCAGGAGCTATTCAACTGAGCCCGGATCAGGACACTATCTTAAAAGACAAACAGAAAAAGGAATATTCATTAACATACTACGGATTAACCTATGGCGAACACAAGTTCCGGATTCTTCCATCCACATCGCTAGAGGGAATTAGATTCAAACCTGCCCAGATTGAAGCTACACTACGTATCAAGAAGCCTCTCCCTTCGTGGGTATATCTCGTTATTACTTTACTACTTGCAGCCGTGGTAATTGCAGTAATAAAATGTCTCTCGACTCCAAAGTTCCCAAGACGTTCCTATCTACTCCAGGTCGATGATTCCGGGAACGAGTTGGGCCGATCCAACTTGTTGCGTAGGCAAAAGCTTTGCCGGAAATCCATTAGTTTTTCTGGCGATGTGAGAGTTCCGGGATTAGGCCAAGATACTTTTCGCTTAATAGCGAAGCGTGACGGGGTATACATTAAATCTAGGCAATCCTTGACCTTAGTTGAGTTAGACGAGATAAAGAAAGCGGGTGAACTTTTCAGGCTTGCGTCGGGCACAGAATTTATCGTTGGAGGAAATAAATTTAGATATCAAATAGAATAGGAGGCTAGCCATGCCAGTGATCCTAGTAGGCCTTGGCGGTTTTGGAGTAGGGATTGTAAGAAGGGTCAAAAGAAATATCCTTGAAAACCCGAGACTTCGTGAAGAGGGTATCGATAGGCTTATATTCTTTGCTGGGGTTGACATTCAACCAGATTATGATGCTACAATTCAAGCAATCGAGATGGTTGAACAATTTGAGGTTCAAGACCCTCCAGTTGTAGTACGTGAAAATCCTGACGTAGAAACTTGGTGGCCGGGGTATGAAATAACCGCTCCGCTTACAGGGACAACTGCTGGGGGGCAAATAAGACCTGCCGGGCGTCTTGCATTTTACTCGAATTTTGGAAAGGTCAGAGACAAAGTAGAGGAAACCATTGAGGCTGCGAAATCGATAGCACTTGGTATAGAAGATAGTACCTCTATAGATAAAAGACTTAGTATTTATATCGTTAGTTCATTGGGAGGGGGGACAGGTTCGGGAATGGTTATAGATGTTGGGTTCTTAATAAGATCCCTTATCGATACTGGGGATCGTGTTTATGCTGTTCTCCTGGACGGGTCGGTTACGGAAAAGATCGGTGGCCCATTTACGGTTATTAATGGATTTGCCGCACTTACCGAAATTGAGAGATGGATGTCGCGCCCTGGGGAATTCAATATGGAGTATCTTGGTGGTAAGTTAAGTAAGAGTATTTTTGATAGTGCCAACAAATCTATGAAGTTATTTGAAATAATTTTCCTTGTCCAAAGTGACAATATAGATGGGCGCACCTTCGCCGGGTCTCACGATAAGGTCCAGGGAGATTATAAGGATTTCGCTGCATCGTTTCTTGAGCTTATAGCTGCCAATAGATATTTTGAAGCGACCACCTATGCCAATAACTGGAATCGTTTTGACCAACCTAAAATTTACGATGGCCGCTCTTTTAACTACGCGAGCTTTGCGGTCAGTCACATAAGCTTTCCCGTGGAAAAAGTAACGAATTACTGTAACTATAAATATGTTTGCGAGGATCTTGCCGGAGGTTTTAATTTGGATCTTACCCCTCCCGAAGATCTGGAGAAAAGGGACGAGCTCGCGGAGCGGGACGGTGAACAGCTGACCGGTAAAATGCATGCATGTGATGAATACACTAAGATCAAAAATAGGATCGACCAAGCTAAGGATAGTCTCGAAGCAGCGAAGAACCCCAAAGAGTTTGATACTACATGTTCGGAAAACGATTTGGTAAATTTCATAAGCTGGGATAAACTTTTTAAAGATTATGAAGACAAACTTAGAGGCGAACTAGAGTCTAAGCTAAGGGTATCTAAAGAATCCATTGAAGAAAAGGTTACAAGTGCTATCGGTTCTCTGCGCTTCGATGATATATCCTCTTGGCTTAACGAAGTTGGAGGGATACTTGAAAAGAACGGGGATCATCTCGATAAAACGAAAAAATCCCTTTGGAGCTCTAAAAACGAAAACCGCCAAGATCTTGTTAGTAAAGCCAATGAGGTCATTACCGGTAAAAAAGGATGGTTCGGTGGGAAGTACAAACAGAAAAGAAACGACTTTGCTGACAAAACTTGGAAGGATTGGCATAGCTCTGAAATTGCCTATATCGAATACCCCTTAATGAGTGATTTCTATAAGAATCTATCACGAGTTATGAACGACCTGAAGTGGGGTATAGATTTCCTTAAGGAACGTTTTGGCAACATTGCGGGGAATTATCAGAGGCAATTGGGTAAATACACTTCTCACAAATACTTGCTTGATCCTGAAAGGCTTGAGCAGAGGGACTATGTCCTTAACATGGATGTTTCCGTTCAGCGCGATGTCATAGATAGGGAGATTTACAGTAGAGCGAGAAGAAAATTGGATGAAAGAAGAGAAAGTGTTAAAGGAATAATTGGAGCAGGTATTGGAGAGGATGTTCCTGGCATACGAAGGATCTTTAGGAAAATCTACGATACGTATGTTTCGGATCCCGATAACGAAGCTATGCTTCGAAGTAGAGCTAAAGAGTATGAAACCGGGATTATGAGGCTGATGAATGTAGCTGTTAGGGATGAAATTAAGCAGGAAGTGAGCGGTTTTGGAGTTGACGATGCTATCGAGTGGTTCATCGATGTGTGTCTTAAGGATCTGGGAGATGCTCGGGGAGATAATGAAAAGCTAAATGCGCTGCGTACCCGGTTTGAGCTCATCTTTGGATATAGCGACGCTGGATCGTTGATCGAAGCACAAAAAGACGAAGATAAATGGAAAAGACAAGCGATTAGAGCGATAATAAAGAGGATGTATCAATTAACAACTCCTTTTGTTTCGCTGAGTATTGGAAAGATAAGGTCTTTGCACCGAAGAGCAGGTTTCGAAGAGAATCTGGCGGGTTCCATAGAGTACAGGAAAGTGTTTGCTTCTAGAAACTTCAGATATAAAGAAATGTTGGGGAAAGTAGAAATTATAGAGACTTTCGATCCTCATAGGATAAGCTTCTATCATCAATTTGGTTTTTTCCCCCTGTACTGCCTTCAGACCATTGTATCAAGTTACGATGTTTACAGCGAGCATATTACCTCTTACAGAAGACAGCTGGAAGAGGGCACACCTTACTTCCCTCCCACTCACGCTGATAAGAGATTCTATGATCAATGGGAAGACAATATCGCTAAGGAGAGACCTGTCACAACAGAAACCGGGCAGAACGTAAAATTGCTGTTCATATTAGGTTTTGGACTTGACCTGATTCAGCGACGTAGAAGCCTTTTCTACTACGTGGGAGAGGAAAGAAAGAGAATAGCTACTACTCGAGGTTTACTGGAAAGTGTTGATAAACTGCGGCGTGAAACGGCCTTTAGAAGGGAATTTGCCGGACTGATTGGGAAGCTTTATGAGGACAAATACATAGCATCAAATCGAAGTGTAGTGGCAATCCAGGAAATCTTTCAAGCGGCACTTGGGAGATTGCACGGATGGCAGCCTAGTCAGGATGATCCGAGCCGGGCAACCTGGGAAGAGCTGATCAACCTTACCAGGTTTGACGCAAGAAATAGGCCGGTAGGAATTCTAATTCCCAAATCAGAAAAAGAGGTAGACACCCAGCTTCAGATGATAAGAGGAATTATGTAGGTGATTGATTACATATTCTCTTGTTATCTAAATTTGCCGTCATCGCAAAGTTCTATCTTTTGGGAGCTTAGATCAGGTCTAGTACGAGAGGAAAGGAATGCTCTATTTCATCTATTTACTCGATACAGGGGGGAAACCAGAACCTCTGTATCTTTTTAACCAAGTGATATCGAGGTTCCAGGATTCAGAAGATTCACATTTGTCATTTGAGAAAAGCCCATTGGAAATCGATATCTTTAAGGATCATCTCAGTACAATTATCGACACCCAACCGTCGGAGATGATGATTCTACCAACTTGTTTGGTTCACATTGATAATTGGCCCGACATCAGGAATTTTCTTGAAGATATCTATGGTGTACTTCCCTCCTATGAAGAGAGAACCACGGTCTATCTCTCGCCGTTGCTTTTTATGGAGATTCGTGGATATGATGAGATAAAGGATGATCTAATAAGTTTTTTGGATAGCGGGAAATCTCGCCAGATTTTCTTAATCACCGATAGATTTTGGAATGGGAGCAAAGCTGAGTCAGTTGACTGGGCTGTTTTGTTTGAGATGTTTTTGGAGACGATTGAACTGATCGAGGAAAATGGAGGTACGCTTAGAAGAAGCCTTCTTGATCTTCCGTCGATTTCGACATTTGGCTGTAAACTCCTAGAAGTTCCCATTCGGAAGATAGCAAAGGAAGAGGCCTTCGGAAGTTACAGGAGTTTTATCCAAGAGCAACTTCACGATAAGAGCACCGCGCCTGAGCTCGATTGTGAACTGAAGGTTTCTTACATAGAAAATGATCTTAGGAAAAAGGACCTAGACTTAGAAGCAAAAGAAGAATATAATTCCTTTTCTGGAAAAGACTTTGAAGATTTCGACTTTCTTATCGATAAAGAAGATCTCGAGGATATCGTTTCGTACGTCGAAGAGAGAATCTCAAGGGTCCTAGAAGACGCTTTCTCTCAGATTTCTTGTGAAATGGCAAGGTTATATACAAGCTGGGCCGATGAGATATTCAAAGACAAAATAACTGAATATCGAGGAGAGTTGGAAAAAAACATCGCCCGTTTCTTTACAGAGGGGACACTCAGATCCTTGGAGGAAAGCCTGGAAGATAACCTCGATAAGTTGAAGGGTTGGCAAAGCAATGCTTTCCGAACCATACCTCCTCCTCTATCAGAGGATAACATCGATATTAATAATGAAACTCAGAGTCTGGCAAGGGAACTTCAGGATCTTAGAAGGCTTATAGAGATCTGGCTTAAGAACAAAAGCTTTAAGCATTACATAAAGCCATTTATTGCCATTTCTATTATTGTTACTTTCAGTTTCAGCTATCTCGCTTACAAATATCCTTGGTTACCGTTTGCTGCGATATCCATACCATACTACGTGTTGGGTTCTTCGATAATTTCGATAGTAATCATGCTCCTCCTGCGCAGCTTTAGAATCCGCCGTTCGGCGAAGGACGCACAAAACAAGTTGGAAGATATAGGGGAGAATTTCCGCAAGATGCATAAGGGTTTACTAAAGCGTCTTGTAGATAGATACCTTGGATATGTCGCAGCACATATCACTATCAAAATATCCTACTTCCTATGCGACTTTCTTAAGTCACTCCGAGGCAAAAGCAAAGCGTTTAGAAATGTCTTTGAGAAGGAAGATTTTGTCCCATTAACAGCGAGTGACTCAAAAATAACGATTGTAAAAGAGATGGCCAGTTCGCTTGAGGGTAGATTGAGGGAGAAGGTACGGGAGTTTTTACCCGAATGGCATGAATCTATCTACTATGAATTTACCACGATATTGTCCCCAAGAGAGGTTGAAGATCGGATCGTTAGTCTCATTATCGATCTTGAGAATGAAGCGCTCAGTAAACTCAGAGGTGAATTTACCCTCAGTGAGTCGGGATTGGGAGATTATAATATACCGGAACTGATAAAAGGTTGCCGTGATGTTATTCCTCTGCCCTTGCTCCGAGATTTTCAGCTTATTAAAAATCAACAAGGACGTCAGCGAAGACAGATAGAGATTCTTTATCAACCTCAAAATATAAGTATAAGCCAGTACGTTCCCAACGTTTTCTATTGGAATCGCTCGGAATCTCTAATGGTGGGTATCTTTTACGGTGGAATAAATCCGGAGGATATCCAATGTCCGAAAGAGAAAAATTAGAAGATATAAAGGAAATACTGAGACAAAGTAGGGACTATCGGGGCCAGTTATTTGAATTTGTTACTGTAGATGGTAGAGAACCAAAAGATTCTTCGCTTGATGACTACCCCGAACCCCTTAGAGGGACACTTGAGTCCATATTAAAAAACGAAGACTTTGATATACACTATCTGTATATTCATCAGGGAGAAGCTGTAAAAAACTTGTGGGAAAACAGCAATGTGTTTCTCTGCTCTAATGAAGGTAGCGGACGTTCTATAGCAGCTGATCTATCATCTCTAATAACTGTCATTCTAAAGCATGGCACGGTCCTCTACATTCTCCCTAATGAAGCCGATATCGCATCTAGAGTGGAAACCTTTAAAAAGCGCATAGCAAAGGCAAAATGGAACTGGCTTTTGAATGTTTCTACTGCCCTAGATGCCGAGGAACTCTCCTTAAGTATCTCCCAAAGTCCAGATGTAATTATAACATCTGCAAATGCAATTAGAGATTACTTCCTCGTTCAATTCACTACTGCTCAATGTAATGTCTGGTTCGCTTCTCTTAGTTTAATCGTTATCGAAGATATCAATTCCTACAATCCCCAGGAACTTGTACACCTCAGAAATCTTATCAGGGCATTGAGATTTCGCCTTTCGACCGGTGTAATGATGCCAAATATATTGCTGACTGGAACTCCGGTTGGCTCCCCTGAGAAAATCGCCTATTCACTCCTTGGGCTCAAACCCGTGGCGATTAGAACAGATTATTCTCCGAAGAACAGATATCATCTCCTTTTCTGGATTCCTACTTTGGAATCATATGAAGACGAAGGCCTGGATATAAATATTAAACGTGCAAGTTACACCGATGAGGTGGTAACCGCGGCATCGGTTCTTTGCAGGAGTGGGGGCGAATACCTGGTCTGGCATGCTTTTACGAACCTATCTGCTGACGAACTTAGAAAGTTACGGGAAACGGCATTTGAGAGGAAAAGTGAGCTCAGGGATTTGAAAATCCGGTTCTGCCATCGACTGCAGGAATTAGGAAAAGAGGATTTTCGAAAGTTTGACGGTGTTTTGGTTCTTGGACTCCCTCCCGATCTAGCCAGAATTAAGGATCTTCTTGGTAACCTTTTGATTGATGACGGGATAGCTGTTGTTATACCGCCAGAGGATCCCCTTTCCTATTACATATTAAGAAACCCTGACAACTGGGAAAGTATGCGATTACCTGAACTCTATGTCGGTGAGTTTTCAAGTGTTACCAGGTACTATCTACTGCGGGCGATGGTTTCTCTACCCGAAAATCGTGCATCGGTTGGTATATTGGAGGAGATCTGGGGAGAGAAAGCCATGGGGTATCTTGAACCCTTAATTGAAGAGGATGTGCTTACGTTCTCACATGATGTGGTAACCGTTAGCGATCGAAACGGAGTGATAGATAGAGCTGGTAATTTGCGATGGGGTGCCGTCGAAGAGAAATCAGCGGTTTCGTTTTCCTTTACGAGATCTGATGGTAGAGTACAATATTCCAATTTTGATACTGCCCTGTTTCCATGGCAGATCTTTGAAGGGGCAGTTTTCTACAGAGGGAATGAAAGGTTCCGAATTAACCGGTTAGATATTTCAGGACGGGAAGTGATTCCTATCAGCTACGCATCTGAAGGCGCGCCAGTCTTAACCGTCCCTAAAATTGAAACAAAGATCGTTGAAAAAAGGGAAGTGAATCGGAAGAGATCGGACTTTGGAGAAATCCATTTCCTTGAGCTTGAGATAGAAGAAAGTCTTACAGGTTATAAGTATTTCAGAAGTTATTCCCATCCTGGACGTGAAGCTGATATTTCCCCACCCGTTTCCCGAACGCGAAATGTCAGCGGCCTAAAAATTGTGTCGTTTCCGGCTCATGGCCTGGAGCATCTAGTAAAGATTTTCCTTCCAATGTTTATACACTCTTATCCAAACCTATTATCGGTGATTAGTTATGAAGGTACCGTTTACATTTATTCACTGTTTCCCGAAGATGATGAGGTCATCAGATATCTTTTTGGGGAGTGGGAAATCTTTAGCGAAATTGTTTTTCAGCGTAGTTATGAGCTCTTGAAAACTTGCCCTTGTGCCGAAGGCTGCCCTCAATGTCTAAAGATATTTGGTTGTACATCCGATGATACTCCTGACAAAGCTGAACTTTTGCTTGCGCTTGCTAAACCTTTAGAAAGGACTGATGAAGCCCGAGTCCTTATCGATTTCAAAAAGGAAGGTCTTTCTGGCAAGCAGGCAGATGAAAGGTACCGGGAGTGGAAAAAACCGATTCTTGAAGCTTTCGAAAATAAATTGGAAATGAGTATTGGGAAGGTTGTGCCTCTCGAGGTAAAGTGGACCCCATTGTCAAGACCAAAAGATGAATTAGTTTTATAGTGGACTC
>CAZEDM010000019.1:0-1176 GCA_964511075.1 uncultured Ignavibacteria bacterium
CCCTGAACCCAAACAGAAGACATTGCCTACTATCTGGTGGCCACTGGCATCAGAGTAGACCCTCGGCTCGTTGCGATAGCCTGCTCTTAAAGGAATTACCCCCAACCCGGTTGACCAGAGATACTCCACTCCCAAACGAAACTGATTGCAATCCTTCCATCCGGGATTGTAAGTTGTATCCGCCTGATCAGCTAAACTTAAATTCTGGTGATACAGCCAACTGGGCTTAATCTGTTTGGACTCGGAGTATCTTCTGGACTCATAATCTAAAGCCAAAGTAAGCTTCTCCGTAGCATTAAAGGAGGTGCCTATGCCAAAAATAAGCGGCATACTAATTCTGCCCCTTCCTTCTGGCAACGAGATTCCATAGGCACCGGTAATCTTCTCCCTTTGGGTTAGATCGAAGGGTGTCCTGATAACAAATCCAAACTTAAGTCTATCCATGTACTTGTATGTGGTTCCCAAGTTGAAATTCAGCCCGGAGAAGCTGGTATGGTTCTCTTCCCAGGAAGTTTGGGCTTTGTCTAGCGTGGTCTGGTCTATGCCATTAAGCATCAAATTGACCGAGAGACCCAGAGAAATCTGAGGATTAAGGTTTATTCCGAGGGCAGCAGTGATAGCATCCAACCCCCCTCTGCTCTCATATCTGTAGGATTGGCTTTCCTCTAAAGAGTAGAGATCAGCCAGCCTCTGATAAGCCACGGCAAAAGCTGAGTTCTTGTCTGAAAACTTGAATGGATAGGCGAAGCTAACAGAATTTAGGGAGCTATAGGAGTGATCGAATTTAGACTCTTGACTGCTCTCCTTTAAGGTCCATTTGTTCAGGTTATGTTTGAATTCTATGGTAAACTCAGTCTTTTTGATGTGAGAAATTCCAGCTGGGTTCCAAAAAATAGCGGTAGCATCATCTGCCACTCCCATGAAGGCTCCACCCATCCCTCTGGCTCTGGCGCCCCCACCTGTTGCGTTGAAATCGACTCCAGCTAACTGGGCGGAACTTGTTTGTGCAAAGCATAAAAGGGCTGCCAGAAAAACTGTAAGGAAAAATTTGGTCTTCATTTTTATCTCCTAGTTTGGTTAAAAGGTCAGCGCCTTAAAAAGGCATTTCTGTGTTGTGTCAGGACCTCAGTCCGGACACGCCTTGTGGGCTCAGGAGTAGGGCGCCGGACGCCACGA
>CAZEDM010000019.1:1186-10757 GCA_964511075.1 uncultured Ignavibacteria bacterium
TTTTTTATCTCCTTTTTGTTTAAATCGGCCCCCTACTAAAACTGGTTTTTGGGTGGTGTGGCCGCCCCCCCGTCCTGACACGCCTTGTGGCATCAGGAGTAGAGCTCCTGACGCAACTATTAACCCCGACCCGTATCCGGGGGGACAGGGGTGCAACCCATTAGTGTCCCCAAGATTTATGAATGTCAAAAACCCTTGTTGCGTCGGGATTACAAAATCCCGATGCAACTAGTGAAATTCCCCAAAAATCACCTCCTTTTATTTAGGTATCGTGATCTTCAAAACTCCGTTCTTGTAAGTTGAGCAGAGTGACTCTTTCTTGACTTTTGATGGGAGCAGAACCTCTTTGTGGTATTTCTTATCTGAGTCCTCAGCTTTAAGCTCTAAGATGTCGTCCTTTACCTCTATCTTGATGTTCTTCTCCTCCACCCCTGGTATCTCCGCAATAATTGTTACTCTGTCCGCTTCGTCGAAAACATCCACCAAAGGTTCCCTCACCTCATCCACTACTGGAGCTCCCTTTTCATCCTTTTTGACATTACCGAAGGTTTGAACCTGAGGTGATTCGCCGGCCAGTCCCCCCAGCTTTATGGAGAAACCATATACTGCTTTCGCCCCCTTAGAACCCAAGCCCTTTATTTCGCCCGTTCGAGAAAATTCCGATTTGCCTTCCTGCTGCAATTCGGCGGCTAAGTCAATCAAATTACCGATGCCTTTGAATATCCCCCCCAGACCAAGTTTGCCAGTGCCCAAATCGAAATTCAATCCAGTTTTCTCCTCCGTTTGATTTCTTTTTTTATCCATCTTAAAACCTCCCCGCCATGGCTACATGGTTTAGGTTTTTGAGACTTTCCTGGTATCCTTTTAGTATTTGTTTCTCTCTTTCGATTCTCATTTTCAATATCTGGACCTGTTGCTCCATGTCACCTATCTTGAGCTCACAAGCTCTAATTTTTTCTTTCAACCTTTGTTCGTCCATAATCTTATTCAATAGTGAGTGTATCGATCCATTTTATTTCTTTTTTGTGACGCACATCCATTGCCCCTGCGTTCTGTAATACTTCTCAATTGTTGCTTTAGAAATGCTGTTTCTTCCTTTTTAAAGTGGTTATTTTCCATCCTGTTCCAATCTTAGGTTTCTTCGACTCTTCTGGCTTAGCCTCTTTCTTTACCTTCACCCAAACTGAATCCGGGTCGAATTCTTTTTTCCTATGAGCTCTTTTATCTTGCTTTTCCAATCTTTTCGATTCTTTTTCGATTTCTTGCAGCCGCTCGACAACAAGTTCTCTTCTGGCGTCCAATCTTATTCCTTCTTTCTCCAGCCGTTCTTTTTGCTTTCTCAGCATGTACAGGGAAACGTAAGCTTGGGTCATATGCGGTGGCACGGAGTGGCGTGAGCCGATAATGCGAGTGCCTTTTATTTTCTCAATTCCTTGGATACTGGACATTATTTTTTTCACCTCCTCTCAATCTGGAAACACATTTTTACACTTAAAAATCTCATTCAGATATTATCTTCTTTGGCTTTCTTTTTGAACTTGTGTCAACCATCTTAAGCTCAACTGATCACGACATGGTTTTGGTCCAGTTTCAGCTAATATCCGATGTTTGGAGAATTTTGGAGTGCAAACATTTATGTTTGCTTTTCAAAATAAGTAAAGCTGAAGATTTACACTCCAAGTTCACATTTAGCAGTGCTTTAAGATCAGGCGCCTCACTATGACTTTGACTCTCTCCCGTCTGCTTTTCTTACCAATTCTGCTGGTTTCAGAAGACAAGATATCCTCACATATCTTAACAAATTCCTTATTTTTGGCACTGACTGGAAGATTTCTGACCCCCAGGGTCTTGGCAATCATGATGCTTGCCCGAACCGTAGGTGCAAATTCGCATCTCCCCTGCTTTCTCAAAGCCCTGACCACATTAACTATCTTTTCCACCCCTCCAGGATTCAAACCGTTAGATCTGGCTTTGGTTATGGCTACTTCGGTCTCTTTGTCAAAGTGATCCAAATCTATAGTGATCATCCTATCCCTTAAAGCATCTGCACCTTTGTGCACGCCGGCGTACTCCTCTGGATTGCTGGTGAATATGGCACAAAAATTGGGATGAACTTTCAGATAACTCTCTTCACCTCTGTCTGCAGGAAGATCCATCATCTTCTCTTGTAAGATGGAGAGCAATACATTATTGGTTTCCGGTCGGGAGCGGGTGAACTCATCATAGATTAAGGTCAATCCATATTTGCAAGCGACTGTCAGACGATGATCCATCCAGGTTTTTTGTGCATTCTCTTCCAATTTGTAAACCCGCGATACATATTGGTCTACGAATTTTCTCCGTTTATAACCGCTTTCTGCACCCACCAGATCCGCGGTGGTTAATTCCTCATCTCCGTGAATCATCACCACCGGTCGAGCCAACTTGCTGGCAACATGCATAGCCAAACTGGTCTTTCCGGTTCCAGTAGGTCCTCGGAAATGAACTGGGAATCCCGCCCGGATATAAGCCAGTGCCCGTTTGGTTATTTCTTTTACGGCTTCTGTCTCCACAAAGTCCGGCAAGGGAGAAGGCTCCAATACGGCGGTAGATTCTTCGATCATTGTCATCTCAATAGACTCCTTAGCTAAGTTTTAGACTCCAAAGTTATATTTTGTCAATATTAATAGATACTTGGTTTAAGTGACCTTGGACTTTTCTACCATTTTTTCACTTCTGTTGGTTGAGCTTTCCTGAGAACTCTCTTTGTTCCTCGGGTTCGGCAAGTTCTCCTCTTCTTTTTTTACCACTCCAATGCCTCCGCATTTTAGGCAAGGAAGACTGGTGTCATGTTCCCGACCGGTCCCTTTACAGTCCGGGCAGGTCATTTTTGGCTCTCTGAAGGTAATCACCCCTTTACCTGTGCACACGGTACAACTGAGTCTGGTGTTCGGATATACTCCCGTTCGACGGCAAAAGGCACATCGTACATATGGTTCTTCAATAGTGACTTTCCCTTTTCCTCCGCAGATGCTGCAAACCGAAAGGGGGGATAGTAACTCGAAAGGATCTATCCCCTTCCCCTTGCAAAAAGCACATTTTATTTCTTTCATATCTCCAACCACACGTTAGAATTTTTTAATTTTCGCAGAAGATCGAGATTACCACCGATTAGTTGAACATCCCGCCTTAGGCAGGAAGGTTTTAACTGCCATCCTATGGCACTCTGAAAAGTTTAGTAAAAGTTAACACTTCGGTCGACTAACCGGTGGTAACCCTCTTTTATGCTCATTTTGTCCGGGCGTTTCCAGCCCTGGGTGATTTCTTTCTCCTGGCTGGCTTTGCCCCTACCAAACCATGGGCACTTGCCTTTTTTGCACCACCTCTTGCTCGGGCCATAGTCGTCCACATAGTTTTCACGGCTGAAGCCACCTTACTCACGTCGTCTTGCCTCTCTTCGCTTTCCTTCCGGAAACCCTCCATTTCCTTCCGGATGCTTTGCAGGAGTCTGTTGACTTCTCTCCGTCTTTGAACATTTTCCGTACGGACGGCCTTCATCTCATTCTGAAAGCCCAACAACAAGTCACTAACCTCCTCGCTCTGCTGGTCATTTCCGGAATGAACGCCTTTCATGAATTGATGAACTTCTTTATGGAGAACCCCTTTGAAGTTTTCCAACATGCTATTAATCTCTGCTTTTCTTTCTGCGTGTTCCTCCTGGAAGTTCTCCAACATTCCTCCGGTCTCTTTTGAGAGCGTCTCAACCGAGGCAATCCTCTCTGCCTGAGCGACAGCCCTATTCGTCTGAGAGGTAACCATATCCTGGGTCAAGTTCCTGATGCCAGCCGTTACATCTGATAACCCCATCCTTTTCACCTCCTTTCCTTTGGTTAAGTTTTGTAGGTTTCTTATCGTATCCTTTAAATCCTTTATTTTCAAATCTTTCCCTTTGGTCAAAAGTCTTCTTAACTCTTCAGCCAGTCCCTTTTGCTGTTCATCATATTCTTTTAATAATCCTTTTACTTCAGCCATACCGTTTTCTATCCCCATTTGAGCTTTCCTTATCCTCTCCACCTCGCCTTTGGTTAAAGCATCCTTTAATTCATCCGCTCTTCTTTTTTGTTCTTCGATAAACTTCTTTAAACTTTGTTTCACCTCTTTTTCTTTTTCCTGTTGGTTTAACAGGATCCCCTTCATCATCCCGTCGAAATCCTTTTTTCGCAAAGATTGCCCGCTGGCCAATGTTTCCTTTAAGGTATGACTCAATATGACTCTTTTATCTTTAAAATCATCCAGGACTCGATAGGTATTGTCTATTATCGCTCCTATCGCATCCAACTGGGAATCGTAGGAGGAAATCAAGTTCTGGGTCAGATTTTGCATTTCCTCAACTGTTCTCATCTCCTTTTGCCCCCTCTCCCTTCCTTGGTAATTTGAGGAAGAACCTTTGGCGAGATATGCTTACCCCGCATTTTGCGGGACTTAAGGATAGCTCGGCAAAAATTCCCCCCTCTCTTTTCGGCGACAGACCTTAGGCTGTAGCTGCGGTTGGAGTAAGACCGATTGCCTCCGCATACTTCAGAAAGGTCTCTACTCCGGCGCATACCACTCTGGCCTCCACCGCCAGAAGCTCGATTCCCACCAGGGAGAGTCTGGCCCAGGCATCGATGACGATACCCTTATCCAGGATTCGGTCGACCACTTCCACTAAGCTGGAAGAACCAATGTTCTTTTCTACTGCCATCTCGTATCACCTCCTTTCTTGGCTTTTCCATCCGTTTGATATCCGAGGGCATGAACCATGTGATTCATACCAGGGGTCAAAGAATCTGTTGGTTGTTTGGAAAAAGATGATTTTATCTTCCGATCTGATGCTTTTTCCGTATTAGTTCTTGAAAATATCAGAAACTTCCCACTGAGCAAAATGGCATCCAAACAATTCAATAGGCAAAGGGGAACACCGGATGAAGGGAAGGTGCTCTTATGCTTCGTGGGATTTTGAAATCGACCAATAATTATAGATAATGAAACATCCGGTGCCAGGTTTATAATAACGATTCTTTCTTCCTTCTTTATCCCTGCATGTTTCTGAGAAAAGAAGGGGTAGTTTTCGATGTGGTTTTTTGAAGTCAGGATTCTGTCTGATACCCAATCCGTTTGCGGAAGATTTCTGGAGAATGACAGGCGTTGTTTATTTTGAAGCACTTTACCTTCCCCGGTTTTTCTTGAAAGCTCAACTTTGAAGTATCTTTGTATCATTGAGGATTTCACTTCCAACCTCACTCCATTTTTTCCTAGAACCTTGTTCTTGTTTTTGTGTCGACAGAAAGGAAATATTCTTTAGTTCTTCAACAAACAATATATAATATTTTATTTAAGCTTGATTTCGTGCCTGAATTCTATTTTACGGTTTTTATTGTAAGCAGTTCCGCCCGAGGCGATCGTCTGATCATCTATAGCAGTATACAAAAGGATAGAGTATTCCTTAATAGGAGTATTAAGAAAGACTCTTGCCTGCTCATCCATCCTTCATTAGGCCCTCTTATTCCGCTTTA
Source organism: uncultured Ignavibacteria bacterium (assembly GCA_964511075.1). Lineage (GTDB taxonomy): Bacteria > Zixibacteria > MSB-5A5 > MSB-5A5 > RBG-16-43-9 > CAZEDM01. Next base: position 6,721 of record CAZEDM010000019.1, read on the forward strand.
GACAATCCAGGGGGGTCTCTTTGCTACATTGGATCTGTTTACCTCCCCTGAATCTATCGAAGGGTCAGGAGGTAAAATCTCCTTCCCGTTTCGAGTAACTTCTAATTTCATTAATCACAAGGGATTAAAAAGATTACGCTCTCAATCTCATTCTTTTAACCTCCTCATGCTGCTATGTATTCATGCCATCATTTTTTATGTAATTTACCCCGCTATTGGGCTGCCTAACATAACCTGCTCAAAATCCCGCTGGAGGCAGGAAAAAGCCCTTCTGGCAAGTGTCTGCCATCCCCTTGTAAAAGCTATTTTCTATGTGCAGCATTTTGTTGCCAGGTCTTGTTTTAGGAAAATTCCGGCGGTATCACTGGTTCCAACACCTTATGAATAATTTGATTAACCTTTCTTTTTTAAGTTTTACTTCACCTAAAAATTATGTGCCTTCCGTACTTTTAAGCAGATTCATCTTTCACATAATTACTACATTTCCTAATTGTCAAAAAGGAAAAGATTTCCTATTTTATGGTCCGGAAGGGACTGAAAATGATAAAATTAAGGGACTTTAACCGAGGGGAAAAAGCTTTTCTGGAATCCAAACTTAAGGAAAAGACTTTGCCTGCAAGGATCTATCAACGTTACCAGATTATTTGGCTACGATACAAAGATATAAAACCGGGGGAGATCGCTCTAAAGAACCGATTACATCCGCACACTGTAAGACTGTGGATCAAGCGTTTTAATCAAGAAGGATTCAGTCATTTTGAAGAACGTGCCAAGGTAGGAGGACGGCCTGATCGAATTAAGCACATCACTAAGGCTAAGATCGTTCAAATAGCTCTAGGTCAACCCAAGGATCTGGGAGAACCTTATGCACAATGGTCTTTAATGAAACTTAAAAGGTACATAGAGAGGATCGGCCTTGTAGATTCTATTAGCCCTGAGGGCATCAGGAAGATTTTGGGAACTTACGGTCTGTCTTATCAAAAGATCAAGAGCGGGAAATATTCCATTGGGCTCACAATCTGAAACAAAGAACAGACAGATCGTATAGTTATGGAAATACCTAAGGGATTGAATGGTGATTTGCCCAGGCGCGTAAGAACCTGCAAAATTATCTGCTATCATCCATGAGGGAAAAAGTAATTGCATAATACCCTAAATTGGTGTTATTAAATATTATAATAGGTTAGTTGATATTTAGCTAAATTCCTTGGCTCATCTTTTTTGCGGTTGTTTTTCCTCAATTGCAAAATTCAGGTTTTGCCAAATATGCTAAACTTCAGTGGAAACTTTGACATAGCCCGCCCCTTCAGCTCACCTTAATTTATTGATTTTAAATAGCATAGACTTTATCAATGAATTTAATGAGGGATTACCAGTTTGTCAATCAGATTAGTTATCCTCATGTGATACTAGACCGAAATGCACATTCTGTCATAACCTTCACTTTCAATACAGCTTAACTGGGGATCTTACCTACTGGGTGAAAATTGCCACCCTAACCATAGCCCCCACCTGAGAATAACACTGCTCGGTAAGTTGCCACAGTTGTCATATAGTTGGCAAATCAAATAAAGTCGGAGATAACCCTCTTTTGCCGTTTTTGTTGATTGAATAATATAATGACTTACCCTTCCCACTCTTTTTGCACATAGATGCTTATCAAGAACATACAATCCAGCGCATAAAACTCGACAACCCGGTATTCACCATCCATGAATCTGGGGGATAGTTTAGAATCCAGATCTCTATGAAACCATGAAAAAGATTGTGACCAACCAGTGACTATGAACTGTCCAGAAAGCCCCAAAATCATACAAAACTATACTAAGAGAAAATCAGCTTAACTTAAAGATAGAGGAGTATCATGCGGGATAACAAGGAGTTGCAAAAACAGTTAGATTGGATTTCAAGTCCACTGCCTTACCAGTTAGGGCTAACCCTCCGGCTGAAAAACGGTTGATAGTTCACAGTTCATGGACCCCACCCTTCCACCCGAAAACGAAAACAGTTAACGGTTAATAGACCGACCTACCACCGCCCATTTAGTAATATCGAATTCAGAGGGGAAATGCAAGAGGAAAATTTACATTTATTATTAAGGTATTTTATGACTAATCGTGGAATCAGAAATAAATACGGAAGGAGAAAAAGTAAAAATCGGGATAGCTCCCGAATTCCGAGCTAAGTCTCAGAAACGGACCGTATCCGTAAACTGCAAAATATTCCGGATTCTCACCCAACCCCAGATATGCTCCTGCGGAGAGATAGATATCCTCAGCTAAGTTGTATTCCGCTTGGGGCATCATAAAGATCGAAGGGTCGGCGAGATTAAGCAATGCTTCACCGCTCAAGGTTAACAGAGGAGTCAAAGGATAAGATATCCCCGGTGCCAGGTAATGTTTCCCTAAAAGATATACCGAACCCTCCTGATAGGGGATTTTACGCGTGTTAGCCAGATAATCCTTTGCTTTTGCAGCGCCGGCTTGATTGAAGTGGTACTCGATAAAAAGATAAGTGCCGTTCCTAAGGGAGTAGTCCAAACCCAGGCTGGTGCGGAGATAATCCTGGTGTTGATTACGCAGATCCGAGTTAAGAGCGCCGACCAAAACGTATGCCGATTCCAGCCAGAAACCTGCTCCACCGATGGAACGGGCTAAATCCGCCCCCAACATTAAATTTTCCTGAAAATCGACGGTTAACAAAGAAACGTCGTTGTCATAAAAGTGGAATTTGCTCCTTAAGAAAATAGCGCTGTTTTTGAACTTGAAATCGTGACCGAAGACGTACCCGGCATCCAGCTCGCTCATCCAGCCCACAGGTATTCGAAACCGGACGGCGTCCACCCCGATGCGATCCTCCACGTCCAACTGATTGAAGGCAAAAGGTGCCAAAACATCGGTAGGATTTATCACCCGGGCAGTTCCCCAGGCGATAGCTTGCCTGCCAACATAAATATCAGCCACGTGGGTACGAATGGTAAGAAATGCCCGGTCCAGATTCTGAAAGATGGCAAAACTGCTCACCGAATCGCCAGCAGACGGATAAAGACGGAAATCCAAATCGGCCGCCCGATATCCCTGGGCTTTTAGACCGAGATTCAGCACCTGTGGACTGAATAGTGATTTGTCCTGTACCCGGGGGGAGAAATCGTAGGATAAGTTTAAAGTAATTTTATGGCTGAAGCTGTTGGCTAAGTTTAATCTCAGTCGGTTGGTGACCAACCCTTGGATGGGCTGTTGGCTGATCTCGGGAAAACCAGCAATCTTCGGCTGACGGAGAGCCAAAGAATAGTTCTTGAAATAACCGCCAACGGATATCCGCCCTAATGCATGGTATATAGGGGTAAGGCACAGAAAGCAAACAAAAGTTGCCGTGAATAGAGTTGATGGTTTGATCTTTGTCAAGAATTATTTCTCTCCAGTGGTTTCTGATTATGCTGGTTGCAATCAGCTTTTTACTTCATCGCTGTCGATTTTGCCGTCCTTCAAAGTCACCAATCGTTTGGCTCGCTCCATTATCTGCTGGTCATGGGTGGAGAATAGAAAGGTAATTCCGCTTTTTCGGTTCAGCTCCCGCATCATATCCAATAACTCGGCGCCCGTCTTGGAATCCAGATTAGCCGTCGGTTCGTCTGCCAAAACCAGGGAGGGGCGGGAGACCATGGCCCGGGCAACAGCCACCCTCTGCTGCTGTCCTCCGGAGAGTCGGGTAGGCAATCGGTGAGCATATCCCTTCAAGCCCAACTCGTCCAAAATTTCCTCCACCCGCTGGTGCCGTTCCTCTTTGGCTACTCCCTGCAGGAGCATGATATATTCCACGTTCTCCTCCACGGAGAGGACGGGGATCAGATTGTACGCCTGAAAGATAAAGCCGATATGGTCCCGCCGGAAATCGGAAAGCTCCCTTCCGCTCATGGCGGAAATCTCCCTTCCTGCCAGCCAGGTCTGACCACTGGTGGGGGTATCTAGGCCGGAGATCAAGTTCAAAAAAGTGGTCTTTCCCGAGCCTGAGGGCCCAACGATGGCAGTGAATTCCCC
>CAZEDM010000020.1:0-10140 GCA_964511075.1 uncultured Ignavibacteria bacterium
GTACGACGGTTTAGCAAACCGTTGCATTCAGCCTCTCGGCCACCTCTCCGGATAATCCTTCGATAATCTACACTCTGTGGTTTTATATTGCAAGTGTATAAATAGCAGTTTGCAGTTGAATGAAGATAAAATAGTTGAATTTTGGGCTGTCTTAGAGACTGTGTTTTGTTGACAAATTAAAAGAAGATAAAATATAATGCAGAAAATGTAGATTCGCAATTTTTACTAAAATAAATATTTAATAAGCGCTCGTAGCTCAGCTGGACAGAGCAACGGATTTCTAATCTGTAATAGGCTTCTGTAACTTGTTGTGGCTAAATGATTAATGATTGTCAAAAAATAACTTATGATGCTGGCCGAGAGCTGACAGAGAGCCAGACGTGCACCTCTGTTGCAAATTTTGTTGCAAATGGTGGCTCAGGTTAATCCTGCATATTGATGTCTGACTGTTATTTATGACTTCAATCTGTTGAAAGAGATAGCTTGATAAATACCGCAGTCGAATGGGCTGCTCCAACCGACAGCAGTAGTGGTCGAGCTAACAGGGAAGACCCGACAGAGAGTTTCACTAGCATAGCCGAAGTGCTGGCGCTCGGCTTTACAGATGCTCAGGTCGGCTTGGAACTTCGGCGAAACTTCGGGTATGCATTGGCGAAGCTTCGTTTACTCCAAGGCGATTGGGACCGGATGAATGCCGTGTTGAAGGAAATGCCCCAGCAAAGATACTAGGAAGTGTTCGTGTAAGCCAGAGAATGCAAATTTTGGTGTATGTTCAACGGTTTGAGGGTTTTTCAAAGCTCAACAAAACTGTCTGAGTGAATTTTCGGCGTAGGCATCAAGTTTGAGTGAAGATCCCTGAGCAAATAACTTTTTGCGCCAAGAGATATAAATCCTTGCGCACAAAGAAATTCGCCTTCATAATACTCCTGAATGGAATTCCTTTGAAAGGAGACGTTATGGAAGGCGAATTATGGAAGCGATTGTACAGAATGGTAATTAAAATTGCAAATAACAAAACACTCAAAAGGGCTACTTACACGGATGCGGAAATCACCTTGGTGTTTCTATGGGCGGTTTTGCATGATCGTCCTGTTTACTGGGCTTGTAAAAAAACAAGCTGGCCTATTTATTATCGAAGAATGAAACTGCCGAACGCCTCAACTATGACCAGAAGATTACGCACCCGACAATTGCAGAATTTGCTCAGGATAATCGAAAAGCATCTCGTTAGCAAATTCCCAAGAAGTATCTGTCGCTGGATAGATGGCAAACCTCTGCCTGTTGGAGGCTCGAGCAAAGACAAACAATCGGCGTTTGGGTTTGGAGCATCGTCTATAGCCAGAGGGTATAAATTATACGCCGTAGCAGACAAAAATCAGGATTTTGTGCATTGGACGATTCGTCCTATGAATCAAAACGAATCCAAAGTTGCGGTGGAACTGATAGCCAAACTTAAAGAGGGTGGATATCTAATTGGTGACAATGCTTACGATAGTAATAAGCTTTATGAAATCGCATCACGAAGATCTATTCAGCTGGTTGCACCACATAGAACAGCTAATGCGTTGGGGCACCGCCGACATAGTCTTCATCGAATTCGTGCGATGCAATTGCAGGATAAACCGTTTGGTCAGCAGCTTGTCGAAGGTCGAAGATTTATAGAGGCTATGTTCAGCAATTTGACCACCTTCTGCGGCGGTTTGAAGCCGTTGCCACATTGGGTCAGAACACTATTTAGGGTCAGACTTTGGGTCCGAGGGAAAATGATTCTTTACCATTTATGGAGACTTGATCATGTCGCCAAAACTGCATAGATGCAAAAAGTTGAAAGGTCGGAGCATTTTGCCAGATTTCCCGTAAAATGGGGTTGAAATAAATCTTGACCATTTTATTATGGGTGATTATAAACCGAGAAGGGCCGAATTTTCGGTAGGGACAGGGATCGACAGTAAGTAAAAATCCGCTATAATCAGCAGGAGTGGAAAGAGATGGCGCGAGATCCGTGGAGAAAAAGCGAAGGAACGATCAACATTTTCAGGTCGAGAATCGCTCTACTAATGTCGGAGTTTTAAAGGCGTTCCTAAAATGACAGCGCTAGATTATACGTAAGTTCTTCTTCGTCCATATTAGCTCTGTTCAAGAGGAGTATTTTGTTGAAAAACACGGGTCCTTATTGAAAGCGGCGCTGTCATGCTGATGTTTTTGGTAAGGAGGGAAATCGGCCATGAAAAGACAAAGGATCATCAGAAAAACTGAGTTCCACGAGGAGTATAAGTCTGTAAAGGAGTCGTTGAAGAGAAAGTATGGCTTAAATAGTATCTTAGGGCGGAGCAAAGTTATCCAAGAGCTGCGCAAAAAAATCGCTAAGATATCACTATATGACATTAATGTCTTAATTTCCGGCGAGAACGGAACAGGAAAAGAACTAGCAACCAGAGCCGTTCATTATTTAAGCCACAGGGCTGGAAAGCCTTTCATCCCTGTAAACTGTGGTGCTATTCCAGAAAGCCTTTTTGAAAATGAATTATTTGGCCATTTAAAGGGTGCCTTTACAGGTGCTGGTCTTCAGCAAATTGGGCTAGTAAAGGAAGCTGAGGGTGGTACTCTATTCTTGGATGAAATAGGTGTAATTAGCCCTTACGTTCAAGCAAAATTACTCCGCTTATTGCAAGATAAAGAGTATAGACCCATCGGAGACTCCAGGCGTCATAAGGCCGACATAAGAATAATAGCTGCCACAAATATGGACCTTCGAAGCCTTATTGAAGAGGGTAAATTCAGAAAAGATCTATTTTATAGATTGAATGTCGTTTCACTCCATATGCCGCCCTTGAGGGAGAGGATGGAAGACATCCCGATCATAGTCGAGCACTTCATAAATAGATATTCCAGCGAATACAACAAACCGAACGGAAGCTTATCGAGAGACGCGATGAGTGTGTTTATGTCTTATTCATGGCCAGGAAACATCAGAGAACTTGAGAACAATATCCAACAGATAATCGTAATGTCCACTACTCCTGTCATAGATGTAAAAGCTATCCAACTCTCTATGAGCAAATCTGCCTCTAAGTGGTCCGATCTTGAAAACTTCAATATCACCAAGGAGAAAGTTGTTCATTCTTTTGTAACATCTTACCTTACGCAGCTTCTTACAGAACATAGGGGTGATGTGGTTAGTGCTGCCAGAAGGGCAGGAAAGAGCCGCACAGGGCTCTGGAATCTCCTTAAAAAATACAGCATCTCCCCGAGGCAATTTCGCTAACAGCATATTTTTAAGGACGGAATTGTGGAAAAGGATTAATCATTAAATTATTGCGTCACAAAAAAATGATTTTGTAGTCATTAATTAATCACTCTTTAAATAATCCCTTTTCGTTTTTTTTCAAACAGTCATGAAAAGATGGCGAATACTTCTCGGCATCCTAATCCTATTTCTCTTAACATCAGCTGAATCAACAAGTTAGAGATTTACTGAAGGTGGCACACCTTTTGCATAGTAAATTATAAAAATAGTCTAAGAGTCAACAGTGGACAAGAAAACAGAAAAAATTTGTAGAATGATCCTCGACTACCTTAGAAGGAATCCTGATGCTGGAGACACCTTGGAGGGCATCACAAGGTGGTGGTTGAGTGTGGAAAGAATAAACCTTTCAGTAGAAGAGGTTGCGCAAGCCTTGAAGGGTCTCTTGCGAAAGAGGCTAATCAGAGCGCATAAGCCTAAAGGTGTTACGACATTTTATAAGATTAATAAAGAACTTTGATTTCCCCTTATCTTTGATTGGACAATTAAATGGATGGTTTTATAGTAATCGGTGTGGTAGGAGAGATTTTAAAAAGGTTATTAGAAGATAATCTTAAGAGCATTTTGGGGAATAGTACCTCAACAACAACTATGTCTATAACCTTCCAATCACCAAAGGACATGAAAAGTTCTGACCATCTATCAATCTTTTTATATCAAATCACTGAGAATCCACATATGAAGAATCAACCCCTGGAACGTATCGAATCAAACAGACTAAAGTATCCTCCCCTGTCGCTAAATCTTCACTACCTCCTGACACCATCTACGAAAGAGACAAATGATATAAAAGACTGGGACACACACATTATCTTAGGGAGGGCAATGGAGATTCTGTACGATAATGCCATACTGGAAGGTCCTGTTTTAATGGATATCCTCAAGACATTGAATCGGGAGGAATGTTATGAAAAAATTAGACAGATACGTATTATATTAAATTCTCTCTCCTTGGATGATCTGACCAAGATATGGAATTCTCTTGATACGCCAATGAGGCTTTCGGTCTGTTATGAGGTGCGAGTAATAATGATAGAATCCGAGAGGGAAAAAGAGAGCAAAAGGATTACAGAAAAGAATGCTGACTACTATCTGATTAAGTCGAGAACGTAAGATAACCAATGGAAAAGATTTTAGACCAGAGTATTACGACCAAGCTGTCTCTTGCAATTTCTCTCATAGATGATTTCACGCAACGAGAAGAGATTATTGGTGACCTTGTGGTATCGATACCGGAGCTTAAACTTAAAGCGAAGAAGAGTCCCAGTGGTTACTACCCTTTCCTTGACTGTCCAAATGGCGTATATACACTGCTCATTGAATCATATTATTATTTGAATGAGGAAATCGCGAATTTTACCTTGCCCAGAAATGTCACCTATAATTTCCCTGGTGGTGGTGGAGCTTTGAACGGTGCTGAATCTGCTGTATTGTTAGACATTACCGGATTACGCAACGGAGATATTCTTGAATTCGATAATGGTAGTGACCCTGCGGAACAAAGGGTGGTCACTTTAGACGCCGATCCCTCAACGAAAAAGATTCGCTGGAGTAAAGATCTACGAGGTGGACTTACTCATACGTATAATGACTTATCAAGCATCATTATTCCTATGCCGTCGAATTGCATAATAAAAGTCAAACTCAAACCAAACCATCTATATCCCTTCCCGTCTGGTGCCACCCTATTGAAGGGTAGTTTAGAAGACACAAATGGAAATCCTATTTCAGGAGCGAGCATAGAACTTCTGGGCGGTTTGAAAAGCAAGACATCCAAAAATGGGGATTATGTTCTCTATTTTCCGGCATCCCAGGAAGATGCAACTATTCAAATAAAGGTTACACCTAAAGGAGACTCTCCGGTGACTATCGATGGAGAAGTAAGAAAGGGAAGAACGATGTCTTTGTCCATTACTTATACGTAATTTTTAGCAGTATAGAAATAGGGAGGTGTAAGATGTCAGAAAACAGTCCCAACGATAAGACAAAGGGTTCAAGAAATCTAAATGAGAAGCCGGAAGAGCATCCCGGGGAGGCGTTGGTAAGAGGCAAAGATAGAATGAGCATGTCCAAAAGGCCAGGTGAGACATCAGAAGAGCGTCATGTGGATGAACCAAGTAGGATGACAAAAGAGCATCCCGAGAATGAATTAAAGGATGTGAGTAAAGATGTTGAAACAAAGGAAAAAGATATTAAGGCGAAGGAAAAGGAGTTAGAAGAGCTAAAACAGGAGTTGCAGAATTTAAAAAAGCGAGAACAGGAATATAAAAGGAGACGGGCAGAAGAAAAAAAGATTAAAGATTTGATAGACGGCGTGAGAAAGGAAATACAAATTGATGAGTCTATCATTGATTTTCTTGAGGTTGAAAATAAGAAAATGATGAGAGATATAGATAAAGAACTACTGGATAAATTCCATGAAAAAATACAAGAGAAGAATAAGAGGATTAAGGAGAAGAAGAAGGAACTTGAAAGACTTGTGGATGAGCACGAGAAAACTGCTGTAGAGCTTAGAGCAACTCGTGAAGATAAGAATGATTTGGATAGGTGTGTAAGAGAGCTGAGGATGCTGCCAAGTAACGTGAAGGCCCTAAAACGGCAACTCCATGAACATAGGAAATGTATAGAGAGTCTAAAAGGGAAAGAAAATGTTTTAAAAAAAATCGTCTATCTGAGTGAGATGAGAAGGATCATCAAAGAGATTGAAAACTGTAAGGAGAGGAAGAATGAAATAATTGCAGACAAGAAATGGAAAAACTCGAAGGAAATTATAAGGGCATACGATGAAAAAGGAGCGGATTTTAGCAATTCTTTAGTTGAAATTAAAAATGCAAAGGCAAGTCTGGGAGATATGAAAAAGACAAAGACAATGGATATTGTGAAGGAGATGGAGAAAGTTGTTCAACAATCAAAAATAAGTAGAGGTCGAAGTAGCAGACTTTAGAAGAAAGGGGATATTAAAATGCCAGAATATTTAGCTCCAGGAGTATACGTAGAAGAGGTGGATACAGGATCAAAACCCATAGAAGGGGTGAGCACAAGTACAGCGGGTATGGTTGGAATGACGAGGCGAGGTCCCATTAGAGGATTGCCCAAATTGGTGACCAGTTTTGCCGAATTCCGCCGTAAGTTTGGCGGTTACCTGAATTCGGACTTTGGAAACCATAGGTACCTCGCTTATGCGGTGGAAGGTTTCTTCCAGAATGGCGGCAAAAGAGTCTACATTAAAAGAGTGCCTGGCAGAGACACTGTGGCAAAACCGTTCGTAGAAGCAAAAAACACTGTTAATGGTGGGGTGATTACAAGGCTGATTTCTGATAGTCGTGATATTGACACAGATAACGATGAAACTAATGATGCTTCTGAAGTTAAATTGGAAAGTTTGAGAGGTATTTCCACCACTGCCACTCTAAACTTTATCCAAATTATTGATGGTGTTAGGGAAGAAGACCTAAATGTTGCTGTTACTTCATATGATAGTGATACTAAAAAAGCGGTTGTAGATCTCCTTACCCACAAGTATCAGAAAAAATACGCATATGTAGAGGTGAATGACGCTTCTATTTCTATTCCTGTTACTCCTGAACCAACAATTGAGTTTAAGGCCAAAAATGAGGGATCGTGGGGAGATGACATAAACATCCAGGTAAAGCATGTATCCCAAGGTAGGACAAGGGCAGCAAAGGCATCTAGCGTTAATCCCGCTGACCCCGCTAAAACCGATATTGAATTGAACTCCATAAGTGGTTTTTATGAAGGTGCCGTTGTAGAAATCGACAACGGCACAAATAGAGAATACTGTGAAATATCAGACATAGATGGAAGAATTATTACGATAGATGATAATGCTGTGACAGTGGCAGCAGGTGATAGAATCTCGACTTGTGAATTTAGTCTCGTGGTTTCTTGCAAAGATGAACAGGAAACTTTTGATTTTCTCAGCATGAATAATACACTCAAAAACCACTTTAAGACAGTTATAAATGACAAGTCTGAATTAATCACTGCGGATGTCCCATCATCAGCATCATCCGACACGCCCCCCTTCAACCAACCTTCTGCAGAAGACGGGCTCAATATCAAATTGAAAGGTGGAGGAGATGGTGACATCCCTGGTGCAGACGCCTACAGCGGTGTGGACAACGGTCCCGGTCAACGCACCGGTATACAAGCCCTGATAGATATTGACGAGGTGAGTATAGTTGCGATCCCAGGAGTAACCTACGATGATGATCAATCGGTTCAGAACGCCTTAATTAACCACTGTGAATTATTAAAAGATCGGTTTGCTGTTTTGGATCCTCCAGCTGGTCAGAATCTGGAAGAGGTCCAAGATTTTCGCAGCAATTACGATACGAAATATGCTGCGATCTATTATCCTTTGATAGAGATCAGAGACAGACTAACAAGAAAGAAGATAAACATTCCTCCCAGCGGACATATGATAGGTATCTACGCCAGAAGTGACATCGAAAGAGGAGTCCATAAGGCCCCGGCTAATGAAGTTATTCGAGGGATAACCGGACTGGAACAAACTATTAACAAAGGAGAACAGGATATTCTGAATCCCAAGCCGAATCATATCAATGTCTTACGGGATTTTAGAAAAAGTGGGCGAGGATATCGAGTCTGGGGGGCACGCTGTATCACCAGCGACCCGGATTGGAAGTATATCAATGTTCGTCGCCTGTTCATCTTTGTCGAAGAATCCATCGACGAGGGGACGCAGTGGGTGGTCTTTGAACCTAACGATGAGCCTACCTGGGCGAGAGTAAGGCGGTCTGTCCATAACTTCCTAACAAATGTGTGGAGAGATGGAGCGTTACAGGGCGCGACTCCTGAACAAGCATTTTTTGTTCGGTGCGATAGAACCACCATGACCCAGACAGACATCGACAATGGTAAGCTCATAATGGAGATAGGTATTGCCCCTGTCAAACCTGCTGAATTTGTTATTTTCAGGATAGGTCAGTGGTCCGGTGGTTCAGAAGTTGAAGAAGTGTGAAAAGTAGAAAGGAGAATTTAATATGGCTACAGCTGAGAGGGTAGATCCCTATGCAGGTTTTAACTTTGAGGTAGAAATTGATGGTATAACCAGGGCAGCTTTCTCTGAATGCAGTGGACTAAGCACTGATACAGATCCCATTGAATATCGGGATGGAAGTGGAGACATAACTGTCCGGAAAATACCCGGCCTTAAGAAATTTGCTAATATAAGCCTCAAAAGAGGAATGACTAAGGATATGGAACTCTGGGAATGGCGAAAGACGGTCCTATTAGGTGAGACCAAGAGAAAAGCAGGTTCGATAGTTCTTCTCGACGAAGCGCGGAAGCCGGCACTGCGGTGGAACTTCAGAGAAGGTTGGCCAACCAAGTGGGAAGGTCCTTCTGTGAACGCTACTGGTAATGAGATAGCTGTAGAGACACTTGAGATAGCACACGAGGGATTGGAATTAGAGCCGGCCTGATCTTGCCTGATATTTGGAGAAATGAAGGATGCCTGTTTACCACACACCAGGTGTCTATTTTGAAAAAATAGACACTGGAAGAAAAAGAATATCATGGGTAAGGACTGACATACCCGGGTTTGTGGGGATTGCCGAGAAAGGACCTCTCAATAAAGCCATGAGATTGGAGTCCTGGAAACAGTTCCAGTCTATCTTTGGAAGTTTTATCCCCCAGAGTTATCTGGCTTATACCGTCAATGGATTTTTTGAAAATGAAGGTGATACCTGCTATGTAGTTAGGATCGCTGATTCAGATTCAGCAAAAAAAGCTGAGCTAATATTATCAGATAACAAAGGCAATAAAACCCTGAAGATAGTTGCTCTGAATGAAGGTCAGTGGGGCAAAAAGATCAAGGTCTCACTAAGAGAGACCAGCATGGGCTCCACCATTACAGCACATTCCTCAAAACAACCTGCAGATAAGAAATATTCCATTGTGCAGAGTGTAATAGGTTTTGAAAAAGGCAGCATGGTAAAGGTCTTCCAGAATAAGACCGGTACAACGGTAGAAGACTATCATTATGTTAAATCGGTAGATGTTTTTAGTAAGAAGATAGTATGGGATAATCCTTTGAAAATGGGTTTTAATCCTACAAAGTCTATTCATTTTAGCACTATAGAATTTACCCTAACCTTTTCCTTGGGTGACAAGATCAGAGAAATCTTTGATAATCTTTCTCTCAATCCAATGCACAATCGCTACCTGGAAAAAGTAATTAACGGACAATCTAATCTCATCACAGTTAAGAACAGGAACTCTATCTCTTCTATCCCAGACAATTTACCCGACCCTCAGAAGATTGTGAAAGGCTTTCTCTATCTAAAAAAAGGTGTGGACGGTACAAGCACAATCGACGTAGACGACTTCATCGGTGCCCCATCTTCAAAGGAGAAGAAAGGCTTAAGATGCTATGAGGATATTGACGAAGTCAGCATGATTTGTATTCCTGATATCATGATACAGCCGGCAAGTTTGACTTCTTACTCCAAAAAGCCACTGGCAGAGAAACCTGATCCTTGCGTGCCGGGGAAAAAGAAACCAGAAGAAGAACTATCACCGCCTTATGAGCCTCCCATAACAAACGAGTGGCCTCCTGAATTCAGCAAAGAAGATATTCACATTGCTCAACAAGGAATGATAGATCACTGTGAAAAAATGAAAGACCGAATGGCTATACTTGATCCGCCTTTTGGGGCCGATCTCTTAGAAGTTCAGGACTGGAGAGGACAGTTTGATTCCAAGTATGCGGCTTGCTACTACCCGTGGATAAAGATTGATGAGCCTCTAAAGCTGGACAACCAGATAACCAGATTAATACCCCCCAGCGG
>CAZEDM010000021.1:0-5206 GCA_964511075.1 uncultured Ignavibacteria bacterium
TTGCATATTCCGATCCAACGTAGACACCGATTCCGATTCAAACTCGCCACTGATTCCGGAGCAAAGTAGACACCGATTCCGGTCGAAAGTAGCCACCTTTTTCCGGATTCCGGAATTACGGATGACAGAAGCGACGCTGGATAACTTTAATGTTGTAAGCCATCATATTCCTTCTAGCCTAATTAGGAGGATGAGATGGCACAAAAGAGGTTATCCATGCGTAAAATCAAAGAGATACTGCGTCTGAGACATGAGGCAAAGCTTTCCTATCGTGCTATAGCCCGGGCCTGTTCTACTAGCAAAGATACGGTAAGGGACTATCTGTGCAAGGCATCGGAAGCGGGTCTGAGCTGGCCTTTGCCAGAGGGGCTTTCTGAAGAAGGCTTGGAACGACTGCTTTATCCCGTCGAGATTAATCTTGGAGGAAAGCGGGCGCTTCCCGATTGGCCTGAGATCCATCAGGATCTGCGAAAGAAAGGGGTTACACGTCTGCTTTTGTGGGACGAATACAAGGAGGGTGAATCCAATCCTTATGGCTATTCCCAGTTTTGCGGTCTGTACAATCGCTGGGCCAAGAAGCTGGATCCTGTGATGCGTTTAACCCACAAGGCCGGCGAGAAGCTTTTTATCGATTACGCCGGGCTGAGGATTGCCTACGTGTGTCGGGCGACCGGAGAGAGGCGTGAAGCCTCTGTGTTTGTAGTGACTCTGGGGGCAAGCTCCTATACCTATGCCGAGGCCCAGGAGTCCCAAACTATGAAATCATGGATCGGCGGTCATGTGCGTGCTTTTGAGTTCTTTGGCGGTGTGCCTGAGATCCTGGTTCCTGATAATGCAAAGACAGCAATCACTTCTCCCTGCCGGTATGAGCCTGATATAAACCCCACATACCAGGATATGGCCACACATTACGGTACGGCAGTCATTCCTACCAGAGTCAGACATCCCAGAGATAAAGCCAAGGTGGAAACAGGGGTGCAGGTAGTGGAGTACTGGGTCATAGCTCCTTTGCGGAAAAGACAGTTCTTCTCTATAGAGGAGATTAACCAGGCACTCAGGGAGAGGCTCGAGGTTCTCAACAACAGAGAGATGCGCCATCTGGGGAAAAGCCGTCACGAGCTGTTTGAAGAGCTGGACAGACCGGCTCTGAGGCCCTTGCCTGAAAGGGTGTATGAGCTGGCCGAATGGAAGCGGGCCAAAGTCTCGATCGATTATCATGTCGAATATGGTGGACATTATTACAGCGTACCCTATCAGCTCATTCATAAGAACGTCTATATCAGGGCTACGGAAAATGTTGTTGAGGTCTTTTTGAAAGGCAAAAGGGTTGCTTCCCATAAAAGGGATGACTCAAGAGGCCGACACTCCACACTCCCAGAGCATATGCCGGTCACTCATCGTCAATATGCCGAATGGAACCCAGAACGTTTTATCCGATGGGCAGAGAAAAGCGGGTCGGCTACCGCCCAGATGGTCAAACACCTTCTCTCTTCCCGCCGGCACCCTGAACAGGGCTATCGCTCCTCCCTTGGTCTTTTGCGTCTGGAATCGCGCTATGGGAAAGAACGTCTTGAAGCTGCTTGTCATCGGACTCTTTCTTTTGGACTTCATTCCTATAAAGGCGTTAAAAACATCTTGGAAGCAGGGCTGGATAAAGTCACACTGGAAGAACCGATCACAGTCACTTCGAAAACCCATGTCAATATCCGCGGGACTAAATACTACTCGTGAGGGGTTGGGAAATGAGGAGAGAAAAGATCGTCGCTTGTAGGGCATCTGAGGGCCTCGTTTTCCGCCACTGGATGCCTTTGAGCAGGAAAAGAGGAAAAAGATTATCGCACAAGGTAAATCAATGAGGAGATAACGATGCTTAGAGAACCTCTCATGTCGAAACTCACCAGCATGAAGCTATGGGGCATGCTTGGAGGTTTGCAGGAACAGATAGAGAACCCGCAATATAAGAAACTTTCTTTCGAAGAACGCCTGGGGCTGCTTTTGGATCGAGAATGGAACTTGCGGCAGGACCGAGGACTTAAACGCCGTCTCCAGGTTGCTCGGTTCAGAGAAGCGGCAGTGATGGAAGACATGGAACTCTCCACAAAACGAGGCCTGGATAGAAGTCAGGTCCTCTATCTTACCCAGGAAGAATGGATCCGCCAAAAACTCAATGTCATCATCACAGGCCCTACAGGAGCAGGTAAGACATATTTAGCATGCGCCTTAGGAAATGCAGCTTGCAGGAATAACTTCTCTGTCCGCTATTTTCAGATATCCCGCCTCCTGCAAAAAGTCACCCTCTCCCAAGCCGATGGCTCCTATCCAAAGTTACTAAACTTCCTGGCAAAAGCTCAACTTCTTATCATAGATGACTGGTTGAGAACTCCTCTCTCTAAGTCTCAAACAAACGACATCCTGGAGATAATCGATGATCGATATAAACTGAGTTCAACCATACTGGCAACTCAAGTCCCTGTGTCCGATTGGCATGAGCGAATGGCCAATCCAACGCTTGCCGATGCCATCATGGATAGAGTCGTTCACAATGCCTATAGGCTTGAACTGAAGGGAGAATCTATGAGAAAACGTGTATCAAACTTGACTCATGCCAGCCACAAGGAGGTATAATGAAATCCCAGCGTCGCTTCGCTCCGACAGGTGGCGAGTTTACTCCGGAATCAGTGGCGAGATTCACCGGAATATGCACTTAATAGTGTTTCACAAGTTAAAAAGGAAAATATTCCCCATTATTAATCGATAATCATTACTCATTTAAAAAATATCCTATCGGTTTTTTAAGAGCTTTAGCTATCTTGACTAATGTTTCCAGAGATGGTAATGATGCACCTGTTTCATATCGGGAGATGCTCTTTTGTTTTGCTTTGACTTTTTGGGCCAGCTGAGTCTGGGTTAAATCAGCCTCTACCCGGGCCAATTTTATCTTTTTGCCCAACTTTTTTGTATCCATTATTGTCCTCTTAAACTCTCCTCACTAATACAATCTAAACAATGATAGAAACATATCCAAAAAATTACTTGACATATTATACCTTTAAAGGTATATTTTAGACATGCATATAATCATCATTACTTATACCTTTTATTAGTAAAATATACCCATTTTGTAATAAATGCAAGACTATCTATGAATAATCAGGCTTTTGATCAAATTGAGAAATTTGATGAAGAAATAGACCAAATAATTAGGCTTAATTGGGTTGATAATCCTGCTGCCCAAAACTTGTTAGATGTAGTGGTTTCTATTATTGCAGAAGAATATATTAAAGTTTCTCGACAAAATCCTGATTTATTCAAAAAAAAGGAGGTTATTAAATGAAAGTTGCGATATATGCAAGGTATTCTTCTGAAAATCAAAGTGAAAAAAGCATCGATGATCAGATAAGAGTATGTAAAAATTACATCATGGATCATGGCATGATAATCGAAAACAACCATATTTATATCGACGAGGCAATCTCCGGCTCTGTTATTAACCGCCCTGGATTACAGGCTCTAGAAAAAGCAATGGAAAATAAAGAGTTTGATGCTGTTGCAGTTGACGATCTCTCAAGGTTATCGCGGAGTAATCATCAAATGCTGACATTGGTGTTAAAATTTAACTTTCATCAAGTAAAGATCATCTCTGTTTCAGATGGCATTATTACAGATGATGATAATTCCAAATTAGGTATTCAAATACGTGGCCTTATAAATGAAATATATCTTGATGACCTCAGGAAGAAGACAATGAGGGGATTAGAAGGTCAAAAAATTAGGGGATTTAGTACCGGGGAAAGAGTATTTGGATATTATACTAAGCCTGTAGGTGAATTAAAGCTAAATAAAAAAGGGCAAGCTAAATACGAAGGGATGGTTCACAAAATAAATCCAGAGGAAGCAGATATTGTTAAAAGAATTTATAAGAAATTTATTGAAGGAAAAAGCATAAGCAAGATAGTAAAGGAGCTTAACAACGATAAGGTTCCAACAAAAAAAGGCTACTCAGGAGGATGGAACACATCAACTATAAGTAGAATCCTAAAAAATGAAAAATATACAGGACTATGGGTATGGAGAAAATGGAAGAACATTAGAGATCCTATGACAGGAAAGATAAAAAAGGTGAGACGGCAAAAAGAAGAACAATTGTCCTCGTATAAAGAAAATTTAGTTATCATTGATAAAGAAACTTGGGGAAGGGCTCAGAAAAGATGGACAGAAATAGAGGGAACATGGCCCCTCCAAAAAAAAGCTAACAATAATAACTTAAAACAAAAAAGTTATGTGCAAGCCAGCCCATCTCACCTGTTTTCTGGCCTTCTGAAATGCCAGACATGCGGAGGAGCTATTGTTCTAATCAGCGGAAAAGGCAGCGGCTATTATGGGTGTTATAATGCAAAAAGGAAAACTTGCGACAATAATTTATTAGTGCCCCGAAAACGAGTAGAGAAAGTAATTATATCAGGATTGAAAGAAAAGATATTAACCGCAGATAATTTAGAATATGTTTACGAGACTTTAGAAAAACTGATAGTAAAAGGTTTAAATAAAGTTCCAGGGCTTATTAAGAAAAAAATGTTCCAATATGAAAAAATTCTTTCAGAAATACAAAACTATCTTAATTATATCAAATTGGGAAATTTTTCTAAAGCTGTATCAGAGGCACTGGAGGGCGCTGAAAAAAAGCGCGATATTATTAGACAGGAGATTAAATTATTGGAATTTCAGAAACAAAATACATTTAAATCCCCACCTAAAGAATGGATAAATCATAGGCTAGAAAAATTACATGAAACGCTTAGTAAAAATACGACTGCTTCTGCCTTAGCTTTAAGAAAATTACTGGAACCAATATTACTTGAGCCTGTGAGTGAACCTTCGGTTGACTATGAGATTGTCGCACTCCCTTCGGTCACTCGCAATGACATTGGATATAAAGAGATTACCAAGCCACCTACAGTGACTCGCTCTGATAGATTTGACTTATCTCACAGAGCGAGCAATGACGATGGGAATGGATTTAAGCCGTATTATGTTGCGCATACAAAGATTCAAACACTTGCCTTATTGGATGATAAATACAAAGGTTCGAATTGGTTGCACTGGCGGAGAGGGTGGGATTCGAACCCACGGTCCCGACATTAATCGAGACAATCGCTTAGCAGGCGATCCTGTTCAGCCACTCCAGCACCTCTCCGCAGCATAAAGC
>CAZEDM010000022.1:0-4823 GCA_964511075.1 uncultured Ignavibacteria bacterium
TTTGTATTCCTCGCTCATGGATCACCTCCCATGAGCGATCATACCATAAACTTAATATCGCTGAAGCTTTTCGCCTGAAGGCGAAGGTTTTAAACCAGGTGCATGGAAAAATAAAAATCATCAGTCTAACAATATGAAGAAAAAATGATTTTTCCATGGCAGACATCAGGAGACAGTGCTCTGGAGAAGGTGCGGGATAGCGAGGCTCTTTTTTATCAGATGGCTGAGTACTCCCCATTTCCAATAGCTATTATTGACTCAATGGGACTTTATGAATATATAAACACTAAATTCACCGAGATTTTTGGCTATACACTTGAGGATATTCCCGATGGGAAGGAATGGTTCAAACTCGCTTATCCAGATCCTGAGTACCGTCGAGAGGCTATCTCCGCTTGGTTTTCTGATATCAAGAAATTCGGAAAGAAAGAAGTCAGACCTCGGGAATTTAAAGTTAGGTGTAAGGACGGAACAATTCGAGATATTTTGTTTAGGCCAGTGACCATGCAAAATGAAAAACAATTTATCACATATGAGGACCTGACGGAGAGAAAGATTGTTGAAAAAGCGCTTCTTGAAAGCGAAGCGAGATATCGCGCGCTGGTAGAAGATATGCCTGCCTTGATCTGTCTTTTTTTGCCAGATGGTACATTAACTTTTGTCAACAGTTCTTATTGCAGCTACTTTAACAAGAAAAGCGAAGAGTTGATTGGTCAAGATTTTTTCCAATTCATCCCCGAGCAAGACCAGGAGAAAGTAAGAAAAAATATTAAATCACTTAGTTATAACAAACCAGCGATAACGTACGAGCATCAGGTAGTGACAGCTGACGGGAAAATTCGTTGGCAAAGGTGGACTGATCGGGCACTTTTTGATGAAAAAAGGCATCTAATACAATACCAATCAATAGGATATGATATTACAGAGCAAAAGCTGGCCGAGCATGAATTACGGCGCCTTTCATACCGGGACGCTTTGACGGGTATCGCAAACCGTCGTTATTTTGAGGTGATCCTCGATAGGGAATGGAGGCGTGCGGCACGTGAACTCAAGCCACTTTCGATTCTTATTTGCGACATCGATTGTTTTAAGGCCTATAATGATACGTATGGTCACCAGAAGGGAGACAGGTGCTTGAAGCAGGTGGCAGAGGCGATAGTGAGCACGTTAAGAAGGCCCCTGGATCTGGCAGCCCGTTATGGAGGCGAGGAATTTATCATTGTAATGCCGGATACTAATCAAAAAGGTTCTGCTGCCGTCTCTGAGGTTCTCCGCTCGGAGGTTGAAGCCTTAGGAATTGAGCACATCAGCTCTCCCGTTGATAAACGAGTTACCATTAGTTTGGGAGTTGCGACCACTATCCCCGGTCGAGATTCGTCACCTGATGAACTGATCTCAGCAGCAGATGAAGCGCTTTATCAGGCAAAGCAAGAGGGGCGTAATCGTGTTAAGAGAGGCTCTTTAGCTAAGAAGAACTGCATTGTTTGAACTTTTTATGATACGGGGCCGGGTAATACATTGTGATTTATATATCTTTTTCATTAAAGCTGTAACTTCCAAGAGTTGTGGTAGATACTATCGGCAATTTCCAGCGCTTCGAAAAGTTAAGATATATTATCTCATTCGATTTAAACGGTTTAACAGGAGTGATATTTGTTTACCTCGAGAACATTATTAATACCTTCATTCAGTAATCGTCAATTGGTGAGCTTTGGAATATCTGAATAGTTGCAGGTGGAATGCTGACTGAGTGGGGACTCTATTGCTGACACCTTCATAACCCGCCCTTTTAGCCCTTCTCTTTGATTTTCTGTTTAAAAACAGAGAGTTCGATATTGCCTTATCTTCTGCCATGCCAGGCTGACATACACCCATTGAGGGCATCCTCCTCTATTATTGCCTTTTAATTCTTGCGAATATTTCTGTTTATTATGGTTTGAAATCTATAACTTTGTCGGCTCCTTCCCCATAGAATAAACAGGACATACCCCAAAGACCCCTTTTAAGAAGAAGTGAAAGGAGATATCACCATGACTATAAAAGAAGCTATCAGCCTATTCCGATACCATCAACGATCCAGCCTCAAGTCAAGAACCCTCCAAAGCTACCATTACCTTCTCCAAAGATTTGAGGCCCAGTTTGCCGATCGGTCCTTCGATTCCCTCGGATCCGATGAGATTTACCAGTTCCGGGAGAATTTGACAGAGAACCTTGCCAGGTCCACCCATCGTCTGCGATATGCTCAGCTGAAGGCTTTCTATAACTTCCTGGGCGACAAGTGTAATTTAAATATGAGAAACCCCTGTAATGCCCCTTTTTTGCGCAAAGCCTTCAAGACTCCCAAACAGGTGGCCCGGAGGATTCTGGACAGGGAGACAGTGGAAGAGCTGATCTACAACACCAAGAATCTCAGGGACAGGCTGATGGTTGAGCTTCTGGCACGCTGCGGATTGAGAATCGGGGAGTCATTAAAGATCAAAGTATCAGATGTTTTTGACCGGAAGTTGGTCTTAAGACAACCCAAGTCAGGTAAAGAATTCGAGGTGGCCTTCATGCCGGAACAGATTGCCAAGCGGCTCCACGAGTATATCAAACAGAAAAACCTCTCCCCTGAAGACCGGCTGTTTCCGATTTGTTACTCCACAGCGAGGGCATTGATAAAAAAATTGGGAATGAGACTAAACGTTGTTCTCACCCCTCATGATCTTCGGAGGTATTCAGCCACTTATGCGAGCCGGAATGGAGTTCCCTTGGAGATTGTTTCCAAAGTCATCCTCCGGCACCAGGACCTAAAGACCACTCAGGAATACCTGGGGAGAGTACCTGAGTCTGAGGCCATCCGTTGGATGGACATCCTTCATGGGAGATAGTAATTATAGCCTTAAGAATTATCAATAGAAATCCTTAGCCTTTTGGGTGTGTTCCAATAAGTCATGGGCTAACCGCTTACCCATTTTGAGGGATTTTGAAAAAAGTCCGATGGCATGTTGTTTCCTGAAGTCGTTATTCTTGAAATGTTCTCTGATGTTAAAGATTACCATTGGTAATCGACAGAGAGTATTCGCTTTTCCTTCAATTTAATCTCATTCAATGTTTTCATATGTTTTCCATATCCCACTCTTTTGGAGAATCCAGATAATGGCAGGCAATGGAAGGCTTTTTATTTCAGAAAACCCCCTCAATATGTTGTGGATTTTCCATATCGTTCATTGATAAAAGATCATCAATTATGATGGAATGAGAATCCCTTTAATATGCTTTAATATGATGGTATTTAAAACTCTTCAATCCTAAGTATCTTACACTGTCGGGAGAGGAGAAATTTATCTACCACTTCCTCTACGCATCCATTCCGTACCGACATATACAGCCTGGAAATATCGGAGTTCAGCAATCTTCTGAGGCAATCGGCATATCCAGCCCCTCTAAGCTCAATCGGTCCGACCTCATCTATGAATACCACACCCCCTGACTTAAATTTAAGCAGCGCGCAACGAGCGAAGTCAAAACCCCTATTTGAAAATAAAAACCTCCCCACGGAAAAGCCGTCTTTCGGCTCCCACGAGGTTCTAGCAAGGGGCACGGAATGTCCGGTTGACAAGTCCATCGCGTCAAACCCGATCTTGTTTCCATCCTGGTATACACCGGGTGCGATCACCCCGGTGGGGGAATTTCCCCTCTCTTTCTCTCTGCCTCCCAGGATTTTTAATGCTTCTGTTTTGCCTGAATCCACTTCGCCGGTTACAATTATCACCTCTGGTTTTCCTGAGTACATTATCCTTGCTGAAAGGGTGAATTAGATATCCTGGTAAATGGCAAGGGCGCAAATCACCCAACATAGAAAAGTTGCTAAAGTCGCGCCCGTGTAGAAAAGGCCCGGCTTTTGTCGGGCAAGAGTAAACGCCCTCTCTGTGAGTCTTTCCCCGGACCTCCAACCCAGCGGGAATAAGAGAGCTGAAAAGACGGTCCAGGAGAGGCTCTCTTTTACCAGATACGAGCCGAATCCGGCAATATTGTTAAAAGAAAGCAGATACATGCACGGCGCAACCCGCATCCCGATAATGTAAAAGGCAATGGAACCTGCAAATGCAGCCGCACCTCCGGTAAAAATCCTGCTTTCAGTCTGTTCCTTCATTCTGCCTATGGTGATGGCGGCAATAGCGGAGAGCGCACCATATTCCAGCATAACTGCCAGACACGAGTTCAGCTTGCACACTACTGAGATGTGGAGGATTGGGACCACAAGCTGCTTGCACAGGATGGCAACCATTCCTATTCCCAGGGCAATAAGTGGCCTTTTGAATATCGCCATACCGAATCCGATAACCGTAAAGCCTATACCAGTCAGAAGCCCGGCCCTAAAGGGTATCCCCGCCTGCCGGATAAGTCCCCCTCCTATGACTTCCACCAGGCCGCAAACAGAACCCAGCACAACAACAGCAACTAACAGTTTAGCTCCGCTTATTTTCTCCTCATTCATTTGATCCTCCTTTTCCTTTTAAGCTCATTATACAATTCTAACCCAAGTTTGACAAGATTTTGCGATTTTTAAAGCTTGAAGTAAATAAAATCAAGGGGTTGGGACCAAAAAATAGCTAAAACCCGTAGTGCAACTTTATTCGTATTTTCTATGAGCCATTTGCTTTCTTCATAAACGCCGATTAAACGTGAAGGTGCGAGGTGTCGAAAAATCTTTTTACCCCAGGGAGGGGCTTGTTTTTGGGCATTTTAGGGATTGATGTAGGCTGAGATGATGGAATTGACCCCAATTAAAAAACTACCTGCTAAAGCAGGTAGATTTATAATACGACTGAAAGTCGATC
>CAZEDM010000023.1:0-4223 GCA_964511075.1 uncultured Ignavibacteria bacterium
GGGGGGGGGGCCTGGGGGCCGGGGGCGGGTTGGGTGGGATACGGGGGGATGTATCTACTCCTGGGGCTCATCGCTCTGGCAGGAGTAGTAGTTTTTGCGGTGCTGCTTGTCCCGGCAAGGGCCGGGCCGGGGATGGGGAGGGGATCACCCCGGAGGAGAACGGACTGACAAGGAGGGCATAGAGATGGTTAGAAGGGGAAAGCGCACCTGGGAAGAGAAGAGCCTCACCTTTGGAGACCTTCTAAGGTTCTCCAGGAGGATGCTTTCCTTTGCCAAAGAGTCTCGCGATCTCGCTGAAGGTGCTGGATTGCCCAGGGGAACTCTTCGAGACCTAGCCACTATACTGCTGGATATCGAGGAGGGTGTGAGGGAGCAGACAGGGATTGAACTGACTCGCAAACTTCAGGAATACATAGCCAGGCTTATCCCCCAAGCCCCCAAGGAAAGACCATCGGCTGAGGAGATCTCCGATGTTGACCGACGGATCGAGGAGGTTAATGGCACGTTAACCGAACTCTATGGGGCTGGTTGGTTTCGCAACTCGGAGAAGATCGGCGTTATCTTTCGGGTGTGGGAGAAGTTAGTGGCTGCTGGTTACGCTCTCCCCCGTGAACAGTTCGACCGAGGCTCGGAATATTTCCAACTGATCGATGATTTCGGGGAGAGGCTAGGTCAACTTCAGCCCTCTGTGGAGAGTGTGGAAGCGCTAGCCAGCATGGTCGAGCCCATGGTGGAGCGAGCGAAGGAACTGGTTCGCCTCTACGGGAGGGCTGAACTACCGGACACGGGCTTCTCGGGGCAGGTTAGGGGGGACCCAAATTACGTGCGGATCCTCTTGGAAGCGGTGGCAAACCGTCGTCGGCACTGGTAGCCATACCCAAAATGGTAAAGAAGTAGGGCAGGTTTCCATACCTGCCCATTTCGCCTAAACGTAGCGTCGCACTTTATGTGCGACGTTTTCATCATTATCCTGCCATCATTTTTTCAGCCTGTCTTTTGGCTCTCTCTATAACTTCTTCAGCCTCTTTCTTCAGTTTCTTGCTGTCCTCTTTTCCTCTTCTAACCTCATCTGCTATCGTGTCCTGGATTTCCTGTGGTGGGACAATAATCTCAACCGATTCTATCGCATGTCTGGTTATTCCCTTCTGTGCAGCACCACTTATTAACCTGTTAATTTGCTCTTGTCCTAAACTGCTAAACAAATAGCAAAATACATAATAAGGATTGTAACCTTCTTCGACTTCTATTTTGAACACATGCTCATTAGTGTTACACTCTTTGAATGGGAAATCCTCAGATATTATGGCAGTTTTGCCAGTAGTGGCCCCATCCTTTACCACCAGAATATCAAAGGGCTTAACCCAACTTTTCTTTTGCTTTTGATGAAAGTCTTTTGGGATGTATCTTATATCCTCAAAATCAAAATCACCTTCCGATGTTATATGTTCTCCTCCAATGCTTGGTATTCCCTCCTTTATATACTTCACACCGCCCTTGGGTCTTTGACCGCTTACAATGGCTTTTGAGATTCCTTTCAAGAATTTAACTTCATTTGGAGAACTTTGGATTGCTTCTAACAAACGAATATATTTGGGGTTATAGAAGAAAACATCCACTCTTTTTTCAAAATCTTCCTCTAACCCTGCAAGATACATCTTTCTAATTTTACCTGTAGGTAGTTTTATATGTAGCCTATCAGGAACAAGATTGTTTATCTCATGAAGTAGTTCTTTTGCTCTCTTTAATTTTTGTGTTCTTTGTTTGTAAGCATTTTGCATTATTTGAACAATTCCTTTTTGGACCGAAATCGGTGGAATAGGAATTTGAATAGATTTTATATAAGAAGTTGTTAAGGTAAGCTGTCCAGTAGCTCCTGTTATGCCCCGAAGCAAATTCTCTTTCCCCACCCGGGTTTTTAAAAAAATCTCTAGAAATTGGGGTTTTATGGGACTTTCCCCTCTTAGCCTTATAATGCCTATTTCTCTAGTAAAAACTGCTTTATTGTTTAAATCGAAGCGTGAAACTTTTCCTATGGAACCAAAGCCTTTTAATGTAACTAGAATATCATTTTTTACTAAGGTAAATCTTTTAAGTTCTTCGTATTCTTTGCGTGATATTCTGTCAATACTATCTAGCATCATGCCATCGTCGTATACATTTTTAGTTTTTAAACAAATAATACCTTCCCCTTCTTTAGCCCAATCCTTCGGATTTGGCCCTTGAATAATCATTTCTGCTATATCACCAAGTTTTTCAATGGGCCAGCCTAATTTCAAAACTTTATCAAATGCATTGATGTACCTGGGGTGATAGAATACTACGTCCAATCTATTTTCAGCATTGCCCAACATATCCGACTCTATCAAAGTAGCTAACGGAGATTTGCTTAATATCTTCATTTAAGTTCTTCCTGTCTTTTATAGGCTTCTAAAATCACGGGTAAGTCATTTTTCCCTGTAGACCTGCCTGTAGCATCATAGCCAATATTTTCAGCTATGGCCATGAATACTTTTCCTTGCTTTGATCTTCCTTCAATATCTTTCTTCTGTAAAAACAACAAGCTTGCTTTTATTCCAGAGCCGTAAGGCAGAAAAGTCTCCTTTGGGATACTAACTATAGCTCTGATGATGGCATTTTCTCTTACAGATCTCCTTACATATCCTAGTTGAACATTACTTAAAATGCCATCTGGCACAACGATACCTAAAATTCCTTCTGGCTTTAGTAACTTTAGGCATCTATCAATAAACAAAACCTCAGTAAGTTGGGCTTTTCTTCCCCTCCCGAGTTCATATTTTGCCAAAATATCTTGGTTCTTTATTTTGCTTCCAAATGGGGGATTAGTTAAGACTATGTCAAAACCACCCCTCTTTTTGACAATATCTAGCATGGGCTCAATTCTTTCAGAATCTCTTAACCCGTCATGCGTAAAAATGCCACCATGGCCGTCCCCATGCATAACCATGTTCATTTTTGCTACCCAGGTCATTCTTTCATTTAGATCGGTCCCGTAAAGATGTTGGGTAGCAAATCTCCATTTTTCTTGTTTGGGATTGTCTAACCCTCTTTGCCTATACAGTTCGTCTATTTCATCGAAAACCCTGTCCATACAAGTGATTAAGAAACCACCAGAGCCACAAGCAGGATCAAGTATAAAATGTCTCCTTTTAGGCTCGACCATATCCACCATAAATTCTACAATCTCTCTTGGTGTAAAGAATTGACCCAAGCCTTTACCGGTAAAAGTCCCTTTGATGAATAGTTCATAGGTTGCACCTTTGATGTCTATAGAGGTTTCCTGTAAGGTATAACCCTGAAGTTCCTGAATGACATGAAAGATTGTTGGGAATCTTAGTTTTATGTATTTTATATCTTCCGTTGTGCCCTCAAAAATTTCAGGGTATTTGTTCTTTGCTCTTTCAAATATCTCCTTAATCCTTGACCCTACTTCCTCTGGCAATTCGTCTTTTCCTATCTTAAATTCATAATCGCTTTTTGGCGTTCTGTTGTTGTCATCTTTAAATCCTTGTTCAACTTCTCTTTCATCTTGCATCTTTGCGAAAAGCAATTTGCTTATTTCGTCAAAAGCGATGGTGGGGTCAAAGCCTTCTTCATTTCTTATTATGTCGTGACATTTACTAACTACTCTCTCCAGCTCGTAGAGGTCTTCAAATGCAATCAAAACTTCTTCTTTCATATACACTGGTGGCTTTGGTGCTTTTTCAATTCTTTTTGATTCCCCTTGTCTCTCCCCTGTTTGATACCAATGCCAAGTTTTGCCATCAGTAACTAAGAAATACGGCGCTCTTAGGCGTTGAGCGTAAGACTCGGCTTGCTCCCAATCTAAAGGCTCATTGGGAGCCTTAGTCTCAATGACAATATGTGGTATCTTTTTCGCGTTCTTCACAATATAAACAACCGTATCAGCGTATTTCGTTGCCCTTCCAAACCGAATGGGCACTCTTTGAAATCGTGGATCGATGAGTTTATAACCCAAGTCTTCCCTTAAGAAAGGTATGACTATATCTTCTAGGACCACTTCTTCAGGTTTTTTCTTTCTACCTTCCTCAATCGGTTTAGTTTGCTTAGCCATTTTGCGCTCCTGCCATCTCTTCCCCCCATGACCCCTTCTTCGCTTTCAGTATAGCATAAAACTTCTGTTCTGCATGAGAGTGTCGAAAAAGTCCCTCTAATTTGCCTTTTTCTCCTTTGGTCAGTAGACT
>CAZEDM010000024.1:0-3649 GCA_964511075.1 uncultured Ignavibacteria bacterium
GTGTATAACCATCTCGGCTATGGTTATAATGACCTGGAGCAACTGGAAGACGCCCCTGGGTATAAGAAATAGTTTTTTCATCATGATTTCTAAACAAAGTCAGGTATAGGGCATATAAATAACCTAAATGTGAAGTATTGCTTTGGCTTCGTAAATGGGCAAATTAAACGAAGATAATATTCGATGATTATGTTGCTTCTCTGATTATTCTGTAAAATGTTTTCTGATTAATCTGATGTATTGATTTCATTGTGCATCCTTTTTCTGTTGTTTTTGGTACTCTTTTTTAGAAGCTCCATGAAGTCATTTTCATAGAAGTCCCAGATCAAGTCATTAAGTCTCGATATGAGATTCCAGATTTCCCAGGCTACCTTGATTTCATGTTCATCTCTCTTCATATTTCCTCACGGATAAATGGTTTACTCCTGGATGTCATATGAGTTCGGTGGATGCCACTCGGACATGTTCAGGGGAGACCTGGTTGACTTTTTCATTGGCAGCAGCGATAAGAGCGCCCCGGGCGAGATGATTAGCCCTCCTGAAGAGACCGCCTGAGCCTTGATGTATCGCTGTGATGGCTGGTTCAGAGAAGAGCTGATGTTTAACGCCGGCGATTTTAAGGTGATGCTTGAGGTAAAGCTCCATATCCTGGCGTGAAACTCCCTGCAGATGGCTCTTGGCTATGATTCTGGAGGACAGGGGGACGGAGGTGCGATAAAGGAGTAAGTCCACGAGGTTATTCTGTCCTGCTAAGATGATAGGCAGGAGTGGCTTTGAATCGGCTTCAAACTGGGTAATGGTATGGAGTTCTGTGAAGACCTCAAGCCTAAGAAGAGAGGCCTCATCAATGATAAGGACGACCTTTTGCTTTCTAGCAGTGGTTATTTCCATGATTTGTCTTCGGATGATTCGAGTGAGCACCGCCCTGGAGGAGCTTGATGTATCCACCTCCAGTACGGAGCATAGCTGTCTGTAAAGCTCCAGGATAGAGCCGGAGGTGGCGGTAATCCATAAGGGTCGATACTCAGAGGGATGGAGACGACCCGTGGCGAATCGTAAGGCTGTGGATTTACCGCTTCCCACATCGCCGGTGACCAGGGCCATGGCGCCCAGCCTTACGGCATAATCAAAGCGATCGTTTACTGCGACTACATCCGGTGTCTTAAGGATCTCCTCTACGGTGATCTCGGAGGAAAAGGGTTCCCGGGTAAGGCCGAAGAATGAGCGATAGGCCGGTTTCATGAGTTATCCTCCTTTCTTTTTGTCCTAAAGGACAGTTTTCCTCCGGTAATGGTTTTTATGGATGGAACCTGGAGGGTAAGGTAACGATCATGATCCCTTCGGACCCGGCAGTTTATATGGAGATCAAGAGGGGTTAAGAATCCGTAAGATTTTTCTTTGAAGAGGATTTCCACCCTTGCCGGATCATGTTCATGATAAAGCAGGGTGACCTGTTGCCCGATAAGGGTAACAGGGGCCTCATAGAGTTTACTGTTCAGCGAGATGGTCCGGTCTTTGGCCACACGGCGCCTGGCCCTTTTTCTGAAAGAGTCTTCCAGATCCTTTGGGGCCGGCCGGACACACTGCATATGATCCGCAAAACGTTTCAGAGGGCCTTGCCCTGTGGCTGAGTGTTTTCGATTGTGGTAGATATCCCGGATCCAGCAGTCCAGGGCTTCATTGAGATCGTGTAACGTTCTTCCCCTGAAACCTGGAAGAAACTGGGTTCGTACGGTTTTAAACCACCTCTCGATCTTTCCTCTTCCCTGAGGTTTATAGGGCTGGGAATGGACCAGGGCAATACCGAGAGAGGCGGTGATCTCTTCCAGGTGCTTTGATCTAAAAGCGGGACCGTTATCTACGTAGAGTTTTCGTGGCAGCCCCCGTTTCAGCAATGCCTGTCTTAAGGCATCAAGGAAGGAGTCAAGTTTTTCGCTGAGATAGAACTGTGCATGTGGGATAAGCCGGCTCATATCATCGATAAAGGCAAACAGATAGCTCTTTTTTCTTTTATCATCCACCTCGAGCAGAGGGCCGTGCATGGTGTCGCTTTGCCAGATATCGTTGGGGGATTCAGCCTCGAATCGTCTGCGGTCTATGACAGGGGTATCGTCAGTGTTCATGAGACCGTGGTGATGGAAGAGGCGATAGACAGTGCTCAGGGGTAGATGTGTCCCCGGTGGGACAAGCCTTCTTCGATGCGCCTCAGTAATGACGGTTGTAACAGGAGCATTGATGAGTTCTTTTCTGAGGCGGATTAAACTCTGGACTGTATCCTCATCAATGGCCCGTGCCTGTCCTCCATCCCTTCTGCTTTGAGGGTAGAGGGATTCCAATCGGCCTGCGCCCTCCTTGTATCGTCTGATCCAGCTTAAAATGGTGGATGGGGCAAGGCGGGTTCTGGTGGAAAAAGGGATGTGCCACTGCCTTTCGCACTTCTCCCTCAAAAGCCGTTCTTGCTCCCCGCGGACCATGGAGGAGCGGTTCACAAAGTCGCTGATGACCCCAAAACGGAAGACGGCAATCTGTTTTTTCTTCTTTTCGTCCATGATAAACCTCCTTTTTGTGATGTTTTCCCTCCTTTAAACCGGTCCTTTAGGGAAAACAAGGACACCCTTCGGTAGGTTCGTTATGGACGAGATAGGTCTTCAGATTAGATTGACCGGCTGGCAGCTACAATCCCTTTGCCCCTCAGTTCATCAAAAGCTTTCACAAGGTCTCCTGACCAGCTGGCACTTAAGTGAAAGAACACCTGCCGCTTCAGCCCCCTGAGCCAGTGCCATTGGCGGGAGCGGGGAAGGTCAGGCAGCCATTTGTGGTGAGTTAAGCGGTGGGAGATGCTTCGGCGAATCGTGTCGATTTTTGCCTGGAATCGAGGCCAATACCCCTTGGGCCGGACTTTGATTATGGCCCTGCATTCCGGACAACGATATCGTTTTAGCCAAAGGGGGTCGTTGAAGCCATCAAAGTAACCGGTTGTAAATCCATGACACCAAACCCTGCCCCCACATCGAGGGCAGTTCCCAGGTCTCCGCCATGGAAAACTTTTACCAAGACGGAAAATCTTCTTGACGCAGGCATCAACAAAAAGTATCAAGGTAGTACTGTTTTTGGGTTGTTACCCATTGTTTCTGGGGGATAGGGTGTTGCAGGACCCATCCCCCTTTCATCCTCAAATAAAAAATAAAAAAGCCCCTTACCGAGGCTCAGAATAATCCGAAATACTCTTCCTATCTGTCAAGTTATTGTGAAGATATCCTCCTCTTTAGTTCAGAATATTCTGAAAATCTACACCCAACCTTGAGCGAAGATTAACGATTGGCGATTGAAATCTACAGTGAACTAGCCTCACAATTTTCTGGCATATTTCTTCCGCTAATAAAGCTGCTTATTCTTATTCATACTCTATAGCTGATCTCTTGCAAACCTTAAATCACAAAGGAGGATCAGCTAAGAGGCACCGCTATTTACAGCTCAAGGGATTTTTTGACTTTGTTATCATGAACTATGATCCGGATCTGAGAAATCCCGTTGATACCCCCTTGATAAAGAAGGTCTTTCAGAGTCCATGGAAAAAGTGGCATTTTTTTTCTCATAAATAGATAGTTTCCTACCATTATCTCCACAGAGCTTTCTGTAAGGTTAATCT
>CAZEDM010000025.1:0-3511 GCA_964511075.1 uncultured Ignavibacteria bacterium
CTCCCCGAATGTGCTCTCGCGCAAGGTATGTAGGGTCCCCCCCTGTAGGACCAGGACTTGGAAAAAAGAAATATTTGAGGAGAGGGATTGAAGAATTTCTAAGCAGGAACAACCTAAACTATTTTATAATAGATACAGCCTTGCTCAGAGGAGGAAAGGCCATAGGTGTTTATATAGATCGTTTTGAAGCCTTAAAGAAGCTTTGGGATCAATTTTCCAAGGGATACACCGAAAGGGAGGTCGATTTTGAAAAGGATCCTCACGAGGTATATCTTGTTGATTCCTCAGGGAAAATTCTAAGCCCGGTTTCAGTGCTTACGAGGGATCCTAGAGCCGCCTTACAGGTCTGGAGCGGGGAGCATGGTTACCCTGGTGATGGATGGTATTTGGAGTTCCGCAAGAAGAATTTTCCCGGTAGACATAGATACCGGCGTGTTACAAGTTCCAAAAGTGATTTAGCCGATAAGAAAGAATATGGTCCCAGGATGGCCAAAGGCAGAGTAAATGAGAATTCCGATCATTTCGTATATATAGTCAAAGAAGAGCTAGAAAGCTATAGCAGTACCTCAGGTGAAAAAGACATATTGTGTGTTCCTTACGATGCGGAACTTTTCGGACACTGGTGGTTTGAGGGAATCCACTTTCTGGAAGAGGTCTGTAGGAAAGTCAGCGCTGATTCTGAAATCAGTCTCTGCACGGGTAGTGAAGCCATTGAAGGGCTTTCTCCGTCCAAAGTGATATCACTGCCAGAGGGGTCTTGGGGGGAGGGTGGTTATCATTATATATGGCTTAACGAGTGGACAGAATGGACCTGGGAATACATATATAAAGACGAGACAGAGATAATTTCCTTGGCCAAGGATTTTTTGGGTATGGAGAGTCAAAAATATTTAGATCTTCTGAAACAAGCCTCAAGAGAGCTCCTTCTTCTCCAATCATCTGACTGGCAATTTCTGATCAGCACCTGGACAGCCAGGGATTACGCAGAAAATAGGTTAAGCAAACATCATGAATATTTTTGTACCTGATCTAACATGCTAAGAAATATCCACCTCAGAGGCACTATAACACCAGTGGAGAGGAATTTTTTGGAGCTTTGCAGGTCAAAGAGTCTCTCTTTGAGGAGATTGATCCAAAGTGGTTCATAGAATTAGCAGAGGAATTATAGCACAGCTTTTCTCATTTTCGAGAAGTTGTTTTTAAGGAAAACAAATTGGAAGAGAAAAATCCCAGCTACATCAGCCATGAAATCATAAACACTGGGATTTCTTCCAGGTACAAAAAACTGATGATATTCATCTAAAGCAGCCCATACAATCCCAACGAAAAGAGAAACAGCTATACTCCTTCTTGAAAGACCCCTATATCCTGAAAAGAATAGAAGAAGCAAGATTCCGAAAATTCCGAATTCCACAAAGTGAATCATTTTATCTAAAGAAAAGATATTTACCCTCAATTTAGGTGTTCTAGGTATGGAGGAAGCTATAAAAATAAGGGCAGCCCAGATTAAAGCTGGTAGACGATTTCTAATGAAATAACTTTTTTTAATATCTATCATCAAATTCTAATCCTTGTTTTATATTACCTTGATATGGTCTTTTTCACGAGATTTGGCCTCTCCCTTTCTGCTCACTATTCTGTTATTCCGTATTAAATTCACAAGAGTCTCGGTCACTTCCCTGTCGAATTGTTTTCCAGCATTAGATCTAAGTTCAAGAATAGCTTCTTGAAGGGTAAGAGCCTTTCTATACGGTCTATCAGAAGTCATAGCATCAAATGCGTCAGCAACATTCAGTATTTTCGCCTTAAGAGGTATTTCATCTCCCTTTAGCCCAAGGGGATAACCTGACCCATCTATTCTTTCGTGATGGAATCTCACAATCTGAGGTGCATCTCCGAGAAACTCCAACTCCTTAACTATACGTGAGCCAATTTCAGAGTGTCTCATCATGAGACCTCTTTCCATATCGGTGAGAGGGCCTTTACGCTTAACCATTTCTTTTAGGTCCATACCCACCTTACCAATATCGTGTAGCTGGCCACAAAATTCTATAGTCTCGATATCTTTCTCCGATAGCTCCATTTCCCGAGCTATCATACCCGATATAACAGATACCCTCCAGGAATGTCCTTCCGTATATCTATCACTAGCTTCCAGGGCAGAAGTAAGTGCTATTATGGAACCCTTATAGGCCCTTCTCAATTCTTCATATAAACTCCTGAGATCATTGTATGCTCCCCTTAAGTCAATGTAAAGTTTGTAGGAATACCTAGCCAGCAAGAGAGGAGCGAAGAAAAGAATTACTCCCCAGTAGCTTAGATCACTAAGATATATAAAAGCTATCAGAAAACCTATAGGCGCCAGGGTTAGATGATTTATGATCTGCCATTTATAGTTTACAAACCAGACTTTCAGGGGAGAAGTTCCCTCAGACAGTCCTATTGCTGTACTTATAAGACCTGTATTGACAAAGAAATAAGTTAAACTAGAGAATATCAAAGCGGGTATATTTTGGAGAAAGTTTTTGTTATATATTGCACCTCCGAAAGCTTTAAAAACTAGCCCTGCAAGTCCGACAGTCAATATAAGTTGTGAAATATTAAAAACATGCCTATACCAAGGGAGCTTCCTAGTAGGGATTTCCACTAAGACTGAAAGTATGCTAAACCAGGGTGCTATAAACGGTCCAAATAATATTATCACAGCCAGATCTATCGCGAAACCGACAGTGACCATCGCCCCGCCACTAGGCAAAGCGATGGGCATAGAACTTACTATAATCATCCAAAAAATCCAAAAAATTATATCAAACCCTGTATAGTTATGTTCAGAGATATTTTTCACCTCTATTACAGAGTAAATGAAGAAAGTAAAAGCAAATATAAAGGCTATTGGCAAAAATATCTTTAGTTTCATTTTGGATATTAAGGATAAAATATTTCAGTCAACTGAAACATATGCCCTGTTCAGGAATTTTTTTCACAAAGTTTAACATCTCAAAGTTTGGTTAGTGTCACTCAGTTCTCCCAAGATTCTAGTAGCCCGATTTAGGAATGGTTATTCACAGTAAGAAAGTGCTAATATTCAAGCATTTCGATGGGATCACACTTCTCATGAATCTTACTCTTCTCAATTTTGCGAAATCCTGGAGACAATTCCAAGTCCGTGAAACCATATCGAATTCCCACCTTCAATGTAACTCAATACTGACGCTCTGCTGGTAAGCCATCAGACTCACTATAGCTATAGGCCAACAAAACTCAACACTTTCTAAGAGCCTCTGCAATCGGTGTCAATCTAATCCAAATCTAAAAGGTAGTTTATTCTCGGTGGTTTTTACATAAAAGAAAAGGCCGACATCTTATGGCTACCAAGTGTTTTTCCCAAAAAGTATATCCATAACTAAAGCGAAAATCCTAAAAAACAAGATCAGAGCCCCCTTTGCCCTAAGCTAACCTATTTTCATAGGTATAAACTATCGCTTCTCTAATCTTCAAGCCGCTCAGCTAA
>CAZEDM010000026.1:0-2991 GCA_964511075.1 uncultured Ignavibacteria bacterium
GTGATACTCTCTCAAGGGACTGCACAAAGGTGGATTATAAAGATACTTCCTTTAAAGAGGGAGCAGGTACACGAAAAGTCGAATTGTAGCCTTGCATTACCACAAAGCGAGAGTTGAGTACATTCACTGCTCTAGCAGATAGTTCATTTTTTACTATAGATTTTTTCTCTTGCAAGCATGAATCGTATTTGGCAGGAGTATTGGGATAGTTTGGCTCCCCGAGTAGGACTCGAACCTACAAGAATTTTATATATTATAAACTAACAGATATCTAATCAACCATACCTCTCCAGAATATCTTCCGGTATCCTGATGGCAAACTTACATATATTATTTCCGGCCAGGACCGACTCGATAATAAATATCTCCACCGGTTGATCGAATGCCACGCCCCACAGCAGCTTTCCTAAACCCCCGCTGCAATTGCAGAAAGGGGATCTATATTTACATTCCCATCTTTTATTGCTTCTCTTACGAAGGGACAGTGGCAATAGTGATATCTTCTCATAACAGGGTCGGTCTCCTTAACCCAAATTTCTGAATAAGTCCCCAAAATAACCTCAAATTAGCTCATTTTTAGATACCCACTCCTCATTATGGTGGGGGTTTTTAATGCGAAGTCTAAATGTAGTGACCTAATTATATATTTATATAAAATATATGTATACAAAGAGATTATTCTGTTGTATAATAGGCCTATGTTTATAAGAGAGTACAGAACCAAAAACAAAAAGACGGGAAAGGTATATATAAAGCATCAGCTGGTGGAATCCTACAGGAGTAAAGCTGGCCCCAGGCAGAGGGTGGTTATGAACCTGGGAAAGCTAGAGCTGGCCAAATCAGAATGGAGGAGGCTTGCCTTTGCCCTGGAGTCCAGGCTCTCTGGCCAGGAGATCCTGGTAGAGGATAAAAAGATAGTCTCTGAAGCAGAAAGGGTACTTACTAACTACGACTTCTACAAGCTAAGGAAGAAAAGAAAGGCCGGAGAGTCCGAACATCTAACCATAGACCTTAAAAAGCTTTCCACTTCACATAACCGCAGCCTGGGACCGGAGCTAGCAGCAGAGGGTGCCTGGGAAAGGCTCTCTGTGGAGAAAATATTAAAGGATGCCGGCCTTGAGGCCAAATCAAGGGATATTGCCAAAGCTGCAATCTTTGCCAGGCTCATACGCCCCTCAAGTGAGTTATCGGCTTTAAAATGGATAAGAGAAATCTCATCTGCACCTGAGCTGATAGATTCTAATCTATCAAACCTAAAAAAAGATCCCCTCTACCAGGTGGCCGATGTGCTTTCCTACCACAAAGAGACAATCGAGGCCAGCTTGAGAAAAAAAGAGGAGGAGATATTTCCTGCCAAAAAAATACTCTTTCTGTATGACCTTACCAATACCTATTTTGAAGGAAGCGCTAAAGGTAACAACACCGCCAAAAGAGGAAAGTCAAAGGACAGAAGGGGCGACCGCCCCCTTATCTGCCTGGCGCTACTTGTAGATAGCAGGGGCTAT
The DNA here is from genome assembly GCA_964511075.1 of uncultured Ignavibacteria bacterium. Taxonomy (GTDB): domain Bacteria; phylum Zixibacteria; class MSB-5A5; order MSB-5A5; family RBG-16-43-9; genus CAZEDM01. Next base: position 1,506 of record CAZEDM010000026.1, read on the forward strand.
CCGGTATTCTCCCAGGTCTACCCCGGAAACACCTCAGAGCCTAAAACTCTTGACCAGGTACTTGACAGGCTTGAAGAGGATGGGCAAAGATCGCTTCTGTCTGTAAAACCCACCATAGTGGCAGACAAGGGCATCGCCACAAAAGACAATATTAAACTACTGGAAGATAGGGGCTTTGACTATATGGTGGTTGAGAGAAGGGAAACAGAAGCTGATTACCTGGATGAATTTAAAAATCTCGAGGGTTTTACCGAGGATGTCAGAGAAGATAACACCATATATTTTAAAAAGGTAGAATGCGCCGGTAAGGCAAGACTTCTTGTGGCAAGTGCTGCCAGAAAAGAAAAGGAAGAGGCCATGGACAGACTGAAGGAGGCTAGGTTCCTGGAAGACGCTGGTAAGCTTAAGAGGTCTGTTGCCAAGAAAAATATTATCCTTGCCCCCAAGGTGCAGATAAGAATTGGAAGGTTACTTCAGCGCTATCCCACCGTAGCCAAGTATTATGACATAGAGACCGAAACTGACAGTGAGGGTAAAAAGGTTCTGGCTCTTAAGGTAGAAAAAAAGAAACAAAAAAGGGAAAATAGAAACACGCTTACCGGCTGCTACATGATAGAGACCACCCACCGGGATATGGAGGGCAGCGACATACTTAAATCATATCACACCCTTTCCAAGGTAGAGGCCGCATTCAGATCCCTTAAAACAGATCTTGGTCTTCGCCCGGTATATCACCATAAGGAGGCCAGATGCAGGGCGCACCTTTTTATATCAGTCCTTGCCTACCATCTTCTAAACACCATAGAGCTTTCGCTTACCCATAAGGGTGAGCACAAAAGGTGGTCTACCATACGGGATGAGCTATCCACCCATATGAGGACTACGGTTATTATGAGCGACAAAGATGGAGGTATCCACCACATAAGAGTCTCCTCCAGCCCCGAGCCGCACCAGAAAAGGATATATGATATGTTGGGCATAAAGGATCCCCTGGGCAAGGTGCACCTTAAGCTTTAAAAGGTTGTAGTGACCAAAAGTTGGGTGTTAGATTTCCATACAGTGGTGTTTTATGGTTTTAAATCGAAAGTTGGGCTAGGATATCAAAACAGAAATTATATTCTGTTACCGGATATCCGCCGGCATATATTGCACCACTGAATAAAATACTGTGGTTTAAGAATAATCATCCTGGAATTTATAAAAAAATCCATAAATTTCTGTTTACCCCTGATCTGATTTTTTATAATTTTGGAATAAAAGATACTAAGATTAATTACTCTTTATGTTCAAGGACTCTATTTTTTAATATATTAGAGAAGAGGTGGGAATGTGGTTTTCTGGATGAATTTGGAATTGATCCAGTCTTGTTTTCTGAGCCTCAACCAACTGGTACTATAATGGGATATATTTCGAAAGAAAAATTAGAAGAGCTGGGCTTTAGGCGTGAAGTAGCTTTGGTAAATGGAGTGCATGACCAGTCGGGAAC
>CAZEDM010000027.1:0-2851 GCA_964511075.1 uncultured Ignavibacteria bacterium
AGCCAAAAGATACGAAAAGGAGATCCTGTTACCCTTTACCGTTAGTCCCAGCAGTTTAAAAACCTCTTACGAGAACCAAATCTTAGAGATTAAGCTGACCAGAAGTAAAAAAGAAAGAAACAAAAACACAAAAAGCCAGAATTCTGGATCCACAGAACAAGAAAAGGGGTTAACATGAAACACAGTATTTTAGTGGTGGATGATGAAGTAGAAATATGTGATCTTCTGCAGAGCTTTCTATCTCAAGAGGGATATCAGGTATTCAGCGCTACCAATGGAGTGAAGGCAATTTCTTTAGGAAAACAAAATGAACCGGATTTGGCCCTTTTGGACATAAAAATGCCAGGGATGGATGGGATAGAAGTATTCCGAGAGCTTAAAAAGGTGAGAAAAGATATGGGGGTAATCATCCTAACCGGTTATGGGACTTTAGGCACGGCTAAAGAGGCAATGAGGTTGGGAGCATATGATTATCTGACCAAACCATTTGACTTGGGCTTGGTGAAAATCGTCATACAGGAAGCCTTGAAAAACAAACTAGTAGGATGAACGTGGCAGAGCAAAGTAATCTTAAAGAGGGCAAATACATTTATTGCCTGATAGATTTTAAAGAGGGGGAGCCGGAGAAAAACTTTGGTCCTTGGGGCATGGGACAAAGAAGAGATGAGGTACGTTCCACAAATTACAAAGACGTGGGGGCGGTGATCAGCAATTCCCCCATTAAGAAATATCCGGTCTGTCGGGAAAACTGTTTGACCCACGAGCGAGCCATCGAGATGGTGATGAAGGAAGGTTTTACCGTTCTACCGGTTAGATATTGCACCATTGCAGAGGACGAGGAACAGGTGAAAAAAATCTTGAAAAGAGATCATGACCGATTTAAAGACCTGCTTTCCAAGATGAAAAACAAGGTGGAGCTGGGGCTGAAAGCCATATTTGATGAAAAGTTAATTTACCAAGATATTCAGGCTAAAAACAGAGAAATCCGATTATGGAAGGAAAAATTGATGCACCAACCCGCGGAGAAGACATATCGAGAGCGAGCGGAACTGGGAAGGATGGTGGAAACTGCACTCAATCGAGAAAAAGATAAAGCAAAAAACCTGGCTTTGAAAACTCTAGAGGGAATAGCCGGAGACTATGTGGTCAACGATAACTATGGAGAGAGGATGTTCCTAAACGCTTCGTTCTTGGTGGATAAGAATAAAGAGCCAGAATTTAATAAGATGGTGGATGAGCTAAACGAAAAGCTGGGAGAAGGGGTGAGGTTAAAATACGTAGAAGGCTTGCCACCGTTTAATTTCGTCTGTGTGGAAATAGACTTAGATGTAAAGGGGGTGGAGTTAGATGCTGGTGGTTGATGATGTTCTGCTTTTCCCCTTGAAGGGGCTCGTGGGAATCTTCGAGAAGATACACCAGATGGCAAAAAAAGAGACGAGCGACGAGAAGTATGCTTTGGAAAAATTAATGGAACTCCAACTCCGCTACGAGATGGATGAGATGACTGAGGAGGAATTCAAGAAGGAGGAGATAGAATTGCAGGGAAAATTAAATGCCCTAAGAAAATCCGATGGAGAATAGATATATCTTAATGAAAAGCTAAAGTAACCTACACTCTCACATTCATAAGGAGACGACAAAATGGAAATAACAGTACCGCAGTTGATCGAGCAGGCGCGACAGCAATTAGCGGAGGCGACCGGGTTGAAGCTCTCCACCACTGTAGGTGCGACAAAAGACGATAAGGGCTGGCGGATTTCCGTGGAGATGATCGAGAAGAAATCAATCCCAGATGGAATGGACATATTAGGTATCTATGAAGCCTGGCTGAACGATAAGGGTGAATTGTTGGAGTTCAGCCGTAAGAATCTCCGCAAACGCATCGACACCGAAGAGCGGGAATAATCATAGATTCCTCCGCAGGTAGGAGAAGACAATTTGGAAGACGGAAAAGTTATGCTCAAAAACGACTCCGGTTTTTTAGGTAAAGAAAAACTGAAACTGGTATTCTTTGGTGGAAAAGGTGGGAGTGGTAAAACCACAGCAGCTTGCGCCTCGGCCATACATTTAGCGAAGATCAATACCGGTAAGAGAGTGCTTCTGGTCTCCACTGACCCGGCCCATTCCCTGAGTGATTGTTTTGATTTCCGTATAGGCAACCAAATCACTCCCATAAAAGATGTGCCTGCTCTTTTCGCTTTGGAGATAGGTGCCTCGCAACTGCTGGATGAGTTCAAGGAAAAACATAGTGGTGCGATCAAAAAGCTGGCAGACCGGGGTACTTACTTTGACCAGCAAGATATAGCTGATTTCCTCTGTCTTTCCCTGCCTGGTTTGGATGAGCTCATGGCCATTATACAGATCGTGGAGGTCCTAAAGTCGAATACCTATGATCTGATCATCTTGGATACAGCGCCCACTGGACATACCTTGAGGTTATTGGACCTGCCCGGGCAAATGCTGAAATGGATAAGAGTTTTCGATCTGATGCAGGATAAACATCGTTACCTATCGAAGCAATTTCTGGGCGGGTATGTAAAAGATGATGCAGACGCATTCTTAGATATAATGTCTGAGGATGTGAAAAGAGTAAGAAATCTTCTTGTGAATTCCGAGACGACGGAATTTGTTCCGGTTACCATTCCGGAGCGTTTGAGTATAAATGAAACTGAGAGGCTAGTGATTTCCTTGAAGGGTCATGGAATTGCAGTAAGAACATTATTATCAATCGGATTATAAGAGGAGAAGGTTGTGCCTTCTGTGCATCTAAGAAGAGAGAGCAAGAGGTGCACCTAAAAGAAGTCGAGCAGAAGTTTAAAGAATTCAATCTTCACGAAGTTTCCTTGTTTCC
>CAZEDM010000028.1:0-2754 GCA_964511075.1 uncultured Ignavibacteria bacterium
CATCGAAATCTTCGGTAATCAGATAGGTGCTACGGGTTTTACCGAGAGACTTGCCCGTGAAAAGGGCTTGGAAGTCGTCTCCGTTACGGTTAGTAGTCCTACCTCACGACCCCACTTAGGTAACAAGATTTTACACCACAAGCTCGTCGCCGACTGCCGGACTGGGACGTTAGTCGGGGCGCAGGTTATCTCGGAGGAGATAGTAAGGGGTACTATCAATGAGCTGGCCCTGGCTATAGCTGAGAAAGTACCGCTGCACAGGCTGGCCTTGCTCGAAACACCTTATTCACCCGCAGTTGGAAGAGACCCCATAGGGGATAGCGTAATGAGGCTGATACGTAAGCTTGGCTGAAACGATTTGTGCTTCTGCACTCATTGTAGACGAAATCAAGAACAATGATAAATAGTATGAGAGGCAAAGGTGGCGGCTATCACAATGTGAAAACTAAGGAGATTTGTGACAGAAGAAAATGATGCGGATGGATAAACCTCGCTAGAGGAGGGGGGTAACGGTTATGCCAGTTTCGGATTGGAAAGCAAATGTGCAAAGAGAGAGGGAAATAAAGGATGCTTTCTTTGCCCGGCAATGGCAATCACCAATTCCACCTCAACATAAACCCCGGTTTAAAGGTTTGGCATACTACCCTCCTGACCCAAGCTACAGATTCGAGCTGGAACTTCATGAGCATCGCGAAAAGCAGGCAGTAAGAATGGCTTACACCAAAGGCAACGAGCAAAAATTTGTTCGCTGGGGTGAATTTCGATTCAAGTTAGGCGAAAAGGAGCAAGCCCTCCAAGCTTACAAGAGCAGCCGTGAAGAAGAGACGCTGTTTGTTCCTTTTAAGGATACGACATCTGGTAAAGGAACCTACGGGGCTGGTCGCTATCTAGATCTTGAGCCAGAGAGAGACCGCACTCAAGAAGGGAAATGGATTCTGGATTTCAATCAAGCTTATAGCCCCTGGTGCGCCTACAGCGAGGCTTATACCTGTCCCTTTGTGCCTGCGGAGAACCGGCTGGAAGTTCCAATTCAGGCCGGTGAGAAAAATTACCCCTTAAGGGAAGGACATTAATAGTATGGAAAATCATCTTTCTTTTCGAGATTATGCCATTGTTGCCTGCGGCACCTTGAACATGGAGCTAAATTACCTGAAAAGTAGTGGCTTTCTGGATGCAGAAAAAATCCTCTATACCAAGCCCGGACGTCATGAGGTGCCCCAGGAGCTTGAAAGCCAGCTGATAAGACAGATAGGTACCGCTAAGAAATACGCAAGTAAAATTGTCGTAGTGTATGGTGGTAAGTTCTGCTATATCAATTCTGATAATCCGTACCGGAAGATAGACACTATTATCCAGGAGCAGGTGGAATCTGGGATCAGTATTTCCAGAATAAAGGCTACCCATTGCATGGATATGCTGGCCAGCGAGGAAGAAAGAGAGAAAATAAGCCAAGGAAAAGATATTTATTGGCTCACCCCGGGATGGATGAAATACCGCCATTATGTGTATCAGGGCTGGGATAAGGGTCTGGCAAATGAAAATTTCCCTAAGCACACCGGCGGAGCAATCATGCTGGATGCGATAGGTTATTATGACGAAGTCATGGAAAATGAGCCAGAGAAGATCCTGGAATTCTCTGACTGGATGGGCATCCCGATAGAACCATACAGGATCAATCTACATTGGCTGAGAGACCTGCTTTTAGAGCAAATCAAAACGGAGGAATAGTAAAAGGCACAACCAAGGACATATAGTAACGGCTATTATTATGAAATCTCCTGGTGAGATTGCCGCTATGCGGCGTGCGACGGTCCCTGTGGAGGCGCAAGCAATGGCAAGTGCGAAGCAGACCCCACACGCGACTGCGCCTGGGAGTTAATATACAATCGGCTAAAGCAAATGGGTGAGCTGGACAAATGGAAAGAGGCAAAACCGGTAATCAAGGATTACAGTAAAGTGGCGCGTCCGCGTAAAATAGAAGTCGCTCCCCTTGTCCTTTAGCGCCAACCTGATCAGGGATGAGCTTGATTTAGTAATAAGTTAGATGAGGTTTGGACAATGGTAGATAAAAATGATACCAAAGAGAAGATAAGAGAAATCTATGAAGTTTTGCCCAAGTTAGACGATCAGCGATGTGGATATAAGACTTGTGGAGAATTCGCCAGGGCAGTCGCCGAGGGTAAGGCACCATGTTATGGGTGCGTCAGCGGTGGCCCGGAGGTGGCTGCAAAAGTGTGTGAGGTTATAGGAGAAAGAGTTCCTGATGACACAATGCCTCAATTTGGTCCTAACCCCAGATTCTACCAGCCTGGATTAGGCATAGGTAGAGGTGTAGGAAGAAGTTTTGGTTGGGGTCTAGGTGGAGGGCGGGGCATGGGGCCAGGTCGAGGTATGGGTCGTGGTGGTGGCATGGGGCGAGGTTTTGGTAGGGGTCGGAATAGAAGATAAAAGGGAGGAAAGGAATAATAGATTCATTAATCGCTAGGGTTTTAAAAAGTAATAATAATTAAGGGAGAGAATTAAGTGAAGATATTGATCTGTGGTAAAGGAGGATGTGGAAAGAGTACAATTGCGACCCTCTTAGCCAAAGAGATAGCAGCAAGGGGAAATAAGGTATTAGTGATTGACAGCGATGAGTCAAATATTGGTCTTCATAGCCGGTTAGGAATGCAAAAACCTGAAGATTTTATGAATTACCTTGGGGGTAAAAAAGTCCTATTTGAAAAGCCTAAAGAAATGAGGGATAGATTGAGG
>CAZEDM010000029.1:0-2678 GCA_964511075.1 uncultured Ignavibacteria bacterium
CGGCGATCGAATCTCCCAGGACGCAACAGAGCGGGGTCCAACACGTCAGGACGATTAGTTGCCGCAATCAAAATCACTCCCTCGTTGGATTCGAAACCATCCATTTCAACCAGCAACTGATTTAAGGTCTGCTCCCGCTCATCATGACCACCACCGAGACCTGCACCCCGATGTCTCCCCACCGCATCAATCTCATCGATAAAGATAATGCACGGGGCATGTTTTTTCCCTTGCATAAAAAGGTCACGCACCCGTGAGGCCCCAACTCCCACAAACATTTCCACAAAGTCTGAACCACTGATGCTAAAAAACGGGACCCCTGCTTCACCTGCAATAGCCCGAGCGAGTAACGTCTTTCCTGTGCCGGGGTGACCCATCAAGATAACACCTTTGGGGATTCTTCCGCCCAGGAGAGTAAATTTCTTAGGATCCTTGAGAAAAGCAATGATCTCCTCCAGTTCTTCCTTGGCCTCATCGATGCCCGCGACATCTTCAAAGGTAACTTTTTGCTGTTGCTCAGTTAATAACTTAGCTCTGCTCTTGCCAAACGACATTGCCTTTCCCCCACCTGCTTGCATCTGCCTCACCAGGAAGATCCATATAGCTATGATGACAATCATAGGGAGCCAACTAATCAGGATGGTAGTCCATGGCGACTGCTTTTCTTCCTCTCCTACAATAACTACATCTTTATCCCGTAAATCCTCAACTAGTTTGGTATACCCGGGGTTATACGTTTTAAACCGCTTTCCATTCAACAGAGTACCCTTAATATTATCTCCCTGAATGTGTACCTCACTTATCTCCCCTTTCTCAAGTAAGTTGAGGAATTCAGTAAAGTTAATCTGTTCTTGCCCTGTTCTCGGCTGGCTAAAGAGATTAATCAAAAGCACAAACACGAGCACCACACTCAACCATAGGGCAATATTCTTCTGTATAGGGGTCAATGTACAACTCCCTTAAAAAATTAAATTTGTGTTAATCTTGACCATTTCCCTCGACAGTTCCAATCCTTACCTCCTTGAACACCGTACTCCCAACATGAAAAAATGGCAAAAAATATCTTCAAAGGTAACCTATTTGAAAATTAAAAAACCTTTTAATTTTAACATAAATAATTCAAATCGGCAAATGAATTGTCTTAAAAACCACTCTTAAATCCATAAGTTCTGCAATCTCATCCTCACTATCCCCGTCCACCTCCCTCTATTTTATCTCAACCTTTAGAATCCTTCTGGTATCTCTGGTAACCCGCAGGCAATGGTTGATTCTCATTCCCCCTACCCATCCCAGCACTTCACCGAAAAAAAAGAGTGGCATACGCTTTCTCTCCCCGAGCGGTACCTTCTCATCAATAAAAAAGTCCTTAATCATTTTATTCCTACTCATACCAAGCGGTAGAAACCTATCTCCCGGTTTACCATTTCTAATGATGAGAGGCATCATTACTTTTTCCCAGTCAAGACATGCAATACAAGGGTTCTTATTATAGATGGATTGGTCATTGTTCTCAACTATTAAAAAATGTATCTCTTTCCCAATCTCCTCAATACGTACGTACGCAGGAATAGAAGTAAACTGATAGTGAAATGGGAGGCGCATAACCTGATGCAAACTTATAGTCAAACGGTGATAGGATTTTTCTATTCTAATATTCTGCGGAAGTTTTAACCGCTTGTGCGGCTTCTCGTTGGAAGCAATTTTTAAAATATCATAAAGGTGGCTATAAGAAATCTGTCTCAAATCTCCTTTAACCTGTCCCAGTGCTCTTCTTAAACACCTCAACTGGATTGCTAATGGCAATGAGAGAAGGCCCCTGCCATCAATCACTACAAGGCCTCTCTCCTCCGAAATAGTTACCTTTTTCAGTGAAGCCTGAACGATTTCTTCTAAATACTCATCTTCTGTTCTCAAAATTGAAGCGGTGTGAACTAAGGCTTTAACCAATTGAGGATTGTAGTACTTTTGTAATAGGGGAAATATCTCATGCCTGAGTCTATTTCTCAAATAGTCAGTCTTTTGATTTGAACTATCCACTACCCAAGGTATTTTCTTTTCTTTAAGAAACCTTTCAATCTCCTCTCTGGTCGTTTCGATCAATGGTCTTATGATTACAGCTTCCCGCACCGGTGGAATGCCGCTTAATCCTTTAATCCCCGTGCCCCTCAGGACCCACATCATCAGCGTCTCAGCCTGGTCATTGGCATTATGACCGAGAGCTATTTTTGAAGCGCGGAATCTTTTTCTCACCTCTTCCAAAAACTGATAGCGAATTACCCTGGCAGCTTCCTGGGCAGAAAGCATCTTCTCTTTTCGGTATGAAGGAACATCAAAGGCTTTTACCTCGTAGGGCAGCTTCAGTTTTTTTGCAGTTTCTTTAACAAACTCTGCTTCACGCTGTGCCTCCTCACCCCTGAACCCGTGGTTCAAGTGGGCAATCTTTAACATCAGATTGTACTTATCTTTCATCTGGTCTAATACATAGAGGAGTGACATCGAATCTGGACCGCCAGAGACAGCTACAATAACTCTGTCACCGTACTCCAGCATCCGGTACTTACTGATAGTCTTCTTCACCTTCTCAACAAACTTAAAAACCTTTTCCTGATTCTTGATCCCCGACTCCTTACTCATTGTTTCCCCGTTACTCTTCACTTTTTTTGCTGATGATACCACAA
>CAZEDM010000030.1:0-2504 GCA_964511075.1 uncultured Ignavibacteria bacterium
TTCTTCACCCTCTGCTTTCAAGGAGGGATTAACCATTTGTGTATAGAAATTCTTTAAAGAGCTGATTCAAAGGCGGGGCTCTTTTTCTATCGGTTCTTTTAATTACCTAAGTTTTTGATCTATTTTATACACTACAACATGAAGAAGGCTTTTTCAATAAATATCAACGAAGTACAAATTATTTTTGTTGACAAAAAACTCATGTAGTGTATATCATATACACTATGAGTTTCGTTCGTAAGATTAAAAAGGGTCCACACGTTTACCTGGCCTTAGTTGAAAATAAAAGAGTTGAAGGTAGGGTTGTACAAAAAGTTATTCGCTACATTGGTAAAGAGATCGAAGGACAGGTCCAGAAACGGGTTGTTACAACAGATGTACAAGTGGAATTTGTACGTCATTATGCTGATGTGTTGGCTGTACACAAGGCCTCCCAGTATCTTGGGCTTGAAGAGTTGTTTGGAGAAGAGGGGAAATACATTCTGGCTTTTGTGTATTCCCATCTTTTAGAGAGGCCGAGTATTCGGAAACTGGAGGAGTGGTTTATGGGGACGGAGATTCCCCAGCTTTTAGGGATTGAGGAGGTTTCCACGGGGAGGCTGTATGAGACGCTGGGGAGAGTGAGCGAGATGGATTTTAGAAGGATTGAAGAATGGATCTTTAACAAGTTAAGGTGTTTTGAGTCAGATGGGTCATCTGCGATCATTGATGTGACAGATACATATTTTGAAGGGAGCACATTGGAGGAGAGGCCACGAAGAGGTAAGGATGGAAAATACCGCAAGCTAATCCAGATAGGCTTGGGGGTGACAGGAGAGCAGGGATTTCCTATCATGATGAGAACCTATCCTGGTAACACTTCAAATATAATGATCTTCAAGGATCTTTTTGTCCGGCTTTTGGAGGAGGGGTTTAAGGCTGTAATTATAGATAGGGGAATGAGTTCGGAGGAGAATATCAAGAATGTTTTGCAAGCTAGGATGCGTTTGATCTGTGGGGTGAAGAAGAGCAGCGGATTGAGGGAGCGGTTTTTAACCAAGATTAAGCGTGAGGAACTCTATCGTGTGGAGAATCGGGTGAAGTTGCAGAATACCTCAGTGTATATAAAAGAGTTTTCATATAAGAAAGGAAAGATAATAGTAGTGTATAACCCATCGTTGGAAGTGGTGAAGCGGGAAATTGTGTATGAAGAAAACGGCACAGATGAAGAGGCACGTGATGTTGGTTATTCATTTATCTTTCACAACACCGACCATTCGGCAGCGGAAGTGACACGGAAGTATTTTGAAAAAGAGATTGTTGATAGAGCCTTCAAGAAGATCAAAGGGGCGCTGTCTTTGCGTCCAATTCGTGTTTGGAAAAAGGAGCATATAGAGGGACATCTTCGCATCTGCTACCTAGCTTATGCGATCCTTTCGTTTTTAGAGCATTTCGTTAAGAAGTTTGATCTTTCGGCTACAGAGTTTCTTGAAAAATTAAAAAGAGGGTATAGGGTCTATCTTAAAGACCTGAAGTCAGACTTTAGGTGGCAAACAGATGTCTATCTGGAAAAAAGACTCCAAAGGATTATTGATTCTTTAAGTACATCTTTGTAGTGTATAAAATCGGGGTAAAATATAGGTAATTAAATTGGTTGGCTTGAGAAAGTAAAGGATGTTGTAAAGAATTCTTACATATGAGACTATTTTAATTTCAGGTGAGGCATGGAAGGATCACGAAATGGGGAAACAAGATATTTCGGACGACGTTGATACAGGCGACACTCCTTGCTATTAGGTATAACGGGTACTTGAGAAGTTTCTACAAGCGGCTGAAGATGAAGAAAGGAAGTAGGTTGGAAGGCAATTATTGCGACTACGAGAAAGATGCCCGATATCATTTATGACACGCTGATGAATGATTGGGAGTTTAAAGGTTTTAATGATTTTATTTTGGCTTAAAAAGTAGAAGTAATAGAGTAGGTCTTCTACTCTATATCTTGATTTTTATCATAGGAGGAGGGTTAAGATGAACATTTTAAATCGATTTGTAAAAATTATGATTGTAATTCTGGTAATTAGTATTGTTTTAGTTGCTGGTAAAGAAAAAGGAGCTACAACTACTAAAGAAAAAGAATTAACCCATATTAGAATAGCATTGTCTCCTTACCAAGATGTATCATCATTAATAGTGGCTAAGGAAAAAGGCTTTTTCAAAGATGTGGGTTTGGAGCCAGAGATTATTCCTTCAACTTGGGGAGAGGCTCCAGAATTGTTAATTGCTAAAACTGTAGAATTTGCAAATATGGCTGATGGAGATTTAGTTTATAGGTATGAAAAGAGCCCAAATTTAGTTTTTAGTAATTTACTTTATCTTTGGGAAGCTAATGCATTATTTGGGCAAAAAGGTAGAGATTGGAAGACATTTAAAGAACTAACGGAAAAAGGTATGTCTGCTGAGAAGGCGGTCGAAGAAGTTTGTGCTCAATTAAAAGGAAAAGCTGTTGTGATTCCGACTGGTACTGC